>NZ_JAKKCN010000001.1:0-430791 GCF_021728155.1 Vibrio sp. J2-4
TTAAATTTTGGACACTTGCTGATTACAAGCGAGTGATACCACTGCGGAGTGGTAGTTCAGTTGGTTAGAATACCGGCCTGTCACGCCGGGGGTCGCGGGTTCGAGTCCCGTCCACTCCGCCACTTATTTGAGAGTCGTCTCATTAAACACGAACTGCAGGGGTGTAGCTCCAATTGGCAGAGCAGCGGATTCCAAATCCGCGTGTTGGGAGTTCGAATCTCTCCACCCCTGCCATATATCAAGGCTCTGACTTAGGTCGGAGCCTTTTTCGTTTCTAACGAATAGTTGTCGATATCTGATACATATTGATCTTAAGAACATATTACATCGGTGACTTAAGCCATTCTATTTCCCTTGCAATAGATTGCGTCACTAAGCTTCGGTGTATCGTTTTCCCCCTTCTTACCTCTGTTCATACTCCCATTATTCTTCGTTAGTGAGCTAGTTGATTTACTACTTGATCTATATGACGTGTATAGAAAAAGTTAGTGGTTACATTGGCTTGGATGATTACTGACTTGGTTCCTGTTATTATCATGAGTTAATGCTAATAATTAGGAAGTAAGTTTATGCCACATTTTCGATTCCGTGCTGTAGAGCCGCAAGCTGTTCAGGCACTATCAAAGCCTCTGACGGATGAACTTCAGCCTCTGATGGACTGTCCGCGTGAGGATTTTACTTTTGAGTACATCTACACTACGTTTTTCAATGAGGGCGAGGTGAGTGCTGCATATCCTTTTGTCGAAGTGCTTTGGTTTGACCGTGGGCAGGAAGTACAAGATAAAGTTGCTAAGCTTATTACACAGCAAGTTCGTGGTATTGCTGGTGCAGATATTGATGTTGCAGTTATCTTTTCAGCTTTATCCCCTAAAGCTTATTACGATAATGGCGAACACTACTAAAGGCTAAAAGCTATGAAGCTGAGTTTCATTGTATCTTTGGGTTTATGTTTCTCAGCTTCTGTATACTCTACTCCTTGGGAGTCTGTTGCTAACCCTACCCTAAACTCTTCTTCCTCTATTGGTAGTTATGCCAACGGTTGTTTGGATGGCGCATTACCTTTGCCTCTTGATGGCGTTGGTTATCAAGTTTTACGTAGTAAAACGAAACGCTACTATGGGCACCCTAAAACGATAGAATTTATTGAAAACCTAGCGCTTCAAGCTCATCAAAATCTCAACACAACGCTGCTTATAGGTGATCTGTCTTTACCACGAGGAGGAAGGTTTTCTTCTGGCCATTCTAGTCACCAAACTGGGTTAGATATTGATATCTGGTTAAGACTCGCTGACCAACCGCTTTCTTATAACGAATTACAACTCCCTAAGCCAATGAGTGTGGTGGACTTAAAAGGCTATTCCATACTTAACCATCGCTGGGAAGATAGGCACTTTAGGCTGATTCGATATGCTGCACAGAGTGAGGATGTTGCACGAATTTTTGTACATCCTGTCATTAAGGAGCAGCTTTGCTCGCAAGAAGAAGGCAAAGAACGTTCTTGGTTACGTAAAGTTCGCCCTTGGTGGGGGCATCATTACCACTTCCACGTCAGGTTATCTTGTCCTGAGTCGAGTGGCTATTGTGTTGAACAAGCTCTGCCTCCCGCTGGTGATGGTTGTGGGGTAGAGCTTGCTAGTTGGGGACCGAAAGTTAAGCCTATCGATAAGCCTCCGTCTGCGAAAGTTATTGCTAAGCCCAAGCGAAAAAAAGCGATTCCACCGCAATGCCAATCACTTATCTCTACTAACTAGAGTGACTCTACAGGTTTATATTCCCTTACGTATCTCTTTTATGAAACTGGAGAAACATTATACTTTTGTCTACAGTGAATAATACCAATACAAAAACTAACCTAATTAGTTTTGGTGACATAATATAGAAATCTAAATTAAACAAAGAGTTGTAGTATAGATAAGTCGTAACTTCTCTGTTTAGAAAGATCTTTCGTCACGATACTTTGGTTTCTTAGCAATATGTCTGTCAGTTGGCTAGCGAAGCAATAACAAGGCAGACAAGTGTGTGAGGCGGGAATGGATACTTCTCCTGCTAGAAGAGTAAATCAAGGATAAAACCATGACTATGATTTGTGCAAAAGAATTTGCAGAGTGGTTAAGACACAGATTTAGCAGTGAAACGAAAGGGGTCTTATTGACTCGGGTTGATGTAAACCACCTGACAGGACGTCAGCGTCTTGATCCCGGATTTGTTAATGATGTGCATTACGAGCTGATGCAATATGGAATGGCTTTCGTTACGGACACGAGCCGAGAAAACTTTTATCTTGTGCCGGTTTCCCAAGCTGAAAATTGGCGAGATCGGTTAGAGTCTCATTTTGAAAAAGAGTTGTTTTGTAATATCTATCCTATTGAAAAGTCGGGTTAAAAAAAGGTTCAACTTTGTCTCCAAAGTTGAACCTACTTGTTCTTATGCTAACCCTTGAATAATCACGAATTTCTCCAGTAACTGCTCTTCTGTTTCTATATGCTCTGGGTCTGTGATGATGCATTTTGTAATCGGACACACTGACTGACAGGTCGGCTTTTCGTAATGTCCCTTACACTCTGTACATAGAGCTGGGTCAATCTCGAAAATGCTTTCTCCCATGCTGATTGCCCCGTTGGGGCATTCGGGATCGCACATGTCGCAGTTGATGCATTTGTCAGTAATGAGCAAGGCCATGATTACTTACCAGTCGGGTTACGGGTGTCCTGCCCTGAGTTTAAGTTACGCATCAATAGACCGTATTCTAAATCTAGATCTGCTGGTACTGGAATGAAGACGAAGTGACCATTCCCTTTGGCATCCTCAATAGACTCTGACTTACGGTTTTCCATCGCTTCTAGCGTGAAAACAACATTACCTTTTGGCGTCATTAGCTCAAGACTATCACCGACAAGGAATTTATTTTTCACTTCTACTTCAGCCATATCGCCACGACGTTTACCTGTGAACTCACCGACAAACTGTTGAGCATCAGAGACTGAGTAGCCGTAATCGTAATTCTGGTAGGTGTCGTGAGTATGACGACGTAGGAAGCCTTCGGTATAGCCACGGTGAGCTAGGCTCTCTAGTGTGCCCATTAGGCTTTCATCAAATGGTCGGCCTGCTACAGCGTCATCAATCGCTTTACGGTAAACCTGTGCAGTACGAGCACAGTAATAGAATGATTTAGTACGACCTTCGATTTTCAGCGAGTGCACACCCATCTTAGTTAAGCGCTCAACATGCTGTACCGCACGTAGGTCTTTTGAGTTCATGATGTAAGTGCCGTGCTCATCTTCGTACGCTGCCATTTTTTCTTCTGGACGGTGCGCTTCAGAAAGTAGAACGACTTCATCCGTTGGTTTACCACGACCAATTGTGGTTTCAGGGCGTTCGTCTTGTACTTCGACAGGCTGTGCTTCAGATGGGTCAAATTTCTCTACGATATCACCAGCGTCGTTTTCTTTGCCTTCTTCCACTTTGTATTCCCAACGGCACGCGTTAGTGCAAGTGCCTTGGTTAGGATCACGTTTGTTGATGTAACCAGAAAGTAGGCAACGACCAGAATAAGCCATGCATAATGCACCGTGAACGAATACTTCAAGTTCAGTTTCAGGACAATGCTCACGAATTTCTTCGATTTCTTCTAAAGATAGTTCGCGAGAAACGATCACACGTTCCACGCCATTCGCTGCCCAGAACTTAACAGTCGCCCAGTTTACAGCGTTTGCTTGTACAGAAAGGTGAATTGGCATTTCTGGGAAAGCTTCACGAACCATCATGATTAGGCCTGGATCTGACATGATCAATGCATCAGGACCCATATCTACGATTGGCTTAAGATCGCGGATGAACGTTTTTAGCTTCGAGTTGTGTGGTTGAATGTTACATACCACATAAAGCTTTTTGCCCAGAGCATGCGCTTCATCGATACCGATTTTTAGGTTTTCGTGGTTAAACTCATTGTTACGTACGCGAAGGCTGTAGCGAGGTTGGCCAGCGTAAACTGCATCTGCGCCGTAGGCGAATGCGTAACGCATGTTTTTCAGGCTTCCCGCAGGAGACAGTAGCTCAGGTACGAATGCTTTCTCAGTTGTCATTGCTCAATTCTCTTTTATCTGATCACAAGTCAGGCCAATTCCACCTAATGGAAATGGGGCACAAATTTTACGTCAAAATGTGAACTGTGACTAGGATAATTGTGCTTCAGACAGAAAAACACCCTCAAAAAAAGTGAGGGCGTTATGGTTAACCTTTATACAATATTAAGCGTTGGGATTTGGTAAGCCGCCTAGCGCATCGTATAGGTTGGGTAGGAAAGCACTGAACTCCCCACACATCAGAGAGAAGTCTGCATCAAATCGAGCTGCTTGATCTTCACGTGGAATATCGTCATTTTGATCTTTCAATTCATCAGAGAATTTTAGACGCTTAATACCCGCATCTTCTGTCATGATGAATTCAATACGATCTTGCCAATTAAGTGCAAGCTTCGTTACGACTTTATCTGCTGCGATGTGGTTGCGGATTTCATCTGTGGTCAGCTCTTGCTTCTTACAACGAATCACGCCACCTTCTTCAAGCACGGATTTTAGCTCAGCTTCGTCCATCATGGTGATACCTTGAGGTGTGTCGCCCGTTTTCACCCACTCGGTTAGCGTTGTTTCAATCGCTACTTCTGGAATGGCAGGAACAACAGGTAAACTACCCATGGTTTTACGAAGTAGTGCTAATACGTCTTCCGCTTTTTTGTAGCTGCTTGCGTCAACAAGGATGAACCCTTCTTTTGGCATGATGAGCACGTGAGTGTGGCTGCTGCGGCTAAATGCGCGAGGCAGTAAATCCATTACGATGTCATCTTTCAGGTTGTCTTTCTCTTTCTTCTTCAGAGGACGACCTTCTTGCGCTTCCATTGCTTCTACTTTTGCATTCAATGACTCTTTGATCACTGAGGCAGGTAGCATTTTCTCTTCTTTCTTGGCGCAAATCAGAATGCGGTTTTCTGACACGTGAGTCATCATGTCGCCATGTCTACCCATTGCACTGACCCAGCCAAATTTCTGTTTATCTTGACTGCCACATGGGATGAATCGGAATTCAGACAGTTGAGTTTCTAGTTGTTCGGCGTTGAAAGTAACCTCGCGGTTAACGCGGTATACCAGACAGTTTTTAAACCACATAAATCTTCTCTAGGCTTGATGACAAGGGACTAATCATAGGGAATTTTTGTGCTGATGTCTTAATAGAAATGAAAAATATCCGAATGAACCTCAAAAGAAAGTTATATGAAAATTTGTTTTCAAAGGTCACAAAAGTGTCATAATTGGTAGTGATAATGCTTATGCATAGAGGGGCGCTTTGTCTCTTAAATTCATTAGCTCAACGAACATAAGGTTACTCAATTATGTCTAGAAGGATTCTGGTTGTTGAAGACGAAGCTCCTATTCGCGAAATGCTGTGCTTCGTACTTGAGCAGAAAGGTTACCAAGCGGTAGAAGCGGAAGATTACGATACTGCAGTAACCAAACTGGCTGAACCCTTCCCTGATTTAGTTTTACTGGATTGGATGTTACCAGGCGGCAGCGGCATTAACTTCATCAAGCATATGAAGCGAGAGGAATTAACGCGCAACATTCCAGTTGTGATGCTTACCGCTCGTGGTGAAGAAGAAGATAAAGTGCGCGGTTTAGAAGTCGGTGCGGATGACTACATTACTAAGCCATTCTCTCCTAAAGAGTTGGTTGCCCGCTTAAAAGCGGTGATTCGTCGCGTAACCCCGACCGCATTGGAAGACGTAATTGATGTGCAGGGATTGAAGCTTGATCCTGTATCACACCGTGTCACGGCTAATGATGCACCATTAGATATGGGCCCAACAGAGTTTAAAATGTTGCATTTTTTCATGACGCATCAAGAGCGTGTGTACAGCCGTGAGCAGCTATTAAACAATGTTTGGGGTACTAACGTGTATGTTGAAGATCGTACGGTCGATGTTCATATTCGCCGCCTGCGTAAAGCATTGGAAGCCGCAGGTCATGATAAGCTGATCCAAACTGTTCGTGGTGCTGGATACCGCTTCTCGACAAAGGCATAAATTAACACGCAGCTTATCGGTACCATTTCTGGAGTTATGAGTGGTTGAAAGATTAACGTGGAAAAAGCTGGCCTGGGAGCTGGCTTTTTTTTACACCCCATGGGTGATAGTAGGTTGGATATTCGGTTATATGCCGTGGTTGCTTTTGGCAGCTACGGCATTGCAGCTTGTGTGGCATTTGCATAACCAAGTACGTTTATCTTCTTGGTTATGGGATGAAAAGCGCCTGACGCCACCGTCTGGTAGCGGTAACTGGGAATCTTTGTTCAATGGCTTGTATCGCTTACAGCAGCGCCAACGCCGTAAACGCAAAGAGCTTACTAATCTCATTCGCCGATTCAGAAATGGTGCGGAATCGTTACCCGATGCCGTCGTGGTGTTCCGTGCTGAAGGCAATATCGTTTGGTGTAACAAACTGGCTCAACACTTATTGGGTTTCCATTGGCCGGAAGACTCTGGTCAACCTATCTCCAACCTCATTCGCACACCTGATTTTATCAAGTACCTCAACAAGAAAGACTTCTCTGAGCCATTAGAAATGCGTTCACCACTCAATGTCGAACGCATGCTAGAACTACGTATCGTACCGTATACCGAAGGTGAACATTTGATGGTGGTGCGTGATGTTAGCCAGTTAAAACAACTTGAGGGAATGCGCCGCAACTTCTTTGCTAACGTTTCTCATGAATTGCGTACACCAATGACGGTTCTACAAGGTTATTTGGAGATGACAGAAGATCCTGACATGGTTGTGGGCCCAATGTGGAGCAAAGCGCATGGTGTTATGACGGAGCAGCTCAACCGCATGAACAGTTTGGTGAACCAACTACTGACGCTATCTAAAATTGAAGCGGCACCTATGCATGAGCTTGAAGATGTCGTGAATGTACCTGCGATGCTAGAAGTACTAGAAAAAGAGGCGGTCAGCCTTAGTGGGGACAACCAACATAAATTGAAATTTGATGTTGATGCTAGCCTACGCGTACTGGGCGATGATGACCAGTTACGTAGTGCTATCTCTAACCTCGTTTATAATGCTGTCAAATACACACCGCCTGGCGCGAACATTAATGTTCGTTGGTTCCAGACATCTCAAGGCGCATGCTTAGAGGTGGAGGATAGTGGTGATGGTATAGAGCCTCAGCACCTCCATCGACTTACTGAGCGTTTTTATCGTGTCGATAAAGCAAGATCACGCGATACCGGAGGGAGTGGGTTAGGGTTGGCTATTGTGAAACATGCGCTGAGCCACCATGATGCTCATTTGGAAATTCACAGTGAAGTGGGCGTGGGCAGTAAGTTTTCTTTTGTATTGCCTGAACGTTTGGTGGTGAAATAATGGCATTAAGAGTCGCAAAAGTGTTCAGTCTACTGGCTCTCGCTTGTTCCGGTATGGCTGTCGCTCAAGATAAACCATTGCCGAATTATCATAAAACGACTGGGATTGTCGGGAATTTGCTCTCTGTCGGCTCCGATACACTTGCGGGCATGACAACACTTTGGGTTGAAGAGTTTAAATCCATTTACCCGAATATTAATGCGCAAGTCCAAGCGTCTGGATCTTCTACTGCCCCCCCAGCATTGACCGAACAAACAGCTCAGTTTGGTCCCATGAGCCGCCCTATGCGTTTAAGAGAGGTTGAAGCGTTTGAACGTGAACATGGCTACAAGCCAACGGCGCTCAGGGTGGCCATCGATGCAATCGGTATTTTTGTTCATCAAGACAATCCAATTCAAGGACTTAACTTTAGTCAATTAGATGCTTTGTTTTCTGCCACGCTACGCTGTGGTGAAAGTCAATTCGTCACAAACTGGCAGCAACTCGGTCTTGAATCACAGTGGGCAAAGCGAAACGTGCAGTTGTTTGGTCGTAACTCCGTTTCTGGAACTTATGGTTACTTCAAAAGCAATGCCTTGTGTGGCGGCGACTTTAAAACCCGAGTTAACGAGCAGCCAGGCTCCGCGTCAGTTGTGCAAGCTGTAGCGTCAACCATCAGTGGAATCGGTTATTCCGGTGTTGGTTATCGAGTAGCAGGCGTACGCTTAGTTCCGGTGGCAAAAACGGGGAATGACTACGTGACGCCAACGCGAGAACATATTGTTAGTGGTAAGTACCCACTATCACGTTACTTATATGTGTATGTGAATAAGCACCCGGATTACCCATTAACACCAATAGAGGCCGAGTTTATTCGCTTTATTTTCTCCGCTCAGGGGCAAGCGTTGGTTGAGAAAGATGGTTATGTGCCCATTACAGCAGATTTTGCAGAAGAAGAATTAAAAAAAGTCGGCCTGTAAGCCGACTTTTTGTTTAGGTATGAACAGCACGAGATCAGAAAGTGAGTGTCCACTTCGCGCTGCTCCATCGTTCTTGTTCTTCCTGTAAATCAGCATGAAGCAATTTGTTGCTTTCTAGCCATGCTTCATCTGTGCACGCGAGAGTCCATTCATCATTTTTGATGGATAAAGTGATGTCAGGCAATGGATCTTCGTTACGCTGTCCATTTAATACGATAGAAAGTCGTAATATTTTGATGAGGCTTATCACGTCACTTTGTTTGTAGAGGTTGAAATCTGGCAGTTCTTGCAGTTTAAGTGCTTTGCGTTGGAAGCGGGCTAATGTTGCGAGCACTAATTGCTGTTCACGGTTGAAGCCTTGTAGAGTGGAATGCAACAGAATATAGAAAGAGTGACGATGGAAGCTACGTAAGTTGATACTTAATCCGACTTCATGAAGCAATGCTGCCCATTCTAGTAAGTCAAATAACTCACTCTTTTTCTTAATGCCTAGTTCAGAGCGCACCTGACATAACATCTCACGTGCATGGCCTTTAACACGAGCAGCATGCTCTAAGTCAACCCGGTGTTTGTTGGCTAAATTTTCAGTTGTGCGCATACGTATATCGGAGCGCGCAAAACGCTCTTCCATTTCGTACAACAGACCTTCGCGCAGAGCACCATCGGAGAAAAACATCTGCTCAATGCGGAGTGCTTTGAAAATTGCGGACAAAATCGCCACGCCTGCCGCGAATACGGGCTTACGTTCTTCTGTTAAACCTGTCAGTTCAATCTCTTCAATTGAATCAAAATTACACAGAGTTTCAATAAGCGTGTCCAGTCTCTTCGCGGTGATCAGGCCATCTTCAAAACCTAATCCTACTAGCACTTCTTGAATCGCTTTGATGGTTCCTGATGAGCCGAGAGCGATATCCCAGCCTTTTTTACGGTATGCTGAAGCGATGGACTCGAGTTTTTGCTCGGCGGCTAACATCGCTTTATTAAAGTTTTTCCCAGACAGTTTGCCGTTTTTAAAATATTGCTCTGTAAAGCTGACGCATCCCATCTGTTTACTGTTGAGAAGCTCAGGTTCAAACTCTTGTCCAATGATCATTTCGGTACTGCCGCCGCCAATATCAACGACCAACTTGGAGTTTGACTCTACTTGAGTGTGAGCGACACCTAAGTAAATCAAGCGGGCTTCTTCTTCCCCTGGGATGATTTCTATTGGGAAGGGCATCACTTCTTTCGCACGCTCAATGAATAGATGAGCATTTTTAGCGCGTCTTAGTGTGTGTGTCGCGGCGATACGCACATTCGACTCATCAAGCCCTTGCAGTCTCTCAGCGAACATGGCTAAGCACTCTAACGCACGTTCCATCGCGGAATGACTTAAGTTCAATTCACTGTCGAGTCCTGATGCTAAGCGAACACGCTGTTTATGACGGCTAACCAGTTGTAAGTCACTGCCTACAACCTTGGCCACCACCATGTGGAAACTGTTTGAGCCGAGGTCTATCGCGGCAATGTAGCGAGTATCTTGTTCAAGTATTTGAGGCATCTGAATTTTGTTTTCTAGTTTGCTTTTCTATATTTTTAAGATAGTCATAGATAGCGATTTGAGAACGAACTTTTTTGCGATTACCTCGTGGTACATAAGCGTTGCTCATTTCCTTATCTATAAAACGAGCCTTTACTGTATCGGTAAAATGGATATTCGTTATATCAATAATTCTCTGTTTCAAACGTGGATCACGGACTGGCGCCGCCACCTCAATGCGGTGATCGATATTTCTTGTCATCCAGTCAGCAGAAGAGATATAGACTTGCGGATCGCCATCGTTATGGGTAATCACCACGCGTGGGTGTT
Organism: Vibrio sp. J2-4; assembly: GCF_021728155.1. NCBI lineage: Bacteria > Pseudomonadati > Pseudomonadota > Gammaproteobacteria > Vibrionales > Vibrionaceae > Vibrio > Vibrio sp. J2-4. The sequence continues at coordinate 10,224 of NZ_JAKKCN010000001.1, forward strand.
CCAAAAAGCGGTCAACAATACTGATGATGCGAATATTGTCGCTGATCCCCTCAATGCCCGGTACTAATGAGCACATGCCGCGAATGATCATATTTATTTTCACTCCCGCCGTACTTGCTCCATATAGCTTATTGACGATGCCCTTATCGACTAGGTTATTGACCTTGATCGTAAGAGCGGCTTTCTTTCCTTGCTTGGCATTCGCAATTTCATTATCAATTAAGCGGTAGATTTGGGTTCGAGAATTACGTGGAGATACCATGAGGTGGTTGAACTTCACTGGGCGGTATGGATTCTCAATATAACCGAAGACATTACGAACTTCGTTAGTGATTTCTTGATCTGCGGTAAGGAGAGAGAAGTCGGTATAAATTCGTGCCGTCTTCTCATGGAAGTTGCCTGTGCCGATGTGCGCGTAGCGAATAATTTCTTCACCTTCACGGCGACTGATCATCAGTAGCTTTGAGTGAATCTTAAGGCCAGGCGCTCCGAAGATGACGTGCACACCAGCTTCGGTCAACACTTTTGACCATTCGATATTGGCTTCTTCATCAAAGCGAGCCTGCAGCTCCACGACCACTGTGACATTTTTGCCGTTGTGCACCGCATCAATTAATGAGTTCATCAAGCGAGAATCTTTCGCGACACGGTAAATGTTAATCTTGATACTAAGCACTTTCGGATCGAAGGAGGCTTGGCGTACCAACTCACTAATGTGGTCAAAAGTGTGGTAGGGGTAATAGAGTAGAATATCTTTCGCTTTAATCGCATCAAAGCTGTTAGCGTAACCTTCGAAATCGGCGCATTTCATTGGCGGAAGCGGTTTATTTTCAAGGTACTCTCGCCCAACATTTGGAAACGCAATGAAGTCTTTAAAATTGTGATAGCGGCCGCCGGGAATAAGGTTATCGTAATTAGAGATATTGAGCTTGTTACAAAGAAACTCTAGCATTTGGGGCGGCATATCACGTTCGTAGACGAAGCGAACGGGCTTTGCTGTCAGTCGCTGATTGACACCCTCTGACATTTGTTCAAGCAAGCTGTACTCGATTTCATTGCGTAAATCGTATTCGGCGTCACGCGTCATTTTCATCGCATAGCCGCTAAGCTCATCATAATCAAAAAAGCCTTTGAACAGCTCGTCCAAACAATGGCGGATAATATTATCAAGTAAGATGATGGTTTTTCGACGCTTTCCTTTCTGTTCTGGTACCATCACAAAGCGGGGAAGGTGATCGGTCGGAATTTCGATCAGAGCGTATTGGTAATGTTCTTCTTTACGTAGCTCTACGGCGATGTAAGCGTACTCGTCTTTGAGAAATTGCAGAACATCGATCTCATCTTTCATTAGCAGAGGAGTGATATGCGGCATGACCTCTCTACGGAAGTATTTCGCGATCCACTTTTGTTGCGATTCATCCAGTTGTTGCTCGTTGACCAAGAAAATGCGACGTCGCGCCATTTCTCGAATCAATTCGCTGTAAAGCTCATCAAATTGTTCGTTAAGCTTGAGTGCTTTCGACTGCATTTTGGTTAACAGTCGTTTAGGGCTATCACTGCCACCGCGCTCTTGGCTGATTAGGATTCTGCGCTTCACGTCCGCAAAGCGTACTTTGTAAAATTCATCTAAATTGTTGGAAAAGATCCCAAGAAAGCGAATACGTTCGATCAAAGGGACGGTTTTATCGGCAGCTTCTTGTAATACTCGTTCGTTGAAAGACAACCAACTAAGTTCTTTTTCTATATATAGTTTTTCTGCGCTCATAACCTTACCTAGCCAAAATTGAAGTAATACGTACTCATCTTGGAAAAATGGATGAGTGAGAACATTATGAGATTTTCATTACAGATTTATTTCATACCACGCATTGCATAAGAGTTGTATTCTTTTCAGGTGTTTAATGTGATCTGTAATATAATTGTCATCTTAACGACATATTCTAGTACTAAGTCAAAAAAGGTAGAGATTTAAATGGCACAAGCCGAGTTTTCATTGCAGGAAAAAGATAAGAAACGACTGATAAAAGATCGTTTAGTTCGACTTGCAGTGACATCCGGTGGTGTCGGCGTTCTCGCGGCGCTTATTTTGATCTTTGTCTACCTCGCCATGGTGATCATTCCGCTTTTTTCTGATGCGGAGATCAAAACCAACCAAGCCATTCGAGCCACCCATATTGAAACACCACTGGCGATTTCGGTGGATGATTACGCTCAGCTCGCGTTCGTTCTAACCCAAAGTGGTGAGATTCAATATTTGTCGATGGACGATCCTACGAAACCTGCGGTGTATAAACAGCAAATCGTCCAGGAACCCGTCGCTTTCTCTCAATCTGCTCCTGGACTAGGTTGGTATGGGTTTGTTGATGGGCAGGGTAAAGCGCACCTTTTCAAGCCTGAATTTAATGCCACGTTGAGAGAAAATACACGTCCTCCGGAAGTGATTGAGCTAGACACCAGCATGGATCTGACGCTGAGTACGCCTCAAGATCCTGTGACTCAGTTTGTGTTTGCAGCTTCAACGCCCTTACCAACAATTGTTTGGCAGACACAAAGCGGTGAAGTGAAGGCTCGTTGGCAAGTGGCTTCGTCTTTGGGTACGCCTCCGACAACGATCGATTTTACGTTCTCTTCAGGCTTTGATGCACCTCAGCAAATGTTATTGACACCTGATGGTGAAACGCTTTATTTGCGCGATGGCTCTGAGTTGATCGTGTTAAAGAAAACCGCACGTAAATTTGCTGTGCGAGAGGTGGTCGATCTCACTCAAGGTGATAAGAAGCACTCCGTTCGTACAATGGACCTACTGGCTGGTGCTTACTCGCTTTTGGTGACACACAACGATGGTCGGGTGTCGCAATGGTTTGACACGCTGCAAGAAGAGAGACGCACGTTAACGCATATTCGTGATTTTAAATTGGCATCAGAGCTTAAGTATTTGTTGCCGGATTCTTATCGCAAAGGATTTTATAGCTTTTACACCAACGGCACGTTGCAAAGCCATTATACAACCAGTGAAAAACTGGTGTTGTTTAAGCGTGCGTACAATCAAGCGCCCGCAATCGCAGCAATGTCTAACAATGAACGCTACTTAATCACTTGGCAAAATAATGCGTTAAATGTTGCGGAAGTGGACAATGCCTATCCGGAAATTTCATTGTCCTCATTATGGCAAGAAGTGTGGTACGAAGGGTATCCTGAGCCTGAATATGTGTGGCAATCGACTTCGGCGAGCGATAACTTTGAGGCTAAGTTCAGCCTAGTACCTATTGCGTTTGGGACGATAAAAGCGGCGATGTTTGCGATGCTGTTTTCAGTACCGCTCGCAGTGCTAGGTGCTATTTATACGGCGTACTTTATGTCACCACGCATGCGTCGTGTCGTAAAACCGTCGATTGAGCTAATGGAAGCACTGCCGACGGTGATCATTGGTTTCCTCGCGGGGTTGTGGTTCGCACCTATTGTCGAAGACCACCTGATTACGATCGTCGTCATGCTGTTTGTTTTGCCCTTGAGCACCATGATTATGGGCGGGCTATGGGCATTAATACCGCAACCTTTGCGTAATCGTCTGCCTAATGGTTGGCATGCTTTAGTGCTCATGCCTGTCATATTGGTACTGATTGGGCTTGGCGTGTGGATTTCGCCTACGATTGAGCAGACGTTCTTTGGTGGCGATATGCGCTTATTCTTAACCGAGCATGGTATTGGTTACGATCAACGCAATGCATTGGTGGTGGGGTTAGCGATGGGGTTTGCTGTTATCCCGACGATTTTTACCATCGCCGAAGATGCCATTTTCTCTGTACCGAAACATTTATCGGATGGTTCTTTGGCATTAGGGGCCACGCCTTGGCAAACTTTAATCTATGTTGTCTTGCTTACCGCAAGCCCAGGTATTTTTTCTGCCATTATGATGGGCCTGGGACGCGCTGTTGGTGAAACCATGATTGTGTTAATGGCAACGGGCAATACGCCATTAATGGATTGGAATATTTTGGAAGGATTGCGCAGCCTGTCGGCGACCATCGCCGTTGAGTTGCCAGAGTCGGAAGTTGGAAGTTCGCATTATCGCCTGCTGTTCCTAGCTGCATTGATTTTGTTTGTGTTTACGTTTGCAGTAAACGCGCTTGCGGAGTGGGTTCGTCAGAGACTGAGAGACAAGTACCGTGCGTTGTAATAGTGGTTTGAATAAAGAGCGAGTAATGACGTGTTAAATTGGATTCGTTCTGGCGCACCGTGGATATGGCTAACAGGCGGTGCAGTCAGCATCAGTTTGTTGTCGGTATTAGGGTTGTTACTCCTTATCGGCTGGAAAGGCCTGACTTACTTTTGGCCAGCGCCCTTGTATCAGTGGAATGTTGCAGCGCTGACTCCTGTGCAAGGCGAAGTGCTACATGAAAATACTATTCTGATTGGTCAAGTGTATGAACGCAGTTTTGTACCGAAGAGTTATCTGCCTGAAAGCGCGGCGCAGCAATTAGAAGACGATGAAGACTTTGCTACGCGACTCAGTATCAAAATCGCCAACCGAGAGTTGTATCCTGCTGATTTTATCTCCGTATTGCAAATGCAGTTGGATGACCCCACGACGCCAAAAGAGTGGGCGGTGATAGAGCGCAGTAGCGGTGGTTATTTCTTTGGTAAGCTGGTGGCGTTTCAAGATGGCGATAATATATACACCAACGATATTCAATCAATCTTGAACAAAAAACTTGATGATGCAGAAACTCTGCGCCATGAGATTGATTCTTTGGTGGTCGATCAGCTTAAAGAGCTTGGTTGGAAGCTAGAGCAGTTGCGATTAGAAAAGCGCAAGCATGAATTGAATGACACGCTGACAGAAAGCTTCTTAAAGGAAAATCAGACGAAAAAAGAGCAGATAGAAAAAGCGCTTGCGACGTTAGATTTGCAGCTTGATGGCTTACGATTACAGCTTTCTGGCTATGCCCTGATTGTCGAGGATATGACGGGCTCACAAGTATCGATTCCGCTCGAAGACATTTTGGACTACTGGTACCCAAACCAAATGTCACTGCCTGATAAAGTCATGCACTGGGGGAAGCAGGTTTGGAAGTTTTTATCTGAAGATCCAAGAGAGTCTAACTCCGAGGGAGGCGTGTTCCCTGCGATATTTGGTACGGTTTTCTTAGTAATTATCATGTCGATCATTGTGATGCCACTTGGGGTGATCGCTGCTATCTATCTGCATGAATACGCTAAGAATAACGCTCTAACCAGGGTTATTCGTATTGCGGTTATAAACCTAGCGGGTGTTCCATCGATTGTTTATGGCGTATTTGGTTTAGGCTTCTTTGTTTATACGATTGGTGCCTCTATCGATAACGTATTCTATGCGGAGAAGCTACCGGCACCAACCTTTGGTACGCCGGGTTTGTTGTGGTCTGCACTAACTCTTGCCGTGCTGACGCTTCCAGTTGTGATTGTGACGACAGAAGAAGGTTTAACTCGTATTCCGAGTTCAGTACGACATGGCTCTCTGGCGCTTGGTGCAACTCAGTTCGAAACACTATGGCGTGTGGTTTTGCCTATGGCGACGCCAGCTATTATCACAGGGCTGATCCTTGCGATTGCGCGTGCAGCTGGCGAAGTAGCGCCACTGATGCTGGTGGGGGTCGTGAAATTGGCATCCAGTTTACCGGTTGACGGGCAATTCCCTTATGTGCATTTGGATAGAAAGTTCATGCATTTAGGTTTTCACATTTACGATGTTGGCTTTCAAACCTCCAACATCGAAGCGGCGCGACCATTAGTTTATGCCACCTCTTTCTTACTCGTGACAGTGATTGTCGGGCTAAACTTAACAGCAATCAGTATTCGCAATAATTTACGAGAAAAATACAGAACGTTAGGACAAGATTAAGTATGTTTAATTTTGATAGTACATTAGGTTATGAGCCACCATTGGACGTTCATAATTTAACGGATGAACAAACAGCAATCTCAATCGAGAACCTTAATCTGTTCTATGGTCAAACTCAGGCGCTGCATGATATTTCGATGCGAATTCCCAAAGGGCGAGTCACCGCTTTTATCGGTCCTTCAGGGTGTGGAAAGTCGACGTTATTACGTTGCATCAATCGCATGAACGACTTAGTGGAAGGGTGTCGAGTCACAGGTAAAGTGCGTCTACATGGCAAGAATGTTTATCATCCCAATGTCGATGTTGCGACACTTCGACGCCGAGTGGGGATGGTGTTTCAAAGACCCAATCCATTTCCTAAGTCTATTTATGAAAATGTAGTTTATGGCTTACGCTTACAAGGTGTAAAAAACAGCCGCAGTTTAGATGACGCAGTGGAGCGATCCTTGCGCTCGGCGGCGTTGTGGGATGAGGTAAAAGACCGCTTGCATGAGAACGCATTTGGCTTATCTGGTGGTCAGCAACAGCGCTTGGTCATTGCGCGCGCGGTGGCGATTGAGCCGGAAGTCCTGTTATTGGATGAGCCAACATCAGCGTTGGATCCAATCTCAACTTTAACTATTGAAGAGCTTATCAATGAGCTGAAGACTCAATATACTGTCGTTATCGTTACCCATAACATGCAGCAAGCGGCGCGAGTGAGTGATCACACCGCATTCATTCATATGGGTAAGTTAATTGAATACTCTGACGCGGACTCGATCTTCACCTCGCCAATGAAGAAACAGACCGAAGATTACATTACGGGTCGATACGGTTAAGTCGCGACTCTATACGGAATAAGGAACATCATGCACTTTGGACGTCATATTTCAGGACAATTTAACGTAGAGCTAGAATCGATTCGTACTCATGTATTAACCATGGGTGGCTTGGTAGAACAGCAGCTTTCGTATGCTATTCAAGCCTTGCATAAAGAAGACATCGAACTGGCGCGTAAGGTTGTGCGTGACGATCATAAAGTGAATGCGATGGAAGTCTCGATCGATGACGCCTGTACACGCATTATTGCTAAGCGTCAGCCAACGGCAAAAGACTTGCGCTTAATCATGGCTATCATCAAAACGATCACTGATTTAGAACGTATCGGTGACGTGGCGACACGCATTGCTTACGTTGCCATTGAAAGTCCATCATCAAAAGAACGACAATTCCAAGTGTCGTTAGAGCCTCTCTGCCGTCAGGCAATTAATATGCTGCATCAGGTTTTGGATGCGTTTGCCCGCATGGATGTAGAAGCGGCAGCAGAGGTGCACAAACAAGATGACAAGCTAGACGCTGAATATGAAGCGGTAATTCGTCAGTTGATGACCTATATGATGGAAGACCCAAAAAATATACCCAATATTCTGCAAGTGATGTGGTCTGCACGCGCGATTGAACGCGTTGGGGACCGTTGCCAGAACATCTGTGAATACATTATTTACTTCGTGAAAGGGAAAGATGTACGCCATCTAGGTGATCAAAGCATTGATGACGTACTGAAGTAACTGATTTCAATAAATAGACCAGCTTTTAGGCTGGTCTATTTATTAGGGAGAGGGAAAGCACGTCAATATTTATCAGGAACGAAGGTCTGATCATCAATGGGCGCTCTGACGTAACCTTCTTTATTGAGTTCAGGTAATTCGATGGGTGAGTACTCAAGTGCTTTGTAATCAATCTGGCTAAGTAAATGACTGATGCAGTTCAAGCGCGCTTTCTTTTTCGAGTCAGAGGGCACGACCCACCAAGGACAGCTCTTCGTATCTGTGTAAGCGAACATTTTATCTTTTGCCTCAGAATACTCGACCCAGCGATGACGTGACTCCAAATCCATTGGGCTGAATTTCCAACGTTTAATCGGCGTATTAATTCGACCTAGAAAACGTTTTTCCTGCTCTTCGTCTGAAACCGAAAACCAATACTTAATCAGAATAATCCCAGAGCGTTGCAACATTCTCTCGAATTCAGGGCAAGAGCGTAAAAACTCCTCGTATTCGTCTGGAGTACAGAACCCCATGACTTTTTCGACACCCGCTCGGTTATACCAACTTCGGTCAAATAAAACGATTTCACCAGCAGATGGCAAATGAGCGACGTAACGTTGGAAGTACCATTGCGTTTTTTCTTTTTCTGTCGGTGCAGGCAGAGCCACTACGCGACAAACACGCGGGTTTAGCTTTTCTGTAATTCGCTTTATCACCCCGCCTTTGCCCGCAGCATCACGGCCTTCAAACAGAACCACCACTTTTAACCCTTTGTGTTTGACCCACTCTTGAAGTTTTACGAGCTCAACTTGAAGGTTTTTGAGCTCCTTTTCGTATTCCTTTTTCTTCAATTTAGACATACATCTTTCCTCACTCCTTGATAAACAATATGTTAGCACTCAAAAGCTATGCGTGTGAGGTTGCGGTGGTCTATTTGAGAGTTGCTACGACGTCGGTAATGGCTTGTGTACTTGTGATGGGGATTAAGAAATCATCGACATCAGTTGCGCCCATTTTGCTTTGTTCAGCAATAAAGGTCATTTTACTCGGTCGAGTCGTTTTCCCTGACAAATGGATTTCAGGAACCTGAGTGTCTTCTACTAATGCACGTACGTTACTCGCATTAACGCCAGCACCCGCCATGATTGCAATGCGTCCTTGGGCTTGTTCAACAAGAGATTTAAGTACTTTCTGGCCTGCTGGCGCAGAAGGTGCGAGCCCTGAAGTGAGAATGCGTTCGCAGCCCAAACTGATGACCTCTTCCAATGCTGATTGAGCGTTTCTACATTGATCAAAAGCACGATGGAACGTTATGCCCAGCCCTAATTCCTGTGCGAATTCGCACAGTGCTGTTGCAAAGGGCATGTGAATATCCCCCTCTTGAGTGAGTACACCTAAAACCACACCATCCAAGCCCGATTGGTGAGCCGCTTCAATATCCCACCGCATCATTTCGATCTCTTCTTCATTGTAGAAGAAGTCACCTTGGCGTGGGCGGATCATGGCATAAACTGGAACACTAGAAAGCTTAGCCGCTTGCTGCATAAAGCCATAACTGGGTGTTAGTCCGCCTAAAGCCAAAGAGGAGCAAAGCTCAATCCGAGTGGCGCCGCCAGCAATGGCGTAGTGCAGAGATTCAATATTATCGATACAGACTTCTAGGTGAGTAACCACGTTCATTTATCCTGCTAACGTTACAAATAAGTGTTGTGGCTAAGATATTAACAGGGCCAGTAAGCAGAATCTGTATGGAGGGCATGAGAAATAGAGGTAAAGTTTACGCTGCAGCGTTACCTCATTTTGGCGGTTTATCTGAAGGTAAAAGAAAGCCCAGAGCATTTGCTCTGGGCTTTGATAGGACTTTACTTAGACTGATTGGCGTTTGCGGTTTTCCGCATTAGCTTTTTGCTTTATATACATCCAACCATCACACCCGTTGAGCTAGGGTGAAGGTCTATTATTTTTTGCCTAGGTCAGCTGCGTGCTCAGATAGGAACGCTGCAACACCTTTTGGAGATGCGTCCATACCTGCTTTACCTTCTTCCCATTGTGCAGGACATACTTCGCCGTGCTTCTGGTGGAAGTTAAGAGCGTCAACCATGCGTAGCATTTCGTCGATGTTACGGCCTAGTGGTAGGTCGTTAACTACTTGGTGACGTACAACGCCTTCTTCGTCGATTAGGAAAGAACCACGGAAAGCAACGCCTGCTTCTGGGTGCTCAACGTCGTAAGCTTTACAGATTTCGTGCTTAACGTCAGCAACTAGTGGGTACTTAACTTGACCGATACCGCCATCTTCGATAGCAGTGTTACGCCATGCGTTGTGAGAGAACTGAGAATCGATAGAAACACCGATTACTTCAACACCTTTAGCTTGGAAATCAGCTAGACGGTTGTCGAATGCGATTAGCTCAGATGGGCAAACGAAAGTGAAATCTAGTGGGTAGAAGAATACTACTGCTTTCTTACCTTTAGTGAACTCTGCAAAGTTGAAGTTTTCAACGATTTCACCGTTACCTAGAACAGCTGCTGCAGTAAAATCAGGGGCTTGACGACCTACTAGTACCATTTTTTTGCTCCTAAAAAGTATGGTTAGTTCCAAACCGAATTCAGTTGTGTCGGTTTGGTCCGTGTTTGTACGAGACAAACTATAGTACAGATTGTAGTATTGAAAAAAGCGAAATAAATAGATTGAGTTAATCGAAAAAAACGATAATAGCAAAACTCTTAACTCGATCACTGGAACAGCGGTAGATACAAATACAATTATGAATAAATGGCCCAGTTTGAAGCAGTTGCACTACTTAGTCACACTGCATGAAACAAGACATTTTAGTGACGCTGCAGAGCGTTGTTTTGTCAGTCAGTCGACTTTAAGTAAAGGTATTCAAAACTTAGAGGAATTGATTGGTTGTCCATTATATGAAAAGAAAGACAAGAAAAGTCCACTGGTTTTTACCCAAACAGGAGAAATGGTAGTAAAGCAGGGGCGAGAACTGTTAGCAAAAGGGCAAGATTTGGTCGAGCTTGGACGTATGTGCCAAGGCGACGATATGCAAGGCCAGCTAAAAGTGGGATGCATACCAACAATTGCTCCGTTTTTACTGTGTGATTTGGTGCAAGAGGTTAACTACCGTTTCCCACAACTGAATCTTTTATTAAGAGAAGACACGACAACAAACTTACTTCAAGCGCTTAGACACGGTGAGCTGGATGTACTCATTTTAGCGTTGCCAGTCGAAATTGACGGTATGGAAAGCCGAGTGGTGGGTAAGGATCCGTTTCGAATGGTTATTAGTGCGAATCAAGCCCAATCGGTGCCTGTGCCGATTCGTTACGCAGATTTACCTGACGAATCCGTCTTTTTATTAGAGAAAGAGCATTGCTTAACGGAACACGCGGTATCTGCGTGTAAATTAACAGATAAAGAAAAAATTAATCCGTTTACAGCAACCAGCCTTCATACTTTGGTGCAAATGGTTGCGAATGGTTTGGGAACGACGTTCATTCCTCAAATGGCTATCGACCACGGCCTGCTGCATAACCAGAATTTAGTCGTGATCGATCCCCCAGGAAAGCAAGCCTATCGCGAAATTGGCTTAGTTTGGCGTCCGAGTTCATCAAGAACGAAAACATTTAATCAGCTTGCAGAAGTCGTTTCCGAACTGCTTTAGCTATTAGTATTAGCCTCTACATCTCCATTATTTATCTAAAAGCGCACTGAAAACAGTGCGCTTTCTAGTATTTTATTCTGTTGGTGAACTTTGACTTGTAAAATTTTACAGCTCTTCTTTGATGAAGCTTTCATAAAATAGTGAAATTTCACAATGTTAATTTTACACAAAACCTAGTATGTCTTGTTTGACCCTTGTTTGAGTTCACCTTGCCAGCCCTTGTGAATACAAGGCGTTTGTTTACCAGTCTATATTCATACACTCGTTTGAAATGATAAATCGATCTTAAAATTAATGTAATTTAATTACGTAATAACTTACAAAAGTAGGTGTTCGATAGGCGGTTTTTACCCTGCCGAATAAAACTTCGAATTTTCTGTTTTGTTTATCTTGGGGGTTTCGTTAAACCCTTTGTTGAGATAGCTTATTTAAAGGCCGATAAGACTTATGTCTAGATTGAAAATACACATAACATTACGCAATCTATCGACATGGCTAGACGAGTTGAACACAAAGTTAAAGGATGTAATTTGTTGTTCATAACTTACAAATGTAGCTTTACGCTGACTGCCCAAGATGGATAAAGCACGTTAAGGATGAATGATTATGCTTGCTCAGACAGAACAAAAAACACAAGAACTAAAGCAAACCCAAGGCATGCTTGAGGTGAATGGAGTCGTTGCTCCAGAACATCAAGCAATTTTCCCTGTTGAAGCCCAAACCTTTTTATCTCTACTGTGTGAAAAATTTGCTGGACGTGTTGAGCAGTTGATGGAAGCACGAGAAGAGAAGCAAGCGCGTATCGATGCAGGTGAGCTGCCAGACTTTTTACCAGAGACACAAGACATCCGTGAAGGAAGTTGGAAGATCTTAGGAATCCCACAAGATCTGCAAGATCGCCGTGTGGAGATTACCGGACCAACTGATCGCAAGATGGTGATTAACGCACTGAATGCGAATGTAAAAGTGTTCATGGCAGACTTCGAAGATTCAATGTCTCCAGCATGGAGTAAAGTGCTGGATGGGCAAGTGAATTTACGCGATGCCGTGAATGGCACCATCAGTTACACCAACCCTGGCAATGGCAAGCATTATCAGCTGGAAGATGACCCAGCGGTGTTGATCTGCCGTGTTCGCGGCCTTCATTTAAAAGAAAAACACGTTACGTGGCACGGTCAGATCATTCCAGGTGCGCTATTCGATTTCGCTCTGTACTTCTATAACAACTACAAAGCCTTACTTCAAAAAGGCAGCGGCCCTTATTTCTACATTCCAAAACTGCAATCGCATCACGAAGCGAAGTGGTGGAGCGAAGTGTTCCATTTCACGGAAGACTATTTCGGTCTTGATACAGGCACCATCAAAGCGACTGTGCTGATTGAAACTTTACCAGCCGTATTCGAAATGGATGAGATTCTGTTCTCACTTAAAGAGCACATCGTAGGGCTGAATTGTGGTCGTTGGGATTACATTTTCAGTTACATCAAAACACTGAAGAAACACCCAGATCGTGTTCTGCCAGATCGCCAAGTCGTCACCATGGACAAACCATTTTTGAACGCCTATTCGCGTTTGCTGGTTCGTACTTGTCACAAGCGTGGTGCTTTCGCGATGGGAGGAATGGCCGCATTTATCCCAGCTAAAGACCCGAAAGAGAATCAAAAAGTATTAGACAAGATCCAGACTGACAAATCGTTAGAAGCTAACAACGGTCATGACGGTACTTGGGTGGCTCATCCAGGTTTGGCTGACACTGCTATGGAAGTCTTTAGTGCTGTGCTGGGTGAACGCACCAACCAGTTGGATGTGAGCCGTGCAGGGGATGCGCCTATTACAGCAGCTGAACTGCTTGAGCCTTGTGAAGGCGAGCGCACTGAAGGCGGAATGCGCCACAATATTCGCGTTGCGCTGCAATACATCGAAGCTTGGATCTCTGGCAACGGTTGTGTGCCGATTTACGGACTGATGGAAGACGCAGCAACGGCAGAAATCTCCCGAGCTTCGATCTGGCAATGGATTCAACACGGCAAGTCGCTAGACAACGGGTTAAAGGTCACTAAAGAGCTGTTCGAGCTCTATCTAAAAGAAGAGATTGAAGTAGTGAAACAAGAAATTGGCGAGCAGCGCTACCAAGCGGGTCGATTTGAAGAAGCGGCAGACTTGATGGCAAGGCTCACTACGAGCGATGAGCTGACCAACTTTTTAACAGTTCCTGGTTATGACTACCTAGATTAATAAAGAATAACTGTAACACCAATAACGTGAAGGATTTTCAAGGCAGATAGGGAAGTACTGCCTGAGAACGGAAACTCAACGCACACGCATAAAGTGCAAATTATAAAGAGGGATAGACCAATGACTAACTTAACTCGCCGCCAACAAATTGAAGCTCTGGAAAAAGACTGGGCAACTAACCCGCGCTGGAAAAATGTAAAGCGTACATACACTGCTGAGGAAGTGGTGGAACTGCGTGGCTCTATGGTACCAGCCAACACAATTGCACAACGTGGTGCAGACAAACTTTGGTCACTGGTCAACGGTAGCGCGAAAAAAGGTTACGTAAACTGTCTTGGTGCGTTAACTGGCGGCCAAGCTGTTCAACAAGCTAAAGCTGGTATTGAAGCGATTTACCTATCTGGTTGGCAGGTTGCAGCGGACAACAACACCGCTTCAACGATGTACCCTGACCAGTCTCTATACCCAGTCGATTCTGTACCGTCAGTAGTAAAACGCATCAATAACTCGTTCCGTCGTGCAGACCAAATCCAATGGTCAGCAGGTAAATCGCCTGAAGATGAAGGTGGTATTGATTACTTCCTACCTATCGTAGCGGATGCTGAAGCGGGCTTTGGTGGTGTGCTTAACGCTTACGAGCTCATGAAGTCGATGATCGAAGCAGGCGCAGCGGGCGTTCACTTTGAAGACCAGCTAGCATCGGTGAAAAAGTGTGGCCACATGGGCGGCAAGGTATTAGTTCCAACGCAAGAAGCGGTACAAAAACTGGTTGCTGCTCGTTTAGCTGCTGATGTAGCGGGTACAACAACCTTGGTTATTGCTCGTACTGATGCGAATGCGGCAGATCTCATTACTTCAGATTGTGACCCATACGATAAAGACTTTATTGAAGGTGAGCGTACTCAAGAAGGTTTCTATCGTGTACGTGCAGGTATCGACCAAGCTATCTCTCGTGGTCTAGCTTACGCGCCATATGCGGATCTAATCTGGTGTGAGACAGCAACGCCATGTCTAGAGGAAGCACGCAAGTTTGCAGAAGCGATTCATGCAGAGTACCCAGACCAATTGTTGGCATACAACTGTTCGCCTTCATTCAACTGGGAGAAGAACCTAGACGCAGAAACCATTGCTAAGTTCCAACAAGAGCTGGCTAACATGGGCTACAAGTACCAGTTCATCACGCTAGCAGGTATTCACAACATGTGGTTCAACATGTTCGAACTGGCACACGCTTACGCTCAAGGTGAAGGTATGCGTCATTATGTTGAGAAAGTTCAGCGTCCTGAATTCCAGGCGGCAGAAAAAGGCTATACATTTGTTGCACACCAACAAGAAGTAGGTACAGGTTACTTCGATAGAATGACCAATACCATCCAAGGTGGTAACTCTTCAGTGACCGCATTGACAGGTTCGACCGAAGAAGACCAATTCTAATTGGCAGAGAAACACTTCCTTAATCAGCGTCAGTAATGGCATTTTGAGCGGCAACCCTGCCGCTCTTTTTTCGTTTAAAACGTTTAAGAAACGAAATTTACACCCAAGATAACGCGTTTGCGTATTATTCTTCTGGCTCGATTTCTTCGGGTTCCACTTCTTCTTGCAGTTCCAATAAGTTAATCGCAATGGTCACAAAGTCACTGTCAGTAATGATGCCTACCAATCGACCCTTGGTGACAACAGGTAAACAGCCAACTTTGTGCTTTTGCATGTAGATAGCGCTCTCTTTAAGCCCCGCGATGGGTTCGGCCGTCATGATGTTGGTGTGCATCATTTCGTAGAGCGGTGTATCTAGAGTAAAAGATTGTTCAGCCTCATCTGGGTGCAAGCTCGATTCTTGAGCAGCAAGAATGTCGCGTTGAGTCACCAAGCCTTGTAAGTGGTTATTGGCATCAACAACCGGAATATGTCGAATATCAAGCGCATCCATCATGCTTTTTGCATCACGCAAGGTGTGCGTGCGCAGTAAGGTATGAGGATTACGAGTCATCATGTCTTCAACCTTGATCATAGAGACCTCCAGCGGCATTGTCCTTCTCTTAAATATAGAGAATATTTTTCTGTATATCTGGGAGCTAACTCGTTTTTCATCAATTAAATAGCACAATACACTTGCGCTTCTTTTTGTCTGCGTAATCTGTGTCTTATCGACGTTTTTATTAATTTGAATAAGTCGGTTTGTGTGCGAGTCAGTTGGCATTTTGGGTTGATATTGAATGGACCGCCAAGGTAATCCAATGAATTGAATCGCACATTTTTATTCGCTGGATTTTCCAAGATTCGTCTCTCGAAGAAGATACGTTCAGGCTTACCAAATTGAAGACAGCAACCTAAATGAAAAGAACAACGTGTAACAAACTCATTGCGCTGGCAGTGGCGGCATTCAGTGTGCAATCAGCACAGGCGATTGTGTTAGGAGATGAACTAACCGACTCTGTTGATCGTGTTACTTTACGAGCAAGTAATATGGCAGAGTTCCCACTGTGTGGCGGCACCATGCTGACGGAGCAGTGGGTGTTGACTGCGGCACACTGCGTGGTAATGGGGCAGGGAACGAATGAAGCCAGCTACTATGTGACCCCGCCGGGCGAGTTGTCGGTGAATGCGAATGTGCATGAACTTAATTCAGCAGGGCTTGATAACTTCTATCCGGTGTCTCACGTTGTGGTTCACCCTGATTACACGCGGATTTCAAAAGCTGAGACCGACAGTAGTGGTAACGTGAAACCTATCCAAACCGGTTTAGACTCAGACATCGCGTTGCTGTATCTCACGCGCCCAGTGGCAAACGCGAGCTTTGCTGATTTAGCAAACAAAGCCGACATGGAGAGTATCGAAGCGCGTTTGGCAGTGGATTGGAACGATAATTACCTGACCAATCAACGTGTCGAAAATGTGCAAGTGTTTGGGTGGGGGACCACTCAGCCGGATGCTTCTGAACCTTCCAATACGCTCAAAACCACCATTAGTACATTTTTACCCATCGACAAATGTTATGAGCGTTTAGAAATTGGCAGCAGTTTTCCGGGGATCATCGACTCAAGAGAAAACCAAACCAAAATTTGTACGCTACCAACGAAAAACCGAGTATTAGAGCCGGATAGCCACACCCAATATGGCAACTCTGCATGTAAAGGTGACAGTGGGGGGCCGCTGGTCGATGTGGCGACGGGAAAACAGATTGGTATTGTTAGTGGTGGACCTCTCATTCTTCCGACTTGTGGCTCTTTGACGATTCCAAGTTTCTACACCAAGGTGAGCCAATATTACGACTGGGTACAGTCTTACATTACTGCCGATGCGCCACCAAGTAGCTACATCATTGCACCGAACTTTATTAAAGAGGCTAATAACGAAGTCGGCGGAGATAAAGAGTGTCACGACGGTATCGCAACTAATAACTGTGATTTCAAAGGGTCAGATGATGATGGTGGCAGTTTGGGTCTGTGGCTATTGGGTCTATTCGTACCCTTGGCGTGGTGGCGAAGGCGTGAGGTTTGATAGGGCTATTTGAATACCAAACGAGTAAGCAGCGTTATGCGCTGCTTTGCTTTTTAATGTTCCATTTCTTTCGACTTAAACTGAAAAATAATGCCAAGTGATCGCGGTTTTTCACGTTTTATTACACTCTTCATCATGGCTTTTACAGTGATATTCTGGGGATTTGCTTGCTATTGCAGCATGTAAACATATACTAGTCTGCTGCGAAAAACTCGTCGCAATTTTATCGTCGTCCTAGACGTGATTTGACCAATATATAAGACAAGTAACATGCAAGTATCAGATTTCCATTTCGACCTTCCAGATGAACTTATCGCTCGTTACCCTCAGCCAGAGCGTACCGCTAGCCGACTATTACAAATGGACGGCAATACCGGAGAGCTAATTGATGGCACATTTACTGATGTATTGGGCCAAGTTCAACCCGGTGATCTCGTGGTGTTTAATAATACTCGTGTTATACCTGCTCGTCTTTTTGGTCGTAAAGAGTCGGGTGGTAAGCTAGAGGTGCTGGTGGAGCGCATGCTTGACGAGAAAAGCATCCTCGCGCACGTTCGCTGCTCTAAATCTCCAAAACCAGGTACAACCATCATTGTTGGCGAGAATGATGAATACTCAGCAGAAATGGTGGCGCGTCATGACGCTCTATTTGAACTGAAATTTAACGCTGATAAGACGGTATTAGAAATTTTGGAAGAAATCGGCCACATGCCGCTTCCTCCTTACATTGACCGCCCAGATGAAGATGCAGATAAAGAGCGTTACCAAACCGTATATAACCAGAAGCCAGGCGCAGTAGCGGCGCCGACAGCGGGTCTTCATTTTGATGATGTTCTACTAGAGAAAATTAAAGCGAAAGGCGCAGAGTTTGCTTACGTCACTTTGCACGTTGGTGCTGGTACATTCCAGCCAGTAAAAGTAGAAAACATCAACGATCACCATATGCACGCTGAGTACGTAGAAGTACCGCAAGAAGTCGTCGAAGCAATTAAAGCGACGAAAGCGCGCGGTGGACGAATTATTGCTGTTGGTACTACATCGGTACGCTCACTTGAAAGCGCAGCGCAAGACGCATTGAAAAAAGGGACTGAGTTGGTCCCATTCTTTGGTGATACAGAAATCTTTATTTTCCCTGGCTACGAATATCAGCTTGTGGATTGCTTGATTACCAATTTCCACTTGCCAGAATCAACACTGATCATGTTGGTGAGTGCATTTGCAGGTTATGAGAACACCATGAATGCTTACAAGCATGCGGTAGAAAACAAATATCGCTTTTTCTCATATGGTGATTCAATGTTCATCAAGAAGAAAGCGATTTAGTAAAAAATAAGATTTACGAGTGCTAGCAGTAAGCTAGGAAATAGAGCAGAACCTCTGCTTTATCTCTCGCAAGGAAAAGCGACCGCTCCTTAAAGTAGGGTAGAGCCCTAAACACTCAGTCAGACTGTTTCTCTGACACCCGGAGGCATCGTGAAATTAAAATTTGATCTTAAGAAGAAAAACGGCAATGCGCGTCGTGGTCAACTGACTTTCGAACGTGGCACTGTTCAAACCCCAGCGTTTATGCCAGTTGGTACTTACGGTACGGTTAAAGGCATGACGCCAGAAGAAGTGAAAGGTACGGGCGCAGAAATCCTACTAGGTAACACCTTCCACCTTTGGCTGCGTCCAGGTCAAGAAGTCATGAAAATGCACGGCGACTTGCATGATTTTATGAACTGGCACGGTCCTATTCTTACTGATTCAGGCGGCTTCCAAGTATTCAGCCTTGGCAAGATGCGTACTATTACCGAAGAGGGTGTGCACTTCCGTAACCCAGTTAATGGTGACAAGATTTTCATGGACGCAGAAAAGTCGATGGAAATTCAAAAAGACCTAGGTTCTGACATCGTCATGATTTTTGACGAGTGTACGCCATACCCAGCGACACACGATGAAGCGAAGAAATCGATGGAAATGTCACTACGTTGGGCACAGCGCTCACGTGATCACTTCGAGAAGCTAGAAAACCCGAACAACCTGTTTGGTATTGTTCAAGGTGGTGTTTACGAAGATCTACGTGATGTGTCGGTAAAAGGTCTAACGGAAATCGGTTTTGACGGTTACGCGGTTGGTGGCTTGGCAGTAGGCGAGCCTAAAGAAGACATGCACCGTATTCTTGAGCACACTTGTCCGCAGCTTCCAGAAGACAAGCCTCGCTACCTAATGGGCGTGGGTAAACCAGAAGACTTGGTTGAAGGTGTTCGCCGCGGTATCGACATGTTTGACTGTGTAATGCCAACGCGTAACGCGCGTAATGGTCACCTGTTTGTGACTGGTGGTGTGATCAAGATCCGTAATGCTAAACATAAAACGGATACAACCCCGCTGGATCCGCACTGTGACTGTTACACTTGTCAAAACTACAGTAAATCGTACCTTCATCACTTAGAGCGTTGTAATGAAATTCTAGGTGCTCGTCTGAATACGATCCACAACCTACGCTACTACCAGCGTCTGATGGAAAGTATTCGTAAAGCGATTGATGAAGATCGTTTCGATGAGTTTGTTACTGAGTTCTATGAGCGTCGTGGCCGTGAAGTGCCACCACTAGCAAAAGAACAGTCATTGACGGACTAAAAAGAATTAAAGCCTTTGGCATGTCGCCAGAGGCTTTTGCTAATAAAGTAGGCTAACGCACGTTATTTTTGAGAGAGTGATCGCTATTAGTTACTCTCAGACTTGAATCTAAAATGCGAAAGCCCAACTTGTTGGATTATCAATAAAATATAATGAGGATGTTTTAATGTTTATTTCTCAGGCTCACGCAGCAGCAGAAGGCGCGCCAGCAGGCGGTGGTTTTGAAATGCTAATCATGCTTGGCATGTTCGCAGTGATCTTTTACTTCATGATTTACCGCCCACAAGCGAAACGTGTAAAAGAGCACAAGAACCTAATGGCTTCTATGGGCAAAGGCGACGAAGTTCTAACTAGCGGTGGCCTAGTGGGTAAAATCACTAAGATTGCTGAAGACAATGACTACATTTCAATCGAGCTTAACGCGAACAATGAAGTGGTAATCAAGAAAGACTTCATCACTGCAGTGTTGCCAAAAGGTACGCTTAAGTCTCTATAAAACAGCTAAAGGATCCTCGCTGTGCTAAACCGTTATCCATTATGGAAGTACTTGATGGTATTTTTTGCCATCATCACCGCTGCGTTATACGCACTTCCAAATATCTACGGTGAAGATCCGGCTATTCAAGTTACAGGGGCGCGTGGCGCCTCTGTAGATATGTCAACGCTGGATGCTGTCACTACTGCTCTTGATAAAGAGCAACTCTCTCATAAATCCATTGCTCTCGAGAATGGATCAATTCTTGTTCGTTTTAACGACACTGACACGCAAATCAGTGCTCGTGATGTCATCAGCGAAGCGCTTGGCAAAGACACAATTGTTGCACTTAACCTTGCTCCTTCTACACCCGATTGGCTAGAAGCGATTGGCGCGTCACCATTAAAGCTGGGTCTTGACCTTCGTGGTGGTGTCCACTTCTTAATGGAAGTAGACATGGACGCTGCGATGGAAAAGCTCGTTGGTCAGCAAGAAGAAGCTTTCCGTAGCGAACTTCGTGAGGCAAAAATTCGTTATCGTGCTATCCGCCCTTCTGGCAAAGAAGCGGTAGAAGTTCTGCTACGTAACGAAGAGCAATTAGCAGAAGCGAAAGCAATGCTAGAAAAGAATCACCCGGACATGCTCTTTGTCGAATCTGATTCAAATGGCCGTTACGCTCTTACAGCGACCTTTACCGAGCAACGTTTACAAGAGATCCGTAACTACGCTGTTGAGCAAAACATTACGATTTTACGTAACCGTGTAAACGAGCTAGGTGTTGCAGAGCCTCTTGTTCAACGTCAAGGTGCAAGCCGAATTGTTGTTGAGCTTCCTGGTGTTCAAGATACTGCTCGTGCAAAAGAGATTCTAGGTGCGACTGCGACGCTAGAATTCCGTGAAGTTGACGATAAAGCTGACCTATCAGCGGCTGCAAATGGTCGTGCGCCAGCAGGCAGTGAAATCAAAATGGACCGAGACGGTCGTCCGGTTGTGCTTAAGAAGCGTGTTATTCTTGGTGGTCAAAGCATTACGGATGCAAGCTCAAGTGTCGATGAATACGGTCGTCCACAAGTTAACATCTCGCTAGACAGCGAAGGTGGTAACAAGATGTCAGCGTTCTCTAAGAAGAACATCGGTAAGCTAATGGCTACCGTGTTTGCTGAGTACAAAGACAGTGGTCGTCGTACGCCTGAAGGCAAAGTCATCCTGGATAAGCATGAAGAAGTCATCAACCAAGCGACGATTCAATCGGCTCTTGGACGTAACTTCCGTATCACGGGTATAGACTCCGCAGCTGAAGCGCACAACCTTGCACTTCTATTACGTGCTGGTGCACTGATCGCACCTATCTCTATCGTTGAAGAGCGTACTATTGGTCCATCAATGGGCCAGCAAAACATCGATATGGGTATCCAAGCGTGTATCTGGGGTATGGTTGCCGTAATGCTGTTTACGCTGCTTTACTACCGTGGCTTTGGCTTGATTGCCAACATCGCTCTAATGGCTAACTTAGTGTTGATCATTGGTGTGATGTCGATGATTCCAGGCGCTACCATGACGCTTCCGGGGATTGCCGGTATCGTGTTAACGGTCGGTATGGCGGTTGATGCGAACGTACTGATCTTCGAGCGTATCCGTGAAGAGCTTCGCGATGGGCGTAGTCCACAACAAGCTATTCACCAAGGTTACGCGAATGCATTCAGTACGATTGCCGATGCGAACATCACGACATTGATTACTGCAATTATTCTATTTGCAGTCGGTACTGGTGCAGTGAAAGGTTTCGCGGTTACTCTATCTATCGGTATCTTAACTTCAATGTTCACCGCCATTATTGGTACACGTTGTATCGTGAACCTTATTTACGGTGGCAAACGCGTTGATAAATTGTCGATCTAAGGCTGGGAATTAATATGTTTCAAATTCTAAAAGCAGAGAAGACGATCGGCTTTATGCGTTGGTCGAAAGTAGCATTCGTTTTTTCAATCTTTATGATTGCTGCTTCTATCTTCACTTTGTCAACTAAGTGGCTAAATTGGGGCCTAGACTTCACTGGCGGTACGCTAATTGAAGTTGGCTTTGAAAAACCTGCGAACCTTGAAAAAATCCGAACCGCTTTAGATGCGAAAGGTTTTGGTGATGCGACAGTACAAAACTTCGGTAGTGCTCGTGAAGTAATGGTTCGTCTTCGTCCACGTGACGACGTTTCTGGTGAAACGCTGGGCAACCAAATCATTGGTGCTATCAAAGATGGTACTGGCGAAAGCGTAGAAATGCGTCGTATTGAATTCGTAGGTCCTAACGTTGGTGATGAGCTAACAGAAGCTGGCGGTCTAGCGATCCTCGTGTCGCTGATCTGTATCTTGCTTTATGTCTCGATGCGATTTGAATGGCGTCTAGCGGCTGGTGCGGTTATGGCATTGGCTCACGATATCATTATCACGTTAGGTGTTTTCTCATTCCTACAAATAGAAGTTGACCTAACCATCGTCGCGGCATTATTAACGGTAGTCGGTTACTCGCTCAACGATACCATCGTTGTGTTTGACCGTATCCGTGAAAACTTCCGTAAGATGCGTAAAGGTGAGCCAGCCGATATCATGGACGCTTCAATCACCCAAACGTTGAGCCGTACGTTGATTACCTCGGGTACAACATTGTTCGTGGTAATTGCACTGTTCATGCAGGGTGGTGCGATGATTCACGGCTTCGCAACCGCACTTCTACTTGGTATCACTGTAGGTACTTACTCTTCTATCTACGTAGCATCAGCACTAGCGCTAAAACTGGGCATCCAGAAAGAGCACTTGATGCCACCTCAAGTAGAAAAAGAAGGCGCAGAGTTCGACGAAATGCCATAAGGCAGGTTGAGAGTCGAAAACAAAAACCGCTGAGCAATCAGCGGTTTTTTTTGTATCTGAATCGAGTTTTGTGCTTGCAGAACCTCACGGTATGAAGAGCCTTACATTGCAGCTAAGTAGATACAAAAAAGCCCCGCTCATTGAGCGGGGCTTTTTAAAGTCATCAGCGTGACGGGCTAAATATGACTTTCAAATCTTACTTAAGGATCGCGCTGTTACCGTTTTCGCGGATGTGCTTAAGGATAGATTTTACGCCACGAGCGCTTGAAGCAACAATGTTACCAGACTTGATGTACTCAGTGCCGCCAGCAAAGTCAGTTAGGATTGCGCCAGCTTCACGAGCAATAAGCTCACCTGCTGCCATATCCCAAGGTTTTAGACCTAGCTCGAAGTAACCATCAACACGGCCAGCAGCCACGTAACATAGGTCAAGAGCAGCAGAGCCGCTACGACGGAAATCAGCACATTCAGTGAATAGCGCACCAACGATCTTGATGTAAGACTCAGCGTGTTGTTTCTGTTTGAATGGGAAACCAGTAGCTAGAACAGTACCTTGAAGGTCTTTTAGTTGAGCAACACGGATACGCGCACTGTTTAGTTGAGCGCCTGCACCACGTTGTGCAGTGAATAGCTCGTTTTGCATTGGATCGTAAACACAAGCAACTTCAGTTTTGCCCTTAATACGAACAGCGATAGAAACCGCGAAAGTTGGGTAACCTTTTACAAAGTTAGTGGTGCCATCCAGTGGGTCGATGATCCATTGTACGTCTTTATCTTTACCTTCGATAAGACCTTGTTCTTCAGCAACGATACAGTGCTCAGGGTAAGACTGCTTGATAGTATCGATGATGATGTATTCTGCTTCTTTATCTACATTAGTGACAAAGTCATTAGTGCCTTTAAGAGTAGATTCTACTTTATCAGTGTTTTCTAATGATTTAGCAATATGATTGCCTGCCTTTCGCGCAGCGCGAATAGCAATGTTTAGCATTGGATGCATACGAATTTCCCAACGGATGTTAAAGAACAAATGAAAGCGGCGGCGAGTATACCAGAGATCAGTAAAAAGGGAAGTGGTTATTTTTTGTTCTAAAGTCAGTGGTTTTATTGTATTTAGCTTGAGGCGAACGAGAACAATGACCAAGAATGAGAAGAGAGGCCTGCTTCGCCCTAGGGTGTGTTAAAAAACTATGGTAACATTCTGCGGTTTTAATTTAGGTAGCAAACACAGATGTTGGATCAAGTAAAAATTGTACTCGTAGGTACCTCTCATTCAGGCAATATTGGCTCAGCAGCTCGAGCTATGAAAGTGATGGGTTTAAGCCAACTAGTATTAGTCGATCCACAATGTGAAGTGGATGAACAAACTCTTGCTTTGGCTGCGGGTGCTGGTGATATTGCTCAAAATGCAAAGGTTGTCAGTACACTAGAAGAAGCGGTTGAAGATTGCAGCCTTGTGGTGGGCTCCAGTGCTCGCTCTCGTACATTAGAATGGCCAATGCTTGAGCCACGTGAATGTGGTGAGAAATTTGCGGTTGAGGGTAGAAAACACCCTGTCGCGCTCGTGTTTGGTCGTGAAAGAACTGGTCTAACAAACGAAGAGCTGCAAAGGTGTCACTACCATGTTTGCATTCCTGCTAACCCTGAATATAGCTCGCTTAACCTAGCGATGGCCGTACAAACTCTGAGTTACGAAGTACGAGTTGCGCATTTGAACTTAGAGCAAAGCCAGTTTGCCCCAAATGAGCCGGAAGAGTACCCACGTCATAGAGAGCTCGAAATGTTCTTCGAGCATCTTGAAAAGGTGATGGTTGAGACCCAGTTTATCAATAAAGAGCAACCAGGACAGGTGATGAATAAATTGCGTCGCTTGTTCTCTCGTGCTCGGCCAGAAACCCAGGAGCTCAATATTCTACGCGGCATTTTAACCTCGATAGAAAAGAAGTTCTGAATAAAGGATAACCACTTTAGGTGTAAGGATGAATACCTGAGTAAAATGGTCAAATAAATACTTGACCAAATTACTCAGGTATGGAAAAATCTTAACCATTACAAACCATGTGGATACGGTGTGGTATGAAACTTACATCTAAAGGAAGATATGCGGTGACAGCCATGCTGGATGTGGCACTGCATTCGCAACAAAACCCTGTACCTCTTGCTGACATCTCAGAGCGTCAGGGGATCTCGCTCTCTTACTTAGAGCAGCTATTTTCAAAATTGCGTAAAGCAGGTCTCGTTGCCAGCGTTCGTGGTCCTGGTGGTGGTTACCGACTTGGTGCCGACGCACACAGTATCGCTATTGGTACCGTGATTGCAGCCGTTGATGAGTCAGTCGATGCAACCAAATGCCAGGGCAAAGGAGATTGCCAAGGTGGAACACGTTGCCTTACTCACACGCTATGGCGCGACTTAAGCTCTCGCATTAGTGACTTCTTGAATAACATCACTCTTGGTGAGTTGATGACAGACAATGAAGTCCTCGAAATTTCTGATCGTCAGGACATTGATCTGGCGGTAACCCATGGGCTATCAAACAAAAATACAACCGCCGCGCCCATCGGTGTAAACGTCCGCTCTTAGCGGTCAGCTTTTTACATTGGAGTAGAGAATGAAACTGCCGATTTATCTTGATTATTCCGCTACATGTCCAGTTGATCCACGTGTTGCTGAAAAAATGGTTCAGTACATGACAATGGATGGCACATTTGGCAACCCAGCGTCGCGTTCGCACCGTTACGGCTGGCAGGCAGAAGAAGCGGTCGATACTGCTCGTGAGCAAATTGCTGACCTTCTAAATGCAGATCCTCGCGAAATCGTATTTACATCTGGTGCGACAGAATCAGACAACCTTGCGATTAAAGGTGCAGCGCACTTTTACTCGAAGAAAGGCAAGCACGTAATCACTTGTAAAACAGAGCACAAAGCCGTTCTTGACCCATGTCGTCAACTTGAGCGTGAAGGCTTTGAAGTGACTTACCTTGAGCCAGAATCAAATGGCTTGATCGATCTAGAGAAGCTTAAAGCGGCAATGCGTGATGACACAGTGCTTGTGTCTATTATGCACGTAAACAACGAGATTGGTGTGGTTCAAGACATTACAGCGATCGGCGAATTGTGTCGTGAGCGTAAAATTGTTTTCCACGTGGATGCAGCGCAATCTGCAGGTAAATTACCAATCGACGTTCAAGAGATGAAAGTTGACCTAATTTCGCTTTCTGCTCACAAAGTTTATGGCCCTAAAGGCATCGGTGCACTTTACGTTCGTCGTAAGCCTCGTATTCGTCTTGAAGCGCAAATGCACGGTGGCGGCCATGAGCGTGGTTTCCGCTCTGGTACACTTCCTACTCACCAAATCGTTGGTATGGGTGAAGCATTCCGCATTGCAAAAGAAGACATGCAAAAAGATTACGATCACGCTTTAGCGCTTCGTAACCGTCTTTTTGATGGCGTGAAAGACTTAGAAGCAGTGACGGTAAACGGTGACCTTGAGCAACGTGTACCACACAACCTAAACATCAGCTTCGCATTCGTAGAAGGTGAATCACTACTAATGTCGCTTAAAGATCTAGCGGTATCTTCTGGTAGTGCTTGTACGTCTGCAAGCCTTGAGCCTTCTTACGTTCTTCGTGCCCTTGGCATGGATGATGAATTGGCTCACAGCTCGGTTCGTTTCTCGTTTGGTCGTTTCACGACTGAAGAAGAAATTGATTACGCAATTGAACAAATCCGCGTTGCAGTGACTAAGCTACGCGACATGTCTCCTCTATGGGATATGTACAAAGAAGGGATTGATTTGAGCACTGTTGAATGGGCTCACCATTAATCTCAGGGATTGAAATAGAGGATTCGAGGTAATTTATCATGGCATACAGCGAAAAAGTAATTGATCACTACGAGAACCCACGTAACGTTGGTTCATTCGATAAAGAAGACCCATCAGTAGGTAGCGGCATGGTTGGCGCTCCAGCTTGTGGTGACGTAATGAAGCTTCAAATCAAAGTGACACCTGAAGGTATCATCGAAGATGCGAAGTTCAAAACATACGGTTGTGGTAGTGCAATCGCATCAAGCTCACTAGTAACTGAGTGGGTAAAAGGCAAGTCAGTTGATGAAGCAGCAGCAATTAAAAACTCTGAAATTGCTGAAGAGCTAGAGCTTCCACCAGTGAAAGTTCACTGTTCAATTCTTGCTGAAGATGCAATCAAAGCAGCGGTTGCAGACTACAAGAAAAAACACCAAGAATAATTATTCCGTAATATAATGGGAGCTTTGACGCTCCCATTCCAATCGAAATTTAGACAGACTAAGGTGCAGTATGGCCATCACAATGACAGAATCAGCGGCAAGTCGCGTAAGAGCATTCCTAGATAACCGAGGCAAAGGTATCGGTTTACGTCTTGGAGTGAAGACGACTGGTTGTTCAGGCATGGCATATGTACTTGAGTTTGTTGATGAGCTTAACGAAGAAGATGAAGTTTTTGAACTCTCTGGAGTGAAAATTATCATCGACAAAAAAAGCTTAGTGTACCTAGACGGTACCGAATTGGATTACGTGAAAGAAGGGTTGAATGAAGGTTTTGAATTCAACAACCCTAACGCGAAAAGTGAATGTGGTTGTGGTGAAAGCTTCAACGTCTAATTGATTGTCCTTCTGGGCAAGCGAGTCCGGAAGGCTTTACTAGGACCCGAACTTAATGAATCACTTTGAATTATTTGGGCTACCAAGTCAGTTTAAGCTGGATGGTAGCCTTCTTTCTTCTCAGTTCCGAGAACTACAAAAACGCTTCCACCCGGATAACTTTGCAACGGGATCTGAACGTGACCGTTTGATGGCGGTGCAAAAGGCAGCGCAAATCAACGATGCCTATCAAGTTCTGAAAAATCCTATCTCCCGTGCCGAGTACATCCTCGCAGAGCAGGGAGTTGAGATCCGAGGTGAACAGCAGACAATGCAAGATCCAATGTTCTTAATGGAGCAAATGGAGCTGCGCGAAGAACTGGAAGAAATTGCTGACAGCACCGATCCTGAATCGGCGCTTTTTGACTTCGATTCTAAGGTCAGCAAAATGTACAAACAGCATCTGGCAAGCGTCGAGCAAGAGCTTGATGATGGTCTTTGGGCTGAAGCCGCAGACCGAGTTCGTAAGCTAAAATTCATTGCCAAACTAAAGAACGAAATTGAACTAGTCGAAGACAAACTCCTCGGCTAGTTAGCGTGACAAGGACCTATCATGGCACTACTTCAAATCGCAGAACCGGGCCAAAGCTCGGCACCTCATGAGCATAAGTTAGCAGCGGGTATCGACTTAGGTACTACCAACTCTTTGGTTGCTTCTGTACGTAGCGGCGATGCAACTCCACTTGCGGACGAGCAGGGCCGTACTATTTTACCTTCAGTCGTTAATTACACTGAGGAAACGTTAACGGTTGGCCACGAAGCCAAAGCCAAAGCAGAGCTTGAACCAGAGAACACTATTATCTCTGTAAAACGTTTGATCGGTCGTTCATTAAAGGACATTCAGTCCCGTTACTCTTCACTTCCTTATCGTTTTAGAGAGAGTGAAAATGGTCTTCCGATCCTGCAAACGCCTCAAGGTGACAAAAACCCGATTGAAGTATCTGCGGACATTCTAAAAGCGCTAGGTAAGCGAGCAGAAGAAACGTTAGGTGGTGAGTTAGCGGGTGTTGTGATCACTGTTCCTGCTTACTTTGATGATGCTCAGCGTGCAGGTACGAAAGACGCCGCGAAATTAGCTGGTCTTCATGTTCTCCGTCTGCTTAACGAACCAACCGCCGCGGCAATTGCTTATGGCCTAGACTCAGGCCAAGAAGGTGTGATTGCGGTTTACGATCTAGGTGGCGGTACTTTTGATATCTCTATCCTACGTTTATCGAAAGGCGTATTTGAAGTATTAGCAACAGGTGGCGATTCTGCCTTAGGCGGTGATGACTTTGACCATCTGTTAGCGGATTACCTAATGGAGCAAGCGGGTCTCGAAGCCCCACTTTCTGCTGAAAAAAACCGTACGCTACTGAACATTGCTACTGCGACTAAGATTGCTTTCTCTGAGCAAGACAGCGTTGATGTTGACGTGTTTGGCTGGAAGGGCACCGTTACTCGTGAGCAGTTCGAAGATCTGATTCGCCCATTAGTGAAGAAAACACTAATGTCTTGTCGTCGTGCATTAAAAGATGCTGATGTTAACGCAGACGAAGTACTCGAAGTTGTCATGGTTGGTGGTTCAACACGCACATTGCTGGTTCGTGAAATGGTAGGCGAGTTTTTTGGCCGCACACCGCTAACAAGCATTAATCCTGATGAAGTTGTCGCAATCGGCGCGGGTATCCAAGCCGACATTCTAGCGGGTAACAAGCCTGATTCAGAAATGTTACTTCTTGACGTGATCCCACTGTCGCTTGGTATTGAAACCATGGGTGGTTTGGTTGAGAAGATCATCCCTCGCAATACCACGATTCCTGTTGCGCGTGCGCAAGAATTTACCACATTCAAAGATGGCCAAACGGCCATGAGTGTTCATGTGGTACAAGGTGAGCGTGAAATGGTTGATGATTGTCGTTCACTGGCTCGTTTCTCATTGAAAGGCATTCCACCGATGGCGGCGGGTGCGGCACATATTCGCGTGACTTACCAAGTTGACGCTGACGGCCTTCTTTCTGTTACGGCAATGGAAAAGAGCACCGCTGTTCAGTCAGAGATTCAAGTAAAACCTTCTTACGGGTTAAGCGATAATGAAGTGGCGGATATGCTGCGTGATTCAATGACTCACGCTAAAGAAGACATGCAAGCTCGTGCGCTAGCTGAACAGCGTGTTGAGGCCGACCGTGTGATAGAAGGCTTGATTGCAGCCATGCAAGCTGATGGTGACGAACTACTATCAGAACAAGAGAAACAAGACCTGATAAAAGCCATCGAAGCCTTGATTGAGCTGCGTAATGGTGATGATGCAGATGCGATTGAGCAAGGCATTAAAGATACCGATAAAGCGAGCCAAGGTTTCGCATCGCGCCGTATGGATAAATCGATTCGAGCTGCGCTGTCAGGTCAATCAGTAGACGATATATAAGAGATAAGTAGTTATGCCTAAGATTATTGTATTACCACACGACGATTTGTGCCCAGAAGGCGCAGTGTTGGAAGCAAACACTGGTGAAACCGTTCTGGACGTAGCGCTAAAAAATGGTATCGGTATTGAACATGCGTGTGAAAAATCATGTGCTTGTACCACCTGCCACGTGATCATCCGTGAAGGTTTTGATTCGCTAGAAGAAAGTGAAGAGCTGGAAGACGACATGCTGGATAAAGCGTGGGGTCTAGAGCCTGAATCACGTCTAGGGTGTCAGGCGAAAATTGCTGATGAAGACTTAGTGGTAGAAATTCCTAAGTACACGCTAAACCACGCTTCAGAAGATCACTAAAACTATCTTCCCAATATAGGGAAGAAGCAAAAGGAAGATGAGCAATGAAATGGACAGATTCTCGCGATATCGCGATTGAACTTTGTGACAAGTTTCCAGATGTTGATCCGCAAACGGTGCGTTTTACCGATCTTCATCAATGGATCATGGAGTTAGATGAGTTTGAAGATGACCCAAACCATTGTAACGAAAAGATTCTGGAAGCCGTTATCATGTGCTGGATGGATGAAGCAGACTAAGTCTGTAAAACACAGCCTAGTTAACAATTCTTACTAAAAAAAGCGGACCTTTAGGTCCGTTTTTTTATCCAATTGACATTTTTGCCCTACATAATGCTAACATCCGTGAGTTATTAAAAAGAAGCAGCGTAGGCAACGCTGCTATAAGACAAGGAGAAACCATGTCTACACAGATGTCTGTATTTTTAAGTCAAGAGTCGGCAGCACCACATTGGGGTGAAAAAGCACTGCTTTCATTCGCTGAAAACGGCGCAACCATTCATTTAGGTGAAGGTCACGATCTTGGTGCAATTCAACGTGCAGCTCGTCAGCTAGATGGCCAAGGAATTCGTTCTATTTTTCTTTCCGGTGATAACTGGGATTTAGAGAGCGTTTGGGCTTTCCACCAAGGTTACCGTAACCCCAAAAAACATGGCTCAGTTGAGTGGTCTGCATTGTCTGAAGAAGATCAAGCAGAGCTTCAAGCGCGTATTACCGCGACTGATTTTACCCGCGATATCATCAATAAAACCGCAGAAGAAGTTGCCCCTCGTCAGCTAGCGACAATGGCCGCTGAATTCATCAAATCTGTTGCGCCTAAAGGCACAGTGACAGCTCGTATCGTCAAAGACAAAGACTTGTTGGCAGAAGGTTGGGAAGGTATTTACGCCGTAGGCCGTGGTTCGGAGCGTACTTCTGCGATGCTCCAGCTAGACTACAACCCGACAGGTGACGAGAACGCACCAATATTCGCGTGTCTTGTCGGTAAAGGTATCACCTTTGATTCGGGTGGTTACAGCTTGAAGCCTTCTAACTTCATGAGCGCAATGAAAGCAGACATGGGTGGCTCAGGCACCATCACCGGTGGTCTTGCACTGGCGATTCTTCGTGGTTTGAACAAGCGTGTAAAACTGATCCTTTGTTGTGCAGAGAACATGGTTTCTGGTCGCGCACTCAAGCTTGGCGACATCATCACCTATAAAAACGGTAAAACCGTTGAAATCATGAACACCGATGCAGAAGGTCGTTTAGTGCTTGCTGATGGTCTTATCTACGCCAGTGAGCAAAAGCCTGAGTTAATCATTGATTGTGCAACACTAACAGGTGCGGCGAAGAATGCGTTGGGTAATGATTATCACGCATTAATGAGTTTCGATGACGAGTTATCGCATCAAGCGCTCACTGCGGCAAACCAAGAAAAAGAAGGTTTATGGCCGCTACCACTTGCTGACTTCCACCGTGGAATGCTGCCGTCAAACTTTGCTGACTTATCGAATATCAGTTCTGGTGACTACTCTCCTGGTGCAAGCACAGCAGCAGCATTCTTGTCTTACTTCGTAGAAGACTACAAAAAAGGCTGGTTGCACTTCGACTGTGCGGGTACATACCGTAAAGCCGCGTCTGATAAATGGGCTGCGGGAGCTACGGGTATGGGCGTTCGTACACTTGCTCGTTTCCTCAATGAGCAAGCTGGTAAATAAGATTGATTGCGGCACTCCTTGTTTGAGTGCTGCTCTTACCCAGTAAGTCACTTTAAAAACACAACTATTATTACAAGTACAGAAAGGAAATTTTATGGCTCTAGAAAGAACATTTTCAATCATTAAGCCGGATGCGGTAGAGCGAAACCTAATTGGTGAAATCTATAACCGTATTGAAAAGGCTGGCCTACGTATTGTCGCTGCTAAAATGGTTCACCTGACTGAAGATCAGGCAAGCGGTTTTTATGCAGAGCATGAAGGCAAAGAGTTTTTCCCTCCACTAAAAGAGTTCATGACATCTGGTCCTATTATGGTTCAGGTACTGGAAGGTGAAAATGCGATTGCACGTTACCGTGAACTGATGGGTAAAACTAACCCAGAGGAAGCAGCATGCGGCACTTTGCGTGCTGATTACGCACTTAGCATGCGTCACAATTCAGTTCATGGTTCCGATAGCCCTGAATCTGCAGCGCGTGAAATTGAGTTTTTCTTCCCGGAGTCAGAGGTTTTCTCTCGCTAATTAGGCGTGATACTTCACTTGTTAGTGATACTCTGATACAGAAAAGCCTCGGAACTTTCCGAGGCTTTTTCATTTTATATACCTAAGTTGAGTGGCAATGTTGACTGCATAAGTGATCTCTTACACGCTAACTAGTCTGACTATATAATGGGCTTTAAAGCCCAGTAACGTGAGTTATTTTTAGTCTTTTCCCTTTACGATCTCTACGCTTTTACTTTTGATAGTGTAATAGCCACTTATAGCGCAAGGGGTGCTTAAAATTTAATCATTTTGATTTTAATGCCTTAGCAAACTCAGGGTTTTACACCCCTTGTTGTAGCTGCATAAAGGCTGTACAATTCGCGCCCTTATTCTTGTTTCAGTCATTGAGAGGCAACATGACCACTGAAAAAATCAATCTACTCGACTTTGATCGCAAAGGCATGCGTCAGTTTTTCGCAGAAGAACTCGGCGAGAAAGCGTTTCGTGCCGATCAGGTTATGAAGTGGATCTACCATTTCGGTGTAGATGACTTCGAAAAAATGACAAACATTAACAAGAAGCTGCGCGAAAAGCTTTTACACAAGTGCGAAATCAAGGCACCAACAGTCGCAGAAGCTCAGCACTCTTCTGATGGTACGATCAAGTGGGCGATGAACGTTGGTGATCAGGATGTAGAGACGGTTTACATTCCAGAAGATGATCGTGCAACGCTTTGTGTGTCTTCTCAAGTAGGTTGTGCGTTGGAATGTAAGTTCTGCTCAACAGCACAGCAGGGCTTTAACCGTAACTTGAAAGTTTCAGAGATCATCGGTCAGGTGTGGCGTGCTGCACGTGAAATTGGTCTTGAGAAAGAAACAGGTCGCCGCCCAATTACTAACGTCGTGATGATGGGGATGGGTGAACCGCTTCTAAACATGAAGAACTTGATCCCGGCATTAGAGCTAATGCTGGACGACCTTGGCTTTGGTTTGTCAAAACGTCGTGTGACAGTATCTACATCAGGTGTGGTTTCTGGTCTTGATCAGATGACAGGCAAAATCGATGTCGCGTTGGCAATTTCCCTTCATGCGCCAAACGATAAGTTGCGTAGTGAAATCATGCCAATTAACGATCGTTGGGATATTCAAGATTTCCTAGCATCAGTTCGTCGTTACATCGCTTCATCGAATGCAAACCGCGGTAAGGTAACGGTTGAGTACGTACTTCTTGATCATGTGAATGATGACATGGACCATGCTCGTGAACTGGCTGAGCTGATGAAAGACACACCATGTAAGATTAACTTGATTCCGTTTAACCCGTACCCAGGTTCCCCTTACAAGAAACCAAGTAACTCACGTATCGATCGCTTCCAAAAAACATTGATGCAATATGAGCATACAGTAACGGTTCGTAAGACTCGTGGCGATGACATTGATGCAGCGTGTGGTCAGTTAGTCGGTGATGTGATTGACCGAACTAAACGTACTGCAATGTTAAAAGCGTCGCGCGGTGCTGATACCATTGAAGTAAAAGCGGTATAAACGACCGGAATTCAAAAATAGCCAGAGCCATTTGCTCTGGCTATTTTGTTTAGCGATAAGAGCATTTCTGCCAAGATTTATGACGACAACTCTCCAACTCGAGGTTATTTGGGTATAATTTCGAATTCCTTTGTCAAAGTTTGGACAAAAGCTTGAGCTATCTGTTAGTTTGAGTGTAAAGAGTTTTTGTCTTCGTTACACATTCGCTTATCATGATATGTGACATTAACGATGACACCGATAATTCTCAGCATTTTCTCACATACGCTTTGCTGATTTTTGCAAAACGGGTATTCACACTCAAATCGCTGAGAGTTTCTTAAAATTATTATTTTGGTTAACGCGTTTAGGCTAGCTATCTTTTAAAGAGGCTTAAGAACAATAACGAAAATACATAACCACGTTAGCCACTAAAACAGATTAAATACCACCATTATGACAGAACACGAAAATACGAATGAAGTGCCACTTTCTATTGAAGCTGGCACATTACTGAAAAACAAACGCGAATCTCTTGGGATGAGTCAAAAGCAAGTTGCTGATCGCCTGAGGCTTCGCGTTTCTGTTATTGAAGATATTGAAAATAACCGATTTGAGTCTCAACAAGTTGCGACATTTACGCGTGGTTACTTGCGTTCTTACGCGAAGTTCGTGGGCCTTGATGAGAAGATGGTTTTGACTGCGTTAGAGCAGACAGCAGATGTACAGCCACAAGAGCAAGAAATTGAAATGCAGAGTTTCTCTCGCAAAACAAAAGATGAGAAGCACAATAGCCGTATCATGCTCCTGACTTGGGTTATCGGGTTGGTCATTATTGGTATTTCTGCAGCTTGGTGGTGGCAAAACCAGCAAGAGAATAGCCTAACGAAGGAAGTTACGGATTCAAGTGTTGAAGCGCCGAAGCCCACAGCGCAAGAATTAGCTGATATCGATTTAATGACGGCTGAGGAGTTAATCGCAAGTACTCCTGAAGACGTTGTTTCAACAAGTAATGATGTTGTTGAAACGAGTGAAGTATCAGTCGAGCAGGGTAGCGCCCCTCTGCTTGCTGAAACTGAAAATACAACAAGCGTAGATTCTGAAGAACCTGTTGCCGTGATTGAAACTGCGGAAGAGGAACAGCCTGCGCCAGTCGTACCTGAAGGCATGACACTTCTTACTATGAAGTTTAAAGCGGACTGTTGGATTCAAGTAAAAGACACCAATGGTAAAACGCTGGTAAGTGGTACTCATAAACCAGGACAAGATGTAGAACTTACCGGAAAAGCGCCGTTTAAAGTGATATTAGGCGCACCGGAAGGGGTTACAATGACATTTGCAAGTGAACCTGTCGACCTTTCTGGGTATACTTCAGGCAAAGTAGCTAGATTCACTCTACCGTTATAAAAAATTATGCAACACGAATCTCCAATTATTCGTCGTAAATCGACGCGTATTTATGTGGGTGATGTGCCAATTGGTGATGGTGCGCCAATTGCCGTACAGTCAATGACTAACACTCGCACGACTGACGTAGAAGCGACAGTCGCTCAAATCCGAGCACTAGAAAAAGTCGGTGCAGATATCGTTCGAGTTTCTGTACCTACCATGGACGCAGCAGAAGCTTTCAAACTAATTAAACAGCAAGTTTCTGTACCATTAGTGGCTGATATTCATTTCGACTATCGTATCGCGCTGAAAGTGGCGGAGTACGGTGTTGACTGTTTACGCATCAACCCAGGTAACATTGGCAATGAAGAGCGCATTCGCGCTGTTGTTGACTGTGCTCGCGATAAAAACATCCCAATCCGTATTGGTGTCAACGGTGGATCTTTGGAAAAAGATTTACAGATGAAATACGGTGAACCAACGCCAGAAGCTTTGGTTGAATCGGCGATGCGTCACGTAGATCATCTCGATCGTCTTAACTTTGACCAATTTAAAGTTAGCGTGAAAGCTTCAGACGTATTCCTTGCGGTGGATTCATACCGTCTGCTAGCGAAGAAAATCGATCAGCCTCTTCACTTGGGGATTACAGAAGCGGGCGGTGCTCGCGCTGGCGCTGTTAAGTCATCTGTTGGCTTAGGTATGCTGTTGTCTGAAGGGATCGGCGATACGCTGCGTATCTCTTTGGCTGCCGATCCAGTTGAAGAAATCAAAGTCGGTTTCGATATCCTTAAATCTCTGCGCATTCGCTCTCGAGGCATCAACTTTATTGCTTGCCCAAGTTGCTCGCGCCAAGAATTTGATGTAATTGGCACGGTGAACGCACTTGAGCAGCGTTTAGAAGACATCATCACGCCAATGGATGTGTCTATCATCGGTTGTGTGGTAAACGGCCCTGGTGAAGCAGAAGTATCTCACTTAGGTCTAGCAGGTAGTAACAAGAAGAGCGCATTCTACGAAGATGGTAAACGCCAGAAAGAACGCTTTGATAACGATGACCTTGTGAATCAGCTAGAAGCTAAGATCCGTGCGAAAGCCGCCATGATGAATGGCGAAAACCGCATCGAAGTTAAAGTACAAGATTAATCTCAACGAGAATTACGGTAAGTATTGTGGCAAAAACAATTCAAGCAATTCGAGGCATGAACGATTGCCTCCCAACTCAGTCGCCACTGTGGCAAAAACTAGAAAACACAGTGAAAAATGTAATTAGCGCATACGGTTATAACGAAGTGCGCATGCCAATCGTTGAAGAAACAAACCTATTCAGCCGCGCTGTTGGTGAAGAAACAGACGTCGTTTCAAAAGAAATGTACACCTTTGATGACCGTAACGGCGACAGCCTAACACTTCGCCCTGAAGGTACGGCGGGTTGTGTACGTTCATGTATTCAAAATAGCCTTATCAACCGTGATGAACAGCGTCTGTGGTACATGGGGCCTATGTTCCGCCATGAACGTCCGCAGAAAGGTCGTTACCGTCAATTCCACCAGTGTGGTGTCGAAGTGTTTGGTCTAAATGGTCCAGATGTTGATGCAGAGCTTATCATGATGACGGCTCGACTATGGCGTGAGCTAGGTATCAATGAACATGTTCGTCTTGAGCTGAACTCTATCGGTTCTCAAGAAGACCGCGCAGACTACCGTACTGCACTGGTTGCATTCCTTGAGCAACATATTGATGTGCTAGACGAAGATTGTAAGCGTCGCATGCACACGAACCCACTGCGTGTTCTGGATACGAAGAACCCTGACGTTCAAGCTATTTTAGGTGATGCACCTCGCCTTTCAGATTACTTAGGTGAAGAATCTAAAGCACACTTCGCAGGTCTATGTGAACTTTTAGACGCCGCAGGTATCGAATACACAGTTAACGAACGTCTAGTTCGTGGTCTGGATTACTACAACCGTACGGTATTTGAATGGATCACTGAGAGCCTAGGTGCTCAAGGCACCGTTTGTGGCGGTGGTCGTTACGATGGTCTTGTAGAGCAATTAGGTGGTAAACCAACACCAGCAGTTGGCTTTGCAATGGGCCTAGAGCGTCTTGTTCTGATGCTAGAAACACTAGAACTAACAGACGTTCGTCGCAGTGTGGATGTTTACGTAGTAACAGCAGGCGAAGGCACCATGATGGCAGGAATGAAGCTAGCAGAGCAGCTTCGTGAGTCTATCCCTGGCGTTCGTGTGATGAATCACTTCGGTGGCGGTAACTTCAAGAAACAGTTTAAACGCGCAGACAAAGTTGGTGCTGTAGTAGCATTGGTTCTGGGCGAAAACGAAGTTGCGGATAACACCGTAGTACTGAAAGACTTGGCTGGTGGTGAGCAAGAGACTTACAACCAAGCCGAAGTTGCAGAAAAGATCGCAGCACTGATTTAAGTCTTTTAGTAATCTAACAAAATTACATCCTAGTTCGTAAGCTAAGGCTCCCAAATGTGGAGCCTTTAAACGAAATAGGAACAATGGCAGCTAAGCTGCCATTTACATGTTTTAAGAGGACAGGAAGTGGAACTTTACGATACTGAAGAACAACAAGTTGAAGCCATTAAAGACTGGTGGAAGGAAAACGGCAAAGCCGTCATCATCGGTGCGGTTGTTGGCTTAGGTGGTCTATTTGGCTGGCGTTACTACCAGGATTCTGTGATTCAGGCGAGTGAAGCAGCTTCTCAAAGCTACACGACAGCAATGAATGCTTTGCAAGATAAAGGTACTGATGCTCAAGCTGACGTGAAAGCTTTCATTGAGTCAAATGAAGTAAAAGAATATTCAGTATTGGCTGCGCTTCAACTTGCTAAAGCGCAAGTTGAAGCTCAAGATCTTTCTGCTGCATTAGAGCAATTGAAGTGGGCGCAAAGCAACACTCAAGATGCTGCGCTGTTACCATTGATTAGTTACCGCATTGCGCGCATTGAAACGGAAATGGGTAACTTCGACGCTGCAACGGCAGAGCTAAGTAACGTCACTGATGCAGCATGGACAGGTCGTATTGCTGAACTTCGTGGCGATATTGCGATTCGCCAAGGTGACAAAGATGCCGCATACGCTGCGTATACTGAAGCTCAGCAAGCGGCAGACGCAAGCCCGACACTACAAATGAAATTGGACGATCTGGCGAAATAAGGACCGCATTGGATGAAAAGAGTCTTTAACAAAGCCTTGTTAGGGGTGTTAACAATGGGAGTGCTTGCCGGTTGTGCTGGTGAGAAAGATACCATTGTAATGGCGCCACTACCTCAGGTAGACAGTGAATTTACAACCAGTAGTGAGTGGAGCA
The DNA here is from genome assembly GCF_021728155.1 of Vibrio sp. J2-4. NCBI lineage: Bacteria > Pseudomonadati > Pseudomonadota > Gammaproteobacteria > Vibrionales > Vibrionaceae > Vibrio > Vibrio sp. J2-4. The sequence goes on from NZ_JAKKCN010000001.1 coordinate 48,864, forward strand.
CATCGGTTGGCGATGGTGTTGGTCATTACTTTTCAAAGCTATCCCCTGTATTTGCGAATGATACATTGTTCGTGGCAAGTCGCGATGGCTTAGTAAAAGCGCTGGATCCTGAAAACGGTAAACAACGTTGGCAAACGGACCTAGAAGAAGATGTCATTGCTCGTCTCTCTGGTGGTATCACAGCAGCATACGGAAACCTTTATATTGGCTCTGAGAATGGTGAAGTCATCTCTCTTGACCAAGAAACAGGTGAAGTTGTTTGGCGTGTGAAAGTTGGTGGTGAGGTACTGGCGAAGCCAGTTGCAGATTCAGGCCTTATTATCATCAATACTAGCCGAGGCATGTTGATTGCCCTTAATGAGAGTACAGGTGAGCAACGCTGGGCATTGAGTACAGAAGTGCCGAACCTAACTTTACGTGGCGACAGTACTCCGACTGCAATTGGCGGCGGTGTATTTTGGGGAACGGCAAATGGCCGACTCGCAGCTGCTATCGTTGAGCGTGGTCAGCTGATTTGGCAACAGCCTGTTGGTACGCCAAAAGGCGCGACAGAAATTGATCGTTTGGTTGACGTTGATTCATCGCCAATTGTGCTAGGCGGTACTCTTTTCACCATTGGATACAATGGCCAACTTATAGCCATTGATTTGCGTTCAGCGAACCCGATTTGGAAGCGTAATTACTCATCTGCAACAGACATTTCTACAGATGGTAGCCGCATCTTTGTGATAACGGAAAAAGATCATGTTGTTGCCGTTGATTCACGAAGTGGGACTGAGTTGTGGGAAAACAGCTTGCTTGAGCACCGACAACTTACAGCGCCAGTTATTGTCGGCAATTATCTCGTTGTCGGTGACACGCTTGGTTACCTTCACTGGATGGATCGCTCAACGGGCGAATTTGTTGCACAGCAGTTTATCGATGATAGCGGCTTGGCCGTTGGCCCGACGTTATTGTCGGATGGTTATGTGATTACAACTCGCAACGGCGATGTAAAGAAACTAACCATTAACGAATAATATCGTGATATAATTCACATTCGGCTCCTGGCTGGTGACAGCTAGGAGCCGTTTTGTTGTTTGAATTTATTAACCCTGACGTGGTTATAGGTAAAAAGCTGGTTTGATTTGGCATCGAGCAAGTCGTTACCTATAACTACAGAAGAAAGATTATTGTAGAGGTTGTTATGGTACCTGTTGTAGCTCTAGTAGGGCGTCCGAACGTAGGTAAATCTACACTATTTAACCGATTGACTCGCACTCGTGACGCGTTGGTTGCGGACTTTCCAGGCCTAACGCGAGACCGTAAGTATGGCCAGGCGAGACTTGGTGAAGAGCACGAATTCATTGTGATTGATACCGGCGGTATTGATGGCACAGAAGAAGGCGTGGAAACAAAGATGGCAGAACAGTCATTAGCCGCGATTGATGAGGCTGATGTTGTATTGTTCCTTGTTGACGGTCGTGCTGGTCTGACTCCTTCAGATGCAGCAATTGCTGCGCATCTGCGTAAAATTGAAAAGCCAGCGATGCTGGTGGTAAACAAAATAGATGGTATTGATGCCGATGCGGCGTGTGCTGATTTTTGGCAGCTCGGCGTGGATGATATGTACCAGATTGCGGCCGCTCATGGCCGTGGTGTGACCGCTTTGCTTGAGCGTGCTTTATCTCCATTCTTTGATGATCTATTAACAAGTGAATCTGAAGAAGGTGAGATTGAAGACCTGACTGGATTCGAAGACGAAGAGCCTCTTGTTGAAGATTACACTGAAGAAGACGCAGAAGCTGAATTCAAGCGCCTTCAAGAGCAGCCGATTAAGTTGGCGATCATCGGTCGTCCTAACGTAGGTAAATCGACACTGACTAACCGTATTCTGGGTGAAGAACGTGTGGTTGTATACGATATGCCTGGTACGACGCGTGATTCTATCTACATCCCGATGGAGCGTGATGGACGCGAATACGTACTAATTGATACCGCAGGTGTTCGTCGCCGTGGTCGTATCAATGAAACGGTTGAAAAGTTCTCTGTTGTTAAGACGCTGAAAGCGGTAGAAGATGCAAACGTCGTTCTACTGGTGATTGATGCACGTGAAAATATTTCAGACCAAGACCTAAGCTTGCTTGGTTTTGCACTGAATGCTGGCCGCTCAATTGTCATCGCCGTTAACAAGTGGGATGGCCTAGACAGTGACGTGAAAGAAAGCGTGAAGAAAGAACTGGACCGCCGTCTAGGATTCGTCGATTTCGCGCGTATCCACTTTATCTCTGCGCTGCACGGTACTGGCGTTGGTCACTTGTTTGAATCTATCCAAGAAGCATATAACTCGGCGACAACGCGTGTGGGTACGTCAGTACTGACGCGTATCATGAAGATGGCAGTGGATGATCACCAGCCGCCAATGGTTCGTGGTCGTCGTATCAAACTCAAATACGCACACGCAGGTGGTTACAACCCACCGATCGTTGTTATCCACGGTAACATGGTTCGTGAATTGCCAGATTCGTATAAACGTTATCTAATGAACTACTTCCGTAAGTCTCTGGAAATTATGGGAACACCGATTCGCATTAACTTCCACAACAGTGATAACCCATACGAGAACCGTACGAATAAGCTTACGCTATCACAAGAGCGTAAACGTAAGCGTATGATGTCGATGGTGAAAAACCGCAATAAATAATGAAATTCGAATACCCAAGTTTCTACTTGGGTATTTTTTTATCAAAAGTAATCGTAAAAATGACTATCACAGCAACAAAGACTCGTTTTTGTCATCAAACATGGCAATTAGAAGCACAAATACAGCTCGTTCAATCTACGGAAGAAGTGACTTACGTTATTACAGATGTCACGCCGTTCCATCCCGTTAGTCACATATGGCCGGATCACCCTGCAGACAAAGGAACGTTGAAGGTGAATGGGGCTGAGCATGAAGTGATAGATTGCCAAGTGGGCGCAGTAGAGCAGAAAAGTGGTGCTCTGTATGTGGGTAGTGACATCCCTGTAAAGCGTGATGCTGAAGGTTGGGTGTTTGTCGTCGTGCATGTTTTATCACGTACGGAATCACTTGCAATTAATGACTTGGTGACATTAGCGGTAGATAAAGACTATCAAAATGCTTTGAGCCGAGGCCACACTGCAGGACACTTAGCGTATTTGGCGTTGAATAAAGTGCTAGCGGAAGACTATTGGCGAAAAGACGCAGACCGCAAAGACCCACATGGTTATTATGACTTTAATAGCTATGCACAAGTTACGAGTTATGTTACTCCAGACAAGTGCCTCGATACGTACCGTTTAGGCAAAACACTCCGTAAAAGAGGATTAAACAGTGCAGATATGCTGAATGACCTCCAGGCGATTGCAGAAAAAGTGAATGGCCAACTGGTTGAGTGGCTTCAAAGAGATGCGATGATCACCATGGAATGCCACGGCGATAGATTAACTGATTCTCGCTATTGGAAGTGCGATTTAGGGGAAGGTCAATTAGCGGTAATCCCTTGTGGTGGAACGCATGCGAGCCATTTAAATGAGTTTGCTTTTATCCAAGTTAAACTCGTTGAGCTCGACGCTCAAACTATCGAAATGCACACCAATGTAAACACTGCTTTCTGAATAAGATCTTTTTATTAAATTCTAATTTTTAGTTTAATTAAATTCAAATTAGGTTTTTTATTCTGCCTTAAATTGGAATGCAGAATATGTAACTTATGCTTTCGGTGTGTGGTTATATAAATATTCTTTTAAGGGGTGATCGCTGATCAAGGAGTAAATATCAGACGATCAGTATAAGATCCTACTTATCAAGTATGGTTAGCGCCTCGTGAAACTTGTTGGGGCGGTGATGAAGATCAACATACTTGTTCGTTATTTTGAGTAGCATGCGTTACTCGAAATTGCTTAGTTTAGAGAGAGGAACGGGATATGCAGCAGAACATTTGCCCGACTTGCAATGTCGAACTGGAATGGACAGGACAATACCATTGTGCACAGTGTGAATCGGATTTTAAAAAAGTAGGTTTTTGCCCTGATTGTGAGGCGGAGCTGGAGAAGCTGCAAGCATGCGGTGCTGCGAGTTACTTTTGTAATGTGTGTAATGAACTCAAATCAAAATCACGTGTCCGATTTGAGTTCCAGAAAGTCACTTAACCAGAGTTTGTATTCAGTTAACGGTAGAACGAACGTCGCCTTCGGCTAATCGAGTAATCAATACATCTCCCGATTTTACATCTGAAGATTGAGTAATCACTTTACCTTGCTCAGTTTGAGTAATTGAGTAACCTCGTTTCAATGTCGCTAGCGGGCTGACGGTGTCTAACTTCTCTGCAGCAATCGCGAGTTGATGGCGCATAGTCAGTAACTTGCGATCCATTGCATCCATGAGCTTTTGCTCAACACGTTCTAGCTTCGACTTCTGCTCGGCAAGGCGTGTTACAGGAGAATTTAATTGCAGCCGATAATGTTGACGCTCGATTCGCTGTTGACGCAAGGCAATAAAACGACTCATCGCTCGCTGTAAGCGCATGTCCAACTCATCTAACTGTTGCGTCTGACTTTGCAAGCGATAGCTTGGGTGCTGTCTCTCTAGACGGTGCACTAATTGCGCAGATTGCTGCTTTTGTTGTGCTAGGTAGTAACGCATCGCGCTCGCTAACTTATGCTGGCGGGTAACTAAAGCTTGATCTTTGTGGTTGTTATCACGGCTTACTAGCTCAGCGGCTGCTGATGGAGTAGGCGCGCGTACGTCGGCGACAAAATCAGCTATTGTCACGTCGACTTCATGTCCAACGGCGCTAATAATAGGAATTTGGCTTGCTGCAATCGTGCGAGCTAATATCTCGTTGTTAAAGCACCACAAGTCTTCTAATGAACCACCACCTCGGCCCACAATTAGCACATCACATTCATCACGGCTGTTAGCGCGACCAATGGCTTGTGCTATTTGAATGGCTGCGTCCTCACCTTGTACTACTGTCGGATAAATCACAACGGGTAGGGAAGGATCACGACGTTTCAATACGTCTAAGATATCGTAAAGCGCGGCACCAGTTTTCGATGTGATGATGCCAACACGTTTAGGGTGCTCAGGCAAAGGTTGCTTATTGGTTTGAGCGAACAACCCTTCTGCGGCAAGCTTCATTTTCAGCTCTTCAAACTCTTGCTGAAGACGGCCATCACCTTCCGGCTGCATGCTTTCGATGATCAATTGGTAGTCACCGCGAGGCTCATAAAGAGAAAGACGAGCTTTTACTAGGACTTGATTACCGTTAGCGGGCTTGAAAGTAACGCGGCGATTGTTACCACGAAACATGGCACATTTAACTTGAGCGCGAGAGTCTTTAAGAGTGAGGTACCAGTGACCAGAGACTGGAGCTGAAAAGTTGGATATCTCTCCGACGAGCCAAACGATCCCCATTTCGTTTTCAAGGAGTAAACGAACTTCTGCGTTGAGACGAGAAACAGTAAAGATGTTTTGATTGGTCTTGGAGAGCACAGCTAATCTCTTAGACGTGAGTATGGAAATTAGCGGCAATATAATACATAGCAAGGGGGTAATTGCAAGAAAAAAATTAAAAAATTTGTGGTCAAGCGATTGCGTTAACCGTATAATCCCTCCGCAATATCTAATCCAAATGTAGCTTGTTGCTAACACAGGTTACCCTCATTATGCGAAACGATGAGATTGGATTGTTCTTTTTACTCCTCTAATTGTGAGATATTGCAAATGCTAAGAATTGCCAAAGAAGCGCTGACATTCGATGACGTACTACTTGTGCCAGCACACTCCACCGTTCTCCCAAACACAGCTGATCTTCGCACTCAGCTAACTAAGAACATCACCCTAAACATCCCAATGATTTCAGCGTCTATGGACACTGTTACTGAAGCTCGTCTAGCGATCGCGCTAGCGCAAGAGGGTGGCATTGGCTTTATCCACAAGAACATGTCTATTGAGCAGCAGGCAGCCGAAGTTCGTAAAGTTAAGAAGTTCGAAGCTGGTATGGTGACTGACGCGGTTACAGTAAACCCTGACGCGACCATCGCTGATGTTGTTGCACTAACTGAAAAGCATGGTTTTGCAGGTTTCCCTGTTGTCACTGAGAGCAATGAGCTTGTTGGTATTATCACTGGTCGTGACGTTCGTTTTGTGACGGACCTTTCTAAGAAAGTATCTTCAGTAATGACGCCAAAAGAGAAGTTGGCAGCAGTTAAAGAAGGTGCAACACGAGAAGAAGTGCAAGAGAAAATGCACGAAGCTCGCGTAGAGAAAGTATTGGTTGTGAATGATGAGTTCCAACTAACCGGTATGATTACTGCGAAAGACTTCCACAAAGCAGAACGTAAACCAAACGCATGTAAAGATGAGCGTGGTCGCCTACGTGTTGGCGCAGCAGTTGGTGCTGGTGCTGGTAACGAAGAGCGAGTTGCTGCACTAGTTGAAGCTGGCGTTGACGTTCTACTTATCGACTCTTCACACGGTCATTCTGAAGGTGTTCTAAGCCGCATTCGTGAAACACGTGCAGCTTACCCAGATCTAGACATCATCGGTGGTAACGTAGCAACAGGTGCTGGTGCTAAAGCACTAATCGAAGCTGGCGTAAGCGCAGTGAAAGTTGGTATCGGCCCTGGTTCTATCTGTACAACTCGTATTGTAACGGGTGTGGGGGTTCCACAAATCACTGCAATCGCAGATGCGGCAGAAGTGGCTAATGATTATGGTATTCCAGTTATCGCTGACGGTGGTATCCGTTTCTCTGGTGATATCTGTAAAGCAATCGTAGCGGGCGCATCATGTGTGATGGTTGGTTCTATGTTTGCAGGTACTGAAGAAGCGCCGGGTGAAGTGATTCTATACAACGGACGTTCTTACAAGTCTTACCGTGGCATGGGTTCTCTTGGTGCAATGTCTCAAGGTTCTTCTGACCGTTACTTCCAGTCTGACAACGCAGCGGACAAGCTAGTACCAGAAGGCATTGAAGGCCGTATCGCATACAAAGGCCGTCTAAAAGAGATCGTACACCAACAAATGGGTGGTCTACGTTCAAGCATGGGTCTAACTGGTTCTGCAACTATCGAAGATATGCGTACGAAAGCTGAATTTGTACGTATCTCTGGTGCTGGTATGCAAGAGTCTCATGTACACGATGTTCAAATTACTAAGGAAGCACCGAACTACCGTCTAGGGAACTAATTACCTAACGGAAACGTTTGCTTTTTCCTTGAAGCATTAAGAAGAGGCGAGTACACTCGCCTCGGTTTTAATCACTTAGCCTTAAAAAGACTGCTCAAAATGACTAAAAATATCCATGACCAACGTATTCTGATCTTGGACTTCGGTTCTCAGTACACTCAATTAGTAGCACGCCGCGTACGTGAAATCGGCGTTTACTGTGAACTATGGAGCTGGGATGTAGAAGAAGCGGATATTCGCGAATTCAACCCAGATGGCATTATCCTATCTGGCGGTCCAGAAAGCGTAACGGAAGAGAACTCTCCACGCGCGCCTCAATATGTGTTTGATTCTGGTGTTCCTTTACTTGGTGTATGTTACGGCATGCAAACTATGGCGGAACAACTAGGTGGCAAAGTAGCAGGCTCTAACGAACGTGAGTTTGGCTACGCTCAGGTTAAAGTTTCTGGTGAATGTGCCTTATTTAAAGATCTTGAAGCAACTCAAGACGTTTGGATGAGCCACGGCGACAAAGTAGTAGAGATCCCAGCCGATTTCGTAAAAGTTGGTGAGACAGACACTTGTCCTTATGCTGCGATGGCGAACGAAGAGAAGAAATACTACGGCGTTCAGTTCCACCCAGAAGTGACACACACAAAAGGTGGCCTACAAATGCTTGAGAACTTTGTTCTTGGCGTATGTGGCTGTGAGCGTCTATGGACATCGGAATCTATCATCGAAGACGCGGTTGCTCGCATTAAAGAGCAAGTGGGTGACGACGAAGTTATCCTAGGTCTATCTGGTGGTGTGGATTCATCTGTTGTTGCGATGCTGGTGCACCGCGCAATTGGCGACAAGTTAACGTGTGTATTTGTCGATAACGGTCTACTTCGTTTAAACGAAGGCCAACAAGTGATGGATATGTTTGGCGATAAGTTCGGTCTAAACATCATCAAAGTTGATGCAGAAGATCGTTTCCTTGAAGCACTGAAAGGCAAGTCTGATCCTGAAGAGAAGCGTAAGACAATCGGCCACGTATTCGTAGATGTATTCGATGAAGAGTCGAAAAAGCTGAAAAATGCAAAATGGCTAGCGCAAGGCACCATCTACCCAGACGTAATCGAGTCTGCGGCATCTAAGACTGGTAAAGCGCACGTGATCAAATCACACCATAACGTGGGCGGTCTTCCAGATGACATGGAAATGGGTCTTGTTGAGCCACTACGTGAGCTGTTCAAAGATGAAGTACGTAAGATTGGTCTAGAGCTAGGCCTGCCTTATAACATGCTTTACCGCCACCCATTCCCAGGTCCAGGTCTAGGTGTTCGTGTTCTTGGTGAAATCAAGAAAGAATACTGTGACTTGCTACGTCGTGCTGATGCTATCTTCATTGAAGAGCTTCACGCTGCAGACCTATATGACAAAGTATCTCAAGCGTTCACGGTATTCCTACCAGTTCGCTCTGTAGGTGTAATGGGCGATGGCCGTAAATACGACTGGGTTGTATCGCTACGTGCGGTAGAAACTATCGACTTTATGACAGCGCATTGGGCACACCTGCCGTACGATTTCCTAGGTAAGGTTTCTAACCGTATTATCAACGAAATTGATGGCATTTCTCGTGTTGTTTACGACATTTCTGGTAAGCCACCAGCGACAATCGAGTGGGAATAATTTTCCTCTAGACTGTTGAGTTTATAAGAACCAGCCTCCGGGCTGGTTTTTTTGTGCTTCAAATTTTTGAATAGGGGACTCAACTTTTTTATAGGAGATATATACATGCGGAAAAATTAGATATATATTCATTTTAATTGTTTAAATATTATAAATGGTATTGCTATGGAACAGGCTGAAGTTACCTCTCTAATTCCCATCCTTATTACTCTTTTCCTCGCGCTGACGACGAGAAATGTCGTTGTTGGTTTATTCGCTGGTGTGGTGAGTGGTGTCGCTATGCTCGAAGGGACATTTGTCGAACAAGGGCCACTAGACTCGTTTAGTGCGTTGATGAAAAGCTATCTACTGCCGCAATTAACTGACAGCTACAATGCGGGCGTCATTTTGCTCTTGGTCTTTATTGGTGGCTTTGTTGCCTTGATGGAGAAATCTGGCGGTGGTGTAGCGTTTGCTAAAAAGGTCACTCAATGGGTGGCGAGTAAGTGCCAAGCTCAACTGTCCGCATGGTTCGGTGGTGTTGTTATTTTCTTCTCAGACCTTGGTACACCGTTGATTGTTGGTCCTGTTTTTCGCCCTTTATTTGATAAGTTAAAAGTATCACGCCAAAAATTAGCTTTTATTATCGATTCCACATCCTCTCCCGTCGCAATCTTGATCCCTTTTATCGGGTGGGGCGTTTACATCATGGGTTTGATTCAAAAGGAGTTTACGGCTCTAAATGTCACGATGAGTGATTGGGATGCTTTCATTGGTGCCATTCCGTACCAGTTTTACGCCTTTCTAGCGATTGCGATTGTACCGATTGTCTCTTTCTTCAAGTTGGACTTCGGCCCGATGGCGAAGGCCGAACGGTTAGCTGAACAAGGTTCCGACTTTGGAAAAGTTCAGGAATCGATGAATGTATTTACGCATAAAAATGCAAAATCCAGTTTTGTCTGGGCGCCTTTGCTCGTTATGCTGGTGGTCCTATGTACCATCCTCGTACCACACGGTTTTCCTTTTCAAAAAGTGGCGGGCTCAACGTTTAGGGCTGCGCTGTCTTCTGCATACTTCTTCGCCGCCTTCACTTTAATTGCGCTGATGGCGTTTTATGGCGTCAGAAAGCTTTCCGATGGTATCCAAGTCTACCTGAAAGGCATGTCAAACATGATGTCGGTTGCGGTTATCTTGGTATTGGCTTGGGCGCTTAGCTCTGTTGGGAAAGAGCTGGGCGCGGCAGCATACATTGCTGAACAAGCTCAAGCGGGTTTCCCTTATTGGCTATTGCCAGCGGTTGCCTTTTTGCTTGCTGGTATTATCTCGTTCGCGACGGGATCGTCGTGGGGAACGTTCGCCATCATGATGCCATTAGTGATCCCAACCGCTGTTGCGATTGACGCTCCTTTGTTGGTTTGTATTGGTGCGGTGTTATCTGGTGGTCTGTTTGGCGACCACTGTTCTCCAATCTCTGAAACGACGATTTTGTCGTCGACAGGGGCAGGGTGTGAGCAGTATGAGCACTTCCGTACACAGTTGCCTTACGCATTACTCAATGGAATGATTGCATTAGGGTGTTTCCTTTTAGCTGGAATCAACGCCTCGCCAGTGATTGTGCTTGCCGCCATTGTTGCCCAGTGTGTGGTTTATTTTGTGTTGTCTAAACAAAAATCAACCGCGCAGCTAGACGTGGTTTCGGCAGAACAATAAAGATAGAAATATCATAAAGCGGAGGCTCATTGGGTCTCCGCTTTTCTTTTGAGTCAAGGTAACATTTTTCTTGTGACAAAATGTGTGCGAGGACTTATTTATTCATTTTGTCTCGCAGAATCAACGCACTTAGCTCGGCGTTTTGTATATATGATCCACTATATGTCTAGTTATTCCTTGTATATTGTATTGTTAAAATCCGGAGACTAGACATGTTTGCACTCAAACATCTTCCTCTTGCATTGAGTTGTGTCCTAGCTGCACAAGCGAATGCGAGTATGAATATCCAGCCCGATCCGCAGAATCCAAACGGTTATGTCATTGCTCGTGGTGACGTTCAAGCCGTAGAGCAAAGCAAAACCTCTGACCCTATGTATGCCATTTGGTCACAAGCATTAGAGACGCGCCCGAACTCAGTGGTGGAGGCGATTGTTCCTGGAGCGGCAACCAATCCAGAAAACGTGAAGCGTGTAGAGCGTGTGTTCCCTGAAAGTGAGTGGGACTTCCTGACTCAAATGGCGGCACCTGAATACACTTACACGCGTTTCCTACGTGCAATTGGTAAGTTCCCAGCATTCTGTGGTGAGTACACGGATGGTCGAGATTCGGATGCGATTTGTAAAAAATCGATCGTGACTGCCTTTGCTCACTTTGCGCAGGAAACTGGTGGTCATATTTCGATTGATAACGTATCGGATAACCCTCTTGGATTGGAAGAGTGGCAGCAAGCTTTGGTTCATGTGCGTGAAATGGGCTGGTCAGAAGGTCAAGAAGGTTACACGACAGGTTGTGGTCAGAATGACTGGCAAAATAAGCGTTGGCCATGTGAACCAGGACAAGGTTACTTTGGACGTGGTGCTAAACAGCTTTCTTACCATTTTAACTATGGCGCGTTCTCTGAAGTGATGTTTGATGGTGATGCATCTGTATTGCTAAAAAATCCAGGCTTGGTTGCGGATTCATGGCTGAACTTGGCATCGGCTATCTGGTTCTTCCTAACTCCACAAGCACCGAAACCTGCAATGCTGCATGTGATTGACCGTACTTGGGTGCCTTCACAGCGTGAGCTTGATGCTGGCATTGGTTACGGCTTTGGTACCACCATCAACGTGATCAATGGTGGTATTGAGTGTGGTGAGCAAAACAAGGATAAAGGTCAACCTGTTAACCGTATTCGTTATTGGGAAGGTCTTGCCGCCCATTATCAAATTCCAATTGAAGCTGATGAAACAAACACTTGTTGGCAGCAGACGCCTTACGGCAGTCTGAACCTAAATGGTGCGACAGACGTGCTTTACACCAACTGGGATGGTAACTGGAAATACTACTCAGATCGTCCGGGAGGTCACTCATTTGAATGTGAGCTGGTTGGTTTCCAAACTGCTTACTCTGCGCTAGTTGCGGGTGATTATGAGAAGTGTGTAACTAACTTTTACCAATCTCATGCGGGGTGGCCAGAAGTTCGTGTGGTTGAAAAACTAGACCCTGTTGATCCGGTCGATCCACCTGTAGGTGGCGTGGCGGCTTGGGATGCAGGTAAAGTGTATAACACAGGTGATCAAGTCTCTTACCAAGGTGCTGTTTATGAAGCGAAATGGTGGTCACAAGGTAATGAACCCACGCAAGGTGACCCGTGGAAGTTGGTCTCAGGCACTCCGACAGAGCCGCCAACAACGGAACCTGAACCGCCGGTGACTGAGCCAGAACCGCCCGTCACAGAACCTGAGCCACCAGTAACCGAGCCAGAACCACCAGTGACAGGTAATTTTATTCAGTGGGAGCCGGGCGTAACGCAAGTCGCTAACGGCGATAAAGTGACGTACCAAAACAAATGTTTTGTTGCGAAAAATGGTCCAGGTGTGTGGGAAAGCCCAACGCAAAGTAACTGGTTCTGGGACGAGATCTCTTGCCTGTAGTTGATTGAAAAATAGTCTAACCATCTATAAAGACTCTGCTTTTTAGCGGGGTCTTTTTTTATTTGAGCGGTTGCTTATTTATGGAATCTAAGTTTTCAATAACAGTTTTTCTCTTTTGTTCTGGCGCCCATTAAAATTCGCGCGCATTTTTTATCAACATTTTTGAAAAAAGGTATTTGTACATGTCGACAAAACTGGCTAACCCAGCACCGCTAGGTCTAATGGGTTTCGGTATGACCACTATTCTGCTTAATATTCATAATGCAGGATTTTTCCCAATTGACTCTATGATTCTAGCGATGGGCATCTTTTACGGTGGCCTTAGCCAAGTAATCGTTGGCATCATGTGCTTTAAACGCGGTGACACGTTCGGCACAACTGCGTTTACTTCTTACGGTCTATTTTGGCTAACATTGGTTGGTCTAATCGTAATGCCTCACATGGGTCTTCCTGCAAGCCCTGCAAGCTTTATGGGTTGGTACCTAGCGCTTTGGGGCATCTTCACTGGTTTCATGTTCATTGGTTCTCTATGCTACCCAACAGCGAAGCAAGTGGTATTTGGTTCTCTAACTATCCTGTTCTTCTTGCTTGCTGCTCGTGATTTCACTGGTAGCGAAGTGATCGGTGCTATCGCTGGCTTCGAAGGTATCTTCTGTGGCGCAAGTGCAATTTACTTCGCAATGGCGCAGGTACTAAACAACGAATTTGGTCGTGAAGTTCTACCTGTAGGTAAAGCAAAAATCGCTCGTAAAGTTGAAGCTGTCGCTGCTTAATCCTTTACACATAATGCAGAAAAGGGGATTAACCAATGGTTAATCCCCTTTTTTATGCCCTTAAACGGACCACTGCTTTTTCTTGTTTATGCGTTAAGGCTATGTTGATGGTTGTTCTACAGTTTCTGTAGTACTGTTGTCTGCCGTTGGTGCCTTACCCGTTTTACGCTTGTACTTATCTTCCCAGTAATCTGCGCCTTTAATGCCTAGCGCTACAGGGTTGAATGTAAAGTCGGTCACACCACGTTTTTGTTGTTCTTCGTAATCGTTCAATGCTTTGAGAGCTGGTTTCGACATAAAGAAGATGATCAAAATACCGACGATGTTAAGCCATGCCATTAGACCTACACCTACATCACCCATCGCCCAGGCTAAGTTGGCGGTTTTCACGGTTCCGTAGAACACGGATGAAATAATGATGACTTTCAGAATAAACATCAGCCCATTTACTTTGAATGTACGACGAATGTAAGCAATGTTCGTTTCTGCAATGTAGTAATAAGCTAGAATGGTCGTAAACGCAAAGAAGAAGAGTGCGATTGCGATGAATGGCTTACCCACACCAGGTAGAGCACTTTCGATCGCCATTTGCGTAAATACAGGACCATTCGCACCAATATCAGCCGGTAGGTTTTGAATTAGGAACGTACCTTCAACTGCACCATTTACGTTGTACGCGCCAGTGATAAGAATCATAAACGCGGTTGCTGAACACACAAGTAGTGTATCGATGTAAATAGAGAAAGATTGAACAAGACCTTGCTGAGCTGGGTGATCAACACTCGCTGCAGCTGCAGCGTGAGGACCAGTACCTTGACCTGCTTCGTTGGAGTAAACGCCACGTTTTACACCCCAACCGATTGCCGCACCAACACCTGCCATTGGTGTGAACGCGTCACCAATGATCATGCCGAAAATGCGTGGAACCTCACCAATGTTTAGAAGGATGATGACAAATGCAGTGATGATGTAAGCCAGCGCCATAAATGGCACAACGATTTGGGTAAAGTTCGCAATACGTTTTACGCCACCGAAGATGATGAAGGCCAGAATGACACAGACAACCGTACCAGTGAAAATTTTAGCAAAACTGAAGGTACCAATAGCGGTTTCAATCATGTCACCTGAGCCAAATGCTGCTTCTACTGCGTTACCGATGCTGTTCGATTGAACGCCAGGAAGTAGAACACCACATGCAAAGATGGTCGCGATAGCGAAGATCCAAGCGTACCATTTTTGTCCCATTGCTTTTTCAATGTAGTAAGCAGGACCACCACGGAATTCACCTTCGTCTTCTTCTTTATAGATTTGCGCAAGTGTCGACTCTGCGTATGCGGTTGCAGCGCCAAAGAAGGCAACGACCCACATCCAGAATACGGCGCCTGGGCCACCGAAACCGATAGCGGCAGCAACACCAGCAATGTTACCTGTACCTACACGGCCAGATAGTGAAACGGCAAGTGCCTGAAATGATGATATCCCTTTTGTTGAACTCTTCCCTGAAAGTAATAAGCGCCACATCTCAAAGAAGTGACGAATTTGTACAAAACGCGTCATGATTGAATAGAACAAACCTGCACCAAGGCACAAATAGATCAGTACCGGGCTCCAAATAATTCCATTCAGAAAATCAACTAATGACTGCATGAGTATTTTCCCTGTTAGTTGTGTTTGTGGTTGTTTTTCACACAATACATTACCCTTTATGTAATGCAATTGTTAACTTTTTTGGCTATAAATCCTTTGTAGCGTGATGGTGAACACAGAATGGAGAGTGATTGTTAAAATTTAGTTCTTGTTGCTTATTTGCTCCTTTGAGGTAGAAGATTTGTCTGATGATTAAATATGCAGCACATTGTCATTAAAATGTGCTGCACATTTGATGAGTTAAAAATGCCAAATACTATGCATTTTGTGGAGTAAAGGCCTGTTTGTTTTTTATGCAGATATGTCCTTATGCATAACGGCAAAGGTTAAGCTCTGTGTCATCCATCACTTTCGCTTTTTCACCAGCCATAATGCTCGCTAGTAATTGACCAGAACCACAAGCCATAGTCCAACCCAGAGTACCGTGTCCAGTGTTAGTAAAAAGGTTATCGTATTTGGTCGCGCCGATAATCGGTGTGCCATCAGGCGTCATTGGTCTAAAGCCACTCCAAAACTCGGCTTGGTTAAAGTCGCCGCAGCGAGGGAAAAGATCACGGATGACCATTTCGATGGTATTTTTTCGTTTTTGCGGAAGGGAGGCATCAAACCCTGCTAATTCTGCGGTGCCCGCTACGCGAATTCTGTCATCAAACCGAGTCATGGCGACTTTATAGGTTTCATCCATCACAGTAGATCGAGGAGAGAAGTGCTCATCTTCCATTGGGATGGTGAGCGAATAGCCTTTTACTGGATAGACAGGAATCTCAATGTCGATTTGCTTGAGTAGCGCTGTAGAATAGCTGCCAGAGGCAACCACATATTGGTCCGCTTTAAACTGTCCTCGGTTTGTTTGGACACCCATGATCTTTTTGCCTACTGTAACCCAATTGCTTACTTCGGTGTCGAACTCGAACCTCACGCCATGGGCCTTAGCGAGCTCTGTTAGTTGTTGGCAAAACTGATAGCAATCGCCTGTTTCGTCATCTGGCAGGTGCAAGCCACCAACCAGCTTATCTTTCACAAGATCCAGTCCAGGTTCTTGTTCAATGCAGCGTTCTACGTCCATCAACTCAAACCGAGTCCCGCTTTGCTCTAGAAGCTGCATATCCTTTTCAATGGCTTGCAGCTGTTGAGGCGTTCGAAATACTTGCAAGGTGCCGAACTGGCGACCTTGATATTCAATGGCATGTTCTTGACGTAATTGTTCCAGACACATACGACTGTGGTTAGCTATCGAAAGCATGCGAGCTTTGTTGACTTGGTAGCGAGACAGGGTGCAGTTGGCCACCATCTTACTTGCCCAACTGATCATATCGGCATTGAGGGTTGGTTTGATTTTGAGTGGAGCATGCTCTTCCATTAACCACTTTATGGCTTTAACAGGAACACCAGGCGCAGCCCAAGGCGAAGAATAGCCGTACGAGATCTGCCCAGCATTGGCGAAACTTGTTTCCATTGCACTGCTTGGTTGACGGTCAATAACAGTAACTTGATAGCCTGCTTGAGATAAATACCAAGCAGAGGTTAAGCCGATGACGCCGCTGCCTAATACGATGACTTCCATTGATGTACTCCACACATTTATCTGAGTGGTTAGTTTCTTTTCTTTACCTTTTGTTAACAATCGATATAAATTACATACAGCGTTTAGAAAAACTATAGGCTCAAGGATGAGAAGTAATTTAATAAGTGGCTTGTGTCTGTTTGGCCAAGTCGCGGAACACAGCAGCTTTACTGGCGCGGCTAAGTTTTTGCACCTCACTACGGGAGCCGTGAGCCAACAAATTATTCATTTGGAAGCGTTATTAGGTTTTATTTTATTTGAACGCCATTCCCGCGGTATTCGTTTAACCGCTAAAGGCACTCAGTTACACCAAGCGACGCAGTTTCACTTTTCCGAGCTGAGCAAACTGCTTGATGAGCTCAAAGTAGAAAAGCACACCAATGAGATTCGCTTAAAATTAACGCCTTCTTTTGCTTTTAAATGGTTAGTCCCAAAGCTGGAAAGTTTTCATCACGAGAACCCGGATATCCAAGTGCAAATCTTCGCGGAAGGTGCGTTAGTGAATAGTGAGATAAAAGACTATGACGTCGCGATAGACTATGGTCTTCATCCTTACCGAAATGCTAATGCGGAGTTGATTTTGGATGAGCAACTGCTGCCCGTAATGAGTCCGAAGTACCTTGAGGATCATGGTTGGCTAAAAGCGCCTTTCTATGAACAAGAATCCTTAATGTCAGTGAAGCAATGGCAGGAGGCGACGCTACTACACGATGCGATGCCATGGGAAAAAGCGACGCGTGACTATGAGTGGCTATATTGGGCGTCAGCAATGGGATTAGACTTTACAACCGATGTTGGACACTTTTTTAATCGAACGGATATGGCGATGTCTGCGGCGGAAGCAGGAGTTGGGATTGCGATGGCACGAATGGCACTGATTGAGGATGAATTGACAACAGATCGTTTAGTTTCTCCCTTTCAGCCGGTTCCAGCCAATGCAGGGTACTACTTGATCATGAACACACGAAGCCAGTCCACAAACAAGTTTCGTACTTGGTTATTACAGCAAGTGGCGAGCAAATAGATAAAGTGCCTGGTGAGTCAGATAGAAAACACCGCCTCGATAACGGCGGTGTTTTATTTTGGATTACTGTCGTTGATAAACCGATTCACCTCTGCTGATGGTTTCTTCCACGTTGAGATCTTTTAGCGCCTTAGGTTCAATCTTCATCGGGTTGTTATCGAGGATGATTAAATCCGCATTCTTACCCACCTCGATAGAACCTTTATACGACTCCTCAAAGTGTTGGTAAGCCGGCCAAATCGTCATGGCTTGCAGTGCGGTATACGTGTCAACGCGCTGATCTGGCCCCAGTACTTTATCGGTTCTGGTGGTGCGATTGACGGTCGCATCTAATACTCGGAATGAACTTGGCAGCGCCACAGGTGCGTCATGGTGTGTACTGAATTTTAACCCCGCCTTTCTCACCGCTTGAGTTGGTGAAATGAAATCAGCACGAGGATGGCCGAGTACCGAGTCCACATGCCAGTCACCCCAATAGAAAGTATGCATTGGGAACAAGGAAGGGAAGATGCCTTGCGCCGCTAAGCGATCTACTTGGTCTTGGCGCATGGTTTGGCCGTGAATGAGTACAGGTCGGCGGTCTTGCTTTCCTAGCTTTTCATTTGCTTTGGTCACTGCGTTGATAAATTGCTCGATCGCCGCGTCACCATTGGCATGCGTCAGCACTTGCCATTCATTTTTAAAGGCTGTTTCTACGTAATCGTAAGCTTGTTGATCTTCGAAAGTTGGGTAGCCAGCGTAGTCTTTATCTTGTCCATGTGGTGGGTGGAAGTAAGGCTGACTTAGCCATGCCGTTTTACCTTGTGGAGAGCCATCAAAGTTCAGCTTTACGCCACCGATGCGGAAATGGTTGGTGTACTCTGGCGTGTTGTATTCCGAGTCCATAAAATCACTGCTCGATACCATATCGGCGTACGCAACCAAGTCGATCATCAGTTTGTCGTTTTTCGACGCGCGTTTCATCGCTTCATAACCTTCTGATGTTGCTCGTCCTTCTTGAGCCGTGGTATAGCCATATTTCGCGTACATACCTTGCGAGGCTTCTAACATGCGATCTTGAAGCTCAGAATCAATCAACTTATTGAGGTTGAACAGCATTGCAAAGTGCGCGTTTTCTTCTAGAACACCATTTGGTTCTTGGCTGTTTTCCATTCGGCGGATAAGGCCACCTTTTGGATCTTCCGATTCTGATGTGATGCCTGCGAGCTCTAACGCTTTACTGTTCGCGACACTCAAATGCCCCGAAGTGTGGATGATCAATACAGGCTTATCTGTACTGACTTTATCGAGATCCGCTTTGGTAGGGTAGTAATCCAGTTGGGCGTCGTCGTAACCAAAACCTAAAATCCAACCCGTTTTCTCAATGAATAGGCGTTGCGTATTATTGTTCTCGGCATTTTTTAGAGTTTCGATGATTTTCGCTACGGTATCGGCTTCGCCATCAGGAGATGGCAGCACGTTTGCGACCATGGCTTGCAGACCAACACCATACACATGACTGTGCGGATCAACAAAGCCAGGCAACATAGTTTTGCCTTTTAAGTCGACCAACTGTGTTTTACCGAACTTGTGTTCCATCGCTCCATCTTTGCTGCCGACATAAATGATTTTCTCGCCTAATGTCGCGACGGCTTCGGCGTACTCTGGCTTATCGCTAGCCATGGTTAGGATATCGCCACCATAATAAATTTTGTCTGCGGCGGTTACTTTTAGCGGCTCGGCGACGGCTTCTTTCGCTTCTTCAGAAAAACACCCCGTTAAAGCAAGCCCAGATAGGGCAATGGGGATCCAGTTTTTGTTCATCGGTCATCTCCATACAGAGTAAGGTTTTTGCCTATTGCCCCCATCTCAATGAGTTTGAGAACTCAATAGGTCAAATTCACTTTAGTTCATATTGAAGGAGGATTATCAACAAGATTAAAGACTTTCAATCAAGCGCAAGTTATACCTATCGATGAATATCAAAAATGTTACCTTTTCCCATTTCATAAACGTTTCTGGACTTGGGCAATGTGACCCATAACGAGGTTCTGTGGTTAAAAAGTCGGCATGATAAGTCCACGATTTATTTCGATGACGCTCAAGGAAGAACATGAAAGACGAAACGCTATCCATCCATTTTGGTTACGAAACTGACCCTACCACTAAATCTGTCGCGACACCGATTTATCAAACGGTCGCGTACGAGTTTGATAACGCGCAGCACGGCGCTGATCTGTTTAACTTGGAAGTACCGGGGAATATCTACACTCGCATAATGAATCCGACTAACGATGTTCTGGAAAAACGCATGGCGGCGTTAGAAGGTGGCATTGCAGGGTTGGTCGTGAGCGCGGGGAGTGCAGCGATTAACTATGCGATTCTGACGTTAGCACAAGCGGGCGATAACATCGTTTCTACGCCGCAACTTTATGGCGGTACTTACACCTTGTTTGCGCACATGCTGCCAAATCAAGGTATTCAGGTGAAGTTTGCTAAAGATGACAAGCCAGAAAGCTTGGCCGAGTTAATTGATGAAAATACCAAAGCGGTGTACTGCGAGAGCATTGGTAACCCAGCCGGTAATATCATTGATTTAGAACGCGTAGCGGAGCTTGCTCACGCACAAGGCGTACCTGTGATTGTGGATAACACCGTCGCGACGCCAGTGCTGTGCAAACCCATCGAGTTCGGTGCGGATATCGTCGTTCACTCCCTCACTAAGTACGTTGGTGGGCATGGCACCACATTGGGTGGCGTGATTGTGGATTCCGGTAAATTCCCTTGGGCGCAGCACAAAGACCGCTTTCCCGTTTTCAACCAACCAGAACCTTCTTACCACGGCGTGGTGTATACCGAAGCGTTTGGTGAGGCGGCATTTATCGGGCGTGCGCGTACCGTACCATTGCGTAATACCGGATCGGCATTATCACCGATGAATGCATTTATGCTTATGCAAGGGCTAGAAACGTTACCGCTGCGTATGGGGCGCCATACCGAGAACACTCTCAAAGTGGCTGAGTTCTTGGAACAGAATGACAAAGTCAGTTGGGTGAGTTATGCCGGATTGCCAAGTTCTGATCACTTCCATCTCGCCGAAAAATACATGAAAGGTAAGCCTTCTGCGATTTTGTCGTTTGGTTTAAAAGACGGCTATGACGCAGGTGTGCGCTTTTATGACGCTCTGAAAATCTTTAAGCGTTTGGTGAACATTGGCGATGCAAAATCATTGGCTTGCCATCCAGCATCGACGACTCATCGTCAGTTGAGCGAAGCAGAACAAAAACAAGCTGGTGTGTCACCAGAGATGATTCGTTTATCTGTAGGGATTGAGCATATTGACGATATTCTAGCCGATTTAGAACAGGCACTAAACGCGTAAACGATTCTGTTTTTAGCTTTTGGTTACCCATAGGCCAGCCTTTAAAGAAGCTGGCCTGTTTTTATTTTATTATTTAAATATCAAAGGCTTTGGTTCTTTTGGTTTGTGGTATTCCAAAAGCTCATAGAGGGTGAAATTTATTCCCTTGTCACGTTTGGGTTTGTTCCTGATGATGTGTGCAAATCTTATACATTGGAAGGGACTCAAATGTCTTACGTATTTCACCGTCATTGCCATGCCACGCTGCCAATCATCGATAAAGGTGAGGGTGTTTATCTATTCGATAAACAAGGGAAACAGTATCTCGATGCATGTGGCGGCGCTGCGGTATCAAACCTTGGCCACAGTCATCAAGCCGTTAAAAAAGCCATGTTGGAACAGCTCGATCGAGTGCCGTTTGCTCATACTGGATTTTTTACTAGTGACAGCGGTGAGCGACTAGCGGAATTGATTTGTCAGTACATGCCTGAGCAGTTCAACCATGTGTATTTAGTCAGTGGCGGGTCAGAAGCGGTGGAGTCGGCACTAAAAATGGCGCGGCAGCATTTTGTGGAATCAGGTAAGCCAGAGAAGAAGCAATTCATCGCGCGTCAGCAAAGTTATCACGGCAATACGTTGGGAGCTCTGGCGGTCGGTGGTAATGAATGGCGACGTGAACCGTTCAAACCCATCTTGCATCCGAGCCATCACATTGCCCCTTGCTATGCTTATCGGTATCAGCAGACTCATGAGTCGGAATTGGATTACTCATTACGAACGGCGAATGAACTTGAGGCAAAAATTCTTGAGTTGGGGGCTGAGAATGTAATGGCTTTTGTCGCCGAGCCTATTGTGGGAGCCACCGCTGGAGCTGTACCTGCGACTCAAGGTTACTTTAAACGTATTCGCGAAATATGCGACCAATACGATGTGTTATTGATCTTGGATGAAGTCATGTGTGGCGTTGGGCGCAGTGGCAGTTTTTTTGCGTTTGAGCAAGAAGAGGCAGAGCCCGATCTGGTTTGCATGGCTAAAGGGCTTGGTGCGGGTTATCAACCGATTGGCGCGGTGGTTGCGAATGATCGAGTCTATCAAGCTATTGCTGATGGAAGCGGTTTTTTCCAACACGGTCATACTTTTATGGCGCACCCTGTGGCGTGCGCTGCTGCAGTGGCAACCATTGAAACCATCTTCCAAGATGACTTATTAACGGCGGTGAATCGGCAAAGTGTTTTGCTGCGTAAAGAGCTTACTTCTGCATTAGCCCATTTACCGTACATTGGCGACATTCGTGGTAAAGGCTTGTTTTTTGGCATTGAGCTGGTGGCGGATAAAGAAAGCAAGTCGCCTCTGAGTAAAGCCACATTGGCAGACAAACGCATCAAACAGCGAGCAATGGAAAATGGCTTAATGTGCTACCCAATGGGCGGAACGATTGATGGCGTTAATGGGCACCATATTTTGCTCGCACCGCCATTCATTATTCAGTCTCATCATATTGATGAACTAGTCGGCAAACTCTCACTGACGTTAAAAGAGGTGGCGGAGACATGGAAGTAGCAAACCAATATTTGCGAGAACCTATCGCTATTATCGTGGCTCCAAACGGCGCAAGAAAAACCAAGCATGATCACGCCAACTTACCCATGACAACAGACGAACTGATTGCAGAGGCTATCGCTTGTCAAACGGCAGGGGCTGCCATGATCCATTTGCATGCTAGGGGCGCTAACGGACGTCATTCATTAGACATCGACGACAATATGGCAATTTACCATGCCGTGAAAGAAGCCGTAGGAGAGACCATGATGGTGCAGCTCACCACAGAGGCGGTGGGCTTGTATTTTCCGCCACAACAGATGGCGTTAGTTAAAGCTGTGAAACCAGAAGCGGCTTCTTTCGCATTGAGGGAGTTAATCCCCGATCGAGCAAGTGAGAAAGAAGGGCATGCCTTTTTCCATTGGGTGGCTGAAAACAACATCGTGAGCCAAATTATTCTCTACGATGCAACCGACATTGAACGTTATTTCCAACTGCGTGATGCGGGTGTGTTACCTAAAACGCATCAGCATGCATTAGTGGTGTTAGGGCGTTATCACCAAGCTCAACAGTCTTCGCCATGGGATTTACGAGGCTTGAATTTGGCGCGTTTTGTCGAGGAAGAAATTCGATGTGCCATTTGTGCTTTTGGCGCGCGAGAGCAAGATTGTTTAGCGAGTGCGATGTTACTTGGATTAGATGTGAGAGTTGGTTTTGAGAACAACCACTTCGATGTGACAGGCGAGTTAGCAATCAGTAATGTGGCTCAGGTGGAAGCTCTACGCGATGTGGCGCATCGCTTTGCGATTCCTTTACACAGTGCGCAAAGTTTGCGTTCAGCTTTGAAGTAAATCTGCTCGCGGAAAGAAAAATAAAGAAGAAAGGAAAGTAAAAAGGCTCCATCGGAGCCTTTTCGGTATTTGTCGTTAGTTTTCGGTTTGCACTACAGGTTGACGCGCGGGATGTTTGATAAATACCGCGACAACAGCCGCTATCGCTAATGCAAAACAGTAGTAAGAATTAGCAACTACTTCAAGTGGCGATAGGTTGAATACGGAACCTAGCAGCAACACTTGAGCGCCGTAAGGCAACACGCCTTGCACCACGCATGAGAAAATGTCTAACAAGCTTGCTGAGCGGCGAGGAGAGACATTATTCTCTTCCGCCAGTTGGCGAGCAACGCTGCCCGATACAATGATGGCTACGGTGTTGTTTGCCGTACAGCCATTGACCATCGACACTAAGCCTGCGATACCTAGCTCGCTCGCGCGGCTGTTGGCATGCTTAGAGTGGCTAGAGCCAAACGCGTGGATAAGGCTGCTAACGAAATTGGTTAGGAAAGCAAGACCGCCTTGACGACGCATCAGTTCACTCAAACCACCAATTAGCATGGACAACAAGAAGATCTCTTGCATGTTACCAAAGCCTTTATAAACGTCTTGGGCTAGATTAGTCAGTCCGTAATTGTCAATCGATGCCAAGCTCACGCCGCCAGCCAAAAGGATACCAATCGAAAGAACCACAAACACATTCACACCGGATACCGCTAGGATCAAAATAGTGATGTACGGCAAGACTTTTAGCCACTCAATATCGCCAGTTGCAGGCACTTGAGTCGCTGTACTGTTGAAAGCGAACACTGCAATCGCGATCAACGCCGCAGGCAAAGCAATACGAATGTTCTCTTTAAACTTGTCTTTCATCTCACAACCTTGAGAGCGTGTCGCCGCGATGGTGGTGTCAGAGATGATAGAAAGGTTATCACCAAACATAGCGCCGCTCAGCACAACGCCTGCGGTTAACGGTAAGCTCATTCCTGCTGATTCAGCAATCCCCAACGCTACGGGGGCAACGGCTGCGATAGTACCCATCGAAGTGCCCATCGCTGTTGCGATAAAAGCAGAAATCAGAAAAATGCCCGGCAAAATCATGTTGGTTGGAATTGCGGATAAACCAAGGTTCACCGTTGCATCAACACCGCCAGAGGCTTTTGCTACCGCAGCAAAAGCACCAGCAAGCAGATAGATCATACACATTGCGATGATGTCTGGGTGGCCAACACCACGCATGAAGTGTTCGATTGAGCGGTTAAGTTTCTCTTTACTTAAAAGAAACGCAATGATGATGGCTGGTAATACCGCGATGGGTGCAGGCAGCTGGTAGAAGGCAAATTCAACGCCTTGCAAAGATAAGTAAGTGCCTACGCCAATAAACAGCGCAAGGAATACAATCAATGGGATCAGTGCGACCGCAGAAGGTGCAACTGTTTTAGTTGTTTGTTGGGAACCGGACATGTAAACGACAATGTTAATAATAAGAGAGAAGAGCAGACTAATATCACATTTACGCATTGTCAACGTCTAGACGTCTAAATGGCTGTTTAAATTTTGCACGTAAAGAAAAAGATAAAAGCTCGTATTACGTATCTCACTGATACCACGAGCTTTAGTTATGCGCTAATGAAGAGACTGTTGTTATTGCATTGATTTGGCTTTTTTGCGTTTAACAATACCTAAAATCATCCACGTAAATAAGACAGCAGCAAATGCCCATACCAGATATTTGTATTCGGTGTACAGGTTGCTCAACACGCTTAAATGTTCAAATGCAAAGTGAGTTAACAAGCTAAATACCAATACCCAAACCGTCGCCGCGAGGGCGTTACCGAGCAAAAACTCTCTACGTGGCATTTTCGCGATACCGCATGCAAGAGGCATAAATTGCTTCATTCCTTCAATAAAGCGGCTGACGACCAAGCACGTAGGGCCGTATTTCTGGATAGTCAGTTGAAGTGTTTGCATCTTCGGGCCAGAGATATAGCCTTTTTTATCCAACCAGCCTTCAAAGTAATACCCGATTAGGTAACCACAGGTATTCCCAAAAAAGCAGCTTAGCCACGATACCATCATAACCATACTTAGGTTCATGACTTGTTCTGAAGAGAGCAAAGATGCCGCGATCATCAGCGATTGACCAGGCATCGGTACACCTATCCCTTCTAGAAATATACTGACAATCAGCGCCAAGTAGCCGTATTGCTCGAGCAAAGGCTTCATTGACATGAGAAGTTCGTTAATGTGTTCCAAAAGCTTTCCCCTAATAAAAGCGGAACGAAGTTGGAGTGATACTCCGAATGTCCTACTGGGTCAATTCTTGTTTCTCACCGCTGAGAAAAACTGACATGCCTCTGATTATTGTGCGGAATCAATCTGCTGCTTGTTTTATTCGCCGCCACGCTCCCGTGTGGCGACGAATAAGGCACACCTTTATGACTCTTTAGCTTTAGTAAATGCGCCATACAAATCAAGACGTCGGTGACGTAAGTTGGTTACTGAACCCTCGGTATTCAGTTGCTTCAACTTAGTCAAATCAACATCGGCGAAGATCATCATTTCGGTGTTGGCGCTTGCTTCTGTCAAGGTCGCATCGTGCGGGAAGTAGATATCCGACGGTGAGAATACGGCAGATTGTGCGTACTGGATGTCCACGTTATCAACACGAGGTAAGTTACCGACACTACCACCAATTGCAACATAGCATTCGTTTTCAATGGCTCGCGATTGGGAACAAATTCGTACTCGTTGGTAGCCATTTTTTGTGTCCGTCCAGAAAGGAACGAATACAATTTGTGCGCCTTGTTCTGCTAACATTCTTCCCAATTCAGGGAATTCGCTGTCATAACAAATAAGTATGCCGACTTTGCCCGCATCGGTTTCGAACACTTGAACATTGTCACCACCGTCGATCACCCAGTCTCTTTGTTCATGAGGCGTGATGTGGATTTTATATTGAGCGTTAATTTCACCATCTCGTTGCAGCAAGTAGGCCACATTATACAGTTTGCCATCTTCGATAACGGGCATACTGCCTGCAATAATGTTGATGTTGTAGGTGACCGCCATCTGCGAGAAACGGTTTTTGATCTCTTCCGTAAAGCTAGCCAAAAAGCGGATTGCCTCAACGGAATTTTTGTCGTTTTGCAAGCCCATCAGCGGTGCGTTAAAGAACTCGGGGAATAGGGCGAAATCGGCTTTATAGTTCGCAAGAGAAGAGATGAAGAACTCAGCCTGATCGAGCAAATCCTCCAGGTCATTCATCGCGCGCATTTGCCACTGTACGACACCAATCCGAATCAGCGTTTTTTCTACATCGTGTACGGATTGAATATCCTCTTCGTAGAAAAAGTTATCCCACTCCAGCAGTGTCGCGTAACCTTTAGAAGCGCTATCCTCTGGCAAGTAGCCGCGCATGATACGTTTTACATCGAAGTCGTTAGCAAGCTGAAAAGACAAAATAGGGTCATGAAGCTCACGGCGTTTTACTTTGTCGATGTACTCTGCAACGCTCAGTTCATCTGCGTATTGGTGGTAATTAGGAATGCGACCACCGGCTAAAATTGCTTTGAAGTTCTTACTACGGCAAAGCTCTTTACGCGCATCATACAAACGTCGACCCAAACGTAGCCCTCGATAGTCCGGGTGGACAAATACATCGAGACCATACATTGCATCACCGGTTACTTGATTCTGTATGACGTTGTTTTCGGTAATGATGTCGGTATACAGGTGAGGAAGAGAAAAGCGGTTGTAGTCCACTTTAATGGTTAATGCTGCACCGACTATTTTGCCGTTATCTTCAATACAGATTTGGCCATCAGGAAACTGATGAATGAGATCCATAATCGTCAGCCGTGGCCATGAGCCGCCAACATCAGGAAACACTAAGTCCATTAGTTCTGCAAGCTCAGGGTAATCCGTTGGCTCAATGGTACGTAATGAGAGTTTGGGCGAATTGCTGTCCATATCTTTCAATCCATTTATCCTTTTGAAACAGTGTTAATGAGAATGCCACAATTTGGAGCAGACAGATACTGAAGTCTTTGAGTTGTTTTGGGTTACCAAAAGCATTTCAAGAAAACAATATTAGCTTAGTTTGCTCTTCAACCATTCGTAAAACGCCGCCACTTTCTTAGCCGATAGGCGATAATTCGGGATCATCACGTAATAACCATAACCACTCTGTAAAGACAGGTTGAGAATACGTTGGATATCCCCTCTTAAAATGGAATTCTGCGCCATAAAATCAGGAAGTAAGGCGAGTCCTTTTCCCATTTTGACGGTTTCGTAAGCTAGGTAAAAATGTTCAAAGCCTACAGAGTGATAGGTAACGGTTGATTCTACTGCATGTGCAGCCTTAAATTGCTCCCACAACTGAGGACGAGTGATTTGAGTTATCAACGGATAGTCGCTAACAGCGTGCACATTCTTGAGTGCAGGAGTGTTAGTACAACCGACCAATAGTAGTATTTCTTCACATAGTAAGTGGCTGTATTCATAATGCGTGGACAATGGAAGACAACGAATATGCAAGTCGCTTTCACCGCTTGAACCTTTGACGTACCCATCTCCGGTACAGATTCTTACACGGATATTGGGATGTCGCTGGTGGAAGTCATCAATATGAGGTACCAACCAAAGGCTAGCGAAAGAAGGAGTAACATCCACGGTGAGCAATTCTTGCTTTGAATCTGATTGGATTAAGTTAGCGGTTGCATTCTGAATAAGTTCTAGTGCTTCTGTGACTTGCGGTAGGTAGCGTTTTCCTTCCTCAGTTAACTCAATACCATTCGAGCCTCGTTGTATTAAAGGTAAACCCACTAGTTGTTCAAGCGCGGCGACTTGTTTGCTTACTGCGCTTTGTGTAATGCATAGGGCATCCGCCGCTTTAGAGAAGCTGAGGTAATTTGCAACCGCGACAAACGTCCTTAATGCTCGGATAGACGGGTACTCACTGCCTTTTAACATACTTCAGTCCCATGGAGATAGCCTCTTCACAGAGTAGGAGATTTACCTATTGAAGCAAAGAGAGAAAAAGCCGATGTGTGATTACCTTCCTTACTCGTTCATAAAGAACCCAGACCAAAAATTAAGAATCCTAAATATAATGGGTATGTAAATAATTGATGATTAGGGTTTATTTATTGATTCTCCCTATCTTTTGAAAAAACTACAAATAAAATAGAATGTTTTACATCATTAGTATTTACAGAAATCTAATATTGTTTTTTCAAGGTAAATAAAACGATATAACTTTTGGTTTTGTTGTTTTAATTTTAAAATAATGTCAATTTTTTATAAGGTAGAAAATGTTTCTCATTAAATTAAAATTGGCATTGCATTTGCTTTGTATAATTCGAACTTTCAATGGCACTTATATTAGGAGAACGAAATGAAAAGCAATGTTGTTACTTTGATTGGCCTTTTTTCTTTAGCAACGTTTAGTACTTTATCTCACGCAGCGGACTCCAAAGATCATGGTGTTTATGTCGGCGCCAATTATGGTTACTTAAAAGTTGATGGACAAGATGACTTTGATGATGACAGTGATGCTATTCAAGGTTTGGTTGGTTACCGTTTTAACCCTTACTTAGCGTTAGAGGGCGGTTACATTGATTTTGGTAGCTATGGTAATAACTTAGCAAATGCCGAAACGGACGGTTACACCGCAGCACTAAAAGTTACAGCCCCTATTGCTGATCGTGTCGATCTTTACGCAAAAGGCGGTCAAATGTGGTACTCGACGGATTACAACGTTGCGGGCTTCCAAGGCAACAAAGATGACGAAGGTGTATTCGCTGGTGCCGGTGTTGGTTTTAAAGTTACTGATAACTTCTTAGTTAACGCAGAATATATGTGGTACGACGTAGAACTGAATGCAGAGAACGTCGCGAATGGTGCAAGCACAAAAACTGATTTTAACCAAGCATCGCTAGGTGTGGAATATCGCTTCTAATATTGTTAACCATGTTAAACCCAATAAAAATGCGAAGCTAAATGGCTTCGCATTTTTATTTTTTAAGAGATTTAATTATCTGCATAAAATTACTAATGAATAAAATATTTATAAAGTTGGAAGTGTTGATTATTAGAGATCGTCTGCTTATTTTTCTATAAGCTATAAAAGAAGCCGTGCACTAATAGAAAGTAACATCGTAAAAGTAGATCGTGTACTGTTGCAACATAAGTACGGATAGCAGATACAAAAAAGGCCACCCGAAGGTGGCCTTTTCCAAACGTTTGGTGGAGCTGGCGGGAGTTGAAAAGATTTCTCAATCTTCGTAAATTCAGTGGCTTATATCGATGTTACCAATTTGGTGTTGCATCAAATGTTACATCAATTTCCTGCTTAAAAAGGAACTGAACCCGCGTCCATGTATTCCTAAATCATTTAAAAATACTAGCTTGTTATAGCAATTCAATCTAAATAAATAGGGCTGATACTGAGCATTTTACCCATCCTCACCATCCATTAATAGCGATTTTAACGCATCGGGAGAAGAAGGGAGTAGTCCGACTTTTAAGCCAAATGGTTTGAATACCTTGTTGAGAATCTCTGTATTGTAGCTGCCCCGATCATTCTCTATATCTGAGAGTGTTTTTCTTGAAACACCGACGAGTTTTGCGAACACATCCTGTTTGAGTCCCAGTATATTAATACGTAAATATTTCAACGCTTGACCTTGCGTAAGTTTACCAAGCAAGAGTTGCTTGATGGTTTTGCTTGCCTCGGTTTTGCGTTCTGATGGACGAGTGGAGGGGGTGATTTTTGAGACTCTCTGATTTATTGAAGTTTTGGGCGATGTATTAACGACATATCTCTCTGATATCTCGTGAGGTGCATCTCGATTGGCCCTTAAACGAGCTATGACTTCTTCTACAGACTCTCTTTTTTCTGGATCACTTTTATGCATAGCAGCCTCGCTTCATCAGATCCTCTAAAGCTTATGAATTAGTTATTAATGTTATGAGTAAAAAATTACTCATAACATTGATTCTTAGATGTTAATGAGTATTTTCTTACTCACTTAGCTTTTATCTAGATCTCTGAGGTGATCAAGTAAGTATTCGGTGTAGTAAAGCGGCATAACGATGTGCTCTTTCTCTGTTGCTGGAGAGCCTTGAGTGCCTGTAAGTTTGATTGTCTTGTAGGGCTTGCACTTCTCGATGTAGGATTGCAATGATTTCGCACGGGTTCGCTTACCGCTTTTTACTTCTACAGGTACGATACGACCTAGGTCATCAGCGATAATGAACTCTATCTCTGCTCTTGCGTCTCCCCAAGAGAAACTTGGTTCAATGCCTAGCGCAGCGATTTCCTGTTGAACATAGTTTTCAGCGACATATCCCTTGTATTCATAGCCTTGCTGTTTGATTTCACGGTAACCAGTCCCGAGCATATGGTTCAATAGCCCTACATCAAAGAGAAATAGTTTAACTGTATTTTCCTTCTGATAAGCAGCTAAAGGAGAACGAGGCTGTCCTTCAATAGGATGGTTTTTTAAAGCAAGCCGACACTTGTGAAGCCATGTGATCGCACTTTCATATTCAGCATAGCGAGACTTGCGTTCGTGAACTCCCTTGAATTTAAACCGTTTAACGGAGTCGTCGAATACCGAAGATAGTTGAGCGGGAATGCTTCGAAATACAGATTCGATTAGCTGTGCGTCCACTTTTCCAGAGTACTTTCCGAAATCACGCATGTAGCCCTCA
The DNA here is from genome assembly GCF_021728155.1 of Vibrio sp. J2-4. Lineage (NCBI taxonomy): Bacteria > Pseudomonadati > Pseudomonadota > Gammaproteobacteria > Vibrionales > Vibrionaceae > Vibrio > Vibrio sp. J2-4. The sequence goes on from NZ_JAKKCN010000001.1 coordinate 79,753, forward strand.
ATTAAGTTCCTATGGACTTCAGATACGGCTTCAATGCGTTCAATAATACTGAGTTCTGAGTTTTCGAACCATGAGTTTACGGCTTCAGGCATGCCGCCAACAAAATAATAATCGGTCAGTAGTTCGATTAATTTTGTATGAGCCGCTGAAGAGTTCAGCTTTTGGTCAAATGCTTTTTGAAGTACTTTTTCTCCAGATGCCCACAAGAACTCCCTGAAAGTCAGTGGCCTTAAGTTGTGCTGCTCAACTTTTCCAACGGGAAAGGACGTGAGCAATCCGATATTTGAACCACTGGCCGCAACATAAGCTTTGGGAGCCTTTTCTGCAAAGTACTTAAGAGAGGTGACCGCTCTTGGACATTCACCAATTTCATCTAAAATAAGGAGATCTGTCGATGGTTCGAAGATTTCTCCTGTTAAGAGTTCAATGTTGGTGATGATGTCATCAGGGTTTAGAGAGCCTGAAAAGGCTTCCATTAACTCAGGGCTTTCTAGAAAATCGATTCTTAGGACATTTTCGAATGTACTTCCTAATAGTTCCTGCAATAGGAATGTTTTACCAGTTTGTCTAGCACCGTCAATCAGCAAAGGCTTCCTTGTCGGCTTGTCTTTCCAGGTGAGTAGGTTTTCAAGTAGTGTTCGTTTCATCTAGCCACCTCAGTTAAAGTGCTTATCTGGTCGATTGTTTATTACACAAAAATGCGCAATAAAATGCAAGCGTTAACATTTAAATGCGCATAAAAATGTATTAAATAACACTTTTATGCGCGTAAAAGTGTTATGTGTGTATTTGTGCGAATGATAGTGTTGGGATTGTGAAGGGAGGTGATGAATCTATGCATCATTTCTGATTGGTTGCTTGGCAAGGTGCTCAATTATCGCAGCGAGAAAGCCCTAACGGACTTTCAGATGCCGAAGTTTCTTGCTGTCTAGCTCTTATAGGTAATAAGCTTTATTAGTAAGTATTCCACTGGTTAAGCAGACAGAACCCTTGGGGTTACAAATAAATGTGGTCTTACCGCCAGCAATGACTTTCTCTACAGCATCATGTTGATGCCCTGCCACCCAATACCTAGCTCTTGAGATCAACTCATTACTCAACCCTGCATGATAATACGGAGCATAATCGCTGCTGGCATTTTGCTCGAAAGCAAAAGCTTCTTTAGATGGAAGGTGGTGAGATATTGCTATATCAACTTTCTCTGGAAAGTTGTTAATGAATGCTTTGTGCTGCTCTTCAATCATTTGATGGCTGATGTACTTTGTATCATTCATCAGTTCTGAGTACGCATCAATCAGTGTAGACGAGTATGTGTGAATAGGAAACCAAAGAGTTCCCCCATAAATGCTATATCCATCTAAATCAACTGACTCATTATTCAAAAAGAACAGGTTTTCAGTTGTATCACTATGAGCCTTAAGCTTGGCTAGTACGGAACCACTAGAATCTTTGAGAACGTCAGAGTTAGCACTAGATTTGCACCCAACGGACGTACTTCTATGGCGGTAGGATTTACTCTTATTGCTATACCATTCATGGTTTCCTGCAATCATTATCACAGTCTTAAAGTGGCGGCAAAGTACATTCTTCACATACGCCATGCATGAGAGGCCGTTCGCTGTGTCACCAGCAACGACCAATGTGGCTTCTTTATCGAAGTCATGCCAAAAGTCGCGGCGTATTCCGTGAGTGTCCAGGTGTAGGTCAGAAACAACGTAAAACTTCAAACTATTATAACCTTAAGATTGATTGACTATCCGATGGTACATCGGTTATTTGGCTTAGAGAAGTGAGCATATACGCTAAGCACTTCTACTCAAGTTACTTGAAGGGTACTTCTGTACACGGTAATCATTGGACGTGTTGTTTAATTTTTCGGCACTAAGATTTAGACACTAACTTTTAGTGTCTAAATCTTAGTTGTCTTTAACTGTATGAAATTATTTGTTTTTTACTGTTTTTGGTAAAGGTGTTTTGATGAGGCAACCTCTCTGAAGCTGGCGAGAGTGTAATTGTACTATCGTGATTAAGGCATTTTTATGAGCAAGCCGACTTAAATGATAGTGACGTTGCGCTAAATGGGATTATTGACTTGCTCGATTACGATATCTCTACCAACACAGGCAAGGTAGTTTGAAGTAACTGAAGCCCTCACAGAGCAGCTGGAAGAGATCATTGGTGACGAGCAGGTTGACCTAGACGGAAAGTATTAAGAATAACCCCTATTTGAGGCTGCACAGCATAAAGCTGTGCTTTTTAAGCGGCATGCGCCGCAGTAACGAGTGATGGACATCATGCACAATAGCTTTCTTGCAGTGTATTCTCTAATTCTTTGCCGAGAATAATCTCAAAGTCAGTAAATACAGCAATAGGGCGGCAAGCGCTGCCTTTTTCCTCGAACTGGATGAATCCTTTTGATGATAAGTCGTCGAGTGTTCGTGAGAGTTCGCGGATATGATGGTCGCTAATCTCCGCAAGCTCAGCTAGGCTTTCAGGCTTTTCTCTACTGATCAGAAGCATTAGTTCGATATTCTCATTACATAGTAGCTTTGAAGCTTCATTTAGTGACGTGAACCAAAATGTGGGGAGATGCTTGCTATGATTAATGTTGCCTGCGGACAAATTAATCATGTGCCTACGAATGAGATCTTCCGATGTAACCCCAATGCGAGCTTTCATGAGTCTATCCTTCTCAGAACGAAGTAATAGAATCCTAGTGTATACGATGCTGTTCTGAAAGGAAAAGTGGATAGATATCCTTTCATTGTTTTAGTGATCGTGTGCATATCTACTTAGGGCATACTAAGTGTAAGATTAAAGATTTCAGAACATAAAAGGAATAGTTATGGCTTTTAAAAAGCGTGGGGCGCGTCATGTAGCCTCGTTAAGCCCTGACCAGTTATTTAGGGAGCTACCTCGACGCAAATATCCAGATGTTCTTCCTCATCAGCAGTTGATGATGCAAAGATATGCAGAAGAAGCTGAAAATCACCGTGATGTCGCTTTACAGTTACCAACAGGCAGCGGAAAAACATTAGTAGGTTTATTAATCGCTGAATGGCGTCGTCGAAAGAATAACGAGAAAATTGTCTATCTCTGCCCAACTAAACAATTAGTAAATCAAGTTGTCGAACAAGCAGAAACCAAGTATGGGTTGTCCGTTTTAGGCTTTACTGGCAAAAAGGCAAATTATGATCCTAGTTCTGTCGCAAAATACAAGCAGGGAATGGCAGTTGCTGTTACAACATACAGTAGCGTTTTCAACACTAATCCATTTTTTGAAGACCCTGATATCATAATTGTTGATGATGCACATGCGGCAGAAAACTATGTTTCAAAGCTATGGTCATTAGAGGTTGAAAGGTTTAATGATGACCACAAAGTTGTTCACGAAGCTTTATGTTCGCTAGTTCGGCCTTATTTAGATGGTACAAGCTATTCAAGGTTAGCTGGTAGTTGGGAAAGCCCTTATGATCAGGGTTGGGTTGATAAGTTACCAACGCCTATCCTACATAAAATCAAGGATGATTTGGTAGATGTTCTGGATGAGCACACGGACGGCACGAAGCTAAAATACTCCTGGTCAATGCTTAGGGCAAATGTTCATGCGTGCCATCTATATATGTCGTCTAAGGGGTTCTTGCTTCGCCCTTTGATTGCGCCGACCTGGGTTCACCCTGCATTTGATAATGCTAAACAACGTATATTTATGTCAGCGACATTAGGTGAAGGAGGTGACCTAGAGAGGCTCTTAGGACGAAAAAATATTTATCGACTAGCTACTCCTGAAGGCTGGGATACTCAAGGTGTTGGTCGTCGGTTTTTTATTTTTCCATCACTTTCTTTAGCTGAAGATGATTGTTTGAAGTTTGATTTGGAATTACTCAAGAAAACTGAACGCAGTTTGGTCTTAGTACCAAGTGAAGTACAAGCAAAGGTGATAAAAGACACCGTTAATGACCAAACCACGCTAAAAGTCTTTGAAGCTAGTGATATAGAAGACTCAAAGAGTATTTTTATTAGCAGTAAAAGTGCAACAGCTGTCGTTGCTAATCGATATGATGGTATTGATTTTCCAGGAGATGAATGTCGCTTATTAGTTATTGAAGGGCTGCCGAAAACTGTAAACTTGCAAGAGCAGTTCTTGATGTCCAGGATTGGTGCTAACGTTCTCTTCAATGAGAGAATACAAACTAGAGTGATTCAGGCTATTGGTCGATGCACCCGATCATTGGAAGATTACTCAGCAGTTGTTGTGAATGGGTCTGAACTTGTAGACTTTTTGGCTGATCCTGCTCGCCGACATTACTTTCATCCAGAGCTTCAAGCTGAGTTAGAGTTCGGTGTCGAGCAATCGATAGATAGCACTTTTGGCGACCTAGTCGAAAACTTTTCAATTTTTATTGAGAATGGTGAGGATTGGGAAGAAGTAAACGGTGAAATCGTTGAACTCAGAGCTTCTAAATCGAAAACCAACTTCCCTGGAATTGCTGAGTTGGCAAGTAGCGTCCCTTCGGAAATCGAATATGTTAAAGCTCTTTGGTCATATGATTACGAAGAAGCATTGAACCAAGCGGAAAGAATACTGGGTACTCTAGCTTCGGGAAATTTGCGAGGTTATAGAGCTTTGTGGGAATACTTGGCTGGTTCAGCTGCATACCTTGCTAATGAACATGGGTATTCTGACGCGCAAATTAAAGCGCGAGAGCACTTTATACGAGCGAAAAAAGCGGCAAAAGACATCCCTTGGCTAGTTGGTTTAAGTCGATATACAAATACTGTCGAAGGGGCAGCCGATGAAGCTAAGAACTTGTTAATTATGAAGCAAGTTGAGAATATAGAGTCATTATTACATTCTTTTGGGTGTATGCATGATAGAAAGTTGTCTCAAAGGGAAAAACAAATTAGGGAAGGTTTGAACTCTGACAGAGAGTTTGAAGAAGCACATAGGTTGCTAGGTGAGCACATTGGGTTTGATGCTCATAAAGTCGAGGTCGATGCGTCCCCTGACCCATGGTGGCAGTTAGCTGATTTGTGTTTTGTGTTTGAAGACCACGCCAATGCTGAAAGTGATACATTAAATGCGACTAAGGCAAGGCAAGTAGCAACTCATCCCAACTGGATAAGATCGAACGTTGATTCATGTAGTTCAGATAAGGTAGAAATCATTCCAATATTACTGTCTCCAGTAACAAAAGTGAAAAGTGGTGGGCATCCTCATTTGGCAGAAGTCATGTATTGGAGCTTAAGTGATTTTAAAGATTGGTCTAGAAAGGTCTTAGATGTAATCAGAAGGCTAAGGACTTCCTTTCAGGAGCCAGGTGACTTGGTGTGGAGATCTGAAGCTGCTGATATCTTGATAACTGAACAACTTGATGTAGAAAGCATCAAAAAAATGCTTATGAGTCAAAATGCTTCGAAGATACTTGAAGTAGTTGTTTAGTCAATGTTTGTTCATATTTTGTCTGTAGTTGTTAGCACTAATATTAATAGAATGGGCTAGATTTTGTACTCTAGCTCGTTTCTATCCAGAGAGAGGCGTGCCAGGACGATCACTGCTAGCACACTGGTGCCCCATAACAAGTTTGAGATACCAGACAACATACTTAGTTTTAGTAATGCTAAAGTGGGCAAAAATCAGTGGCGCTTGATGCAGTATGGTAATGTTGCGCATGGTTTTGTTCTAGTTTTTCCTAGCGCAATTGATTAGATCAAACAGCACTATGCGCGTCTACATATTGATTGTATGAGAAATTATCTGGGGATTCCCTAGAGTTAAGTGTTAACTGTAAAGTAGGCCTTTTTTGTAAGCTTTTGCTGGCGAACTTTAGCTGTTGACTCAAATCAAGAATAACATGGACGTTTAAATGAATGTAAGTGGTTTCATCGTTAATGAAGATTTGTGGCAAAGTCTGAGACACTGCCAGCAAGAAAGTATTCAAACGGCGTTAAGTTACTTAAAAAAGCCGTTAAATGAATATGCGAACTCTTGCCTTATTAGCTTGCCAACGGGTGCAGGTAAGTCGGGTGTAATTAGTATTGTCTCTCACAAAGCAACCCAAAAGCGGGTGCTGGTTTTATGTCATCGACGTGCTGTATGTGATCAACTCTTTAAAGAAATAGATGGGAAGTTCTTTAGTGATCGTGTTGAAGGTGAGGTTATCAAGCGCAAGGCTGTTTATAGTGATGTAAATGATACCTCTAAAAACGGCGTTTATGTTTCCACCTTCCAGAAACTACAAACTTTCGATAGTACTCAGCTTGAGCGGTTAAAGAAAGATGTTGATCTTATTATTATTGATGAGGGGCACGCTGAACCTTCTCCCGTATGGAGCACATTGGTACGCGGTATTGATGCTCATAAAGTCGTTATAACAGCGACCCCGTACAGGAATGACTTGTATCAATTCGACGTTACCGAAGACGCTAGCTATATTTATACCTTTGAAAGAGCACTTGCAGATGGTGTTTTAAAAGAACCAACTTTTGAGTCAATTACTTTAGATGAATTAAGTGGGAAAATCACTGACTTCTTAGACGCTAATGATGGCACAAAGTGCATTATCAAATGTGAAAAGTTCGAAGATATTAAAAGCTATTACGATTTGCTAAACGATGACTTTTCGGTATTAGCAATACATGAACAATTTACTAAAGATGAACGAGATAATGTAAAAGTTTCCGTGCCAGCGAACCTTAAAGGTTCTGATTACCAAGTCATTATTCACCAGCGGAAACTAGATGAAGGTGTCGATATTCCAGAAGCGAAGTTATTGGTTTTAGCCTATGCAGTTAATAGTGGTCGGGAACTAGTTCAAACCATCGGAAGAGTAGTTCGTCTACACGGTGATATTGAGCCTAAGATTTTGGAGATTGAAAACGATGCAAATAGCCAAATGTGGCAGAACTACAGAAAATTTGATCGTTCACTAGATAGTGCTGATTCAGTTAAAAGATTCATAGCATCACTAGACAGTAATAAGTTGATTGAGCGTTACTTAGAAGCATTTCCTGATGTTAGTTATTACGGCAACCGCTTTGTTAGTAAGTTTGACCTTAATACGTTTGAACCTGAGCGCTCTCTTAATATCCCTACGGCATCAATTTGTTTTTTAAATCAGTCGCAAGGCTTCAGTATTCAGCTTTTATCAGACCATCTATACTGGCGCTGCAACAATGCTGGTGAACTCGCGAGAGTCTTTTCTACAGAATCTGGTATTCATGGTGTTATCTCAATCGCGTTCAATAAGTCTCGGTTTTTAACAGACCAGTTTTTCTTTGAGCCTTCATTAGAAATAACATTGTATAAACAGCTCTCAAATAACGTTGTTGCAATTTATGATAGCCGAGGACGCAGGTTTAATGGTGAGAAAGATTTGAAACTCGGCTCTGCTGTGTCTCTCGATAAATTGCTTAAGGTAATGTCATTAGGTGAATCAGCCTCAACGAAAGAAGCGAGTAGTAAATCGATTAGTTCTGCTAGAAAACGTCCTGAAAGCATTGCGGTAAAAGGACGAAACTTAGATCAAATGGCTGACATGCAAGCTAATGCTTCGTATCGGTTAGCCACAATGCGTTGTGATATCTATGACCAACTCAATAAAAAGAAAGGTAGTTATTATGTAGGTGCAGATTCTGGGCGAATCTCAGATCAAAAAGAGTCATCGTTTACTTTGGGTGATCTGAATGATTGGCTTACAGATATAGATAACGTCATATCTGCAAATATTAATATAAAGAACGCCTTAGTGCATTCATATGCAAAGCCAATATCTGTTGATGAAAATTTTGAAGCTTGCAGTTTGATTTTTGATTTTACAGAGTTTGAGTTTCCGATAAGTATTTTTATAGCAGGGGAACAATATACACTCGACAATTCGTTTTTGTATTTAATTTATGACAACGGAACTTTGCTTGTTGATGGTGTTGAGGAAAGTAAAATCTTAGTCAACTTTAATCAAGAAGAACCCTATCTAGAAATTGCACCAGAAACGGAAATAACATATTTACTTGAAGGTGGAGAACAGCAAGACATAACTGATTTTCTCAACGAGCACTTACATAAAGCTCTTTTAGCTAATGGGATAAGTTATTCAAATTGTAAGTTCTATCAATTAACGCTTCCAGTGGCTGATAGTTTTGATTTAGGTGCTTCCAACCTTGCCAATGTTGTTATCGGGCTAGAGTCTCTTGTTGGCGCAAACTTAGATGAGAAAGGATATAAAGATGGTGCTCATCAGGTTGTCGATGGAGGCTTTAGTAGTGATTCGGTTTTCTATTTATTGGATCAATTAAAAGCTAATGGCTTGGCTAACCCAACAAAAAGCGAACTAGGTCCATTTGCTCCCTACATACCTGATGCAGACTTGCTGATTAACACGGATATGGGAACCGAACCTGCTGACTTTATTGTATCGTCAAAAAACAAGTTAGCATTTGTTCATGTTAAATGTGGCAGTGCAATAAACCCGCGTTCATCAGCAGGAGCACTTGCTGAAGTAGGGGCGCAAGCCATAAAAAATATTGAAATGCTAATTAGTGGAGATACTGAACTGAAGCCTTCAAATTGGAATAGGCTTCATACGGCTTGGCCTACTCCTGAATCTGCTCAAAATATCGCTGAAAGAATTAGAGTTTTCCAAGGGGTTATTTTTACGGCTCAAAACGAGCAAGAAAGATTAGAAAAACTAAATGAGCTGTGGGATACCGTTGCAATGAGAAGACGCTCAACAGCAGTAAAAAAGGAAATTTGGATTGTTGCTGCCAATAGCTTTTCGGCTGCCCATTTTGAGCAACAATTAAAGTTAGGCTCAGAGGCAAATGGCGAAACCTTACAAGCTTTTCAATTATTAAATAGTTGGCTAGCGACTGCGCATGATAATGATGTTGAGTTGAAAGTTTTTGTTTCACCATAGTTTAAGGCAAGAGCTAAGGAATAAATGATGATAGGTGGCCAAATTGCCTAGAGATTTTACAAAATATTATTTTAACAGGCAGACTCTTGGTAACGGACGTTTGGTTTTAGCTGTAGTAAAAGAGTGAAATTGCACCCAAAGATAATCCTCTTCACTCCCTGATTTGCACCGAGGACTGATCCGAATTTGGTTTTTTGATATACGAGAAGTTATCTGAAACCTAGAAACAAGTTGGTGGTAGTAACTCACTTTTGTCCAAAAGTGAGTTGTGTGGTTTTTGGGAGTGCCAGCATCTGCCTAATCGTGATCCGTTACAATCAAGTGTGTGTTTCTGCCAACCCTCTTCAAATCTCGAATGGCAGTCTCTTTACTAGCAATCCGCAGGGGACGATCTGAAGTTATTGTATTGCTGATAATGTCAATATCATCACGTTTCGTATGTGTAAACTCGATAACGCCGTAGGGGGTCCTAAACTCCCCTTTACGTCCAGTCGTCATGATCGTAATTCGATCAAGCATTACTTGGGAAATAACACTGTATTCCGAGAGTGCCGATTCTAGAGAGATGTAGTTGTATTCTCCTCGTCGCAAGCATTTAGCAATGTATTCAATTGTATAACCGTCCTTATGACGACTGTATGAGAATACATAAACACCGTTGCACACCCGCTCTAGTACTCCAGCTTTCACCAAACGAGGTAAACTTTGCTGGAATGCTGTAAGTGAATCATCAAAAAATAATCTCCTGAGGTCACTTTTTCGGTAAACGTGTATACCTCGCCTATCAAATTTATGCAGGCGTTCTAATGCAGCCTCAATCTTCACTTCAATGCTCATAAGTGTTCATAAAAAGTAAGTATAACATATATTTTTGTACACTTTTGATTGAAGATAGTAGTTGGTGGTCGTTAATACCTTTCCTGATCCCTGATTGGTTTTTCCGAGTTAGGATCCTAACTTGGAATTTGTAGTGATGATTGTGGTTGCTTTGAGGTGAGGAAATGGCAGCACTAATCGTCAGATGCGATGTTCATTCTCGGTTAGGATCCTAACTCGGAATTTATGGGGATGATTATGGTTGCTTTGAGGTGAGGAAATGGCAGCACTAATCGTCAGATACGATGTTCATTCTCGGTTAGGATCCTAACTCCGAATTTATGGGATGAATATGGTTACTTTTAGGCTAGGAAAATAGCAGTACTAAGCGCACAGCCAGACTCCAATGTTCATTCTCGGTTAGGATCCTAACCGAGAATTCATGGTGATGAATATGTGGTTCTTTGAGGAGAGAAATCGCAACACTAATAGCCCAGAATCTGATCTTTTTCATTTTTAGTTAGAAGTTTAACTAATTATTATTTTTCTAATTTAATAATTAAAAAACCAAACGGTTTTTATTAAATAATTAAATGTTAATGTGATTTTTAAAATAGTGATTGAAGGTCCTTTACAAAGAGAATATTACTTGATAAATATAATAGCCATTGGATTTATCTATATATATCAAAAGGGTTGTCGATATGTCTCAAGTTTTGGTTTATTCTAAACGTAATCGTGAAATGAGTTATCTATCTTCAAAAGAAGAACGTGAAACTAAGTCGAATAGATTTCAAGTCGTTTATAACGACATTTCCGATGAAGAAGCATTGCGTAGAGCGAATTCTATTAATTTAGATGAAAAGAACAGTGTTCCACAAGTTCGTTCAAAAAGACAATCTATTAAAGAAAAGAAAGAATGTCGAGTTCCTGGTTTATATGGTTGTAACCGTTATAAGTCAAGAAAAAATGAAACATTCAATGTATTCTAACGTTGTTCCTTTTTTACACAACGTTAAAGCCTATTGAATTATGTTAGTCAAATAGTGAAAGCCTTAAAAATTCCGTCATTAAAGCAGGTGGCAAGAGAATTTGCCAAGATTGGCAATCAATGTGTCAATACAGGCATTGAAAGTGTCAATGGTGGCAGAAGAATTTTTGCAATAATTTAAGCTTGTTTCGTCTTAAACTTCATTTTTTAAAAGGACAACCTTATATTAGAATTATAACTTTATAATAGTTATAACAGTTATAATAGTTATATCATGAAAAATTGAATAAATAAAATTTAATTTTTCATGTTGGATTTTAATGTCAAGGTGTTTTTAAACTGAATTTTTTTTAATTATATATAAATAACTTTAGGGTAATGATATTTACCTATGAGTATTGATTTATTTTCTCGATTTCTATTAAGGCAAAGGTGGTTTGCCAAAATTATTGACTTAACTAGTCAACTTTAGCGAAATGTAAACATCCCTGTGGTATCAACAAACATCCGTTTTCTGATACCAGACGGGAATGAAGTGTTTGCGGTCTCATAAAGTAGGGTTCGGATTTTTATGATACCCAACCGATTGATGATACCAATTGTGATGCCAAAAGGAGTGAATAGTATGGGACGGACATTCGCTTATTGTCGTGTATCGACTAGCGAGCAAACTGTGTCAAATCAGATCTTAGCTATCAGAAATGCTGGCTACGATGTTCAAGAACACCGAATTGTACATGAAACAGTTTCTGGTAGTGTGCCTGCAACTGAACGACGTGAGTTCAAAATGTTGATTGAGCATAAACTAGAGCCAGGGGACAAACTAGTTGTATTAAAGCTAGATCGACTTGGCAGAGATAACATCGATGTTCAGCATACGATCAGTATGCTGTTAGAGAAGGGCGTTACACCAATTTCTCTGGATCTGCCAACCGCTGATCTAAGCTCAGCTGAAGGACGATTGATGCTGCAAATGTTCTCAGCATTTGCTGAATTTGAGCGAAACCGAATTCGAGAGCGGACGCTAGAAGGTCAGGCTAGGGCTAAGTCTGAAGGTAAGCGGATTGGTAGACCAGAAGCACTAACCACTACTCAAAAAGTCCAAGAATGTAGGGCAAGGGGGCTGAGTCAATCTAAGACAGCAAATGCTCTTGGCATCTCGATCCCAACGGTTAAGCGCCATTGGAATAAGAAACTAACGGAAAGTACTCAATGAGAACAATGTTCCATGATACCTAGAGCTACCAGAAGTAGTTATTAGCTAAGAAGTTTAAACGATATTGTAAGAACCTTGTTCTCGCTTAGCTTATCAAATAATACCAGGTTCTCTCGCCGACATTCAGTGGAAGTCTTATCTTTCGCTAGTTTTGAGTAAGCTGCTAATTGATGCCTGATAATCATATCGAGAGTGAACTGCTCTTTACTCGGAACAATGTTCTTATGCTAACCCTAAAATAGTAAAGATTGGGTATTTGATTAATCAATAAAAAACTGTGGAAGAACAATGTTCCGAATGATAAGTCAGAGAACCTTTCTTTTAATAAGAGAGACTTTCAGAGAGTAGTGCTTGTGGAGTTAATAATTAATACTCAACAACTAGCCTTCTAAAAATATAATTAATTAAAAGTCCTGAAGAGTAGTTTTGCAATTAATAATAAAAAGGCCGAGATAAACTCGACCTTTTTATCCAACGCTTAACCGCCAGTTGGCGCGGAAGTAACCATCTATTAGCGGATAAAATAGTGATACATTTACTTGTATTAAAACTAATTTTTCTTTAAGCCACCAGTGAGGTGGAAGAAATTACTTTTACTGTTGAAGATGAAGTAATATTAGTTTAAATATATCTTTAAGCCACTTTCTAGATAGAAGCTCTGCTTCTTGCTACGGGATTTAATATATTAGATTGTTTTTTCTTAATCAAGAGTTTTTTCAACTTGACTAAAAAGTTTTTTATGTATAATGAAAAACATTAAAAACTATATTGAATTAAAATTTGTTAGTTGAGTGGTTTTAATTGGTGTGTATGTATCATAAACCTATTTGAACACCTAAGTTTGATACTGCGAGAACATTGTTCTCGCTAGGTTCCTAAAAGATGAAAGTTATTCAATTAAATTAGCGAATAAAAAGTCGTGAGTAGAGGGCGAGTGAAAGATTTAGAGCAATGGGCAGTGCCTCTTGGCATTTTCAAAGTGCAGTAGACTCCGCTAGATCCCCATCCCAGAACGCTCTACCTCTTCATGCAGCTCTTTCCAGTCAGGACAATACTTGGCGACTAGTTTCCAAAAGTTTTTGCTATGGCTTTTTTCTACGGTATGACATAGCTCATGAAGGATTATGTAATCCATCACCTTATTGGAAAACTCCATGCAACGAGGGTGAAACTCCAGAACATTGTTCTCGGTACAGTTAGCCCAGCGTGCATTAAACTTTTTTATGTGGAAAGTTGTGGCTTGCATGCCCGTTTCCTGCTGCCAATAGCGTAAGCGAGAAGCAACTTTTTCTAAGGCTTTCTGTTTGTAGAAACGCTCCAACGCTGGTTTGAATCGCTCACGGCTGACGAAGTGGCCTTCGGGAGAAAGAACTTTGAAACGGCTTTGGTTAAATTTTACTTCTACCGTCGATAACTCTGGCGCGGGGATCACTTCACAATAGAAAGAACGACCACGGTAAGGCGCTCGGCTACCTGTGACGATTTCTTCTTTTAACGGTTGATTGACTTCCGCTAAGCGCTCTTTAATCCATCTTGCTCTGTAACGAATCAGCTCTCGTTGCTCATCCTCAGAGGCACTTGGGCCTCTGAGAAGAACATTCTTCCCTCTTTCTACAGTAACGTAGTGGTGACTGAGTTTTGAGTCGAGCTTAAATTCCCACTCGATTTCAGTTGTACCGTATTGAAAAATTGGCATATGTTTCTTTCGTCATTGATGAAGCAAAGGATCAGTTGTTCAGCATAATACTGAAAATTTCAGCAGAGTGCTGACGTGCTACTGTCATATCCCAGCCGCCAAGACCACGTAAAATCGTTCTGATTGTTTTTTTGATCTCATTATGAATATCAGTCTGCTTTTTCCATATCGGTGACAACATGACTTCAGCGATATCAGGGTGGCTAAAGATGCCTTTAGTCCATGCCAGAGCTTCAGCTTCCTCTACCTGCTTTTCTAGGTAGTTGAACACGGCTCGCTCTGTTGCTGTTCCCAAGCCCATTTCAGATGGCTTTGCATCTTTATCACGAACACGCTGAGCAAAAAGCTCTAGCTGTTCCAGGAATAGAGCTTGTTCAATACGTCCTTCACGTTCATCTTGGATAAGCTTTTCTAGCTCTTCTTCCAAGTCACCAAAGAAGGCAGGATCTTTACCTTTCCCCGTCTTAATGGTGTGTTTGAGTTTGTTCTTCATGACCAACGCTGCACTCCCTGCACTTTTCTGTTTGCGGAGTAGATCCATATCCGCAGCATCCAGAATTGAAACTTCGCTGCCTAGCAAGCTCTTAACTTCACTCGCTTCTATATGCTCGTCGAGCATGTTTTTAAGCAGCTCAGATTCAGATGCGGTGATGCGAACCGTATCTGCACTCTCAGGCATTTTGTTGCGCAGTTGGAGTTTTATCTCATTCAGTACTTTGAAGTAAGGCTGATATTTAGATGCGCGTTCGTCGGGTAACACGATATCTAAGCGGCTATTGAATCCAGCGAGAGCAACGAGGAAATCTTCAACAATATCTAGACGAGTATCTGGGTCTAGGTAGAGATCGGCATCCTCTTTGTAAGGTTCAGGTTGTTTTACTGGGTTGTGCTTTTTCGGAAGAATGTCTAACACTTTTGTCAAAGCTGATTGAAGACGTGGTAACTCCGCTTCGACGTCCGTCCATACTTGATCGGGTTGTACGTCACCCCCATAAACTTTCAGCGCTTCATCTAGGTACTCAACCACCCCGAAGTAATCGACAATGTAACCTGCTTTCTTACCTTTTCGAGTTCGGTTTACACGAGCAATAGCCTGAAGCAAAGTATGTTCTTTTAGCGGTTTATCCAAATATAAAGTGCTAACAATAGGCGCATCCCAGCCAGTTAACAGCATGTCAGAAACGATGATTAACCCAATGTTGTTAAACTTGGTTTCTTCTTTAGTATTAGCGGATTCATCACCATAAGGCAGCTTAAATTCATCATTCACCAAGCTTGGGATCTTTTCAGATGGTACGGCTATCGGTGTTTGGCCTTGTTTGAGTTCCCGCTTGATACGCTCTTCGATAGTTTCAAGTTTTGAGGTTGAGCCTGATGCATAGTGAGCTTGTTGTTCACTAATACCTGTGCGCTTATCTGTCATACTACCGAGAGAGATAACCACTCGGCTTTCAAAGGTCGGCAGACCTTTGTTTTGACGCTCCTGCATGATTTTGTTCAGTACGTCTTTATAGCGAACAGCCATATCACGCCCGTCACATACCAGCATGGCTTTAAAGCCGCGAGGTTTCACGCTTGATAGAAAATGTTCGACGAGATGGCGAGCATTCTCCTCAATACGCCCGATAGCACCACGACGTTTTTTGAGTAATTCTTGCTTTAGCTTTTTCTTACGGGCTAAAGGCTCACTACCAAATTCATCCTCAAAAGCTTGTTTTAGCTTTCCATCGCTTCCCCATTGCGCCATACCTTCAAGATATTTAATAGGCAGTGTCGCGCCATCGGCAACCGCCTCGTCGAGGCGGTAAGTATCGATGTATTCTTTACCGCCGAATGTACCTAGGGTTTCTTTATCGTCTTTAAAAAGCGGGGTGCCCGTAAATGCGATGAACTTTGCATTAGGTAAAGAAGCACGCATGAATGCAGCAAGGAATCCATACTGACTGCGGTGAGCTTCATCAACCATCACGAAGAAGTTTGGCTTAGTACTCAGAACACGAAAATCAACTTTCTCTTCGCTCACGAGTTCCCATTTGGCTTTTTTAGGGTTGCCATTAGCATCGGTTTGACCGTGAAGAACATTGTTCTCCTTTAAAATCCAGCACTGTTCTTGCCCAGAAACATCCCTCCTCAAAACGCGTCTGACACGACTTTTAGAGTCTGCAATGGAATCCTCATCTTCAGACTCTTTTGCGGCCTGTATCTGCTTACCATCGCTCTCTTGAAACTTTTGAACGGTCGAAGTGAAAATGGTGCCGTAGTCATTGCTGAGCATGGCTTCTAGCCCAGCGACGGAGTCTGCTTTAATCGATTCAAGACCGACATTAGTAAAGGTATTGTGGATCTGACGGTCAAGGTCAGTGCGGTCGGTAAGAATCAAAATACTTGGGTTATTGAAACCAGAAATTTCGGCTCGCATTAAACGGGCAAGTAGCGCCATCGTCAGTGATTTACCACTTCCTTGCGTATGCCAAACCACGCCGCCAAGTTCTTGGCCTAATAGCTGTGGGTCTTTACCCTGTAGACGGAGTAGCGTCTTCTCTACTGCACGCCACTGTTGGTAACGTGGCAGCTTCTTGATCATGACGCCTTTCTCGATTTCATACATAGGGTAGAAACAGACTAAACGCACAAAGCGGGAAGGCTCGAATAATGCCCACAGTAGCTTGTCTTGCTCTGTAGGTTTCTTTCCTAATTGGTTTTCTAATTCGGTAAGAACAATGTTCTCGTCAGGCTTTTTCGGATCAAATTTGTAAGTCAGATAGAACTGTTCTGGCGCATAGATCGCGCCATACTTGGCTTGGCTGCGATTAATGGCGGCACAAACCATATTAAAGGCAAAGTGTTGAGTGAAAGTGCCTTGGTAGCCATCAATTTGTGCAATGCCTTTGCTTAGCTTAATTGAGCTGTTTTTACACTCAATCAAGCCAAGGGGTAAGCCATTAATGAATAACAATAAATCTGGCTTAAAAAGCTCATCGTTGGCATTTTTGCCAACGTACTGATCAACCACATGGAATAAGTTACCCTCGGCACCAGTTTGGTTGATAAAACGGATGCTACGAGGCTGACCATTTTTGTCTTTTTGTTGCAGGTTCGATTGAAACAGAACATGCTTCCAGAACGCATGGTTAGCCAGCATTAAGTCGCTGTTATGCTCAAACCATATGTCTCTAAGCTGTTTAATTGCTTTGCTTGCACCGTTCGGAACCTCGGCGAGCCAAGGGTTAAGGGCGTGTAGTCTGTCAGTTAACACCGACTCCAGAATAACAGGCTCAGTCTTGTGCGTTTTTTCTACATCTCGACCTTTAATGTGCTGATAACCAAGGGTTTTTAACCATTCAATCGCTGGGCGTTCTACCCCAACTAGCTCTGGATTCGATGATTCAGCCTGACCTGACATACCTTATTCCTTTATTTATTGTTATTCATTTTTTATTGTTCATTTAAATTACGTTTTTTGCTTTTCAGATGCCTTCGCCTGAAGGCATCATGAAGCAATTGCTAAGCGGCTTCAGTTTCCTCAACAGGAACTCGCCATTCGCCCGTAAGTAGCTTTTGCATTAAGCCTTTTTTAAGTCTCCGAGTCTCTTCCATCTGCCTGTTGAGCAATATTAGTTTTTTGTCCACAGTGGATAATATATTTACTATCTCATATTGCTCTGCTTCTTGTGGAACCTTTATAGTTACTAAATTGAGAGTTCGACCAGAAACTAGAGGTTGAGCGTTTCGGCTCGCGTATTTATTCAGATCTACGGAAACCAATAAATAATACAAAAATTCAAAACTTACATTGATCAAAGTTTCAGTAACAAGGAGTGCATTATCTGTTATCCATGACTTTTCGGGAGTAATATGCACTGCTCCACAATATTCACCAACTCGCCCAATAACTAGTTGTGGTGAGTTGAAATTAGGTTTCGAATGATATCCAGAAATCCCATTTCCACCGAAGACAGGAATACATCCTTCTTCCATGTTTTTTTTGCTCAAAGAGTCACCGCTTTTAACTTTAATTACCTGAGATAAAGTGGTTTTTAGCCAACCTTTAGGGATTTGACTTCCCTCCACTGTTTCAAAATCAGTATGCGGTTGCCATTCCCCATTCTCGTCCTGAATACCAACACCTTCTGAAAACAGCTTTTGCATTAAGCCTGTTTTAAGCTTTTCGGTTTCTGCAATCTTTTGGTCGATAAGGTCGATTTTTTTATCGACAGTTGAAAGGACTTCTGCGATTTTTTGTTGAATCGCAATATTTGGCAAAGGTATTGAAAATTCTTTTATCTGTTTTGCGCTGATGTGTGGGATTCCACTGCTTGTTTTTACGCTATCAACATAGTCAGTAAAAATCTTGGATCCTATTAGTTGATGTAAAAACGGTAGATGTAAGCCTTCTTTTGCACGAATTCTAGCGACTCGTTGGACGAGTAAACTAGGGAGATCTTTAGGTGATACAAGAGCATAATTTCGGCCCACTTTTGAACCATCCATTGAAATGACTAAGTCGCCTTCCTTAAGGTAGTATTTATCAAGGTCAGTAGATGAGTTAAACCAAAATTTGTCGATAGTATCGTTATTTCTTATAGCATTTTCTGTAATATTGATACCACGAAGCAAGCGTATGTGCTGTTCTGTTGTTGCGACGTCAGAAAATTCATTGCTCTTAAATGCAAACCCGCTTAGTAGATCAATCAATGGACCAATTTTTTTTAGTGTATAAGGAGACTTTTTGAGCATCGATTTACTTCTCCAATCCTAAAATAGATAAGTATTTTGAGATTTGAATTTCAGTATCAAGGAGCTGCTTTTCGATATTTCTTAGATGATTAAGGCATTTTTCTACATCTATAATTTCCTCAACCTCTGACGTGTCGATATAGCGACTGATATTCAAAGTAAAATCGTTTGCCTCAATCTCTTCAAGTTCAACTACTCTTAGGTATTTTTCCACTGAAACTGAGTCCAGTAGATTGGAAAGTCTATCTTCCGTTTGCTCTCCTGCATCAACTAAAGTTTGTTTCGCTTTGCTGTACTCGGTTGTGATACGTTTGATATCACTTTCACGAAGATAGTTCATTGCTTTACCTTCGCCAAACTCGGCTGAAGCATCAACGAAAATAACCTTGTTCTTCAGTGCCGCAGGTTTGTCTTTATTAATGATTAAAACCGCAGCCGCAATACCTGTATTGAAGAAAAGTGCAGGCGGCAAACCAACGACACCTTCGATCAAGTCGCCTTTAAATTCATCGTTGCCGATAAGCATACCTTTACGAATTTTACCCTCATCACCTTCACGGAAAAGTACACCGTGAGGGACGACAACGCCGATGCGACCATCATCTTTCGTTGAGGCAACCATATGCTGAACAAAGGCTAGATCTGCTTTCGTCCTCGGTGCAACGCCAAGGCCAAATCGACCATAAGGATCTTTAAGGTCAGTGCTGTATTTCACGTTTCTCTCTTTACCACTTTTTCCATCAATGATTTTACCATCATTGAGTTCTAGTGGTTCCCACCACTTTGATTGAGAGAAAGGAGGGTTGGCAATGACACGGTCGAACGTTTGAAGGCCTTCGCCATCTTTATGTAATGGATTTACCAGTGTATCGCCACGCTTAATGTCGCCATCTAGGTTGTGTAAGAACATGTTGAGTTTGGCAATTGCCCATGTTCCTAGGTTCTTCTCCTGACCGTAAAGTTTACAGTTAGGCTTACCCATGATGGTGCCATTATCGTAGTTTTCTTTGATGTGACGAGCTGACTCAACCAACATACCGCCACACCCACAGGTCAAATCGTAAATTTCATGGCCTGGTTGTGGGTCAATCAGCTTAACGATAAGCTCTACCACTTCGTGAGGGGTGTAGAACTCACCACCTTTCTTGCCAGCATCATCAGCAAATTTACCAATCAAATACTCGTACGCATCACCAAGTAGGTCGGCTTTGTAGAGGTTTTTATTGCCCAACTTGTGTTGGTTAAAGTGACGGAGTAGGCGAGTTAGTAACTCATTGCTGAGCTTCTCTTTATCACCGAACTGAATGGCGGTAAGCACTTTTTCTAGTGATGGGTTTTGGTGTTCGATTTCAGCAAAGGCTTCATCGATGTACTCACCAATATTTTCCGTTCTTTCGATCAGCTTGTTCCAACGTGCATACACAGGAACGAATTGCTCTGGGTTATCTTCCTGAATGAGTGCCATTGCTTCTTCAGCGTTGCAACCTTCTTCTTCCATCACGGCCTCTACACGCTCGTCAAATACGTCTGAAAGACGTTTTAAGAACAGGAGACCAAAGATATAGTTTTTGAAGTCTGAGCTATCTACGGTGCCACGCATGATGTTTGCGCTGCCCCAAAGCCATGTTTTTAGCTCTTCAAGGCTGATTTTTTCTACTGTTTCGGTTGTCATAGTATTCTGTCGTTCACTTCTCCGCGCTGCGGAGGTCATAGATGATTGTCGGTATTATACAATAAGCAGCCTTGCTTAAGCTGCTTACTGTCATAAAGAGTCAAACTAAGGGTGTTTCGCTGCAAGCCATGCGTAGTAAACCAAAGCGTTCAAGATATACCAGCGCGACTTTGCATTCTTATCTTGCCTTACATCCTTAAACCAATGGAAAAACATTGACTTAACTTCAGGGGTTACTTTGAACGTCATCATCACGTTGTTATGACACAAGTACAGCTCTTCTGTTGCTTGAAGAGGACGTACACCCATAGCGCATAGGTAAGCCGCTTGTACGATTGCACTCAGAGCTTTTTTCCTCCTGCTTTGCTTTTCTCGTGTTCCTACATTCTCAAACTGGTGCTGAAAATCAGAAAAAAGCTTTTCTGGAACAGGGAGCCACTCAAAGGATTGATTCGCTGTTTTTATACGATAATGTTTGTTTCTTGCTAATGTATAAAACTCTGCTTTTGGTAGTTGTGTCTCAATAGATACAGTGATTTTTAACATTTAGTACCCCCTTACGTTATTGGTTTAGTAGTGCGAATAACTCCTCTTGAGTCTCTTCGAATTGTTGTTTTGATTGCTGAAGCGCCATCATCTGAACTTCAACGGAAGGCAATACAAGCTCTTCCTCAGCAGACAGGTAATGGGCTACATTTAGGTTATTGCCTGAGTTGTCATGCTCAAGCTGTCTGATTTCTCGAACCGTTACATTTCTTGCATTAGGACTATCTTCGGAACCATTCACAAGGCTTCGAGCTAACTTAAGATCCTCTGCATTTAAGGTGACTGTTGTTCTATTTCTATTGCCGATATCTCTCAAATCAACAAAACGAATAGGTGAGCCTTTTTCTTTAGATTTATCTAAGATCAGTAACACTGGCTCTATGCTGGTATGGTTTAGGGAACCTGATGGTAAAGCTACGACTTTGTCTACCAACTCGTTATCAAGCAGATACTCACGTACTTCAGCGTCATATCCACCTCTAAACAGACAGCCCTGAGGCAGCACTAGATAAGCTTTGCCTTTGCTCTCTAAATGATACAAAGCAAACTGAATCCATAATGCATCTCCCGCAGATGTTGGCAGTGCTTTTTTCAAATCAAGAACATATGGAAGTGTTGCTATCTGCTCTCTAATTTCACTATCTAACCGCAAGCCAAGTGGTGGCTCCATAACAACAAGGTCATACTTTTGTTTGGGATGGTTTAACTCAAGTAAGCTGTTACCAATGGAAAGCTCCGCATTCTTGTTTTCGATGATTAAGAGGCGTTGAGCAAGGCTGGCAGTAGAAGCCACGTACTCTTGAAGAAAACAATGTTTTGTTTCAATCAATGAAGTCATACGTGCTAGGCCACAAGCTGCATCTAGTAGGCTCTTATCGTGAACATCGCCAATTAGTGCTGGCAACAATGCTTCTGTATAGCGAGAGCTGCCAAACTCTCCTGATGCTTTACCCACGTTCTCAGTCAACTCCTCTCGGATAGCTGATGCCAACGGTTTTAAGTCTTCTAATTCAGATAGCGTGTAAACAATATCGACAACAATTTGATCAGGTAGCTTCGATAAAGAGACGCTTGGTTCAAAGGTATGCGAGAGCACCCCATCAACCATTTTTTTAATTTCAGGAACCAGTGTACTGGCTCCCATATCTTTAATTTTATCGAATTGATCAGGTGCTAAGGATGCACCAGCGGCAATAGTCGCAATGACATCTAAACCATCACGTACCTCTACAGAACCTCGGCAGTGGTCTAACATTTTCCATAGTGATTTCTTATAGTTAACCATTACGTTATTCCTCCCACATCCAATTAAGAACCTTCGCCTGTACGGCTTTCTCTTGTTCCTCAATTAAAGACATTGCAGCTCTTTTCGCCTTTACATGCGAATGAAACAAAGTAGAGATTTGATGCTGTTTAACGATCGATGGGAAAGGTAGTTCCAGCTTCTTTAACGAGCCTAATGAAATACTCTTGACCGCATTAGTTGAAGAGGAAATGCTCGGACTATTTAAAGTTTGCTTTCCGATAGGAGAGTTAAAGTAAGTAACCAAAAACTCACCAGAATGCTCTTCCTTTAGGCGCAAGACTATGAAGTTTGCAGTAACCACAAGGTTTAGTTTCGCTGCGTCTTCATCGACAATACAACAACGCATTGACTGACCACGAGCTAACAAGACGACATCCCCTGCTTTGAGCAGGAATTTACCGATCTGCTTCCCTTCCTTGATTTCGATATCTTGTAACCCTTCAGTCGCTATATAGCCATCCGAGCTAAGATCTGATGCGCGGAGTGCTTTATACGTTTCACGTGTTCCTGATACCTCTTTGTTGAAGAAAGAGTTGGGAGCGCCTGCAAACATAGCTGCACATTGCTTGGATAACATACCACCTCCTTGAATCGTAAATCGTTTAGTATTTATGTGTTAAAAGTATATTAGACATCACATTGCTAACAGTCAACTAATAAATACTAATTAAATTACGATTTTTTGTGTATGAATAATGATTGTGAGTGGGAGGCTCTCATTCGAATTAAGTAAGATTATGATTTGATAGGGGATATTCCCTGCTACCTTCTGAGTGTCGTGGTAGCAGGGCAGTGTTGGCTGTTAAGCTGCGGATTTGGTAGTTTCAGATGGGGTTGTATTAAAGCAAGCATAATTACGAGCGTTTTTATGCAGCTCTACTTTTGCTTTCTTGCTACTGCTGCGGAATGTCCCAACTTCGAAGCCTAATGAGTTTAAGAGTCTTTTCAGGTATGACGTCGCCTTGTTTGGTTTTGCCTCCTGATGAAGAGGCTTGGTAATGTGTAAGCCATCTTTAAAAGCCCAGTTTAATACATCTTGCTTCAAATAGCAGGCTTTTACAATCTGGCGAACATCGTCTTTGTGAATCCAAAAAGCGTCACCATCGACAGAAAACCCATACTTTCTCAAAATATTGTCATAGATGAACATCGCGGCACAATGGTGCTTGTCTTCGATTTCCACTTTGTCACTAGAGCGATTCACGAACGGGAATGAATCAAACACACTTCGATTGGCTAAGAACTTGAAGTGGAAGTTAACGTCATCTTCTGTAACTTTTTTCACTCCGTAATCCCGTTTGATCTGAAACTTAGTTAAAGAAGCGTTATCAGAAGACGTCCTTCTGTCTTTAGTCCATAACCAGGAAGCTTGTTCTTGAGTTAAATCAGGTGAGGATACAATCGCTTGCACTTCTAACTCTTTGTACGCTTTGGCTGCCAGAGTAGCACTCTTTTGAGCAAACAGTTGTGCTGTAAAAGAGGATGGGGCCGATGTAGTCATAAAACCGAGTTCTTCCAACGTTAAATGTAAATGTAAGGCTAAAGGAGCGAAGAAGCGCTTTTTAACGTTGTTGAATGCAATGTTCAACTTGTCAGTTGGCTGGACATGGACTGTTGGTTTGTACGTCGTCTCTTTGGCATGTGGCGTAATGAAATCTTTGTATGCATCAACGGCAAACCAAATTTGTTTTGCTGTACGAAATCGACGTGCGAAATTAATCAGCTCTAACGGTGTTAGTGTCTTATCGCAGAAAACCACAACCTTGTTAGTAAAGTGCGTAGTAATTGAAAAGCCTGAACTTAAGCAAGGAGATGCCATGATTGCGTTATACTTCTTAATCTCTTCGTTTGGATTCTCCAAAAAGGCTTTTTGAGCAGGCATGTCTTTATTGTGAGCGTGAATAATTAAGACCCCGTCTTTTAGTGCTTCTTCTTCACAATCTAGCCTATTAGAATCTTTATAGCCCAGTGATTGGGTTACCTGGCGAAGTGTGACGAGAGAGTCAAACAGGAATACTTTATCTTTCTTAGTAAGCTGCTCTTTGAGATAAACGTTGGAGAGGTACTGGTTTTTATCTGTGATCACAGCTTTGATTGAAGAGTACGGATTTTCTTTACAATCCAATAGTGTCACTTCGCTTCTTAACTCTTTGATGTAACTCAAGCTGATGTCTGAAAGATCTGCATCACCCACAATCAATTGTGGGACATTACGAATGACTTCTGACAAGCTTTCAAAAACTTGTTGCTTTGGTAACTGTTTACTGGGTTCAGAACATACGACAGTCGTCAGTACTTTTTCGAACTCATCAATGATAAGAATATCCGCCTGATTAAGCACAGAGCGAATATGAGATTTCCAAATGCTGTTTACAACAACCCCCATTGCATCCGCCTGTTCTAGCTCACATAAATCTTGGTTGTAGCTGACTGCGAGATTGTCATTACAGTATTGTTCGACCAGTGCGGTCAGGTAAGACAGATAAACGATCTTCTTGTTTTTGCTTCGAGCCGCTTTCGCTAATGGACCAAATAGATGCTTGGTCTTCCCTGTGCCTGTTGCCGCTCTTACTGCAAGAGTTTTGCTGTCGTTGATAAGCTGTGAGCACAGCGGAGAGCGCAATGAATCAACGGTGATGGTCTTAGTTTGAAGAGTCGGAGACATGAACTTTCGCACTCTATTGCGATTCTGTTCGAGTTGCTCATCAAGTGCAGCTCTCAATAACTCAATACTCTGAACGCCCTGTAAATCAGACAGAAAGGTGTTAACACATGCCTCGGTTGTGCTGTTTGTCAGAGGAACAGTACGAATCAATTGCTTGGAAAGCCACTGCGATGTCTCTTTGCACGGTGATAGAGAGTTGCAAAGGGTTAGATAAGTCACAGTGCTTCTAAAGTTCTCTAGGCTGTAGTAAATCCCTGTCGCGCTATCTAACATTGGAACACGACTTCCACAGTAGTTGCTTTTCATTAATCTAGCCGTTTGAGTCGGGAACAGCTTTGAATCGGCGACTAATGTAGTCGTATAGCCAGCATCTAGATAATATCGGACGACATCCATCGCATTGCTTCTGTCGTTGCGTAGAGCAACGACTCGATGATCATTCGAGCGATGCTGAAGGCACGGGTCGAGCATAATGAAAACCGACTTAGCTTTTGAGGTTTGAAGTAGAGTGTGTTCTGTAGCTTGAGATTGCGCGATGACGTTCATTTATTCTAATTCCTACTTGAACGTAAAAGTGCAAAATTTCTAGATAATATATATAACTAAAAAATTCTGCACTTTTACCAGCATGCTAAAGCATGCAGTAAACAATTGATTTATTTGTGCTTAGTGAGAATTTTTAGTTATGCGGCTAGTGCATAGAGACTGTTGTCGAAAAGAGACTGTCTTTGCTCAACAAGATGAGAAACAGTTTGCTGTAGATCTTTGCCTAGTGCCATGGCTGCGATAATTGCATCGACCTCATGAGACAAGAAACCAACAGAGTTTGCACCAAGTGGAATTGAAGGTGGGAATGTTCCATCATTGATTTTGCGATGGAGAGTCGCTCTTGAGAATGGAACGCGCTGTAGAACGTCAGATTTACGTACGATTTTTAGAAGAGGAGTTGTATTTACAGACATAACGATAACCTACATTAATTCATGTCTAGTACTAACTTTATATTCCAATACTTACACTGATCCACGGAAGTTTATTATCAGTGAAGGAACACCTAGATGGGACTGAAGCCTATTGGGTTACAGACTCATTCCTTAACAATTAAAGGAAGGTATTCGTATGTAATGGAATAGTGAAGTCTTCAAAAAAGGCTCCGAAAGTTAAGTTAATACCAAAACAATAAACAAATAGTTAAACCGAAGTTTAACGGGAATAAGTTACGTTGCCGCGTAGCGGACTTTAAATGTCTGTTTCCTATGTGAAAATTAAATATTTAGACGCGATTTAAAATAATGCGGGCGATTCTCATCGTCAATACAAAATTACCCGCACCTCACTAAAACTGTGATATTTGTCACTTAATTTTTTGGTTTTGCTATAGTATTGGCGTTTTTAGAAGCATCAAGTATGAAATTACTCCACCAATCCATGATCTTTCGTCGCTCTTCCAGATATTCAGCATTGTTGTAGATGTCACGAATCGTGTTCTTGTCTACGTGTGCTAGACACAGCTCAATAGCATCTTTGTTAAAGCCCTGTTCGTTGAGCGCTGTACTGCCGATTGAGCGTATACCATGGCTCACCAGCTTTCCCGCCATACCTGCACGTTTCATTGCGGCGTTGATACTTTGACTGTTCATGTGTTTGTCTGCTGAGCTAGCGCTTGGGAAAACATATCGTTGACCGAATGATATAGGCTTCATAAAGTTCAATAGCTGTAATGCAGCGTCTGAAAGAGGGATCTTATGGTCGCGTTTCATTTTCATTTTATCTCGACCAATGATCCAAAGCCTGTTTTCGAAATCTATCTCATTCCATTCGGCTCTAGCGCACTCATTTGGGCGGGTTAGCGTGTGAAGCTGAAACTCAAAGGCGCACCTAGTGGTAAGCTTGATATTTGCCAATGACATTTTTTGCATAAGAATATGTAGCTCATCAGGCTTTATCGTAAGCATGTGTTCACCTTTTGGCTTTTTGAAAGCTTTCCAGATGTTTTCGAACCGATTGAATTCAACTTTGCCGCAGTGTTGTGCATATGTCATAACTTCATTCAAGCGCTGACAGACGCGTCTTACTGTTTCTAAAGCTCCTTTCGCTTCAATAGGTCGTAATGTTTGAATCACTGTTTGAGTAAGTAATTCGTTAACAGGCATATTTCCTAAATTGGGGAAAACGTGAAGCTCAAGAGAGCGCCAAATGTCATCTGCATAATCATCTGACACATCGTGTTTCTTCACTTCAAACCATTCTTCAGCGACAGCTCTTAACGTGTGAGACTGTGCTACCTGAGCAGTAAAACGTTGGTTATCTCTGTGAGTTTTAGGATCAATGCCTTCAGCGACCTGTTGGCGCATTTCTCTTGTTTTCTCTCTCGCGGAAGCGAGAGTGATATCAGGAAATGCGCCGAGGCTGATGTTCTTGCGTTTTTTAGTTACTGGATGGATGTAGTTGAAAATCCAAAGTTTTGCGCCATTGGGCTTTACACGTAAGTACAGACCGTTGCCATCGGCAAGCGAATATTCTTTCTCTAAGGGCTTAGCTTTGGTTACTTGAGTTGATGATAAAGGCTTGATTTGCTTAGCCATTTTAATGGTTCCTTTCTGATGTAACACCAATTTGTGTTGTTATTGGTTAGTGTTACGCAGAATGTTACTAAATGACTGAGATTAAGTGAATCTTGATGAGACACCCTGAACCACTTAAAGCTAGATGGGGCAAGGGTTTAGAAAAGAAAACGGGACGTCCTGAGACGTCCCGTTACTAGTGATTGGTGGAGCTGGCGGGAGTTGAACCCGCGTCCGAAAACCGTTCATCATTGGTACTACATGCTTAGTCGATCTTTAATTTCGCCACCCACCTGCGAACCGACACGCTAATGAATGACTAGCCTGAATTAAAATTCGCCGTTCATCTCTCAGGCGGGAGAATCCGGGCTAGCGCGTTTGGGTTTGATCCCTCGTTATTCCCCGTCTTACGTGCGGAAGCTAGGGCGAGAGAGCTCTGAGCAGGTTATTAAGCTGCTAGTGCGTAGTTTTCGTCGTTTGCGACTATTTTTTTGCGGTTTGTTAACGAGGCCTACCGCACCTCGGCATGCACCTCAGACTTCTGAATTCCCGTCGAATCCTAAATCAGCCCCAGGTAATATTCGCATAGTAACAGAAAAGCATTGGCTGTCCAGTACTATACGTTTAAGTGGTCAAGATTAACGCAGTGTACTCTTCATGACGCGTGCTTTCTCTCTTGCCCAGTCTTTTTCTTTTAAATCCGTACGTTTATCGTGCAGCTTTTTACCTTTTGCTACGCCAATTTTTAGTTTCACCCAAGAGCGAGACCAGTACAGAGAGAGGGCCGTTAATGTCATACCTTCACGGTTCACACGTCCGAATAGGTTGTCTAGTTCACGACGACTCATTAGTAGTTTACGCACACGTGTGGGGTTCGCCACAACGTGTGTCGATGCCTGATTTAAAGGAGTGATTGTCATGCCACTCACAAAGGCTTCACCGTCACGCATAAATACGTAACTTTCAGAAATATTGGCTTTACCTTGGCGAAGGGCTTTCACTTCCCAACCTTGGAGCTCCAAGCCAGCTTCGATTTCATCATCGATGAAATACTCGTGGCGAGCTTTTTTATTCAGCGCGATAGTATTGCTACCCGCTTTTTGTTTCGTTTTTTTCTTTGCCATAATAGCGACATTATACGGGTTGGATATCGGATAGGAAATCCTTTTATTTGCGCAATCGTGTAATAAAAGTAAAATTGGCAGGAGCTTTAAATCTGTACATGTATCGATAGGAGTATGTATGAAGCAAGTCAGCCGTTCTGCGCTTGTGTCTTTTAGTGCTGAACAGATGTTCAATCTGGTTAACGATGTTGCTAAATACCCTGAGTTTCTGCCTGGTTGCTCGGGCTCTAGAATCATTGAGTCTTCGGGTAATGGTATGGTGGCTTCTGTCGATGTGGCGAAGGCTGGTATCAGCAAAACGTTTACTACTGCAAATGAGCTGATCCCAGGCCAAGCAATTATGATGAACTTGGTGGATGGCCCGTTTAAGACGTTGCGTGGTGGTTGGATTTTTACCGCGCTAGATGAGCAAGCTTGCAAGGTTGAGCTAAAGCTTGAGTTTGAATTCTCAAGTAAAATGATTGAGATGGCCTTCGGTAAGGTTTTTAACGAGCTTACCAGTAACATGGTAAATGCATTCACTAAACGCGCAAAACAGGTCTACGAGTGTTATGAGTATTGAGTCAGATATGATTCACGTAGAGGTTGTCTATGCTCTTCCTCATGAACAGCGTGTATTTAATTTAGTGGTGAATAATCACGCAACGGTAGAAGAGATCATTCGACAATCTGGCGTGTTAGAGTTATACCCTGAAATTGATTTATCTAAGAATAAAGTGGGTGTGTTTAGTCGTAATGTGAAGTTAGATGCGACCGTTCGAGATCGAGATCGAATAGAGATATATCGTCCGTTACTCGCAGACCCGAAAGAGATTCGTCGTAAGCGGGCGGAGCAGGCTAAAGCCGAGGGGAATGCAGACCCAGTCACCGGTGGTAAGCCTAGCTCTGTACGTAAGAATAAGTAGACTTGATATCAATCCCAATGGATGGCGTCATTGATTCAAAGTGTGATTGCGCGATATCTAGATAATAAAAAACCTCTCATGTGAGAGGTTTTTGCAAAAGTCGTTTACTGAATCTGCTCGTAAAAAGCGTCACTTTTTGGGAAGTCACCACTGATATCTGCGAGTGTGCCTTGATCGTTAAAGTTAACGATCAGGTCTTTTTGCACTGGATCACCGTGACCAGGAGTATGGTGATAAATGTAGTACCAAGTGTTTGGGTAGCCGTTTTCAATAAGCATTGGCGACCCTAGTACGAAGCGAACCTGTGCTTTAGTCATCCCAAACTTTAATTTATCTACCGCACTTTGTTCTACATAGTTGCCTTGGTTGATATCAATGCGATAAACCAGTTTTTCCAATACCGAACATCCTGTCAGCAATGTCATTGCTAATGGTACGGCAACTAACCACTTCTTTAATTGCATAATAATTTCTTAGTAACCTTTAAAATACTGCGCTGATAATAAACAAGCTCGACGCAGATGTAAAAAGCTATGCGTCGTATGATAGGAAATCTGACAACGAATTTTGAGTTGAGTTGCATTTATTGATTCTCTCACATGTATGTTTATGTCGATGAGCGATTTTCTATCCAGTTTAAGCGGTAACTAATGACAAATAGCCAAGTTATTGAGCTATGGGGTGGCACTGACCATTATTTCGAAAGGGAATCAGAACCCAAGCACTTTGATATGGTGATGGGGGAGGTAGAGTCACGGAGTAGTGTTCGTGACTCTATCTTTGAAAGAGCATGGCTAAGCGGCGATGAGGAGCTCTTTGGCGTTTGCAAGGGTAGAATCTGTAATTTGGCTACCTCCAAGTAGGCGAGCTAATTCTGCCACACGTTGTTGTTCATCTAATGCGTGCATTTGTGTTTCGGTTTGGCCAGCTTTTGTTTGTTTAGCCACGAACATTTGTTGATGGCCACAACCTGCAACTTGAGGGAGGTGAGTGACACACAATACCTGAGTAGACTCGCCAAGCTTGCGTAGCATTTTGCCGACTACAGCTGCTGTTGGACCACTAATACCGACATCCACCTCATCGAAGATCAAGCTTGGTGTATCCACTTTCTGAGCGGTAATCACTTGGATAGCTAATGAGATGCGTGATAGCTCACCGCCTGACGCAACTTTTGCTATAGGTTGCAATGGCTGTCCTGGGTTGGTCGATACTAAGAAGCACACACTGTCCATGCCAAGTGGTGATGGGTGCGTGTTTTCATTGCTGACTTCGATATTGAATACCGCTTTTTCCATGCTCAATTCGTGCATGCTTTGTGTGATCAGTTTGTTCAGTTCTTTTGCGTAACGGCTGCGTGATTTGTGTAGTTTTTCTGCTTGGTTTAGGAAGCTTTGGTACTTTTGTTCCACTTCTTGCGCGAGTTCATCTAAACGTTCATCAGAGCAATCTAACGCTTCTACTTGAGCCAGAAGATCTTGGTGATGTTGGTATAGTTCTTCTGGCATCACGTGGTGTTTGCGAGCAACAGACATAACTTTAGAAAAACGTTCTTCTACATAAGCCATACGAGCAGGATCCACATCTATGCCATCTAGATAACTGCGTAATTCGTTCTTCGTTTCTTCCAGTTGAATCATCGCTTCTGACAACATGTTGGGTAGCTCAGATAGCTTTTCATCTAACTCAGCTAGTTGAATTAGGGAGTGATTGGCCGATTGCAAAATACCAAGCGCATTGACTTCTTCACCTTCGTAAATAAGTTCGATGGCTTGCTGACAGGTAGTGGCGAGTTCACCACTATTGGATAGTCGTTTGTGCTCTTGCTCGAGCTCTGCAAATTCTTCTTCACCTAGCGATAACTCATTTAGTTCTTTGATTTGGTATTCAAGCAACTGTTTTTGCGCCTGGTTTTGCTGGCTATTTTCTTTTAGTTGCTTGAGGTTATTGTCTGCCTGACGCCAATGCTGGTAAGCACTTCGTGTGCTTTTTAGTAGGTTTAGATGACCTGCATATTGGTCGAGCATAGCCATTTGGTGTTCGCTTTTCATCAATTGATGATGAGCGTGTTGCCCATGGATATTGATCAGCAGTTGCCCTAAAGATTTGAGCTGTGATAGTGGGACAGGACTGCCATTAATGAAGGCTCTTGAGCGACCTTCTTTTGTGATGATGCGACGCAAAATACATTCACTGCCATCAAGCAGATCGTTATCTTCTAGCCAACGCGTTGCATGTAGGTTGTTGTCCAGTAAAAAAGCGGCACTAACTTCGGTTTTTTCTTCACCTTGTCGAACCATGCCAGCATCGGCTCGTCCGCCTAAGCAGAGCCCTAAAGCATCTATAGCAATGGATTTACCCGCGCCTGTTTCACCTGTGATGGTGGTCATGCCCTTAGACAGCTCGAGTTGTAAAGACTTAACAATCGCAAAATTATTAACACTTAGATGAGCCAGCATTTTTTATTTACCTGTATAACTGAACAATACTGTATAAGAGAACAGTATATACTGTTTCTTTATACAGTAAAGGCGGGTGAGAAAAAATTTCTGTGTGGGGTGCTTTTTTGTGATGAAGTGGGAAAAATGAGCCGAAGTGATTACAACGACTCATTAAAATTGAACAGGTTACGGACGAGTTGGGTTAATCGTGAGCGGCTCTAATGTGACTACTGCATTCACACCAGCACCTGGATGATCCACGTATGATGTGTCTTGCATTAGTGTGTAGTAAACGTCGACGAAGTCATCATCATTCGTTAGGACGCCGTCAGGGATCGTGTCGATGATCTTATTAGTGATTTGCGGAATAATCGCGTAAGCCTGAACTTCTGGATCTGGAATCGCTTTCAGCACTTCTCCAGCAACTTGAACGAGGAGTTTTGCCAACTGTTTATAGTCTGTACCATCATCTTGTTCCATGAGCACGATATCTGCAGCGCCCCAGCGGTAACGAGACCAGTGAATAATGATCTGATTCGGGTAGTAATCTTGGTTATCGTAGTCTAAGTATGGAAGCTCCACTAAATCGAGAGTCGGTTCATCACGACTTGGATTGACGCCCGTTACGATAGCGTAGATTTCTGCCTTGCCAGAGATCCAAGGTTCTTTGTCATCGGCTAGACGGATCTTTTTCAACTGCGTTGTTTGAATTGGAGCCGCTTCGCCCACTGTGCTACTTGACAATAGCGGTGCATTTTGGCGTTGTTCATCAGCAACGTATGGTTGAACTAAAGCTGGCTGACCGAGTTTTTTCATCTCAGCTTGCATAGCTTGCAAGCCTGCTTTTAGCTCAGCAGAGCTGTTGTTATCAACAACGAGTACAGGTACATCTGGGAGTTGGTAAACATCGAGTTGATGGATGTTGCCATACACATCAAATGCTTCGATATATTGCCAATTCTCATCATCACCACTTGGTTCAAATGCAAATAATGGCTCGACCTCGCCACTTTGCCATGCTGTTATCATGCTCTCATTCGCTAAACGAACTTCCAGCAACTGATCTGAGTATTCAGAAATACCTTTCCAGCTACGAATTTGAGTGTCAGCTTGTACAAGCTGATGGCTAAACTCGGAGTTGGGGTTTTGTTGAACAAATGCTGATACAGAGACGCTAGTCTGTTGTGGAGTAATATCTCTTCTCAACATGGGTTCAATGGCAGCATAGTTCTCACTCAATTGTTGAGCGAGGGCACGCTTCGTCTTAGTGATATCTTCCGCTTTTGCGTTGGATACACTGTTGACTTGCGTTTCCTCTGATTGGCAGCCAATAAGTGCTAATGTACTGAGAACAGACAGAATGATGGTTTTCTTCATAATATGTCCTTTATTTATTTTATGAAATAGAGTTAATACTCTATTCATGGTGAGAATATCACCGGACATAGATCATTGAATTTGCTTTTCTATCTTTTGTGTAAACTTTGCCCACAGGATCAAAATTTATAAACTTCTCTTTAATGACAGCAAATATCGTGTCGCCTCACTACTTTGTGTCTATTTCTTGTCTAAGAAAGCCAAAAGCCAGTGGCAATTAAGCTACTGGCTTTTTTATTGAAGTCATTTCCCTGAGTAACAAGTGTTAGAACAATTTACTAGACCAGCCAAGCTTATTCCGTAAGACGTGATAGTAGCTGTAGTCTTTTGGATGGATGAGCTTTAGTACATTTGGACTTTGATAGATGTGGATTTCGTCTCCTGGAGAAACAGGGAGAGACACTTGTCCATCACAGCTAACTTCTTGTGTTCCTCGGTTCTCTGGTGACACCACCAATTTAATTCGACGCTTTCCATCAACCACCAAAGGTCGACTCGACAAGGTATGAGGAAACATTGGCACGAGTGAAATGGCATTCAAGCTAGGCGAAAGAATTGGACCACCGCCAGAAAGCGAATATGCGGTCGAGCCCGTTGGTGTAGAGACAATCAAACCATCGGCTCGTAAAGAGAAGGCGAAGCTTTCATCAATGTACACTTCAAATTCAATCATATGGGCAATTTGCCCTGGGTGAAGTACAGCTTCATTTAGCGCAGCGTTGTGGCTTTTAATTTGCCCGTGACGGTGTACTTCCGCTTCTAAGAGAAAGCGCTCTTCTTCAATATACTCACCGTCGAGTACCGCTTGCAGAGACGCTTGGAACTCGTCTGGGTTTAAGTCAGTTAAGAAGCCTAGGTTTCCACGGTTCACCCCTATGACTGGAACATCAAATCGGGATAAAATTCTTGCCGCGCCTAGCATGTTGCCATCCCCACCAACCACAATGGCTAGATCGGCATTTTTTCCTAGTTCAACTAAACTGGCAAATTGACTCTGCGGGATATCATCCAGTATTGCGGCAAGGCGATCGTCAATAAATACTTTATAGCCTTCAGAGGTCAGCCATTGGTACAACTCTTTATGAGTTTGAATTGCTTGTTGATCTCTTGGTTTTCCGATAATCGCGATCACGTTACATGGATTTTTCATAGCATTTCCGCATTAAAGAGGCTTGAATCAGGAATCTTCATCCCCATAATAATGGCAAGTCACCTAAATATGCGAATTTTTATGTGGTTAAAGCCCGCAAAAACGCGCATGGCTTTAAGGGCATTATGTTGAATTCTGGAGATATCATGAGCAACGAAGAAAACAAAGTTACAGAAGAAGAGCTTGATCAAATCATCGAAGAGGCTGAAAAAGTAGAAGCTGAAGCACAAGAAGTAGAAGCTGAGCTTGAAGAAATTGGTGATGAGACAGACGCTAAGATTGCTCAACTAGAAGCGGCACTACTGTCTAGCGAGGCAAAAGTAAAAGAGCAGCAAGATGCGGTGTTGCGTTCTAAAGCTGAAGTAGAAAACATGCGTCGTCGTACCGAGCAAGAGATCGATAAAGCACGTAAGTTTGCGTTGAACAAGTTTGCCGAAGAGTTGCTTCCTGTTATTGATAACCTAGAGCGTGCAATTCAAGCGGCAGATACAGAGAATGAAACGGTTAAGCCGTTCCTAGAAGGTGTTGAGTTAACACACAAAACGTTTGTCGACGTTGTGGCGAAATTTGGCTTGAAAGCAATCAACCCTGAAGGTGAAGCATTCAACCCAGAGTTCCATCAAGCGATGTCGATTCAGGAAAGCCCAGATCATGAATCAAACACAGTTATGTTTGTTATGCAAAAAGGTTACGAACTAAACGGCCGTGTGATTCGTCCGGCAATGGTAATGGTTGCTAAATAACCTTAACTGCCTGTTTTCAAATATAAAGCGCCCATCATTTTTGATGGGCGCTTTTTTGTTTTAAACGTAAGTTATTGCAATGAGCTTCATTGTATATCGACAAAATGGAAGTTTGATCCCCTTCATATTTTTTCTTATTGGTTAATTATTTTCCTATAGGAGATTTCTTCTCATCTCACTGCGTGTTTATGAACGAAGAGGGCTATAAGTAATTGTAATCATTCGTTGTGTGAATGTTTGTCCTGCATAGGAATGTAAAGATAGTCATTTTTTCCACAATAACTCCATTAACAAAAATGTAAATTATCACTTTATTTTGTAACTTTCGTGTGTATGATTTGCGACTAATGCTTTAAAAGTAAGCATATATAACTACAAAGATGTAAATAGCAAACACAACATATCGGAGATTTATAATGGATAAATCGCTTTCTAGTAAGATTTTTATAGGCTTGTTTGCCGGCCTTGTGCTGGGAACAGCAATTCAGTACTTATTTAGCGGTATTGCGATTTTTGATACATACCTACTTGGAGCAGCAGAAGGCGTTGGCGGCATGTTTGTCTCGCTGATCAAATTGCTTGTTGTTCCTTTAGTTTACGTTTCAATCGTATGCGGCATTGTTGACTTGAAAGACATCAGTGCATTTGGTCGTCTTGGTGGAAAAACTTTTACCCTCTACATTCTTAACACCATCATTGCGATTACGGCGGCTTTGACTGTTGGTTTGATTTTCCAGCCAGGAGCTGGTGCTAATCTGGCAGGAACGGTATCTGAGGCCGTACAGCTGACGACGACAGAAACGCCGGACATTTTCTCTCTAGTTGTTAACATTGTTCCTAGCAACCCAGTACAAGCGTTTGCTAACGGCGACATGCTGCAAATCATCTTCATGGCAATTCTGACAGGTCTTGCAATTCAAGCTTTGGATTCTCGTGGTGGCCCTGCCATCCGCACGTTCAAAATGGCAAATGAAATCATGATGAAACTGGTTGGGTTAGTGATGAGTCTTGCGCCATATGGTGTGTTCGCGCTAATGATTCAATTGGGTGCAACACTAAACGCCAATACATTGATGTCCGTGGCTGGTTATGTGGCCTTGGTGGTTGCGATGTTGGTGTTCTGGATCTTCTTCTTCTACCCAATGGCAGTAAGTCTTGCGACAGGGACCTCTCCAAAGACTTTCCTACGTGCAACTCGTGAGCAGATTCTGTTCTCTCTATCTACCGCGAGCTCAAATGCGACTATCCCGGTAACGATGCGAACACTGACAGAAAAGCTTCAGGTCTCTAAATCGGTTGCTGGCTTCGGTGTACCACTGGGCGCAACGATGAACATGTCTGGTGTGTCTATCTATATTGCTCTAGCAACGATGTTTGTTGCGAACGCTTTTGGCCAGCCAATTAACACTGCAGACATCTTCACGCTTGGTTTAACTATTCTTCTATTATCTATTGGTGCTGGTGGCGTTCCTGGAGGCGGCGTGGTAATGGTAGGCGTTTTGCTTCACCAACTAGGCTTACCACCTGAAGGTTTGGCAATTATTGCTGCGGTTGACCGTATTAATGATATGTTCTGTACGTCATCTAACGTTGTCGGTGACACGGCGGTAAACACCATTGTTGCAAAAACAGAAGGTGAGATTGGTAAAGAAGAAGGCGTTGACGCTGAGCCTGCTCAAGCGAACGCATAATGTCTTGAATCATTTATTTTAACCCTAATATTGAAACGAGCTCTTATGAGCTCGTTTTTTTGTTTAGGAAGAGTCGGGCATAAATACATTTACCTGAGAAATGGTGTTTTGTTGCGCTATAGCAGTGTGACGAGTTCCCAACTAATCAGAAAGAAACACATAAATTTCGAAAAAAGACGCTTTTTTTTAATTCTGCCCTTGAAAAGCATTTTGCCGCCCTTATCTATGTGGCATAGAGAAGCAAACATTGATTATTTTTGTTTGTGAGCAAGGGTTGAAACCCGATTCTCCTCCCCCCACATTGGGGTTATAACCAAACGAAAATAGAATTTATTCGGAGATAGCCAGATGGGTAAAATCATTGGTATTGACTTAGGTACTACTAACTCATGTGTTGCTGTATTAGACGGCGACAAACCACGTGTAATTGAAAACGCAGAGGGCGAACGTACTACTGCATCGGTTATTGCTTACACTGACGGTGAGACGCTAGTAGGTCAACCTGCGAAACGTCAAGCAGTAACTAACCCAGAAAACACGCTATTTGCAATTAAGCGTCTAATCGGTCGTCGTTTTGAAGACGAAGAAGTTCAGCGTGACATCCAAATCATGCCTTACAAAATTGTTAAGGCTGACAACGGTGACGCTTGGGTAGAAGCAAAAGGCCAAAAAATGGCGGCTCCTCAGGTTTCTGCTGAAGTTCTTAAGAAAATGAAGAAAACTGCTGAAGATTTCCTTGGTGAGGAAGTAACTGGCGCAGTTATCACAGTACCTGCTTACTTTAACGATGCTCAGCGTCAAGCTACAAAAGATGCTGGCCGTATCGCAGGTCTAGAAGTTAAACGTATCATCAACGAACCAACAGCAGCAGCGCTAGCTTACGGTCTTGATAAGAAAGGCGGCGACCGCACTATCGCGGTATACGACCTTGGTGGTGGTACATTCGATATCTCTATCATCGAAATCGATGAAGTTGAAGGCGAGAAAACATTCGAAGTTCTAGCGACTAACGGTGATACTCACCTTGGTGGTGAAGACTTTGATAACCGCCTAATCAACTACTTAGTAGACGAGTTTAAGAAAGAGCAAGGTATCGATCTTAAGAACGATCCACTAGCAATGCAGCGTGTTAAAGAAGCAGCAGAAAAAGCGAAAATCGAGCTTTCTTCTACTTCTCAAACTGACGTAAACCTACCTTACGTTACTGCAGATGCAACTGGTCCTAAGCACATGAACATTAAAGTGACTCGTGCAAAACTAGAATCTCTAGTTGAAGACCTAGTACAACGCTCTCTTGAGCCACTAAAAGTAGCTCTAGCTGACGCTGATCTATCAGTAAATGACATCACTGACGTAATCCTAGTTGGTGGTCAGACTCGTATGCCAATGGTTCAAGCGAAAGTTGCTGAGTTCTTTGGTAAAGAAGCGCGCCGTGACGTAAACCCTGACGAAGCAGTAGCAATGGGTGCTGCAGTTCAAGGTGGTGTACTTGCTGGTGACGTTAAAGACGTACTACTACTAGACGTAACTCCACTGTCTCTAGGTATCGAGACAATGGGTGGCGTAATGACTAAGTTAGTTGAGAAGAACACAACTATCCCAACTAAAGCGAACCAAGTTTTCTCTACAGCGGAAGACAACCAGAGCGCGGTTACTATCCACGTTCTACAAGGTGAGCGTAAGCAAGCGATGTACAACAAGTCTCTAGGTCAATTCAACCTAGAAGGCATCCAGCCTGCACCACGTGGTATGCCACAAATCGAGGTTACTTTTGACCTTGATGCGGACGGTATCCTACACGTGTCAGCGAAAGACAAGCAGACTGGTAAAGAGCAGAAGATCACTATCCAAGCTTCTGGCGGTCTAAGCGATGAAGACATCGAGAAAATGGTTCAAGAAGCAGAAGCTAACAAAGAAGCGGACAAAAAGTTCGAAGAGCTAGCGACTGCACGTAACCAAGCTGACCAAATGATTCACGGTACTCGTAAGCAAGTAGAAGAAGCTGGTGAAGCACTACCTGCAGAAGAGAAAGAGAAGATTGAAGCAGCAATTTCTGAGCTAGAAACAGCGCGCAAAGGCGAAGACAAAGAAGCTATCGATGCTAAAGTTCAAGCACTAATGACCGCTTCTCAAAAACTGATGGAAATCGCTCAACAACAAGCTCAAGCGCAGCAAGCACAAGGTGCTGACGCCGATGCACAGTCTAAAGAAGACGACGTTGTAGATGCTGAGTTCGAAGAAGTTAAAGACGACAAGAAATAATATTTCTTAACCAGATGGCTGCAAAGCCATCTGGGGTCGATAAGACTTCGTGTGCGGGCGTTTGGGGCAACTCTTACGCCCGTCTGTTTGTAAACGCTGTCTTTCTAGTTAAGTATGTTGCGGATAAGTGCACTTACCTAGAACGATACAAACACCAAGCGGTGAATCGATGCCGTTTGTAGTAATTAACTGGTGACGAAGAACATGTCAAAACGTGATTTTTACGAAGTATTAGGCGTAAGCCGTGATGCCTCAGAGCGCGATATCAAAAAGGCGTACAAGCGTCTAGCGATGAAATTCCACCCAGACCGAAACCAGGGTGATGAGTCTGCGGCGGACAAGTTTAAAGAAGTAAAAGAAGCGTACGAAGTCCTGACCGACCCTCAAAAGAAAGCGGCGTACGACCAGTACGGTCATGCTGCTTTTGAACAAGGCGGCGGTGGTTTCGGTGGCGGCGGCTTTGGTGGCGGCGGTGCTGATTTCGGCGACATCTTTGGCGATGTATTCGGCGACATTTTTGGTGGTGGTCGTCGTGGCGGTGGTGGTCACCGTGCTCAACGTGGTGCGGACTTACGTTACAACATGGAACTGACGCTAGAAGAGGCGGTTCGTGGTGTAACGAAAGAGATCGAAGTACCAACACTAGTACACTGTGATACCTGTGATGGTAGTGGCGCGAAGAAAGGCTCATCTGCTGAAACATGTGGTACCTGTCATGGTCATGGTCAAGTACAGATGCGCCAAGGCTTCTTCGCAGTGCAACAAACCTGTCCAACCTGTCACGGTAAAGGCAAGATCATTAAAGACCCTTGTAATGAGTGTCATGGTCAAGGTCGTAAACAGAAAACCAAAACACTTAACGTTAAGATCCCTGCAGGTGTTGATACTGGCGACCGTATTCGTCTATCTGGCGAAGGTGAAGCGGGAGAGATGGGAGCTCCAGCGGGTGACTTGTATGTACAAGTGCACGTGAAAGAGCACCATATCTTCGAACGTGATGGTAACAACCTATACTGTGAAGTGCCTGTAAGCTTTGCGATGGCGGCTCTAGGTGGTGAAGTTGAAGTACCAACTCTAGATGGTCGCGTAAGCCTAAAAGTACCTTCAGAAACGCAAACAGGTCGTATGTTCCGCATGCGTGGTAAAGGTGTGAAAGGCGTTCGCGGTGGCGGTATCGGTGACTTGATTGTTAAGTTGGTTGTTGAAACACCAGTAAACCTAAGCTCACGCCAAAAAGAACTGCTCAAAGAGTTTGAAGAGTCTTGTGGTGGTGAAGCGGCGACAAAGCACAAGCCTAAATCAGAAGGCTTTTTCAACGGTGTGAAAAAGTTCTTTGATGATTTAACCAGCTAGACGTTAGTGAAAAGCACAAATACAAAGGCCTGCTAAAATGCAGGCCTTTTTGCATCTCGGTGTTCTTTCTAATTCCAGCAATCACTTGGTTCTTCGACATTTGTTGACGTTAAAGTAATCGTTTTAGCGCCAGTCAAGCACTCGTCGTCGTCTTGTCCCAGAGCCGATTTTGCTGTTGCTGTAATGGTATAGGCCGTACTTGCAGAGCTCGCAATATTGAAAGAAAATCTATCTGTGTCTGAATCACATAGAGTGCATGTGCCTCCAGAGATAATATGACTCCAGTCGTACCCACCATCATAAGATGTCTCTAGCTCTAGCTGAATTCGACTAAGATCGCTCAAGGCAACCGTCCTATGAGACTTGATTACATGATTGGTGTAAGAAGGGTAGGCGACAGCCGCAATGATCCCGACAATCACTACGGCTATCAGTAATTCGATCAATGTCATCCCTCCCAATCTTTTTTTGTAGCTGTTACAGCGAGAAATTCGAATCATCACGAGTAGTTTCCTTTTCACTTTTCCGCCTATTTTTGGCAGGTGATAGCATCTGTGCAAGATGAATTACGGCCCTTTTGCCGTTTACATAGGAATTTGGGAAATGCCTCGCGGGTTTACGTTGTTGGAGCTTCTTATTACTGTTGCTGTACTGAGTATTATATTGGCGTTTGCAGCTCCAAGCTTTAGCCGTGTTTCACAAACTGTGCAAATGCAGCTATTGGCAACTGAATTAGCTGGTTTTCTAAGCCAAAGTAAGTCCGAGGCGGTAATGAGAAATCAAAAGTTATATATACATTTCTCAATGGCTAAAAACGTTGTTGTCAGTCAAGGTGCATGGTCTCTACAGTTAACTGACTCATCTAGCGGCTCAGGGGGAGTAATCTTAAACCTTTCCGGCTCCGCATACTCTGAATTATCTTTGAAGCACAGTTACGATAATCAAAAAATAAGCTTCGATGAGGTCCGTGGACGGCCCCAAGGAGGAAATATAGAGTTTTTCCCAACCAATGCTCAAAACATAAAACTACAAGCAAAGCTCTCAAACCCTCCTGGGAGGATTAAGATTTGTAGTAATTCTGGAGCGAAGTTATATGATTACCATCAGTGCTAACAAACGCTATCAAAGAGGTAGCTCTTTAATTGAATTAATGATTAGTTCTTTAATTGGGTTAATTGTTCTTAGTGTAGTGGGCTCTATATTCTTGAGTTTACAAAAAACAGCAAAAGAAAAAAGCTTAGAGCTAAATTTATTGCAAGGTCTTAATATCACTTTATCTGTTATGAAAGAAGATATTCAAAGAGCAGGTTATGATGGTGGGAACGGTAGTTCACTCAAATTATCCGGAGCTACAGGAACCATAATGCTGAGCGGCGCCTCTTCTGTTGGTTTTGTGTATTTTAAAGAAGACTCAGCTGCCAATGAAGACTATCGAAATATTAAGTATGAGAAGAGAGATACTCGGTTTTTTATATGTGAAAAAGGCGTTGTGTCTCAAACACAAATATTATCTTTTGATGGTATAGATTTTTGTCGTTCTCTATTTGATGATGATATTTTCCAAGTCACCCAATTCACTGTTAGTTCAGAAACAGTGACTAATGGAGGAAATGTAAGTTCGGTCACGAACGTTAAGTTAGGTTTGCAAACGATTGATGGAATCTTTAGTGAAGTCGCGGAGTTTTCTATCAAACAAAGGAATTGGCAATGACATCTAAATATAGCTATTCCGGTTATACCACTTTGCTTGTGACTTCTATACTTTTATTACTTGCTTTAATTGCATCATTAGCATCATCCAAAGGTGTATTTTTTCAAATAAAAGTTGCGCAAAACGAAATAAAATCTCGACAAG
The DNA here is from genome assembly GCF_021728155.1 of Vibrio sp. J2-4. Lineage (NCBI taxonomy): Bacteria > Pseudomonadati > Pseudomonadota > Gammaproteobacteria > Vibrionales > Vibrionaceae > Vibrio > Vibrio sp. J2-4. Next base: position 121,778 of record NZ_JAKKCN010000001.1, read on the forward strand.
CACATTGGTTAGCTGAAGGAGGTGTTGAATGTGCATGGGCGCAATTTAGAGTTAGTAATATTGTACCTGCAGTAATAACAGATTGTGGCTCAGGGCTTTGGACGGTTCCGAATTTTACGAGTACTTCCAATGGGTATTTGGTTACTTCTAATGTTGGATTTACAAGCATTAGTAAGGAGATTATTTTGGGAGGTAACTTGAGCTATGGTGCAATGCAGTCTAGTGCCGACATTTATTTTCATTCTAGTGCAACGTTTTCTACTCCAGATCCAGGGGAATTGAGCAGCGATGGGTGGGAGTGTATTGCGTTAAGGTATAAAAAGCGCTTTTACTCCTCTTCAGTTGATAATAAAGGCGTAATTCATGGAGAGTCTCCCTATGCCGATTTTAACAACCCTACAAATAAAGATTGCGCAAACACGACGGCAAACCGTCATCTCTCATCTAGTGTTGGCGGGGTTGGTGCTGGTGATGATTTTACTCAAGATACAGATTTAAAGCCATTTGAATCCTTCTTTGGAGTAAAGGCTGAAGAGCATAACGATGTCCGAGATAATGGTGTATTTCATGTTATGACGGGCTCAGTGGCTGGTGGCATACCTAATTGTGGTGCTGCTTTAACAGCAGAAATTCAGTCAGGGAAGCATCATTTATGGGTTGAAGGGAGCTGTGAAATCAAGCAATCGGAATACAATGATTTGGTGAATGCTACATCATCGACCAATGGCGTAACAGTGCTCATTCATGATGGTCTTTTCTCCGTGATGGGACCACCGAGCTCCGGCGCTACATCAAATAAGTTTAAAGGGGTCTTGTTTCATTTCAATCATGATTATGCTCCGGCAACAGCGGATTGGGTTGGGTTCGAAGCCAATGCTCACCTAAATCATGTGCCAAGTGTTGTAGAAGACTCATACAGGACAATAGCTTCTTATTATCAGCATGGTTCTTTTACGGTATCTGGTGGTCAATATTTTGATAGTGAAGATCAGGCAGCGGTTTTCTTCGATTCTTTGGACTTTAGATACAATAAAGATGTGATAGACAATTCAAGGAATGCGCATGCAATTCCTAGATGGAAGAAGGGCTCTTGGAATGATCTCTAAACAAAAAGGTTTTAACCTTCTTGAAGTTCTAATTTCTTTTCTGCTTATCGGTGTTGGGGCTCTAGGTTTAACGAAGCTAAACGTGTATCTAGAACGCGAATCCGAATATGCCATAAAAAGTATTGAAGCACTGCGTCTAGCAGAAAACCAGCTCGAATGGTTCCGGACGCGTGGTGCTTCTGCGGCGATGTCTACCATCACACCTGCAAATTTTGCTTCTATTGCAACAGGCTCTTCTGTTACTGGATCTTATGTCGTCGAGTGGGAAGTTCCAGCTGCCACGGTTTCAGGAACACTGAAAACTATCACTATTACCTCTAGCTGGAAGGATAGAATCGGCGAGACGCGATCAGTTCAGCTTAAAACGATGATCTCACAATACAGTGAATTCGAAAACTAAGTTCAATTGCATGCATGCGCTGAGACAAATGCGGGTGTAATTCCTGTTTGATACCGGATTTGTCACGGTTAATAAATGGTTTTTGAACTGTTAATCGAGTTGATGTGCTACTGTTTTTATTATGTTTAATTGAAGTGGTGTTTTTGCAAAATATGTCTCCAATTATGAAAAAAATATAGAACCTTGTGCTTTCTCCATTAGTGTTTACTAGAATACTCGTTGGATAGTAGGCCGTCATAATTACTCAAATAGGCCTTGGCACCAACATCATTCACTATGGAGTTACCATGAGTAACCAAGCTGTAAATAAGGCACCATCATCGAAGCCGAGCGGGATGGAGCGCTTTTTAAACTTTATCGAGAGGACAGGTAACAAAATCCCTGATCCTGCGATTTTGTTCTTCTGGGCATTGATCATTACTTGGGCGGCGTCAGCACTTTTGTCGAATGTATCATTCGATCTTCCAAACCCTCGAACGGGCGAAGCTCTTACTATCACCAACTTACTTACGGGCGAAGCGCTAGCAAGTTTCCTTGCGAACATGGTGACTACCTTTACAGGTTTTGCGCCACTGGGTATCGTACTTGTCGCGATGCTAGGTGTGGGCGTTGCAGACTCTTCGGGCTTTATTACGACGGGTCTTAAGAAGATGCTGAACTTCACGCCAGCTAAGCTTCTTACTCCAATGCTTATTTTGGTTGCTATTGTGTCGCATACTGCGGCAGATGCAGGCTATGTTCTGGTTATTCCTCTGGGCGGTATTATCTTCCATGCGGCAGGTCGTCACCCTCTAGCGGGTATTGCGGCAGCATTTGCAGGTGTATCTGGTGGCTTCTCTGCAAACTTTATCCCTTCTGGTATCGATCCACTACTTGCAGGCTTTACGCAAACCGCGGCGCAGGTTCTTGATCCTGAATACGTGGTTAACCCATTAGCGAACATCTTCTTTACTGGCCTATCTTCCATCATTATTGTAGCGATTGGTTGGTACGTGACAGAAAAAATCATTGAGCCTCGTTTGTCAAAAATGCCAATTGATGACGATGCGGAAACTGCGCCAAACCTAGGCTCATTTACTGAACTGGAATCAAAAGCATTTCGTTATGCTGGTTGGGCAATGATGGCGGGTATTGCCTTACTTGTTGCAGCATTAATTCCAGAAACATCAGCGCTACGCTCGCCTGAAGGTGAAATTACGGCCTTCTCAGCACCGATCATGAAGTCTATCGTTCCGCTGATCTTTATTCTGTTTATCATTCCTGGTTACGTTTACGGTAAAGTGTCAGGTACGTTCAAGACCAGCAACGACATTATCAAAGCGATGGCTGATACTATGTCGACCATGGGCGCATACATTGTAATGTCGTTCTTCTGTGCTCAGTTCCTATCTGCATTTGCTCAGTCAAACATCGGTACGATGCTAGCGTTGTATGGCGCAGAAGGCTTAAAAGCGATGAACCTACCAGGTGAAGTGACTATCATCGGTATGATCCTTCTAACCGCGTCTGTAAACCTACTTATTGGTTCGGCATCGGCAAAATGGGCTTTAATTGGTCCAATCCTAGTGCCAATGCTAATGGCGGTTGGTATCTCGCCTGAGCTATCTCAAGCGGCTTACCGTGTGGGTGACTCTGTATCGAACATCATTTCGCCTCTAATGGTATTTTTCCCTCTTGTAGTGGTTTACTGTCAGCGTTATGTGAAGTCGGCTGGTATCGGTACGCTTGCGTCACTAATGATGCCATTCTCGATCGCAATGCTGATCGGTTGGTCTATCTTCCTAGTTGCTTATTGGATGGTAGGTATCCCGCTAGGCATTCAAGCTCCTTACACTTACACAATGTAAAAACGTGTAGGTAATTGGCAGCCGAAAAGCGCAGGTCTTCGATCTGCGCTTTTTTGTTCTCGCAAAACGAACATCGATAGGTCTTGTAACTAGGTTTTTTGGAGTTGCAAACTTTGTCTCGTGATGTGTTGCTGTAGTGAAACCGAAGTTGGTGATAAAATTCCTGAATTCAATCGTTTTTTGTTTCTTTGGAGCCTCCTTTGTCTAACCATCCGTTTACCCCTCAAGATGAATTGTTTATGCGCAGAGCGATGGTGCTTGCTGAGCAAGCAGAAGCTGAGGGGGAAGTACCTGTCGGCGCAGTGCTTGTCAAAGATGGTGAAATTATCGCTGAGGGGTGGAATCGCTCTATTGGTACTAATGACGCTACCGCACATGCTGAGATTCAAACACTGCGTAAAGCAGGCCAAAAGATAGAAAATTACCGCCTTCTGGATACGACTTTGTATGTAACACTTGAGCCATGTCCAATGTGTGCCGGAGCCTTACTGCATAGCCGCGTTAAGCGGGTCGTTTTTGGAGCGCCAGATTTAAAAGCGGGAGCAGCAGGAACAGTGCTTAATTTGTTTGAAAGCCAAGCTGCTTACCATTACGCCTTAGTTGAAAAGGGGCTGCTAGAAGATGAGTGCCGCACTCAGCTACAAGCGTTTTTTAAGCGTCGCCGAAAGGAAATTAAAGCAAAGAAACAAGCACAAAAAGCATTAGAAAATGGAGAGAGCGAACAAGGTAGTGGGAGTAGTGAGGGCTAGCAAACACCTACAACGTGGTAGATGTTTGCTTGGACGCACTAGTGATTGACTAAATGTACAAAAACACGATTACGTGAACTTACTTTCTTTTTCATACATGTCAGTTTACGTTTACGTCGGATAGCAGCTACTGTGTTATTTAAACGCTTTGACTGCACTCTACGTCTTCTCATATTCAAAACCTCCTGCAGACAAGACTTATACCAGTAAATAGCGGTTCATCGATGTTTTACAATAGGCTCGATAATCGCACTAAACATTTGATGGTTTAACGTTCTTCATTTGACTTCTGCATTGCACAGAGCCAGCAAACAATTTCAATACGGTGCTTAATAATATGAGTGACGTTATTTCGGCAGAGCGTAGCCGAAAGCGCCGCTTCATCAAGTGAGCTAAACCATGTGGTTACGAAGCAATCTGTTACAAAGCAATCAGTTTAACTAATGGTGAAGAAAAGGCGACCAACCATAGGAATGATTGAGTGTGGTTGGTGTCACTCAGAATATTGGATTCTAGATAAGTTTTCGCTAGGACTCAACAAAAATGACGAGCTCATGGGCTCGTCATTTTTTAGTTTACAGCGGGTCTATTCTTCAGGGCTTTCTTGTTCGGTGTCTTCTTCAACCGTGACGTCAGAAGCGCCAGATATTTGCTCTACAACGGTCTCTACTGCTCCTGATATCAAAATGTCAGGGTTGAGCGGCGGGATAACTTGCAAGTCATCGCTATTCTCATCAATCGCTGGTCTTTGGCTGACATGACCAATGATGGATTGGTAGTAACGTCGAATATTTTCTACGTAATTACGCGCTTCATCACCTCTGGCGTACCCATAGCGAGTTTGACTGTAGTAACGCTTCTGACGCAGTAAAGGCAATCTGTCTTTTACATCCGCCCAAGCGTTTGGATCGCCACCTTGCGCTTTAGTAAGTCGTCGTGCGTCCATCATGTGGCCATAGCCAATGTTGTATGAAGCCAGGGCAAACCATATTTTTTCATGCTCGTTGATGCTATCAGGCACGCGACCTACAATGCGACGTAAGTACTCGACACCACCACGAACAGATTGCTCAGGGTCTAAACGGTTTGTTACCCCGACGCTTTTTGCTGTTGGCAGAGTAAGCATCATCATCCCTCTAACACCCGTTGGCGATTTTGCCGCTGGCTTCCAGTGTGATTCTTGATACGCCAATGCTGCAATTAAGCGCCAGTCGAACTCTTCGCTGTACTTTTGGAATAAAGGTGCCCACTTAGGCAATTTGTCATCCAGAGCTCGAATGAATGCGCGAGTATCAACGTAGTCAAATGCTTCAATATGACCAATGTACTTCTCTTCGAGAGTGGACAGTTCTCCTGATTGTTTAATGTTACCGAAAAACTCTATCAGCATCGCATACAAACTTTCGTCTTCAGAGCGTCGAGTAAACCACGATACTGGTTGATCTTCTGTAAGTTCAAACGCGAGCGCAAGATCGGGGTAAAGGCGCTGAGCTAGGGAAAGTTCTACAGAGTCAGTCACAGTAAAACGCAACTCACCAGTGGATACATATTTAAGTAAGTCTCTCGTATCAGCATCGCCAACAATTTCAAACTGTAGCTCTGGGTATTGCTTCTTTAATGCGGTTAGGGTCGGAACATATTGCGATTGTTCAACGATCTTTAATGTTTGCGCGCCTGCATTTGTATCTTCGTCAGATTCGCTGTCTTTCGATGCTTGGTATTCAATCAGCTGTTCGATATCACGTGGTCGAAGTTGCCCCTTTTTATACACAACTTGTTGGCTTACATAATAATAAGCAGGGCCAGGTCTAAAGCGTTTTACCGCTTGTGACGTTTGATTTAAGCCCGTAGCAATGAGATCAATATCTCCTTTCTTAAGAGCAGGAAAAAGCTCAGCTTGGCGAAAGGCAGGTTTAATCTCGAGCTTGACGCCGAGCTGCTCCGCAAACTGACGCGCCAATTCGTAATCCAACCCAGCGGGACCATCGGGACCAATATAATAGGAAAGCTGATTGTTTAGCGTGCCAACACGAAGCACGCCACGTTCCTGAATTTTTTCGAATTCACTTTTGGGTTCCGACTCAATCTGGCAGGCAGAGAGTAGTAGCACAGAAACAAAAATTAGAGCGCTGCGCTTGAGTCGGTTGAGCTGGCTTATTTGCATTAATAGGTACATCTTAGGAAATTTCTATTTGCCTTTATATCAAAGCGAGCTCATGGGGCAAAGTGAATCACACACTTATAGCGTGACATTGTGTGTTTTATCGACATTTTAGTCGTAATTCAAATTTGACAAAAAAAATGACGCAAACGGTTGCTTTTGGTGTTACATCACAAAAACAATTGCTATATAATGCGCTCGCAATGACGAGGTGGAATCGGCATAGGTTCGACAGGGCTTATTTTAAGTGTCTGAATTTATTCCAATATCACCTTAATCAATTGCATAAGAGACCTAAGCACATGAGAATTTTGCGTGGCTCCCCAGCTCTTTCTGAGTTTCGTGTTAATAAACTACTGGAACTTTGTCGTGAACAAGATCTGCCTGTAACTGGCATTTATGCCGAGTTTATGCACTTTGCCGATCTAAAGTCTGACCTTGATGACCAAGAGTTAGAAAAACTTGAAAAGTTACTAACTTACGGCCCAACCATCGAAGAGCATGAGCCAGAAGGTCTTCTACTTCTTGTTACGCCTCGTCCAGGCACTATCTCGCCTTGGTCTTCTAAATCTACCGATATCGCTGTTAACTGTGGCTTGGATAAAGTGAAACGTCTAGAGCGCGGTACGGCTTATTATGTCGAATCTTCAGTTGTTCTATCAGAAGCTCAAGTTGGCGCTGTCAAAGCGTTAATTCATGACCGCATGATGGAAACGGTATTTACAGCATTTGAAGCTGCGTCAGCGCTGTTTACAGTCGCTGAGCCTAAGCCTGTGGCGCATGTTGATATCTTAGCGGGCGGTCGTCTTGCGCTTGAAGAAGCAAACGTTTCCCTTGGTTTGGCACTCGCAGAAGATGAAATTGATTACTTGGTAGAGAACTTTACTAAGCTTGGGCGTAACCCAAACGACATTGAATTGATGATGTTTGCTCAGGCGAACTCAGAGCACTGTCGCCACAAAATTTTTAACGCAGATTGGACTATCGACGGGGTAGAACAACCTAAGTCTTTGTTCAAAATGATCAAAAACACGTTCGAAACGACACCTGACTATGTGCTGTCTGCATACAAAGACAACGCGGCCGTTATGACGGGCTCTAAAGCGGGTCGTTTCTTCCCAGATCCTAAATCTCGTCAATACACTTACCACCATGAAGATGCGCACATCTTAATGAAGGTAGAGACGCACAACCACCCAACGGCAATCTCTCCATGGCCGGGCGCATCGACTGGTTCAGGCGGTGAGATCCGTGACGAAGGCGCGACGGGTATCGGTGGTAAGCCAAAAGCAGGTCTGGTTGGTTTTACAACCTCTAACTTACGTATTCCTGGTTTTGAACAGCCATGGGAAACCGACTTTGGCAAGCCAGGTCGTATTGTTAACGCGCTAGACATCATGCTTGAAGGTCCTCTAGGCGGCGCGGCATTCAACAATGAATTTGGTCGTCCAAATCTATTGGGTTACTTCCGTACTTACGAAGAAAAAGTGACCTCTCACGCGGGTGAAGAAATCCGTGGTTACCACAAACCAATCATGATTGCTGGTGGTATGGGTAACATTCGTGACAAACACGTGCAGAAGAAAGAAATTCCAGTGGGTGCGAGCTTAATCGTACTTGGTGGTCCTGCAATGAACATCGGTCTTGGTGGTGGCGCGGCGTCTTCAATGGCGTCTGGTCAGTCAGCAGAAGATCTGGACTTCGCGTCAGTACAGCGTGAAAACCCAGAGATGGAGCGTCGCTGTCAAGAAGTGATCGACCGTTGTTGGCAGCTAGGCGACGACAACCCAATCGCATTTATCCACGATGTGGGCGCGGGTGGTATCTCTAACGCATTGCCTGAACTTGTCGACGACGGTGAGCGTGGCGGTAAGTTCCAATTACGCGATGTACCAAACGATGAGCCGGGCATGAGTCCGCTAGAAATTTGGTGTAATGAATCACAGGAGCGTTACGTTCTTGCGGTAGCGCCAGAAAACATGGAAGCATTCGATGCAATCTGTAAGCGTGAACGCGCACCATATGCAGTGGTGGGTGTGGCGACAGAAGAGCGTCATCTAACGCTAGAAGATTCTCACTTCGACAATACGCCAATCGATATGCCAATGGATATCCTGCTTGGTAAGCCACCGAAGATGCACCGCGACGCAACCACACTAAAGGTGGAAAGCCCTGCCATTGTTCGTGATGGTATTGAGCTTAATGAAGCGGTGGATCGCGTACTTCGTCTTCCAGCGGTTGCAGAAAAAACATTCCTAATTACTATCGGTGACCGAACAGTAACGGGTCTGGTTGCTCGTGATCAAATGGTTGGCCCTTGGCAGGTACCAGTAGCAAACTGTGCAGTAACAGCGGCAAGCTATGACACTTACCACGGCGAAGCAATGTCGATGGGTGAGCGCACGCCAGTGGCATTACTAGACTTTGGTGCATCGGCTCGCCTAGCTGTTGGTGAGTCACTAACGAACATTGCGGCAACAGACATCGGTGATATTAAACACATTAAACTGTCTGCGAACTGGATGTCGCCAGCGGGTCACCCAGGTGAAGATGCAGGTCTTTATGAAGCAGTCAAAGCGGTGGGTGAAGAGCTCTGTCCTGCATTAGGTTTGACGATCCCAGTTGGTAAAGACTCCATGTCGATGAAAACCAAGTGGGAAGAGAACGGCGAGAGTAAAGAAGTCACTTCTCCACTGTCTCTAGTTATCACGGCATTTGGTCGTGTGGAAGACGTACGTAAGACCGTGACTCCACAACTACGCACTGACAAAGGCGATACTTCTCTAGTTCTTGTTGACTTGGGTAACGGCAAAAACCGCTTAGGTGCGACAGCATTGGCACAAGTATACAAACAGCTGGGTGACAAACCTGCTGACGTAGATAACGCTGAGCAGCTAAAAGGCTTCTTTGATGCAATGCAAGCGTTAGTACGTGATGACAAGCTAGTGGCTTACCACGATAAAGGCGACGGCGGTCTGTTTGTTACACTGGCTGAGATGGCGTTCGCGGGTCATTGTGGCGTAAAAGCGAACATCGCAGAGCTGGGTGATGATGCGCTAGCCGTTCTATTTAACGAAGAGCTAGGTGCGGTTGTTCAAGTTAAGAATGATGAGCTGGATTCAGTTCTATCTACTCTGGCGGCAAACGGCTTAGAGGCATGTTCACATGTGATTGGTTCAGTTAACGCTTCAGACGACTTTATTATCACTTCTGGTGATGCAGTTGTTCTTGAACGTTCACGTACCGAACTACGTGTTATCTGGGCTGAAACAACGCATAAGATGCAGGCGCTACGTGATAACCCAGCGTGTGCTGACCAAGAGCACGAAGCTAAGAAAGACAACTCTGACCCGGGTCTAAACGTTAAGCTAAGCTTCGACGTAAATGAAGACGTTGCAGCGCCTTACATTGCAAAAGGTGCGAAGCCTAAGATGGTGATTCTACGTGAGCAGGGTGTTAACTCCCACGTTGAAATGGCAGCAGCGTTTGACCGCGCAGGTTTTGAAGCAACCGACATTCATATGAGTGATATCCTAACGGGTCAAGCCGTTCTGGATGAATACCATGGCCTAGTAGCTTGTGGTGGCTTCTCTTACGGCGACGTACTAGGTGCGGGTGAAGGCTGGGCTAAGTCTATCCTGTTTAACGCACAAGCTCGTGAACAGTTCCAAGCCTTCTTTAACCGTAAAGAGACGTTCTCTTTAGGTGTATGTAACGGTTGTCAGATGCTTTCTAACCTGAAAGAGCTGATCCCGGGTGCAGACTTGTGGCCACGTTTTGTTCGTAACGAATCTGAGCGTTTTGAAGCGCGCTTTAGCCTAGTTGAAGTTCAGAAATCTGATTCTGTATTCTTCGACGGAATGGCTGGTTCGCGCATGCCAATCGCGGTTTCCCACGGAGAAGGGCGTGTAGAAGTACGTGATGCAGAGCACCTGGCAGCGATCGAGGCATCAGGTACGGTTGCGGTTCGTTACGTGGATAACCTCGGTAACCCGACGCAACAATACCCGAACAACCCGAACGGTTCGCCAAACGCGATTACTGGCTTAACAACAGCAGACGGTCGCGTGACAATCATGATGCCTCACCCAGAGCGTGTATTCCGCACAGTTGCAAACTCTTGGGCTCCGGAAGGTTGGGGTGAAAATGGTGCTTGGATGCGTATGTTCCAAAATGCACGTAAGAATATCGGTTAATTAACCAAAGGTTAATCTAGCTTAAGTAAAGCGTTGGTTGAGAGACCAGCGTTTTCTTTTTTCTTATCACTCTTTTTTCTTTGTCGCTCTTTCTAGTGACTGGGCGAAACGTTGCTTTGTTCTGCCTCTTCTTTGTCATCTATTATCTCGCGTAAAAAACTTGCAGCGTTTAGATTACTTTTATGCTCTAATACCGCGCTTACCAAGGGATGGTGTTAAACAGCTCAGCTTAGATGGAGTTATCAAGTTGACCGAATCCCTGATTGATCCCTAAATCCCTTAGGAAATGAAAGAAATGTCTAAGAATCCAAAATTTGCTATCCGCGTCACTGAAAAACGTAACGGCTGGAGCGCAGAAATCACTCGCCAAGTGACATCTCGTAAGACTGTAGTATCAAAGCGTGAAACTGGCTTTGACAGCGAAGAGAAAGCACAAGCTTGGGCTGAACAAGAACTGGCTGGTTTTATCCAAAACCAAGTGGTTCGTAACGAGCGTAAAGCAGCGCAACGTCAAGAGCGTGAAGCAGAACAACTAGCGGCAAAAGTTCGTAAAGAAGAAGCCCGCAAAGCACGTGACGCTGAAGTAGACGCTGACGAAGAATAGATTCAAGTCGGTGAGATGGTGACGTCACCCATCAAACAAAAAGTGAAAATGCCCTGAGTTTTGTCTCAGGGCATTTTTTATTGTATCGACTTAAAAACAATCCGAAGATACTGACAGACTAAACGTACCGTCTTCAGGGGCTGCAAATTGTTTATTGCCAGGAAGAAGGTGAGGGTTATTAGCATAAGTGCGATGTGTTGACTTGCCCTTTGCCGAGTGCCTCTCTGGTAAATCAAAGTGTTGCAATCCGTCAGATAGATCGTTTGCTTCACCGTAGTCGAAATGTGTTGCGACGTCCTTGGGCTGCTTGGCGTAACGACAGTGATCCGGCTTGCCATCTTCGTGCCAAGTTAACGCGTTTGCTTTGGCGTCTAGATTCAGGCTATTTGTTGTTGGTTGTGCGTAATGATCCTCAATAACCTGGTGCTGACTCTGCTCTTGTAAGTAGTCAGCAATGCTCTCAGAAGTCTGTGCCAGGCTTTGACTTGCTGGAACGAAGCAAGCAAGAAGAAACAATGTTTTTAAGTTGTTCATAGTGTGTATGCAAGCAAAAAGAAATGATAGTACTGATAAATAAAACGGTGTGCAATTATGGTTGTTCGTTAAGAAACAGCAGGGCAGTTAATGTCTGCCCTGCATCTTTTAGGTATGGTTAGTATTGATAAGTGAGATGCAGTTTGACTTCGCGACCAGGCGAAGGCACGCCATTAGATAGGTATGCTTCGTAGTAACGATCGGTTAAGTTTTTCACAACAGCGCCAACACTCAAGCCTTCGACTTGTTGTATTTCCCAAACCACGTAAGCGTTTTGTAGCGTGTATTGCTCACTTGGCGATTTCACTTTTAAATTGTTACCGCTTGCCTTGGTTTTGGTTTGCGCATCATACCAACGGACTTCCCAGCCCGTACGTAAACCAGGAATCCATTCGTAACCTAAACCTAAGTTGATATTTAATGGTGGCACATCAGGGTGATCATCATCTGAACCTGTGGAGTCAGATAGACTACCTTTGTTTTTGCCGCGAATGTAACTTGCTGAGAAATTACTGTAGAAATCTTCAATCCGGTATTGTGAAATTAGCTCAAAGCCGTAGTTTTTAAAGCCATCTAGGTTTGTATTCCAGCTTTGTAACTCAGTAGTATTGGTGTCGAGGTTTTCGCCCGTTCGTATATCAACCGTGTCGCTAACATCGTTATAGAACAAAGTTAACTCTGTTGCGAGGTTATCGCGAGAGTTCACCAGCCCTTCCGTTAAGTTGATAACGCTTGCTTGATAAGCATGGATACGAGACACGTCCAGATTCAAAGCAGTAGCCGTAGCGGTAGCTCGTGCATATTGCACTGAGTAGATGTTATCAACGGTTGGTGCTTTTAAAGCGTAGGCGTAGGAGGCGTTTAAACGCGTATTATTAGTCGCATTAAAGTCGATATCCAAACGTGGGCTAAAGCCTTTATGCGTCGTTTCACCGTAGTCATGTCCAGCGGCTGGGTCATTATAATCCGGCGCAGCGTTCCCTTTTCCTTCACTCTTAATGTATTCGTAACGCAGAGAAGGTGTGATGGTTAGACGGTTTGTTGCTTGATAGTGATCAGCAATGTAAGCCGCATAAATTGACTGAGTGCCAGATGGTTCGTAGTAAGGGGTATACCAACCGTAGTTTTTGGCTTCATTACTGTCGTATGATGCGTTGAATACTAATGAGTCTCTATCGGTTTTTTGATATTGAAGCCCTGTCACTAGAGTGTGGTCTCCGAACTGCGCTTGGTTAAACACATCAGCATAGTCACGCTCGTAACTCAACCAAGACTCGTGACCGTAACTGCCAACAGAAACGAACATTTTCTCGAATGCCACGTCAGGGCGAACCCAGTGACGATCGTTTTCAGAACGTGCCATTTTGATATTGAAATCAATATACGGGTTAGTCGGCATGTAGTGGTAAGAGATGGTCGTGGTGTTATCCGTGTATTTATTATCGACGGTGTATGCGTATTTGGCTTTTTCTAATGATCCGTATTTCTTGATGTTGTACTCAGTGATGTTAGGCATTTTTCCGCGGCGGTTAGCCCAAGGTTTACGACCTTCATCTTTGTAGCGAGTGTGGCTAATTTCAAACTCGTGATCGTTGTTTTCATAACCGACTTTTACGAGCATGTTTTCTTGCTCATAACCTGAGTAATCCAGCGTGTCACCACCACCGACTTTAATGTCATCAGAATCTTTTACCGAGCCATTCGCTAGAAAATAAAAACCAGTATCGTTTTTACCATAGAGTGTTAGCGTGTAGGCATTCTCATTGCCGTTGGTGTTGTATGCACTTGAGATGCGAGCACCAAAGTTTCTATTGCCGTACAGTAGGTCATCGACACTCTTGGTTTTAATACGAATTGAGCCACCAAACTTTCCGTTGAGTGCTCGATAGTCGTGCGCGCCCTTGATAATTTCTGCTTCACCAATCAAGAACGGATCAAAAAAGAAAGTTCCGTAGCGGTATTGTTGAAAGCCAATAGGAGCGCCATCGACAAATACGGCGATATCGCTTGGATCATCAAAACCACGAATGTTAATACGTTCGCCACCAGAACGACCGCCACCATCTAATGATGCGCCCGGAACGGCATCGATCATTGAGGCAAAATTAGAGTACTGTTGCTCTTCAATCTCTGACCAATCAATGGTGGTTTGCGCAGGCTCAGCAATGGTAATAGGTTTGGCATAACGCACACCGATGACTTCAAGTTCTTCATTTGGCGTTGTCTCGGCATATGAATAAAGAGGGAAGAGCAAAGTTAGTGAAATGAGATTTACTTTGAATGGATGACTTTTTAATCGTTTCATATTGATGATTTATAGTGTTTTTATGAAGCTCGGATTATAAGAACATTATTACGATTAATAAATGATAATGAGATTGATTATCAAATGTGTTTTTGCGATGGCTTGTAAAGTTTTTTATCCATTCGTGGAAACTACGATGAGTATCGTTAGCTTACAGAAAACAAAAAGCCCAGCATCATGGACGCTGAGCTCATTGGCTTTTAAACAAGATGGTGCGAGCACTGTTGCTCCTTTCGAGCTAATCAAGTGCGTACTTGGTAGGAATTACTGAGTTTCTAACGGGATCTGTCCGGTAGTCAGTGGCTCGACATCGAACTCGGTCAGTCCTTCAATGTAACTTTCAACGGCTTGTTCTACCGAATCATCACCTTGGTTGAAGTAAGCAAGGTGGAAGATCGCATCGCCTTCATTAACCAGTGGCAAAGTTTGTTGACCGATCACCAAGCCACGCTTTGGCGCTTTGAGCTCTACCTCATCATGTCCAAGAGGAGAGCTGATATAGGCGAGAGTTTCACCCTGTTCCACTTTGTCTCCCAGATTAACGACAGTACGCAAAATACCGTTACCTGACGCACGAACCCAGCTGGTGGACTTCGCTATGATAGGCTCAGGCAGCTTTTTTCGGCTAGCGCGCAGCATGCCAATGGCTTGCATTACACGCCGAACCCCGAGTACACCAGCGCTGATTGACAGTGGATCAAAACGCAATGCTTCGCCAGCCTCGTAGGTTAGCACGGGGATATCACATTTTTCTGCTTCACTGCGTAAAGAGCCATCACGCAATGCTGAATCAACAATCACTGGCGTCGCAAACGCCTGAGCAATACGCAGAGTTTCTGGGTTGCTTAAGTTTGCGCGAATCTGTGGCAAGTTCGTGCGGTGAATGGCCCCAGTGTGCAGATCCAAAATGTAGTCACAACGTTTGGCTATGTTGTTAAAGAAGCCGTGTGCCATTCGAGATGCAAGCGCGCCTTTTTCACTGCCAGGAAAACAACGGTTGAGATCTCGTCGATCGGGCAAGTACCGTGATTTATGGATGAAACCAAAAACGTTAACGATAGGTACTGCAATGACAGTGCCTTTCAGTTTTTGTGGATCCAGTTGGTTAATGATCTGACGAACGATTTCTACGCCATTAAGCTCATCACCATGGATAGCAGCATTCACCATTAACACAGGCCCTTCTTGTTTCCCATGGATGATTTCCACGGGAATAGATAAAGGCGAATGTGTGTATAGCTTCGCTGCTTCAAATTCGATCTCTAATCGTTGTCCTGGTTGTATTTGATGCCCTAAGAGCTCAAACACTTTGCTTTTTTTACTTCTGGCCATAAACCATCTCTGTCAAATGCGTTATCAGCAATGTAACAATTGCTGCAAAATCGCACTAATCATTCTCATTAAGGACACGACAAATTACTTTAATCGTCATGCGCGAAACCTCAGCATGTGTGAAGTTTTTGTTTTCAATATGATCTTTTCTATCAGTTTAATACATAACGAGAGGTACAGAAGGAAGAGCAATCATAGGCTTAAAAAATGTGACTGTATTAAAAATAATACTGATAATGAGGGACAAAAAAACGGACTTTTAACCCTACTTTTTATCCGATAATATCCGCGCCGAATTTGAGGTCTAACATTTCTAACTAGAGGTTTTGATGAAAAAGGCAATTGCTAAAATTGGTGCATTGACTGCTGTAGCAGTTTCACTTTCAGGTTGCGTTGGCAGTAATGCCGTGACAGGTTATGTCATGGGGTTTAACTTGAAAGCTGTAGATAACCGTTACGCTCGAGGTGGTCTAAACATGCTTTTAGCACCTGTTTATGGTGTCGCAATCGCAGCGGACTACATCGTGTTTAACTCTCTAGAGTTTTGGACGGGTAAGAACCCTTTAAATGGTAAGCCACATATCTTCGATACAAAGATGGATACTTACATCGATGTAAACCACCAGTTAGATAAATCGTTAACGACGGCGCCAATTGCACCGTTATCGAATAACCGTGTTATTGAGCAGGGTCGAATGCAGCAAATCGATGAGAATACTGTTCAAATGGATATTACTTACAATAACGGCGAGAAGGCGACACTCATGGGTGTGCGCGATGGTGAGTTTGTCACTTACTACATTGATGGCGAAGTCGTTGCACAAACCTCAATGGATGAGCTAGCTGCTTATACGCAAAATCGCGTGTAATTTGGTCCAGCCAAACAAAAAAAGGGTGCAGCGCTAAGTATACAGTAAAAACCATGTCTATTTATGAAAGAGTGAGTGGTAGCCCTTTACTGGCAATGCTTCTTTTCAATATGAAAGGCGTACATACTATGTATATTGGTGTGTACGCTTTTTTATCCCTGAAGGCTTAGCAAGGTGATGGCCTCACTGCGTGAAACCATCACCTTGCCAAAAGGGTATTTAAGGGGAATGGTAGTAAAATAATAAAGCCACTCCTTACGCTCGCACTGCTCACTAGGCATTTATAATTTTTCTTGCTCACTCGATGAAACACGTTTCTGGACAAAAGTTGGTTAGGAAATTTACTCTATTTAGACTATTAGGTGTTAGGAAAAGTATGGGGGCTGCACTATTCCCCTTAATGCATGCTCAATATTTGCCCATTGAAAGACCGTGCTCTTCAATAGATAATCTCTAAGCATCATTAGCACCCACGACATGTCTGGGAGGGACATCATAGCGAGAGCGGCGTTATGTTGCTTAAACAATGGTGGGCGATGATAAATGTCAGTCATAGTGCGCATTGGTTTGTGGATTTGGAGCGTACAGCGAGAGTCGAACTCGCATCATCATATTGGAAGGTAGAGAAGTAGGCTTTGCGTTCATATTTCTTGATAATCAGTGATTTGACTAGTCAATTTTAATCAAGAAGGCTAAGTCAGTTAGAACGCTATAGCATGAAAAAGTGCTATATTGAAAGCATCACATCTTCACGCCCCCACAGAAGGAATAATACGATGCCGACCTACCAGGTCACTTACTTCAACGTGAGACACGCCGTGATGGATAGCGAAGCTATCTTCATGAAAAACCTAACGAACGCAAAGCGCTCAGCAGAGCATCATGCGCCAGAGGGTACTGATCAAATTGAAATCAAAGATTTAATGGATCAAGTTCTGACTCGGTTGACGCTTGAGCAAGGCTGGGTTGATAACATCGAAGACTGACATTGCCTAGCAATCACGGTTCGTTTGGAGTGTCATCAATAAATACACAGGCTTGATTAGTTTTTCGTATTAGCCTTTGACACAGTTTAATTTGTTTGTCTGTCAAAGCCTGTTCACAGTAGAGTTGGTCGAGTAAACCTGCAAGCATGTCTCTTTCCAAGTTACTCAGTTTTTCAGAATGCATGAGGAGTGTCGTATTGATAAGTTCAGAGAGGTTTCTTGAACTCACAATCCCCATTCCTTTTGTTCCTCAATATCTTCTATTCGTTTGCGGACATCCTTTCTCTTCAACTCTTCTGGTATCCGCTTAATCCTTTTTCCTTTCGGATTAAGACCAAGTTGTTTCTGCTTTTGTGTCGGTTTAGGTAACTTGCTCACATATAATCCTATTTTGATGATTGACTGAATTTCGCACCGCATCCACGTTGGCTATGAAAGAAACAATGATACTACACAAGTCAGCATAAAATAGACAAAAGTGAGTAACAGCACTAGTTAAATTAGCATTGTAAGTATCGCAAAAACCAGCTAGTTGCTTCTTCGGCTATTTGCTCGCAGTCGGCATAAAGTCATTTTTTGTTAGCTAACGCATTAGAAACTTAATAATATTTTTTAAAATCATAACCTTACAGCTAAATTAAAATATGACCGAAGACTAAACTAACTATTTTCAATTTAAGGCTTATACTTAAAGTAGCTCCGCGAATTTGAGTTATTTTTTCATTATAAAACAAGTTTCCTTTCACAGTTATTTTCGAAATTTTTCGTTTAACTTCTGCGACAGCCCTCTTGAGTGACTATGAAATAGCTCTAGTTACCAGAGCCTTAACCTATAGGATTAGTCGAGGTATATATGTCTGACAGAGAAACTGGATCAGTAAAATGGTTTAACGAGAATAAAGGCTTTGGATTTATCACCAAAGATAGTGATGGCAAGGATATTTTTGTCCATTTCCGTTCGATTTCGTCTGATGGGTTTAAGACCCTGTTGGAAGGGCAAAAAGTAAGTTTTGAAGTTGAACCAGGTGAGAAAGGACCACACGCAACAAACGTGGCTCTCATCTAGATACGGCTGAAGGCATAGCAATCAAAAGCTTTGCCTTCATTTTTTGTCTAGTTATTGTTTGATGGTAAAAGTCCATTCCAACTTCTTCCTTCTTTTCGAAATTCAACTCTGATCCTTTCAGGTTATAGATTTTCAGCTGATCAAAGCTATTTGGATATGGGAAATATAAAAATGTCCCAGAAAACAGTCTATGACAAGGAGGTGCCTTTTATAAAGGTCAACCATCATTGAAAGGAAACAAATCATGATACCCACTAACGAGAAAACATGGCGCCAAACATATCTAAGGTCACTGAATTTAAAAGGTACAGAATATAGATACTGGTCATTAAAAAAACTTGCCCAAGATTATCAAGTAAACCTGTCCAAAATTCCCGTAACTAAACGTCTGCTTATTGAAAATGTAATGCGACAAACCTCTGATTTAAAAGAGTCATCTCGAATTATTGAAGCATTGCTCTTTAAAAATAAGGCTCTCGACTCAGAGAACAACGGTCATTCATCAGAATTGAGCTTCTATCCTAGTAGAGTACTGATGCAGGACTATACTGGGATACCTGCTTTAGTCGATTTAGCCGCAATAAGAGATGCAGTAGCTAAAGAAGGCGGAGATCCGAGTTATGTAACACCTAAATGTCCGGTTGATCTTGTCATTGACCATTCGTTAATTGTTTATCAATCAGGTTCAGAATCTTCGATACAAACAAATCGTGCACATGAAATGGCACGAAATAGAGAGCGTTATACATTTCTAAAATGGGCACAAAAAAACTTCCGTAACTTGACCGTGATCCCTCCCGGTAAGGGGATATGCCATCAAGTTAATCTGGAATATCTATCTCAAGTTGTGCGCGAAGACGAAAAAAGAGTGTTAACACCAGACACGGTAATAGGAACCGATAGCCACACCACTATGATAAACGGGTTAGGCGTGTTGGGTTGGGGAGTGGGAGGCATAGAAGCCGAAGCTGCAATGCTTGGTCAGCCACTAAATATCGCTATCCCACGAGTTGTCGGAGTACGTCTTGATGGGCAATTGCGTCCCGGTGTGACTGCGACCGATTTGGTTTTGACGATTACAGAAAGGTTAAGGTCTCATGGCGTGGTTGGTAAGTTCGTTGAGTACTATGGTGACGGCTTAGCCACTCTATCGGTGGCAGACCGAGCAACGCTTGCCAATATGGCACCAGAGTATGGAGCCACTTGCGGATTTTTCCCAATTGATGAAAATACTATCGCCTATTTAACCCTGACAAACCGCCCTTCTTCACTGATTGATAGAGTGCGGGCGTACGCTCTAGAGCAAGAGCTATGGTGGGATACAAACCGCCCTTCACCAGAGTATGACGAAAATGTTGTAGTCGATTTATCTGCTATCGGTACCTCAATAGCAGGGCCCAAACGACCTCAAGACAGACTTAATATCAGCGCCATTAAGCAAGCGACTCTTGACCAATGTGCTATTGAAGGTGCCGCAAACTCAAGCCAGCCAGGCTCATCCAGACCCTTACATCATGGTGATGTCGTCATTGCAGCTATCACCTCGTGCACTAACACGTCAAACCCCGCTGTTATGCTGACTGCGGGTTTGGTGGCTAAGGCAGCAGTTAAAAAAGGGTTAACCGTTCCTAGCTACGTCAAAACTTCTCTCGCACCCGGTTCATTAGCTGTCGCTCGATATCTCAATGATACGGGTTTGCAAGACTACCTCGACCTATTGGGATTTCATCGAGTTGGATACGGTTGCACAACATGCATTGGTAACTCTGGCCCATTAAAAAACAATCTTGAAACTGAGATCTCGGAAAACGGCCTGAATGTATCGGCGGTATTATCAGGTAATCGCAACTTTGAAGGTAGAGTACACCCCTCTGTTAGCCTAAACTGGCTTGCCTCGCCACCTTTAGTCGTCGCATTTGCGTTAGCGGGTACGACCTGTATTGACTTAGAAAAAGACCCAATTGCGCTCAATAGTAACAACGAGCCCGTCTATCTAAAAGATCTGTGGCCAAGCCAAGCCATGCTGGATGAAATGCTAAATCAAGTCCATGAGAGCCACTTTAGATTGAGCTACAGCGACATTACTGAAGGTGATGAAGAGTGGGAACAATTGTCAATGAAAGATAGCCCCTGCTACCCTTGGGACGAAGGCTCCACTTACATACAACGCCCTCCTTTTTTGGAAATACCACCGCCGACTTTTCCTGTTGAATCAGCGCGTGTATTAGCCATTTTGGGGGATTCAATTACGACCGACCATATTTCACCAGCAGGCCGCATTTCAGAACATAGTCCGGCGGGTCAATATCTACTTTCAAAAAACATCACACCCGAAGAGTTTAATAGCTATGGTTCACGCCGAGGAAATCATCACATCATGGTTCGTGGGACTTTTTCAAATGTACGTTTGGAAAACAAAATCGCCTCCCCGACGATAGGCGGTGTCACGCGATGTTACGGCGATACCAAACTGGATGACTGTAACATGTCAACCACTGAGAAAGCGCCTCCCATCATTCCTATTTACGACGCCAGCAGGAGGTCAATCGAACTTAACGTTCCGTTGGTAATATTTGCTGGCAAAGACTATGGTTCAGGCTCTAGTCGTGACTGGGCGGCAAAAGGTTGTTTGTTATTGAATGTGAAAGCGGTCATCGCGGAATCGTTTGAGCGAATTCATCGTAGTAATTTAGTCGGTATGGGCATACTGCCTCTTCAACTGATGCGACCAGATGAATTAAATTCACTGACTTTAGAGGGTAATGAGACTGTTTTTATTGCCCCCCACGAACCTATAAAGCCGTTATTGGAGCTCAATATTATCGTAGTAACAGCGCAAGGTGCTGAGCTCACCATACCTGTTACTGCTCGTATAGATAACCCTAAGGAACTGGAGTATTTTAACTCGGGGGGTATCCTTCAATATGTTCTGAAGCAGCTGACAGCTAATATCCCTAAAATGTCATAGTGAAGTCTCGCGTCTTAGATTACGGTGTAGCAGTCTGCGGTACTTTTTCACCGCAGGCTTTCTATACATTTCAGATTCAGATTTAGATGTTGTTCTGTTTTTCTCTTACAGAGAAATACCGTAAAAAAGTGAGGCCGAGTAAAGCTGAACAGATGGAAGCTGAGAAAATTCCAAGTTTTGCTGCATTAATTTGATCAGTGCTATAGGCTAACTCTGAGATAAACAATGCCATCGTAAAACCAATGCCAGCTAGCATCCCACCCCCCAAAATCATTCCCCAATTCATATTTTCTGGAAGCATGGCTACCCGGAGTCTTACGGATATCCAACTGAACAGCACAATACCTATAGGCTTGCCAAAAACAAAACCCAAAAAGACAGCAAAAGTAATTGGAGAAGTTGCGTTCGTACTGGTTAGTGAAATCCCAGCATTAGCAAAGGCGAATAGTGGTAAGATGATAAACCCGACCCAAGGATGAAGTAACATTTCTAAGCGCTCGACCGGTGAAAGCGTTTCACGGGCCGCCGCAGCAGCCGTCCTTAAAGTCTCTCCTTCAATCTTATCTCCGCTCCATTGCTTCATAGGAGATGATGCCACTATTGAGTTCACAATAGTGGAGAGGTGTTGCTTGCTGACCCACTTATTTGTGGGGGTTAATAAGCCTAGAATCACACCAGTAATTGTCGGATGTATACCAGACATGTCGACCGACAACCATATCATTCCTCCAACAAGAGAGAAGAGTACAATACTGCGAACTCCCAAGAAGCTCATACCTCGAACAATAATAAAACCTATCAATGCATAAACGACGGGCCACCATTCAATGTCATTACCATAACCAATAGCCACAACAAAGATTGCGCCAATATCATCGACTACGGCCATTGATAACATGAATATTCGTAAGCTACTCGGAATACTTCGTCCTAAGAGCGCTAGGCATCCGATCACAAATGCGGTATCCGTCGCCATCACAGTCCCCCAACCATGATGCCCTGGTTCACCAAATTGGATAAATAAATAGAAAAGAGGAGGCAACAACATCCCACCAAGAGCGGCAGCAATGGAAAGTACAGCTAATTTAGGATTACGAAGTTCACCTAGCATCAACTCACGCTTAAGCTCTAAGGCAATGAGAAAGAAAAACAAAGTCATTCCTGCATCGTTTATCCATTTGTGCAAAGAACGCTCAAAGACTAAATCACCGAAAGTAATCCCTACCGAAATCTGCCAAAAATGAGCAAACTCTTCACTTAGATTTGAATTGGCAAGTAAAACAGCAAGTACTGCTGAAACAAATAGAACAATGCCTGCTGCGGATTCAATATGTATAAAACGGTTTACTGGTTGAGCGACCCAATCAATGTATTCTTTTGGTAATCGAGTCGGATTAGTTGGTGCTATTGGGATTTTTTTACTCATTGTTTTCAACTGTAGGTATTAAGTTACCTTCAATGCTATTGAGAAACTTGAATATGTCACTGTTAGTAGATAAAACAAGCGTTGTATTTTCTGAAATGATAGTTGAGTAAGACTGCATTGTTCGCGTGAACTCATAAAGGTCTCTCGCTTGAGGGCTTTTATTGTAAGCTAACGAATAAATTTCGGCGGCTTTGGCATCAGCTTGTCCGCGAATCTCTTCGACTTCACGATAGGCTTCAGACTGGATTTTATTCAAATCTCTGATGCGGTCACCACGAATCCTCGCAGCTTCCCCATTCCCTTCGGATAAAAAACGTTCCGCGATTTGCCGACGCTCACTAATCATTCGCTCGTAAATTTTAGGGCGAACACTTTCATTGTAATTAATACGTTTGAAGCGAATATCGAGCAATTCAATACCAAATATCTTTATTTTTTCTGACGCAGCAGAGAATATTTCTTGTTCTACTAGTTGACGCCCTTTTTTAATAGGAACAAGGGTGCCAATTTTTAACTCTCCTTCAGTGTCACTTAATAAGGCATCTCGTAACGGTTTTCTGTTTTTGTTGGTACGAATTATTTCGATTAGTTCATGCTTTGCGACAGCATTTCGCGTCTCACTTCCCAAAATATCGTCAAGACGAGATTGTGCACTACGCTCATCTTTGATTCTTAAAAAGTATTGAAGTGGGTCGATTATTCGCCACCGAGCGAATAAATCAACTGAAATATACAGCTTATCTTTTGTGGGCATATCGGAAGGGTTGCCATCCCACTCCAACACTCTTTTGTCTATAGTGTTAATCTCATGAATGAATGGCATTTTTATCTTTAACCCGGCATCCACAACAGGTTCTCCTATTGGCTTCCCAAACTGAGTAATAATGACCTGTTGTACTTCACTCACGGTGTAAAGTGCGTTGTATATACCAAGAGAGACACATAAAACTAATGCGGTTATGACTCCTATTTTTTTCGGTTTCATTGTGCATCTCCTTGTGTCTTATTGAGATTAAGTAAAGGTAAGATATTGTTTGCTCGCTCATCAATGATAATTTTGGCCCGAATATTCGGTAATACAGCTTGCATGGTTTCTAAGTAGATTCTTCGTTTGGTCACTTCTGGAGCTTTAACGTACTCAAACAATAGTGCATTAAATCGCGCTGTATCCCCCTCGGCTTCATTCACTCTTTTTAAACGATAACCATCAGCCTCTCTGATCCTTTGATCTTTTTCTCCTAAAGCTAAAGGGATTACTTTGTTGTAATCTCGACGAGCTTCATTAATAAGCTTTTCTTTTTCCTGTTGGGCTTGGTTCACTTCGTTAAATGATGCCTGAACAGGTTGAGGAGGGTTGATGTTTTTCAATTGCACTTGGTCAATGCTTATCCCTAAGGCATATTTCGTTGAGAGCGCCTGCATTTTTGAAAGCGCTTCATATTCAATTTCTTGTCGGCCTATTGTGATCACTTCATCCACAGTTCTATCCCCGACAACTTCACGCATTACGGACTCAGAAACATATCGAAGCGTTTCACTAGGTTCCCGGACTTCGAACAAAAACTTAATAGGTTCAGAAATTCGATATTGAACTACCCACTCCACAAGGGCAGCATTTAAATCACCAGTGACCATTTGTGTCTCTTGGCGACGATCGTTCACTCTGGGACTTTGGTGAGGATCATTAGCTCCTGGCGTCGTAAAACCAAACTCTTGTTTCAACTGACGTTTAACTGGAACTATTTTTACCGTGTCAATACCAAGTGGAACCTTGATGTGGAGCCCCGAAGGAACATTATTTACATACTTACCAAAGCGTTGTACGACAGCGACAGAATCACTTGGAACGGTATAAAATGTTGACCATAAAATGAGAGCTAAAAATAAAATAATAAATGGAGAAAAAAAGCTCGATGGTCCGCCACCGATAAGAATTTTCTTGAAGTGCTGAAGAATAGTATGAAAAGCTTTTTTCAAATGTGGAGGATCTTGCTGACCTCCGCCCCAGGGGTTTCCTGAAGAATTGTTACTTGGGAGCATGAGCATGCCCTCCGGCTATAGGTAAGGAATTTGACCTATGCAAAATTGAATGAGGTAGGTAGCGCTTAATCAACTAGAGTAAATTGTGTGCAGTTTACGATTAGTTACTAAGTGTTGCCTTAGGATAGGGACGGTCTATTTAAACTTCTAATATAATCAGAAATTATTAGCTAGTATGATTCTAACTATATCTCAAGCTCTACAGTAACCCCTAATTACTAGGACTAGGCTCTTTTTATCGCTAGCGTTATGCGACGTGTAGTTATGTGAGAGCATACATCTTTAACTATTATTATAGGTTATTTATGTCCGCATAAGGACAGATTTGGCGATTTTTCTACAACGGAACAAGCCTTGTAGAAAAGTATTACTCGAAAAAACTAAGAGAGCGGCCGTTCTAGCAAAAATCGGGATAAGATAAAGCAGAGTAGATCCATTGACTGATACTCTGCTGAGTTCTAGGAGTGATTTCATAGTGCACATCAGTGCCCGTTTTTTGCTGGATGCATTGAACCCTCTCATAAATCACTCCTTGCGAAGAGACATCGTATACGTGTAGTTTTCGTAAATCACTCGCTCTCAACTTACTATCAATGGCTAGGTTTAGCAGAGCAAGTTGCATTAGGTCGTTTTCAAGCTCAAGCCTGGTTCTGATTCGCCAGATTTCTTCAAGCTTAAATTGCCTTTTTATGCCACTGCACTTTGTACAAGATAACTTTCTCATGATGACCTCCTCTCAATGTTGTTGGTCAACATTAAGTTTGGCAGTCATATTTAATAGGGGGCTGATACAAAACGATGCGCCTTAGAAGTTTTTGGACATACTCTTCCATCCACGGATTCTGGGCTAGATTGTTACTACAACTTTAAACTTGTAGGGATTAACTAAATTAAAATAAAGGTATCTTTAATTAAATAAGTCTGTATAGTGTTTCTTGCTCTGACAAAGAGTTGTTTCAAGATAAAGTATAAAGAAAGTCTTCCAGCGTCATTCCTAGCAAGTTTCTCTCTGTAATCTCCCTTAATTCGCTATCCTAAAATAATACCTATGTTCAGTGCACCTTAATTTTTAATTTTTAATTTTATAAGGGGCATAATATGTCTAATCAAGTAATTGGTACAGTAAAGTGGTTTAACGAAACTAAAGGTTTCGGTTTTATTTCTCAACAAAATGGCGATGATTTATTTGTTCATTTCCGAAGCATTTTAGGCGATGGTTTTAAGAAGCTTGTTGAAGGTGATAAGGTTTCTTTTACTGTAGGTAAAGGGCCAAAAGGTCTTCAAGCAGAAAATGTAGCGACTATTTAGTCTCACAGTTGAATTTTAACTACCTTGTCATGTTTGTGGCAAGGTAGTTGCTCTGACAAAGAGTTGTTTCAAGATAAAATATAAAGAAATTTTTCCAGCGTCATCCCTAGCAAGTTTCTCTCTGTAATCTCCCTTAATTCTCTATCCTAAAAATAATACCTATGTTCAGTGCACCTTAATTTTAAATTTCTAAGGGGCATAATATGTCTAATCAAATAGTTAATAATGAGAATAGAATTAATAAAAATAATACTATTCAAAATACCGAAACTTCAATCAATAAAAAAACACAAGTTAATAGCCTTCTCCAAAGAATTGCCAATGGTGAAAGTGGTGTTGTTTTGGAGGAAATACTTTGAGAAATAATGGTCGAAAGAAGATCTGGTTTAAGTTGAAAAAGTTCGAATCAAACACTAAAAAAACTAATTAAAATGATTATCCTGTTTGTAAAGGGTTGCCATCTGGTAGCCCTTTCTCGTTTTATGCTATAGCCAAATTGTTTAACTAGAGATTAGTTAGCATAGAGGCCTATACCTAAGCTTCTAACAAACTTAGGGGCAAAGACGTGTTTGTCGAGATCGACGTCAACACGTCCTTGGACAAAAGCACGTTAGAGTATGGGTTCTAATGTGCGAGACTTGGATTAGAAAAAGTATCTTGAAGCCTTAAACGTTTGTTATGCGTGTAGTTACATTTTTACGGAGCCAATAATGAACTGTAATAGTTGCTGTAGCTGCCAAACAATGGCTTGTACTGTTCAACAATAACCACCTTGCCCTCCAATACAGATCGACTTGCAAATAACCTGAACAACCTCCCCATGCTCTAACTTTACGGCTGCTCTATAAATGTGGATGCTTCGGCTTTTATCAGGAGCATTAGTGTTATCCCACGAAGATAGAACCACGCCGTGATGAGTCTCTATAAGCTTTCCTCGAAAAAAGCCAACAGCTATAACAATTCCAATATCAAGGAAAAATAATATGTATTTTGCAATTTGCTTCTTTTGCATATTATTTCCTCCAAGCACATAACGCCACGTTGCGAATCCCTCTTGAGAAGTTTGTTAGTTTGTTCTCAGCTGTACCCAAGGGGTTTATTTATCGCTTAATTTTCTTCTTTTTTTCTGGGAATAAAAAAAGCAAACCCACCTGGCGAAGACGGATGTTCATCGCCATACCAACTTGAGCGGGCCCGTATTACTTCTGAATTACTTTCTTGTAGTTTGGAGAATACTAGATTGAATCCAAACCTTAACAACGAGATAAACTGCTCTGTACTGAATTGTGAAGTAATAAAATCTTCCCCACACTCAGCAGTTGAGATCGATATCTCTTCGTCAAGGCCAATACAGCTAATGATTATTTCTCGCACCTCAAAGTTGAAAGTTTGGCTAAACTCAACTTGCTCACCTTGTGACTGCTGTAAATCAAAAGCAGCATCAGATGTAAAGCCGTCGCATGTTAATAGAGAGATATTGTAAAGTCGTTTATCCCCTTTTAGACTTATTTGTGAAATGCGATGTTTAGATAAGTCTCGACTGTTTGGCTCAATGAACTCTTCTAAAATTATGTCGCTAAACTTTTGGCTAACACAATAATGAGGGTCTGTGTCATACATAATATTTTCTCTCTCACCACACTGAAATATGCAAACTAACACCCTGTTAAGGTGTGAGCAACGCAATACCGAAGTTGCAACATACCACCTTAAACACTAAAACCAACGCATAGTAAAAATGCCACGCGTTGAGGGGCTGCTTAAATTGCTTGTTATGTAATTGCGTGTTCGGACTTTATTGTTGCCACCAGACTACTAAAAACGCCCTTGTACTCAATGTTTTTTTGATGGATTTGAGTGCGAAAGCCAAATTCGAAGTGGGGGGGACAACGATTTCAAGACCGTGAAATTCAGCGAGAGACTTTGCTTCTTGAGCCTGAGATACAAGCCGAAATGAACTAACTAAGTGAGTTCATTTCGGCTGCCCACTTGCCATTAGTCATCTACCTCACCCAGTAGCTTGCGCAGCCCTGTGACAAAGCCCCTAGGGAATACTTCGCTGTTGTATTCCATGTCTTTTACTTGCCCCGCCTGAGTATATTGCCAGTCGTTTTTTTCCATACATTCATCAGAAATGGCATACGCTAAGGCTTTTTTCTCTGATTCGGTGAGTACGCCTGATAGAGATGGCAGCACTTCCACGCTCACTTCTGCGGTGGTATCAAACTGGCGTACAGGGCGTTTGTCGATGGTAATATTGGCGTGTTGCTTGAGCAAATTGACCTCTTTGCGGTAGCGGTTACGTTCGGCAATGATTTGACCGAACAAGGCGCGAACCGCAGGGTCTGGGATGCGCTCTAACAGTTTATTGTCCGCAGGGATTGATTTAGAGCGTGAGGTGTTGGATAGCGGTTTTTTGGTATTGGTATTGCACTTCGCTGCCCATGCTTCGATGAGTGTTCGGTAGTGCTTGTTACGGGTGGCACGCAAAGCCTCATACGCCAATCCGCCATTTTCGGCTGACACCCGTCCAATTTGCGTGATGGAGAAGTCACGCTGACCTGATTCCGCATAGGCTTTCAGTGTGTCGTTGAGCTTATCGAGGTTGTGCTGCGTGCGAGGCACCTTGCCTTCTTTTAAGTCAGCCAGAATAACATCAATATCGAGTTCCATTAGCCCTCCAATAAGTTCGGTAGTGCGATGCCATCTAGGTGAATGGTTTTATCAGTCAGTGCATGAACACCCTGAGATAACAGTTTGTTATCGTTCAGGTATTCTCCCGCTTCGATGTAGTTCGCCACCTTGCGGTAGCCTTCAAGTTTGTCATCAGGGTCAGCAATTTTCGCCATTTGACGCAACATGGCATTGGCAGCGATGAGCTGCTGTTTGTCGTCCATTTCCATAAAAATCGGCTCAAAGCCTTTTTTCATCAGCACACGGCTAAGTTGACGAGAGCGCTTTTCTATCGCGGGGGTTTTACGCAGCTCGTCCTGTAAGTCAGGGTAAAACTCCGCGTTATCACACAGCAGTGATAAGTGCAGTAACTCTGAGTCGGTTTCGATAAACCTCAGGGCATGACTTACATCTTGCTCAGAGCCAACCGCAATCAGCTTATCTTTGGCGTCATCTTCATTTCTGGTTTCTTCGACACGAATTACTTTATTGATAAGCTCAAAGCACGCAATCCAGTCTTTGGCGTATTCATCAGCTTCGACTTGCTGTTTTTCATAGCGGCGCTGTAGGGCTTGCAGTTCATCGTACTTGATAAACAACTTGCCTTGCTCCTCACAAAAGAACTGTTCGTCTTTGAGAGCTTCCAGTTTACCTTCAATCTCAACAGATAGGCTCGCGGCCTGATGCGCTTTGTAGCTCAGTTGATTGAAGCAGGCATTGAGTGCAGGAAGGTAACGTGCTTCGGTAATAAACCAGCGGCAGCGAGAGCAGTTTTCAGGGCCGTGAGGTACGCTAGAATAAATGCGATGTGTGGCAGATTTGGCATCTCTTATCAACTCGCCACCGTTCCAACAACCTCCAAGGGTACTGGCTTCATTTGATTTAACGGTGTTGCCACCAACCAGACACATCCCACACGAGCGCTCCTCCCAACCTATCGGGTTACGGTTAACCAGCGCCGCCTGAATGCTATCATCGTTGTGATACACCATCTTGCATTGTATTTGCTCCATCGAGGCATCTTTGAGGAAATTGCGTACCGATTGCTTGGATTTTTCGTCTAGCTCTCCATGCGCTTCATCCATTTTTTCTGCCATCACCGATGGGGTGATTTTGTTATAGTAGATAGTCATCAACAGGCGCGTATGCCCTGCCAATAGCTTAGAAATCACGGGCAATGGCAGTTGTGAATCCATCGTATAAGCCGTGATGAGTGAGACACGCAAACTGTGCAAAGGAAAGAGTGTGGCACTCATATCCCCTTTACTCTTACCTTCCGGGTAATCCACAACCAGTTTTAAACGTTTGCCATTTTCAAGTGTATTACCTTGCTCTGCAAGTTGGTTTTCTAACTCAAGGAGAAGTTGATACCAAAAAGGAGCTGTTGCGGTGGCACTGATAGGTTTGTGCTTATCCTCACCCTTTGCTGAAGCATCACGAAACAAAAAAGCAATTTCGCCCATGCTCTCTAGTTGTTTGTCCGATTTTTTATTGACAGTGTGCTTTTTCAATAATGCAGTGCAGTCGGTAGGCTTTACAATCGGGTTGTATTTTTCTTGCCAGTTACGCAGTTTTTCCAGCCAGTACAGCATCTCTTCGTTCTGCCAAGGGATGATGTAACCACGTTCCAGTTCATCTTTGTTCTGGTCAGCGGTCTTGTTGGTGTTGATATACAACCCTGTTGAATACAGCCCTGTCATGGTGTCATGTATGCGGCGGAAAACACCTTTCCCAAAAGGGCGCTTTTCACTTCCAAGAACAAAATCATGTTGGGTATTCACTACCCATTGACCATTTTCGTATCGCCACGTATCGGCCTCTCCACTGTCTAGCATACGTACCTGATAGGTACGTAGAGGGAGATGGAGCTTCATAAAAATCACCATCGCTTTTACAGGCGACCAGATTTGGTGAATAACGGTAGGCACTGCTGCTTTGTCTCCCTTGGGTTTGCGTAAAACCTCTTTGCTACGCCACACACAGTCAGGGTCGGATTTATCAATCAGTTCAGGCTCGACTTCAAACCAGTCACCGCCTAGAGAACCATGTCCTGTCTGATGCTGCGCCCAAGTCCAGTGCTTAAAATGGCGATAGTAATAAGCTGAGAGAAAGGAATCATCGTCCTTGAGATTTTTCTCAATGACCGCAAGTTCGGTTTTATCAGGTAACGGACAAAGGATTTGGCGCAAGTCCTGAATATAGCGATACGGCAAAGGGGTACGTACGGTTTCCGCAGTATTAAATTGTACTTTAATTTTATTGAGCGGGTTTTGAACTAAGAAAGTAAGGTTGCCATTATCATCTTCTTCGGAGAACACTTTTTCAATAACAAAGTCGATGAATTCATAAGGATAGTTCACGCCTTTATAGATGAAAGCGGGGCTGTTTTGCGTTTTTTTAACCAGTTTTTCCAACTCTTCGCTAGAGCACTTATGTCCATGGTAGCCCTTAAAAAACAAATCTATATTGCCGATGGCATAGGGTGCATATTCAGCAATATAAGACTCAAAGAAGCGGCTTAACGCCTTCCGCTTGTCATCGACACCAGATGTTTGTGATGCCATCCACTCAGCCGCCAGTTCCTGCCATTGTTGCCATTCGGCACCAAGTGTGGTCAACATCCAAGAGAAGGTTAAATCCGATGCGCGTCCGTCATGTTTTTTGCCTCTACTCGACATTATTTACCTCTCAATTTTGGATGCTTGCCAGTGAAGTAGCCCTGCGGGTCGACGTCATCAAAACCATTCTCAATCAGAGTTTTCCAGTCGAGCGCTTTGACTTTGGATTCAGGGTTTGCCAGTTGCAACGTCGCTTGGGTCAGTTCGTCAGAGATTTCCTGCTGACCTTTTCCTGTGTAGGGGATTTGTGAGTCCAAAGACTTGTGGTGCATACAGCGGCGAATCACCAAAGGGTTCAGACCTGAACGCTCTAACCGTCTGCCGTAATTATGTCGGTGCCCATGTGGATCTAAGCCTTCTGCCTTGCTCGGCTCTAAACCAATGCGCTTCAAGCCGTTGGCGTAGTTATCATGGAAAGCGTTTATGGTGTAAGGATTGCCTAACGCGCTGTGATGAAACGCAATAAACGCATAAGGGTGATGGCATTCGATGCTAGCACGGTACTTTTGATAGGTTTTCCACAGTGACATAAACACTCTGCCATAGTCGGTGGGAAACCATTGAACCTGTATGTACTTATCTTTATGGTCAGGCAAACGCCATTTCCTACCAAGATGAGCAGTACCTTTCATTCGTATTCGAGGGATACGCGCATACTTTTCTTTTAAGTATGTTTCTCTATTCTGATTTTTAGAACGCACTTCAAGATCACTTGGCGCTTTACCGTCGATTTCATCGTAAATTCGAACGATAGCGCTATCCGGTTTATAGGGGGCTTCAAACACATCTGTGACCCAGAGCGTTAAAGCCTCACTTTCGCGTAGCCCGCCACCGTGCATAAGCATGAGTATTAACTTATCCCTGAGAGCCACTCGTGGGTCGCTCGCGCCACCAATGCCATTTATATAAAAGTCTTCCCAATGCTTTTCAGGAAAGGCGATAGCATCATCTTCGGTTTTGGTGAGTGGTATGCGTCCCTTAATGGTTCGCGCCTTACGGATGGTTTTATTGACGGTTTTATCTTCGATATGGCCGAGGAAATCATTTTGGTTTTTTCTATACCATGCAGCGTAATTTAATCGCTGCTCATGAGGTGTGGCATCGCGCAAAGGATTCATAGGTGCCGAGCCTTGCTTGTCTGACAGCCAATCAGTGAATGCCGTCAGTCGGTGAATGTGCTTATTCACGTTACTGGTTGAACTTGGCACCCAATACAAACTTGATGGATCAAGTCCATCTTCACCAATCGTTCCTGTGTATAGCCGCTTAGAAAAGGTCTGAAAGAGCAACTCCGGATCGTCAAACAATCCTCTATTTGCTTCCATATAATCCAGCAACAAGGATACAGCTTGAATAAATCCATCCATGACAGAGTTACTCACCCCGTCCGCTTCTAGCTTGAGTAGGTAGTCTGTGACTGTACTTAACTCTCCTTGCTCTGTTACCAAGATAGACAGTTGGCTTTTGATGCCCGTATTGTCTTCTACAATCGTCGCTCTGACTTTTACTGATGACAAATTATGCTTTTTCCATACACAGTATACATATAATTTACTGTATTCCTATAATTTAGATTGTGCAATAAAAAGGCAGATTTCTCTGCCTTAATACACAATATACACCCTTTAAGTTACTATATATAACGTAAAGCACCCTTTGTCGTTTTTCATGGTTGAATTACGCTTT
Organism: Vibrio sp. J2-4; assembly: GCF_021728155.1. NCBI lineage: Bacteria > Pseudomonadati > Pseudomonadota > Gammaproteobacteria > Vibrionales > Vibrionaceae > Vibrio > Vibrio sp. J2-4. The sequence goes on from NZ_JAKKCN010000001.1 coordinate 154,652, forward strand.
CTCTGGAATTGCCTCTAGAAGCGCTACCATTTGGTCCCAGTACAGCTGAACGGTATCAATCTTCACTTTCTCATCTGGTGAGTGAGGGAATTTAATTGTTGGACCGAAAGACACCATATCCATGTGTGGGTATGGTTCTTTAAACAGGCCACACTCAAGACCAGCATGGATGACCATTATGTTCGGCTTATGACCGTAAATGCCTTCATACATATCACGGAAAATTGCCATGATCTCGGAATCTGCATCTGGCTTCCAGCCAGGGTAAGCACCTGAGAACTGAATTTGTGCGCCTGCTAATTCAGCAATTGAACGTAGCATACTCTCAACTTGGCTGCGGCCAGAGTCAATGAGAGAACGAATCAAGCAAAGCACGGTGACTTTATTTTCTTCTGTGCTGATCACACCAACGTTTAGAGAAGTTTCAACAACACCTTCCACCTCGTCACTCATACGCATTACTCCGTTTGGACAAGCGTTAAGTGCCGCAATGAATCGTTGCTGATCGGCGATTGAAAATACTTGCGCGTCAGTCGTGATCACTTCATTAAAGGTTACGATACCTGTTTCGACTTTACCCAACTCAGTTTTAAGCAGCTCAGTGTAGTGATCGAACAACCCTGCAAGTTTGTCTTGGTTTTCAGCAGGAAGAGCGACAGTGACAAACGCTTCGCGAGGGATTGCATTACGTAAGCTACCACCACGGAATTCGACTAAACGTAAATCAAGCTCTTGCGCATGACCCGCGAGGAAACGACCAAGTAATTTGTTGGCATTACCGCGACCTGTGTGAATGTCACAACCTGAGTGACCACCTTTTAGGCCTTTCAGCGTCAGTTGGCGTGTTACGAAACCTGCAGGTGTTGCTTCTCGAGAAATATCGAAAGTCATGGTGCCATCAACACCACCGGCGCAACCCATGTAGACTTCGCCTTCTTGTTCAGAGTCTGTGTTTAGAAGGATCTCACCTTCTAACCAACCAGCCTCAAGACCAAATGCGCCAGTCATGCCTGCTTCTTCATCAATCGTCAGCAGAACTTCGATTGGGCCGTGCTTAATGTCTTTAGATGCCAATACAGCAAGGCAAGAAGCCATACCAATCCCGTTATCTGCACCAAGCGTCGTGCCTTTCGCCGTTACCCATTCGCCATCGATGTAAGGTTGGATTGGATCTTTGGTGAAGTCGTGTTCGGTGTCTTCGTTTTTCTGCGGCACCATGTCGATGTGTGCTTGAAGTACAACAGCCTTCTTATTTTCCATTCCAGGTGTCGCGGGCTTTTTGATGAACACGTTACCGGTTGGATCACGGCGAACGTCAAAGCCTTGCTCTGTTGCCCAGTTGATAATGTACTGTGCTAATGCTTCTTCATGCTTAGATGGGTGAGGGATAGAACAAATCTTATCGAAAAACTGCCAAAGTGGAGCAGGTGATAAGGTACTGATCTCAGAATGGAACTCAGACACGGAGGACTCCTTTTGATGTGCTTTGCCAAATATATACCGTAAAAATATTGTCGAGATAGCATTAAATGCTAGACGATTTGGCCTTCAAATTGCCGTTTAGCATACCACCAGATAAGGAGTACGAGTAGTCGCGTGCACAAGGATTTCTCTCAGAACTGTCACAGTTTGTGAACACAATAACAGGCACTATGTGTTCTTTATCATACATTCTGAAAGTGGCTTTATTTTTTAATTCACAAAACTGTAATTTAATTACATTTAAACTTTGATGAAGGTCAGTTTATACATTTTTTGTGATTTTAATCACTAAAATGCTTGTAATTAAATTTCTTGGTGGTATATTTGTAACCAGCTTCTGAGAGAAGAATGAAATGCTCAAAGGATGAGTCCGTTTTATCGCCTCCAAGGAACCGAGAAATCAACGAATGTTTAATTGATTTAAAAGGTGATAGTTATGAAAGGTTTACCAAGTACAATGTTCTGGAATAGCAAGTCTGTTTACACCGGCAACTTTGTATACCCAACAAGCTTTGGCTACTAAGTGAAGTCAACGCATGTGACTCGAACAGTTTGTTCACCCCTATAAATTGGAATTTTTTTTCAGTGATAGTGCTGACATGATTCGCCGCCACCCAAATTGGGTGGCGTTTTTTTATCTCCACTTTCTCTTTCTGACACATTTTCTGCCATCAAGGCTGGATTCTATTCTCCGTTCTTCAGTTTTATCGACTTTCCCGTCAAATCCACCTAGATATGACGCTTAAAACGCCCAGTTTCTATTTGAAAGTTTAGTACATTGTTCAGTTTTTATTCTGTTGTTGGGTTCTGAGCAATAATTATTAATTGTTGTTTTATAAGAATATATTTTCTGTTTTGCTTTTAAGAATTAGCGAATGGGTTTCATATCCAAAGAAAAAAATCGCATTAGAGTGAAGATTCTATCTAGAATTTGCTATTTGATAACTTTATAATTCCCGCCAATCGATTACGCAACCGTTTACTTTTTACCTTTACAGGATTCGATCATGCTCGAGAGGCTTTTTAAGCTCAGTGACAATGGCACAAATGTGCGCACTGAGATCATTGCAGGTGTTACCACCTTCCTAACCATGGCTTACATTATTTTTGTAAACCCAGCGATCCTGTCGGATACCGGTATGGACCGTGGTGCCATTTTTGTTGCAACTTGTCTTGCGGCTGCTATCGGCTGTTTCATCATGGGATTTGTTGCCAACTACCCAATTGCACAAGCACCAGGAATGGGGCTGAACGCATTTTTCACTTACTCTGTTGTGTTGGGAATGGGCTATACGTGGCAAGTTGCGTTAGCGGCGGTGTTTGTTTCAGGCCTGCTGTTTATTCTTTTGAGTATATTTAAGATCCGTGAGTGGATTATTAACTCGATCCCGCATTCTCTTCGAACTGGTATTTCAGCCGGTATCGGTCTTTTCTTAGCATTTATCGCATTAAAAAATGCAGGCATCGTCGTTGATAACCCAGCGACATTAGTTTCTATGGGAGACATCACATCATTGCCATCTGTATTGGCTGCGATTGGTTTCTTCCTTACTATCGCGCTTGTTCACCGTGGTGTGAAAGGTGCGGTGATGATCGCCATTCTTGGTGTTACAGCGCTTGGCCTTCTATTTGGTGATGTGCAGTGGAGCGGCATTATGTCTACGCCACCAAGCATTGCACCAACTTTCATGCAACTGGATTTCTCTGGTTTGTTTGAAGTTGGCATGATTTCCGTTGTGTTCGCTTTCCTATTTGTCGATTTGTTTGATACCGCAGGTACGCTAGTTGGCGTTTCTCAAAAAGCAGGCCTCACGGATGAGAATGGCAACATCCCGCGTTTAAACAAAGCGTTACTTGCAGACTCAACAGCAACGTCAGTAGGTGCACTACTTGGTACCTCAAACACCACATCTTACATTGAGAGTGTTTCTGGTGTGGCGGCTGGTGGTCGTACTGGTCTAACAGCAGTGGTTGTTGGTGTGCTCTTCCTACTTGCTCTATTGTTTTCACCACTAGCAGGAATGATCCCTGCTTATGCAACATCGGGCGCTCTGTTCTATGTCGCGATTTTGATGCTGTCTGGACTGGTAAGCATTGATTGGCGTGACCTAACCGAAGCATCACCAGTTGTTGTGACTTGTTTGGTGATGCCATTAACGTTCTCGATTGCAGAGGGTATTACGTTAGGCTTTATCGCGTACTCGGCGATCAAATTATTCAGCGGCAAGGGTCGTGAAGTGTCGATGAGTGTGTGGGTGATGTCTGCCATCTTCATCGTCAAATACCTCGTCGGTTAATTTCTCGAGCAAAAAGCCAGTGTGGATTTATTCACGCTGGCTTTTTCTTTTTTCACGTTGTTCACTTCAGACGGTTTTTCTGCGGAATAGGCAGAGAATTTTGATATCACCGTTGGTATTAACGGTGTGTTTCGGTAGAATAATCGTTTGCGCAGCTTGAAATCCTCATCTCCATACGTTTTGGAGAGGTCAGTGAGCATTCCGCTTTTGAGTGAGTTTGCTAGATTTTGAGGATGCATATTTTCAAATTATTAGGTTATTACAATGAGTAAAAAATTCATTATCACTTGGGATGCAATGCAGACTTACTGCCGTGAACTGGCTGAAAAACAAATGCCAGCTGAGCAATGGAAAGGGATTTGGGCGGTAAGCCGCGGTGGTTTGGTTCCTGGCGCTATCTTGGCTCGTGAACTGGGTATTCGTTACGTTGATACAATCTGTATTTCAAGCTACGACCATGATCATCAGCGCGATATGACGGTACTAAAAGCACCTGAAGGCGATGGTGAAGGTTACCTAATCGTTGAAGACCTAGTAGACAGTGGTGATACGGCGCGCAAACTACGTGAGATGTATCCAAAAGCGAAGATGATCGCTGTGTGTGCAAAACCTTCAGGCAAAGCGTTGCTAGATGATTATGTGGTAGATATCGCGCAAGACACTTGGATTGAACAACCTTGGGATATGTCAATCCAGTACGCTGAGCCTGTAAACCGCAAGCAAAAATAAACGCTATTAAAGAATATTGAGAAATGCCCCTGTATAGGGGCATTTTTTTTATTATCATAACAACTCATGCTAATAGCCTAAGGTTCTTCCTATGTCTGAAGACGTCAGTAAAAATCTTTCCGAAACTTTGTTCGTGAAACATAAGCAAGCAAAAGAAACCTCTGCGCTTACCCAGTACATGCCGACCAGTCAAAAAATACTTGATGAGCGAGAGGCGCAGGGTGATCGTGCTTGGTATCGTCATTTGCGCCGCTTGCAATGGGCTTGGCAAGGGTTGTCTCCGATAGAGATGGAAGGTGTGCTTTCTAAAATCGCTTCTTCTTCCCACTCTCGAACCAATGATGATTGGTTAGACACCGTAATGGGATACCACAACGGCAACTGGACATTTGAGTGGATTAAGCTCGGCATGGAGCATCAGAAGCGTTCAAATGAAATGCAAGGTGAGGAGGCCGCCGATGAACTCTTCACTGCATCTCTATGTTTTAGTATCGCAGGCTACCCACATCTGAAGAATGATAATTTGGCCTTGCAGGCTCAAGTGCTGGCAAACAAAGCGTACTCTGACGGCGCAGAGAAGACCAAGTACACCATCAAGCAAATTGAAGTGCCTTACCAAAATCGCAAAATCATCGCGAACCTTCATTTGCCAAGAACCGACAAACAACTGCCTGTGGTGATGGTGAGCGCTGGTCTCGATACGTTACAAACCGACATGTGGCGTTTGTTCCGCAATCATCTTGCACCACGAGATATTGCGATGTTGACGGTTGACATGCCTTCGGTAGGGCACAGTTCTCACTGGCCTTTGACTGAGAACTCAAGCTGTCTGCACCAAGCGGTACTAAATGAGCTGTATTCATTGCCTTGGGTGGATCATCACAAAGTGGGGTTAGTTGGATTTCGTTTTGGTGGTAATGCCATGATCCGACTCTCTTTTGTTGAGCAAGAGAAGATCAAAGCTTGTGTAGCCCTTGGCGCACCCGTACATGATATTTTTACTTCCCCTGAGAAGCTGCAAAAAATGCCGAAGATGTATCTGGATCTGTTGGCTTCTCGCTTAGGGAAAAGCGCGGTTGATATTAATAGCATGGCGGGCCAGATGATGGCCTGGTCATTGAAGGTTCAGGGCTTCTTGAGCAGTAGAAAAACCAAAGTACCTATTTTAGCTTTGAGCCTTGAAGGCGATCCGGTGTCTCCACACAGTGATAACCAACTCGTTGCGCTGTTTAGCCAGTATGGCAGAGCGAAAAAAATCAGTTCCAAAACGATTACAAAAGGATATGAGCAATCCCTCGATTTAGCCATAAAGTGGCTAGAAGATGAATTATTAGGGTGACAATTCTCCTAAATTAGTTAAGAGTGATATATCTGAGCAAAAAATAAGCTCATGATAATTAAAAATAATAATCATTCTTGGGTGTTTACTTTTAACTATGAAAACGGAGATTCATATGTCAGAGACGACTCAGGGCCCGACTCACTTTCGCTTGATGTCAAAGTTGAAGGCGATAGGGCCTTACCTGCGCGAACCACAATCGCAAGAAGGGCGCTATTATTTTGATTGTCTATCTGTTTGTGTAGACGACAAAAAATCGCCTGAAAAGCGTGAATTTTGGGGCTGGTGGATGGATTTGGAATCCATCGAAGGAGGCTTTACTGCCAAATATCATATCGGCAAGTACAACAAAGAAGGGCAATGGGTATCTGAAGCCCTGCCTAAAAAAGCGGTAGAGGAAGTGTATCTGACGCAGAGCACATTCCATCAAAAGCTGGTTGATACTTTAGAAGAACACTTCAAATTAGAAGTCGAATATCACACGGAGTCTTTCGATTTCGCTTAATTTGGTTGTTTTAATTTAATACCAAACAAAAAGGTGCGAAAACGCACCTTTTCTCTTGTTAATTCCCTATTTGATTGTTAAAACATCCTCTCTTTATTTGTTTTTCACTTCAGAAGACATCATGACAACGAATCAACAAAATGCAGTTGTTTCACAACCACAAACTGTCGTTGTGAAACTGGGTACAAGTGTGCTGACAGGCGGCACTCTGGCACTCGACCGTGCTCACATGGTTGAGTTAGCGCGCCAGTGTGCTGAGCTTAAAAAACAAGGCCATTCAGTGGTAATGGTTTCGTCTGGTGCTATTGCAGCAGGCCGTGAGCATCTTGGTTACCCCGCATTGCCCAACGAGATGGCGAGTAAACAATTACTTGCGGCGGTGGGGCAAAGTCGCTTGATTCAAACATGGGAGTCTTTGTTTGGTATTTACGGTATCAAGATCGGCCAAATGCTACTAACTCGTGCTGATTTAGAAGATCGCGAGCGATTCTTAAACGCACGTGACACCATCAATGCGCTCGTTGCGAACGATATTATTCCTATCGTAAACGAAAATGATGCCGTTGCGACTAGTGAGATTAAAGTGGGCGATAACGACAACCTTTCCGCTTTGGTGGGCATTTTGTGTGGCGCAGATAAGCTCTTGCTTTTAACTGACCAAAAAGGTCTGTTTACTGCTGACCCTCGTAAAGACCCGAACGCAGAGCTGATCAAGGAAGTAAAAACCATCGACGATACGCTGCGTAAAATCGCAGGAGGAAGTGGTACAACATTGGGTACTGGCGGTATGGCAACGAAGCTGCAAGCCGCAGACATCGCTCGCCGCGCTGGTATCGAGGTTATTATTGCTGCCGGTAGTGCACCGAATGTTATCTTTGACTCTTTGAGCGCAGAGCCACAAGGCACACGCTTCCTACCTTGCGCTGAAGCTTTAGAAAACCGTAAACGCTGGATTCTGGCGGGACCTGCGGCATCGGGCGACATCATTATTGATGACGGTGCGGTAAATGCTGTGGTTGGTAAGGGCAGTAGTCTACTTGCTAAAGGGGTAATCAAAGTAAGTGGTGACTTTGCACGAGGCGAAGTGGCGCGTGTAACAAATTCTCACGGTAAGTTGGTGGCTCGTGGCATCAGCGCCTACTCAAGTGATGACCTAACTAAAATTACGGGTAAGCACAGTAAAGATATCATCTCTATTTTGGGGCATGATTATGGCTCTGAGGTGATTCACCGCGATGATTTGGTCGTCATTCAGGAATAGAATTAGAGGGAAGCAAAGTGGATTTAACGAATATGGGTAAAGCTGCTAAAGATGCAGCTTTCGAATTAGCGACAGCGTCAACTGCGCAAAAGAACCAAGCATTAGCGATCATCGCTGATGAGCTGGAAGCAAACTCCGCTGCTATTTTGGCGGCAAACGCTAAAGACATCGAACTTGGCCGTGAAGCGGGTTTAACCGATGCGCTGCTCGATCGCCTTTTGCTGAATGAAGAACGATTGACTGCAATTGCGAATGATGTTCGCAACGTCATTAGCTTGAACGATCCTGTAGGCAGCGAAATCGACAGTAAGGTACTGGAAAATGGGATGTCATTGTCTCGTCGCCGCGTACCACTGGGTGTTGTGGGCGTAATTTATGAAGCGCGTCCTAACGTGACTATTGATATTGCGGCACTGTGCTTGAAAACCGGCAACGCAAGCATTTTGCGTGGCGGCAAAGAGACATTTTTCTCGAATATGGAATTAGTGAAGGTTATTCAGTCTGCGCTAGCAAAGGCGAACCTTCCTGCCGCTTCGGTTCAGTACATTGAAAAGCCAGATCGTGAATTAGTCTCTCAACTGCTTAAACTGGACGATTACGTCGACATGATCATTCCACGCGGTGGTGCTGGCCTACACAAAATGTGTAAAGAAAACAGCACGATTCCGGTGATTATTGGCGGCTTTGGTATCAGCCATATCTTTGTCGATGAATCCGCTGATCTAGAGAAAGCTCTGAATGTGGTTGAGAACTCTAAAGTTCAACGTCCATCTGCGTGTAACTCACTAGATACGCTGCTCGTGCATGAAAAAATTGCAGCACAATTCCTACCAATGATCGTAGAGCGCATGAACGATAAAGTGACGTTCGTGGCAGAGCCAAAAGCAAAAGAACTCATGGAGCAAGCGAAACAAGTTCGCGATGCTGTTGAAGGTGACTTTGATACGGAATGGTTGAGCTACACCCTTGGTGTAAAAGTTGTGTCTGATGTGAAAGATGCAATTGATCATATGCGTGTTCATAACGCGAGCCACTCAGATGCGATCATGACCAATAGTTTGGAAAACTCAGAACTGTTCATCAATTCTGCTGGTTCCGCGGCGGTTTATGTGAATGCTTCAACGCGCTTTACAGACGGTGCGCAATTTGGCCTTGGCGCAGAAGTCGCAGTATCCACGCAAAAGCTACATGCCCGTGGTCCAATGGGCTTAGAAGAGCTAACTAGCTACAAGTGGGTTGGTAAAGCGAACTACTTAGCACGCAGTTAACACATTCGACGAGATCTTGAGTGAAAAAGGGGCCTTTGGGCCCCTTTTTGTTTTGTCTAACATACCAATTCCGCTACACTACATGAGCTTTTATTTCGGTTTGAAAGCGTTATACCCAAATAGCTTTAATAGAGTCCGTATAACCATGAACGCGTGGTTATTCGTGATTGCTCATGAGGTTATTTTGGTATAGATATGGAGGTGATATGCATTGTCCTTTTTGTTCCGAGAACGATACCAAAGTTATTGATTCCCGCTTAGTGGCTGATGGCCATCAAGTTCGACGTCGCCGTCAGTGCTTGGCGTGTAGCGAGCGTTTCACTACGTTTGAAAGCGCAGAGTTAGTGATGCCTAAAGTGATCAAATCGAATGGTAACCGTGAACCATTTGATGAAGATAAAATGGTTGGCGGTATTCAACGCGCTTTAGAGAAACGCCCAGTGAGTGCTGATTCTATAGAGTTAGCGATCAGTATGATCAAATCACAACTGCGTGCGACGGGTGAGCGAGAGGTTCCGAGTGAAATGATTGGCAATTTAGTCATGGACCAACTCAAAGAGCTCGACAAGGTCGCTTATATCCGTTTCGCCTCAGTTTACCGCAGCTTTGAAGACATTCGCGAGTTTGGCGAAGAGATTGCCCGCCTAGAAGACTGAGTAGCTCATGACTCAACACACTCCTGAAAGAGCGTTTTCTGATTTAGATTTCGCCATGATGTCACGAGCTATTAAGTTAGCGAGACGTGGCATTTATACCACCGCACCAAATCCAAATGTGGGGTGCGTCATCGTTCGTGATGAAGAAATTGTTGGTGAGGGCTATCACCATCGCGCTGGTGAGCCGCATGCCGAAGTGCACGCGATGCGCATGGCGGGTGAAAAAGCAGTTGGTGCAACCGCTTATGTGACGCTAGAACCTTGCTCTCATTACGGCCGTACACCGCCATGTGCTGAAGGGTTAATCAAAGCCAAAGTGGCACGTGTGGTTTGCGCAATGGTAGACCCAAACCCTAAAGTTGCGGGGCGGGGCATCCAGATGTTGCGTGATGCTGGAGTTGAAGTACAAATCGGCTTGTTAGAGCGAGATGCCCTTGCCCTTAACCCTGGTTTTATAAAGTACATGCGTACAGGCATGCCGTTTGTTCAATTAAAAATGGCGGCCAGTTTGGATGGGCAAAGCGCACTCAGCAATGGGCAGAGCCAATGGATCACCTCCCCTGCGGCCCGCCAAGATGTGCAGCGTTATCGAGCGATGAGTGGTGGTATTCTCTCTACCAGCAAAACGGTGATTGATGATAATGCGTCACTCAATGTGCGTTGGGATGACTTACCTACCAGTGTTCAAGCGCAGTATTTACGAGAAGAACTTCGTCAACCAGTACGTGTAATCTTAGACCGTCAGAACCATTTAACGGATGCGCTCAAGCTGTTCCACACCGATGGAGAGCGAGTTATTGTTAGCCCAGATGGAGACTGTATCCCTCTATTGGACAGCGCTGACCAAATTGACTTATCAACAACATTAAAGCGTATCTCGGATGAGCACCACATCAATCACTTATGGGTTGAAGCTGGAGCTACGCTAGCGAGTGCGATGATAAAGGCTAATCTTGTAGATGAGCTCATTGTTTACCTTGCGCCAAAACTCATGGGCAGCGATGGTCGGGGGCTTATCGGTGCTTTAGGGTTAAGCGCTATGGCTGACGTCATAGATTTAAACATTACAGACGTTCGTATGGTTGGGGTAGACATTCGCATCACTGCCACCATCAAACGTAAAGAACTTAGATAAGAAATAGTATGTTTACAGGAATAGTAGAAGCAGTTGGCAAGTTAGCTGCGATTACGCCGAAGGGCGAAGACATCACCGTCACAGTTGAAACGGGGACGCTTGATATGTCAGACGTTAAGTTAGGCGATAGCATCGCGACCAATGGTGTTTGCTTAACGGTAGTTGACTTCGGAAGCCATTATTACAGTGCTGATCTGTCATTAGAAACCTTGAAGAAAACTGGGTTTGCTGAATACCAAGTAGGCGATAAGGTGAATCTAGAAAAAGCCATGTTACCAACAACGCGATTGGGTGGACATATCGTTTCAGGCCATGTCGATGGAGTTGGTGAAATTGTCGAACGCAATTCAGTTGGCCGTGCGATAGAGTTTTGGGTTGCAATGCCAGCGGAAATTAGCAAGTACGTCGCAGAGAAAGGCTCGATTACTGTTGATGGTATTAGCCTAACCGTCAACGACTTACGTAAAAATGCTTTTAAACTGACGATCGTTCCTCATACGAGTGAAGAAACTACGATTGACCAGTTTCAAGTGGGGCGCAAAGTCAACTTAGAAGTTGATGTACTTGCGCGTTATATGGAGCGTTTACTGCAAGGACAGCAAGAAGATAAGGCCGAGTCTCGTATCACGATGGACTTTTTACAGCAAAACGGTTTTGCATAAATCTGGGAGTGGCTGCGTGAGGCATGCGATAAAGAGCAGACTCACAGAACACCGCGAGATTCATTGACTTGCTTGGTGCAAAGCTCAAACTATTGACCTAATTAGCATTCACTGCAACATGATTTTTCATTGCTGTCGCAATAACAAATTTAGAATAACGGGATAACAGACTATGCCAATTAGTACGCCACAAGAAATTATTGATGATATTCGCGCAGGCAAAATGGTCATCCTAATGGATGATGAAGACCGCGAGAATGAAGGTGACTTGATCATGGCTGCCGAGCATATTACGCCGGAAGCCATCAACTTTATGGCAACCTATGGCCGTGGCCTGATTTGTTTAACCATGACCAAAGATCGTTGCGAAAGCCTAGGTCTGCCACCAATGGTGCAAGACAATAATGCGCAATACACAACCAACTTTACCGTTTCTATTGAGGCGGCAGAAGGGGTAACGACGGGTATTTCAGCCGCGGATCGCGCACGCACGGTTCAAGCGGCAGTCGCGCCAAACGCCAAAGCTGCGGATTTGGTGCAGCCTGGTCACATCTTCCCTCTCGCAGCCCAAGACGGCGGTGTACTGACTCGCGCAGGTCACACTGAAGCTGGCTGTGATTTGGCTCGCCTTGCTGGTTTAGAGCCTGCATCGGTTATTGTTGAGATCTTAAATGACGACGGCACTATGGCTCGTCGCCCTGATCTAGAGATCTTTGCAGAGAAGCACGGTATTAAATTGGGCACTATTGCCGACCTAATTGAGTACCGCAATAACACTGAGACAACGATTGAACGTGTGGCAGAGTGCAAGTTACCGACAGAGTTTGGCGAGTTCACGTTAGTCACCTACAAAGACACTATTGATAACCAAGTGCACTACGCAATGTGCAAGGGCGATTTGAAAGAAAAAGCGCCACTGGTTCGCGTACATCTTCAAGACGTTTTTACCGATTTACTACGTAGCGATCGTAATGCAGAGCGCAGCTGGACACTAGATAAGGCAATGAAACGCATTGGTGAAGAAGGTGGTGTGCTGGTTGTTCTTGGCCATGAAGAGTCGACCGATCTACTTATTCATCGTGTGAAGATGTTTGAAGCGCAAGACAAAGGTGAAGCACCAACGCTTGCTAAGAAACAGGGCACGTCTCGCCGTGTTGGTGTGGGGTCACAGATTCTTGCGGATCTCGGTGTACATGATATGCGCCTTCTGTCATCGACCAACAAAAAGTACCACGCATTAGGTGGTTTTGGTCTGAACGTGGTTGAGTACGTCTGCGAGTAACAACCGAACAATAAGTTCCTAGTCTTTTACGCACTCAACTCGTCAATGGCTAGGAACCGGTGATTTGCCTCCAATTTCCATTAGATATTGCTCACAAATTTGTGCTAGAATCCGGCGATTCTCACTTGATGAACATATTTCACTTATAAATAGAGTTAAAGGAAAGCTTATGAAAGTGATCGAGGGTGGCTTCCCAGCGCCAAATGCAAAAATTGCTATCGTTATTTCTCGTTTCAACAGTTTTATTAACGAAAGCCTACTTTCTGGTGCGATCGATACACTAAAGCGTCACGGACAAGTAAGCGAAGACAACATCACGGTTGTGCGTTGTCCAGGTGCCGTAGAACTACCTCTAGTAGCTCAGCGTGTTGCTAAAACTGGCAAATTCGACGCTATTGTTTCTCTAGGGTCTGTTATTCGCGGTGGAACGCCTCACTTTGACTATGTTTGTAGTGAAATGAACAAAGGTCTAGCACAAGTGTCTATGGAATTCAGCATTCCAGTAGCATTTGGTGTTTTGACTGTTGATACGATCGATCAAGCGATTGAACGCGCAGGAACCAAGGCTGGTAATAAAGGTGCAGAGGCTGCACTAAGCGCACTTGAAATGATTAATGTACTATCTGAAATTGATTCCTAATGGGGGCCAGTGTGAAACCAGCCGCACGTCGTAACGCACGTCAATTCGCTCTACAGGCGATCTACTCATGGCAAATTACTAAAGAGAATGTTGCCAAGATTGAAGAACAGTTTTTGTCTGGCGACAAATACGATGAAGAAGAACTTCATGCATCTGAGCCAGCGCTTGCTGCTCCAGAAACAGACGTAGCTTACTTCCGTGAACTACTAAGCGGTGTTGTACTTAGCCACGCTGAGCTAGATAGCAAAATTCGTCCATACATCTCACGTCCTATGCAGGATTTAGATATGATGGAACTTGCTCTTCTTCGCCTTGCTATGTACGAGATGACTCGTCGCGAAGATGTTCCTTACAAAGTTGTTATCAATGAAGCGATTGAACTTGCAAAAGTCTTCGCAGCAGAAGATAGCCACAAGTTTGTGAACGGTGTACTTGATAAAGCAGCACCTCACATTCGTAAGAAATAACGATTTCTTCAATGAAAAGGTCAGCACATGCTGACCTTTTTTGTATCAAAAGCTTTTACATCAAAAAGTAAGTGAATTATGTCTGGTGAATTTAATCTGATAGACAAATACTTCGTCGGGCGTCAGAACCAACGTAAAGATGTCCACCTAGCGGCTGGTGATGATTGCGCACTCGTCAAAGCGCCGGCTAATGTTCAGATTGCGATTAGCACGGATACATTGGTGGCTGGAACGCATTTCTTATCCGACGCAAATCCGGCGTGGGTGGCGCACAAAGCATTGGCTTCTAACATCAGTGATTTGGCAGCGATGGGCGCAACGCCTGCATGGGTGAGCTTTGCATTAACAATGCCCGAGCCAGATGAAGAATGGCTTGCACCTTTCTGTGATGCATTTTTCGAATTGGCTGATTACTATGGTATTCAGTTAATTGGCGGTGACACCACAAAAGGGCCATTGTGCTTAACGCTGACGGTGCAAGGTTTTGTGCCTGAAGGTAAAGCTCTCACACGTTCCGGAGCAAAGTCAGGGGACTGGGTGTACGTAACGGGGAACCTTGGCGATGCAAAAGCTGGCTTGGATGTGATTCTAGATGGCTCTCTACGCAGCAGAGCTGGCGCGGAAGCACTAGAGCGCGCTCATTACCTTAGTTCGCCGCGTGTGCTAGCTGGTCAGGCTCTGGTTGGCTTAGCCTCGTCGGCGATTGATATCTCAGATGGTTTAATCTCTGATATTAAGCACATTTTACAGCGATCTCAGGTTGGGGTGAGTATTGATGTCTCTCAGTTACCGATCTCTTCAGAATTAGTCCAGTTTTTAGATGATAAGATCAGCGCGCAGCAGTATGCTTTAGCAAGTGGCGAAGAATACGAGTTGTGTTTTACCGTGCCGGAGCAAAATCGAGGCTCGTTACAAAGCGCTTTATCTCATACTGGCTGTAAGGTCACATGTATTGGTCAAATCCGACCAAATGGAACCTTCGAGCTGCATGATAACAATCAACCACTTGATTGGGACTTAAGTGGCTTCGACCACTTTAAATGATCTGAGCTAAGCTCTAGCCAAGAGCCTGTTACTATTGAGCAACTCGCAGGCATGACGATTGAAACCAAACTAGCAGTATAGGTTTAAGGATATGACCAACCCTCTTTCTCTGATTTCATTAAAGAACCCGTGGCATCTATTGGCGACGGGTTTTGGCAGCGGATTATCCCCGTTTATCCCAGGAACAATGGGCACATTGGCGGCCGTGCCCTTCTTTTTGTTGTTGGCACAATTGCCATTTACGGCGTATGTCATTGTTGTTCTGATTTCGTGTGTGATCGGTATTCAAATCTGCCAAGTGACGTCTGCAGACATGAAAGTACATGATCATGGTTCAATTGTATGGGATGAATTTGCGGGTTTTTGGATTGCGATGAGCATCGTCCCTGCGCTAAATATTCCGTTAACCGAGTGGAAGTGGTTGCTCACTGGCTTCATCTTGTTCCGTTTTTTCGATATGGTAAAACCGTGGCCAATTGGATGGCTAGATAAGCGAGTTCACGGTGGGCTGGGTATTATGGTTGATGATATCGTGGCGGGAATTATGGCTGGTGTTGCCCTGTTTCTAGTCGCAAAATACGCCGGCTGGATGAATTAAACGTTGGACGTAAAAAAGGGATGCAATGAGCATCCCTTTTTACATGCTATTTTGCTAAATAATCCAAGATGGATTTTTCAATCCCTTTTGCATCGAGACCAAGCTCTTCATGCAGTTCATCTTGTGTTCCTTGATGAATAAACTCATCGGGTAAGCCTAGGTTTAAGACTGGCTTAATGATTTTATCTTTCATCATGAACTCAACGACACCTGCACCTGCACCACCTGCGATAACATTTTCTTCTAACGTCACGAGCACGTCATGATCTGCGGCTAATTGACGAATTAATGCTTCATCGAGCGGCTTCACAAAGCGCATATCAGCAACAGTGGCGTTAAGGTATTCTGCCGCTTCTAGCGCGTTACCCAAGAAAGTACCAAAGTTCAGAATAGCAACTTTTTCACCTTGGCGAACCATGCGTCCTTTACCGATTTCTAAAGCCGTAAACTCAGTTTCGATTTCTACGCCCATCCCGCTACCGCGAGGGTATCGAACCGCACTAGGGCCAGTATGTTTATGGCCAGTGTAAAGCATTTGTCGACATTCGTTTTCGTCACTTGGCGCCATGATCACCATGTTCGGAATACAGCGCATAAAGCTTAGATCGAATGCGCCTTGGTGAGTTTGGCCGTCTGCACCAACGAGACCTGCACGGTCGATAGCGAACATTACTGGTAAATCCATGATCGCGATATCGTGGATCAGTTGGTCATAACCACGTTGCAAGAAAGTCGAATAGATAGCAACGATTGGATGATCGCCCGCAATTGCCATACCTGTTGCAAGTGTCACAGCGTGTTGCTCAGCAATCGCCACGTCAAAGTATTGGTCTGGATATTCTTTTGAGAAACGTACCATACCAGAGCCTTCGCGCATTGCTGGCGTAATTGCCATTAGCTTAGGATCTTGGGCCGCCATATCACATAAAAAGTCACCAAAGATCTTTGAGTAAGTTGGCTTACCGCCACTGCTTTTCGGTAGACAGTTATGCGTTGGATCGAATTTAGGAACACCGTGGTAGCCGATAGGATCTTTCTCGGCAGGCTCATAACCTTTGCCTTTCTTGGTCATGATGTGCAGGAACTGAGGACCTTTGAGCTCACGCATGTTTTTTAGCGTTTTGACGAGTTCATTGACGTCGTGCCCATCAATCGGACCAATGTAATTAAAGCCGAACTCTTCGAACAGAGTACCAGGCACTACCATGCCTTTGAGGTGCTCTTCCGTACGGCGAACCAACTCTTTAATAGGTGGAACACCAGACAGCACTTTCTTACCGCCTTCACGGATAGAAGTGTACAAGCTGCCAGAAAGTACCTTAGCAAGGTGGTTATTCAGCGCGCCTACGTTTTCTGAAATCGACATTTCGTTGTCGTTCAAAATCACCAACATATCAGGATGAACGTCGCCAGCGTGGTTCATGGCTTCGAATGCCATGCCTGCTGTAATTGCGCCATCGCCAATCACACTGACAATTTTACGACCTTTGCCTTCTTTTTGTGCGCTGATGGCCATGCCAAGACCTGCACTAATCGATGTCGAAGAGTGACCGACAGATAAGGTGTCATATTCACTTTCTTCACGCCAAGGGAAAGGGTGTAGACCATCCTTTTGGCGAATTGTTGGCATTTTATCGCGACGTCCGGTGAGGATTTTGTGCGGGTAAGCCTGATGACCAACATCCCAGATCAATTTGTCGATAGGAGTGTTGTAAACATAATGCAGAGCTACAGTTAGCTCTACGGTGCCTAAGCCAGACGCTAAGTGTCCGCTAGATTGGCTCACTGAATTTAGCAGATACGTTCGCAGTTCATCACACAGATTTGGTAATGTTTCTTTCGGAAGGAGACGTAATTCTTCCGGTGTATTTGCTAACGCCAGTGTTGGGTACTTTGAAATATCAAGAGTCATATAAATGCGCGCTTATAGTGTTAATTTTTGCGCTCGATGACATATCGGGCGAACTCTTCGAGTAACTGAGTATTGTATGGGATAGCTTCCAATGCTTGAAGTGCTTCCTGTAACAGAGTGTGAGCTTTCTCTATGGCTCCCTCTAAACCCAGTAGGGAAGGATAAGTGCTCTTATTCAGACCTTGGTCGGAACCTTGAGGCTTACCCAGTGTTTCTGTGTCACTGATGATATCAAGAATATCGTCTTGAACCTGAAACGCCAAACCAATTGCTTTTGAGTAGCGCTCCAAGTGAGGTAGAACCTCGATACCTTTCTCACCAGCAGCTAATGCACCTAATTTTACCGCACAATCTATCAGAGCTCCGGTTTTTTTACGGTGTATCTCTTCCATTTCTTCAAGAGAAACTTGGCGATTTTCTGCGCCTAAATCTAAAGCTTGTCCAACACACATGCCGTTGGCGCCAGAAGAATGCGCCAACGCTTTGATCATGTTGATGCGTTGAGTTTCTGCCGCCGGGTTTAATTGACCATCGGCAATAATGGTGAAGGCGAGAGTTTGTAGTGCATCACCTGTCAGTATTGCGGTTGCTTCATCAAACTTAATATGACAAGTTGGTTGACCTCGACGCAGTTCATCATCGTCCATGGCAGGCAGATCATCATGAATGAGTGAGTAGGCATGTATACATTCGATAGCAGCGGCAGGAGTGTCTAAGTCTTCTGGTTTACAGCCGAGCATTTGACCTGTGATGTAAACAAGAAAAGGGCGAACGCGTTTTCCACCTAGCAAAAGGCCGTATTTCATTGCTTGAATCAATGGCTGCTCTTGATATGGAAGCTGATCGAGCCACAAGTTCAATTGCTGATTGTTTCTTTGTTGAAAAGACGTCAATGTCTGTTGCATCACATTGCTCACTACTGATGGTTATTCTGAATCTGGTTTGAAGTCACTCAGTGGTGCTTCATCATCTTCGCTAAGAAGAATACTTACGCGCTGTTCGGCGTCGCTAAGTTTAGTTTGGCCAGCACGAGCTAAGGCAATGCCTCGTTCAAACTTACGTAGAGCATCATCTAGGGCAAGATCGCCATTTTCTAATTGATCAACCAAGCTATCAAGCTCTTCAATGGTTGCTTCGAAGGTCATGTTTTCTGGTTTCTTGACCGCCATCTTTTTTCTGCCTTAATCAAGCCTTGGAGAAGATGCACGAAAGTTACCTTAGCCTAGTAACTTGGTCAAATTTAACCTTATATAATTGTCACAAAATTAGCGTTAAACGAGCCTAAGCGCTGAAACCCCATATTTTGGTTAAGGTTGTTAAGTCTAATTTGTGATCCATTAGCTAAGATTTTTCTAAAAATTCTGCGCGAGTTGTCGATACAGGTAATAATCCGCCCAATGGCAGTATTTGAGTATAGCGTGAGGAGTGCTTTGTGGATTTAGCAACCCTATTAGGTTTGATTGGTGGTTTTGCATTCGTCATTATGGCGATGGTGCTTGGTGGCAGCATCGGCATGTTTGTCGATGTCACGTCGATCCTTATTGTCGTTGGTGGCTCAATATTTGTAGTACTGATGAAGTTCACAATGGGACAGTTCTTTGGTGCAACAAAGATCGCAGGCAAAGCCTTCATGTTTAAAGCGGATGAACCGGAAGACTTGATCGCAAAAATTGTGGAAATGGCCGATGCGGCACGTAAAGGTGGTTTTCTTGCTCTTGAAGAGATGGAGATTAATAACACTTTTATGCAAAAAGGCATTGATTTGCTTGTTGATGGCCATGATGCCGACGTGGTAAGAGCGGCCTTAAAAAAAGACATCGCGCTTACGGATGAACGACATACTCAAGGCACTGGCGTATTTCGCGCCTTTGGTGACGTTGCTCCTGCGATGGGAATGATTGGTACCTTGGTTGGTCTTGTTGCGATGCTTTCAAACATGGATGATCCAAAAGCGATTGGACCAGCAATGGCGGTTGCACTCTTAACCACATTGTATGGCGCGATCCTGTCCAATATGGTGTTTTTCCCTATTGCGGATAAGCTTTCTCTGCGCCGTGACCAAGAAACGCTAAACCGCCGTTTGATCATGGATGGTGTATTAGCGATTCAAGATGGTCAAAACCCGCGAGTGATTGATAGTTACTTGAAGAACTACCTCAACGAAGGTAAACGTGCCCTTGAGATTGACGAGTAACTTGGAGAGTCGTGATGGATGATGAAGATAACAAATGCGATTGTCCGCCACCCGGTCTCCCGTTATGGATGGGGACATTCGCGGATTTAATGTCGCTACTGATGTGTTTCTTTGTTCTTCTGCTCTCGTTTTCTGAAATGGACGTACTGAAGTTCAAACAGATTGCGGGATCAATGAAATTTGCCTTTGGTGTACAAAATCAACTTGAAGTGAAAGACATTCCCAAAGGTACTAGCATCATTGCTCAAGAGTTTCGACCGGGCCGACCAGAACCAACGCCGATTGATGTCATCATGCAGCAAACCATGGACATCACTCAGCAGACGCTCGAGTTTCATGAAGGGGAGTCTGACCGGGCTGGTGGCACAAAGCGTGATGAAGGAAAGTTAACCGGTGGTCAATCGCCAGAAACGTCAACGCAAAACAATCAATCTTCAAAAGCGGATATGCAACAGCAGCAATCTGAAGAGATGTCGCAAGAGATGGAAACCTTGATGGAAAGTATCAAGAAAGCCTTAGAGCGAGAGATTGAACAAGGTGCGATTGAAGTTGAAAATCTTGGCCAACAGATTGTTATACGCATGCGTGAAAAAGGTGCATTCCCTGAAGGTTCGGCCTTCTTGCAGCCTAAATTCCGCCCTTTAGTTCGACAAATTGCAGAGTTAGTAAAAGACGTGCCAGGCATTGTGCGAGTATCTGGTCATACGGACAACCGACCGTTGGACTCAGAGCTTTATCGTTCTAACTGGGATCTCTCTTCTCAGCGCGCCGTATCGGTTGCACAAGAGATGGAGAAGGTGAGAGGCTTCTCTCATCAACGTTTGAGAGTGCGAGGCATGGCAGATACTGAACCATTGTTGCCGAATGATTCTGATGAAAATCGCGCGCTTAACCGACGGGTTGAAATCAGCATCATGCAAGGCGAGCCACTATACAGTGAAGAAGTGCCTGTAATTCAATAACTAGACTTTAGTTTTAAGTCAGTAGAGAGATAAGAAAGCGAGCAGATTGCTCGCTTTTTTTGTTTTTCCAATCCGCTTGGGTGTATAATCTTGCGCCTTAAAAGTGAGCTCAGACTACTTTTTGTGACTGAAACGCGGTTTTACTGCGTATGAAGCATTGAAGTTGAGTATCACTCTTTGTTGATTGCGAAACTAACCTGCGAATTAGACTATGAAATTTATTGTAAAGCCCCATCCAGAAATTTTTGTAAAAAGTGAATCTGTGCGTAAGCGCTTCACAAAGATTTTAGAGTGCAACATTCGTAACATCATTAAGAGCCGCACGGAATCTGTCGCGGTATTCAACCGTCGTGATCACATTGAAGTGACCTCTGAGAGTAACGAATTCCACGCTGAAGTTCTTGAGGTTTTGACTCATACACCAGGCATTCACCACGTACTGGAAGTTAAGCAGACCGAATTTAAAGACTTGCACGATATCTTCGAACAAGTACTGGAGCTAAATCGCTCTGCACTCGAAAATAAAACCTTTGTTGTACGTGCGAAGCGTCGCGGTAAGCACGACTTTACCTCTATCGAACTAGAGCGTTATGTCGGCGGTGGTTTAAACCAAGCGATTGAGAGCGCAAGAGTTAAGCTGCAAAACCCAGACGTGACGATCAAGGTGGAAGTCTCGAACGATAAGCTAAACCAAGTGCTGGCTCGTCATAAAGGTCTAGGCGGCTTCCCACTGGGTACGCAAGAAGACGTGTTGAGCTTGATCTCTGGTGGTTTTGACTCTGGTGTTTCTAGCTACCTTCATATCAAGCGTGGCTCAAAAGTACACTACTGTTTCTTTAACCTAGGTGGTCCAGCGCACGAAATCGGCGTTAAGCAGGTTTCTCACTACCTATGGAACAAATACGGCTCTTCAGCAAAAGTACGTTTCATCTCAGTTGATTTCGAACCTGTGGTTGCGGAAATCCTAGAGAAAGTCGATGACGGCCAAATGGGGGTTATCTTGAAGCGTATGTTCATGCGTGCAGCAGGCATGATCGCTCAGAAGATGAAGATCGAAGCATTGGTAACAGGCGAAGCGCTCGGTCAAGTATCGAGCCAAACGCTAACTAACCTCCGCCATATCGATAACGTAACGGACACGTTGATTCTGCGCCCACTTATCAACTGGGATAAAGAAGACATCATTAACCTAGCACGCGAAATCGGCACGGAAGACTTTGCGAAGACTATGCCAGAGTATTGTGGTGTTATTTCTAAGAAGCCGACAGTAAAAGCGATTAAAGCGAAGCTAGAAGCGGAAGAAGAGAAGTTTGACTTTAGCATTCTTGAGCAAGTAGTTCGTGATGCACGCATGATGGACATTCGTGATATCGCGAAAGAGTCTGAGCAAGCAGCACCAGAAGTCGAGCAGGTTGAAGCGGTAGAAGAGCACGCGGTTGTGCTAGATATTCGTAGTCCTGAAGAGGAAGACGATAACCCGCTCGAAATCGAAGGTGTGGATGTGAAACATATCCCATTCTACAAGTTGGGTACACAGTTTGGTGATTTAGACCAATCTAAGACATATCTATTGTACTGTGACCGTGGGGTGATGAGCCGTCTGCAAGCACTTTACTTGCAAGAGCAAGGCTTCAATAACGTAAAAGTTTACCGCCCATAGTTGACTGATAAAAAGACGTTAAAAGGCGCAAATTGAGACATCAATTTGCGCCTTTTTTGTTTTTGATCGCGTTACAGCTAATCATTACTTAGCATAATGTTGAGGCTTATCGCAAAGCCATACACTTTGTGTTGATATAACGATAATTAATCCGAAAGAAGAGTAATAAAGTGATGTTGCTGCCAGATATGCGGATGAGATTTTCGATAGATAAAAAAACACCGCCTAATTTAGGCGGTGTAACAAATTTGACAGACAGGTCAAAAATAAATACAGGAAGTATATGTTTTGTCACAGGGAGTGTGGACAAAACATTATGGTAGAAATCTACCTAACTCGAAATACGAGTTTGCAAACACAACATCGCAACAACGAAGCCAATTGATTTCCAAAGAAATCAAGCCGTTCAGGCTCGTGTTGCGGGGTGAAATATAGAATTTATCTGGCTGTTCGACAACGGACATTTTATAATGTTTCAGATTAAAAAAACTAATCCTATTTGAGGTCCCATATGTCTCGCAGATTGCCTCCATTAAATTCGCTTCGAGTCTTCGAAGCGGCTGCTCGCCATCTCAGCTTTACGCGAGCGGCAGAAGAGTTGTTTGTTACTCAAGCCGCGGTCAGTCACCAAATTAAAGCACTCGAAGAGTTCTTATCGTTGAAGCTCTTTCGTCGCCGTAATCGTTCGCTATTGTTGACAGAAGAAGGACAAAGTTACTTTCTCGACATCAAAGATATTTTCACCTCGATTGCCGAGGCGACAGATAAGGTATTGGAACGTAGTGAAAAAGGGGCATTGACGATCAGTCTACCGCCGAGTTTTGCTATCCAATGGTTGGTGCCTCGTTTGGCCGATTTTAATGCTCAAGAGCCAGATATCGATGTACGTATTAAAGCTGTGGATATGGATGAAGGTTCACTGACTGATGATGTAGATGTGGCTATCTATTATGGCCGTGGGAATTGGCCGGGTTTGCGAGCGGATAAATTGTACCAAGAGTTTCTGATCCCACTTTGTTCACCTTCGTTACTTTTAGGCAACAAACCATTAGAATCTCTAAGTGACCTCAAATTACACACTTTGTTACATGATACTTCGCGTAAAGACTGGAAGCAGTTTGCGCGTCATTACAACATCGAAGGTATCAATGTAAACCACGGTCCTATTTTCAGTCACTCGACGATGGTGCTACAGGCTGCTGCGCATGGTCAGGGGGTCGCGCTTGGTAACAACGTACTCGCCAAGCCAGAAATGGAAGCTGGACGACTCATCGCGCCATTCGACGAGGTGTTGATCTCTAAGAATGCATTCTACGTGGTGTGTCATGAACAGCAGGCAGATATGGGCCGAATCGCAACGTTTAGAGACTGGATGTTAGCGACCGCGAGAAAAGAGCAAGAGGAAGTACTAGATGAGCCAATGGATAGTTGAGGGACCTGAAAGCGGTCCTCTATTTATCTTTGCCCATGGCGCTGGAGCGGGGATGGAACATGATTTCATGACCGCCGTTGCCAAAGGATTAGTTGAGCAAGGAATTCGCGTGGTGCGATTTAACTTCCCGTATATGATTAAGCGAGCGGAAGATGGGAAAAAGCGCCCACCAGATCGTGCGCCAAAACTGTTGGAAGCCTATGAAGAAGTGATTGCTCACTTTACCTCTCAACCTATTGTCATTGGTGGCAAGTCAATGGGTGGTCGCATGTCGAGTTTACTGGCTGAAAATGAGCTGGTGGCGGGCATTGCCTGTTTAGGGTTTCCATTTCACCCACCGGGAAAACCAGAGAAATACAAAGGCGAGCACTTAGCAACTATTGAGAAACCTACGCTGATTCTACAAGGGGAGCGAGACACCTTTGGTAAGCGTGAGGAGTTCGATGACTTTGTCCTTTCATCGCAAGTTAAGGTGAGTTTTTTACCCGATGGTGACCACAGCTTTAAACCGCGCAAGAGCTCAGGCCATACCGAGGCGGGTAACATCGAGCTCGCGGTAGAGCAGTTAGCGGCGTTTATCAAAGGGGTGTACCGTGAAAAGTAAGTGGTTACTCTCATTTTCTGGTCTGTCTGGGCTGGTTTCTGTCGCTCTAGGTGCCTTTGCTGCACATGGGCTAAAAGCTCAGCTGGCTCCGTATTTGCTTGGCGTATTTGAGACCGGAGTGTTGTACCAATTTATTCACACGCTGGCGATTGTGTTTTGTGCGGTTTTATTGCTATTGAATTTGGGACAAAAAGCACAAAAATATTTTTTCATTGCAGCGATTTGCTTTATCATCGGCATCTTTTGTTTTAGCGGCAGTCTTTACGCACTGGCGCTGACAGGCATTAAGTGGTTTGGCCCGATTACTCCAATGGGAGGATTGCTGTTCATGATTGGTTGGTGTCTGTTCTTTTTTGCTGCGTTCAATATCAAAGAGGTCTCCAAGTGAAACAACTAATGCTCTATTGCCGTTCTGGCTTTGAGAAAGAGTGTGCTGGTGAAATTCAGGACAAAGCGACACAGTTGGAAGTGTATGGCTTCCCTCGTGTGAAGAGAAACTCAGGTTATGTTGTCTTCGAGTGTTACCAAGATGGAGATGCGGACAAACTTGCGAGAGGTTTGGACTTTAAGTCGTTAATCTTCGCTCGCCAAATGTTTGCGGTAGCGGCTGAGTTTCAATCGCTGTCAAGTGATGACCGCATTAGCCCAATTTTGAATGAGCTAGCAGACATTGAAGCGTTTCCTCGCTGTGGGGATTTGAGAATTGAAACTCCGGATACGAATGAAGCGAAAGAGCTACTGAAATTCTGCCGTAAATTTACTGTCCCAATGCGTCAAGCGTTGCGCGGTAAAGGTTTAATGTTGAACAAAGACAACGCAAAGAAGCCAGTACTGCACATTTGTTTTGTGGAGCCTGGCCACTGTTATGTCGGTTATTCTTACACAGACAATAACTCTCAGTTCTTCATGGGTATTCCTCGCCTTAAGTTCCCAGCAGACGCCCCAAGTCGTTCAACGCTTAAACTGGAAGAAGCATTTCACGTCTTTATTCCACGTGAAGAGTGGGATGAGCGTTTGGCTCCAGGAATGTGGGGGGTCGATTTAGGCGCATGTCCAGGCGGTTGGACGTACCAATTGGTGAAGCGCTCGATGTTCGTTCACTGTGTCGATAACGGCATGATGGCAGACAGCTTGATGGAAACCGGCCAGATCAAGCATCATATGGTGGATGGTTTTAAATTCGAACCAGACCGTAAGAACGTAACATGGATTGTTTGTGACATGGTAGAAAAGCCAGCTCGTGTTGCTCACCTTATGGGCCAGTGGCTGTTAAAAGGTTGGGCGAAAGAGGCAATCTTTAACCTTAAGCTGCCAATGAAAGGCCGCTATGACGAGGTGCTGCAAGACCTTGAAAACCTGAAGCAGTTCCTGATTGATAATAAGGTAAAGTTCAGACTACAAGCTAAGCATTTGTATCATGATCGTGAAGAAATCACGATTCATATCCAGTGTCTATCGAACATTTCGCCGTACTAATTCTATCTCCTAGTCATTTGGGGATAGTCCCGAGAATAGAAAAAAGCGCCTTCAAATGGCGCTTTTTTATTGTCTGAGAGCTTTATGGTTTGAAACCATCATCAGACACTATTCCGCTTTATTTGGTCCTGTAAAGCGAATGTCCTGTAAGTTAAAGCCGAGTTCAATGTCGCACTTTAAAGCCGCGACGCGTTTACATAAGCGTGCAGACTCAATGTGCTCGTCTAATTTTTTACGGTATTTCGGTGCGAGGTCTTCACTGGCGTAGGCTGCTTCAATATTCTCAAACTGAGTAAGAATCTCTTTCGCCGCTTTTGGTCCAATGCCCGGAACCCCCGGCACTTGGCTAGAGCTGATCCCCGTTAACCCCCAATAATCGGCCAGTTGGCTCGGTTTTACGCCGAACTCTTTTTCGATAAACGGTTCATCTAACCAACGATGTTGGAAGTAATCACGGATCTGTAGGGTAGGAGAAAGCAGCTGACAGTAGCCTTTATCCGTAGAAACGATGGTGACTTTTTCACCATGACTGGCCACTTTCGTCGCGAGAGTAGCAACCAAGTCGTCCGCTTCATCGCCTTCAGAAAGCAATGAATCAATACCTTGTTCCCACCATGCTTGCTGAATCGCATCTAGACCTTGCATCAGTGGTTCCGGCATTGGTTTTCGATTTTGCTTATAGTCTGGGAGAATCTCAGCTCGCCATCCTCTGTTTTGTTCATGGTGATCGAAAACCGCGATGATGTGTGTCGGGTTGGCTTCTGACAGAATGCGAGTGAGGGTTCTTTGTGTCGTGGTGATGGTTCTTGCTATGTCGGTTGGATCCGGTTGTGCAGAGTGCACACGGCGGATCAGGTTTAGGGCATCAATAATAACAAGATGAATAGACATAATGACTTA
Source organism: Vibrio sp. J2-4 (assembly GCF_021728155.1). Classification (NCBI taxonomy): domain Bacteria; kingdom Pseudomonadati; phylum Pseudomonadota; class Gammaproteobacteria; order Vibrionales; family Vibrionaceae; genus Vibrio; species Vibrio sp. J2-4. The sequence goes on from NZ_JAKKCN010000001.1 coordinate 181,157, forward strand.
GCAATAAAAAAGGGGCGTAATGCCCCTAGTGTAACGAATGCTAGCCTGACTATCGACCACCAATTTCTGGGTGAGCGATACGATAACACGGTTCGTAGTCTGAACCGCCAGGCAATTTCATTCGGTGTTGTTCGACAAAGTCTTGTAGTAACTTATCGAGCTTTTTCATTAGCACAGGATCACCGTGAATAGTGAAAGGGCCTCGACGTTCGATTTCTCGAATGCCTTCGGCTTTTACGTTACCAGCCACGATACCGGAGAAAGCTTGACGCAGGTTGGCCGCTAAGACTTGAGGTTCTTGATCTAAGCTTAAATCCAATTGCTCCATCGACTCATGAGTTGGATCGAATGGTAACTGGAAGTTAGGCTCGATTTTTAATGACCAGTTAAAGCTATAAGCATCGCCTTTTTCTTTTCGGTGAAGGCGTACAGAGTCCATGGAGCGCTTCATGATACGTGCCACTTCTGCCGGATCGTCAATGACGATCTCGTAATGCTTTTGACCTTCTTCGCCAAGTGTATCGCGAACAAAATCGTCGATAGAGCGGAAGTACTCTTCACTCTCTTTTGGTCCAGTTAACACGATAGGCATTGGCTGATCGGCGTTGTCTGGGTGCATCATAATGCCAAGAATATACAGCAACTCTTCTGCAGTACCCGGACCACCAGGGAAAATCACAATGCCATGTGCCATACGTACAAAGGCTTCCAAACGCTTTTCGATGTCTGGCATGATAACCAGCTCATTCACGATTGGGTTTGGTGGCTCGGCTGCAATAATCGAAGGCTCGGTTAAACCAAGATAACGTTGCTGAGTATAACGCTGCTTCGCATGTCCGATAGCGGCACCTTTCATTGGCCCTTCCATCGCACCAGGGCCACAACCCGTGCAGATATTAAGTTCACGCAAGCCAAGCTCGTTACCGACTTCACGTGTGTATTGATATTCCACGCCATTGATAGAGTGACCACCCCAACACACGACGAGGTTTGGTTCGATACCTGGTGTGAGTGCTCTGGCATTACGCAGAATACCGAACACGAGGTTAGTGATGTGAATTGGGTTCGTCAGGTTGAGTCGTTGTGCGTCTGCTAAATGCATATTGACATAAACGATATCGCGTAACACGGAGAACAGATGCTCTTGGATACCTTTAATTATCTCGCCATCGACAAAGGCGTGTTCAGGCGGGTTAGTCAGCTCAAGCTTAATACCACGCTCGCGGCGCACTACGTTGACATCAAACGACTGGTGTTTATCGAGTAGCTCTTTCGAGTTATCGGTATGACTGCCGGAGTTCAACACCGCTAACGTGCAGTTGCGGTACAGTTGATAAAGTTCACTCGAGGCCGTGTTCTTTAAGCGCTCTACTTCTAATTGAGATAGCAAGTCCATGCTACCAGCGGGGCTTATATGGGTAATCATAACGCCTCCTTGTGTTGCATTATTTTGAGGGAAAGTACCAACTCACCTTTTTGGGTTATACGTATGGTTTGATGAAAGGCAGTTGGCCGATTTGGTTTTATGGTTATTGACTCCCAAGCAACCTCAAGATGGTACATTCGCGTTCTGTAAATGCATCATCTTGAAGTGACTTGGGTTTTTACAGCTTAGCAGACTGAAAGGGAAGAAATGTGATAACTCGTTGAAAATGGGTGGTTATAAAGCGTAAATTGCGCCAATTCTGGTTTGTTTGTTCGCTTTTTGTACGAAATCTAGCTCCAGTTAAGTTGATTTGTTCCACGTTTTTTAGCGTCTGCAAGCATCTTGCTGAGTCGATCGAGTACATACTCTGGCGTATCGGACTCTTTAAAAGAGGTCGACACAGCCGCTAGGGTGATCATGATATTTTGCTCACGGAACTTAAATGGTAATTGGCTAATATCACGCTGGATATGTTTAATGAGATCCAGTGTGTATTCTTCAGATTGTTCTGGAACGAGTAAAATAAACTCTTCGCCACCAAAGCGAGCTACCGTCTCAGTTTCTGATACGCGTTTATTAATGGTGCGAGCGATGATCTTCAACGCTTTATCACCAGCCGTATAGCCATAGCTGTCATTCACCGCTTTGAAGTTATCAACGTCAAACAACACTACACGCAGGTTCTGTTGAGAGCGAATCCAACGGCGATACTCTAGCTCTAGTCGATCATTAAATGCGGTGCGGTTATAGACTTTAGTCAGAGGGTCGAGCAACATGCGTTGAGCTTGGTCATCTAAGCGTCGACGATGATCTTGGGTGGTTTCAAACACGGCTTCGAGCTGGTTCTTACTGTAATTCAAACGCTCTTGCAGCGCTTGTTCTCGTTCTTCCGTCATTTTAAGTCGCTCTGTCAGCGACGCCATTTTCGCAAGTAACGGGGCGATTTCTTTTTTTACATCCGCTAGATCTTGAGCTTGGTCGAGCGAAAGTTGACTCAATTCAACCAGACTGTTCATTTCTGTGTTGAGCTCTTGGCGGTGCTCAAAGTAGGTATGATGTTGGTCGACGTTCTGATGAATGGTTTTTAGGTTATTTGCGAGAGAAGTGTTCAGCTGATCAAGGAATTGGCTAGACGCTTCGCGCTCGAACTTTGTTGCTTCGACAACCAGTTTTAGCGTTGAAAGTGTTAGCTCAATGAGAGATTCCGCGCTGACGCCAAGAAGCAGCTTAGCCCGAATATCGAGCAATCGATCTCCCGTTTCTCCCTCAAAATCCAGCTCGGTGATGGTATGTTGTAGATCGCTGGCTAAGCACTCAAGTTGAGACTTATCAGGATTATTCTCAAACTCACTGAGATGCAAACGCGAGTTGGAAGTGATGATTTTCAGAGCGCGTTCGTAAATGCTCAGTAGCTTAGTGGCTTGATCGGCTTTATTGCTGGCATGAGCTTCTGAGAAACTCATTAAGTTCCGTAGTTCACGTTTTAACTGCGCAGGTAACCCTGTGACACGTTGGAGTGTTTCACCACTGTGTTTGATTTGTTCGTCTAGGTAGCCGTTCTGTTTGTCCATCGTCTTAGACTGCTGTTTGAGCATTCTCTCTAATACCGCTAAACGTGGGATAAGAGTACTGATATCTTTTTGATGTTGCAGCTCTTGTTGGATTTCAAACAGGTAATTGGATACCTGGGTATTCGAACCCTGGCAAGCTGAAGACAATGATGCCACAACGCGTTTAAGAACTTGTTGTTCACGTTTGAATTTGAGTGAAGTATCACGATGTGTCAGTCTGAGTTGGTCAAGTTGACAACTCAGCTGATGAAGCTGCGACTGAATATCGGATTCCAAGATTCCCATGAAGTGACTACGGTTAAGTCCATGTACTACTGACAATTATCCGATAATAACAAAAAACGTTATAGCGTCATTAGTTATTATGTCTAACAGGCGTTTAATTATCCATTTTTTAATATTTTCTTGATGTCGTCCTCATTCTTGTAGGACGAATGGATCTTAATCAGGCCTTGGCTAATGGCATGCTGACAGGCAGTTCTTATGTTACCCGTTGCAAAGCTCGCGGCAGGTGCGTTATCGATGGCTTTCAAGAAAACCCAGTGGCTTTGCTTATCCTTCAAGCTGACTTCTCGCGCAATGTGAGTCGCAAGCAGCAACAGATCGAGTAATTCCTCGTCGTTAATTGCAGTGTAGGCTCGGGGTAAGAACGGATAATCGCTGATACCCATGCGAATAATGCGGTTGACGTTGTGCTGCTGAGCGAACTCATCCACCCAAGTCTGGAATTTCTCGAACATGACTTCGGCAGAAGCATCACGGTCAGCGTTCGGCTCGATATAGAGTAGGTTTGCATCTGAGAAATGGTAAAGACGCGATGGCTTTTCTATCTTTTCCGCTAGAAAGTCGCCAAATGCGCGCTCCAGCTCTAGACCTGCTTTATAACCGTTGTGGACGTACATGCTTCGTAGGAATGGCAAGTCGATCATGACAAAGCGCAGGCGATCGTTAAGTGGCTCGTGGATCAATTCGCCCATTTGCCATTGCTCGAAAGTTTCGCTCGACTTTTTCAATGAGCGAGACAGCTTCACGTTCAGCATACGCAAGTTACGCAAACGGGAACGAGAGTGAGTGAAGAGATCATTACGCAGTTTTTCGATTTCACTTGCTTGGCGTTGCATGATCACGCCGCGGCGCATAATGAACAAAAACATCACCAACACAGTAATAAACAATGCGAATGAGATTTTCTGGAACTTGCGGTGTTCCCTTTCCACTTGTTCAAGGCGTTCCGATTGGCCGATATAGTGGATGGTTTGTTCAGCAAACTCTTTTTGTTGGCGGAATGCATCCTCACTGATTTGGTTGAGCTGTTTTTGCTCTAAACGCACAAGGTTGGTGTATTTCTTATAAGCCTGCAGAGAAAGTTGGTATTCACCTGCCTGCTCGTAACCAAGCCCGAGTAAGCGGTAAGACTGCTGCTTAATGAAGTTGTTATTCTCAGGTGACTTTTCAGCAAGTGTTAACGCCAGCTTTGCATTGGTAATGACGTTTTTGCTGTCGTTTTGATGATAAGCCAGGCCTGACTGAAGCAACGCTGCCTTTGCTTCAAGCTTAGGAATGTCAGTGTATTCTAAAAGCTCTTTAGATCGGTCTAGGTATTGCTCAGCTAGCGCGTAGTTATAGAGTTGCAGATAGGTAGCCGCTAAGCTTAAGCGAATCTTAATGATCCGATTAATGTTCTTACTGGTGCTTTCATGGTCCAGCACGTTGAAGTAGTGCACTAAGGCAAGGTTAAACTTGCCTTGGTAAAAATAAATGTCACCCATTTGCTCAAGGACATCCGCTAGGATGGGAGAGCTAGGGTAGGAGTCATAGAAGTCTGCGGCTTGAGATAAGTATTCGATCGCTTTGTCGTAAACTCGACGCTCTTGGAAGAGTCTTGCCAACAGGCGATTAACTTTTGCTAACCTTGCGCCACTGTCACTCTCAATAGATTGCCAATAACCGTAAAGCAGTTCCGACAAAGCCAAATTGTATTTCTTGCTATTCAGATAAAACTCGCCGACGGCTGTGTAATAGTCGATCAAGGCTAAGTCAGATCGGCTGTCTTCAAGCATAGTTTTGGCTTGAGAATACAAACTTTCCGCTTTAATCAGATCGCCACTATGTGAAGCGAGGAGCGCTCTTTGCATCACTAATCGATAGCGAACGCTGTCGGTACGTTGCAATACCGCATCAGCTTCATCGAGTTGCTGCTCAATTTGGTTAAGCGTGTCTTCCGCTTTTAAATAGTTTTTGTCGTACATCCAAATCATTTGGTTGCGCATCAGCTGGAGATCTAAGTCCATGTACGGCAATTGATATTCTTGCGCTAAGCGCTCGGCTTTGTTTAGGTGTTCGATAGCCGAACGAACGTTACCCATGGCGTAGTCTGCCTGAGCGATAATCTTGTGTGCTTCGATGGTGCTGCTTGGTGTGCGAACGCTACGATCGGTCTCGTCACGAGACATAGCAGAAGGGCTGTCACTCTCTTTGCGTTCCGTTAGCTCACGTTGTGACAAGTAGTTGGTTGCCGCTTGTTTTGCTTGTGATGGCTCTATTTCCGCCAATTGTTGTGCTTCGTTGAGTAACGCGGACGATAAAATGGTCGCGTGAAGCGGCTGTACAAACAGCAAGCAAAGAAAGCCAATCAACTTGAATAGACGCGAACTGTCCCAAAACATCCTTTCGTTCCCTCGAACTGTTTTTAGATATGGCGGATAACGGTAAAAGACCTCAACAAGCCCCGTAAATGCAGGTTGAAGCCATTTGATATAGTAACATGCTTGGATAATAAAAACGTCCGGTAACCCTTTAGATTACCGAACTTATTTCTGTCACTAACGCGATTACTGACGAGCCATGCGGTGGTTGTGATCTGGCTTGTCTTGTTCCGTTGAGCGGTACGGGTTGATGTCCAAGCCACCACGGCGCGTGTAGCGGGCGAATACGGTCAGTTTGCTTGGTTGGCAGTATTTCATTAGATCAGTAAAAATACGCTCAACACACTGTTCGTGAAATTCGTTGTGCTCGCGGAAAGATACCAAGTAACGCAGCAGTTTCTCGCGATCTATTTTCGCACCTTGGTAGCGAATTTCTACACTGCCCCAGTCAGGTTGGTTAGTGATCAAACAGTTTGATTTCAATAGGTGGCTATGTAGGATTTCTTCCACTTGCTCTTCACCTGCTGCGCCTTCAAGCAAATCGGCATCAAAATCGTAACTGGTGATGTCAATGTCTTGGTCATCAATGCATTCGCCTTCCATTGTCACAATAGGCTGATTGGTGTAGTGAGTAACCGGGTTCACCTCGACCAACACCTTTTCACCGGCACATTCAGATAGGTCTTGCGTTAAACGCTCTTCAACTTCTTCCCAGCTTGAAAAACGGGTTTGGTTGTAGCTGTTTAAGTACAGTTTGAAAGACTTCGACTCAATCAAGTTTGCACTGGTGGCTGGAATGTATACTTCGCCAACGGCCACTTGTGGTAAGCCTTTACTATTTAACCAAGAGAGCTCGTACAGCGTCCAAATGTCGTGGCCCATAAAAGGAAGGCTGTCGCCTAACTGAAGGTCATCTCGGTTTAGGCTACGAGGAACTGGTTGCAGCAAGCTTGGGTCGTATTGGTTCGCATACTCGGTCTTTTTACCTAGTGTTAGGCCAGCAAGCTCTTTAGCGTCAGAATATTTGCTCATACTTTGTGGTCGTTTTCGATTAGAATGGCGAGAATTTTACTGAATCCGCTGGTCAATTGCCATCCGGCAAACACGGCTATCTGATAAATAAGGAATGAGGAGACCTTCATGACCCAAAACGTTACTCAGGCGCTACAAGAGTTCAGCCTGCGCTACCAACAAGCTTGGCAAGCTAAATATAATGAGTTGCCAAGCAGTGAAGAGCTTGCAGATCTTGTTTCTCCTTGTGTCGAAGAGAAGCGTGATGGAAAGGTGCTTTGGAAAGCGGTCGCGCGTAATGAGATGGCCGATTTCACTAATGTGGAAAATGCGATTGAGTTGTCACTGCAAGATGATGTAAAAGCCTTTTATGGTTCTCAATACTGCGCCGATATGGAGGCAACTTGGCAAGGTAATTCGTTGGCGCTGCTGCAAGTGTGGAGCGATGACGATTTCGTGCGCCTACAAGAAAATATTCTTGGTCATTTGGTGACGCAGCGCCGCTTGAAACTTAAACCAACAGTATTTATTGCAGCGACAGATGAGGAAATGGATGTGATCTCGATTTGTAACCTCACTGGTAATGTGATTTTAGAGCGTTTAGGTACGTCTAAACGCGATGTGCTGGCGGATTCATTGGCTGAGTTCTTGAGCAAGTTAGAGGCCGCTGTCTAAATATGTACGTTGTTGAGTTGCAGTTTGAGTGTTTTGATAACACCACCGTCAGCGCGGTAGACAAAGCCATTAATGGCTTGATGGATGCGTTGCGTTATAACGGCCAAGTACTAGGCCGAGAATTCCCGATAGTGATGGGAGATGGCGAGTTTTATGTTCGTGTCGTTTGCCCAGAGCAAGACAGTTTGCATCCACGTTATCACTCAGATTTTGTCAAAGTGTGCATGAACCGTTTGTCAGACGCGTCTTTGCTTGCACCGAAAATGCGTATGCTTGGCCGTGATTTAAATTCAGAACAAGCGGCCGAAGAAGAGACACCTAGCTGGCAAGTGTTGTACACGACTTATGTTCATACGTGTTCGCCATTGCGCAGTGGGGAAACGTTGTTGCCGATTCCTTTGTATCGCAATGAGCCGACGCTAAATGGTGACCATAAAGCCGTCATCAAATGGCAGACAGAATGGCAAGCGTGCGATGAAATCCAAATGGCTGGCGGGTGCCGTGCAGAGCATGCGGCGCTGCACGAGATTTGCGATGTAGACAGCGTGTTGTTCCGCCGCGGTTGGGATTTGCGAGGTCGTATCGAATACATCACGAAGATTCCTACGTACTATTACCAGTATCGTGTCGGTGGTCAGTCGCTGGAGAGTGAGAAAGCGCGCAAGTGCCCAAAATGCGGTGGAGAGTGGCTACTCGATGAGCCACTACATGACATATTTCACTTTAAGTGTGATGACTGCCGAATCGTGTCGAATATCTCTTGGGACCACCTTAAGTAACTAATTGAGGTTACTTAAATGGTTAGATAGAGAAATAAAAGGGCTGATGTTTTCACATCAGCCCTTTTATGTTCAGACTATATTTTCAGTACGGTTTAGAAAAGTGGGATTACCAACCTTTCACTACGCCGCCTTTGAATAGCTCTTTTGCTGCTTCGTAAACTTCTTCCGTTTGATAAGCTTTTACGAAGTTTTGTACGTTTTGCGCATTAACATTTTCTTCGCGAGCAACAATTAGGTTTACGTATGGTGAGTCTTTATCTTCAACGAACACGCCGTCACGCTCTGGCGATAGGTCGATAGAGCTTGCGTAAGTGGTGTTGATGATAGATAGCGTTACGTCATCCAATGAACGTGGAAGTTGTGGCGCTTCTAACTCAATGATTTCGATATTTTTAGGGTTGCCTACGATGTCACGTACTGTAGCGAGTAGACCAACGCCATCACGTAGTGTAATCAAACCTTGTTGCTCAAGAAGCAGCAGTGAGCGACCTAGGTTTGTTGGATCGTTTGGTACTGCGATGCGTGCGCCATCTTGGATTTCATCGATTGACTTCACTTGCTTAGAGTAACCAGCAATAGGGTAAACGAATGAGTTACCCGCGATAGCCAGTTTGTAGCCGCGGTCTTTCACTTGTTGGTCTAGGTATGGTTTATGTTGGAACGCATTCGCGTCTACTGAACCATCATCCAGAGCGGCATTTGGCGTTACGTAATCGGTAAATGTTACTAACTCAACGTCTAGGTTGTACTTTTCTTTTGCTACTTTAGCTGCAACTTCGGCAACTTGTGCTTCAGCACCAGCAATAACGCCAACTTTTACTTTATTTACGTCTACTTCTTTGTCGCCACAACCCGCTAGAACAAGAGCAGAAGCGGCCGTTGCTACAGTCAAAAGACCTTTAAGGCTAAATTTCATCTTTATCTCCTTATAATTTGTATTTTCAATGCTTATCTGTGGTCTACACGGCGCACCACTGCGTCACCGATAGACTGAATAATCTGTACTAGAACAATCAGCATCACGACAGTCACAGCCATGATAGTTACATCGTAGCGGTGGAAACCGTAACGGATGGCTACGTCGCCGAGGCCGCCGCCGCCTACCGTGCCCGCCATGGCCGAGTAGCTAACGAGAGTGACTAAGGTGATCGTTACTGAGTTAACAATAGTCGGCATTGCTTCAGGTAGTAGAACTTTTGTGATGATCTGTGTTGGTGTCGCCCCCATTGATTGTGCCGCTTCCACCAAGCCTGTTGGTACCTCTAACAAAGCACCTTCAATAAGACGGGCAACAAACGGAATGGCACCAATAGTCAGTGGGACGATTGCTGCGGTTGTACCGATAAAGGTTCCAACTAGCATTTTTGTCACTGGAATAATCGCAACCATCAGGACGAGGAATGGCACAGAACGACCAATGTTAACGACAGCGCCTAAGCTGCTATTTAGTTTGGTGTTTTCAAGTAGGCCGCCTTTCTTAGTAATATGGAGGATTACGCCTAATGGAATACCCACGGCAAAGCCGACTAATCCGGCAACCGCAACCATGTAAAGCGTTTCCCACGTTGCACCTAAAAGTAGTTTGCTGTTTAAACTCAGCCATTCAGAAATTGTGTTAAAGGACATAACCAAGTACCTCTACTTTTACGTTGTGCTTACGCAGGTATTCCAATGCTGCGTTATCATCTTCTTCGTTACCAAATAGCTCTGCGACCATCATGCCGAATTTCACGCCGCCAGCGTAATCAAGATCGGAGCTCAAAATACTCACATCAATATTGTATTTACGAGAAATTTGCGACATTAACGGTGCATCGACGGTTGCGCCAGTAAACTCTAAGCGAACCAACGGGTAGCTGCCATCAACACGCTCTGCTTGCAGACGTGCTTGGTAATCTTCAGGAATGGATAGATCCAGCGTTGAGCGAATGAATTGGTGCGCCAGCTCCGTTTTAGGGTGCGCGAAAATATCGCCAACGGTGCCTTTCTCCACCAACTCACCACCACCGATGATCGCCACTTCGTGACAGATGCTTTTTACCACTTCCATTTCGTGGGTAATCAGTAGAATCGTGATGTTGAGTTTGCGGTTGATCTCTTTCAATAGCTCAAGGATAGATTGAGTCGTTGCAGGATCCAGTGCGCTAGTGGCTTCGTCACACAGTAGTACGCTTGGATCGGATGCCAATGCGCGAGCAATCGCCACACGTTGTTTTTGGCCGCCACTTAAGTTCGATGGGTAGCTCTCGTGTTTGTCGGCTAAGCCAACAAGTTTTAGTAACTCAGTGACTTTTGTTGTGATTTGCGATTTGTCTTTGCCTGCCAGTTCCAGTGGTAGCGCCACGTTATCAAACACAGTACGAGACGAGAGCAGATTAAAATGCTGGAAGATCATGCCGATGTTACGGCGCGTTTCGACCAACTGCTTTTTGCTGAGTTTTGTTAAATCAATGCCATCAACGATGATGGAGCCAGATGTTGGTGCTTCTAACATGTTTACGCAGCGGATCAGCGTACTTTTACCAGCACCAGATGAACCGATAACACCGAAGATGGTGCCCTTGGCGATGTGTAGGTTAATGTCTTTCAGGGCAAGGATTTCCTTACTGCCTTGGTAGAACACTTTATTGACGTTTTTTATTTCTATCATGTTTCAACCTGCCCAAAGATACGGGGAACTTCGCTGTCAAAAACGGCCTTTGACAGAACTTAATGTTGAGCTTTATCTCACTTCTCAGTTGATGCTATGGGTTAACCAGAATGAAGTCAATAGATATTTTTACGTCTAGACGTCTAAATGTATGGATGTTCTGTTTTGAAGAGAATGAGGAGTAAGTTACGAGGAGAAGATAAGTGGAGAGCCCACTCAGAATTACCGATTCTTGCCCAACAAATCAACTGTTTTGTCGAGGCCTAGAATGAATTAGATAGTGTTGAAGTTTATAAGGTATGTAATAATCTGATTAAACCGAGTTAATAGAGAAATACGTTTTGGCAAAACCTGCTGTTTTTATCGATCGTGATGGCGTGATAAACGTTGATCACGGCTACGTTCATGACGAACATGATTTTGAGTACATTGATGGTGTGTTTGAAGCGACGAAAGCGCTGAAAGATCAAGGTTACCTCTTAGTGCTAGTGACGAATCAATCGGGCATCGCACGTGGTAAATTCAGTGAAGACCGTTTCTTGTCTCTGACTCAATGGATGGACTGGAACTTTGTTGATCATGGTGTTGAGTTTGATGGTATCTACTACTGTCCACATCACCCTGAGCATGGCATTGGCGATTACAAGCAGGATTGTGATTGCCGCAAGCCTAAACCTGGTATGTTTATCTCTGCTCGCGACTTCTTGAAAATCGATATGGAAAAATCTGTGATGATTGGTGATAAAGCCGAAGACATGATGGCAGCAGAAGCCGCGGGCGTTGGCACTAAGATTTTGGTGCGCACAGGTAAGCCTGTTACTGAGCAAGGTGAAGCATTAGCAACGGTTGTGCTTGATAGTGTTGCTGACGTGCCTGCATATCTAAAGAAATAATCTGCACAATTCGCATATTTAAGGGAAGCGTTTGCTTCCCTTTTCTCTTATTACTGTTAAAGTTCAGTCACCTAAGCATTCATCCATTCTAGTTTGATCACTTATGAGCAAAAAACTCACCATTCTTGATATCGCGAAATTGGCAGGCGTTGGCAAATCAACAGTAAGCCGTGTGCTTACCAACGATCCAAAAGTGAAACCTCAAACGCGAGAGAAAGTAGAGCAAATCATTCGTGAATCTGGTTATGTACCGTCCAAATCTGCGCAATCAATGCGTGGCGGTAGCCAAAAAGTCATTGGTGTTATCATCTCCCGTCTGGACTCACCATCAGAAAATCGCGCCGTTGGTACAATGCTCAATGCATTGTATTCCGCTGGTTATGATGCGGTGATCATGGAGAGTCAGTTTGACCGAGACAAAACCAATGAGCACTTGAGTGTGCTTAAGCGTCGCAATGTGGATGGCGTGATTGTATTTGGCTTTACTGGATGCGATGAGCAAGCCTTAGCTGAGTGGGGCAATCGCATTGTGGTGATTGCGATGGATACCGATAACGTCTCTTCCATCAATTATGATAACCAAGGCGTGATAGACATGGCTTTGTCTCACCTTGAGCAGCAATCTTTATCTCGCATTGCTTATATTGGTGTTGATCCCGAAGATAAAACCACAGGCTTGGCTCGTTTAAATGCTTACAAAGCTTGGTGTCAGCGCAAGCAACTTACGCCTTGCTTCCAAACCGGTAAGCTTAGCCATGAAAGTGCTTATCAGCTGGTGGACCACGTTCTGAAAGCAGACACGCAAGCCATTGTGTGTGCCAGCGATACCATTGCATTGGGCGTAATCAAGCGTCTTCAAGAGTTAGGTCGTGAAGACGTGGTCGTGACAGGCGTGGGTGGTAACGAGTTGCTTTCTTTCCTTTTCCCTAAAGTATTTAGTGTCGATCCTGGTTATACCCTTGCGGGTGAAAAGTCCGCTAAAATGCTGATTAATCAATTAAATGGCGATGAAGAAGTCGTCCACTTCACTCAACAACCTATTTGCCGCTAATCCACACTACAACGATTTGCTCTAGAATTATACTGTGATCATTCTCAATTAATGGGACTGTTCCCATTTTGTTTTTTGTCTTTGAGTGGCAATATTAAAATTAAGAAATGGGAATGTTCCCATTTATAAAAAATAAAATGATGAATCGAATGTATCCAATACAGGGTGGACAAAGTTATGAGTAAGATTGCGCGTAAAGACGTGGAGCGTCTTATTGAGCTGGTCGGGGGGCCGGACAATATTGCCAGTGTAAGCCACTGTTTAACTCGCTTGCGTTTTGTTCTAAACGATACGGACAAAGCAGACACAAAACAGTTAGAAGCATTACCGATGGTGAAGGGCTGTTTTACCAACGCAGGTCAATTCCAAGTCGTCATCGGCACTGAAGTTGATGAGGTTTACAAAGTTCTGATCGAGCTAAGCGGTAAAAGTGAAGCGAGCAAAGACGAATCCAAGAATGCTGCTCGCCAAAACATGAATGTCGTTGAGCGTGGTATTTCCCACCTTGCAGAAATCTTTGTACCGTTGCTACCTGCGATCATCACTGGTGGTCTGATCCTTGGTTTCCGTAATGTGATTGGCGACATCAAGATGTTTGATGGTCAAACCCTAACGGAAATCAGTCAGTTTTGGGCGACTGTTCACTCATTCCTATGGTTAATTGGTGAAGCGATTTTCTTCTTCCTACCCGTTGGTGTGTGTTGGTCGACCGTGAAAAAGCTCGGTGGTACACCGATTCTGGGTATCACGCTTGGTGTAACTTTGGTTTCGCCGCAGTTAATGAACGCCTACCTGATTGGTAAGCAAGTACCTGAAGTGTGGGACTTTGGGTTGTTTGCGATTGAGAAAGTCGGTTACCAAGCGCAGGTGATTCCCGCGATGTTAGCAGGTATCGCACTAGCGTTTATCGAAACACGCTTAAAACGCATCATTCCGTCTTACCTTTACCTAGTAGTAGTGCCGTTTGTTTCTATCATTGTGTCTGTGATTCTTGCGCACTCTATCATTGGCCCATTCGGTCGTATGTTGGGTGACGGCGTTGCTTTCGCAGCAAAAGCAGCTATGACGGGTGACTTCGCGATGATTGGTTCAACCATCTTCGGCTTCTTATACGCGCCACTTGTGATAACAGGTATCCACCACACAACCAACGCCGTTGACTTGCAGTTGATGCAAGAATTGGGTGGCACGCCGATTTGGCCTTTGATTGCACTATCGAACATTGCTCAAGCATCGGCAGTGGTTGGCATCATTATCATCAGTAAAAAGCAGGATGAGCGTGAAATCTCAGTGCCTGCGGCGATTTCTGCCTACCTTGGCGTAACAGAGCCGGCGATGTACGGCATCAACTTGAAATACAAGTTCCCAATGTTGAGTGCGATGATCGGTAGTGCATGTGCTGCTGCTATCTGTGGTAGTGCGGGCGTCATGGCGAACGGTATCGGTGTGGGCGGCTTGCCGGGCATCTTATCTATCCAGCCGCAGTTCTGGGGCATCTTTGCTCTGGCGATGTTGGTCGCGATGGTGGTACCCGCTGCATTAACGTTACTTCTTTATAAGCGTGCACAAGCGAAAGGTGAGCTTGAGGCGGCAAACGCGTAATTCAATTTGAGGCAGTGACTTGGCTGCCTCCTCCTATTTTTCTTTTCAAATTTTAAGTTTCCGATTACTGGTAAGTGAGTGTTAGAAATGGCTATGACCAAGCATGATGAGAGCTGGTGGAAAACCGCAACCATCTATCAAATTTACCCAAAAAGCTTTTGTGACAGCGGCAGTAAAGGCACGGGCGATATTAAAGGGATCATTTCTAAACTGGATTATCTAAAACATCTCGGTGTGGATGCGATTTGGCTGACGCCAGTGTATCAGTCTCCAATGGTTGATAACGGTTATGACATCTCCGATTACTACGCGGTCAACCCCGAGTTCGGCACGATGCAAGATTTCGATACCCTGTTGGCAGAGGCTCATCAGTTGGGCATTCGAATCATCATGGACATCGTGGTCAACCATACTTCGACAGAACACAAGTGGTTCCAATCGGCGTTAGGGGACAAAAACAGCCCTTACCGTGATTACTACATCTGGAAAGATCCGGTTGATGGCGCAGAGCCCAACAACTGGCAATCGAAGTTTGGAGGCAATGCTTGGGAATTGGATGAAGCGACAGGGCAGTACTACTTGCACCTTTTTGCTAAAGAGCAGGCGGATTTGAACTGGGAAAACCCAGTGGTGCGCGAAGAAGTCAAAGAAGTCATCAGCTTCTGGGCAGACAAAGGCGTGGATGGTTTCCGTCTTGATGTCATCAACCTGATTTCTAAACAACAAGATTTCCCAAGCGATGATATTGGCGATGGCCGTCGTTTCTATACTGATGGTCCTCGCGTGCACGAATATCTGCAAGAAATCAGCGAAGCCGTGTTCCAAAAGTACGGCAGCGTGACGGTGGGTGAAATGTCTTCGACCACGCTAGAGCACTGCCAGCAATACTCTTCACTAGACGGCAAAGAGCTATCCATGGTGTTCAACTTCCATCATCTGAAAGTCGATTATCCAAATGGTGAAAAATGGACCAAAGCGCCGTTTGATTTCATTCAGTTAAAACAGATCTTCAATCATTGGCAAACGGGCTTAAATGGCAAAGGGTGGGGGGCGTTGTTCTGGTGTAACCACGACCAGCCACGCGTTGTGAGCCGATTAGGTAACGACGAGAAATACCGTGTTGAATCTGCCAAGATGCTTGCGGCATCAGTGCACATGATGCAAGGCACACCTTATGTTTACCAGGGGGAAGAGATCGGCATGACCAACCCGGGTTATACCGAAATAAGCCAATATCGTGATGTTGAAAGTACTAACATGTACGACATCATGGTCAACCGTGATGGTGTATCTCATGACGATATGATGGCGATCTTGGCACAGAAGTCGCGTGATAACTCACGTACACCAATGCAATGGAACAGTGCAAAACACGCGGGCTTTACTGAGGGCACGCCGTGGCTTGAAGTGGCGCAGAATTACTCTGAAATCAATGCTGAAGCTGCGGTTGCCGATTTGAACTCGGTGTTCTACTTTTACAAGCGTCTAATTGAACTGCGTAAACAGGTTCCAGTCATCACCGATGGCCGTTACGAGGACCTGCTGCCAGAGCACAAACGTATTTTCGCTTACGCTCGTCAGAACGATAAGCAAACGCTGCTGTGTATCAATAACTACTACGCTGAAGAGGTGGAATGCGTTCTGCCAGAACGTTTTGATATGAGTAAAGCGAAAAACTTGCTATCTAACCATCAAAACTCAGCGAGCGCAGTCGCGTCAAACCATCAAGTGTTACGACCTTACGAAACTCGTATTTTATTGATAGAAGAATAAACTCGGGTGTCATCCCCCCTAAGATTGATGTTCGAGATGAAGGCTTTGGTGTGCTCCCCAAAGCCTTCTTTTATTGAGATATCTATAAAAAATGCGAGCTTATTTTGTTTCAATCGCTGTTAGCTGCACTTTCTCTTCGTTGATTTGTACTTGTTGTACTTTCAGCAGTTCAATTTGTTCAATCAGACCTAAGCTCGGATTAAACCAACGTTCTGCCGAAGTGGCGAACTCCATTGAGTCCATATCATCGCAGTTTAGGTTGTAAGTATTCTCTTCCGTCAGGTACGCCGCTTCAATTTTCTTGCTTGAAATTGAGAACGTTTTACGTACGCCAGTCTCTCGGATTTGCTGCTGCCAAACCACTTGGCAAGATGCTGTCATTGGCAGGTTTTGCACCCACTCATGCTCTTCAAAACTGTCTAGTAGGTTGTGAACTGCGTAGCCTGTTAGAGTGGTTTGCAGAGATATGGTCTCTTCACCGATATCAATGTTCGGGCTTTTCTCTTTTACGTCGTCACCGTTGAGACGGAAAATAGGGCTGCTGTGCATCAGCATGGCAACAAACTGCTGGTTAATGGAATAAGCGTCGGTGACTTCATGAAGTGCGCCATCAGGGCCTGCAAAATAAAGTGTATTGCTCTCTTCATCGTCGTTGTACTGTTCGTCAGAATAGTAGAACTGTTTGGCGCCGTAGTTCACCAAGTCATTAACCAACTGGACCATTGCATCACTGTTTGGGATTTGTGCCAACGCTGCCAACAATTGCTCGTTATCCATCGCTTGGAAGCTCAGTTTCATCTCGCCTTCAGGTTGGCCATCCAGGCTAAACGCGTAGTTTAGTTGTGTGCTTGGCGTGGGAGCGAAGATTGAGTTTTGAATCGCGATGTCGAAACTTTCTTGAGGCACTTTGTTTGGATTAGCATTGCCAGAAGATGAACCGCCGCCACAGCCGTAAAGAGCCAGAGTTGCTGCTGCGATAAGCGTCATTTTGTTTAGCATGGTTTACATTCCTGATTGATTAGGCCGCTTCATGTTGGGCCGTTGCTTGAATGCGAGCATGCTAAGTTTAGTGAGCTAAAAAGGGCAAAAAACAAAAGCTAATAGGGCTTAACGAAAGCTTAATTTTATATTTAGGTCTTTGTTTTATTTGGGCTTATTTCGTTAGCTACGTTGGTGCAATACTCGTTGATGAGCGCTTTCCATCGGCTGATAATTTCTTGATCGGTCAAACTGACATGCAACGTTTTCCATGGTTGAAGGCAAGTCTCTTTCGATTCAGATTGAGAAAGACGTTCAAACAATGTCTCGGACGGTAAAACGCGCAGCAGTGCCACCAGTGATTCCATGTAGTTGAGACGGAACTGTTCGAGTTTGTTTTGTTTATAAGCGATGTGAGACACAAACGTATAAATCAGCGCGTTTTGAATACGAGAGTCGCCATCTGGAGTGGTCAGCAGAACTTTTGCTCGGTCTAGGTTGCCTAGTTTGAAATGCAATACGCCCAACCAGAGGCTTAGCTCATCTGGCAAAACATCGAACGACGACTGCACTTGCGTCAAATACGCCTCCAGCTTTTGAGGTTCTTGCTCGTACAAAGCGAGATGCCTTGCGGTTGTGATAGCTGCAAACTCATCAGCTTGTTGTAGAGGTTGGTTAGAAAAGACATTCTCAAACAGCATTTTTTGGTGAACGTCTGACAGTTGCCATGTGCTTGCCGAAGGTGCAGGCAAGTTGAAGTATTGCGCGACATCTGAGTGAATTTGGAAGATATCCGATTGTAGGTCGGATAAGCGCAGTGTGTATTCGTTGCGAAACGCCAGTTTCCCTGTCGCAGGATAAATAAGGTTCATCTGAGCTTTCAAGGTGCCTTGCTCTGCGCCGTCTTTTAACTCTATGTTGAGTTCGTAATCACTGGTCTGCATGTTTCGCGCGCCAGGGAAATACGGCGTATGACCGATAGGATCAAGAAAGTAACTGGGAGCGTCTTGGTTGGCGATGTCGGTGTATGGATATTCGACCTGTTGTTGCAGTAAGATGGCTTTGACAAGTATGCGATACTTTCTTGCTTGGGAGTCAATCGCATCGACACGGTTGAGCAGCAGTTCGACTTTGGGGATAAGTAACTGATGACGTGTTTGTTGCGTTGAAATCTCTTGGCGTTGCCATAACAAGCTTGCGAGCGTCACGCTACAAACCGTAAGTACGGCACACAAGCTATAAGCAAAAATCAGCTTGATGTTCTTACGGTTCGTAACTTGAGATGTAATAGCTCGTCGATGGTTTTTCGCTGGTGGCACTAAACGGATATTCGCAGGGTTTAGAAAGTAACCTTTGCGAGGATAGGTGACCAAGAGCTTAGTCGCATCGTACTCGGGGAGATGCTGTTGTAGCAGCGCACGTAAGGTGCTAATGCGGTTAGTGAGTACGTTCTTAGAGATGAATTTGCTCTGCCAAATGGTTTCGATAATGGTATCGGCAGAGAGCGGATGTCCCACGCTGGTTAGCAGCAGCTCTAATAACTCAATGGTACGAGGTTCGAGATCAATCGCGACAGTGTCTTGATGAAGAGTTTGTGTCTTCGGATTATAGACCAACTCGCCAATCGCAATACAACTGTGAGTTTGTTTGGCTTGTTGCAAAAAATCGCGCATACCGCACCGCGTTATTTGGAAATGGCGAAATATTATATAGCGATTGGAGCGCGAAATCTTATAAATTGCGCTCCAATTATCATCAAAAGTTTATGAACCGTAGGTCACGGAATAGCGATGAGGCTTGTGGTTCATCGCTAACACGACATTCAGTGCAAACGCGCCCAAAATCGAAAGACCAATTACTTCTGGAGTGACAAAGAAGAATGACGCAAACAGGATGCACGCATCGATTGCCATTTGGCTTTTGCCAACTGAAATGCCAAATTTGTCCTGAATAAATAAACACAGCACGTTAAAGCCACCTAAGCTGGAGCGATGTCGGAACAAGATCAGCATACCGAGTCCCATTAAAAGCCCACCTGCGACGGCACAATAAACTTCATTTACCGATTCGAGCGAGATTAGCAAATAAAGATGATCGGCAAAGATAGAAACCAAAGCGCCAGAAATGGCACTATTAATGGCGAAATGACGGCCGAAGCGTTTCCATGCTAGCAAGTAAAAGGGACTGTTTGCTAAAAAGTACAGCACACCAAACGTAAAAGGTGTAAATTGGCTAATAAGCAGAGCCAATCCTGTCGTCCCCCCTGTTAGGAGGTTTGCGGATTGGAGAAAGAAAACGCCTTGAGCTACCAAAAAGGTACCCGTGAGAATCGCTATCCAGTCTTCTTTTAATGAGTGTTTTTCCATCAATGTTGCAGTCATTAGTGATAAATAAGGCGTGCATAGTAGTAAAAAGATGATCTTTTCGGTAGCTAGAGGGTAAAATTTACGGTAAACCTATGTAATTGCTGTTTTACAGGGTGTAAAGCACAAAATTGACAGGCAATAGATCGTCGTTATGCAATTGCAATGCGGGCGTGATACAGATTGCTTGCCATCATGAAAAAACTGCATGAGAAAAATTGTAAATTTCTCTTTATGACCCAGATCAAATTATGTAGAATGCGCGCCATTAGGGTGACGAAAACGTTTGCGTAGGGTCATTCAACAGTTTTTTTGCAACTTTCAGTACTAATCTGAGTCAGGAGATACAGATGCTTAAGCGTGATATGAACATCGCAGATTACGATGCGGAACTGTTCGCAGCTATCCAGGAAGAAACTCTTCGCCAGGAAGAACACATTGAACTTATCGCTTCTGAAAACTACACAAGCCCACGTGTAATGGAAGCGCAAGGTTCTCAGCTAACGAACAAATACGCTGAAGGCTACCCAGGCAAGCGTTACTACGGCGGTTGTGAGTACGTAGATAAAGCGGAACAACTTGCTATCGACCGTGCATGCAAACTGTTCGGTTGTGAATACGCGAACGTACAGCCTCACTCAGGTTCTCAAGCAAACAGCGCAGTTTACATGGCGCTTCTTAACCCAGGCGATACAGTTCTAGGCATGAGCCTAGCGCACGGTGGTCACCTGACTCACGGTTCTCCAGTTAACTTCTCTGGTAAGCACTACAACGTTATCCCTTACGGTATCGATGAAGCGGGTCAAATCAACTACGACGAGATGGAACAGCTAGCGCTTGAGCACAAGCCTAAGATGATCATCGGTGGTTTCTCTGCTTACTCGCAAATCGTTGATTGGAAGCGCATGCGTGAAATCGCTGACAAAGTAGATGCTTACCTTTTCGTTGATATGGCGCACGTAGCGGGTCTTATCGCAGCAGGCGAATACCCAACACCTGTTCCACACGCTCACGTGGTAACAACAACGACGCACAAAACACTAGCAGGTCCTCGCGGTGGTCTTATCTTGTCAAATGCTGGCGAAGATATGTACAAGAAATTGAACTCAGCAGTGTTCCCTGGTGGTCAAGGTGGCCCTCTAATGCACGTTATCGCTGGTAAAGCAGTAGCGTTCAAAGAAGCGATGGAGCCAGAGTTCAAAGCTTACCAAGCTCGCGTAGTGAAAAACGCAAAAGCAATGGTTGGTCAATTCCAAGAGCGTGGCTACAAAATCGTATCTAACGGCACAGAAAACCACTTGTTCCTTGTGGACCTGATCGACAAAGACATCACTGGTAAAGATGCAGACGCGGCACTAGGTGCAGCAAACATCACAGTGAACAAAAACTCGGTACCAAATGACCCACGCAGCCCATTCGTAACGTCTGGTATCCGTGTAGGTACGCCAGCGATCACTCGCCGTGGCTTCACTGAAGAAGATGCAAAAGAGCTAGCAAACTGGATGTGTGACGTTCTAGATAACATCGGCAACGAAGAAGTTATCGAAGCGACTAAACAGAAAGTGCTCGAAATTTGTAAGCGTCTACCGGTTTACGCCTAACTGTTCTTCATAGAATGAGTCGATTTCGGTGTCGAACATACTCATTTGCTCGCGCAAACTCCGTGTGTTCTCCTAGAACTCGACTCGTCTATTTTGAACATTGATATACTAAAGGTCCTCAATTGAGGGCCTTTTTGTTTGTCTGGCGTTTGGAATGAGATATAGCGAAGAGTGTGTGATAAGGAGATGGCTACCAACACTGTCCCTTTCAATATATCCAAACCGCGTCATTCCGACGAGCCTAGGCGAGATCAGGAATCTTGTTGAGGCACACTCTTTTACTCAGCGTTTCCCAAAAAATCATCAGTACGTTGGAAACTGATTCTCAATCACGCTCGTTCCTCGCTGTTCAGAATGACGGAGGTAGAATGGCTTTTTATCACCATTTGACAGATACAAAAAAGGTTGGCACTGAGCCAACCTTTTCTCTTCAAAATCAGCGAGTGCTTATTTAATCTCGATGCCTTGAGCCTGCATATCGGCATGGTAAGAAGAGCGAACAAATGGACCACACGCTGCGTGCGTGAAGCCAAGCTCTAGTGCAACTTCTTTTAGCTCGTCAAACTCTGATGGCGGAACGTAACGCTCTACTGGCAAGTGGTGACGGCTTGGCGCTAAGTACTGACCTAGAGTCAGCATCGTTACGCCGTGTGCGCGTAGATCTTTCAGTACTTCGATGATTTCTTCTTTGGTTTCACCAAGACCCATCATCAAACCAGATTTGGTCGGTACATCTGGGTGCTGTTCTTTGAACTTCTTAAGAAGCTCAAGTGACCATTTGTAGTTCGCACCTGGGCGAGCTTTACGGTAAAGACGTGGTGCAGTTTCTAGGTTGTGGTTGAAGACATCTGGTGGGTTGTCTTTCATTAGATCCAGCGCTACGTCCATACGACCACGGAAGTCAGGAACCAGAGTTTCAATCTTAATATGCGGGTTCAACGCACGGATCTCGCGGTTACAGTCGGCAAAGTGCTGTGCACCACCATCACGCAGATCGTCACGGTCTACAGAAGTGATTACTACGTATTTCAGCTTCATATCGGCGATGGTTTTCGCCAGTTTTTGAGGCTCTTCTGCTTCCGGTGGTAATGGGCGGCCATGAGCAACGTCACAGAAAGGACAACGACGAGTACAAATAGCACCTAGGATCATGAAGGTAGCTGTACCGTGGTTAAAACATTCCGCTAGGTTAGGGCAAGATGCTTCTTCACATACGGAGTGAAGTTTATTCTTGCGCATCGCCGCCTTGATGTCTTGAATTCGTTGGCTGTCGGCTGGTAGCTTGATCTTCATCCAATCAGGCTTACGTAGCACTTCTTTCTGCTCTGTAGGCATGTTCTTTACGGGAATCAATGCCATTTTATCGGCGTCACGATATTTAACGCCTTTTTCCATCTGGATTGGTTTGCTCATGCTTTATTACCTTGAGAAGGTGCTTCTGTGCTGAATTCTACTTGCTCATAGTCGAGCAAAGTAACGAGTTCTTCTATTAATTGTTTTTCTACGGCTTCTACATTGTCTGGGCCGCCGAATTGGCTGACCTGAACCATTTCCATACCTTCATAACCACAAGGGTTAATACGCAGAAACGGTGTTAAATCCATATTTACGTTCAAGGCTAAGCCATGAAACGAGCATCCTTTACGAATGCGTAAACCGAGAGAGCATATTTTTTTACCGTCAACGTAAACGCCTGGTGCGTCAGGTCGCGCGGCCGAATCGATATTGTATGCTTTTAGTGTGTTGATCACGAGGTTCTCGATAGTGGTAACGAGATCTCGTACACCTAATTTTTTGCGGCGTAAGTTGATCAAGAAATAGGCGACCAACTGACCAGGGCCATGATACGTAACCTGGCCTCCGCGATCACTTTGTACAACAGGAATGTCACCAGTGTTAATAAGGTGCTCAGCTTTACCTGCCTGACCTTGCGTAAATACTGGGTTATGTTCTACCAACCAGACTTCATCAGGGGTTTCTTCTGTGCGTTGGTCGGTGAACTCATGCATCGCCTTCCATACAGGCTCATAGTCTTGGCGGCCAAGTCGTTTTACAACAAGTTGGTGTTGCATGGGAATTCCTGTTGCTAATATATAAAGTTTTTGGATTATAAACCGGATAACCCTGATGCTCTACCGCTGAGTAACAGATTTTTAACTGAAAGCGATGTAAAGTTTTGTTATCTGATTGATAAATAAAAAGAAAGCAGCCGAAGCTGCTTTCAAAAAAAATTTAATCTATCAAAAAATTATAGAACCATGCGCACGATGTCAATTTCACCTAACTCTTTGTATAGCGTCTCAACTTGCTCGATAGACGTTGCAGTGATGTTGATTGATACCGAGTGGTAGTTGCCCTTAGCACTTGGTTTAACGGTCGGGCTGTAGTCACCTGGAGCATGGCGCTGAATAACTTCAAGAACAAGCTCTGGAAGTTCAGGCTTTGCATGACCCATTACCTTGTAAGTAAATGAACAAGGGAACTCAAGCAGGTCTTTTAATTTTGCATCAGAGTTGATGGTTAGCATATCGATAACTCCAGTAGATATTCGTTGCGGTGCGAAATAGTACAGTCAAATTAGGGGGAACTCAAGACGAGGATCTCAAACTTAAAAAGCCGCCCTTTCAGGCGGCTTTGCGAATAAGTTTGCTACTCTAACGTTCTTCTTAGAAGAAGCTCTTGAATAACAATACGATGTAATCCCACATGCGGCTAAATAGACTACCTTGCTCTACGGTTTCTAGTGCCATTAGTGGGTATTCGGCAATATCTTCACCATCGATCTGATAGTATAGCTTACCAACTACATCACCTTTATTAATTGGGGCTTCTAGCTCTTTTTCAAGGACGAAGCTGGCTTTTAGGTTTTTCGCTTCACCACGTGGTAGTGTTACGTAAGTATCTTGGTCAAGGCCCAACGCTACAGTGTCTTTGTTACCCATCCACACTTTTTCTTCAACGAACGTTTCACCTGCTTTGTGCGGTGCTACTGTTTCGAAGAAACGGAAGCCGTAGCTTAGTAGCTTTTTGCTTTCTGACTTACGAGCATTGGCATCTTTCGTGCCCATAACGACCGCAACCAAACGCATTTGGCCTTCAGTTGCTGAACTTACTAGGCTGTAACCCGCATTGCTTGTGTGACCCGTTTTGATGCCGTCAACGTTCATGCTCTTATCCCAAAGTAGACCGTTACGGTTGTATTGGGTGATGCCGTTGTAAGTAAATTTCTTCTCTGAGTACACGCGGTACTCATTTGGTACGTCACGGATCAGGGCTTTACCTAGCAATGCCATGTCGTATGGTGTCGAGTACAGCTCGGCGTTATCTAGACCATGAACGTTGGCAAAGTGCGAGTTCGTCATACCTAGTGTGTTGGCCCAAGCGTTCATTAGGTCAACAAACGCATCTTCTGAGCCTGCAATGTGTTCAGCCATTGCTACACAGGCATCGTTACCAGACTGGACGATGATACCGCGGTTTAGGTCACGTACTTTTACAGTTGTGCCCACTTCAATGAACATTTTTGATGATTCAGGGAAGTTTTTCGCCCATGCATTTTTACTGATGGTGACATCGTCATCTTCTGAGATATTACCACGCGCTAGTTCTTGGCCGATTACGTAGCTGGTCA
This sequence comes from Vibrio sp. J2-4, assembly GCF_021728155.1. Taxonomy (NCBI): domain Bacteria; kingdom Pseudomonadati; phylum Pseudomonadota; class Gammaproteobacteria; order Vibrionales; family Vibrionaceae; genus Vibrio; species Vibrio sp. J2-4. The sequence goes on from NZ_JAKKCN010000001.1 coordinate 205,809, forward strand.
TCATCTTAGTCAGACTGGCTGGAGACAACTTTGTGTTCATCTCTTTCTCTGCCAGTACTTTACCTGAATGGTAATCCATCAGAACGTAGCCCTTCGCAGCGATTTGAGGGGCATCTGGAACAACGATAGGTGATGCAAGAGCAGATTGAGCGAAAGTTGCAGAAAGGGCAACCGAAGAAACGAGAATAGATTTCACAAACTTATTTTTATTCATGGTAATTCAAATTTTTGGGTTAACTGCGGACATCTTATCAGAATCCCCAGCTATGTAAGAGGGGATCGAGGAGAAATTCATGACACTAGGTCATTTGGCAGTGTTGTGTTTTTTAATAAATGCAGACGAATAGCCGAGCAACTTTACTTTATCTAGAGTGGCTTGCGTCAGGGAATAGTCAGTAAATGGCCCTAACAACAAGCGATAAGACTCTTTCGCATTTTCTAGGAAAGTTTCTGTATCCAGTTTTTGACCAAGCTCTGTCCCTAAAGTTCGTGCGCGTTCTTCATTTTTTGATGATGCCACCTGAATAACGTACTTAGGGTGCGCTTCTAAAGATTTTTTATCCGTGGGCTGATTGATACTGATTACTTCAATTTCCACGTTAGCTGTACCTGTTTTTATCACATCTAACTTATGTGCTGCGGCATAGCTTAAATCGATAATACGGCCATCGTGAAACGGACCTCGGTCATTAACTCGTACTACGGTAGTTTTGCCGTTGTCAGTGTTGGTGACTTTTACGTAACTCGGTAACGGTAGCGTTTTATGAGCCGCTGTCATTGAGTACATGTCATAGATTTCGCCATTAGAAGTCAAATGACCTTGGAACTTCTTCCCATACCAAGATGCGCGGCCTTTTTCTTTAAAGCCTTTGGCATCGCGAACTATTTTGTAGTCTTTGCCACGCAAGTGGTAATCTTTGTTCCCACCTAGGCTGTACGGTTCATATTTAGGGTGCGCATCCTCGATGTGTTCGACTGAAAGCGGTGTATCCGGTGCAACATCGGATTCGAGTTCGTAACGGCCTTCTTGTTCTTTTTGGCTAGTTGATGAACAGCCTGCCAAAATAAGAGCAGAGAAAACCAAGGAATATAAAGCGCGTTTTTGCATGTCTAGGTCGCCTTAGAGAATGCTTTTCGGTGCGTATGAATTGACATCAGAATACCAAAGCCAGCCATCAAGGTTACCATTGATGTGCCGCCATAACTAATGAGTGGCAACGGTACACCTACTACAGGTAGGATGCCACTTACCATGCCAATATTTACAAAAATATACACGAAGAAGCTGAGTACAATACTGCCTGCCATCATTCGTCCAAATGCAGTTTGCGCTTGGCTGGCGAGGTATAAACCTCGTCCAATAATAAATAGATAGATGGCTAAAAGGCAAAGGAAGCCAATCATACCCCATTCTTCAGCAATTACTGCAAAGATAAAGTCAGTGTGTCGTTCAGGAAGAAATTCCAGTTGTGATTGAGTGCCTTGCAACCAACCTTTGCCTGAAATACCACCAGAGCCAATCGCGATTTTACTCTGAATAATGTGGTAGCCCGCACCTAGCGGGTCAGACTCTGGATTAAACAGAGTACGAACTCGTACTTTTTGATACTCACGCATCAAGAAAAACCACAAAATCGGAATGAAACCACCCAGTGCAATCGCAGCACCAGCGATGATTTTCCAACTAATGCCCGCGAGGAAGATAACAAAAATACCGGAAGCGGCGATTAGAATAGAGGTCCCTAAGTCAGGCTGTTTTGCAATGAGGATGGTTGGCAAGCAGACCATAATCAGTGCAACGATGAGTGTTTTTAGCGTTGGCGGAAGGGGCTGTCGACCAACATAGCGTGCCACCATTAATGGCACCGCGAGCTTCAATAACTCGGAAGGTTGAAAGCGCACAAAACCGAGGTTAAGCCAACGTTGTGCGCCTTTAGATGCTTCACCGAAAAACAGCACGCCAAAGAGCAGTATGACGCCGCCGACGAACATCAAAGGTGCTAGGCTCTCGTAGGTTCGTGGAGAAAGCTGCGCAAGAACGATCATCACAACGAGTGAAAGCACCATTCGCATAGCTTGGCGATCCATCATCAGTAAACTTTGGCCACTGGCGCTGTACATGATCACTAGGCCAAACCCCATCAGGGCCAATATGCCAAGTAGGAGTGGTAAGTCGATATGGAAGCGTTCAAACAGGGCGCGATTTTTACCTGTAGAGGGATCCATCTTCATTACTGTTTTACCTCTTTCTTCGCATTGTTATCAGGCTCAATTTCTTCTGGGCCAAGTACGACTCGATCAAAGATCTTTCTCACTACTGGGGCTCCGTTGCTAGAACCACCGCCGGCGTTTTCTAGCACTACAGTGACGACCACTTTAGGATCATCAAATGGTGCAAAGCCAGTAAATAACGCATGGTCACGTAAGTGTTCGGCGATCTCATCGGCGTTGTACTCTTCGTTTTCACCCAGACCGAAGACCTGCGCAGTACCTGATTTACCCGCTGTTTGATAACTCATTTTGTAGAATGAGCGGCGAGCTGTTCCACGCGTGCCATGGTTTACACGACGCATGCCTTCTTTCGCCATATCCCAGTACTTTTTCGGTACATTCTTGATTGGCGGGTAAGTCACGTATTCTGTTGTTTGTTGTTCTTCGAAGTCGTTGCCGTTCTCTATCGTCGCTTTTAGTAAGTGAGGTGCAATCACTTCTCCCTCATTTACTAATACGGAGGTCGCTTTGGCGATTTGCATTGGTGTTGCTGTCCAATAACCTTGGCCGATACCCACAGGGATCGTATCGCCTTTGTACCACGGGGTTTTATGGCGAGACATTTTCCAGTCACGAGTCGGCATATTCGCCTTACTTTCTTCGTAGATATCGATGCCAGTGTAATCACCAAAACCGAACATCATCATCCAATTCGAAATACGGTCAATACCCATGTCATAAGCGATTTGATAGTAGAAGGTATCAACAGACTCTTCGATCGACTTAATGATATCGACGCGTCCGTGTCCCCAACGCAACCAGTCACGGAATGGGCGAGTGTTGGAGTTTGGTATGCGCCAATAACCTGGATCATTTCGCGTAGTGTTCGGTGTGACGACACCTTCTTGTAGCGCGGCTACCGCCATAAATGGTTTGATGGTAGACGCGGGTGGATAAATGCCAAGTGTGGTTCGGTTGACCAAGGGACGGTTTTTATCGTTCAAAAGGGCACGATAGTCTTTACCTGAGATTCCGTGCACGAACGAGTTAGGATCGTAGCTAGGACTTGAAACCATAGCCAGTACGCCATTGTCTCTAGGATCGATCACTACAGCACTGCCTCTGCGGCCATCCAATAATTGGTGTACGTACAGCTGCAAGTTGATATCAAGGTTTAAAACGATGTCTTTTCCGGGTACAGGTGGAACGTACTTTAACGTACGAATTACTCGGCCGCGGCTGTTTACCTCGACTTCTTGATATCCGGCGGTACCGTGTAAGAGGTCTTCGTAGTATTTTTCGATACCCAGCTTACCAATGTCGCGAGTGGCTTGATAGTTTGCGTCTTTTTCTTCTCGGATCAGGCGCTGCATGTCGCGATCATTGATTCGAGAAACGTAACCAATCACGTGGGTTAAGACTTCGCTGAAAGGGTAATAGCGCTTTAAGGTCGCACTTATTTCTACACCAGGAAAGCGGTACTGATTGACGGAGAATACCGCTACTTGTTTTTCGTTCAGTTGGGTCAGCAGTGGGACTGACTTAAATCGACGAGTCCGTTTACGCTCTTGGTGGAAACGTTCAATCTGATCTGGGGTAATTTCCAGAATGGTTTGTAGTTCTTGGATGGTTGCATCAATGTCTTTAATTTTTTCTGGAGTCAGTTCTAAGTTAAAGACGGGACGGTTCTCTGCCAGTAAAACACCATTTCGGTCATAAATCAGACCTCGGTTGGGCGCGATAGGAACCACTTTGATACGGTTATCGTTCGAGCGGGTTTGATAATCTTGAAACTGGTTCACCTGAATGTTGTACATGTTGGCGACCAGAGCTCCCATCAAGAGAACAATGCCGATAAAAGCGACAATAGCGCGGCTGGCAAACAGACGCGCTTCGGCTTGATAATCTCGGATTTGACTGCGGCGCTTACGAATCATTAACGCTTGGCTCTAAAGTTAAACAACGATTATTCGCGGTGGTAAGGATGGTTCGCGGTGATGCTCCACGCTCGGTACAAGCTTTCTGCCATGACGATACGCACTAAAGGGTGGGGTAGCGTTAAGGCAGACAATGACCAGCTTTGGTCTGCTGCAGCTTTGCATGCAGGAGCGAGTCCTTCAGGACCGCCGATTAAGATTGATACATCACGGCCATCTAATTTCCAAGCTTCTAACTGCTCAGCGAGTTGAGGAGTGTCCCATTTTTTACCTGGTATATCTAACGTGACGATACGGTTGCCTTTTGGTACCGCAGCGAGCATCGCTTCTCCTTCTTTTTGCAGGATACGAGCGATATCGGCATTTTTTCCACGTTTGCCAGCAGAGATTTCAATCAACTCCAATGGCATATCATGTGGGAAACGGCGACGATATTCTTGAAAGCCTTCCTCAACCCATTTTGGCATTTTTGTGCCAACAGCAATTAGTTGAATTTTCAAAAGATTAACCCCAGAGTTTTTCTAGCTGGTAGAGTTCGCGGTGCTCTTCTTGCATCACGTGAAGCATGGCGTCGCCCATATCTAGGACTACCCATTCACCTTCGTTTTCACCTTCCATTCCTAGTGGCTCAAGACCGGCTTTTTTCACTTCTGTTGCAACGTGGTCAGCGATGGATGAAACGTGGCGTTTGGATGTGCCAGTACAGATGATCATGTAATCTGTAACGCTTGATTTATCTTCCACATTTAGGACGATAATGTCTTCCGCTTTCATGTCGTCGGCTTTGTCAGCTAAAAAGTCTTTCAGTTCTTCGCGAAGCACTCGGTTTTCCTCGGTTTGTCTCTTATCTCTACAGTGTTTTACATTCTTGCTTGCAAAACAGGTCGCGCACTATATCACGCTTTGATTTTTAAATTGCCAGCTTAATATCAGGAGAGCAGGTTTCTAAGCTCAACTGATGAATAGTTGGCCATACAGACTCGTCATATTGAGTTTTGGCTTTTATCTCTGCTTGAGCCAACAAGGAGAGCAATGCACAAATACGACTCGCCGACAAGCGGGTCAGTGCTGCGTTATAGAGTGGACGCTTGTTTTGCCAAACTCGATATTTCTCAAATACCTGGTTCATTCCCATTTGAGTTAAGTCTTGATGCATATTTAAAAGTTGGCTCAACTCTTTTTGTACACTTCGAATCAAGATCACGGTCTCGACCCCTTCCGCCTCAAGTTGGCGAAGAATACGTTGTGCACGGTTTGCTTTACCTGCCAGTAAGGCGTCGATCCAGTTAAACGTAGTGAAGTGATTATGGCGACTTAGGGCTTCCTCTAAACGTATGATAGTCAGCTCACCATCCGGGTAGAGTAGGGCCAATTTCTCTAAGCTTTGTGACAATGCAAATAGGTTACCTTCATGCCATTGAGCCAACATTTGCAGTGATTGTTGATCGGGTTTTAGTCCCAACGTGCGGCAACGTGTCTGAATGAACATAGGTAAGCGTTGTAGATCTGGCGACAAACAGCTTACCCAGTCGCCTTTTGAGCTTAATGCTTTGAACCATTTCGCATTTTCTTGGGCTTTGGTCAGTTTGCTACCAACAATGACGAGCATGATGTCATCATGCAGCATATCACACAGTGTTTGCAGCTCTTTGCTGACGGCGGTTGTCACGCCACTCTCTGGAATTTCAAGCTCGATCAATTGACGGTTTGAGAACAGGCTCATCGCTTGGAAGCAATCGTAAACTTGATTCCAGTCGATGCTTGCGTCTACCGCAAAACGGTGTTTTTCCTCAAAACCTTGTTGAAACGCTGCCTTTTGGATTGCTTGGCGGCTCTCTTGAATCAGTAACGGCTCATTACCAAAGATTAGGTAAACTTGTTTAACGTGTTTAGTTAAATGATCCGTTAATTTATCGGCATAAATTCGCATAGTGATTAAGAGTTTGTGTTCGCTGGCTCAGAGATTTGTCCTGCTTCATATTCGGCACGAATACGGCCCAACTGGCGCATCATCTGTTTTGCAGCTTGCAAGCGCATCTCGTCTTCAATTACGTCACGTTCAACAGATTTTGCAAGTGCCGTCAACGGGTTGTCTAGGTAGTTGCGGTTTACTGTTGTCGTAAAGTTTTTAGAGCCATAGCCAGGAATCGTCACACGGTATTTTACTACGTATGTCAGCTCTTTTTCTGCTGCACGGCTATTTTGATACAGAGACAGTGTACGCTCATCGATAGTCGCTTCCGTCAAATGAAGGTTGGGTACAGTCGATGATGGTTGAACAAGTTCAACTTTGTTCAGTTCGAGTTGAGAGCGAACATAGCGAGTTAATTCACTGTATTCATCGTAGCTGGAGAAAGACATAGTGTGCAGCTCTTCCGGTACGGAATACTCGCCGCGAAGGTGAAAACCACAGGCAGAAAGAAGCCCCGCTAATACCAATACCACTGGTAGTTTAATCAAAGAGAAAAAGCGCATTGATTGTATTCATCCTAAATTGAAGGGGTTATTTACCTTAAACCACTCATGTGAATGGTTTGAGGTAAATAAACAGGGTAGCGAACTACCCTGTTTAATGACTCTTGGTTAACAAATAAGTTCGCTAAACAGAGACAAATTGCAAGCTGTGATTAGTTTGCAACGATGTTCAGCAGTTTACCTGGAACGTAAATGACTTTACGAATAGTCAGGCCATCAGTGAACTTAACCACGTTTTCGTCGTTTAGACCAAGCTGTTCGATATCGTCTTTAGAGATATCCGCTGGGACTGTTAGCTTCGCACGTAGCTTACCGTTAACTTGAACAACGATAGTTTTTTCGTCTTCAACTAGCGCTTTTTCGTCAAACGTCGGCCATGCCGCGTTATCAATGTCTGTTTCACCTAGTGCTGCCCATAGCTCGTATGAGATATGCGGAGTGATAGGGTAAAGCATGACAACGATAGCTTTCAGTGCTTCGTCAAGGATTGCACGATCTTGCGCAGATTCTTGAGGCGCTTTCGCTAGTTTGTTCATCAGCTCCATGATCGCTGCGATCGCGGTGTTGAATGTTTGACGACGAGCGATATCGTCCGTCACTTTCGCGATAGTTTTGTGAACGTCACGGCGAAGTGCTTTTTGATCACCAGAAAGCGCTGCGGTATCTACTGCTTCTGCTGCGCCTTTCGCTGTGTGCTCTTTCACTAGTTTCCAAACACGTTTTAGGAAGCGGTTCGCACCTTCTACGCCAGACTCTTGCCATTCAAGTGTCATGTCCGCTGGAGACGCGAACATCATGAATAGACGTACTGTGTCAGCGCCGTACTTATCTACCATTTCTTGAGGGTCGATACCGTTGTTCTTAGACTTAGACATCTTGATCATGCCTGAGTGCGTTACATCGCGACCTTCAGTGTCTTTAGCAGAAGTAATGCGGCCTTTACCATCACGTTCAACAGCTACGTCTGTTGGAGCAACCCATTCTTTACCGCCTTTCTCGTTCTCGAAGTAGAACGCGTCTGCCAGTACCATGCCTTGACACAGTAGCTGCTTGAACGGTTCGTCAGACGTTACGTAGCCCGCGTCACGTAGCAACTTGTGGAAGAAGCGTGAGTACAGTAGGTGCATACAAGCGTGCTCGATACCGCCGATGTACTGGTCTACTGGTAGCCAGTAGTTTGCTTTTTCTGGATCTAGGATGTCGTCTGCTTGCGGTGAACAGTAACGCGCGTAGTACCAAGAAGATTCCATGAACGTATCGAACGTATCTGTCTCACGTAGAGCAGGTTCGCCGTTGAATGTGGTCTTCGCCCATTCTTTATCTGCTTTGATTGGGCTGGTTACGCCGTCCATTACCACGTCTTCTGGAAGAATCACTGGTAGTTGGTCAGCAGGTACTGGGTGAACTTCACCGTCTTCAGTCGTTACCATTGGGATTGGTGCGCCCCAGTAACGTTGACGAGATACACCCCAGTCGCGTAGACGGAAGTTTACAGTCTTAGTGCCTTTTCCTTCTGCTTCTAGCTTCGCTGCAATTGCATCGAACGCCGCTTGGAATTCTAGGCCGTCGAATTCACCTGAATCGAACAGTACACCTTTCTCTGTGTATGCCGCTTCAGAGATGTCTAGCTCGCTGCCATCAGCAGGCTTGATAACTGGCACGATGTCTAGACCGTACTTCGTTGCGAACTCGTAGTCACGTTGGTCGTGTGCAGGTACTGCCATTACCGCGCCTGTACCATAGTCCATCAGTACGAAGTTTGCTACGTATACTGGTACTTCACGGCCGTTCAATGGATGAATAGCAGTAAGGCCAGTAGCCATACCTTTCTTCTCCATTGTCGCTAGCTCAGCTTCTGCAACCTTGTTGTTCTTACATTCGTCGATAAACGCTGCAAGCTCTGGGTTGTTCTCTGCAGCAAGAGCTGCAAGAGGGTGGCCGGCTGCGATGCCCACGTAAGTCACACCCATTAGCGTATCTGGACGTGTCGTGTAAACTTCTAGGTCTTGTTGACCCTTAACTTCAAACTTCAGCTCAACGCCTTCAGAGCGGCCAATCCAGTTGCGCTGCATGGTTTTCACCATTTCAGGCCAACCTTCAAGCTTGTCTAGGTCGTCTAGTAGCTCTTGAGCATATTCAGTGATTTTGATGAACCATTGAGGGATTTCTTTTTGCTCTACAGGCGTATCACAACGCCAGCAACAACCGTCTTCAACCTGCTCGTTTGCAAGAACAGTTTGGTCGTTAGGACACCAGTTAACAGAAGAAGTCTTCTTGTAAACTAAACCTTTCTCGTAAAGCTTAGTGAAGAACTCTTGCTCCCAGCGGTAGTACTCCGGTGTACAAGTTGCGAATTCACGGTTCCAATCGTAACCAAAGCCTAGAAGCTTAAGTTGGTTCTTCATGTATTCGATGTTTTCGTAAGTCCAAGGTGCTGGCGCAGTTTTGTTTTTTACTGCTGCGTTTTCTGCTGGTAGACCGAATGCGTCCCAACCGATTGGTTGCATCACGTTTTTGCCTTGTAGGCGTTGGAAACGAGATACTACATCACCGATAGTGTAGTTGCGCACGTGACCCATGTGCAGTCGACCACTTGGGTATGGGAACATGGATAGACAGTAGAATTTTTCTTTATTTGGGTCTTCACTTACAACAAAGGTTTTGTTGTCATCCCAGTGCTTTTGAACTTTTTGTTCAATATCTTGTGGGTTGTATTGTTCTTGCATCGATGGTATCCGTTATCTTGGAATTTGTGAGTTCGGTTAGAACAGACTTAAATAGATCGTCATAGAATACCTAAAGCTAGGGATCACAACAATAGCCAATCTGTACCCATGCGCCCTTAAGTGACGCAGGTAGGAGAAAGATGGAGGTCAGTTATGCCTAAACGTAAAACAGGTTATGAGGAAATGCTCGAGGATGTGATTGAAACCTTGAAGCACAGTCCGGAAGAAGTTAACAAAGCGATTGAGACGTCGGGCAAAGTGGTGGATGCTGCTAATGACTTGACCAAAGATGAATTGGCTTTAATCAAAGCGTACCTTAAAGCAGACTTAAAAGAGTTTTCAGAGAGTTACGAGGACAGTAAAAGCGGCCCGTTTTACTTAACGATTGCGGATTCGATATGGCAAGGGTTGTTAGAGATTACAGACCGAACTAAAGTTGAGTGGGTTGAGTTGTTCGATGACTTAGAGCATCAAGGGCTATATGAAGCAGGAGAGGTGATAGGCTTAGGCACTTTGGTCTGTGATGAGTGTGGTCACAAGACAACGTATAACCACCCAACTGTAATCATTCCGTGTATTAAATGTGGTCACAAAGGCTTTACTCGCCAGTCATTAAAGCCATAAATGGCGCGTAACGACTGCATAATGCAATGAATAAAAAAGAGGCTTGGTCGCCTCTTTTTTGTCTTTTCTACTTTCAAGCTGTTATCAGCTCTGTTTTCTTCTTAAACCGAAAGCCAGCGCTAAACTTAACCCAACCCAAATATACAATGGCCAAGTACCAACGATTCGATATGGCGTTTGTCCATTGGTTGGGGTGAGCTCTGCGCGCAGTACTGCAGTTTCAAACTGCGGTACTTGCTCAACGATTTTACCCTTGTGATCGGTTACCGCTGTTAATCCGTTGTTAGTCGAGCGGATGAGCGGTTTACCTAATTCTAAGGCACGCATACGGGCGATCTCCATATGCTGAAGAGGGCCGATAGAGTGACCAAACCATGCGTCGTTCGATAGCGTTAGAATGAAGTCTGTTTCGTCAGTCACATTTTGACGCACTTGCTCATTAAAGATGATCTCATAGCAAAGCGCTGGTGCCATGTGCATGCCATTCGCAACGATGTTGGGCTGCACAAAAGCCCCACGGCTAAACGACGACATCGGTAAGTTAAAGAATGGCGCTAATGGGCGCAAAATATCTTCAAATGGTACAAACTCACCAAACGGTAATAGGTGATGCTTATGGTAGCGTTCGCTCAAGTCGAAACTGTAGTCACCGTATGGTGTGATGCCAAGGGACAGGATACTGTTGTAGAACTGTCGATCTTCAGCTTGGTTGACGACACCAGTGATGATTGCGCTGTTATTCATTTTTGCTGCACTGTCGATATTGCTCAAAAATGAAGGCACTTCAATTTCAAAAGCAGGAATTGCAGCTTCTGGCCAGACGATAATATCAGCGTCCCAGTTTTCACGAGTGAGATCGGCGTATTTCATGATGGTTGGCCAACGTTGGCTTGGCAGCCACTTAAGGTTTTGGTCAACGTTACCTTGAATCAGCGCGAGCTTAGTCGTGTCTTCTGGTCGAGGTGTTACCCAATCGTAGTTTCGAATCCCAAAGCCTGTGCTGAGTAATACCGCAGGAATAATCACCATCAGCCACTGTTTATGAACCCAAGCATAGGCTAATGCCCCCGCACTAATAAGGATAAACAGAGTGAGCAGTTCCACGCCACCGATAGGCGCAAAGCTTGCTAGTGGAGCATCAATCTGGCTGTAGCCTAGCCATAGCCACGGGAAGCCGGTCATCACCCAACCACGCAACCAATCACTGATTAGCCATAAAGCGGGCGCAGCGAGAAGCGCTTTTGTGAGCGTAAATTGAGGAAAGAGTTTGTTGTTTAGCCAGGCAAATAAGCCTGAATAAACAGCCAAGTAGGCGACAAGCAAGCCCATTAAAAATAAATTAGCAATCAGTGGCATGCCACCAAAGCCGGAGATACTGACGTACACCCAGCTAACGCCAGTTGCAAATTGACCTAACCCCCAAGCATAGCCAATCCACAGTGCGCGTTTCGGTGTTTGGTTAGCAAGAAGAATCAGTAGAATAGCTGGGCTAAGAATGGCAATAGGCCACAACTGGTAAGGTGCAAAAGCGAGCGTAGTAGAGGCGCCAACAAAAGCGGCCACTAAGGGCCGCTTGAGGCGATGAAAGAGTTCATTCGTCATTATAATTTTCTGAGATTCCCAATGGGTATCGCGTTACTCTTGAGTGGCTTCAACCAGGGTTTCTTCGTCTGGGATCGTCACTTGGAGTTGAATGACACGACGGTTATCGGCAGCGGTGACTTTGAAGTTGTAACCTTCAATTTCAACCAGTTCACCACGAGAAGGTAAGTGACCAAAGGCAGTCATGACCATGCCACCAACGGTATCTACTTCCTCATCGCTGAAGTTAGTTCCAAATGTCTCATTAAACTCTTCGATGGTTGTCAGCGCTCTGACAGCAAACGTATGCTTGCTAAGCTTACGAATGTCTGTCTCTTCGCTTTCATCGAATTCATCTTCGATATCCCCGACGATTTCTTCAAGGATATCTTCAATGGTCACAAGACCAGAAACACCACCGAATTCATCGACAACAATGGCCATATGATAACGTTCTTCACGGAACTCTTTCAGCAGTCGATCAACGCGTTTACTTTCCGGTACCACAACGGCTGGTCGAATAACTTCTTCGATATCAAATGGATTACTGCCTGAGCCTAAGTATTTAAGTAAGTCCTTCGCAAGAAGAATGCCTTCCACATGGTCTTTATCTTCGCTGATCACAGGGTAGCGAGAGTGTTGAGCATCGGTAATCAAGGCAACCAAGGTATCAAGGTCGTGAGTACGCTCAACCGTAACCATTTGCGAACGCGGGATCATAATGTCACGCACGCGCATTTCGGAGATTTCCATAACACCTTCAAGCATATCGCGGGTGTCATGGTCAATCAGGTCATTGACTTCAGAGTCACGGATAACATCCACAAGCTCTTGGCGATCTTTTGGTTCGCCCTGAAATAATTGACCTAGACGTTCAAAGAAGGACTTTCTACTCGGACCTTCTGCCTTTTCTTTCTTATCTTCGTTAGAAGAGGGAGAATTATCTTCGTTCATTGTTTCTCAATTAAGTAACGCTATCAGAAGTGTGATAGCACACATAGAGAGGCGAACACGAGAATCATTTTGGTGGTTCGCCTTTCCCTGCTGAATAGCCAATGGCTACTCTTTTTCAGCAATGTAAGGGTCTTCATAGCCCATACCTTGCATGATTTCGGTTTCGAGGGACTCCATCTCTTCGGCTTCGTCATCCTCAATATGATCATAACCTAGCAGATGCAAGCTGCCATGTACAACCATATGCGCCCAATGTGCTAACAGAGGCTTGTTCTGTTCAATTGCCTCTTTTTCAACGACTTGGCGGCAAATAATTAAGTCGCCAAGTAAATCTATTTCCATACCCGGAGGAGCTTCAAATGGAAAAGACAGCACATTAGTCGGTTTATCTTTACCACGATACTCATGGTTAAGCGTGTGACTTTCTTGTTCATCCACAATGCGAATGGTCACTTCGGCTTGTGGCTGGAAGAGAGGAATCGTCTTATCTAGCCACAATTGGAAATCTTGCTGCGAAGGCAGCCCTTCTTCATTTTCGACTGCCAGTTGCAGATCAAGTTCAATCGCCATGATTATTCCTTAGTGGAAGCAACTTGTGCATTCAGTTCAGCTTTTGCTGCTTCTAGTAACTTCGCATCGCGTTCTTCACGACGACGCTTCTCGAACTCTTTACGCTCTTTCTGGTCTTGTGCTTCCCACTTCTCATACGCGTTAACGATACGAGCAACCACTGGGTGACGTACAACGTCGTCTGCTAAGAAGAAGTTAAAGCTGATGTCGTCGACTTCGCTTAATACTTCAATAGCATGACGAAGACCTGATTTTGCACCACGAGGTAAGTCGATTTGCGTGACGTCACCAGTGATAACTGCGCGAGAGTTAAAACCAATACGTGTTAGGAACATCTTCATCTGCTCAACCGTGGTGTTCTGACTCTCATCAAGAATGATGAAAGCGTCGTTTAGAGTACGACCACGCATGTAAGCAAGAGGGGCTACCTCAATCACGTTACGTTCAATCAGCTTCTCTACGCGCTCAAAGCCCAACATTTCAAATAGGGCATCGTATAGCGGACGTAGGTATGGGTCGACTTTCTGGCTTAAGTCACCAGGTAGGAAGCCCAGTTTCTCACCGGCTTCAACCGCAGGGCGCGTCAATAGAATACGACGGATCTCTTGGCGCTCTAGTGCATCAACTGCTGCTGCAACAGCAAGATAAGTTTTACCTGTACCAGCTGGGCCAATACCAAAAGAAATATCATGCGTGACCATATTAACCAAGTACTGTGCTTGGTTTGGCGTACGTGGTTTGATCACACCTTTCTTGGTTTTGACGAAGACTTCTTTACCATGCTCGATATTAGACTCAGTATTCTGCTCAAGAACACCAGACTCTTTAATCGCTAAATGGATCTGTTCAGGCTCAATGTCTGGGATCTCACCTCGTACAGGTGCGGTATCAACATACAGAGTTTTCAGGATATCCAGCGCAGCTGATGCGGTATGAGGTTTACCGACAATTGTAAAATGGTCACTACGGTGGTTAATTTCAACGCCTAGACGACGTTCTAAATGCTTGATGTTGTCATCGAATGGACCGCACAGGCTAGCAAGTCGGCGGTTGTCGGAAGGTTCTAGGTTAATTTCTAGAGTTACGATTTTATTACTCAATGTTGCCTCTCATTTTTTGCCACTTAATGAGAGCCTGATAACGACCAGGCTCTCCATGGCTATTTATACGAGCTTATGGCGTAAAAGTAGCTACACCCAGCTCATCTTCGCGACGTGTTTTCGCCATCATCTGCGTTGGGGAAATCACACTACGAAGATCCATGTCTTTTTCAGTACGTACTAGCTCACCACGCAGTGAGTTCGCAAATACGTCTACGATCTTCACATCAACGAACTGACCAATTAGGTCTGCACTACCTTCAAAGTTTACTACACGGTTGTTTTCTGTACGAGCGCGCAGTTCCATTAGGTTTTTCTTCGAAGGACCTTCAACTAGAACACGTTGTTCTGTGCCAAGCATTAAGCGAGAGTAACGCATCGCTTGAGCATTGATAGTTTGCTGTAGTTCGTAAAGGCGCTCTTTCTTCACTTGTTCTGATACATCACAAGGGTAATCCGCTGCTGGCGTACCTGGACGTGGAGAGAAGATGAAGCTGAAGCTCATGTCAAAGTCTACATCTTTGATTAGCTTCATTGTGTCTTGGAAGTCTTTGTCTGTCTCACCAGGGAAACCAACAATAAAGTCTGAACTGATTTGAATATCAGGACGAGCTTTACGCAGTTTACGGATGATCGACTTGTACTCGATAGCGGTGTGAGGGCGTTTCATCATAGTTAGGATACGGTCACTACCACTTTGCACAGGTAAGTGCAGGAAGCTCACAAGCTCAGGCGTATCTTCGTAAACCGCGATGATGTCGTCAGTGAATTCTAGCGGGTGGCTCGTTGTGAAACGAATACGGTCGATACCATCGATAGACGCAACCAAACGAAGCAGTTCTGCAAATGAACAGATTTCACCGTCGTGTGTTGGACCGCGGTACGCGTTTACGTTTTGACCCAGTAGGTTTACTTCACGTACGCCTTGTTCAGCAAGCTGTGCGATTTCGAACAGCACGTCATCCATTGGACGGCTTACTTCTTCACCACGAGTGTACGGTACGACACAGTAAGTACAGTACTTCGAGCAGCCTTCCATAATAGAAACGAATGCTGTCGCGCCTTCTGCACGAGGCTCTGGTAGGCGGTCGAACTTTTCGATCTCTGGGAACGAAATGTCCATAACTGGTGCGTCATCCGACTGAGATTGTTTGATCATCTCAGGTAGGCGGTGCAGAGTTTGTGGGCCAAAAATAACGTCGACGTATGGTGCACGTTCACGAATATGGTCACCTTCTTGCGTTGCTACACAACCACCTACACCGATAACTACGCCAGGTTTTTTATCTTTTAGTGTTTTCCAGCGGCCAAGCTGGTGGAAAACTTTCTCTTGCGCTTTTTCACGGATCGAACAGGTGTTAAGTAGAAGTACGTCTGCTTCCTCTGGCTCTTCCGTCAGCTCGTAGCCGTTTGCAGCATTAAGCAGGTCGGCCATTTTTGATGAATCGTATTCGTTCATCTGGCAGCCCCAGGTTTTAATTAGCAGTTTCTTACTCATCTCACTTTCGCTCGTTCAGTTGTACTTAAATTGGAGAGCTATTGCTCAAATTATAGCCGCCATCACGGCGGTAAGCGGCGTATTGTACTGCTTTAAAAAGCACCTGACTAGTGATCTGGCTAATTCTCTGCAAAGCCTGATGAAATCTAGTTTTTCGCCCTATGCAGAACAAGGTTTTTTGTTAAACAATTTTGTAAAAATAGCCATGGAAAGTACAATAAAAAACGCCAATTAATCAGCACGATGAAGAGTGAAAAATGAACAAGTATGACATCGCCGTGATCGGTGGCGGTATGGTTGGGGCAGCCGTCGCTGTTGGATTTGCCAAGCAGGGCAGAAGCGTTGTCTTGGTTGAAGGTGCAAAACCCAAAGCTTTTGATGCCGCTCAGGTGATGGATATTCGCGTATCTGCGATTTCGCACCAGTCGGTGGAGTTACTTGATTCACTCGGCGCATGGTCAGAAATTAAAAGTATGCGAGTTTGCCCTTATCGGCGTTTAGAAACTTGGGAGCACCCGGAGTGCCGTACTCGTTTTCACTCTGATGAACTGTCATTGGAGCAGCTAGGTTATATCGTTGAAAACCGCCTAATCCAATTAGGTCTTTGGCAAGTCTTCTCTCAGTATGACAATCTAACCGTGATGTGTCCCGAGCGATTAAAAGACATTGAGTTTGCAGATGTAAACCTTGTGACACTAGAAAGTGGGGTGCAGTTTGAAGCTAACTGGGTAATTGGTGCTGATGGTGCAAACTCTAAAGTTCGTCAATTGGCTGGAATTGGTGTGACTGCGTGGGATTACCGACAACACTGCATGTTGATTAACGTGAAAACAGAATTGCCACAGCAAGATATCACTTGGCAACAATTTACTCCTTCAGGCCCGCGTTCATTTTTACCTTTGTGCTCTTTGACTAATGAAGACGGTCAAGAAGTAGGCCAAGGTTCGTTGGTTTGGTATGACTCGCCAAAACGCATTAAACAACTGTGTGCGATGGGTAAACCTCAACTAAGGGAAGAAATCTTACGTCATTTCCCTGCTGAATTGGGCGATATTGAAGTTTTACAGTTTGGCTCATTCCCACTCACTCGTCGTCATGCGCAAAGCTACTCAAGCAAAAATTGCGTGTTAGTGGGTGACTCTGCCCATACGATTAACCCGCTTGCAGGGCAAGGGGTAAACTTAGGCTTCAAAGATGTAGACGTTCTCCTTTCGGTAACAGAACACCAAGAAAAGCTGGAAGATACCTTACTCGCGAAATACGAACGCGCACGTCGACCTGACAACTTACTCATGCAGACGGGCATGGACTTTTTCTATAAAGGTTTTAGCAACGATCTTGGGCTATTGAAGTTCGTACGTAATGCTGCATTGAAGCTTGCTGAAAACTCAGGGCCAATTAAGGCTCAAGTACTGAAATACGCGTTAGGTATGTAGTAAGCTACTCAAATCACAGATAGAAAAAAAGCGAGCCATGAGCTCGCTTTTTTAATTCGGCAAATCTAATGATTTCCCGAGTCCAGAACCAAAAAAAGAAAAAACCCAGCAAAGTCATGCTGGGTTTTCCGATAATGGTGCGGAAGGAGAGACTTGAACTCTCACACCTTGCGGCGCCAGAACCTAAATCTGGTGCGTCTACCAATTCCGCCACTTCCGCAAATTAATCTATAGATATCAAGATAATTGGTAAAATCTCAATATCGTTGTATATGGCAGGGCTACCTGGATTCGAACCAGGGAATGGCGGCATCAAAAGCCGCTGCCTTACCGCTTGGCGATAGCCCTACAGTGTAAATAGCCAAAGACTACTTAAGCTCTCTTATCGAGAGAAAGAATGGTGCGGAAGGAGAGACTTGAACTCTCACACCTTACGGCGCCAGAACCTAAATCTGGTGCGTCTACCAATTCCGCCACTTCCGCGTATTCTGATAGTGTAGATTAATTTAAGATGGTGCGGAAGGAGAGACTTGAACTCTCACACCTTGCGGCGCCAGAACCTAAATCTGGTGCGTCTACCAATTCCGCCACTTCCGCATCTTAAATCTACGTGACTGATAGCTTATGCTAGCAATCCAATCAATGGTGGCTACGACGGGATTCGAACCTGTGACCCCATCATTATGAGTGATGTGCTCTAACCAGCTGAGCTACGTAGCCATTTTAAAACTTCGACCAAGAATGGTGCGGAAGGAGAGACTTGAACTCTCACACCTTGCGGCGCCAGAACCTAAATCTGGTGCGTCTACCAATTCCGCCACTTCCGCAACTTGATCTGTAGATATCAAGATAATTGGTAAAATCTCAATATCATTGTATATGGCAGGGCTACCTGGATTCGAACCAGGGAATGGCGGCATCAAAAGCCGCTGCCTTACCGCTTGGCGATAGCCCTACATTGCTCTAATAAAAGAGACTTAAATAATGGTGCGGAAGGAGAGACTTGAACTCTCACACCTTGCGGCGCCAGAACCTAAATCTGGTGCGTCTACCAATTCCGCCACTTCCGCAACTTATTCTGTAGTTATCAAGGTAATTGGTAAAAACCTAAATAACGTTGTTCATGGTGGCTACGACGGGATTCGAACCTGTGACCCCATCATTATGAGTGATGTGCTCTAACCAGCTGAGCTACGTAGCCATCTTTTGGAGCGAGACAATATAAACCTTCACGCTCTCAGTGACAACCCCTTTTATAAAGGAATCTCACTTGAATAATGGCAGGTCTACCTGGATTCGAACCAGGGAATGGCGGCATCAAAAGCCGCTGCCTTACCGCTTGGCGATAGACCTGCAGGCAATAGTCACAATGACTATTTGAAATATGGTGCGGAAGGAGAGACTTGAACTCTCACACCTTGCGGCGCCAGAACCTAAATCTGGTGCGTCTACCAATTCCGCCACTTCCGCATCTATTCCTAATTGCTCTGATAAAAAGAACACTTAGGAATGGTGGCTACGACGGGATTCGAACCTGTGACCCCATCATTATGAGTGATGTGCTCTAACCAGCTGAGCTACGTAGCCAAAACCATATTTTTTGCTCTCAACGCTTCGTTGCCTTGTCGTTGGGAACGGCGCGCATTATGCGAAGTTGAGTGAGATCCGTCAACAGTTTTTTTTAATAAATTTCGGAAAAAACCTCGTTCGCTTCCTTTTTAAACAAAGAGGCGTGTTTATGATCTAAAACTGGAAATAAATTAGCTCGCAGTTAGGTAATTTATTTTTGCTCATTTACTTAAGGTATTAAAAAAGCCAGCTTAGCAGCTGGCTTTTAGTGTAAATGAAGTGTTTAAAATTCATTCATTTAATTAAACATTGAAGCGGAAGTGTACAACATCACCATCTTTTACGATGTAGTCTTTACCTTCTAGACGCCATTTACCTGCGTCTTTTGCGCCATTTTCACCATTGAATTGGATGAAATCGTCGTAACCGACTACTTCTGCACGAATAAAGCCTTTCTCGAAGTCAGTGTGGATCTTACCTGCAGCCTGAGGCGCAGTTGCACCAACAGGGATTGTCCACGCACGTACTTCTTTAACACCTGCCGTGAAGTAGGTGTGAAGAGTCAGTAGCTCGTAACCAGAGCGAATTACACGGTTCAGCCCCGGTTCTTCGATCCCCATATCCGCTAGGAATTCTTCGCGATCTTCATCTTCTAGTTCAGATAGTTCAGATTCGATAGCTGCACATACAGGTACAACGACGTTGTTTTCTTTTTCTGCGAACTCGCGAACCGCATCTAGATATGGGTTATTTTCGAAACCATCTTCGTTTACGTTTGCAATGTACATAGTTGGCTTCAGTGTAAGGAAGTTTAGGTAGCCGATTGCTGCTAACTCTTCTTTAGATAGCTCAACTGTGCGTGCCATGCCGCCTTCAGTTAGTACTGGTAACAGTTTTTCTAGTACTGTTAGTTCAAATTTTGCGTCTTTATCGCCGCCTTTTGCCTTCTTCGCGTTACGTTGAATCGCGCGCTCACAAGAATCAAGGTCAGCCATTGCAAGTTCAAGGTTGATCACTTCGATATCTTCGATAGGTGAAACTTTACCTGAAACATGAACAATGTTTTCGTTTTCAAAACAACGTACAACGTGGCCAATCGCGTCTGTTTCACGGATGTTAGCTAGGAATTTGTTACCCAAACCTTCACCACGTGATGCACCAGCAACAAGACCAGCGATGTCCACGAACTCCATCGTCGTTGGAAGAACTCTCTGTGGGTTAACGATCTTAGCTAGTGCGTCTAGACGTAGATCTGGCACAGGAACCACACCAGTGTTTGGTTCAATGGTACAGAACGGGAAGTTTGCTGCTTCGATACCCGCTTTAGTTAGTGCGTTGAACAGAGTTGATTTACCTACGTTAGGTAGACCAACGATGCCACATTTAAAACCCATGATAGTAACCTTATTCAGCTTTGAACGTGTGGAGGCGATTTTGTGCTTTAGATAGGCCATCCTTAATCAGGATATCTAGACAACGAACAGCCTCATCAGCTGCTGCATCTAAAAGCTCTTGCTCTTTAGCTGGCGCTTTACCTAATACAAAACCCGCCACTTTATCTTTGTGTCCCGGATGACCAATGCCAATGCGAAGACGATAAAAATCTTTGTTATTGCCCAGTTTGCTAATGGTGTCACGCAGACCGTTGTGTCCACCGTGACCCCCACCTTTTTTAAACTTAGCGACACCTGGCGGTAAGTCTAGCTCGTCATGAGCAACCATGATCTCTTCAGGTTTAATTTGATAAAATTTCGCAAGCGCTGCGATCGATTTACCTGATAGATTCATGAAGGTGGTTGGGATAAGCAAACGGAGATCCTGGCCATTGACCATAATGCGTCCTGTTAGACCAAAAAACTTTGGTTCGTTCTTCAGTGTAACGTTGTGAACGCGTGCTAATTCTTCTACAACCCAAGCGCCCGCATTGTGACGAGTTCTGGCGTATTCTGGTCCTGGATTAGCAAGACCAACAAGAAGTTTGATTTGTTGACTCAAGGTTAGGATCTCTCTGGAATCTCAAAAAGCGCAGTATGATAGCACAGAATTCTCACAGTGGGCGACCAAGGGATTTTCTGGTTATCAGTACAAATAAAAAAACACCCCAAAGAGGGGTGCTTTTGAAATCAGTGTAACTGAAATGTTCGGATTAGTTGAACATTGCAGAGATTGACTCTTCGTTGCTGATACGACGAATCGCTTCAGCCAACATGCGAGATAGGCTTAGTGTTGTCACTTTGCCTGTTGCAGCCATCTCTTTAGATAGAGAGATAGAGTCAGTTACGATAACTTGGTCAAGAACTGAGTTCTTGATGTTGTCCGCAGCGTTGCCTGAGAATACAGCGTGAGTAGCGTAAGCGAATACACGCTTAGCACCGCGCTCTTTTAGTGCTTCAGCTGCTTTACATAGTGTGCCTCCTGTGTCGATCATGTCATCAACGATCACACAGTCACGACCTTCAACATCACCGATTAGGTTCATTACTTCAGAAACGTTTGCACGTGGACGACGCTTATCTACGATTGCGATGTCGATGTCGCCTAGTGCTTTTGCTGTTGCGCGAGCACGAACAACGCCACCTAGGTCAGGAGATACCACAACAGGGTTATCTAGACCACGAGCCTGCATATCTTCAAGTAGCACTGGCGTGCCGAAGATGTTGTCTACAGGTACATCGAAGAAGCCTTGAATTTGCTCTGCGTGTAGGTCGATAGTTAGAACGCGGTCAACACCAACGTTGGATAGGAAATCAGCAACAACTTTTGCAGTAATTGGCACACGCGCAGAACGTACACGACGGTCTTGGCGAGCGTAGCCGAAGTAAGGGATAACTGCAGTGATACGGCCTGCTGAAGCACGGCGCATTGCATCAATCATAACAACCAATTCCATTAGGTTGTCGTTAGTCGGTGCACAAGTGGATTGAATGATGAAAACATCGCTACCACGAACATTCTCATTGATTTGAACTGCAACTTCGCCATCAGAAAAGCGAGAAACAGATGCATCACCAAGAGAGATGTAAAGACGATCAGCAATACGTTGGGCTAGTTCAGGTGTTGCGTTACCAGCAAATAGCTTCATATCAGGCACGGTGGAAACCTCGGGTTTGCGTCCAGTTTAAATAGGTCGGTGTGAGGCTGATTGGTATTCAGCCAAAGTCTCTTTTAATGGCGAAATATTGCGCCCTTGAGCGACAAATGCCGAGACTTTATCAGAGAGTTGTGCAAGGATAGTTTCTGCTTCAGATTTGCTCGAAAATTCAGCAAAAACGCAAGATCCTGTCCCCGTCAATCTTGACGGCGCGTATTGTAGCAGCCAAGAAAGTTGCTTATCAACCTCTGGGTAGAGCATTCGTACAATTTTTTCGCAATCGTTTACGCTTGGTGTATTTAAAAGTGTTTCTAGATCTCGTTTTGGGGTGTTTCGCGTTAGATCTGGATGACAAAAAACGTCGACGGTTGCGATAGAAACATTCGGTCTGACGACTAAATACCACTTTTCTTCGGGATAAGCGGGGGAGAGTTTCTCGCCAACACCTTCAGCAAAAGCTGCAAATCCGCGCACAAACACGGGCACGTCTGCGCCCAGTTTTAAACCAATTTCAGCCAGTTCGTCGTCAGTTAGATTCAGTTGCCATAAGTAGTTCAGTGCCACTAATGCTGTAGCCGCGTTCGATGAGCCCCCACCAATGCCCCCACCCATAGGTAGCACTTTCTGTAGCTCAATATGTGCGCCAAAAGGGCACTCTGAGTATGCTTGAAGTGCGGTTGCTGCTTTCCAAATTAAATTGTCTTGAAGAGGCACACCTTCTATATCTGGAGAAATCGTAATATCACCAGAATGGTTTGCTTGAATGGTGAGCTCATCGCCGTGATCGACGAATTGGAATAAGGTTTGTAACTCGTGGTAACCATTTTCTGTGCGACCGTTGATGTATAGAAAGAGATTCAATTTCGCTGGTGATGGCCAGCGGGTTGAAAGTTCGATCATTGGGTGATGTTCCATTTTGTGATCACTAGATTTATTTTGACGTCAGCAGTGGTGAGTTTCAGCTTATTTGGCAGTGGTAGAGACTGCTCATGCCATTGAACATCGCCATACCGTTGATAAGCAATACGCCAATCATTTAAACCAATTTGTTTGTTTAACGCTTGCAGTGTATTGGTTGGGGACAATTGGAATTTGTCGGCATCGGTCGGTAGGCCTAATAGCCAGTCAGGCATGTGTTCAACGGGCATCATTAACCCCGTAAGACGGTAAATTAGCTGGTTTGCACTGCGAGAGGAAAGGACCTGATCGTCGTAAGTTTCTACTGTGGCACCTTGTGGGGTGATGGTGAGCTTTAATGCCGTTTGTCCGAGAATCGTAGTTAAACGCAACTGGCTTAGTGCTGAAGAATGTTTCCAGTAGAAATTTAAATTTTGTCTTTGGTCTGGGCCAATATAACCAAGTTTTCCCGTTGCTTGAAAATCTTGGATGGTCTCGAGTCGTTGCTCATGAGCTTGCCATTCAACGCTGGTAACACTTTCAGGAACGGAGGAACAACCAGCGAGCAGTAAGCTCGACAAGAAAAAAAGAATAAAGGAGCGTAACGTCATGTTTGATGGCTTATTAATCAGTTTCGTCGGGAATCGCTCACAACTATAGCATTGAAAAGTCGCAGTTAGGAAAACAAATCCGGCTTACCCTTTCAATAAATGCGTGCTTACAGTAAAATTCTGGACCTATTTTATAACCTATCCCAGAGATACCACGTTAGATGTCCTTGCTTGCTATTGGAATCAATCACAATACAGCGTCTGTCGACTTGCGAGAGAAGGTGGCGTTTGGTCCGGATAAACTCGGCCCTGCACTCGAGCAACTTAGAGAGCACGAAGCGGTTAACGGCAGTGTGATTGTTTCAACCTGTAACCGAACTGAGTTGTACTGCGATGTTAAGCAAGGAGCGCGAAATAAGTTAATCGATTGGCTTGCTCAGTTTCATCAAGTGAGCCGCGAAGATTTAATGCCGAGTTTGTATGTGCATGAAGAACAAGCCGCAATTAAGCATTTGATGCGCGTATCATGTGGGCTAGATTCTCTGGTGTTGGGTGAGCCTCAAATTTTGGGGCAGGTAAAGCAAGCATTTTCTGACTCGCGAGATCATCAAGCCGTCGATGCTTCAATTGATAAACTGTTTCAAAAGACGTTCTCAGTCGCAAAGCGTGTGAGAACAGAAACAGATATCGGCGGTAATGCTGTGTCCGTGGCTTATGCCGCATGTACATTGGCAAAACATATTTTTGAGTCGTTATCTGATTCAACCGTGCTTTTGGTTGGTGCGGGAGAGACGATTGAACTGGTCGCGAAGCATTTAGCATCCAACGGCTGCACAAAAATGATTGTCGCGAACCGCACTAAAGAGCGTGCGCAAGGCTTAGCGGATCAATTTGGCGCAGAAGTGATCAGTTTGAACGAAATTCCTGAACATTTGGCGAAAGCGGATATCGTGATTAGCTCAACGGCGAGCCCATTGCCTATTATTGGCAAAGGTATGGTCGAAACGGCTCTGAAGCAGCGCCGACATCAACCTATCTTGTTAGTCGATATTGCGGTGCCGCGAGATGTAGAGTCGGAAGTCGGTGAACTGAACGACGCATATTTGTATTCGGTTGATGACTTGCAATCTATCATCGACAGCAACATTGAGCAGCGTAAAGTCGAAGCGATTCAAGCCGAAGCGATTGTTAGTGAAGAAAGCGCTGCGTTTATGACATGGTTGCGTTCACTGCAAGCCGTCGATAGTATTCGCGACTATCGCAAATCAGCCAACGAAATTCGTGAAGAGTTACTGAGCAAAAGTTTGCAATCTTTAGCGGCAGGCGCAGATCCGGAGAAAGTGCTGCGCGAGCTGAGTAATAAACTCACCAACAAACTGATTCACGCTCCAACTCGCGCATTGCAAAGTGCAGCAGAGCAAGGCGAACCAGCAAAATTAACGATTATCCGCCAAACACTTGGCTTGGATGATCTATAACTCACGCTTTTTATTAAGAAAACGACACTATGAAAGCCTCTATTCTGACTAAGCTAGAAACGCTAGTAGAACGTTACGAAGAAGTTCAACATCTTCTTGGTGATCCTGATGTTATTGGAGATCAGGACAAATTCCGTGCTCTATCAAGAGAGTACTCTCAGCTAGAAGAAGTAACCAAGTGCTTCCAAGCTTATCAACAAGCGCAAGAAGATCTTGTCGCCGCTGAAGAGATGGCAAACGAAGACGACGAAGAAATGCGTGAAATGGCGCAAGAAGAAATCAAAGAAGCGAAAGCGACTATTGAGAGTCTTACTGATGAGCTACAGATTCTTCTTCTGCCAAAAGATCCGAACGATGATCGTAACTGTTTCCTAGAAATTCGCGCAGGTGCGGGTGGCGACGAAGCGGGTATTTTCGCGGGTGACTTATTCCGTATGTACAGCAAGTACGCAGAAAAGCGTGGCTGGCGCATCGAAGTGATGTCTTCAAACGAAGCTGAACACGGTGGTTACAAAGAGATGATCGCAAAAGTGAGCGGCGACGGTGCGTACGGCGTACTGAAGTTTGAGTCTGGCGGTCACCGTGTACAGCGTGTTCCTGCAACTGAATCCCAAGGCCGTGTGCATACTTCTGCATGTACCGTAGCGGTGATGGCGGAAATCCCAGAGGCGGATCTGCCAGAAATCAAAGCAGCAGACCTGAAAATCGATACGTTCCGTGCATCTGGCGCGGGTGGTCAGCACGTTAACACCACGGATTCTGCAATCCGTATTACCCACTTACCAACGGGTACGGTGGTAGAGTGTCAGGACGAGCGTTCACAGCACAAGAACAAAGCGAAAGCGATGGCGGTTCTTGCTGCTCGTATCGTTCAAGCGGAAGAAGAGCGTCGTGCCGCAGAAGTGTCTGATACACGTCGTAACCTTCTAGGTTCTGGTGACCGTAGTGACCGTATTCGTACATACAACTACCCACAAGGTCGTGTGTCTGATCACCGCATCAACCTGACCATCTACCGTTTGAACGAAGTGATGGAAGGTGACCTGCAGAGCTTGATTGATCCTGTGATTCAAGAGCACCAAGCAGACCAACTTGCGGCGCTCGCAGAGAACGGCTAATCGATGAGCCAAGTTCAATCAATTGAGCAAGCACTGAAAAGTGCGACGGCGAAACTGGCAGAAGGCGGCAAAGAGTCGCCTTCTCTCGATGCAGCTGTACTCCTCTGCCATATCCTTGGCAAACCACGAACTTATCTACTGACCTGGCCAGAAAAAGCATTAGAAGCAGAGCAACAAGCAAAATTCGACGCTCTACTTGAACGACGTTTAACTGGTGAACCCGTCGCTTATATTATTGGTGAACGAGAGTTTTGGTCTCTACCGTTCAAAGTTTCTCCCTCCACCTTGATCCCAAGACCGGATACAGAACGTTTGGTCGAAGTTGCACTCGTTAAGACCTATGAGCAAACAGGACCTATTTTAGATCTTGGAACGGGGACGGGGGCAATTGCTATCGCACTCGCATCTGAAATGCCAAAACGTCAAGTGATGGGCGTAGATCTCAAGCAAGAAGCGAAAGCACTTGCAGAGTACAATGCTGAGCAGCTAAACATCAAAAATGTGACCTTTGCTCAAGGCAGTTGGTTCGAGCCTATTGCAGAGGGTACGAAGTTTGCTTTAATTGTCTCCAATCCGCCGTATATTGATGAAAAAGATCCACATTTATCCCAAGGTGATGTGCGCTTTGAGCCAAAATCTG
Source organism: Vibrio sp. J2-4 (assembly GCF_021728155.1). Classification (NCBI taxonomy): domain Bacteria; kingdom Pseudomonadati; phylum Pseudomonadota; class Gammaproteobacteria; order Vibrionales; family Vibrionaceae; genus Vibrio; species Vibrio sp. J2-4. The sequence continues at coordinate 232,265 of NZ_JAKKCN010000001.1, forward strand.
CATTAGTTGCTAAGGAGAATGGTTTAGCCGATATCCGCCATATCTCGGATCTTGCTCGTCAGTATCTTGAAGTGGGCGGTTGGCTGGCATTCGAACATGGTTATGATCAGGGTGATGCCGTACGTGAGATAATGCGTGGTTTTGGTTACCAACAAGTTGCCACGGAAAAAGATTACGGCGGTAACGATCGAGTAACGCTCGGTTGTTTTGCCTGTTAATCACGGAAGTCAGCAAACACTAACTAAAAAGAGAAGAAAAATGTACGTAGCTCTAAAACACATACACTTAGTGACGATTGCGCTCAGCGCGACACTATTATCGATCCGATTCGTGTTAATGATGATGAACTCACCGAAGCGAAATAATCGCTTTTTGAAAGTGTTTCCCCACATCGTTGATACTGCATTGCTAGTGTCAGGTATCGCGCTTATTTTCATTACTGGTTTCATCCCGTTTACTGATGCCGCACCGTGGTTAACAAACAAAATCACCTGCGTACTGGCGTACATTGCACTCGGTTTCTTCTCGTTGAAGCTTGCGAAAAACAACCTACTGAAGATATTTGGCTTTTTCGGCGCATTAGGTTGGTTGGTCATGGCTGCGAATATTGCTGTGTCTAAGAGCCCTACGTTATTTGGATAAGACGTCATGTTAGAGTTTTTTGACGAAGATTTTGACAATATACCGTTGGTGGAAGGTGCGCTTGAGCTAAACAAAGCGATCAACCCAGAAACCAAAGTACATTGGGCGAAACAAGAGTTAGAGCGTCTTTACAAAGATGCAGAAGCCACGCTTGTTCATGAAACCGATGAAGAGCAGCGATTTGATGCATTCCTACGACTGTTTTTCCATGAGTGGGGATTCAAAGGCGACGAGCAGGAATACTTTATTTCGGACAACAGCTTTATCGATAAAGTGTTGGAGCGCCGAAAAGGTATTCCGGTTAGTTTAGGTTCGATTTTATTATATCTAGGAAAAAAGCTGGGTTTCCCGTTGAAGGGAGTCACTTTCCCTACTCAGTTTCTGCTAAAAGTCGATTGGATGCATAAAAAGCCAGACTACATTAACCCATTTAATGGTGAGTATGTGGGGGAAAGAATTCTCCAAGCTTGGCTTATTGGGCAAGAAGGACCGTTGGCTCAGTTAAAGCCAGAACACTTTGAAGAAGCTGACAATCCAACCATTATTGGTCGCTGGTTAGCGTTGATCAAAAGCGCGATGTTACGTGAAGAGCACTACACGCTGGCGTTGCGTTGTACGAACCTTGCGTTAACCTTTGTGCCAGATGACCCATACGAGATTCGTGACCGTGGTTTTATTTTCCAACAGCTAGAGTGCCCTCAAGTGGCGGTGTCAGATTTTCAGTACTTTATTGACCAATGCCCTGACGATCCGGCTTCTGAGCTACTAAAATCACAAGTTAATGTGATGAGTGAAACGCACGTCACACTTCACTAATTTTATCGATGTGCCGAACTGTGGCGTATCGTGGACAGAAAAAGAGAATCAAAATGGAACAGAAAATCGTTAATATCGGCGACATTCAGGTTGCTAACGACAAGCCATTCACCCTATTTGCAGGTATGAACGTTCTTGAGTCTCGTGATCTTGCGATGCAGATCTGTGAGCACTACGTAAAAGTAACGGAAAAACTTGGCATTCCTTACGTATTTAAGGCGTCGTTTGACAAAGCAAACCGCAGTTCTGTTCATTCATACCGTGGCCCAGGCCTTGAAGAAGGTATGAAAATCTTCCAAGAGCTAAAAGACACATTTGGTGTGAAGATCATCACTGACGTTCACACTGAAGCGCAAGCTCAACCTGTCGCTGACGTGGTAGACGTTATTCAGCTTCCTGCATTCCTAGCTCGTCAAACTGACCTTGTTGAAGCAATGGCAAAAACAGGTGCGGTTATCAACGTGAAGAAACCTCAATTTATGAGCCCAGGTCAAGTGGGTAACATCGTTGAGAAGTTCGCGGAATGCGGTAACGACAAGATCATCCTATGTGAGCGCGGCTCTTGCCACGGCTACGATAACCTAGTCGTAGACATGCTTGGCTTTGGTGTGATGAAAAATGCATCGAAAGGCAGCCCAATCATCTTTGACGTAACGCACTCACTACAGATGCGTGATCCGTCAGGTGAGGCATCTGGCGGTCGTCGTGAGCAGACAGTTGAACTTGCGAAAGCGGGTCTAGCAACAGGCATCGCAGGTCTATTTATCGAGGCGCATCCAAACCCAGACCAAGCACGCTGTGATGGCCCATCTGCACTGCCGCTAGACAAGTTAGAACCGTTCCTAGCGCAAATGAAATCTCTTGATGATCTGATCAAGAGCTTTGCAGATATCGATATCAAGTAAACGCCAGATGACTGGTGATCAAATGCAATAGCCAACCTCGTGTTGGCTATTTTTTTATCAGATGGCGCATCATTCTCAGTTTCTTGCTGTAAAGGCTCTAGGCCGCTGGGAATGTGCATCAGTGACTCCCAATAAGAAAAAGGTAAATAAATGAAGCAGCGTCTGATTATTAAAACTGCGTTGAGTGCCGCTATTTTGGCCTCGTTAGCTGGGTGTGCTACGCAACCTGCACCAGAATGGAATGCCGATACAACCTATAAATTGACCGTGCTACACACTAACGATCATCACGGTCGTTTTTGGCAAAATCGATACGGCGAGTACGGTATGGCGGCACGTAAAACGTTAATAGATGATTTGCGTGAAGAAATACAAGCAGAGGGGGGCAGTGTGTTACTGCTTTCTGGTGGTGATATCAACACTGGAGTGCCTGAGTCTGATTTACAAGATGCGGAGCCAGATTTTAAAGGCATGAGCAAAATTGGTTACGATGCGATGGCGCTAGGTAATCACGAGTTTGATAATCCATTGGATGTGCTTTTCAAGCAGCAAGAATGGGCAAGTTTTCCGATGTTGTCTGCTAATATTTACGATAAAAATACTGGCAAGCGCCTATTCCAACCGTACGCGATGTTTAACAAACAGGGTATTAAGATTGCAGTAATTGGTCTTACAACCGAAGATACAGCGAAACTTGGCAATCCTGAATTCATTGAACAAATTGACTTCCGTGATCCAAAAGAAGAAGCCAAGAATCTAATTGCTGAGCTGAAAGACACGGAGTACCCAGACCTTATTTTTGCTGTCACACATATGGGACACTATGAGAATGGCAATAGAGGCATCAATGCACCTGGTGATGTAGCGTTAGCTCGTTATTTGAATGAAGGTGATCTGGATATGATTGTTGGTGGTCACTCACAAGAGCCGGTTTGCATGGAAGGTCCAAACGTCATCAAAAAGAGTTTTAAACCGGGTGATGAATGTCAGCCTGATCAACAAAATGGTGCTTATATTGTTCAGGCACATGAGTGGGGGAAATATGTGGGACGCGCCGATTACGAGTTTCGTAACGGTGAACTCTCGATGGTGAGCTACGATCTGATCCCAGTAAACTTGAAAAAGAAAATTAAAGTTGATGGTCAGTCGCAACGAGTTTTGATCCAAGAAGAGATTGAACAAGACGAAGCGATGCTTGAGTTTCTTCGTCCTTATCAAGAAAAAGGTCAAGGCAAGCTAAACGTGAAGATTGCAGAATCTAACGGTAAGCTTGAGGGTGACCGCAGTGTGGTTCGTTACCAGCAAACAAACTTAGGTCGATTAATTGCAACGGCTCATATGGAACGGGCAAAAGCAGATTTTGCCGTAATGAATTCTGGCGGCGTTCGCGATTCGATTGCAGCAGGTGACATTACCTACAAAGATGTGCTGACTGTGCAGCCATTTGGCAATATGGTCTCTTACGTTGATATGACGGGCAAAGAAGTATTGGATTACCTAAATGTCGTTGCAACTAAGCCTGTCGATTCTGGAGCTTACGCGCAGTTTGCGGGTATTGCGATGAGTATCAATAATGGTGAGGTAACCAATGTGTTCATTGGTAATAAGCAACTTCGCTTAGATGGTAATTACCGCTTTACCGTACCAAGCTATAATGCTGCTGGTGGTGATGGTTACCCTAAAATCGACGATCATCCTGGGTATGTAAATACAGGTTTTACCGATGCTGAGGTTTTGAAGGATTATTTAGAAACACACAGCCCTATTGATGTTAATGAGTATGCCCCTTCAGGTGAAATCACGTATTTAGTTGATACGGCGATTGATCAGTAACCCAACTGAGAAAAAGCGATTGACTCAAACTCGCTGATATCATTAACTAAAAGCGCAGATCCAATTCAATCTGCGCTTTTTGTTTTTATGAGGAGAATCTTGATGACTCCGGCCATTAATCTTGCGAAAAAGAAAAAAATTCCACACACGATTCATCAGTATGAGCACGACCCTAGAGCCGATAGTTATGGCTTGGAGGCTGCTGAAGTACTGGGGCAGGATCCGAAAACAGTATTTAAAACCTTGCTGTTCTGCTTGAACGGCGAGCCAAAGAACCTTGCGGTTGCGATTATCCCTGTTGATCAAAAGCTGAACCTAAAACTGGCAGCGAAAGCAGCGAAGGGCAAAAAGGCCGATATGGCTGATCCGGAAATCGCGCAAAAGACCACAGGTTATGTTGTTGGTGGGATTAGCCCACTGGGGCAGAAGAAAGTCTTACCTACTTTTTTGCACGAAAGCGCAGCAGAGCAAGACACAATCTGTGTAAGCGCAGGGAAGAGAGGATTAGAGATTGAACTCGCCCCGAGAGATTTGCTTGGATTAACTCGTGGTCAGTTTGCACCTCTTTGTTTGTAAACTCATGACAAATAAAAAGGACGCTCATGAGCGTCCTTTTTTGATCTTGCCTGTCAGTGAAGCGTTACTTCTTTAGACTCAATGTACCACCGGTGCGTTTAGCTGGTTTGCTTGGCTTCGCGACATTTGGGTTCATGTAATGCTGCTTAGGCTTACTCGGTGATTGAGGCTTGTTTGCTGAGTGCGTATTGCTCGATGCATCTGGTTTACGGTGTGATTTACCATGCTCGCTTTGCGGTCTGCTGCGTTCACCTTGTGGTTTCGTTTTGTAATGTTCTTTTGCTGGACGTCCGCCTTCGTCTTCACGCTGACGGCGCTTTTGTTGACCTTTTTTCGAATTTGGAGCATGACGAAAATCGTCTGCGTTATTTCCGCGGTAGGTACGTGGCTTTTGATTTCGTCGAGATACCGAGTCTTGGTTTTCTTCACGGCTGTCATATAACTTCGCGTCGGTCGCTTTACGAATATTGCGGCCTTTTGAGTCAACACGAGATGCCTCTTCTGTACCCACCGAACCATCGCACATAGCAAGAATCTCAGCGACTTCATCGTCAGTTAAGTAACGCCATTTTCCGTTCGGAATACCGTCAAGAGAGATATTCATGATTCGAACACGACGAAGCTTAAAGACTTCGTAACCTAGTGCTTCACACATACGACGGATTTGGCGGTTAAGTCCTTGAGTGAGCACAATACGGAAAGAGAACTTAGTCTCTTTCGTTACCTTACAAGGTAGAGTGACAGTATCGAGAATCTTAACGCCGCTCGACATCTGTTTGAGAAACTCACCTGTAATCGGTTTGTCCACGCGTACAACGTACTCTTTTTCGTGGCTGTTGCCAGCACGGAGGATTTTGTTGACGATATCACCATCGTTGGTCAAAAAAATCAGACCATCAGAGGGTTTATCCAAGCGGCCGATCGGAAAGATACGTTTTTTGTGACCGATAAAATCAACGATGTTCCCGGGTACATCTCGTTCTGTTGTACAGGTGATGCCTGTTGGTTTATTGAGAGCGATATAAATCGGCTTCTCTTTTGCTGCAACTGGCTTACCATCCACACAAACATCATCACCAGGTAGCAGTTTTGTTCCCATTTCAGGCTTGTTTCCATTAATGGTGACACGACCTTGTTCAATCAGTCTGTCTGCCTCACGGCGTGAACAAAAACCTGTTTCACTGATGAATTTATTTAATCGTTTAGCGTTGTCTTGTGACATTTTTGTCTCCTAACGTTTCACAACGGCGAATGAAGTTTCCTTCCCGTGAAAGGGAAGGAAGAATAAGGGCGGGCATTCTAGCATTAGGGTGAAATTTAGCCCAACCGTTTTTGGTGACGTTCGCGAGTTTCTAATTTCTTTTCCGCACTTTTTCTAAGTAGAACGTAAACGGCTCCGGTCCCACCGTGAAAGCGTTGCGCACTATGCACGCACTGAACTTCTCTGATTTGTTGTAGCCAGCTGCTAACAAAGCTTTTCATTAGTGCTGGTGGATTTGAGCGTTCTCCTCGGCCGTGGACAATAACGACCGTTCGTATGTCCATTGATAGGCACTGTTTTAAAAACTTTACGACTTCATCACGAGCTTCTTTCAATGTTTTACGATGCAGATCTAGGCGTGCTTGGATTGGATATTTGCCAAGACGAAGCTTGCGATAAACCCCGTCTTGTACGCCATCACGTTTAAACTCAACAAAGTCCTCTGGTTTCAGCATTTCTGCGTGATCAAGTGACAGGTATTTTGGGTCATCTTCTGTTAGCCAGATTGCCGCTTCTCTCTTGGCGAGCTGCGCTTCGGTTACTTGGTGTACTTTTTTGTGTTCGGCGGTGTCTTGAGTGATCGGCTTTACATCGCCCATCATCTGTTGGAACAGATCAAAATCGTCATCGTGAGACATAGTAGTAATCTCATTAAGAACAGGGAGGAATAATAGGATTATATCAATGAGTGGTGCATTGAGATCAAATAAAAAACCGGAGTAGGCAAGTAACCGACTCCGGTGCAAAGCGTTTCTAGAGCTAAGCGAGATCTAGTGAGGAGATTTGTCGTTCATGATCTTGTATATGAAGAAACCGCCGTAAAATAACATCAGACCAATTGCCCCAAAGATTACTATCATTGACGATAGACCCACTGCATTACCAAATAGGAGATCAAGCCAAAAGTCCATACGTTTCCTCCAAGATGTTCCCGACAGGCATAAAACTAAATGGCAGTGCCTTGTTGCACACTGATCTGGATCAATTATGTTGCTAAGGTTAATAAACTGTATTTTGTTGTGAGTTATCAGTCACATTTTACGTGCTAGTGTTTAGTTATTCATCAAACGAATTAAGACCTAAGGTTTTTTTGTAAAAAGCACTTGCGTCACAGTTCAGAATCCGTAATATACGCATTCGTTGACGGGGACAAGTCCTCAGTTAAACATCTCGGTGAATAGCGCAGTTTGGTAGCGCATCTGGTTTGGGACCAGAGGGTCGGGGGTTCGAATCCCTCTTCACCGACCATATTGAGAAAAAGGCTCTACAGAAATGTAGAGCCTTTTTCGTATTTGGTGATATTTATTTGGAGCCAGAGGGTCGGGGTCTGGAATGCCAGTCCAATCGAACCCCTACTTCACCGACCACTTTTAGAAAGCCTGCTCAATGAGCAGGCTTTCGTCGTTTTTAGCGCTAGTAATTTTAGACTTCAATAGTATCGAGCCAAATGGGTTCACCTGACGTTAGAATATGGCACTTCACCGACACGTATTGGGAGGAAGGCTCTACAGAGATGTAGGGCCTTTTCATTTTTTAGAGCGAGTAAATTTATTACTTGATGTCACACGAGATGGTGCTGATAGGAGTTTCAGACGTTGTGAAGCAAACATAAGCGGTCTTTGGATGGTTTGGACCAACTTTGATGTAACCTGCTTTTAGTTCGTCTTCATCAAACGTGACAGAGTGAGATTTGCTCGAGCTTCCATCAAAGTAAACAGCTTCAAAGCCTTGATTCATCATATGTGCGACGCGATTTCGGGTATGGTTAGTGGAAAAAGTGATGTTCGCACAACGCATCATTGGTTTTTCGGTAATAAGAAACTGGCCACTCTCTTTATCTAATAGCCCGCCTTTTGCTTCCGGGGTTATATCAATAGCTTGAAAATTTTCTACGTTACATGACGGTTTAGCATAAGCAAGCGATGAAGTGAGCATCATGCTGCTCACGCATAGGAATAAAGCTTTAAATTTCATATGAGTTATTATGTATCCGCATAGGTTAGAGTCGTTTTAGCAGAGAGAGTAAACCATTGTCAGTGATCGTGTTAGCGTTATGCCTGGCTATTCATCATTGATGAGGCCGGCTGTCTTCAGATAAGTTTCTAAATATGGCACCTAGCTTGGCGGGTTTTACCGAGTGGTTTTATGTCAAAGCCCCTTTTTTTAAGCAGCTCAATCAGATTATCTTTACCAACTAAATGCAAACTGCCGACAACAACGGTATAGCGACCCGAACGTTGAGGTAGGACACTGCCAGTATCAAGCTTTTTTGCCCAATCTCGATTGCGCTCATATAAGAAAGCCTGATTAAAATCTTCTGTTGCTTGATCGGTTAATGATGCCTCAACCAACATGCTACCATCACCGCTCTTCCAACTTTCTATCAAACACTGAACCAATTCTTCCCCACCGTCATATTCTTCAATTGACGAGAGGAGCATCTCTTTACCGCCTTCTGATTGACCTGCTATTAAATCGATTTGGAATTGCACGGACTCCAGTGGAATGACCGGGATTTGTTTTTTATCAGCGAGTCCTATTAAGTGCATGTCGACCCCTTTATCAGAGACATACCCCAGTTTGTTGACTAAAGCGAGTTGGATGGTTAATGCAGCCGTCCATGGTGGAGAATTTAAAAGTTGAGTTTCAGGCAACCCTAAATCTTGTGCTATCTCGACTAAGTGGCGACGTTGAGCCTTATCTAAAACATCTTTAGAAAGGATGGTTGTTTGTGGGTAAACCAAGCCTTCAGAGTTTCTGACATCAGCTTCGATAATCAATCCAGCGCTTTGGCTTAAGTGCTGAGTAATAGTTTTAGGGAGTGGGTACATCGTTTTATCGCCCACATGCACAGAGCCAATGATCATCAGCTCGGTTTCCCCTTTTTTTGCTAACCAATGTTGCGGTTCTGCATAAGAGGAAAAGGGAGCAAAGGCAACAAGTAGGGATGATATGAGTGTCAAGAGACGAAACATAGAATGGTCCTCAGGTAAGATACCTTTAAACTTTATACGCAAAAATGCTTGAGGTTAAGTGCAATTTCTCTAGTGGGGATATTCGACAAAATCGTCATTTCTAAAAATATTGACGAGTTTTGACGACGAATAAATGAGAGTCACTTCACGAAAGATAAATAGGTCATTCGCTTACTAATGGTTCACAAAATAATTAGGCGTGATCCAAATCTTACAAAATCAGTCGTAACTCATGAATATGAGTGACCTAGATCGCAGCAAACTCGTCAAAACAAGTTGTTCGATTTTGACGTAGCTTGTAACTTCATGAAAGTTAAGTTTTTATGGTTTTTGCTGAGTATCATTTTTTGAACTAGATCACTTCCTATTTCTATTTATTTTACGCTTAGAAATAACTGGTTGTATGTTGAATGCAACTGTTAGGCCCCTCGCATTTGAGGAGCCGCGATTTTTATCATTGTCGTTTTGAACCACTGACTTTTTTGGGGAAGTAAGATGTTTAAACCTAGTCTGATTGCTGTTTCTGTTATCACCACATTAGCAGGTTGCTCTGCTCTGCAAAGCTCTGAGCAACAAGTTGTAAATTCACTGGCTAATAGCCTTGATATTCAATACCAAGTGTTGACTAACCACGGTGCAAACGAAGGTCTTGCTTGTCAGGATTTAGGAGCTGAGTGGGCTTCTTGTAACAAGGTGAGCATGACGCTAGTTAACCAAGGTGAAGCGGTTAACTCTAAAGATTGGGCTATCTACTTCCACAGCATTCGTCTGATTTTGGATGTAGATAATGATCAGTTCAAAATTTCTCGTGTAACGGGTGACCTACATAAGCTAGAACCAACAGATAAGTTTGATGGCTTCGCTGCGGGCGAAGAAGTGGTACTTCCACTAATTGGCGAATATTGGCAGTTATTTGAAACCGACTTTATGCCGGGCGCTTTCGTGGCTGCACCAAACGCAGAACCTAAGATGATCGCTTCTCTTAACACAGAAGACGTTGCGTCTTTCGTGACTGGCCTTGAGGGTAACAACCTAAAACGTACGCCAGATGACAACAACGTATTTGCAAACGCTGTGTCTCGCTTCGAGAAGAACGAAGACCTAGTAAAACAAGATGTATCAACCACGTTACTACCAACGCCAATGTCTGTTGAAGCAGGCAAAGGTACAGTAGATATCGCGGCAGGTATTGCGCTGCCTAAAGACGCATTCGATGCGACTCAATTCGCAGCAATTCAAGATCGTGCAGAAGTGGTAGGTGTGGATGTTCGTGGTGATCTTCCTGTAAGCATCACTGTTGTTCCTGCAGACTTCACCGGTGAATTGGCAAAATCTGGTGCTTACGAGATGAGCATCAAAGGCGATGGTATTGCGATTAAAGCGTTTGACCAAGCAGGTGCTTTCTACGCAGTACAATCTATCTTTGGCCTGGTAGATAGCCAAAATGCTGATTCTCTACCACAACTGTCTATCCAAGATGCACCGCGCTTTGATTACCGTGGTGTGATGGTGGATGTGGCTCGTAACTTCCACTCTAAAGACGCCATTCTTGCAACGCTAGACCAAATGGCAGCGTACAAGATGAACAAACTTCACCTTCACCTAACCGATGATGAAGGCTGGCGTTTAGAAATCCCAGGCCTACCTGAGTTGACAGAGGTTGGCGCTAATCGTTGTTTCGATACACAAGAGAAAAGCTGCGTACTGCCTCAGCTTGGTTCCGGTACAACGACAGACAACTTTGGCTCTGGCTACTTCAGTAAAACAGACTACGTGGAAATCTTGAAATACGCGAAAGTGCGTAACATTGAAGTCATTCCCGAAATCGATATGCCAGCACACGCGCGTGCAGCGGTAGTATCAATGGAAGCACGTTACGACCGCCTGATGGAAGAAGGTAAGGAAGCTGAAGCGAACGAATACCGCCTGATGGATCCTCAAGATACTTCTAATGTCACTACGGTTCAGTTCTACGATAAGCAAAGCTTTATCAACCCGTGTATGGAATCTTCCACTCGCTTCGTAGATAAAGTAATTTCAGAAGTGGCAGCAATGCACGCTGAAGCTGGGGCACCGCTAACGACATGGCACTTTGGTGGCGATGAAGCGAAGAACATCAAGCTTGGCGCTGGTTTCCAAGACGTTAACGCGCAAGACAAAGTTAGCTGGAAGGGCACGATTGATCTGTCGAAACAAGACAAGCCATTTGCTCAATCTCCACAGTGTCAGGCGTTAATCGCAGACGGCACAGTGAGCGATTTTGCTCACCTACCGAGTCATTTTGCACAAGAAGTATCAAAATTAGTTGCTGAGAAAGGCATTCCAAACTTCCAAGCATGGCAAGATGGTTTGAAATACAGCGAAGGTGAGAAAGCATTCGCAACAGAAAATACGCGTGTTAACTTCTGGGACGTTCTTTACTGGGGTGGTACATCATCAGTGTACGAATGGTCTAAGAAAGGTTACGACGTGATCGTTTCTAACCCTGACTATGTGTACATGGACATGCCATACGAAGTTGATCCGAAAGAGCGTGGTTATTACTGGGCAACACGTGCAACCGATACGCGTAAGATGTTTGGCTTTGCACCAGAGAACATGCCTCAGAACGCAGAAACCTCTATAGACCGCGATGGCAACGGCTTTACTGGTAAAGGTGAAATCGAAGCGAAACCTTTCTACGGTCTATCAGCACAGCTTTGGTCTGAGACAGTACGTAACGACGAGCAATACGAGTACATGGTATTTCCTCGCGTACTCGCAGCCGCAGAGCGTGCATGGCACCGTGCAGATTGGGAGAATGACTACAAAGTCGGTGTTGAGTACTCGCAAAACTCTAACCTAGTTGATAAAGCATCGCTAAACCAAGACTACAACCGCTTTGCGAACGTACTTGGCCAACGTGAACTGGCTAAGCTAGAAAAATCTGGTATCGACTACCGCCTTCCAATTCCTGGTGCGAAAGTAGAAAACGGCAAGCTAGCTATGAACGTTCAGTTCCCTGGCGTTGAACTGCAATACTCGTTAGACGGTCAAAACTGGCTGACTTACGCAGACAATGCTCGTCCAAGTGTGAAAGGAGAAGTGTTTATCCGCTCTGTATCGGCGACAGGGGAAAGAGCAAGCCGCGTAACTAGCGTGAAATAACCTTAATCTTCTCAGCTAAATTTAAGCAAACCCTCAATGTCATGTTGAGGGTTTCTTTATTTTTATGGGAAATTAAGTGTGACCAATGTCTGATTATTTTTCATTGATAAATAAGTTTTAGCTTGTAATGGTCAGGGTTATTGTGAACTGGATCGACTTAATTTGCTAAATGTCAATAAATTACCTGTTTATGATCACACTTCTATTTTTTGAATCATTATAGAAAAATACGGTAAGTGCCTGTATTTACCATACTTTTATCAGGGTTGTTGAGCGTCGGTTTGAACAAGATCACTTTTTAAAATGTTTTATTTTCCATCGCGAATTAATTGGAACAATATTGCGATCGCCAAAGAGGCACATTCCAAAGTTTGCGATAAAAGGGAAGAGAAGCCCTTTAAAACCGTCGCATAACGTGAATAAATAAAGGCAGTAATTATGAAAAACATTTTTGCACTGAGTGCTCTTTCTCTCGCTTTCGCTTCTAGCGCTTTTGCTGGTTCTTCTTACGTAACAGGTAACGTTCAATTCCACGATGATGGTCGAATCCATGGTTCGGACGTTACGTCTACACTGGAAGCTGGTCATACTTTTGATAACCAATTCGGCGGCTTTACGGTTTACACCGAATTTGATGGTATTCAGTTGGGTAAACTGGAAACAGAAAACGGTGGCGCGGGTAACACAACACCAGTAATCACTGTGGGTGGTGAGCAGTCATTTAACATTACCGATCATTTATGGGTTGCAGCGGGTTACCAACACTTGTTCTCTGCTGGCGAGAACGTACAGTACCGTCCATTGGTTAAGATCGGTTACAACTTCGATAACGGTATCTCGCTAAGTAACCGTACTCGTGCGCATATTGATGCGACAGACGCAGATGCGGATACAGATTACCGTATGGATAACCGTATTGGTTACGTGATGAATGAAGATGTGACGCTAAGCTACAACAACGTCTACATGATTGAAGCGGAAACGATGGACCACGAGCTTCGCGCAACGTGGACACGTAAAGGTGTTCAGCCTTACTTTGAGTTCCGTAGCCAAGCACACGGTGCAGAAAACGCAAGTGGTGATAGCCTAGTTAACAATGCGTTTGTATTTGGTGCCTCTTACGGCTTCTAATCTTATATTTGTCTATTAAGAAAAAGCCCAGCAATTGATTTGCTGGGCTTTCTTGTTATTTGTCGTTGCCTTCGTGGTGGCTATATTCGAACACTTGGCCTTTTTCGTTAAACGCGTAAACAGTGTAGCTGTCTTTTTTATCGCCATACTCCATACCAGGGGAACCCATTGGCATGCCTGGTACCGAGAGCCCTTTTGCGTTACGTGGTGGATTTTCTAAGAATGCTTTAATGTCTTCGGCTGGAATGTGACCTTCGAACACATAACCGTTGATTTCTGCTGTGTGGCAAGAGTAAAGCTGTTCGTTCTTGATGCCTAGATCGCGTTTTATGGCGTTCATGTCATCGTGCAATTTCTCTTCGACCGTAAATCCGTTCTCTTCCATGTGTTTTGTCCATTCACCACAGCAGCCGCAGTATGGCGATTTGTGGTTAATGACATCAGCTGCCAATACGTTGGCGGATGCGGTCGCAAGCATTGCAAAGGTCAATAATTTCAACTTCATAATAGCCTCAAATATAAGTGGTTATTTTACTGAAAAAAGTCGTAGTCGATTTGCATTACTAACGACAGTAATAGATGACAGCGCCATTGCCGCACCTGCGACAACTGGGCTGAGCAAAAATCCAAATGCAGGATAAAGTACGCCTGCGGCAACAGGGATCCCCAGTGAGTTATAAACGAAGGCACCAAATAGGTTTTGCTTCATGTTTTTAAGTGTAGCGCGCGACAGTTCAATCGCATGTACCACCGCCATTGGTGACGTGTTCAGGATGGTCATTTGCGAACTTTCAATGGCGACATCACTGCCGCTACCCATTGCAATACCAAGGTTGGCTAACGCGAGAGCAGGGGCGTCGTTAATGCCATCCCCAACCATTGCCACAACATGGCCTTGGGATTGAAGTTGCTCAATGTGCTGAGCTTTCTCATCTGGCATTACTTGAGCGATTACTTCATCAATACCAAGTTCTTGACCGATAGCGTTGGCTACGTGTTGGTTGTCACCCGTCAGCATTACCGTTTTGATGCCTTGCGATTTTAATGCAGAGAGCGCTTGTTTTGCATCCGATTTGATTGGGTCAGCAATGGAGATCAGGCCGACTAACTCACCATCGAGCGCAACGGCAACCGGAGTCCATGCGTTCTGAGCGCATTCGTCAATTGCATCCTGAAGAGCCTCTGTTGCAACGTTTTCCGCTTGCATAAATTGAAGCGAGCCAATAAGCAGCGGTTTACCTTGATACGTTGCCAAAATGCCGCGTCCGCGAACGTTTTCAAATTTATCGAGAGTCACTTCTTGTGTGTCGTGCTGATTAGCAAAGTCGCATACCGCTTTTGCTAGTGGGTGCTCTGACTGACGCTCGGCGGCGTACGCTAACCCCAACAGCTCTTCTTGGCTGGTGGTGTGAGTAAACACTTGCTGCACACTTGGTTTACCTTGGGTAAGCGTGCCTGTTTTATCGAACACAACCGTATCTATTTTACTCGCTAGCTGCAGGGCATCAGCATCTTTGATCAAAATGCCGAGTTCTGCGGCTTTACCCACTCCCACCGTAACAGAAAGTGGGGTTGCTAAGCCTAGAGCACAAGGGCAGGCGATGATAAGTACGGTTGTGGTGACCACCAGCATATAGCTCGCTTTTGGCTCTGGGCCAACGGCAAACCAAACAAGCGCGGCCAGTATTGCTATGCCTACAACGACAGGGACAAACACCGATGAAATCTGGTCTGCCAATTTAGCGATGGCGGGCTTGCTGCTCTGAGCGCTGCGCACCATACGAATAATACGTGCGAGCATCGTATTTGCGCCGATTCCGGTAGCCTCTATAGTGAGAGAGCCGTCGGTATTCAATGTCCCTGCGGATACATGTGCCTCTTGTGCTTTTAATACAGGAACGGGCTCACCAGTTAGCATGGACTCATCGATATACGATTCACCATTGATTACCGTACCGTCGACGGGCACTTTCTCTCCCGGCTTGATACGTAACTTCATTCCTAAAGTGATTTCTTCTACCGCGATTTGTTTATCACCTTGCTCAGTGATGACGGTCGCTTGTTGAGGCTGTAAGTTCACCAAAGCCTGAAGCGAGCGCGTTGTGTTTGCTTTCGCTTTGGCTTCTATATAGTGGCCAAGTGAAATCAAACCAATGATCATCGCGCTGGCTTCGAAGTAAACATGACGAGATGCCATTGGGAACCAATCTGGGAAAATTACCACAAGCATAGAATAGAACCACGCTGCGCCAGTACCGAGCGCAACTAAGGTATCCATCGTGGCGCGCTTGTGAGTGGCCGCTAACCAAGCGTTACTAAAGAACAGTTTTCCGGCAGTGGCAAGCAGCAGCAAACACACAATACCGATCGCGCCCCAAACCAATTGGTCATTGGTGTTGCGAATCATCATGTTGCCACCAGCAACACCCCAAATCATCAAAGGGGCACCCACAACAAGGCCGGCAATTGCATCCAACTTAAAGCGTTTTTGCTGTTGACGTTGTTGCTGCGCTTGCTTTTCTTGCTGTGTCGCGGCGTCTTGTAAAACCTCGCCTTGGTAACCCGCTTGTTTGACAGATTGCAAAATAGATTGATGTAACGAATCTGAGTCTTCAGTCACAAACACCAGTGCGCTTTGTTCTGCGAGGTTTACCTGAGCTTTTTCAACCCCTTGTACATTAGTCAGGGCTTTTTCTACTGATGCGACACAGCTTGCACAGGTCATACCTTGAATCAACATCTGTAGTTGAGCCGTGCCTGCTGGTTGCTCGTCAGGCCTTGCTTGGTCGCCTTTTTCGCTTTGATGTGTCTGGCTTTGGTGTTGATCGGGAGTGATTGCCTTGTGCTCTTCAGCAACTGAGTTATCAGTAACAGCGCTATTGTTGGCCGTATAGCCCAAGCTGGCAACTAGCTCAATGACTTGTTGCTCGGAGAGTAGGGTACGAATCTCTAAGTGCGTTGTTGAGGCCTCGAAAGAAATAACGTCTTGATGAGAGTCTAATAAAGACGAGAGTTTTTTCACGCAGCCGCCACAGCTTAAGCCTGAAAGGTTTAACTCGTACTGATTTCCTGCGTGGTAACCAAGAGATTCAATTGATGAGACAAGCTCTTTGAGAGAGGACTCGGTTTTGACCTCGACTTGCGTTGGGGACAATGTGAGGATCTCTACATCGTGATTCGCATGTAAAGCCTTCTCAACTTTTCTCGCACAGCCCATGCAGTTGAGCCCTGATAAAGGTATAACAAACTGATACATAATCTGCACCTCAATAATAGTGATACATTGAGCTTAAACCTTCCTGCAAGGGTAAGGTCAATACCCATTTTTTGCTCTCAACAATTTCGTCAAAATCGCTTGAATCACACAAGTTCACTGCCATTTTACTTGCGAGTGATCTCAAGGTTTTTTCTCTCTGAATATAAAGTTCCGTTAAAACACCTAAAAGATGAATGAAGTCGCTCACGCTTTTGAGATGCTCTCAATGTCAGTTCAGTGTCAAAAAGTGCTTTTAACGTTTTTGATTTTTTATATTTAAATTTAAGTTTTTGATTTTTAATTGATTATATTATTTTTGATCTTCTCATTTTGAAGTCGCTCAGATTGCTGTAGGGAAAGTTTTTTAGTGCGAAAAAAGTTTGTCATATTTGCCCCGTCCAAACATTGTTTCAAGTTCCTGCCATGTCCTAGTTAGCGAATTTGAAAATGGAAAAAACTAAAAAATATAGGGGTTAAAAATGTCTTACCTAAAGAAAAGCCTACTTGCTACGGCAATCACAGGCATGATGTTCAGTGGTGCTGCATTTGCTGATGGTGCAAACAGTGACGCAGCAAAAGAGTTCCTAACCAAAGATTCATTCTCTTATGAAGTTTACGGGATCATCGCGATGCAGGCCGCGTACCGCGATTACGATTCTGGCAACAAAGCAACGGACGATGATCTAGGTGGCATGCAGCTAAACAACGAATCTCGCATCGGTTTCCGTGGTAAAAAACAATTTGCTAACTTCGGTCCTACTTTTATTTGGCAAATCGAAGGTGGTTACGTTGACCCTAGCTTTGGCGGCGAGGGTGCAGGTCTTGGTGAACGTGACACATTCGTCGGTTTTGAAAGTGCATCTTGGGGTCAAGTTCGTTTAGGTCGTGTATTAACACCGATGTACGAATTAGTTGACTGGCCTGCATCTAACCCAGGTCTCGGTGACGTTTACGACTGGGGTGGTGCAATCGGTGGTGCTAAGTATCAAGACCGTCAATCAAACACCATTCGTTGGGACTCCCCAATGTATGCGGACAAATTCTCTCTAGATATCGCGGCAGGTGCAGGTGACAAAGCGGGTCTGGGTGAAGGTGATGACTACTGGGGTGGTGTCGCAGCGCACTACAAAATTGGTCCAATTCAGTTAGATGCCGCATACGAGGGTAACCGTAACATTAAGATGGAAGGCCAAACGTGGGAAAACAACACATACTTGGTGGGTGCTCAAGGTTGGTTTGATAACGGTATTTCTTTCTTCGCGCAATACAAATACATGGAAGCTGACGCAAGCAACGGCGTGAGTGAGAAGCAAGACGCAATGTCTGCCGCTATCATGTACACCACAGGTGATTGGCAATACAAACTGGCTTACGCAGCGAACTTTGATCTAGAGCGTGATGGTAAGACAATTAACGATACAGCAGACGATGTACTATCTGCACAAGTTATGTACTTCGTAGACCCATCGGCAGTGCTTTACGTACGTGCTCGTACTCTAGACTTTGGCGACGGTGCGTCTCAACTGGATAAACCAACAGAAGGGCGTTGGAAATCTGCGGACTACGATGAGTTCTCTGTGGGTGTTGAATACTACTTCTAATAAAGAAGCAGCTAAAAGGGCGGAAACGCCCTTTTTGTCTTGATACTGATTCAAATAAGCCTTTGGAATGACTGGCCTGTAAGTTTTAGAGGCTTATCTAAATTGGTATAAAGTGAGAAACCACGATGAAAAAAACAACGACACTTCTCGGACTTTGCGCAATGCTTTCTGCGCCTGCTTTTGCTGCTCAACTGACTCTGCAAGCTGAACTGGTTCCTCGCGTTCTCAACGGTGAGTTCGTGTACCCTGAGTGGATTTCCAAAAATAACAGCATCGAGCTGAAGGACGGGGAAAATCAGTTGGCGGTGACGGTTGGACAAATTGTCTTTGAAGATGGCAAGCGCCGTAAGTTCGATTCGCAGCCACTGGTATTAGAGTTTGAAGCAGAAAAAGACGCCGAGCTATCGCTGACTTACAAAGCGTTCCGTACCATCGAAGAAGCGAAAGCTTTTGAACTCGATCCAAAAGTGGTATTGAAAGACAAACACGGAAAAGAAGTGGCATTCTCTATGGTTCAACTTCGTAAAGGTGGCTTGCAAGGTTTTCGTGATTACGAGCGAGAAGTGGCTGACTATAACAATGCAATGAACAAAGAATCGACCAAGGCAAGCATTGCGTCTTCTCCGGCGGAAACCAAAACAATCAAAGCATCGTTTAATGAGTTAAGCCGTGAAGAGCAGCAAGAATTTATGCAATGGGCGATGCGTAACCTGAAGTAATTTCGTTCTGCACTTTAACAGTAAATAGGAGGGCAGTACCTTTATTGGTGCTGCCCTGTTTGTATTTCTGGTGTCAAACCGATTGTAGAATTGACTTACGGTGGTAAAATGTCGCCACTTTTATCCTTGACATTACAACGAGAGATCTCTCGTTGCTCATTACCCCTAAGGAACTCAAATGACGGTTAAAACTCGTTTTGCTCCTAGCCCAACTGGCTATCTACACGTTGGTGGTGCGCGTACTGCACTTTACTCTTGGCTATACGCTAAAAACCAAGGTGGTGAATTCGTTCTACGTATCGAAGATACAGACCTTGAGCGTAACTCTCAGGAAGCGGTTGATGCAATTCTTGAAGGCATGGAATGGCTAGGCTTGGAGTGGGATGAAGGTCCTTACTACCAAACTCAACGTTTTGATCGTTACAACGAAATGGTTGATAAGCTTCTTGCTGAAGACAAAGCTTACAAATGTTACGCGTCTAAAGAGCTGCTAGATGAAATCCGTGCAGAGCAAGAAGCAAATAAAGAAATGCCTCGCTATGATGCTAACCATCCAAAAATCAAAGCAGCAAACGAAGCGGCAAAAGATGGCGATCCATGTGTTATCCGTTTCCGTAACCCGAAAGAAGGCAGCGTAGTATTTGATGATCAAATCCGTGGCCGTATCGAAATCCGCAACGATCAAATGGATGACCTAATCATTCGTCGTACTGACGGTTCACCTACTTACAACTTCTGTGTAGTAGTGGATGACTGGGACATGGGTATCACTCACGTTGTTCGTGGTGAAGACCACATCAACAATACGCCTCGTCAAATCAACATCTACGAAGCACTAGGTGCACCAGTACCAACGTTTGCGCACTGTGCAATGATCTTAGGTGATGACGGTGCGAAACTGTCGAAACGTCACGGCGCTGTATCGGTCATGCAATACCGCGATATGGGTTACTTGCCTGCAGCACTAAACAACTACCTAGTGCGTCTAGGTTGGTCTCATGGCGACCAAGAAATCTTCTCTCAAGAAGAGATGATCAACCTATTCAGCCTAAACGCAGTATCTAAGTCAGCGTCTGCCTTCAACACGGACAAACTGCAATGGTTGAACAACCATTACATCAAAAATTCAGATCCTGCGTACGTTGCAGAGCACCTACAATGGCACCTAGATCAACAAAAACTAGACGTAACGAATGGTCCTGCTATCACTGACGTGATCAAGCTAGTGGGTGAGCGTTGCAACACGCTGGTTGAGCTAGCTGAGCAAATCCGTTACTTCTACGAAGATTTCTCTGAGTTTGAAGCGGGCGCAGCGAAGAAACACTTACGCGGTGTGGCTAAAGAGCCTCTGGAGCTTGCTCTAGCGAAAGCTGAAGCACTGACCGAGTGGACAACAGCAAACATCAAAGATGGCGTTATCGCAGCAGTCTGTGAAGAGCTAGAAATCGGCATGGGCAAAATCGGTATGCCATTACGTGTTGCTGTAACAGGCGGCGGTCAGTCTCCTTCTGTAGATGCAGTAATGGAACTGGTTGGCAAAGAGCGTTGTGTTGCTCGTATTAAGATGGCGCTTGAGTTCATTGCTGAGCGTGAAGCAAACGCATAATTGCTTTGAACTAAACGTTCTTTTGAATAAATAGTCACAAAGCCGCGGTAAACACCCGCGGCTTTTTTGTATCTGAACCTTAGATAATGAGAAACCTTCTCATATGTCGGTGAAGGATGTAGTATTTAGGACCGTAATTCACCTAGGTATGGATAAGATTTTTTAATCCAAATATCTTTGTCGTGAATAAAAAGTGAGCGGTTATATATCAAATATATGTCTGATTTTTATCCATGATCCTTAAAGTTCCCTTTTTTTTGTCTCATTTTTAAGAAAAAACTTTGCTTAAGTTGTAGTGTTCCAGAAAATAAAGCAAACGTTTGCGTCATGATTGTGTGGGGATTTTTTTGCTTAAGATCACATGTTGTTGAGATTTTTGATGACAATAAATTGACAGAATTGGGATTTTTCTCGCGATTTCTTAGCGTTATAGTTCACCCCGTCAGTGATACCGAGATGGCGATATGTATCACTGAACAGGAAATGTACGTAAGTAGCTTTCATAAAAAAAATGCATGTGCATAAAAAGAAGCTGACTAAGTATCTCACTCAAGGAATGAATAAAAAGAATTGAAATACAACGTCAGTCAGACGGCGCATTTCGGCATCTAACAAAAGAACTTCTTTAGAGGAATCAATAATGAAAAAATTAGCAGCGGTAATTTCAGCGTCTCTACTTATGGCTTCAGCAGCACAAGCAGAAGTATACGTTGGTGGTAAGATGGGTAAGTCATGGATGGAAGACGCGTGTGTAGCGGGCCAGGCTTGTGACAAAGACGACTCTACTCTTGGCGCTTTTGTTGGTTACGAAATGAATAAATACTTCGCAGTAGAAGCAGGTTTCGACAACATCGGTGATTTTAACCAAACTTCTTTCGGTGGCCATGTAGAAGCAATCACTCTTGCACCTAAATTCAGCCTACCAATCACTGAAGACATCGCACTTTACGGTAAAGTGGGTGGCGCTTACGTAATGTTTGATGGCAAAGATGATTACTCTTACCTAGGCGCAGCTGGCCTTGAGTTCAACCTAAGCCAAAACGTAACTGCTCGTGCGGAATACCAAACTCTGACTGATATCAGCAACGATGTAACTCGTGCGACAGGTAACACAGCAACACTGGGTGTTTCTTTCAAATTCGGCGGCAACGATGAGCCAGTAATCGTAGAAGAGCCAGTTGTTGTTGAAGAAGTAGTTGTAGAAGAAGTCGTAGAAGAGCCAGTAGTTGTAACGAAAACATTCGAAACTCAAACAATCGGCACTGGTAGCTTCGATCTAAACAGCACAACTCTAAAACCAGAGAGCGCTGCAAAACTTGATAACCTAGTTGCTTTCCTAAACGAGCACCCACAAGCGAACGTTGAAGTTGTAGGTTACACAGATACTTCTGGCCCAGCAGCTTACAACCTAAAAGTTTCTGAGAAACGCGCTGAATCTGTAGCTAACGCACTTGTTGAAAAAGGCATTGATTCATCACGTATTCAAGCTCGTGGCGAAGGTGAAAACAACCCAATCGCTTCAAACGACACTCGTGAAGGTCGTCAGCAAAACCGTCGCGTAGAAATCGTTGTTCCAGAATTTGAATACCAAGTTCAGCAATAAGCTCCTATCCGACCGTAGTATAGAAGACTGAAGCTGAAAGCCCCAAAGAGTTCGCTCTTTGGGGCTTTTTCATTTCTATTTGAAACGGACTGAAAAGCTAAAAACGGTAAACATCACTTGAGGTCAATGCTGTTTAAGCGCCCCATGAATGTTAGGATTTCCAAGTTGTCTTTATGTGCTTCTAACAACGCTTTTTTGGTTTGCATGTAGGCGGCAAGCTTGCCGTATTTACTAATAGAGCGAACCACCGTTTTGTATTTGTAGTCACCGTCATCATTGAACTCTCGCCACTTAGCGATGTAACACGTATCTCGGTTATCTGGGTTTTCAAGAGTGGGGTTAGGCTTGTGAACAATTTTTGGCTCAACGCTGTGTGGGAGTCTGGTCATGAGGTAAGGATCCTTCAAAAGACGTCGCCAAAATTTGCCCCACATTTGCCGGCCTAATTCGTTTCTCAGCTTAATGGCTTTTTGTAAGCCTTTCTTTTCTCCAATACGAACAAACCCAACCGAGCGGTGCAATACCGTGTCCTCGGGGGTATGGATATGAATCTTAAAGGCAGTCTTGCCTTTAGAAATAAAGCGGTGTCCAGTGTTAGTTATTAAATTGCTCTTAGACATAGTGCTAACTAATAATTTTATTAATAGCTAAAAGGGTAAGCAAAACTCATAGATAATTAAAGTAATAAAATACAAAACTGTAAATAGGGCTTGTTGAAATGATTTCAAGGGGAAGAGGTCGGAACAGTAAAAGGTTTTATCTCGTCGAGTAAAGGAGCGAGGCGATCATATTGATTACTGAGGAAATTGTTTCACACGTTACTTGGAAACGCTCTGTGAAGCTCGAAATAGTGGATACAAAAAAGCCTTAGCTCAAGTGGGAGCTAAGGCTATGATATGGCGCCCCCAGTAGGATTCGAACCTACGACCTGTCCCTTAGGAGGGGACTGCGCTATCCAGCTGTGCCATGGGGGCGTAATACCAATAGTTGCAGTTCATTGAACCGTTTTACTGAATGCAAACCTAGCAACTTTGTTTAGGTCTTTATCAGCATCACTTTGAACGACTTACTACGGTCATTGGTATAATCAAATAAGATGCGCTGCCTATGATATTCAAAAGTGAGCATATCTCAAGACTTAATGTTTGCTTTTATAGGATCTTGTTCATTACGTCGCCAATTTGAACACTAGATGCTAAATTTGGCTGATCAATCGTCAGCTCGGCTTCGTGTTCGTATATACGAGATACCGTCAATGTAATTTCACTTTGCGATACTTTATTTCTTGGTAATCCGTTTTGGTCGATAAATGATGCGGTGTGCCAAAGCTGCAATTTGTCTCCCTCTTTTACGCCATGCATACGGCCGAGATCCATCGTTACTGTATTGCCGAAGACAGCAACGACCTCTGGCAGCGTAATTTTGCAAGACAGCTCTGACTCTAGATCCAGCATTATATTGCGACTAACGCGTAGCATCATCTCGCCATAGGTCGACGCCCAAAAGCGCGCACTGCGAGTATCCACTTGGCTCGTTTTGGCAAATGGCCAACGCGCCACTTCACGGTAGGCTTTGTTGAAGACTTCATGGCCAGTTTTACCATCAAATACTTTCATCTCTAACGCAAACTGACGATTGATGATGTCATCTTGCAGTAGTTGAGATTCGACCGTTGCAGTGAGATCGGTAATGACTCCCCCAATGATGTATTGTGCGCCGTTGTCTTGTGCAATCATTTGAGTACGAGCGGGATAGTTACTGCTAATTGAATAGTCCGTTGTACCCACAGATACAAAGCTGCGAGAGGTTTGATCCAGCTGGCGATTCACCACGCGGCTAAAATCGTCACCCACTTGGTAAATCTGTCCCATCACCGCTTGTTGTGGTGAGGCAACCTCAATATTGCCGACAAGGATCGTCTTTTTGTATTGATCGGTGTGGCAACCCGTTGCCGATGGATAAATATCGACGCGAATTTTTACCTCGACTTTACCTCGACGTTTACGCTCAGACTCGACCAAAATGTAACGGACTTCATGGTTGGTAAACTGGTACTCGTTACGGCTTTCTTCTAGTAGCGGCATCAAATTGCTAATACTGCCAATATCTGCGCCCGAAAAATTGACGGCTTTGAACAGCGCGTCTTCCAACGCATGGAGCCTTGCCGTCTCTTCTGAAGAAACGATAGTGGCAACGCCTGTTACTTCATACCAAGATGCCATTACTTTAAAAGGCACAAGCATCACTAAAGTGATTGAAAACAGACTGTTTAATATTTTTTTCATTGATTACAACCGTTCGGGTATAAATATTGCTTTAACAATTTCAGTGAAGTTTGGTGGATTTTTCTTCGTTAGGCAAACAAAGAAAAGCAAAGACTGTTCCAATATTCACTTTCTTAGAAAGGAATTAATCAAGAACGGTATCACCTAAGATTATCTGGAGAATCAAACCATGAAAAAGTGGCTTGTCGCCGCATCGATGATGACGCTTCTGACATCGTGCGCGTACTCACCGATTTACAATGGTAAAGAACCGTACTCGGGAAGCCAGTTCATGCTGATGGATAGTCCACGTCATACGATGGACTTTTTCATTGAAAGCATGACCGAAGACCTGATGGTTTCTAATGTGGCGGTATCTGCGCGGACACCGATTGCGATTACCTCGTTTGTTGATCTACAAAATATGGATGCAACAAACTGGTTAGGTAACTCGGTCTCGGAAGGTTTTATCCATCAGTTCCAGCGCCGAGGGTTCAAAGTGGTTGATTTCAAAACTACGGGCTCTATCCAAGTGACGCAGCAGGGCGATTTTGCTTTAAGCCGTGATTGGCAAGATCTGGCGCAAGAGCAACAAATTCAGTATGTACTGACCGGCACGATGCTGCGCCAAGAGGGCGGGGTGCTGGTCAATGCACGTGTGGTCGGTATGCAGAGCCGTGTGGTTGTAGCAACCGCGCAGGGTTTCCTTCCGGCTGACCGTATTGGTCGTGACTTAGATACGTTAAACAGTATCCGTACGCAAGATGGCGTGTTGATTCGCTCAGACCCAACCATTCGTCAGCCGTACACTGTAATTCTGCGTCCATAGGATAGAAGCATGAAGAAGTTATTATTTATTATTACCACACTGGTATTGGTGGGGTGTCAGCCACTACAACAGATGCGTCAAGATGAAATCTTAGTGGCAGTGGGTTATGCGAGTGTCAGTGAGCAAACAGGTCGTACTGTTGAAGAGAAGCGTGTACGAGCGATGCGCGCATCAAAAATTGATGCATACCGTGAACTGGCAGAACAAGTATATGGTATGCGTGTTAGTGGACGTGCAGAGCTGCAAGACCAGCGTTTAGGTATTGAGAGCACTACAGGCGCGGTTGATGGTGTGATTCGCGGTGCAGAAGTTGTGCGTAGTTATCTTGTTGAAGACAGTTACGTGACAGAGCTGCGTCTGGATATTCGTAAGATGGATAAGTTGCGTGATTACGGAGAAGTTCAACAGGTGCCTGAGAAGCGTCAACAAACCTTGTTCTAATGCACTGAGCGCATTACTTCAGAAGACCAGATAATCTTTCCAGCGGCTGATTGGCAACAATGAGTCGCTTTTTTATATCTACATTCTAGAGATGGTGGGGCAGGAGTGACGTTTAGGCTTTTATATTGGTGCCAAGTGTCGAAATAGTATGGGTTTTGCCACCGGCATTGTAGGTCATGCCCACTTTGCCATGAGTTCGC
This sequence comes from Vibrio sp. J2-4, assembly GCF_021728155.1. Taxonomy (NCBI): domain Bacteria; kingdom Pseudomonadati; phylum Pseudomonadota; class Gammaproteobacteria; order Vibrionales; family Vibrionaceae; genus Vibrio; species Vibrio sp. J2-4. The sequence goes on from NZ_JAKKCN010000001.1 coordinate 258,070, forward strand.
TGAAGCATGTTATTGAGTTTATTGAAACTCAGCTGTGCGCGACTAAGCGATTCACCATTTACTTTGTTGACTTGTTGACAGTCGAGGACGATCGATTGGATTTGAGCAACAACCTGACTTAGGTGCTCATCTTCAGTAAGTTGATTGACGTGCGGGTGAGAGGCGATTCGCTGATCAGTCGTTCTAAGCTGATCAATGAGTGTCATCTTCTGTTTGGCAATACTCTCAATCTCGGTAGAGACACGCGCAGTTATCGCTTGTGTTTCTTGACGCAAAACAGCAGAAAGTGCCTTAGCATTTTCTAGTTGGAAATTGACGAGATCGACTAATGCTGCCATAAAATACTTACCTTCGGCCTAAGTCAGTTAGCTTTTGCCTTGCAATTCGTTTTCAAACTTAATCATGTTGTCGGCCAATTTTTCAGGATCGACTTTGTATGAACCGTTTGTGATTGCTTCTTTGATTGCCGCCACTTTGGCACTGTCATAGGCCGGAGAAGCTGCCATATCTTTTTGGAGTTTGCTAACGGCTTTGCTTTGCTGGCTGAGTGATACAGCGTCTTGTTGTACGGGTGCTTTTTTCGATTCAGTCGTGCTGGTAGCATTGGAATCGTTACGCGCAGGTGCACGACTTGTCGTCGTCATCATTTGCCCTGAACGTATATTATCTATACCTGCCATGTTTAACCTTTGCCTTGTATCGTAATACTGGTATCCAGGCTATCGACCAGTGCAAAAATAACTTTAGTCATTTTTTGCATTTTTATTGATCAGTTTAAACACGCTACCAGTGGGTATTAAAAATTAACAGTGATTTCCGCAATGCCAGTCACTATGCCTTCTATTATACGCTGTGACTTATCATTTTTCACTCTTACTTGATCGCCAGCCGCACCATCTTGCAATGCTGTGCCTTGAGTGGTGATTGTCATGCCAGAATTCACCGCTTTAATTGTGACCTTTTCATTCCGGCAAACGACACAGACATCATTACGTTCAACAACATCACCTAGGCGAACGTTGCGTTTTAGCTTTGCGCCAACCACTTGATCGTAGTTAGAAAAGCCATCTTTGCGAAAGCGCTGTAGCTCGATCATGGAAGTGGTGACATCCGACGCGCTGACGATTTCTCCTCTCCCTAGTGTTCGTGTTGCGACGATCATTGGCACCGATACAGAGATCCGTACAGGCACATAGACTTTCCAGTCATCCGGTGAGCATTCCACTAGAACATTGATGTTGCTTCGAGTACTGCTGGTGGAAGAAGCTGACGTATCCAGGGGCACTGGGCAATCCGTTGCTTTTATTCTCGAGTCGATATCTGCCGCATTAACAGATAGCTCGCCACCATCAGGCTGATCAACTGTAGCAAGAATATGTTGTTCTGCTGCCGTTTTTATTTGCTCGATCTGATTATCTGAAGCTGAATGAACAAAAAAGCTAAACATACTGAGCAAAATGCCGATAGACTTAGCGTACTTTGTAATTAGCGCTCTACATATTGTCATAGTCAATGGTGTCGAAGTGAAAGTGAAATACGCCATACTGTCTCCCTGGTATCGTGCTTGCCAGTGGTAGAGTATCATTTAAAAACAAAAAGTTTGAGATGGAGATGAGCATATGACGGGGATTCTTGACTCGGTGAATCAGCGTACGCAACTCGTCGGTCAGAACCGATTGGAATTATTGACCTTTCGACTGATGGGCCGACAGCGCTACGGCATTAACGTATTCAAAGTGAAAGAAGTACTGCAGTGCCCTAAGCTGACTTCAATGCCAAATCTACACCCGCTGGTAAAAGGTATCGCTCATATCCGCGGCCATACCGTGTCCGTTATTGATTTGAGCCTGGCAATTGGTGGCCGCCCAACCACTGATCTGGATAAATGTTTTGTTGTTATCGCAGAATTTAACCGTACGATCCAAGCATTTTTGGTATCATCGGTTGAGCGTATTATCAATATGCATTGGGAAGCGATTTTGCCACCGCCAGACGGTGCGGGTAAAGCGCACTACTTGACCGCAGTGACGAACATCGACAACGAGCTGGTTGAAATCCTTGACGTTGAAAAAATCCTGGCGGAGATTGCGCCGGTTGATGAAACGATGGATTCCGCTATCGGTGAAGAAATCGCGCAAGCAGAACAAGAAAAGCCTATTGTACGCCGTATATTGATTGCTGATGACTCGACTGTCGCGCGTAAACAGGTAGAGCGTGCGATTACATCAATCGGTTTCGAGGTCGTATCTGTCAAAGATGGCAAAGAAGCGTACAATAAGTTGATTGAAATGGCTCAAGAAGGCAATATCTACGATCAAATTTCGTTGGTTATTTCCGATATTGAAATGCCAGAAATGGACGGCTATACCTTAACGGCTGAAATTCGCAGACATGCCGATTTGAAAGACCTTTATGTTATCCTCCATTCTTCATTAAGTGGTGTATTCAACCAGGCTATGGTTGAGCGTGTAGGTGCCAATACCTTCATTGCGAAATTTAACCCAGATGAATTGGGTAACGCGGTTAAATCTGCATTAACACAATAAAAGAGACATTAATGACTGCTATTACAATCAGTGATCAAGAGTATCGTGACTTTAGCCGTTTTCTAGAATCGCAATGTGGCATCGTGTTAGGTGATAGCAAGCAATACCTTGTGCGTAGCCGACTGAGTCCTTTAGTGACGAAGTTTAAGCTCGCATCGTTATCAGATTTGCTACGTGATGTTGTTACAGGGCGCAATCGTGAATTACGAGTGGCCGCTGTGGACGCGATGACGACTAACGAAACCTTGTGGTTTCGAGATACTTATCCGTTCACAGTTTTAGCTGACAAATTATTGCCAGAAGTAGCGGCAAGCAAGCGCCCAATCAAGATCTGGTCTGCAGCCAGCTCATCGGGCCAAGAGCCGTATTCTATTGCAATGACGATTCTGGAAACGCAACAGCGCAAGCCGGGTTTGTTACCAAACGTGTCTATTACAGCAACAGACATTTCAGCAAGTATGCTCGAGATGTGTCGTGCAGGTGTGTATGACAATTTGGCTCTAGGGCGCGGACTTTCACCTGAACGTCGCCGCACCTTCTTTGAGGATGCGGACGGTGGCCGTATGAAAGTCAAAGACAACGTCAAACGTTTGGTGAACTTTCGTCCACAAAACTTGATGGACAGTTATGCACTGATGGGTAAGTTCGACATTATTTTTTGTCGCAACGTGCTGATTTACTTCTCACCGGAAATGAAATCAAAAGTGCTTAACCAAATGGCGAGCAGCTTAAACCCAGGTGGTTATCTGCTGTTAGGGGCATCAGAGTCGCTAACTGGTCTGACTGATAAATTTGAAATGGTGCGCTGTAATCCGGGTATCATTTACAAGCTTAAATAGCGGTATCTCTTCATTGATAAAAAGCCTGACCTAGTGTCAGGCTTTTTTTGTTTGCTGGTTTCCTGACTTCGAGTGTTTCCACGTTTTCACTTGCTAAATTGAAGCGCGATTTTGCTTTGTTCCCTCATCACGGTGTATCTTTATTAAGTGAACAAAGTGAAACGACATGACATTCCAGTCACTTTGGCTCACTTATTGCTATTCCAATGGGTGATAGCTATTAAGTAGATAGAGCGCTTTATGTTTTTGGCATGCTAATTGCTTTTTGGTTATCAATCACGGTCAGTTCTTAATTGTAGAGGCAAACATGGCTATATCTTTTGACAATGCACTAGGCATCCACCAGCACACGGTGGGCGTACGTGAGCGCAATGCTGAGGTGATTTCCACCAACATTGCACAAGCCAACACGCCTGGTTACAAAGCAAGAGGTTTAGACTTTGCGAAGGAATTGCAAGCGGCAACATCTGGGGCAAGCATTGGTCTTAGTCGTACGGATGGTCGGCATATTCCTGCCACTACAACGTTGGTCGGGGACAAGCTATATCGTCTTCCTATGCAGCCTGATACGGGTGATGGCAACACGGTAGACTTGGATTTAGAGCGTAACTTGTTTATGCAAAACCAAATCAGACACCAAGCATCACTCGACTTTCTAGGCAGCAAATTCAAGAACTTAACCAAAGCAATCAAAGGGGAATAATTTAGATGAGCTTATTTAACGTTTTCAATGTGACAGGTTCCGCAATGAGCGCTGAATCCGTTCGTCTGAACACTACCTCAAGCAACTTGGCGAACGCCGACAGTGTCAGCAGCTCTGCAAAAGACACTTATAAAGCGCGCCATGCTGTGTTTGGAGCTGAGTTAAGTAACGCCATGCGTGGCGGTGATACGGTGCCAGTGAAAGTGATGGGTATTGTAGAAAGCGATAAACCGCTGAGTGCGGAGTACAACCCAGACCATCCCCTTGCAAACGAAGAAGGCTACATCTACAAGCCGAACGTCAATGTAATGGAAGAAATGGCGAACATGATTTCAGCTTCTCGCGCATACCAAACCAATGTGCAAGTAGCGGATTCTAGTAAACAAATGCTGCTGCGTACGCTGCAGATGGGTCAATAAGGATAAGGAGGTAGCGTATGGCCGGAATTAACAACGTTGGTCAAAGCGGCTTGTCCTATATCGACCAGCTTAAAAGTCTACAAGAGAGTAACAAGAAGACGGAAGAGAGCACGGGTAAGCAAGACCTAAAACAGGAAGACTTCTTATCATTGCTCACGAAGCAATTGTCTCAACAGGACCCTTTTAAGCCGGTAAGTAATGACCAGATGATTGCGCAAATGGCTTCATTTGCGACCGTTGATGGCATTGGCAAGATGAACACTCAGTTTGAGAGTTTGAACTCGTCAATGACATCAAACCAAGCGTTACAAGCTTCCTCTTTGGTAGGACGTGACGTATTGGTCCCAGGAGCGGCAGGTGTGAAGCAGGACGACGCGCCAATGGCGGCAATGGTTAAGCTTTCACAATCTATCGATAATCTGTTTGTTCGTGTAGAGGATGAAGCTGGCCAACTGGTTCGTACTTTTGAGGTAGGGGCGAAACCAGCCGGCGACACGCGTGTGCTTTGGGACGGTAAAGATGAAAGCGGAAATCCACTGCCTGCTGGCAAATACAAAGTGAAAGCGTCTGGCTTGGTTGAAGGGGAGTCGCAAGAGTTCCCAGTATCGACGTATGCCAACGTAAACAGCGTATTGCTCGGCAAAGGTGACGGAAACGTATTACTCAATCTGGCTGGTTTTGCATCGCCAGTTCGACTTGCAGAAGTATTGGAAGTTGGCAAAGCGTAGTCATAGCTCGCTAGATTAGGAGATTTTGGAATGTCATATGTATCTTTAAGCGGTTTGTCCGCCGCCCAACTGGATTTGAACACCACCAGTAACAACATTGCGAACGCCAACACGTACGGCTTTAAAGAGTCCCGTGCTGAGTTTGCTGATGTTTACTCTAACTCTTTATTTACTAACGCAAAAACCACGCCGGGTGGTGGTGCGCAAGCAAGCCAAGTGGCGCAGCAGTTCCATGAAGGCTCAAGCATTTACACCAACAACCCAATGGATCTGCGTGTTTCGGGTACAGGTTTCTTCGCCGTGGCGAAGGAGCGTCTGACTCCACAACAGAATGAACTGACACGTAATGGTGCATTCCATTTAAATAAAGAAAACTACATGGTGACCGCGAACGATGAGTTCTTATTAGGTTACCAAGTGGATCCAAGCTCTGGTGAGGTTTCTTCATACGAGCCACAACCTATCAATATTCCTGCTGAATTTGGTAAGCCAAAGCAAACAGCAAACATTGAAGTGGGCGTGAACTTGCCAGCAAACGGCGATTTGAAAGATCCAACTCAGTTTGATTTTTCAGACCCAGATACATACAACCGTTCAACCTCTTCGACTATTTATGACTCGATGGGTCAGTCTTACAAGCTAACGACGTACTACTTGAAAGATCAGACTCAGCCAAACACGTGGAACACTTACTACACAGTGACAGATAAAGAAGGCGAAAAGCCTTTAAATGTTGCGGCAGGTGATGCACAAACGCCAACAGGCCATGTGGGTCATACCATGAAGTTCAACAACGATGGTACGTTGGCGAGCTTGAACAATGGTCAGCCAATTACGTCTGTGGCATTAGGCGATCCGGCGACGAACACGACACCAGTCGATATGAATGGTGCCGATCCTGCGCAGACGCTTAACTTCGGTTTAGGCTCGGCAACACAGTTTGCTGCTCCGTTCGAACTGACTAAGTTCGATGAAGACGGTGCAACAACGGGTTTCCTAACCAAAGTTGACTTCGATGAAAACGGCAGCGTAATGGGGACTTACTCAAACGGTGAAAACGTCACATTGGGTCGTGTCGCGCTAGTACGTGTTCCAAACGAGCAAGGTCTGGATAAGAAGGGCGGTACGCAATGGGATTCAACTCAGTTCTCTGGTGACAAGATTTGGGGTGAATCTAACAAAGGCTCTTTTGGCACCATCAACAATGGTATGCTGGAACAGTCAAACATTGATATGACGCAGGAGCTGGTGGACCTGATTTCTGCTCAGCGTAACTTCCAAGCAAACTCACGTTCGCTAGAAGTGCACAACCAGCTACAACAAAATATCCTGCAGATCCGATAATCTGCATCATCAAGTTAGGCGAGCTTTCGCCGCTTGGCTTGATAACATCATGACATTCATCTGATGCTTAGCCTGAAAATACCTCAGTTCAGGTTAAGCATGCTTTGATCTCTGATTTGCCGCCGTTGCCGCCATGTGGATCAAAACCTTGCCCCTTGTTGCAGTTTTCTGCCACTGAAACCCCTCTTAATCTTTTGTTTCTTATTTAAATATTTGATAAATAAGCTCATTTTATGTTGGCATAACTATTGCTTTTACTCCGTGTACAGAGAAGTTTTTGGAGTAATTTATGGATCGCGCACTGTTTCTCGCAATGAGTGGGGCCAAGCAAAATATGCAGGCACTACAATTGCGTGCTAATAACTTGGCTAACGTAAGCACGACAGGGTTTCGTGCGGATTTAGCGCAGGCTCGCTCAATGCAGGCTTATGGTGAAGGCCATCCTTCACGTGTTTTCAGCATGACAGAGCGTCCAGGGCATAACTTTGCTCAAGGTAGCGTGATTACAACAGGGCGTGATCTGGATGTGACGATTGAAGGCAGCGGCTGGATATCGGTACTCGATCACACGGGTAAAGAAGGGTTGACCCGTAACGGTAACCTAAAAGTCGATCAAAATGGCATGCTTACTAACGCAAGTGGCCATTTGGTGCTGGGTGAAAACGATGCGCCGATTACTTTGCCTATCCCTCTCTCTAAAATTGAAATCGGTCGGGATGGCACCATCTCTGTGCTTCCTCAAGGTGCCCCGGCGGAAGAATTCCAAGCGGTTGATCGCATCAAGCTTGTTAAGCCTAATGATCAAAGCTTATTTAAAGACACCAATGGCTTATTTCGCCATAAAACTCCAAACCAACCTTACGAAGCAGACGCTACTGTTAGCCTCCAGACAGGAGCGATTGAAGGCAGTAACGTGAATGCCGTAGGTGAAATGACCGCATTGATTGACTTACAGCGTCAGTTTGAAATGCAAGTCAAGATGATGAGCACTGCTGAAGAGATGGATAAATCTTCAGATTCACTGCTTCGTATGAGTTAACAGAGTTAGAGGTTCACTATGCATCCAGCACTATGGGTAAGTAAAACAGGTCTAGACGCCCAACAAACCAACATTGCCACGATTTCGAACAACTTGGCGAACGCCTCTACGGTGGGCTACAAAAAGAGCCGTGCGGTATTCGAAGATTTGTTCTATCAGAACATCAACCAGCCTGGCGGCCAGTCATCTCAGAACACTGAGCTTCCGAGTGGCTTGATGCTAGGCGCGGGTTCTAAAGTGGTTGCGACGCAAAAAGTGCACACGCATGGTAATGCGCAGACAACGACCAACGCACTGGACATGATGGTTGAAGGCGACGGCTTCTTCCAAGTGACGTTGCCGGATGGCAACATCGGTTACACCCGTAACGGTCAGTTCACGTTAAATGGTGAAGGCACGTTAGTCACGTCCGGTTCTGGCTACCCTGTAGAACCTGAAATTGTGATTCCAGAAGATGCGATTTCTATCACTGTCGGTACGGATGGTGAAGTATCGGTTCGCGTCCGTGGTCAGCAAGACAACCAAGTCGTTGGTCAGCTAACCATTACAGACTTTGTTAACCCAGGTGGCCTAGAGCCAATTGGCCAGAACCTTTACTTACCAACGGGTGCCAGTGGCGATCCACAAGAAGGTGTTCCTGGTTTGGACGGTTTGGGTGAAATCCGTCAATCCATGCTGGAAGCGTCTAACGTGAATGTAACGGAAGAGTTGGTCAACATGATCGAAGCCCAGCGCGTTTACGAAATGAACTCAAAAGTGATCTCGTCAGTCGATAAGATGATGAGCTTCGTTAACCAGCAGTTATAACGGTTAAGAGCAAGAATTGAGGAGCTCACGATGAAACGTATTTGTCTACTTGCTTTGATTGCCACGATGTCGGGTTGTGCCATGTTAGAGCCGATTGAAACGGATGAAGTGACACAAGCAACGACGGTGGTTGATGCGGTAGAAGGCGATAAATCGAAAGAAGAGAGCAGCGGTATCGTGGATACACTGCGTGGCAGAAGCGATCCGGTTGCGGGTGATCCTGCATGGGCTCCTATTCATCCGAAAAAGAAACCTGAGCATTATGCTGCTGCAACAGGTTCACTGTTTAGCGCCGAGCACATTACCGATCTTTACGACGATTCCAAGCCACGTGGTATTGGCGACATTATTACCGTGACACTGGATGAGACTACCAGCGCCACGAAAAGCGCCAATGCCGATTTATCGAAAACCAATGAAGCGCAAATGGACCCGCTTCAAGTGGGTGGCGAAGAGCTGCAAATTGGTGGCAAATACAATTTCTCTTATGACTTAAATAACTCAAACTCATTTGCGGGTGACTCTTCTGCTAAGCAGAGTAACAGCATCAGTGGTTACATTACTGTTGAGGTGATTGAAGTTTTGGCAAATGGCAACCTCGTTATCCGTGGAGAAAAATGGATGACGCTTAATACGGGTGATGAGTACATACGTTTAAGCGGCACTATTCGTCCGGATGACATTAGTTTCGACAATACTATTGCATCAAACCGCGTTTCTAACGCAAGAATTCAGTATTCTGGCACCGGTGTACAACAAGATATGCAAGAGCCGGGTTTCTTGGCACGATTCTTTAATGTAGCGCTATAACACGCCGTGCTGACGGCAATTTGACTGCAAGAGATAAGTAAGCATGAAAAAACTCCTTTTAATACTGATGAGCGTTGCTCTGTTTTCTACCGCTGCCCAAGCTGCACGTATCAAAGACGTCGCGCAAGTGGCTGGTGTACGAAGCAACCAACTCGTGGGTTATGGTTTGGTTTCAGGCTTACCTGGCACAGGCGAAGCGAACCCGTTTACGGAGCAAAGTTTCGCCGCCATGTTGCAAAACTTCGGCATTCAGATGCCGCCGGGCACAAAGCCGAAAATAAAAAACGTTGCCGCAGTCATGGTAACGGCAGAGTTGCCGCCATTCTCTAAACCAGGTCAGCAAGTAGACGTGACAGTCTCTTCTATCGGTAGTGCCAAAAGTTTGCGTGGTGGTACGCTACTGCAAACGTTCCTCAAAGGTCTCGATGGTCAAGTTTACGCGGTTGCTCAAGGTAACTTAGTGGTGAGCGGCTTCAGTGCTGAAGGTGCTGACGGTTCAAAAATCGTAGGTAACAATCCAACCGTTGGTCTTATCTCTAGTGGTGCGACAGTAGAGCGCGAAATTCCAAACCCATTTGGTCGTGGCGATTACATCACGTTCAACTTGCTTGAGTCAGACTTCACAACGGCTCAACGTATGGCGGATGCGGTAAACAACTTCCTTGGCCCACAAATGGCGAGCGCGGTAGACGCGACGTCGGTACGTGTACGTGCCCCTCGTGATGTCAGCCAGCGTGTGGCGTTCTTATCGGCAATTGAAAACTTAGAATTCGACCCAGCAGATGGCGCAGCCAAAATCATCGTTAACTCTCGTACGGGTACCATCGTAGTTGGTAAACATGTTCGCCTTAAACCTGCTGCGGTAACGCATGGTGGCATGACGGTTGCGATCAAAGAAAACCTGAATGTTAGCCAACCGAACGGCTTTTCTGGTGGGCAAACCGTTGTCGTGCCAGACTCGGATATCGAAGTCAGCGAAGAGCAGGGCAAGATGTTTAAGTTCGAGCCAGGCTTAACGTTGGATGATTTGGTCCGTGCCGTTAACCAAGTCGGCGCAGCGCCGTCGGATTTGATGGCTATCTTGCAAGCATTGAAACAAGCTGGTGCCATTGAAGGCCAGTTGATCATCATTTAATGGTTAGGAGGTAGGTATAATGAACAATCCTAACGACATTGGTTTTATTCATGACATCAGTTCGCTGGATACCCTGCGTCAAAAAGCAGTGAAGGAAGGTAAAGATGGCGAGCAAGAAGCACTGCGTGCAGCGGCTCGTCAGTTCGAATCTATTTTCACCTCCATGATGTTGAAATCCATGCGAGAAGCCAATGAGGGCTTTGAGTCCAACATGATGAACAGCCAGAACGAGAAGTTCTACCGACAAATGCTGGATGAGCAGATGGCGAGCGAGCTCAGTTCGTCTGGTTCAATGGGCTTGGCCGATATGATTGTTAAGCAATTAACGGCTGGGCAAGGTAACGACAAGAGTGAAACGGCAATGCGTGATGCGGCAAATAATGCCGTGGAATATCGTCGTGTTGACCCGAAAAAAGCGCGTGAGATTGAACAGCGCTTGATTGAATCTGGTCAGCTATCTCGACCAAGCAATGAACCAACTCGATTCGATTCGCCAGAATCTTTTGTTAACTCGATGAAGCCATACGCGGAGAAAGCCGCGAAAGCCCTAGGTGTCGAGCCATCTCTGCTACTTGCGCAAGCGGCTTTGGAAACCGGGTGGGGACAAAAGGTCGTGAAGAACGCGCGTGGCAGCAGCAACAACTTATTTAACATCAAAGCAGATCGAAGCTGGCAGGGTGACAAAGTGACGACTCAAACGCTAGAGTTCCACGATAATACGCCAGTGAAAGAGACGGCAGCGTTTCGCGCCTACTCAAATTACGAAGACAGCTTTAATGACTTTGTGCGCTTTTTAAATGACAACCCACGTTACGAGACAGCATTGCAACAGCGAGGGAATTCAGAGTCCTTCATTCGCGGCATTCACAGCGCGGGTTACGCGACCGATCCGAATTACGCAGACAAAGTCCTGCAGGTGAAGCAGAAAATCGAAAGTATGTAATTTACTCTTCGCCAGTTCATGTTGTTTTCGAAGGCTTGCCACAGTGCAAGCCTTTACTTTTTCTGAACATTCACACCTCTCTTTTATTTGGCACACCTTTTGCTTTAATGTGTCTAGGTGATCGGTTTTGCCGATTTTATTTCGTTTTTGGGGGCATGTATGGCGTCAGATCTTCTGAATGTAGGTACTCAAAGTGTGCTTACTGCTCAGAGACAATTAAACACCACTGGTCATAACATTTCTAATGTTAATACAGAGGGTTATAGCCGCCAGTCTGTTATCCAAGGTACGAATGATCCGCGCATGTTTGGTGGCTCTACTTACGGCATGGGTGTGCATGTGGAAAATGTTCGCCGCTCGTGGGATCAGTTTGCCGTGAATGAACTGAACTTGTCGTCAACCAACAATGCCAACAAAACGGATACCCAAGACAATCTTGATATGCTCTCTAGCATGTTGAGCTCAGTTGCATCGAAGAAAATTCCAGAGAACTTGAACGAGTGGTTCGATGCGGTCAAAACCATGGCAGATACCCCGAACGATTTGGGGGCACGGAAAGTGGTATTGGAAAAGGCGAAAATCTTCTCTGATACATTAAATGACTTCCATGAAACCGTGCGATTGCAATCTGATGTGACCAATAAAAAATTGGATATGGGCATTGAACGCGTGAACCAACTTGCGTTGGAAATCCGCGATGTACATCGGTTAATGATGCGTACACCCGGTCCACATAATGATTTGATGGACCAGCATGAAAAGCTGGTTACTGAGTTATCTGAGTACACCAAAGTTACCGTCACCCCACGCAAAAATGCCGAAGGGTTTAATGTTCACATCGGCAATGGACACACGCTAGTTTCTGGCACGGAAGCAAGCCAGCTCAAAATGATTGACGGCTATCCTGATGTTCACCAAAGACGCTTAGCAATGGTGGAAGGGGATGGCATTAAAGCGATCAAGTCTGACGACATGGATGGCAAAATCGGTGCCTTGCTTGAAATGCGCGACAAACACATTCCGCAACTTCAGGATGAAATGGGCCGTTTAGCGACGGGCTTTTCCTACAAAATTAATCAGCTGCAATCTCAAGGTCTGGATCTTAACGGTAAGATAGGTAAAGACGTATTTACCGACGTGAACTCTGAGCTGGTGGCAAAATCTCGAGTTTTTGCTGCGCCTGACTCTCAAGCAGATGTTGCGGTTTACATTGATGATATTTCAGCGATCAAAGGTGGTGAATATTCGCTACGTTATGATGGCGACCAGTATAGCGTGACAACACCGAAAGGTGAGCAAATGTCGTTGAACATTGATCAATCAGATTCTTCGTTTGTTCTGGATGGTATGAAAGTGCAAATCGGTGAAGGTCTTGCCGCTGGTGAGCGCGTATTATTGCGCCCAACACGAAGTGGCGCAGCCATCATAAAGATGGAAACCAATGATGCAAAAGCCATTGCAGCGCAAAGTTATGAAGCTTCAACCACTTTTGCTCAAGGTAACGCCAAGTTCAAAATTCGTGAGGCGGGGGATGTCAAAGAATTTGAGGTCACCGTACAACCAGCCGACGAGAAACATGAGAAACCATGGTTAAAGATCACGGACAACAAAGGCAATTTGCTATCGGACAAATACTCATACCCGCTAGACAAAGATAACCCGATGATTGAAATCTCAGTGCCGAAAAGTCATCCGCTGTATAAAAATGGCGATGCGACTGTATTTGAGCTGAGCGAAGGTGCGCTGATGAATGACAAGTTCACCGCGAACTTGGTGCCTTCGGAAGGTGGTAATGGCAACTTGAGAAAAATGCAGAAGATCCAAACAGATAAGATGATGGACGGAAAATCCAGTACTTTGATTGATGTTTATCATAACCTCAATACCGAAGTCGGATTGAAATCTTCTACAGCAAACCGATTAGCCTCTGTCGCTCGCTTAGAGCATGAGGCGGCACAAGAGCGCGTTGCTTCTATCTCTGGCGTTAACCTCGATGAAGAAGCGGCCAACATGATGAAGTTTCAACAAGCGTACATGGCTTCATCACGTGTGATGCAAGCGGCGAATGATACCTTCAATACCATTTTACAACTGAGGTAAGGAGAAGAGATAAGTGCTAACCCGAATTTCTAGTTTCCATAACTATCAGTCCGTACAAAATGATTTGCGTCGTCAAGAGAATAAGGTTCACCATAACCAAGAGCAACTTGCTTCAGGGAAAAAGTTACTGAAACCTAGCGACGATCCCCTTGCGTCGCATTACATTCAAAATATTAGTCAGCAACAAGAACAGCTACAACAATATCTTAGCTCGATAGTGTTGGTGCGTAATCGTCTAGAAAACCACGAAGTTAATATCGCCAATGCGGAGAATTTTGCCGACGAGTCGAAGCGTTTAACGATGGAGATGATTAACGGTGCGTTTTCTGCGGAAGACCGACAAGCAAAGAAGCGTGAGCTAGAAGAGATTGCGAACAACTTCCTTAACTTAGTGAACTCGCAAGATGAATCTGGTAACTACGTGTTTGCTGGCACTAAGCCAAAAAGCCAACCATTCTATCGCGATAAAGACGGTAGTGTTCAGTACGCTGGAGACGATTACCAGCGCAAAATGAAAGTCTCCAGCATGCTTGAGATGCCAATGAACGATCCTGGCAGCAAGCTGTTTATGGAGATACCAAACCCATTTGGCGATTATCAGCCGAATTACGATCTACAAAACGGTTCTGAGTTGCTATTAAACAGAGCCACTAACGTTGATACGAAGGATGATGCGGCGTATCGCGTGACATTTGTCGATATGAACAACGGCAAATTTGGTTATCAACTAGAGCGTAACGGTAAAGTCGTGGATGCCGATGAGTTTTCTCCAGAAAAAGGCATTGAGTATAAAGGCCTGAAAGTGCACGTAAAAGGTCAAATTACGCCTGGCGACAGCATCGAGATCGAAAAGCGGGCAGAGTTCAGCATTTTCGATACCTTCAAGGATGCAATGGCGTGGTCAGATAAATCGGTGTCGGATACGTCGGCGACCGCCAAATTGCACCAAATGACAGAAGAATTTCACGCTGCTTTTATCCATTTGAATAAAGCGCGTACTGATGCTGGTGCTCGATTGAGCACGCTCGATATCCAAGAGCAAAACCACGAAGACTTTAATTTGTCTCTGGCGAAAGCGAAGAGCAACTTTGAGGATTTGGATTACTCTAAAGCCGTTATCGAGTTCAGTGAAAACTCACGAGCGTTACAGGCATCGCAACAAGCATTCGGTAAGACCAAAGATCTAACTCTGTTTAACTATATTTAGTCTGACTTAAGACACACTGTCTGATTTTTGATGCCTTATGTGCAAAGCCTTAAGTGCGATAAATCGACGTAAATTGAGAGTCATGATATGCGGCACGATTTTACCCAAAGCGGCAATGACGCAAGAGGCAAGTCGGGCGGCAACAGAGTAGCGGTCAATATACATGAGACAAGATGAACCTCATTATCCTGAAATGGTTTGGTGCTAACGCTAACTTGTTGTTTATTTAATTCTTTTAAAAGTAGTGAAATAAATTTTGTAAGTTGGCACACAAATTGTATTGAAAATATTAGAACAGATTTCGAGATTCTAAACCCTGCGTTTAAGGCAGATTTAGCAAGTAATTTTTACGGTCAGTGCTTATCCAAATGAGAGTAAAGCTGGCCGCTTCGCAAAAGCTTGCGAACTCAAAAGGAGAGCAAAATGGCTGTAACAGTTAGTACTAACGTCTCCGCGATGACCGCGCAGCGTTACCTAAACAAAGCGACTGACGAATTAAATACGTCGATGGAGCGTTTATCTTCAGGACATAAGATTAACAGTGCAAAAGATGATGCGGCAGGTCTACAGATCTCTAACCGCTTAACTGCACAGTCTCGTGGTCTAGATGTCGCAATGCGTAACGCGAACGATGGTATCTCGATTGCACAAACCGCTGAAGGTGCGATGAATGAGGCAACATCTGTCATGCAACGTATGCGTGACCTTGCTATCCAATCATCGAACGGTACTAACTCTCCGGCTGAGCGTCAGGCGATCAACGAAGAGTCAATGGCATTGATTGACGAGCTAAACCGTATCGCAGAAACCACGTCATTCGGTGGCCGTCGTCTATTGAACGGCTCATTCGGTGAAGCGGCATTCCAGATTGGTGCGAGCTCAGGTGAAGCAATGATCATGGGGCTAACCAGCATTCGTGCGGACGATACTCGCATGGGCGGTGTGACCTTCTTATCGGAAAACGGTAAAGATAAAGATTGGGGCGTTGACCCAGCTAAATCGGACCTAAAAATCACTTTGCCAGGTATGGGTGAAGACGAAGACGGCAATGTCGATGATCTAGAAATCAACATTAACGCAAAAGCAGGTGACGACATCGAAGAGCTTGCTACGTACATTAATGGTCAGTCTGATATGATCAACGCGTCTGTAAGTGAAGATGGCAAGTTACAAGTTTTTGTTGCACATCCAAACGTTCAGGGTGAGATTTCAATTTCGGGTGGATTGGCGTCTGAGCTTGGTTTGAGCGATGAACCTCTTAGAACATCAGTACAAGATATTGATATGACAACCGTACAAGGTTCTCAAAACGCTATCTCTGTGCTGGATTCGGCACTGAAATACGTGGATTCACAACGTGCGGACTTGGGTGCGAAGCAAAACCGTCTGAGCCACAGCATCAACAACTTGGCAAACATCCAAGAAAACGTTGACGCGTCGAACAGCCGAATTAAAGACACGGACTTTGCGAAAGAAACCACGCAAATGACCAAAGCACAAATTTTGCAACAAGCAGGTACATCGATTCTTGCTCAAGCGAAACAGTTGCCAAACTCTGCAATGTCACTATTGCAGTAGTTTACTTAGCCTGTACTCAATACATTCAGACGTGGATGGGAATGCAGGCTTTTGGCAAGCAACTTTATAATAGAATGAGCGGCTCTCTCATCTCTCACCTGCCAATCATTTTCAATGTAAAGTTGCACTCGGTATGCCGGAAATGTGTTCATTTCTCTTGATCTCCACATAGGCTCTGGCGACCAACCTAGCCCCAGTTCTCTCAAAGGAAAAGGGGCTTTTTCTTTTCTAATTCTCACGTCTATCGTCTGCGAACTTACCTTTAATTGTTTCCTTTTGCTGGTTTTCTATACAATTTGGCCCTCTCGGCTCGATTTGTGGAAACTTGAGCACTTTTTCTTACTTTTCTTCAATTTTATTAGCTAAATCTCGCAATGTTATTTTTTTAAATTTTTTTCTAAAGCTTCTGAATTTGGTGTCGTTAATAGGGGTAACTTTGAGAGAACTACTTGGTTTTCCGAGACGTCGGAAACCGCTATACCGGAAAATCAATTGGAGAAATCACCATGGCAGTGAATGTAAACACTAACGTATCAGCGATGACCGCTCAGCGTTACCTAAACAACGCAAACTCAGCTCAACAAACTTCTATGGAGCGTTTGTCTTCGGGTTTCAAAATCAACAGCGCAAAAGATGACGCTGCGGGTCTACAAATCTCGAACCGTTTGAACGTACAAAGCCGTGGTTTGGATGTGGCGGTTCGCAACGCGAACGACGGTATCTCAATTGCACAAACCGCTGAAGGTGCAATGAACGAGACCACTAACATTCTTCAACGTATGCGTGACTTGTCTCTACAATCAGCAAACGGCTCAAACTCGAAATCAGAGCGTGTGGCGATTCAAGAAGAAGTGACCGCGCTAAATGACGAACTAAACCGTATCGCAGAAACCACTTCTTTCGGTGGTAACAAGCTACTAAACGGCACACACGGCGCGAAATCGTTCCAAATCGGTGCGGATAACGGTGAAGCAGTGATGCTTGAGCTAAAAGACATGCGTTCAGACAACAAAATGATGGGCGGTGTGAGCTACCAAGCTGAAAGTGGTAAAGGTAAAGACTGGAACGTTGCTGAAGGTAAGAACGACCTAAAAATCAACCTAACGGACAGCTACGGCCAAGAGCAAGAAATCAACATCAGCGCAAAAGCAGGTGACGATATCGAAGAGCTTGCGACTTACATTAACGGTCAAACTGACCTAGTGAAAGCCTCAGTAGACCAAGACGGCAAACTGCAAATCTTTGCTGGCAACAACAAAGTCGAAGGCGAAGTCGAGTTTTCAGGCGGCCTATCTGGCGAGCTAGGTTTGGGCGAAGGTAAAAAAGTAACAGTAGATACTATCGACGTAACCTCAGTTGGTGGCGCACAAGAATCTGTGGCTATCATCGATGCGGCACTGAAATACGTAGACAGCCACCGCGCAGAGCTGGGTGCATTCCAGAACCGTTTCAACCATGCAATCAGCAACTTGGACAACATTAACGAGAACGTGAACGCGTCGAAGAGCCGTATCAAAGATACTGACTTCGCGAAAGAAACGACTCAAATGACCAAGTCACAAATTCTATCGCAAGCGTCAAGCTCAATCCTTGCGCAAGCGAAACAAGCGCCAAACTCAGCGCTAAGTCTGCTAGGTTAATCACCTTGATAAGACAAGATACAAAAGCCAGGCTCATCCCTGGCTTTTTTGCTTATCGGCTATAACGTTTAGATGCGTCCCAACAGGATGTTCGACAAGGCACTCATATCGATTAGATGGTCTCTTTAAATACTAATGTTGCCGCGATGGTGGCGCAGAGACACTTGAGTCAAGCAGCAGCGCAAAACGTCGAATCACTACGCAACCTGACTTCTGGTTTTCGAATTAACTCGGCGAGTGATGATGCGGCAGGTTTACAGATATCCAATACTCTCCATGTGCAAACGAGAGGGCTTGATGTCGCCTTAAGAAATGCGCACGATGCTTATTCGGTCGCGCAAACCGCGGAAGGCGCGTTACATGAGAGCAGTGATATTTTGCAACGGTTACGCTCTCTAGGGCTTCAAGCGGCAAATGGTAGTAACGATGCAAGTGACCGACAAAGCATCCAATACGAGGTCGTAGCGCTGCAGGATGAGCTTGATCGTGTCGCGATCACGACAACATTTGCGGATAAAAACCTGTTTGATGGATCTTACGGTTCACAAAGTTTCCATATTGGAGCGAACGCTAACTCAATCTCTTTGACGTTACGTAATATGCGTAGCCATATCCCACAGATGGGAGGGCAGCATTATGTTGGTGATGCGGTCGATAAAGATTGGCGAGTCACTCAAGATAACCAAACCCTCAAAGTCGAATACCAAGACAGTAAAGGGCAAACCCAAACGGAATCCATTGGGCTCAAATTGGGTGATCGTGTAGAACAGATCGCCACTTACATCAATGCTCAACAATCGGTAGTGAGTGCCTCAGTAACGGAAAACAATGAACTGCAATTCTTTGCCTCTACGATGAAGGCGCCAGAGGGCGTGGTTCTCGATGGGAGTTTAGCGGATGAGCTTGATATAAGCACTGGTCAATTAGTCACAATGGATGACATCGATATGTCGACGGCTGGTAAGGCGCAGCTTTCAATTGGGGTGATTGATGCAGCGATTAAGTACGTTGATTCGCACCGAAGTGAAATTGGCAGCTTTCAGAATCGTGTAAATGGTTCGGTGGATAACTTAAATACCGTGAATCGGAGTGTTACGGAATCCAAGAGTCGAATAAGAGACACGGATTTTGCAAGAGAGTCTACGGAAATGGTGCGTTCTCAAGTGCTCCAAGATGCGACAACTGCGTTATTGGCTCAAGCAAAACAAAGGCTGAGTTCGGCACTTGGTCTACTCAGTTGAATCCGGTAAGAAAGCATAAACTTCAGGTAATAAAAAACGCTGCCAATGGCAGCGTTTTTTTCGTGTTCGGCTAAGTAAACATTACTTAGTTACACGTAGAACTGGAGTTTCACCAACAGTCACAGAACCAGAAAGCTTGTTCAGCTCTTTGATTTCGTCCATGTTAGAGATAACAACTGGAGTTAGCGTTGACTTCGCTTTCTCTTCTAGAAGAGCTAGATCGAATTCAATTACAGTGTCGCCAGCTTTAACAGTTTGACCTTCTTCAGCGATACGAGTGAAGCCTTCGCCTTTTAGTTCAACTGTGTCGATACCGAAGTGAACGAAAAGCTCAACACCGTCGTCAGACTCGATAGAGAATGCGTGGTTAGTTTCGAAGATCTTACCGATAGTACCGTTTACAGGAGCTACCATTTTGTTGCCTGCTGGCTTGATAGCAATACCGTCACCAACGATTTTCTCAGCGAAAACAACATCTGGCACGTCTTCGATGTTTACAATCTCACCAGAAAGTGGCGCGATGATTTCGATAGCACCAGCGTCAGCGCTGTCATCAGATACAAGCTTCTTAAGTTTGTCAAACAGACCCATTGTGTCATGCTCCTAAGGTTTGGTTTTATTCTGTCGAATTATAGTATACCAATATAGCGCATTAGACGACTTTTTTCGCCGTCTAATGACCATTAAGTATTGAATTACTTGGTACTACCGATTACTGAGCTTTCTCAGCAATAAACTTTTCTACCACTGCTTCGATTTCTGCAGCTGTTGGTAAAGAAAGGGCTTCTTCAGCCATTGCTTTCACTTCTGCGAAGTTAGAGTTACGAACTACTTTCTTCACTTTAGGGATTGAAATGCCGCTCATTGAGAACTCGTCCAGACCCATACCTAGAAGTAGAAGCGTTGCACGCTCGTCACCTGCAAGCTCACCACACATACCAGTCCATTTACCTTCTGCGTGAGAAGCGTCAATAACTTGCTTGATCACGGTTAGTACTGCTGGTGATAGTGGGTTGTAAAGATGAGAGATCATCTCGTTACCACGGTCTACCGCTAGCGTGTACTGAGTTAGGTCGTTTGTACCGATAGAGAAGAAAGACACTTCCTTCGCTAAGTGGTGTGCGATCGCAGCAGCAGCAGGAGTTTCAACCATAACACCGATTTCGATGTTTTCGTCGAATGCGTGGCCTTCAGCGCGTAGCTCTTCTTTGTACTCTTCGATCGCTTTCTTAAGCTCACGGATTTCTTCAACAGAGATGATCATTGGGAACATGATACGCAGTTTACCGTGTGCAGACGCACGTAGGATGCCACGTAGCTGATCACGAAGGATTTCACGACGATCCAGACTGATACGTACAGCACGCCAGCCTAGGAATGGGTTCATCTCTTTTGGAAGATCCATGTATGGGAGATCTTTATCGCCGCCGATATCCATAGTACGGATGATCACAGCTTGACCGTTCATTGCTTCCGCAACTTCTTTGTACGCTTGGTACTGTTCTTCTTCAGTTGGAAGTGCAGTACGGTCCATAAATAGGAATTCAGTACGGTACAGACCAACACCTTCACCGCCGTTACGGAGGATACCGTCACAGTCTTTCACTGTACCGATGTTACCGCAAACTTCTACACGGTGACCGTCAGTCGTTTCTGCGTGCAGGTCTTTCAGTTTCGCTAGCTCTTCTTTTTCAGCTAGGAATGCCGCTTTAACCGCTTTCGCTTCTTCTAGTTCAGCTTCTGATGGGTTAACAACAATCTTGTTGTTCATCGCGTCAAGAATCAGCATATCGCCATTCTTAACTTTTTTCGTGATGTCGTTAGTACCAACGATAGCTGGAAGCTCAAGAGAGCGAGCCATGATTGAAGTGTGAGATGTACGACCGCCGATATCACAAGCAAAACCAAGTACGTAGTCTAGGTTAATTTGTGCCGTTTCAGATGGCGTTAGGTCGTAAGCAACTAGGATAACTTCTTCATTGATGTCGCTAAGCGAAACAATGTTGATACCCAGTGCGTTTTTCACAAAACGAGAACCGATATCGCGGATGTCAGTTGCACGTTCTTTTAGGTATTCGTCATCTAGTGACTCAAGAGCACATGCTTGCTCTTCGATAACTGAGTGGATAGCGTGATCCGCAGTCATCTTGTCGTTTTTGATAAGTGCTAGGATCTCTTCTTCTAGCTCTTCGTCTTCAAGAAGCATGATGTGACCTTCAAAGATCGCTTCTTTTTCTTCACCAAACGTTTCAAGCGCTTTTTGCTTGATTGTTTCTAGCTGAGCTGCAGATTTGTTACGAGCGTCGAAGAAACGCTGAACTTCAGCTTCTACTTGATCGTCAGAAATAGTGTTTGTGTTTAGGACAATTTCATCTTCTTGAAGTAGTAGTGCTTTACCGATTGCAATACCAGGAGATGCTAGGATGCCTGAAATCATAGCCTTACCTTAAGTTTGGTCAACTTTATAAAACGGGAGAATAATGGGTGCGCTAACGAATAGTTTTAGCTTAGTTTTGAGCCTATTTCCAACGAAGCCATTTTGCTTTCACAAAATGGCTTCTGGAGTAGGAGACCGGATTAGTGTAGTTGGTCCATTAGAGCAACTAGGTGGTCAACTGCTTGCTGAGCTTGTGGGCCTTCAGCAGAAATAGTTACTTGAGTACCTTTTACTAGGCCTAGTGTTTGTAGTTTGAATAGGCTCTTAGCGCTAGCGCTTTTACCGTTAGAAGTCACAGTGATGTCTGCGTCGAATGCTTTTGCTTCTTTAACAAACTGTGCAGCTGGACGAGTGTGAAGGCCGTTTTCTGCTGTGATTTCTACTTGCTTCTCGTACATGTGATATACCCCAATAAATGTATTTTTTTGTTAGTTTGTGACTAGATTTTAGCTTAACTGCTTTACATCTTGTGCGCTAGCACGGGAAGAGTTCAAAGCGCGTCAGTTCTGATACTAGTCAAAAGTTTGGTAACTACGCAACTGTTTGCGTGCGTAATCACTTTGAAACCTTTTTGTGTTCTGCTTCTTTATTTTGAAGCTAGAAATAAAACACCCTGATATTACCAAAGGTAGGGCAGGGATCAACAAAAAAGCCCCTAAACGGGGCTTTTTTAAACTAAAAATTGATTTGAACACATATTATTGTTGGTTCTCTTTTTCGGTAAAGATACCTGCAAAGAGTGCTGTGCTTAGGTAACGCTCACCTGAACTTGGTAGAACGGTTACAATTGTTTTTCCTTCAAATTCAGGGAGTTCTGCAAGTCGGTTGGCTGCAACAACAGCCGCACCAGATGAGATACCAGCTAGGATACCTTCCTCTTCCATTAGGCGACGAGCCATCTCAATCGCTTCTTCTGAGGTGACTTGTTCAACGCGGTCAATAATGTCTAAATCGAGGTTACCTGGGATGAAACCAGCGCCGATACCTTGGATTTTGTGCGGAGCAGGTTGGATTTCTTCGCCAGCAAGTGCTTGTGCAATAACTGGAGACTCTGCTGGCTCAACTGCAACAGAAGTGATGGCTTTGCCTTTTTCACCTTTGATGTAACGGCTTGTACCTGTGATAGTACCGCCCGTACCGACACCAGCAACGAATACGTCGATTTCACCGTCTGTCGCTTCCCAAATCTCAGGGCCCGTAGTCTTTTCGTGAATTTCTGGGTTCGCAGGGTTGTCAAATTGTTGAAGAAGTAGGTACTTCTCAGGGTTGCTTGCTACGATTTCTTCTGCTTTAGCAATCGCCCCTTTCATGCCTTTCGCCGCTTCAGTCAGCTCAAGGTTAGCGCCCAGTGCTTTAAGTAGCTTACGGCGTTCTAGGCTCATTGATTCAGGCATGGTCAATGTTAGCTTGTAACCGCGAGCGGCCGCTACGAATGCTAGAGCAACACCTGTGTTACCACTGGTAGGTTCTACAAGCTCTACACCTGGCTTAAGAAGCCCCGCTTTCTCTGCTTCCCAAATCATGTTTGCACCGATACGGCACTTAACACTGAAGCTAGGGTTACGCGCTTCAATTTTCGCGAGAACTTTGCCTTTGCTTACTTTGTTTAGACGAACGAGAGGTGTATTACCGATAGTAAGAGAGTTATCTTCGTAGATTTTGCTCATAGTGATGTTCCTTCATTACACGTTGTGTGAATATGGATAGAAGAATATGCGGTATGAAAAAAAGGGAAAAGGATTAAAAAGTTATATCTTATTAGGTTGGCCCAGAACTCGATAAAAGAAAAGGGAAAAGCTGGCGCTGATCCCTTTCCTTAATCTCTAATCGACTATCGTTGGTGCTTAAACTCCGCCACCCACATAGCGGTTGCGCCACATATTGCTACAGGCATGACAATGAGGTTCAAAATTGGGATCGTCGTAAACACAGACACCAATACCCCAAAGCCATAGGCCTTACCTTGCTTTTGTTTCAATTTGTAACGCATGTCGTTAAATGGGATTTTATGGTTATCAAACGGATAGTCACAATATTGAATCGCGAGCATCCAGGCGGTAAAGATAAACCATAAAAATGGGCCTACTGTTTGTCCAAGGGCAGGGATGAGCAATAACAGGAATAGGCCTATTGCTTTAGGTAAGATGTAAAGCAGCTTTCTCCACTCACGAGCTAAAACGCGAGGAACATCTTTCAGAACGGCAGTGAATCCATCATCATTTACTTTTTGTCCCGTTAAGTACTCTTCCACTTTTTCAGCTAAGAGGCCATTGAATGGCGCGGCGATAAAGTTCGCGAGCGTGCTGAAGAAGTAAGAAAAAGTTGCGAGTATTGTCAGAGCGAGTAAAGGCCAAAGAATGTAAGTTAACCAGGATAAAAACTCAGGTAGCTGCCCAATCCAGTCTTCGATCCATATATTAAGGTTTGAAAATAGATAGAAGATGGCACCACCTACAAGCAAGATATTTGCAAGTAGAGGTAAAATGACAAAGCGCCTGATTTTAGGGGCAAGTGCCAATTGTATCCCGTATAGAAAATAACCGAATCCGGTTCTCTGCTGATTGTTTTGCTTCATGTCTATTTTGGCTTCGTGTAAATGAAAACTCATTGTACCTGTGAGGGCTTTTCTTTCAATGCCCTGACAAATGACGTCTTGTTAAGTGGAATCGTGGCAAGAATCACAACAAAAAACGGAACTTCTTGCATTAAGTTGTTCTAAATCTACATATAGTTTTGGTAAAGTAAACGTATCATTCAGATTTATTGCACTTGGGTTGCTGCTCAAGGAACTGCGAGTAGTAAAAACAAGTATATTGAGAGTAAATAATGCAGGAATTGCGATTCGTACTCATTGTTGTTGGCGCATTAGCCATCGCGGCATTGCTGTTTCATGGTTTGTGGAGCAGTAAAAAAGAAGGCAAAGCAAAGTTTGGTAACAAACCGCTTGGTAAGCTGGATGTTGACCAAGGGGACAAAAATGATCTTGTCGAGAAAGAACGAGACTTCGCTCCCGCTCCTGAAGATGACTTTGAGATCATTCGTAAAGATCGCAAAGAACCAGATTTTGGAATGGCGAGTTCTTTCGACAACAAATTTGAATCTGACCCGCTATTCGGTGGCCCATCTGAAGTAACACAGACACAGCAGGAGCCAGATGACATCCCTTCATTTGTTGCAGAAAAAGATAAAGAAGAGGACGCTGAACCTGTTGTTCAAGCACCAGTAGCTGAAGAGCCACTCCAGCCTGCTGTGGAAGAAGAAGCTATTCCCGCCGCGTTTGATATCGCTGAGAAAGAACAGCAAGTCGAAACGGTTAGTGAGCCTGTAGTTGCAGAGCCTAAGGAAGAGCCAAAGCCTGAACCTGAAATGCAAGTGATTGTATTGAATGTGCACTGCGCGGGTGAAGAGCCATTTGTTGGTACTGCTTTATTTGAGAGTATGCAACAAAACGGCTTAATTTATGGCGAGATGGATATTTTCCACCGTCATGTCGACTTGTCCGGTAACGGCAAAGTGCTGTTTAGCGTCGCTAATATGATGCACCCTGGTACGTTTGAGCATGCTGATCCTGCTGAGTTTACAACGAAGGGGATTTCATTCTTCATGACATTGCCTTGTTATGGCGAGGCTGAACAGAACTTCAACTTAATGCTCCGAACTGCGCAGCAAATTGCTGATGATTTAGGTGGCAACGTTCTTGATGACCAGCGTAACTTAATGACACCAGACCGTTTAGCGTCTTATCGACGTCAAATAGTTGAGTTTAATGCCGCTAACGCATAATCTTAACAGCAAATAATAATAGGGCTCCGGATGGAGCCCTTTTTCTTGGATTTCCCAACCTCACCGATTGAAAATACACGGGGCTTTACTATGTCTGAATCAGTACTTCAGCGATTAGAAGAACTAAAAGAGTCGTTGCATTACCACGCTGTGCGTTACTACGTGGAAGATAACCCAGAGATCCCTGATGCCGAGTACGACCGCTTAATGCGAGAGCTCCTGGATATTGAAGCTGAGAACCCTGATTTAATTACCGTAGATTCACCAAGTCAACGTGTCGGTGGACAACCTCTCTCTGCGTTTAGCCAAGTGACACATGAAGTACCGATGCTTTCGCTTGATAATGCGTTTGATGACAGCGAACTTGATAGTTTCCATAAGCGAGCACAAGAGCGGGTGGGCAGTCAGAGTGTGAAAGAATACTGTTGTGAGCCGAAACTGGATGGACTCGCAGTTAGTTTACTGTATGAGAACGGTGTGTTAGTTCAGGCGGCAACACGAGGCGATGGCACTACTGGCGAGAACATCACAGAAAATGTACGTACGATTAAAGCCATTCCTTTAAAACTCAGGGGTAATGACTGGCCAAATCGTCTTGAAGTTCGTGGTGAAGTCTTTATGCCGAAAGCTGGGTTTGAAAAGCTCAATGAATTAGCAAGGAAGAAAGGCGAGAAAATCTTTGTTAATCCACGTAATGCTGCGGCAGGTAGCTTACGACAATTGGATTCACGCATTACTGCTTCTCGTCCCCTTAGCTTCTATGCATACAGTGTAGGCGTGGTGCAAGGCGCGGAATTGGCGGCAAGTCACTACGAACGCTTCTTGCAAATTAAATCTTGGGGATTACCAATGTGCCCGGAGACCAAGCGAGTTGAAAGTTTGGCGGATGTAAAAGCTTACTACCAAGATATCTTGCAGCGTCGTGATGCCCTTCCTTATGAGATCGATGGTGTCGTCATTAAAATTGACGATATTGCCGTGCAAGAGCGTCTTGGATTTGTTGCTCGCGCTCCACGTTGGGCGATTGCCTACAAATTCCCGGCTCAGGAAGAAATGACGACGTTGAATGAGGTGGAATTCCAAGTCGGTCGTACTGGTGCGATTACACCTGTTGCTAAACTAGAGCCTGTATTTGTTGGCGGGGTAACGGTAAGTAATGCGACGCTTCATAACGCAGATGAGATAGAACGTCTGCAAGTTAAGATCGGTGATCACGTTGTGATTCGTCGAGCGGGTGACGTTATTCCTCAAGTTGTTTCTGTCATCAAAGAGCGTCGACCAGAAACAGCGCGAGATATTATTTTTCCAACTCAGTGTCCTGTTTGTGGTTCGCATGTTGAACGAATCGAAGGAGAGGCGGTAACACGTTGTACGGGTGGCTTAGTTTGCCAAGCTCAACGTAAACAAGCGCTAAAGCACTTTGTGTCTCGTAAAGCGTTAGACGTTGACGGTCTAGGCGATAAAGTGATCGAGCAACTTGTTGACCGTGAGATGGTGAAAACTCCTGCTGACTTATTTAAGTTATC
Source organism: Vibrio sp. J2-4 (assembly GCF_021728155.1). NCBI lineage: Bacteria > Pseudomonadati > Pseudomonadota > Gammaproteobacteria > Vibrionales > Vibrionaceae > Vibrio > Vibrio sp. J2-4. The sequence continues at coordinate 284,895 of NZ_JAKKCN010000001.1, forward strand.
TGCGGGGATTTTAACGGTATTAGATCGCATGGGGCCAAAGTCTGCGCAGAACATTGTGAATGCGTTAGAAAAATCCAAAGAAACAACGTTACCTCGCTTTTTGTATTCGCTGGGGATTCGTGAAGTTGGCGAGGCAACCGCCGCAAACCTAGCAATGCACTTTAAAACGTTGGAAGCCATCCAAAATGCTAATGAAGAGCAGTTAATTGAAGTGCAAGACATCGGTGCTGTGGTTGCTCAACATATTACGACTTTCTTCAGTGAAGAGCAGAACCAAGCGGTGGTTAAAGATTTGCTTGAACAAGGGATCCACTGGCCAGAGATTAATACTACTGAGCAGGTAGGAGAGCTACCGTTAGAAGGTAAAACAGTCGTATTGACAGGAACACTTTCTCAATTAGGTCGCACAGAGGCTAAAGAAGCCCTCCAATCCCTAGGTGCAAAAGTGACAGGTAGTGTTTCTAAGAAAACGGATATTTTGTTTGCTGGTGAAAATGCAGGTTCGAAGTTGGCAAAGGCACAAGAACTGGGTATCGAGATCAAAACAGAACAAGACTTACTCGAGTTGATGAATTAAGTCTCATCAAAAAAGCTAAAAAATAACTAAAAGCCCGACATGCTTACCATGTCGGGCTTTTTCTCGCCCATAATTAAGTGCTTTTTTATTGAGTTTTTATGCTTTTTATCTTTTCAGTGATCAAGATCTCCCATTGAATTATTAAGGTTTTTTACTTCTTTAGTCTGCGAGTGACTTCAAGTTGGAATTCTAGGGTGTGATTTAAGTTATTGATATTTAATGTTTAACTGTCTTTTCGTGTTAGTGTTGTTAAAAGTAAGATCTGGATCAACAACTTATATGGAACTTTGGACTGGCTCATATTTTTTTAGAAAAAAAATAAGTTCCGTTTGGATGTTTTTAGCTGCGAAGTTAGTCTTAATCACGTGGATACACGGTGTGTATGCAGGAACTAAAAAAAGCCAAATTAGAAATAATGAGGTTTGATCAGGAATTTACTTCTCTCCTTCGGCGGCCAACTAAAGGTGAGATAGAAAAATACAGCTATATCCATTTTTAGGAGTTTTTCCATGGACAAATTTTTTAAGGTTTCAGCGTTAACCGCAGCAATGTTTGGTGTTGTTGCTGTTGCTCCAGCTACAGCGTCTACTGAAAGTGCAGCAGGTGGCGAGTACGTAGAGAAAGTGAACGAATTTATGCAAGACTCTAGTCTTAATGCATTATTTCTAGTTGATACTCGTTCTCGTACTCGTACAACAGGTAAGCCTGGCGGTGAAAACGGTGACCGTTGGAGTCGTCTAAACTACTCTTCTTACAACGCAATTTTAGACTTTACTTCTGGCTACCACGATGGTTGGGTTGGTGCAGATGTTGCGGCTTACTATTCTGGCGACCTTTACAACGATAGCCTTTACAATTCAAACGAAGGCTACCTATGTAATGAAATTTCAACTTGTAACAACCTAGACTGGGGTGCAGGTGATGGTCAACAGCTTAAAGTTTACAAAGCAGCACTGAAGTTCAAAGCAAACGAAAGCTTCAACGCGCGCTTTGGTATGCTACAAGCGGGTGGTAACGGTACTATTGGTAACGTTTGGAGTTTCGTACCTGGTACTTACCGTGGTTTCGAATTGAACGCTAAATTAGGTGATTTCAACCTAAGCTACTTTGGTGCAGACCAATTTACAGCACCTTGGCTACTTCACGAAGATGACTACGCGCCAGCGCTTTGGTCTGACACTTCATGGAGCTACCTACACTCTCTAGGCCTAAACGGTAACCTAACTGACAGCTTGTTTATGCAACTTGGTTTGGGTCAAGCGACTGGCGTTCAATATGCAAATGGTATCGACTGGGGTGCAGGTCAAGTAACTAGCTACCACAACGAAACGGACAACACTTCTTACAAGGCTTACTTGAAGTACACTGTGAGTGACCGTACAACTCTAGCATTTGATTTCTACGGTGTTGACGATGATGTGAAATACGATGGTCTAGGTTTCCACACTGGTCTATCTTTGAATCAATCTTTCGGCAAGCTAGCTTGGATGTCTGAGCTACGCTACACAGACACAGACAACCGTGCTGACTTCGTTCCACGTACAATTCATACTTACGGTATGAACAACGGTACTTGGTCTCAGTGGTGGGATGCACTGTCTGACTGGAACAAAGCGGGTGAGCTAGCGTGGTACAACCGTCTATCTTACAACCAAGGTAACGGCTGGAACTACTACCTAGGCTTTGGTTACGGTACTGGAGCTGATTCTGCAGCAAGCGGTGCATCAGGTGACTGGGATTACGAAAGTGAATACGCAGTTAACGCGACAGTATCTTACTCTCTACAGAGTGGTGCACTGAAAGGTTCTACGATCCGTCTACACGGTACAATCCTAGAGCGTGATGAGTACGCTGGTGCTGGTGATGCGGATGAAACAGACCTACGTCTACAAGTTCTTATCCCTTACAGCTTCCACTAATACTTAGTGAGATGATAAAAAGGAGCCGCTAGGCTCCTTTTTTTATTTTACTTCTCGACCATCATATATTTTGCAATATAACGGCGGTAGCATATGCACGTTACCGTTTGGTAACTCACACTTTATCTCTGGGGCTAGCGTACGGCCACCTGAAGCACCATTAGCATGAGTAGTTAATGGAGCTAGGGCAAAACATGCTATCAATAGACCAGCTAAAAATTTCATAATCATCACCTTAATGTAGACATTGAATATCTACTTGCTTGGATAAATAATGACTTTACTGAAAAGTAAGGTATCAATAGTTTCTTAATATTGAACTAACTACTGACTTCTATATTAGTTCCATTCCCCGCCTCTAAATCGACACATTTCACTTGGAATATTAGTGACATCACCACTGGGCAATTTACATTCGACTATCGGTCCTAAATTAGTTGTACCACCATTTCCGTTGGTGTAGGCAAAGGAAGAAAAAGAAAAGATACCGCATAACATTAAAAAGAGAAGTTTCTTCATAGTACATCCTCTTACTTACCAAATAAAAAGCATTCAACTTAAATGCTTATGCGTTAAGTATGTATGGGGGGGCAAAAAGATCAAAAAATAATTCAATAAAGTTTTATTTTTTAAAATAAATTTAGAAAGATAATTTATATCGATATATTTCTATCTTATTGATTATCGTATGATGAAGAATTAAATAATTGGAAGAAGAGGGTAGGATATTAATAATATTTCTGCTACTTATTTTTTGTTCGATTTTAATTAAATCAATGAAATGAAAGCGGTTGTTTAGATTAAAGTAATGGAGCATAGTTATGCCCCATTACTTTGGCATAAATTACTTAGAATCAGGCTCAATGATTAAAATAATACCATCGATATCTTTTATTTTAACGCGCGTTCCTGCTGGAAGTGCTTGATCCGACTGTGCCGACCACGTGGTATCGGCAACCTTGATACGATTGAGCCCAACAGAAAAGTCCTCTTCAATGGTAAGTGTGCGTCCGATTAACTGCTTATACTTTTGGTTCAGATCTCTTTCTTGGTCTTCTTTTTTGTCTTGAGACCATTGTCGTCGCCACCATAACCAAGTGGTGATTAAGCTGAAACTTGCAAAGCAAAGCCATTGTAATTGCCAGCTCATTGGCAAAACGGTCATTAGTGCCCCAACGATAAGTGCAGAAACTCCGAGCCAGAGAAAATATCCCGCAGTCCCAAGTAGTTCTACCGCTAGAAGTGCAAAACCGAAGGCTAGCCAATGCCAGAAAGAGACGCCTTCCAGCAAACTGAAAAAGTCCATAAGTTATTCTTTATCTTGTTGTTTAAACATCTCTGCTATCCCTGCAACCGAGCCCATTAGTCCGGTCGCTTCTAATGGAAGCATAATGATTTTGCCGTTTTCAGCTTGACCAATGCTTTTGATCGCTTCGGTATAGCCCTGAGCAATGAAGTAATTGACGGCTTGCATATCGCCTTTGGCAATCGCTTCAGAAACCATATAAGTCGCTTTTGCTTCTGCTTGTGCGGCGCGTTCACGAGCTTCAGCATGGAGAATAGCAGACTGCTTTTCGCCCTCAGCTTTTAATATCTCCGATTGCTTATGACCTTCAGCCTTTAAAATTTCAGCTTGGCGTACCCCTTCTGCTTCGAGAATCTCCGCACGTTTATTTCGCTCGGCTTTCATTTGAGCATTCATCGCCGCCGTTAGATCGGATGGTGGCTGTACATCTTTTATTTCAATTCGTGTGACTTTTACACCCCATGGGTTGGTGGCTTGGTCAACAATTGCCAGCAGCTTGGAGTTGATCATGTCACGCTGACTCAGCATTTCGTCCAACTCCATTGAGCCTAAAACAGTGCGGATATTGGTGAGAGTTAAATTTCTAATGGCATGTTCCAAATCGTTGACTTCATAAGCGGCTTTGGCAGCATCGATGACTTGAACAAATCCGACGGCATCAATAACTACGTTAGCGTTGTCTTTTGAAATAACTTCTTGCGCTGGAATATCAAGAACGCGCTCCATCATGTTGACTTTTTGCCCTATCTTATCAACAAATGGGATGATCAAGTTTAAGCCGGGTTTTAGCGTATGGGTGTAGCGTCCGAAGCGTTCGACTGTCCAGTTATTTCCTTGTGGCACCGTCTTAATGGCTGAAGATAAGATAACTACAGCAAGAACGACGAAAATACCGATGGTAATCAGTGAATCAATTGGCATGAGTTATTCCCTTAAGTGCATAATGTCCGATTCATTTTTACCTATTTATAGACAATAGACAATTGAAGTTCTGAGAACCTTAAGAGGTTATTGGTTTTTTATATAACAAAGGCCGGAATATCCGGCCTTTAGTTGAAGTTTCGCTTTTCAGCGAGTTAGTACAGAATCGAATACAGCTGACGGCGATATTTGCTTGCTAATGCGTTGCCTTGACCTAGCGCGCTGAGAATATCCATAAAAGTCTTCTTCACTTCACCGTCTTGGGCGCCCAAGTCTTTTTTAAGAATATTCCACAGCAGTTCCAGCGCTTCTTCATCACGACCCACTTGGTTGTACTGTACCGCCAGTTCACAAGCAAGTTCGAAGTTTGCCATGTCTGCTGCGTATGCTTGTTCTAGTCGTTGTAACTCAGGGCTATCTGCAGCCTGCAAATGCAGCTCGAGCTTGGCTATTAGACTCTTGTAGTAGTTATCTTGATACTCAAGAGGGATAGCGTTCAGTAGCTCTTGGGCGACATCAAATTGTTTGGTTTCTAATAAACAATCAGCCATCGCGAGTTTCACATCGCCACGCTCTTGCAGTTCTGGCGGCAAAGTGTGGATGATGCTTAAAGCCTGAGCATGTTCACCTTTCTGAAGAAGTTCACTGACTTGCTTTAATAGCTGTTCATCTGGGCTTGGCAAATGCTTTTGTAGCATGGTTGCAATGGCATCAATTGGCTGAGGGCCACCCAATCCATCGACGGCTTGACCATTTATAAACAGCGCGATAGTTGGCAATACTTGCACACCAAATTGAGACGCTAGAGCCGGCTGATCTTCACAATTTAATAAAGCAAGCGTAAATGCACCGTTGTACTGTTGAGCAAGAGATTGCAACTCAGGGAGTATCTGTGCGCTTTCTGGTTGAGCATTGGCCCAAAAGTGGATCAAAACGGGCGTGTTCATTGATCCTTCAAGAGTTTCGCGAAAGTTCTGTTCTGTTATCTCAACGATAAATGGGGATTGCATCAGAGTATCCTTGCTTTGTGTCTTGTCGTTGATAATAGATATGGAGTTGATTTAAGGGAAATTCAAGCGATGGTTGCTAATCGTCATCAATAATGAATCATTCTATTTTGTGAAAGGATGCGGTAAGAGAATAGTGTTACTGCTGAATAGGTGTAAGGCAAAAAGAAAACGCTGCCGAAGCAGCGCAGTTCTAATGCTATTTGTTAGTGCGGTATCAAAATAGGATGAACATGGTCAACACTACACCCACACTAAGCCAGTTAAGCTGATTTAATGTCATTGTTGCCTCGCAGTAGTAAAAACATTGCTACAAAACGTAATGGGTGGCGATACCAAATCTAAGCAACTCATTCACTTTAGGTTGAATAGTGCTCACTGAATTGCGTAGAAATTGATTCGTTTGCTTGAGGTTTTTTAACCTACATGCTCATAATGACATCACATTGTTACGATGAAATTACATTGTGACAAAACTTTTTTATGCAGCTTGTCGCAAAATTTTATCAAGCACACGGGTTGGTAATAACCTTTTCAAGATTGCGAATAATTTAGTCGGCGTAGTAATTCGATAGCGAATTTTAGGTGAAGCGCTAGTTAATGCATGAAGAACAGGTGCGACGCAGGACTCTGCAGGTAAAACAAATCGATTATTAGATTTGTCTTTGTTGAGTCGCTCTCTTTGTCCTTCATAGGCGAGGCGGTGAGGGCTGGATTCAATATCAATCCACTTCTCGAAGGCTTTTAATGCATTGTTTCTAAATTGAGTTTCGATAGGCCCAGGTTCTATCAATGCCACTTTGATATTCGTATCCGCAAGCTCTAGCCGTAGTGTGTCAGTCCAGCCTTCTAGGGCAAACTTTGACGCATTGTAGGCGCCGCGGTATTTCATTGCAGCAAAGCCAAGAACAGAACTGTTTTGTATTATCCGTCCTTCGCCTTGTATGCGCATGTGAGGAAGCACTTCTCTGACTAACTGGTGCCAACCAAAAAAGTTGGTCTGAAATTGAGCTTGAAGAGCCTCGGTGGGCAAGTCTTCCAATGCACCGGGCTGGCCATAGGCACCATTATTGAACACGGCATAAAGCTTACCCTCTGCTAGCTCTAATGCTTGCTTCACGCCCGAAGAAATACTTTCAGGGCTGTTTAGGTCTAGCTTGATGCAGGTTAGCCCTTCATTAATTAGACGTTGGGCATCTTGCTCTTTCCTACAAGATGCTATGACATGAAATCCCTCGTTTTGCAGGGCGTGAGCGCACACGTAACCGATACCGGTTGAGCAACCCGTAATAAGAATCGACTTTTTCATAAATTAAGCCTCAAGAAACATTGAATGAGGTCATCATTCATCAGCTCCGGTCATGAAGCAAGTGCTTGAGTGCTGGCTCTATTCTGGAGTAGCTAAATTTGAAGCCAAGTTCGGTGAGCTTTTTGGGTTTTGCTCTCATGCTATCGAACAATAAGCAGGAAGATTCACCCATTAGGAGTTCCATTGCCCATTTAGGCGTGAACAAGATATGTGGTCGTTTGAGCGTTTTTGCCAACGTGCCGCTAAAGATACGGTTAGTCACAGGGTGAGGTGCGCACATATTGAACGCACCGTGGGCATGTGGTGTTTCAAGCAAGTACATGATGGCGCGGACCATATCCAGAATATGAATCCAAGGCATGTACTGGTTACCGTTCCCGAGCGGGCCGCCTACGCCAAGTTTGTAAGGTAAGAGCATTTTCGCCAAAGCCCCGCCATTAAGGCCGAGTACTACGCCAGTTCGCAATAGACAAACACGTGTTTGTTCAGACTCTGCGCGTTTGGCTATTTGCTCCCACTTTGCACAAACCTCGTGAGGAAAGTCTTCACTGTTAACATGCAGGCACTCATCAAACGGATGGTCTTGTTGATCGCCATAGTAACCAACGGCGGAGCCACTAATAAAAACAGCGGGAGGTTCTGTGCTGGCGTGGATCAGCTCAACGATTTGTTCGGTAATTTTCCAGCGACTTTTGCAGATTTTTTCTTTCTGCTCGCTGGTCCATCTTTTATCTGCGATAGGCTCACCCGCAAGATTAATTATGGCATCAATGTGATTGAGATCGGCGAATGACTCAAGCGAGTCAAGGTATTCGATATTACCCAAATCAGCGTGTTGGAGGTGTTGTTTTGCATGCTCTGGAGAGCGTGTAAGTAGCATAACTTGGTGAGTGGATAGCAGCTTGAGCAACTCCGAACCAATAAACCCAGTGCCACCTGTGAGTAATATCTTCATGTTATCTCTTTGAATGTACACGTATTAGAACATTATAGTCGTTTTGTGCTGAGCTTGATCATCTCAACACTATTATTTCTAGGATAGTGGCAAGCCTGTAGCGAGGCTACTGACTTCACATATTGAAAAAATGTAACTAAATGTTATGCATGGCGCTAATTCGTTCACGGTAGGAGAACTAAATCTATGCCAGACTAAAAACATCGCTACCGGAACAAGCGTAATCAGTTTGCACCATCAAGGAGGATAGGTATGGAAGCATTTGTTGCTCTTTTTCGAGCGCTCCTTAATAGTGCTCGCGATCTGCTACCCATCGTTGTTGTTATCACTTTTTTTCAATTAGTTGTTTTGCAAGAGCCACTTCCTAATCTCATCTCCATTCTTTTTGGCTTATTGCTTGTAGTTTTAGGGTTAACGTTTTTTATTTTTGGTCTAGAGCTTGGTCTTTTTCCTATCGGAGAGAGTATGGCTCAAGCCTTTGCAAAAAAAGGCAGCGTATTCTGGTTGTTAGTTTTTGCGTTTTGTCTAGGCTTTGGCACCACGATCGCCGAGCCTGCATTAACGGCCGTAGCAGAAGAAGCATCAGAAGTTGCGGCAGAAGGAGGGATGATCACAAACTCAGAGCAATCCATGCAGGATTATGGACAAGGGCTACGAGTAACGGTGGCTCTTTCTGTGGGGATCGCCATCGTTATTGGCGTTCTGCGCATCTTAAAAGGGTGGCCAATTCATTACATGATCATCGGCGGCTACGTCGGCGTTGTAGTCCTGACGTGGTTTGCACCGGAAGCCATTATTGGCGTTGCTTATGATTCTGGAGGTGTGACGACGTCGACTATCACCGTGCCTTTGGTCACTGCACTAGGGGTTGGTTTAGCATCGGCGATTAAAGGGCGCAACCCCATGGTGGATGGTTTTGGTTTGATCGCTTTTGCCTCGCTGCTACCGATGATGTTTGTGATGGTTTACGGAATGGTCGTAACATGATTTCAATTGAACATTTCCTAGACACTTTATTATCGACCGTTCGAGATGTCATTCCCATCGCCAGCATTATTTTTGGTTTTCAGTTAGCGGTGTTAAGGCGTCCAGTTAACAACCTTAAGAGGGTTTTGCTCGGGTTTGTTTATGTGATTCTTGGGCTCGCTCTTTTTTTGCTCGGATTAGAAATGGCTCTGTTTCCGCTCGGAGAGACCATGGCCGTGCAGCTGACAGCGCCGGAATTTTTACAAGAGTTTAAAGTCTCTGTGGGAAAAGCCTTAGTGTGGGTCGACTACTATTGGGTGTATACCTTCGCCTTTTTTATCGGTTTTAGTACCACGATTGCTGAGCCTTCTCTAATCGCTGTAGCGATAAAAGCAAACCAAGTTTCTGGTGGCAGTATCAGTATTAACGGCTTACGCGTGGCTGTTGCATTTGGGGTGGCCATTGGCATCGCGCTAGGGAGCTATCGGATTGTTGTCGGTGACCCTATTCACTATTACATCATCGCGGGTTACATCGTGGTTGTGATTCAAACGTTTTATGCGCCAAAGCTTATTGTTCCGCTCGCCTACGATTCTGGAGGCGTCACGACTTCTACTGTCACTGTTCCGCTTGTAACCGCACTAGGGCTGGGGCTTGCTTCTACCGTCCCAGGAAGAAACCCAATGATTGATGGCTTTGGCTTGATCGCTTTTGCCAGTCTGTTTCCTATGATCTCTGTGATGGGCTATGCGCAAATAACCCAATGGCTGAATAAAGATGTCTCGGAGGACGAAGAAAATGCGCTTTAAATTGATACTTGCGTTTGTTGAAGACAGCAAAACAGACAAGGTACTGGACGCTGCTCGCGAAGCTGGCGCGACTGGTGCGACAGTGATTAATAACGCTCGTGGACAAGGCTTAAATCAAAAGCGAACGTTTTTTGGCTTAACGCTGGAAGTACAAAAAGATGTGCTGCTGTTTGTCGTTGAGGAGCACCTTTCTCGACACATATTAGAAACCATCAATGAAGTTGGTGAGTTCGACCGAGAGTCGGGGCAGGGCATTGCTATTCAGATCGATATTGAGGATGCAGTCGGTGTCGCGCATCAAGTAGAGACGTTGACCAAAGTGGTCGAGGATGAGTTATGAGCAGTCAAACGATAATTAGAGTTCGAGATGTAATGGCGGCTACTTATGTCATGGTTGATGGGCTAATGACAGTTTATGAAGGCATAACGTTGGCTAAAAAATACCAAGTCAAAGCGCTGGTGGTGAAAAAGCGAGATGACAACGATGAATATGGCATCGTCTTGATGAATGATATTGCCAAAAAGGTGCTGGCGAATAATCGCTCTCCACAGCGCACGAATATTTATGAAATCATGACCAAGCCCGCTTTGTGTGTCGACCCTGATATGAATGTGAAATATTGTGCGCGCCTATTTGAACGATTTGGCATTAGCCGAGCTCCGGTCATTGAAGATGGGGAGGTCATTGGCATGGTGAGTTATAACAATATTGTCATCAATGGCATGGTGCGAGAAGAAGTGTAATGGGTTGATATAAATGAAAAATCAACGCATTTTTTCTCAAGTCAGCGACTGTTACAAAGAACTAAAATATTTAATATATGTTAGGTTGCATATGTGTTAGTTCACCATTATTCTTTGCGCCCTAAGTCTATTGTCGAGGAATTTGTATCATGCCTTTAGTCTCTTGCCCTGTGTGTGAGAAACAAATCTCAAAGCGCGCTCACGCATGTCCAGGATGCGGAGAGCCAGACCCGCTGCACCACCTAGCTAAGTCAAAATTTATGTCGATGGTGTTTTGGATACTGGTGTTGGTTGGAACTGCGTATGCCGCATGGTTCTATATTTTGCCTATGGTCATTGAATCATTGCGTTATCAGTAGTCGTTGGTTGAGCTGTCATAAAAATGCCGTAGAATGACCTCGTACTTTGTGAGGAGACGATGTCGTGGAACTATTTTTTGCCTCAGATCTGCATGGCTCTTTGCCAGCAACTAAAGAAACTATTGAGCTATTTTTAGCCTCTGGTGCGGAGCACCTGATTTTGTTGGGGGATACGCTAAACCACGGGCCAAGAAACCCGATTCCAGAAGGTTACAACCCACCGCAGGTGGCGGAGCTACTGAACCAATACAGTGATCAAATTATTTCTGTGCGTGGTAACTGCGATAGTGAAGTGGACCAAATGCTATTGAAGTTTCCAATGATGATGGATTACTCGTGGGTGCTACTTGAATCTGGTAAGAGAATCTTTTTGACTCATGGTCACTTGTACAACTCTGAAAAACGGCCGCCACTGCGTGAAGGTGATATCATCGCCCACGGTCATACGCATGTTCCTGTCGCAGAGATGCAAGATGGGGTCATTATTTTTAACCCAGGCTCGATGACATTTCCACGTAATGGTTTACCAAGAAGCTTTGGTACTTTAGAAGACAATACGCTAACGGTAAAAACGCCAGAAGGCGAAGTCTTAGCACAAACCATGATTTAACGGTTTTACTAAGTAAAAATATAGGGAGCGAATTGCTCCCTATTTTGTGTCTGAATGTCCTAAATCGCGTTCTGGGTCGATAATGTCTCTTACGCGCTGTTTTAGCACCTTTGCTTCAGGAAAGCCGCTGTCTTTTTTCCGTTCCCAAATTTGCTGGCCATTGCAGAAAATTTCGAAGCGACCACCCGTATCTGGGTGTAAGCTGATCGTTTCTATTTCTTCGCTAAAAGTATGCAGTAGTTCTTGCGATAGCCAAGTTGAACGCAACATCCAGTTGCATTGGCGGCAGTAATAAATATCAATGATTGCTTTATCCATGAAACTTTCCTTTTAATCGGTTTAAACTAGCAACTTGATGCCCACGGCAAACGTGAGAATTTCGAATGCAATTTTAATCACTCGGTTGCTGTATCGAGTCGCGGCCCATGCGCCTAAACTGCCGCCTAGAAATGAGCTTAACAATAAAACAGGCAACCAAGCCCAATGTATCGGAGCGCCAGCTTGGACGACGGCAATGCCTCCAATGCCATTCCAAAACAACCCGACGCAAATCATGGTGTAAGCAACGGCTTGTTTATAGTTATACCCAAACCAGCGCACTAAAAATAGTGTCACGAGCAGACCAGAACCTGCGGTCAGCGACCCGTTGATGATACCGATGAGCATTAGTCCGACACCGCCGATGACCCAACCGATTGGGTGACGGTTACGTATTATTTCTTCTTGGCCTAACGATTTCTTAAACCGTGAATAGATGCCGAGCGCGAGAATCATGCTCCCTAGCATTTTTTCCGCCATACCATCAGGTATTTGGACAATTAGGTTCGCCCCTAAGACTACGCCAATGCTGCCAGAGACTATAAGGTAGAGCGCTATCTTCCATTTAATTGTGCCTGCTTTTAAGTGTGTGCTTGCTGCCCCTAAGCCTAAAGCGACGGAAGCCACTTTATGTGTCCCCAGTGCAACCGAGAATGGCAAGCCGAGAAAGATGAGCAAAGGGAATTGAAGTAAGCCTGCACCGCCGCCAGAAAGCGAAGCCAGAGTATTGGCGATAAGTGAGCCGAAAAAGAGGGTGAGGGTATCTAGCCAATCCATAAGCAAAATAAAGGGGGCGTCTTGCCCCCTTATTATCAAATCAAAGTTAGTTTTTAAACAGCACCGAAGAACCGTGGTTCAAGCTAGTGAGCAATAGCGTTTTTTCGTTCACGACATCAATACGGCGACTTTGCTCGGCATCAAGCTTAAAGATTTGAGTGATCAAACGTAGCTGTGCTTCGGAGAAGTCTTTTGATTGAGAAGATGAAATATCTTTAAACTCAGAAGGCGAAACCAACAAATAGTTGTCACTGACTTCCCAGCGCCCTTTTTCCGAGATATTAATCGTGGATTCTGCCGTTGAACCTTGAGCGAATAGTTTGATATTTGCTACGCGAATATAGTCTCCATTAGGGAGATATTTCACATTTGATTCAACATTAACACGACGCAGTGGGCCGACAGGATCGTCAGGCAAGCTGTCTGTAATGACCGTCACCATGGTTGACTGCCACTCATTGGCAGTGAGGACCTGTTCCACTTTTAGGTCGCTACCCCAATATAACCAACCACTGAAAAGAACGGATACGGCCAAAACCGCAGATGCTAATTTTATCTTCATTCTGGCCTCCTTATTTACAGATATCGGTTGGGTCATTTTGACCAGCGAAAATACGCAATGTCACGTTCTCATATGAATGTTGACTGTCATGAATGTAGTTCAGAATCAGCTGATTGTTCTGGCCACCTGTAGCAATCACTTCTACCGGCATTGAATCTTCTGCATGGTATTTTACGTAGCGTTCAATGCACTGCTCAATGGACGGCAACCAACTATTGATTTGCGGGTGGTTCACTGGCGTCATCACAGGTACATTTTGATACTCACCAATCTGACGGAATTGGGATTCTGCAGGATTGGTGAATAGCAATACACAAATAGGAAGCAGTAGAGACAAAAGAACGATCATACGCGGCAGCCAGTTATTAGTGTTAGCTGCTGGTTTTGGCTGTGCCTTAGGTAGTTCTACTTGAGGCTCTACTTCAGTCGTGGTGTCTGCCGCCGCTTCTGTTGACGGCGCGTCACTTGTTTCTATTTCCGCAGCGTGCGCTTCATTTTCAGAAGTGGCTTCTTCAACGTCAGTATTAGAGTCAGCAGATAATGGGCTTAAGCGTTCCACTGAACAAATGAGTTGATAACCGCGTTTAGGAACCGTTTTAACAAACTCTGGAGATTTTGTTGAGTCCTTCAACATCTTACGCAGAGTAGAGATCGCTTGAGTCAGGCTTGAGTCATCCACCTCAAAACCTTGCTCACGCCAAACAAACTCGTGAAGCTCGTTACGGGTTAAAACTTCGTTTGGTCTCTCTGCCAACATCAGAAGTATACGGCTTTCGTTGCTTCCTAATCGTACAACGTCGTTGCCGTTTTGTTGGTCAGCGAGCGAATTACTATTTGGATCAAAGGTGAACCTTTGAGCAAGTAGAAATTTGGTGCCGATGTTAGTCATTTAGTTCTTCTTAGATGGATGATGTTGTAATTATAGTGATTTATGTCACAAAATTACCGAAGCGCATGGAGTGCGCACGACATTTTAGATGCTTTTAGGCTGGTAGGATAATTAAATTTTTCTAAAAAAACACCGTTTTTAGCAATATTGACCTTGAATTTACATTTGTCAGCCACATGTTAAATGACATCTCAGTAAGGTAATTTCAAGGGGAAAGTCACAAACTTATCTCCATGAAAAAGCCAATTAGTTTAGATGTTATGGAGCACACATGAGCGAAACCGTATCTCAAAACAAAGAAACTCGTGGTTTTCAATCAGAAGTAAAACAACTACTGCATTTAATGATCCATTCTCTTTATTCAAATAAAGAGATCTTTTTGCGCGAGCTGATTTCTAACGCATCAGATGCATCGGACAAGCTGCGCTTCCAAGCGCTATCTAACCCAGACTTATATGAAGGTAATGCAGACCTTTGCGTGAAACTGTCGTTTGATGAAAGCGCAAATACCTTAACCATTTCTGATAACGGTATCGGTATGAGCCGCGATGATGTGATCGAGCACCTAGGTACGATCGCAAAATCCGGGACCGCGGAGTTTTTCTCAAAGCTGTCTGAAGAGCAGAGCAAAGACTCTCAGCTTATTGGTCAGTTTGGTGTTGGTTTCTACTCGGCGTTTATCGTTGCTGATGCCGTCACCGTACGCACTCGTGCTGCGGGCCTAGCCGCTGATGAAGCAGTACAATGGCACTCAGCCGGTGAAGGTGAGTACACCATCGAAAACATCACTAAAGAATCGCGTGGTACTGACATCATTCTTCATATGCGTGAAGAAGGTAAAGAATTCCTAAATGAATGGCGTCTACGTGATGTGATCAGCAAGTACTCGGATCACATTGGCATCCCAGTTTCCATCCAAACTGTTGTTCGCGATGACGAAGGCAAAGAAACGGATGAGAAGAAGTGGGAGCAAATCAACAAAGCTCAAGCTCTGTGGACGCGTAATAAATCGGATATCTCAGATGAAGAGTATCAAGAGTTCTACAAGCACGTATCACATGACTTTGCTGATCCATTGGTTTGGAGCCATAACCGTGTAGAAGGTAAAAACGATTACACGAGCTTGCTTTACATCCCATCTAAAGCGCCATGGGATATGATGAACCGCGACCACAAATCAGGTTTGAAACTATACGTACAACGCGTGTTCATTATGGACGATGCAGAGCAGTTCATGCCGTCTTACCTACGTTTTGTACGTGGTTTAATAGACTCCAATGATCTGCCACTCAACGTATCGCGTGAGATCTTACAAGACAACAAAGTGACTCAGTCTCTACGTAATGCTTGTACTAAGCGTGTGCTAACGATGCTAGAGCGCATGGCTAAGAATGATGAAGAGAAATACCAATCATTCTGGAAAGAGTTTGGCCTTGTGATGAAAGAGGGTCCGGCAGAAGACTTCGCAAACAAAGAGAAAGTTGCAGGCCTATTGCGCTTTGCTTCAACTGAAGTGGATTCTGCGGAGCAAACCGTGGGTCTAGCTGCTTACGTTGAGCGCATGAAAGAAGGTCAAGATAAAATCTACTACTTGACGGCAGACAGCTATGCAGCTGCGAAAAACAGCCCTCACTTAGAGCAGTTCAAAGCGAAAGGCATTGAAGTTATCTTGATGTACGACCGCATTGATGAGTGGCTGATGAACTACTTAACGGAGTTTGACGGCAAGCAGTTCCAGTCAATCACAAAAGCTGGGCTCGATCTAAGTCAGTTTGAAGATGAAGCAGAAAAAGAGAAGCAGAAAGAAACTGAAGAAGAGTTTAAGTCGGTTGTAGAACGCACGAAGTCTTACCTAGGCGATCGTGTGAAAGAAGTTCGTACGACCTTTAAACTCGCGTCTACACCTGCTGTTGTGGTAACGGACGATTACGAAATGGGCACTCAAATGGCGAAGCTTCTTGCAGCGGCGGGTCAGGCAGTGCCAGAAGTGAAGTACATCTTTGAGCTAAACCCTGAGCACGAGCTGGTTAAGCGCATGGCTGACGAAGCGGATGAAGAGGCATTTGGTCGTTGGGTAGAAGTCCTGCTTGGTCAAGCAATGCTTGCAGAGCGAGGCTCAATTGAGGACCCAACTGAGTTCTTAGGAGCTGTTAATAAACTTTTGACTAAGGTGTAATAACCTCAGTACATCAAAAAGCTCGCATTTCGCGAGCTTTTTGTTTGTTGTCGCAAAATTTTGCATCTCAGGTGTTGAGTTAATAATCAATAGGGCGTGAAAGAGGGTATCGTTAACATTCTTTAGTCTTAATACACTCTTTGCGCGGCGAACCTGTGATAGAATCTGCGACTTGAATGTGAGTAATAAGGCGTGTATTTTTGCTCGCCTATATACGTTATACCGAAACTTATCGTTGCGAGTGCTTCTCGGGTTTGATGTCTAAGAAGCCCAGCTATTGTGAGCTTCGGTATAAATCTTAAATATTAAAGAGGATAAATCATGCGCATCATTCTTCTAGGTGCTCCAGGTGCAGGTAAAGGCACACAAGCAAACTTCATCATGGAAAAATACGGTATTCCACAAATCTCTACTGGTGATATGCTTCGTGCTGCTATCAAAGCAGGTACAGAGCTTGGTAAACAAGCTAAAGCTGTTATCGACGCTGGTCAGCTAGTTTCTGATGAAATCATCCTTGGACTTATCAAAGAGCGTATCGCTCAAGAAGACTGTGCGAACGGTTTCCTACTGGATGGTTTCCCACGTACTATTCCTCAAGCTGACGGCCTAAAAGAAATGGGCGTTGATGTAGACTACGTTATCGAATTTGACGTTGCAGATGATGTGATTGTTGAGCGTATGGCAGGTCGTCGTGCTCACCTTCCTTCTGGTCGTACTTACCACGTTGTTTACAACCCACCTAAAGTGGAAGGTAAAGATGACGTAACTGGTGAAGATCTTGTTGTTCGTGATGACGACAAAGAAGAAACAGTACGTGCACGTCTAGGTGTTTACCACGAGCAAACTGCACCACTAATCAACTACTACGGTAAAGAAGCTGAAGCAGGCAACACTAAGTACCTTAAGTTTGATGGTACTAAGCAAGTAGCTGAAGTTAGTGCAGATATCGAGAAAGCACTCTCTTAATTTGCTGAAGTCAAAAAATTAATATTTTGATATATTGAAAGCGACCCAAGTGGTCGCTTTTTTTAGTTTACTCGTAAACATATATCTAAATGACTTCAAGTGTCAGCGATGCAGCGCCGTGAGGCTATTTAAGTATATGAACCAAGCCGTTTACCATGAATAGGATGTTATGAAAGAGAATAATAAACAGGGTGTACTCCTAGTGAACCTGGGTACTCCTGACGCACCAACCGCTCCTGCCGTAAAGCGCTTTTTAAGTCAGTTTCTTCATGATCACCGAGTGGTAGACATGACTCGATGGCTTTGGTGTCCGCTATTGCACGGCGTTATCCTTCCAATCCGAGCTCCCAAGGTTGCTAAACTCTACCAATCAGTTTGGATGGAAGAGGGCTCGCCACTGATGGTGTACTCTAAGCGTCAAACAGAAAAGTTGGCTCAAAAGCTTGATATGCCAGTCGAACTTGGCATGACTTATGGAAATCCAAGTTTGCAATCAGGTTTTGAAGCGCTGTTGGCCCAAGGGGTAGAGGAAGTCATCGTTTTACCTTTGTATCCGCAATACTCGGGCACAACAACGGCAGCGGTTTCTGACGGAATCACTAAAGCGTTTAAAAACCTGCCCGTGATGCCGGGCTTTAGCTTTATTCGGGATTACTACAATCACCCGAAATACATTGAAGCGTTAGCGCATTCAGTTCGTGAACATTGGCAAGAGTATGGTAAGGGAGACTACTTGCTATGTTCTTATCACGGTATTCCAAAACGTTACGCTGATAATGGAGATGTTTACCCTCAGCACTGTGAAGAGACGACTCGCTTACTCGCTGAAGCGTTAGGGTTAAACGAGCAACAGATAGGTATGACGTATCAGTCTCGATTTGGCCGAGAAGAGTGGTTACAGCCCTATACCGATAAAACTCTAGAGGCACTTCCTGCAAAAGAGGTAAAAAATATCAATGTAGTGACACCAGCATTCTCTTCGGATTGTTTAGAAACGTTGGAAGAGATCTCGGAAGAGTGTAAAGAGATCTTCCTTGAAGCAGGTGGAGAAAGCTTTACCTACATTCCTTGTTTGAACGATAGTGAGCTTCATATAGAAATGATGGCTGAGTTAGTTTACTCTAAGCTTTAGGTACAAAAAAGGGTCGCAAAAGCGACCCTTTTTTGTAGAGCGATTAAGCGACTTGTACTTGCTGCTCTTCGACTTGTTCTGCTGTGCTGTGAGTATTCTCTGCACCATGCATCCAGCGAACGAGCGTATTCGAGAACAGAAGTAGGATGACACCACTTACTGTAGCGCTGACTGCAATGCCACTAAAGATAGCCATTGCGCCCAACTCTCCTACGTGAGATCCCACATAGCCCGCAACGTAGTTTGCAATCGCATTACAGCCAAACCATGCACCCATCATGAGTGAAGCTAAGCGAAGCGGTGCTAACTTGGTTACCAGTGAAAGACCAATTGGAGATAAACACAGTTCGCCCAAGGTGTGGAAGAAGAAAGCACCCACCAGCCACAACATTGATGTTTTTACCGTTGTGTCTCCACCTTGTTCTAGCACAGCGCCAACCATACATAGGAAGCCAATTGCCAAGAAAAATAGTGCCATCGCAAATTTCACTGGCGACGTAGGTTCGCGTTTACCCAGTTTTACCCAAAGGACCGCCAGAACTGGTGCTAGGGTAATAATGAAAAATGGGTTTAGCGATTGGAACCACGCAGCAGGTACTTCAAAGCCACCAATCATACGATCAGTATATTGTTGAGTGTAGATGTTCATTAGGCCACCGGCCTGCTCAAAGCCAGCCCAGAAGACGATAGTGAATAAGCTCATGACCAAAATTACTTTTAGTCGGTTTACTTCTTCTTTCGTGAGTGGCTGCTTCGTGGTGGCGTTTTTGTTGTTTAGATCTCGTTTCGCCGCCGGTTCGCGGCCAATATCACCAAGCCATGATTGAGCCAGTACCATTTGCATCACTAGGCTAACCAGCATACCCACACCAGCGGCCACAAAGCCTGCTTTCCAACCGTAAGAGGTTGTCACAGAGCCAGAAACGACGCCGGCGAGTAATGCACCTAAGTTGATACCCATATAAAAGATAGTGAATGCGCCGTCACGACGGTTGTCACCCTCTTTATATAAATCGCCAACCATGGTTGAGATATTCGGCTTAAAGAGGCCGTTACCAGTGATAAGCAGACCAAGACCTAAATAGAAACTGTGTAGCGAACCAATACCCAGAGCGTCAGCAGGAAGTGCGAGTGTAAACTGGCCGATAGCCATTAACGCGCCACCAAGCAAAATTGAACGGCGTTGACCTAGATAGTTATCCGCTAAGTAACCTCCGATGAGAGGTGTGATATACACAAGACCAGTATAAATACCGTATAGGTCTAGTGCGTCTTTGGTTGACCAGCCAAGGCCGCCATTCATCGTTGTATCTGTAAGGTAAAGTACTAGAATGGCGCGCATTGCGTAGTAAGAAAAGCGTTCCCACAGTTCAGTACCGAACAATAAGAACAAGCCACGAGGATGGCCGAAATATTGATGTTGGTTTGACATAAGCTCTTCTAATAATAGTTATTACATTTTTTAACGACTTCTACGTATACATTGCAATTTAATGAGTGACAAACAATAAAATTTTGAATTACGACTAAAGTTGTTTGTTAAGTGACTGTTTTTGGGTGAATTTGCAGATGATATGATGGTGTGTTGGCTGTGTTACAAACTTAATTTCCATTTTTGTCTATGGACTTCTTCTCGTAAGCTCTTGAAAAGATGCTGTTAATGCGAGCGATGTATAATCATACTTTTATAGATAAACTGAATGTCAATGACTCAACTTGGGCTTAATGCTAGGATAAAAACAAAATAGAATTGGCTAGTAAAAAAGATGAAACGTTGGTATCTACTTTATTGTAAACGTGGGGAGCAGGTTAGGGCGAAACAGCACCTTGAAAACCAAGGTGTAGAGTGCTTTT
The DNA here is from genome assembly GCF_021728155.1 of Vibrio sp. J2-4. Classification (NCBI taxonomy): domain Bacteria; kingdom Pseudomonadati; phylum Pseudomonadota; class Gammaproteobacteria; order Vibrionales; family Vibrionaceae; genus Vibrio; species Vibrio sp. J2-4. The sequence continues at coordinate 305,051 of NZ_JAKKCN010000001.1, forward strand.
ATCCAACTGTAGAAGTTGAGAAGATTTTGCGCGGGAAAAGACAAAAAGTCGAAGAGCCGCTGTTTCCTTGTTATGTGTTTGCTTACTTTGATTATGAACAGGGACCTAACTTCACCTCAGTCCGCTCCACTCGAGGGGTTGTTGATTTTGTGCGTTTTGGTGCTCAACCGAAAGAAGTCCAAGGTGACTTAGTCTTTGAATTGATGCAGCTAGAAAAATGCTGTAATGAAAATACCGCTTCTGAGTGTATGCCAAAACCAGGTGATCAAATCCGAGTTAAGAGCGGTCAGTTTGCTGGTATAGATGCTATCTTCCAAGAGCAAGATGGTGAGAAACGCTCAATCATGTTAGTGCAGATGATTACTAAACGAGTGCCTGTCAGTATTGATAACAGCGATTTAGACTTGAAATAGCTAATGTGTACAAACAAAAAAAGAGGTGCTTTGGCACCTCTTTTTTAATCTTGCTGGTAATCACCAGCAGTGGGACGCTGTTTAGCGAGCTTAGCAAAACAACGATGGTTACCGATTAGGAGTAGGGCATGGCACCCTACTTAGTCGCTTAGTAAGCGTCGTTATGGACGGTTTGCACCGCACGACCTGACGGGTCTACACAGTTTTGGAATGACTCATCCCATTCAATCGCTTTCGCTGATGAACAAGCTACTGAAGGACCACCTGGCACACACTCAGCCGCTGAAGGTAGTGGGAAGAGCTCTTCAAAGATTTCTCGGTACACGTAACCTTCTTTTGTGGTTGGCGTGTTGTATGGGAAGCGGTATTGAGCCGTTTCCATCTGCTGATCCGTCACTTTTTGCTCTGCGACTTCTTTCAACGTATCAATCCAGCTGTAACCTACGCCATCAGAGAACTGTTCTTTTTGACGCCATGCGATCGACTCTGGCAAGTAATGCTCAAAACACTCGCGTAGAATGTGTTTTTCCATTTTGCCGTTGCCACACATCTTATCTGCTGGGTTTAGGCGCATTGCAACGTCGATAAACTCTTTATCAAGGAACGGTACTCGGCCTTCAACCCCCCATGCCGCTAGCGATTTGTTTGCGCGCGCGCAGTCAAACATGTTCAGAGCAAGCAGCTTACGTACTGTTTCTTCGTGGAACTCTTTCGCGTTTGGTGCTTTGTGGAAGTACAGGTAGCCGCCAAAGATTTCGTCAGCGCCCTCACCAGAAAGTACCATCTTAATGCCCATCGCTTTGATCTTGCGACCCATTAAGAACATAGGCGTGGATGCGCGAATGGTGGTCACATCGTACGTTTCGATGTGGTAAATCACGTCGCGAATCGCGTCGAGACCTTCTTGAATTGTATAAGTCATTTCATGGTGAACGGTACCGATTTGGTCGGCAACTTCGCGAGCGGCTTTCAGGTCAGGCGCGCCTTCTAGGCCAACAGCGAAAGAGTGCAGTTGTGGCCACCAAGCTTCTGACTTTTCATCGTCTTCAATTCGCATTGCAGCAAAACGTTTAGCCACAGCAGAGGTGATGGATGAATCTAAACCACCTGATAGTAAAACACCATATGGAACATCCGTCATTAGTTGGCGTTTAACCGCTGCTTCTAGTGCTTCAGTCAGTTCTTCTTTGCTGGTGGTGTTACCTTGAACGGCAGCGTATTCGTTCCAGTCACGAACATAGTAACGCGTTGGCTCGGCATCTTTTGAGCTGTAGTAGCTACCAGGAGGGAACTCGCTCACTGTTTTACATACTGGAACAAGTGCCTTCATCTCTGATGCAACATAGTAGTTGCCATGCTCATCATGACCTTGATAAAGAGGGATAATGCCAATGTGGTCGCGACCGACTAAGTATTCGTCTTTTTCTTCATCGTACAGAACAAAAGCGAAAATACCGTTTAGTTCTTCAAGGAGATCTGCACCCATATCTTGGTACAGTGCAAGAATGACCTCACAGTCTGAATCGGTTTGAAACTCGTATTTTCCTTCGTAACGAGCACGAATTTCTTTATGGTTGTAGATTTCACCATTGACTGCAAGGATGAGCTTTTTATCAGGGCTGTATAGCGGTTGTGCACCACTATTTAGACCAACAATCGCCAAGCGCTCATGCGCTAAAATAGCGCGCTCTGAAGAGTAAATCCCAGACCAGTCAGGGCCACGATGACGAAGTTTTTTCGACATTTCTAATGCGATAGGGCGCAATGCGGCTGCATCGCTTTTAATGTCTAAAATGCCAAATACTGAACACATACTACATCCTTACTAAACTAAATAATTTCTAATCGGTATGGCTTCAATTTGCCATTACTAGTAAAAAAAGCAACGTTTTGTGATTATAAAAATGATAAAAAGCCTTGTTGTGTAAATATTATTTAATTTAATGGCTGGTTTGGTGAATGGAATCAAGGTTTGGTATAAAAATCATACAAAAAAGCCTTTCTATTGATAGAAAGGCTTTTAAAAAATATTAGTATGGTTGCTTATTTTATTGGTGTGAACTGAGGTTCAAGTTGTTTACACACATGTCGAGCAAAACCGCTACCTGCTTCACTGTATATATTGAATGCGGCGTCAACTCCGCTTTCCAGCAAACCTTCCAACTGATCTGGGTACTCGGCGATAGCAGCTATTTGCCCTTTATATTTTCTGCGTTTAAGCTGCTCAAGTGCGGTTTGGTTACCTTGATGATGAGGCATGGCAAGCAGCACCAGTTTGACATGACCTGTATCTAAAATTCGTTCCCAAAAATCTGGGTCTGTGGCATCGCCAGCGATCACGTTTCTTCCCTCTGAACGGTGCTGATGTGCTGCATCTTCACGAATTTCTATGCCTAGTGAAATTTTGCCATAGCGCGCACGTAATTCATCATAGGCCCCAGTCCCGATGCGCCCCATGCCTAAGATCAATACCTGGGCATGCCCAGGGTTAATGAGTTGGTCACGCTGGTTAAGCTTTTCTGCGGCTGTCTCTTGCAGCCACTTGCCGGAGTGTTGATAAATTTTGTGGCTAAGGCGGTTAAGTGGCGCAGAAATAATAAAGGACACAGACACCGCAACCGCAATCGCAGCGAGCATATCGCTTGGCATCCAGCCCATTTTATAGGCCAACCCTGCGACTATAAGGCCAAACTCACTGTAGTTGAACAGCGATAAAGAGGCGAGCAAAGAGGTACGTACTCGAAACTTAAAGTGATTAATCGTGACGAAGTACAAGAGCCCTTTTATTGGCAGCAGTAAGATAAATAGTAGGGCGAGTACGACACCATTGACGCTCAATGAAGCGGACAAGCCAATGTTTAAAAAGAAGCAGACTAAGAACAGCTCCTTCATATTGAATAGCGATTTGGATAGCTCTGAAGCTTTAGGGTGGCCTGCGAGCAACATGCCTAAAATCAGCGCGCCCAAGTCTGGTTTCATACCGACCAGTTCGAATAGCCCTGCCCCAACAACAAGCGCGAAGAAAATACCGAACAGCACCAGCATTTCGCCGTGGCCAACTTTATCTAACAGCTTATAGAATAGCGGACGAAGGAAAGGCAATGCGAACAAACCAATGGCATACCATTCTGGGACTTTGCCAGTTGAAGCAGTCAGGAATACCACGGCAAAAATATCTTGCATAACCAAGATACCGATCGCGAGTGTGCCGTAGGTAGCGTTCATTTCCCCTTTTTCTTGCAATGCTTTTACGGCAAAAACGGTACTGGAGAACGATAGTGCAAAAGCTAAAAGTAGGATTTGACCGCTATCCATACTGGCGAGCGAAGTTAAGCCCAGTAGTTTTAAACCTGATAGCGCTAGTGCAAAAAAAGCGGTAGACAGTATGTTGTGGGCGGTCGCTCCTCCCCATATTTCTTTGGACAGTAGCGTTTTGACATCAAGCTTGAGTCCGATCGTGAATAGAAGAAGAGTGACACCAAGATCTGCAAGAGTGACGATAACGTCATTGCTTTGATAGCCAAATGCATGCAAACCAAATCCTGCCAGTAGAAAACCAACGAGGGGAGGGAGGCTACATTTAAGCGCAATAAAGCCAGCTAAAAAAGCTGTTGTAATTAGAATAATTTCCATACTGTTGAGCTGTATTCCTGATATACAAAAACGGGCTGTGAAAACACAGCCCGAGATTGTAACTCAATTAGTTGTATAAACTTAGTCTTCAAGTAACTTTTGTAACAAAACTCCGTTTAGCATTGCGCGTTTAATCATCGCAAATGCGCCCATCGTTGGCTGCTTATCAATGTGTGAAGCCACGATAGGAAGGTCGTTATGGAAAGTTTTGAGAGATTGATTTTCGACATTACGTTGAATTGCAGGGAAGACAATATCTTGTGCGGCAGTAATGTCGCCCGCAATGACAATTTTCTGAGGGTTAAACAAGTTAACGGTAATTGCAATCGCTTTACCTAACTGGTTACCCACTCGCACTAAACTCTGCTTTGCAAGTTCGTCACCATCCATTGCATGCTGACACACAGCTTCAATCGTGATGTTTTCAAGGTCAGTCAAGCTTGACTCATAGCCTTGAGCAATCAATTGTTTTACTCGTTGGATAATAGCTGGGTTCGCTGCTACGGTTTCTAAGCAACCAAAGTTCCCACATTGGCACTGTTCACCAAGCGGATCGATTTGGATATGACCAATTTCACCGACGTTGCGGTTAAAGCCAAGAAAAACCTGGCCGTTAACGATAATACCTGCGCCAGTACCGCGGTGAACGCTAACTAAAATGGAGTCCTGACAGTCTTGGCTTGCCCCAAAGTAGTGCTCCGCTAACGCCATGCCACGTACGTCATTCCCAACAAAGCATGCGGTATTAAACTTCTCCCCAACAATTTCACCCAGCGCCAGATTATCGATATCGGTATTTGGCATGTACTCAACTACGCCTGTTGTTGGGTTAACAAGGCCCGGTAGCGTAATACCAATTGCGATGAGCTGATCAATTTTGTCTTCGCAACGGTTAACGAAGTCTTTAAGTAAATCGATAAGCCCAGCGATCAAGTCTGCTTGGTTGGTGTAATGCAGTTCGTGCTGATCTTCCGCAAGTGCAGTGCCACCTAAATCGTACAAACAAAATTGTACGTAATCTCGACCTAAACGAACCGCAATAGAGTGGAAGGGTTTGACTTCGGTGGTCAGAGAGATTGCACGACGACCACCAGTTGAAGCTTGCTGGGCGACCTCTTTAATAAGGCCGCGCTCTAAAAGTTGGCGGGTTATTTTGGTAACACTAGCAGGTGCGAGCTGGCTCACATCTGCGACTTGAATACGGGAGATAGGACCTTGCTGATCAATCAGCCTATATACCGCAGCGCTGTTAAGCTGTTTTACTAAATCTACATTACCAATCTGTCCGCCATTCATGCTTAATTTTGCTCGTATTGTCCGTTAACAACCGTCGCTTTTACTTTGAAGTCACGATCGAAAATGGTCAGGTTTGCAACCATCCCTTTTCGAACTCGGCCAAGGCGATCCTCAACACCAATTGCAGTTGCTGGGTATAACGTGGCCATTCGTAGAGCTTCGTCTAAAGCGATCCCCGCGTGCTCAACTGAATTCTGAACTGCTTCTATCATTGTCAAAGCTGAGCCGCCTAGTGTGCCATTTTCATCAACACACTTACCATCTCGGTAATATACTTTCTTACCGACAAAAATAAAGTGATCAATGTTAGCACCTGCTGGAGCTGTGGCATCCGTCACCAAAACAAGCTTGTCACCTTTGATTTTATGAGCAATTCGGATGTTTGCGTAGTCTACGTGGAAACCATCGGCAATAATGCCAGCATAAACGTCAGGCGTATCGTAAATTGCACCAACAACTCCAGGTTCACGACCAACCATTGGTGTCATCGCGTTAAATAGGTGTGTGGCAAAAGTAATACCTGCTTCAAAGCCTTTACGCGCTTCGGCGTAGGTCGCATTTGTATGACCAATAGAAACTACGATGCCGGCTGTTTTTAATCGTGCAATATGTTCTGGATCGTTTTGCTCTGGTGCAAGCGTTACTTTAGCGATGATATCGGCGTTTGCGCAGATAAGATCAATCATGCTTTCATCTGACGGGCGAATAAAATCGACGTTGTGGATACCTTTTTTCGCGACGTTAAGATAAGGACCTTCTAGGTGTAGACCAAGTGATTGGTTTTGATATTGGTTGTGGTATTCACGAGCGGCAGAAATTGCAGTTCGCATATCTTCGTCTGATGAAGTAATGAGCGTTGGTAAGAAGCTAGTACAGCCGGACTTGAGGTTTGCTTCGTGCATGATTTGCATGGTTTCCGGTGTGATTGCATCGTTTAGCATTACACCGCCACAGCCATTCAGTTGCAGGTCGAGAAAGCCCGGACTTAGGTTTGCGCCTGCGAGGTCTTTCACTTCGATGCCCTGAGGTAGCTCTGCAGCCGGTACAATAGATTGAATAAGGTCGTTTTCGATGATGACCGCATGATCGGTAAGAACATCACTACCGGTATAAATTTTACAGTTACTTAGCGCGTACATAGTCAGCTAGTCCTTATAGATGAGAATTCAATTTCTATATCGTTACCTAAGTGGAGACTGCTTTAGTCATATGGGTACTTAGTTTGTATCACTGAATTAGATAACGAGTCACATACAGCAAGTCGCGTTTTATCGATGTTATTGTCATAGTAACTAACTGAAAAGTAATAATTGTATGGTTTTTTATGATTCTTTTTCAGAGCAAAGTTACAGTGATTTACCCGCCTAGATACCAAAATAACACTGATTCTGCCTTGCATAAAGTGCGAGAATATTATCTTTAAAACGCCATTTTTTCGTATAATAAAATAAGTTTTATGATCTCGCTAGCAAAAACCTTCCGAAAGGGCAAATTGTGGTGATTATGATCACAAACGGTGAGCTTTTAATTTGCGGAGCAAAATTAATGTCATAAACTGAGGATGACTAAATTGGACGACTGAAATAAGTCATTCAACATAACATCTAATCCTATAGGGGGAACTTAAGGTGAATATTCTCGGATACTTCCAGAAGGTGGGTAAGGCGCTTATGGTGCCGGTTGCCACACTTCCTGCAGCAGCAATACTCATGGGTATTGGCTACTGGATCGACCCAAATGGCTGGGGCGCAAACAGTGCACTTGCTGCATTTCTTATTAAAGCTGGTGCAGCGATCATTGACAACATGTCAGTATTGTTCGCTGTTGGTGTTGCTTACGGAATGTCTAAAGACAAAGATGGCGCCGCTGCACTTTCAGGTTTCGTGGGCTTCTTAGTTGTCACAACGCTTTTGGCCCCTGGTGCAGTATCACAAATTCAAGGCATTGACCCAAGTGAAGTACCTGCTGCATTTGGTAAAATCAATAACCAGTTCGTAGGTATCTTGGTTGGTATTGTTTCTGCTGAGTTGTACAACCGTTTTTCTCACGTAGAGCTGCACAAAGCACTGGCGTTTTTCTCTGGTAAGCGTCTTGTACCTATCCTAACGTCTTTTGCCGGTATCGTTATTGCGTTCATCCTGATGTACGTTTGGCCATCAGTATACGGTGGTCTGGTAAGTTTTGGCGAAAGCATTCAAGGTATGGGTGAAGCAGGTGCAGGTGTTTACGCATTCTTCAACCGTCTTCTAATTCCTGTTGGTCTGCACCATGCACTAAACTCAGTGTTCTGGTTTGATGTTGCTGGTATCAATGACATTCCAAACTTCCTTGGCGGTGCGAAATCATTAGCTGAAGGCACGGCAACGGTAGGTGTTACGGGGATGTACCAAGCGGGCTTCTTCCCAATCATGATGTTTGGTTTACCAGGCGCTGCTCTAGCGATGTACCATACTGCGAAATCAAAGAATAAAGAGAAAGTGGCATCTATCATGATTGCGGCTGCGTTTGCTTCATTCTTTACAGGTGTAACAGAACCACTTGAATTTGCATTCATGTTCCTTGCTCCAGGACTGTACGTTCTTCACGCAGCGATGACTGGTCTATCAGTTTATATCGCGGCATCAATGCAGTGGATTGCAGGTTTCGGTTTCTCTGCTGGTTTAGTCGACTTAGTATTGTCGACTCGTAACCCGCTAGCGGTAAACTGGTACATGCTCATTGTACAAGGTCTTGGTTTCTTTGCGGTTTACTACTTCGTGTTCCGTACCGTGATTGTTAAGTTTGGCCTTAAAACACCGGGACGTGAAGATGATGAAGAATCTTCATCTAACGTGGCTGGATCAAGCAATTCTTCAGAGCTTGCTCGTCAGTACTTGAAGGCACTTGGCGGTCATGACAACCTAAGTTCTATCGATGCCTGTATTACTCGTTTGCGCCTTTCTGTGAAAGATATGAGCGTTATCAATGAGAAAACTCTGAAAGATCTTGGAGCTATGGGAGTTGTGAAGCTAGGTACAAACAACCTACAAGTTATTCTTGGTCCACTAGCAGAGATTGTTGCTGGTGAGATGAAGAATGTATCTAAAGATGAAGACTTAAGTGGTGTTCAGCTACCAGCTTAACTGTTTAATAGTGGTGTGATTGTTTGTTATTGGTATTGCAAACAATTGATACTACAACATCGCAAAAGGCCTCCGCAGGAGGCCTTTTTTCGTTTAGGCCCTTTGAATCTGCTTTGCTTTCACGCTAACTCGATAAATATTGTCGTTTTAGAGCGAGTTCTTGTTGTCTAATTGCTTAGAATTGTGGATCATTAGGAACAATGTACTCTGTGAAACCATACTTGGATGCAGGGTTCCGTTTTCTCTGACAATACTAATATTTTTGAGGTGCTATAGATGAGTGAAGCTGATGCTCGTCCATCAAACTTTATTCGCCAGATCATTGATAAAGATCTAGCGGATGGTAAACACACTAGCGTGCATACTCGATTCCCGCCGGAGCCAAATGGCTACCTGCATATCGGTCATGCTAAGTCTATCTGTTTGAACTTCGGTATTGCTCAGGACTACCAGGGTCAATGTAATCTACGTTTCGACGATACGAACCCTGAAAAAGAAGACATCGAATACGTTGAGTCTATCAAGAAAGATGTAAACTGGTTGGGCTTTGAGTGGAGTGGTGAAGTATGTTACTCATCAAACTACTTCGATAAGCTTTACGAATATGCAATTGAATTGATTAACAAAGGCTTAGCGTATGTAGATGAGCTAAGTCCAGAGCAGATTCGTGAATACCGTGGCACGCTAAAGGCGCCAGGTAAACCAAGCCCATACCGTGACCGTTCTGTTGAAGAGAACTTAGCGTTATTTGAAAAAATGCGCGCTGGTGAATTTGAAGAAGGTAAAGCGTGTCTTCGTGCCAAGATTGACATGGGTTCTTCATTCATGGTTATGCGCGATCCAGTTTTATACCGTGTGCGTTTTGCTACGCACCACCAAACTGGTGATAAGTGGTGCATTTACCCAATGTACGACTTCACGCACTGTATCTCTGATGCATTAGAAGGCATTACACACTCTATCTGTACGCTTGAGTTTATGGATAACCGTCGTCTGTACGACTGGGTTCTGGACAACATCACGATCGAAAGCCGTCCGCATCAATACGAGTTCAGTCGCTTAAACCTTGAGTACACAGTGATGTCTAAGCGTAAGCTTAATCAACTCGTCACTGAAAAACTGGTTAACGGTTGGGATGACCCACGTATGCCAACAGTCTCTGGTCTGCGTCGTCGTGGCTTCACGCCAGCATCTATCCGTGAATTCTGTAAGCGTATTGGTGTAACGAAGCAAGAAAATATGATCGAGTTTAGCTCATTAGAATCTTGTATTCGTGATGACCTAAACGAGAACGCTCCGCGTGCAATGGCTGTGCTGGATCCTGTTAAAGTTGTTATCGAAAACTTTGAAGAAGGTGCAGTAGTAAACTTGACGGTTGCTAATCACCCAAACAAACCAGAGATGGGTGTGCGTGAAGTACCATTCACTCGTGAGTTGTGGATTGAGCGTGAAGACTTCCGTGAAGAGGCGAACAAAAAGTACAAGCGTTTAGTGCTAGGTAAAGAAGTTCGCTTACGTGGTGCTTACGTGATCAAAGCAGAGCGCGTTGAAAAAGATGCCGAAGGCAACATCACGACTATCTTCTGTTCTTACGATGCAGACACACTAGGTAAGAACCCGGCTGATGGCCGTAAAGTAAAAGGTGTGATTCATTGGGTATCAGCTGATAAAGCATTACCAGCGGAAATCCGTCTGTACGATCGTCTATTTACGGTTCCAAACCCGGGTGCAGCAGAAGACTTTGCTTCTACAATCAACCCTGAATCATTAGTTGTGATCAATGGTTTTGTAGAGCCTAGCTTAGCGTCAGCAGAAGCAGAAAAAGGCTACCAGTTTGAGCGTATGGGTTACTTTTGCGCAGACTCGAAAGATTCTTCAGCAGATAAACTAGTATTCAACCGCACGGTTGGCCTACGTGATACTTGGGCAAAAATTGAGAACCAATAATCTCGATTAATGCAAAAATCGATAAAAATGCCAGCAAATGCTGGCATTTTTTTATTCTCATTATCGTAATGCGGCGGTTATAGGTAGTGTAGGGAGTTGCTTAAGAACGAGGGACGTTTGATAAATGTTCGGTTTGAAAAAAAACAATGATGTTTATTAAGGTTTGAATTGGTAAGTCTAATCGACGCTTTACAAAAGTTGGTACGGCAATTCAGCTATTGAAAGATATCGCCCTCAGAAACAAAAAACGCCAGCATGAGCTGACGTTTATTTTAAATCAACAAACCGTTATTTTTTTGGTTTGTGTGCATCTGGATTGTCTTTACAACCACCATCACTGCACTTGCCGTACAAGTATAAGCTGTGGTTTGTTAGCGTGACATTGTACTTAGCTGCAATCTCTTTTTGACGTTCTTCAATAAGATCGTCAGAAAATTCAATTACCTCACCACAGTCTAGGCACACTAGATGGTCGTGGTGATGTTGAGTCGATAATTCGAAGACTGACTTACCACCTTCAAAGTGGTGACGAGTTACAATACCAGCATCATCGAATTGGTTTAGAACTCGGTAAACAGTTGCTAGGCCAATCTCTTCACCTAGATCAATCAACTTTTTGTACAAATCTTCAGCACTGATGTGCTGGCAGTCTGGCTGCTGAAGTACTTCTAGAATTTTTAGCCTTGGAAGGGTTACTTTTAAACCCGCATCCTTCAGCGCCTGATTATTATCTGACATATACTTTCCCGTTGGATCATCTGCAGCGATTTAACAGAATTCAATCTTCCTACCATTATAGGATAAGCGCTCAGAACATTAAACCACGAACTTCAAAGGGTTAATAGAATCTTTTTGTAAATTAGAAACAGGTCGATTATATTACAGGTCTGACCAGTTACAATTATGTAACATTGAGCTTGGAGAGGGCACGGACTGCGATGAATAAGCGACTTGCGAAGATATACAAACCAGGAATTGTAAAATTCGCACTCAATATTTGGCCACCTTTTTGGGGCGCTGGTATTAAAATCTTACATATTTCTGAAGACTTTCGTACCGTGAAGGTGCGTTTGAAGCTTCGCTGGTGGAATAAAAACGCCAATCGTACTCAGTATGGTGGCAGTATTTTCTCTTTAACTGATCCCATTTACTCGTTGATGCTGATGGGGATTCTACGCGAGGAGTATTACGTGTGGGATAAAGAGGCGAGTATTAACTTTATTAAGCCAGGGCAAAGTGATTTATATGCAGAATTCGAAGTTACTGAAGGGATGCTAGAAAACATTTATCAAATGACACGGAATGGAGAAAAGTGTTTTCCTGAATTTATTACCCATGTAAAAGATAAGCAGGGGAATGTGGTTTCAGAGGTTCAACGCAAGCTTTATGTAAGAAAGAAACCTCAGTATCGCGAAGAGGAAGTGCTCACCGATGCTTTGTGAAAATATACAAAAAGACCTCCAATCGGAGGTCTTTGTATAATTCGATTTATTTAGCCTTCAAGCTCAGCTAAACACATTTCTTCGTAAATCTGTTTAACCCAGTTCTCAACACGTTCGTCAGTCAGTTCCGGTTGACGGTCTTCATCGATACATAGACCTACGAATTGGCTGTCGTCGCCTTCAACAAGTGCTTTAGACGCTTCAAATTCGTAGCCTTCTGTTGAAGTATGGCCAAGAATTGTGCCACCTTTAGACTCAACGATATCACGTACTGTGCCCATCGCGTCACAGAAGTACTCTGCGTAGTCCTCTTGGTCGCCACAGCCAAAGATAGCCACTAGCTTAGTAGAGAAGTCGATTTGCTCAAGTTCAGGGAAGAAATCATCCCAATCACATTGTGCTTCGCCGTAGTACCAAGTTGGGATACCTAGAAGAAGAAGATCGAAGTTATCAATGTCTTCTTTGCTGCTTTTCGCGATGTCTTGAACGTGAACTAGATGCTTACCTAGTTGCTTTTGAATCATCTTTGCAACGGCTTCAGTATTACCTGTGTCGCTACCGAAGAAGATACCTACACTTGCCATAGAGTCTATACCTTTACATTGTTTGTTATTGGCGATGGTACTAAGGGTTTAACCTAACCCAGAGCCTTCCCAAGTTAGCTGAATTACACCTTTTGCAATAAAGCCAGCACAGCCTAGGAAAAGGACTAACCACACAATACGACGACCAAAAACAGGTACATTGCCTTGCTTTAGCACATCTTTTATCGCCATCCCGATGAAAAAGAAGATAGCAGCAAAAAGAAGATCGAGCCCAATAGACTCGAGCATATCCATATAGTCGTAAAGCATTTTAGCCCTTCATGCCGAAAAATCTTGGGCGCACTATACCACTGTTAAACGGTAAAGTTAATGCACTACAAGAAGGGTTATTTCAATAATCTATTGTTGCTTTTCGAATTTGTTAACTCGAAATGTATTTCCGAATGACTCTCATTACTTCAGCCGGTTTTTCGGCGTGAAGCCAGTGGCCAGTATTAGCGATAATATGTGCTTTTGCTTGTTTGAACTGTTTTTGCACCGCAGGTTGGTGCTCTGGCATTAAGTAATCGGAATCACCACCTTTAACAAACAGAGTGGGTATGTCTGTTGGGGCAATTTCCTGCCAGCCGATAATTTGTGCGTAATTCTCAAAAAGGCTCGGTACGTTAAACCGCCAGTCCATTTTATCGCCATTTTTGTATAGTGACTTAGAGAGAAATTGTCTTACACCGTCGATCTCAACATGTTGAGCTAGGATATCCATCGCTTGTTGACGGCTTGCTGGCTTTTCGTTAATTACGGCGTGTAAACCATTAAACACATTGTCGTGACGGTTTGCTGTGTAGGCGACAGGTGCCATGTCGAGCACAACCAACTGTTTGACGAGCTCTGGAGCAATGTCCACCAGTGTCATCGCGACCTTTCCACCCATTGAATGCCCAATAATAATAGATGGATCAACATTTAAGTGTTGTAGGAGTTGTGCCACATCTTTTGCCATGTCGGCGTAATTATGAATGTTTGAGTGAAAAGAGAGGCCGTGATTTCTCAGATCAATACTGATCACCGTGTGATCTTTAATAAGATCGCGGGCTAGTAGACCCAGATTACTTAAACTACCAAACAATCCGTGAATCAAAACAACTGTTTGGCCTTGGCCTTCCTGCTTATAGTTGAGTAATGCTGACATTTTATCTTATTCGTGATGGGTTTAACGTGGAGTATCCGAGAGGATCTCGTTATAATCCCCCAGAGTTTAAACATTGAGAATGTGAAAAGCGAATGAAAACAATTGAGGTTGATGAGGATCTATACCGTTACATTGCTAGCCAAACTAAGCATATCGGTGAAAGCGCCTCGGATATTTTGCGACGCCTTTTAAACCTTGATGGTCAGTCGCAGGAAGCTGAAGCCGCGCCTGTAGTAGAGAAGCCACAAGGGATTGTAGTAAGTAAAGATGCGGGTAAAACGGAATCTGTTGATGTAGTGAAAGAAATGCGTTCGCTGCTTATTTCTGATGAGTTTGCCGGTCTAAAAAAAGCGATTGATCGCTTTATGTTAGTACTATCGACCTTACATAAATTAAATCCAGAAGGTTTCGCGCAGGCTACGAATGTAAAGGGACGCAAACGCGTGTACTTTGCAGATAATGAAGAAACCTTGTTGGCAAATGGCAACACGACCAAGCCAAAAGCCATTCCTGGCACACCGTTTTGGGTTATCACGAACAACAATACCAGTCGTAAAAGACAGATGGTTGAACAAGTGATGACACACATGGGGTACCAACCTGACTTAATAGAAAAAGTAACAGGTTCAATCTAAGAAACCTGATAGAAGCCTCATAATGTGTCGCAGTTAGCGGATATTATGAGGCTTTTTTAATTTTATTTGTATTTAAAGAAAGGATGTCAAACATGGCTATGCACCCTCGTGCTGGGCAAAAAGCGCAGCAGGAAGATCTTCATAATATTCCGGCACTTGTTGCCAATTACTTCTTGCTTCAACCTGATGCTAAGAACCCCGATCACAAGGTTCAATTCGGCACATCAGGTCACCGTGGTACCGCTGATAAGCATACATTTAACGAAAACCACATTTTGGCTATTGCTCAAGCGGTTGCAGAAGTTCGTGCCCAGCAAGGGACCACAGGTCCTTTGTTTGTCGGTAAAGACACGCATGCTTTGTCTGAACCTGCATTTTCTAGCGTGATTGAAGTTTTGATTGCGAATGGCGTAAAAGTCATCGTACAGCAGGATAACGGCTACACGCCAACACCAGGTATCTCGCACGCAATTCTGACTTACAACATCAAGCACGATGAAAAAGCAGACGGTATTGTGATTACACCATCTCATAACCCACCACAAGACGGCGGTATCAAATACAATCCGACTCACGGTGGTCCAGCAGAAGCTGAGTTGACTCAAGCTATCGAAGATCGTGCGAACGCACTGATTGCCGAAGGTTTACAAGGTGTTAAACGCTTACCACTAGCAGAAGCAAAAGCATCGGATCTGTTTGTGGAGATGGACTTGGTTAAACCCTATATCGATGATCTGGTGAACGTTATCGATATGGAAGCAATCCAAAAAGCAAATCTGAAGATTGGTGTAGATCCATTGGGTGGCAGCGGCATCGATTACTGGCGTCAAATTGGTCAGGCATACAACCTAGACCTAACGCTAGTAAGTGAAGCGATTGATCCTTCTTTCCAATTCATGTCTCTCGATAAAGACGGCGTTGTACGTATGGACTGTTCTTCTCCTTACGCAATGGCGGGTCTATTGGCATTGAAAGATGAGTACGATCTAGCATTTGGTAACGATCCTGACTACGACCGTCACGGTATCGTTACGCCAAAAGGTTTGATGAACCCGAATCACTTCTTAGCCGTTTGTATCGACTACCTATACCGCCATCGTGACGCATGGGGTAAAGATGTAGCGGTTGGTAAAACACTAGTATCAAGTGCACTGATTGACCGTGTTGTTGCGGATCTAGGTCGTGAGCTATGTGAAGTACCAGTAGGCTTTAAATGGTTTGTTGATGGTCTGTACACTGGTAAATTCGGCTTCGGTGGCGAAGAAAGTGCCGGGGCATCTTTTCTTCGTAAAGATGGTACGCCTTGGTCAACAGACAAAGACGGCATCTTGTTATGTCTTCTAGCGGCAGAGATCACTGCGGTAACGGGTAAGAACCCACAAGACTACTATGAAGAGCTAGCGGCGAAACACGGTGAGTCGAAATACAACCGTATTCAAGCTGTAGCGAATGGCCCTCAAAAAGACGTACTGAAGAAGTTGTCACCAGAAATGGTAGCGGCTGAAACTCTAGCGGGTGATGCTATCACTGCTCGTCTAACGCATGCGCCTGGTAATGGTGCTGCAATCGGTGGTCTAAAAGTAACGACGGCAAACGGCTGGTTTGCTGCTCGTCCATCAGGCACAGAGGACATCTACAAGATTTACTGTGAAAGCTTCAAAGGTGAAGAGCACCTAAAACAAATTGAAGCAGAAGCACAAGAGATCGTTAATCAAGTGTTTGCAGCTGCCGGCCTGTAAACCATTCAATAGTCGATTTAGAAAACAAAGGGTTGATGTGCAAGCATCAACCCTTTTGCGTTTTAAGATTCCTGAACTGAGTTGTTTCCGGGCCAGGAATCCGGTACCACAAACCAGAATTGACCGTCCTCCGTTTGTGCATGTACAAATCTGTCTGAAGGCTTTTCAATGGGTTGAGATAAATCGTCCGTACCAATCGCCCAGCATGGTTTGTGTAAATGATAAAGTGGCTTACCGATTAACTCCCATTGGCTCTGGTAGCACCAGTAACCACTAATCTGACTTGGATTTAGTTCATAACCCAAGCACTCGCTAGGAGTTGGCTCTGGAGTAAACGGATTAATATAGAGTCGTCCTTGCATCAATAGACGTTCTTGTGGAGCGTCGTTTAACGGAATTATTTTTTGAAATTCCGGGCGATCGCTCATTTTCAACTGATGAGTAAGCATTCTATTCAGTTTTGTATGCAGCTGGTCGTGAGCATTCGGACCATACCAAACGCCGTTATAAAGAAGATAAAACTTAATCGCTACTTCCCAGTGTTCTATTTGATTTGATTCTGTATTCCGCAACACCAAGTCGATAGCACCAATGGTCTTACCTTCGATGTCGTTTAACTGAACCTCTTCCGCGATAACCTGATATCGTTCTGAACTAGAGAGAACTGCAGTGCATAAGTGCTGATATAAAAAGCCCAATCTTGGATTACCATTGTATTGCTCAGCGTTATTTAAAGGCGTTACCGAAAGATCCTCTAAGGTTGTAAACGGAGGGCGTAACTTGAAAAGAGGAGGTGAAGTGGCGATCCATTGGTAAAAGCGTTGCAGTTGGTTCATCCGTATCCCTATATGTATGGTGAGGCGACAAGCTTTGTTATTGTAACTAAATTTGCTTTTGAGGGTAGGGTGGCTAGCATCGATATTAGGGTTCGAGATACACTTTAAATACCTAAATGATATCAAGGTGCCAGATGTCAAAACGTTGTTGTATCAACTAGGTTGCACACTCTCGGTCTGATTTCATCGAGAGGTTATTTAGGTTTACATGCGCTAGAAATTGGAAGTAATAATGAATAACTTAAAGCTAGAACAGATTCTTAATGACAAACTGTCACCGCAGTTAATTAAAGATTACGCACCAAACGGGTTACAGGTAGAAGGGACGCCAGCCGTAAAGCGTATTATCACTGGCGTAACTGCCTCTCAAGCCTTAATCGATAAAGCGATTGAGCTTAATGCAGACGCATTACTCGTTCATCACGGTTATTTTTGGAAAGGTGAACCTGAGCCAATTCGTGGTATGAAAGGTAAACGAATTCGTAGTCTGATCAAAAACGATATCAACTTATATGGTTATCACCTTCCTCTGGATATTCACCCAGAGCTAGGCAACAACGCCGAATTAGCTCGCTTACTTGAAATAGAAGTAGAAGGTGGGCTTGAAGGACACCCTCAATCAGTAGCCATGTTTGGACGCTTGAAAAAACCGATGTCTGGTGCTGAGTTTGCGAGCAAGATCAATCAAGCTCTTGATAGACAACCACTGCATATAGCTCCAGAGAATACCGATAAGATGATTGAGACGGTCGGTTGGTGCACTGGTGGAGGGCAGGATTTTATTGAACTTGCTGTACAACACGGGCTGGATGCATTTATCTCTGGAGAAATTTCAGAGCGTACCACTTATACCGCTCGTGAAATGGACATTCATTACTTTGCTGCAGGTCATCATGCTACTGAGCGTTATGGTGTTCAGGCTTTAGGAAAATGGCTAGCGGATGAGTATGGCCTACATGTGGAGTTTATCGATATTGATAATCCGGTTTAGTGTTCGCTATTCATAACGTGAAACGCTGAAAAGAAAAAAGGGTTGAGACAAAATCTCAACCCTTTTGTTTGTTTATCTTCTAACTAAAAAGATCATTCACGTTCGTGAAGTGGAGAAAACTCACGCTGTGTCTCACCAGTGTATAGCTGACGAGGACGACCGATGCGGTTCAGTGGATCGCTGTGCATTTCGTTCCAGTGAGCAATCCAGCCGATGGTACGAGAAATCGCGAAGATAACCGTAAACATAGAAACTGGAATACCAATCGCTTTAAGAATGATACCTGAGTAGAAGTCTACGTTCGGGTACAGCTTCTTAGAAACGAAGTACTCATCAGAAAGCGCAATGCGCTCAAGTTCCATTGCTACATCTAGTAGAGGGTCTTGAATGTTTAGCTCTTTGAGAACTTCATGACACGTTTCGCGCATTACTGTCGCACGTGGATCGTAGTTTTTATAAACGCGGTGACCAAAGCCCATTAAGCGGAATGGGTCATCTTTGTCTTTCGCGCGGTCTACATACTCAGGGATGTTATCGACGCTGCCAATCTCTTCTAGCATTCTCAAGCACGCTTCGTTTGCACCACCGTGAGCAGGTCCCCAAAGTGATGCAATACCAGCGGCAATACATGCAAATGGGTTAGCACCAGAAGAGCCAGCTAGACGTACAGTTGACGTCGACGCATTCTGTTCGTGATCCGCGTGTAGCGTGAAGATTTTATCCATCGCACGCGCAACGACAGGATTTACTTCATACTCTTCGCAAGGGTTTGCGAACATCATGTGTAGGAAGTTTTCTGCGTAGCTCAAATCGTTGCGTGGGTAGATAAATGGCTGACCGATAGAGTATTTGTAACACATTGCAGCCAGTGTCGGCATCTTCGATAGCAGACGGTACGCCGCGATCTCACGGTGCTCGTCGTTGTTGATGTCAAGAGAGTCGTGGTAGAAGGCTGCAAGTGCACCGACTACACCACACATTACTGCCATTGGGTGAGCATCACGTCGGAAGCCATGGAAAAAGCTTGCGATTTGCTCGTGGACCATAGTATGACGCGTTACGGTCGTCTTGAATTGCTCGTATTGTTCTCGGGTAGGGGCTTCACCATAAAGAAGGATGTAACATACTTCTAAGTAATCTGCGTTATTGGCTAATTGATCAATCGGGAAACCGCGGTGCAAAAGAATACCTTTGCCGCCATCGATGTACGTGATTGATGATTCACAAGATGCAGTGGCAAGAAAACCTGGGTCAAAAGTAAAGTAACCATTGGCTCCCAGCTTACGAACGTCAATTACAGGTGTACCTAGCGTACCGTCCATAATTGGCAGTTCGATTGGCGCTTGACCTTCAACATGAAGGGTCGCTTTCTTATCCGCCATAACAATCTCCTTTGTTTATTATTTAATCCGTCCAGGATGTTTATGTGCCATTTTTGTACTGTTGTTAAAGCTTAAAGTCAATTTTTCTCCATCTTTGTGTGCACTTGTTATGATTTTTCTCATGAAAATCGTTAAAAATCTGTTCTATGTAGCATAATTTGTTACACCAATTGTATTAGAATGTTGCTCGCCGTATATTGGCTAAGAAAATTTTAGTTAAATCCTTATAAATTCGGGGCTAGAAACAAAGAGTGAGGTTTGTTGCTGGACTCCGGTTGTTAACAAGTTGTTTACAATTATCTGGGTGGTTACTCGCGATATTTGTTAAATAGATGTTAACTTTTGTACGTTTGGAAGCTGAAATTGGTTATAACAATAAATGCTCAATGGAGCTGAGTGAGCAAGCCCGTGAAAGAAAGAAAGTCAAGACCTGTTAATTTAGATTTACAGACCATCCACTTTCCTATCACAGCAATCGCATCCATCCTACACCGTGTGTCTGGGGTAATTACGTTTGTTGCGGTGGGTATACTACTGTGGTTACTGTCCATTTCTCTGTCATCCCCAATGGGTTTTATGGAAGCCGCTGACATCGTCGATAGCTTCTTCGTAAAATTCATCCTGTGGGGAATTCTTACTGCACTTGCCTACCACATTGCAGGTGGTATCCGTCACTTGTTGATGGATCTAGGTCACTTTGAAGAGCTAGATTCTGGCACGATGAGCGCTAAAGTCGCGTTTGGTGCAACAGCAGTATTATCATTATTGGCGGGGATCTTGGTATGGTAAAACACGTATCTTCATTTGGTCGTAATGGTGTACACGATTTCCTACTAATTCGTGCAACTGCAATCATTATGACGCTATACACGATTTATCTGATTAGCTTCTGTGCATTTTCAGATATCTCTTACGCATCTTGGACCCAATTCTTTGGTGGTACCTTCACTAAAGTATTCACCATGTTGGCACTTGTCTCGATCCTGATCCACGCATGGGTCGGTTTGTGGCAGGTATTAACGGATTACATTAAGTGCGCGAAACTGCGTGGCGCACTGCAACTTGGTGTTATTGCCGTGCTATTCGGCTATGTCTTCTCTGGTCTATTTATTCTGTGGGGTGCGTAAGTGTCTATTCCAGTTCGTGAGTTTGATGCCGTAGTAATCGGCGCTGGTGGTGCAGGTATGCGCGCTGCACTACAAATTTCAGAACAAGGCCTATCATGTGCTTTGTTATCAAAAGTATTTCCAACACGTTCTCATACTGTGTCTGCACAGGGCGGTATTACCGTTGCTCTGGGTAACTCGCACAAAGACGATTGGCAATGGCACATGTACGATACCGTTAAAGGTTCCGATTACATCGGTGACCAGAACGCGATTGAATACATGTGTAAAAATGGCCCTGAGTCCGTTATCGAACTAGAAAAAATGGGTCTTCCATTCTCTCGTTTTGATAACGGTACTATCTACCAACGTCCATTCGGTGGTCAGTCAAAAGAATTTGGTGGTGAGCAAGCTGCACGTACAGCAGCTGCTGCGGACCGTACAGGTCACGCGCTTCTGCATACGCTTTACCAACAAAATGTGAAACACAAAACCACCATTTTCTCGGAATGGTATGCACTAGACTTGGTGAAAAACCAAGACGGCGCCGTAATGGGCTGTACTGCGATTTGTATGGAAACAGGCGAAATCTGTTACTTCAAATCAAAAGCAACGATTCTAGCAACAGGTGGTGCAGGTCGTATTTACGCGTCGACCACTAACGCACACATCAACACTGGTGACGGTGTAGGTATGGCATTGCGTGCGGGTGTACCTATGCAAGACATGGAAATGTGGCAGTTCCACCCAACGGGTATCGCTGGTGCAGGTGTTCTTGTTACAGAAGGTTGTCGTGGTGAAGGTGGTTACCTTCTAAATAAAGATGGCGAACGTTTCATGGAGCGCTATGCTCCTAACGCGAAAGACCTTGCTGGTCGTGACGTAGTTGCACGTTCAATGATGATCGAAATTCGTGAAGGCCGTGGTTGTGATGGTCCTTGGGGTCCACACATTAAGCTGAAGTTGGATCACCTTGGTAAAGAAGTGCTTGAGTCACGTCTGCCTGGTATCTGTGAGCTGTCTCGTACTTTCGCGCACGTTGATCCAGTGAAAGAGCCAATTCCAGTGATTCCAACCTGTCACTACATGATGGGTGGTGTACCGACTCAAGTGTCTGGCCAAGCAATCAAGCAAAAGGCTGACGGCAGCGAGATGGAAGTACAAGGTCTATATGCATGTGGTGAGATTGCTTCTGTATCAGTACATGGAGCAAACCGTCTAGGCGGTAACTCATTACTAGACTTAGTTGTATTTGGTCGTGCCACTGGCTTGCACCTTGGCGAAACGCTAGCAGCGCAAGCGGAAGCTCGTCCTGCAACAGAATCTGATATTGAAGCGTCTCTAGCACGTACTATGCGTTGGGAAAACAGCACTGGTGGTGAAGATCCAGTTCAGATTCGTAAAGACCTACAAGCATGCATGCAAAACAGCTTCTCGGTATTCCGTGAAGGCGATGCGATGGCAACCGGTCTAGAAGAGTTGAAAGTGATTCGCGAACGTTTGAAAGATGCGCATCTAGCGGACAAGTCTTCAGAGTTCAACACGCAACGTATTGAGTGTCTAGAGTTAGACAACTTGATGGAAACAGCATTCTCTACAGCCGTAGCGGCGAACTACCGTACTGAAAGCCGTGGCGCACATGCACGTTTCGATTTCCCTGAGCGTGATGATGAGAACTGGTTATGTCACTCTATCTACAACCCGGAAACAGAAGCGATGACTAAGCGTGATGTGAACATGACGCCAACGCATCGTGAAGCTTTCCCGCCGAAAGTACGTACATACTAAAGGGAGGATACGACTATGAAATTGAACTTCTCTTTATACCGTTACAATCCGGATGTGGATACCAAGCCTTACATGAAAGAGTATACCCTTGAGGTAGACGAAGGCTCAGACATGATGGTGCTTGATGCATTGATTCTGCTAAAAGAGCAAGATCCAAGCATCGCGTTCCGTCGCTCATGCCGTGAAGGGGTATGTGGTTCTGATGGTTTGAACATGAATGGTAAAAATGGTCTAGCGTGTATCACACCGTTATCTGCTCTACAAGGCGATAAGATAGTTATTCGTCCACTGCCAGGGTTACCTGTCGTGCGCGATCTTATCGTTGACATGACGCAGTTCTATGATAACTATGCGAAAGTTAAACCATTCTTGATTGATGATGGTGCATTACCACCATCACGCGAGAACCTACAATCGCCTGATGATCGTGCGCATTTAGATGGATTGTACGAATGTATCATGTGTGCATGTTGTACAACGTCTTGCCCATCATTCTGGTGGAACCCTGACAAATTCATCGGTCCAGCAGGTCTTCTTGCGGCGTACCGCTGGCTAATTGATAGTCGTGATACGGCAACAGATGAACGTTTGTCTGATCTTGATGATGCATTTAGCGTTTTTCGTTGCCATGGCATCATGAATTGTGTAAGTGTTTGTCCTAAGGGATTAAATCCGACGAAAGCCATCGGCCATATTAAGTCGATGCTGGTTAATCGCTCGGTTTAATTTACTCGCTCTTAGGAATGTCGCAGTGTTGCGGATCACCCGATATGACCGCTTCACTGCTTCAAGAATATTTCGAGTAAAGAATACAAAAATTGCCGACTAGTTCTGGTCGGCTCTTATAGCTCGGCAAAGACCGAAGCAAACGTGAAAACTACTGGTTAAGGGAAAATATGCACAACGGCGTGATGAAGGCATGGCTCGAGTCTTCACACTTGGCTGGCGCCAATGCAACGTATGTAGAGGACCTCTACGAACTGTATCTAAGTGATCCCGATCTGGTAAGTGAGGAGTGGAAACGTGTTTTTGAAGGCTTACCTAAGCCGTCAGAAGAAGTGGCAGAACAACCACATTCACGTGTCCGTGACTACTTCCGTCGACTCGCTAGAGAAACAAAGCATTACAATGTCCAAGTTAGTGACCCAGATGTCGATGCAAAACAAGTAAAAGTTCTACAGCTAATCAACGCATACCGTTTCCGCGGACATGAAGCTGCAGAATTAGACCCACTAGGTCTATGGCAACGCCCAACCGTGGCGGAGTTAGACCCTGCTTTTCATAATCTTACCGAAGATGACTTCGAAGAAACTTTCAACGTAGGTTCTTTTGCTGTTGGGCAAGAAACCATGAAGTTGAAAGACATCTATGAAGCCCTCAACAAAACTTACTGCGGTTCCATCGGTGCTGAATACATGCACATGACTGACACAGAGCAAAAACGTTGGATCCAACAACGTCTTGAGTCTGTCGTAGGCCAGCCATCATTCAACAAAGATGAGAAGCGCACATTCCTAGAAGAGCTAACAGCCGCTGAAGGTTTGGAGCGTTACCTCGGGGCGAAATTCCCAGGTGCAAAACGTTTCTCTCTAGAAGGTGGTGACGCACTGATTCCGATGACGAAAGAGTTGATTCGTCACGCAGGAACAAGTGGGATGCGTGAAGTGGTTATCGGTATGGCTCACCGTGGTCGTTTGAACATGCTGGTGAACGTGCTTGGTAAGAAGCCTCAAGATCTGTTCGATGAGTTTGCCGGTAAACACGACGAAACTTGGGGCACGGGTGATGTGAAATATCACCAAGGCTTCTCTGCCGACTTTGCTACCCCAGGTGGTGATGTTCACTTAGCTCTTGCATTTAACCCATCGCATCTAGAAATCGTCAACCCAGTAGTCATGGGGTCGGTGCGAGCACGTCAAGACCGCTTGGGTGATAATCAAGGTAGCAAAGTGCTTCCTATCACTATCCACGGTGACTCTGCAATCGCTGGTCAGGGTGTGGTTGCCGAAACGTTCAACATGTCACTGGCTCGTGGTTTCCAAGTCGGTGGTACGGTGCGTATCGTTATTAACAACCAAGTTGGCTTTACGACGTCTAACCCTCGTGACACGCGTTCAACGATGTACTGTACAGATATCGCGAAGATGGTTCAGGCGCCAATCTTCCATGTGAATGCTGATGACCCAGAAGCAGTTGCTTTTGTTACTCGTATTGCTTTGGATTACCGCAACGAGTTCAAGCGCGATGTCGTGATTGATTTGGTGTGTTACCGTCGCCACGGTCACAACGAGGCCGATGAGCCAAACGCGACTCAGCCTTTGATGTACCAAAAAATCAAAAAACACCCTACACCACGCAAATTGTATGCGGATATTCTGATCGATAAAAACGAATCAGATATCGAGACAGCGACTCAGTTAGTCAATGAGTACCGCGACGCATTAGACCGCGGTGAAGTGGTAGTTAAAGAATGGCGTCCAATGGCGTTGCACTCTGTGGACTGGTCCCCTTACTTAGGGCATGAATGGGATATGGAGTGGGATTCAAAATATGACAAGACGCGTCTTATCGAGTTGGGTAATCGTCTTTGTCAGTATCCAGAAAGCCATAAACTGCAAAGCCGTGTTAATAAGCTTTACAACGATCGCCTAGCAATGATGACCGGTGAAAAAGCAATCGACTGGGGTATGGCCGAAACATTGGCGTATGCAACATTAGTTGATGATGGCAAGCGTATTCGCCTTTCTGGTCAGGATTCGGGTCGTGGTACTTTCTTCCACCGTCACTCGGTTCTTCATAACCAAACAGATGCAAGTACGTACATTCCATTAGCGAATATTCATGACAATCAGGGTCCATTCCAAGTGTTTGACTCAGTACTGTCAGAAGAAGCGGTATTGGCATTTGAATACGGTTACGCAACAGCAGAGCCAGGTGGTTTGACTATCTGGGAAGCGCAGTTTGGTGACTTTGCCAACGGCGCGCAGGTTGTGATTGACCAATTCATTTCGTCAGGTGAGCAGAAATGGGCACGCTTGTGTGGTCTCACAATGCTTCTACCTCACGGTTACGAAGGTCAAGGCCCTGAGCACTCCTCTGCACGTCTAGAGCGTTACCTTCAGTTGTGTGCTGAGCAAAATATGCAGGTTGTAGTTCCTTCAACACCGGCTCAGGTATACCACATGATTCGTCGTCAAGTTGTACGCCCAATGCGTCGACCTCTGATTGTTATGTCGCCAAAATCTTTGCTGCGCCATCCCCTATGTACTTCGACAATTGAAGACTTAGCGGACGGTACATTCCAATCTGCAATTCCAGAAGTAGATGATTTAGACCCAAGCAAAGTAAAACGCGTCGTGTTCTGTTCAGGTAAGGTTTATTTTGACCTACTGGAGCAGCGCCGTAACAACGAGCAAGACGATGTTGCTATCGTGCGTATCGAGCAGCTTTATCCATTCCCGATGGAAGAAGTACAAGCAGCGATTGCTCAATACACTAACGTTGAAGACTTCGTGTGGTGTCAGGAAGAGCCTCAGAACCAAGGTGCTTGGTACTGTAGCCAACACAACTTCCGTGCCGCTATTCCTGCAGGTGCAGATCTTAAATACGCAGGTCGCCCAGCTTCTGCTTCGCCAGCAGTTGGCTACATGTCGGTGCACTTGAAACAACAAAAAGCGTTGGTTGAAGACGCTCTGAACGTGAACTCAAAAACTTCGAATTAAGAACTAGAAGTTAAAGGAAGAAACAGATATGACAATTGAAATTCTGGTTCCAGATTTACCTGAATCAGTTGCTGATGCAACCGTAGCGACATGGCACAAACAACCAGGCGACGCAGTAGAGCGTGACGAGGTTTTGGTTGACATCGAGACAGACAAAGTCGTGCTAGAAGTGCCAGCTCCGGAAGCAGGCGTTTTGGAAGCTATCGTTGAAGAAGAAGGTGCGACAGTACTTTCTAAACAAATCATTGCTAAATTGAAGCCAGGTGCAGTTGCAGGTGAGCCTACCGCAGACAAAACAGAAGGTACGGAAGCATCTCCTGATAAACGTCATAAAGCTGCGCTTAGCGAAGAAAGCAATGATGCGTTAAGCCCAGCAGTACGCCGTTTATTGGCTGAGCATGGCTTAGAAGCGAGCCAAGTGAAAGGCACTGGCGTTGGCGGTCGTATTACGCGCGAAGATATTGAAGCGCATCTTGCGAACGCTAAAGCTGCGCCAAAAGAAGAAGCACCAGCAGTGGTTGACGTACCGGCAACGGCTCGTAGCCAAAAACGTGTTCCAATGACTCGCCTGCGTAAGACAGTCGCTAACCGTCTGCTAGAGGCGAAGAACAACACGGCAATGCTAACGACGTTTAACGAAGTGAACATGAAACCAATCATGGACCTTCGTAAGCAGTACAAAGATCAGTTCGAAGAGCGTCACGGTATTCGTTTAGGCTTCATGTCTTTCTACGTGAAAGCTGTAACAGAAGCGCTTAAGCGTTACCCAGAAGTAAATGCTTCGATTGATGGCGATGACATTGTTTACCACAACTACTTCGACATTAGCATGGCGGTATCAACGCCACGTGGTCTAGTTACACCTGTCCTAAAAGACTGTGACAAGCTTGGTTTCGCTGATGTTGAAAAAGGCATCAAAGAACTGGCTATCAAAGGTCGTGATGGCAAGCTAACGGTAGACGAGCTAATGGGCGGTAACTTCACTATCACAAACGGTGGTGTGTTCGGTTCACTAATGTCTACACCAATCATCAACCCACCTCAATCAGCGATTCTTGGTATGCATAAGATCCAAGAGCGTCCGATGGCAGTGGGTGGCAAAGTTGAAATCTTGCCGATGATGTACCTAGCGCTGTCTTACGATCACCGCCTAATTGATGGTCGCGAGTCTGTTGGCTTCCTAGTGACGATTAAAGAGTTGCTAGAAGATCCAGCACGTCTCCTATTAGACGTTTAATATCGCTAAAACGTCTAGTTATCGTAGGTAGCTAGACGTTAAAAATTTCAATGGCTAGACTGGCTCAACGTCTGGCCTTCATTTGAATCCCACACCATGAGGACTCGTGATGAGGGATTGATTTGAGAAGACCCTACAGACGTACAAGCAGCCAAGACTGCAGCGTTATGGAAATAATAAATCCCTTAAGGGAAAAACAAACGGAATATCGAAATGAATTTGCATGAATACCAAGCCAAACAGCTGTTTGCAGAATTCGGTTTGCCTGTGCCAGAAGGCTACGCGTGTGATACACCACAAGAAGCTTTTGAAGCCGCAGGCCGTATCAGTACAGAAAAGAAAGTAGTTAAATGTCAGGTTCACGCTGGTGGCCGTGGTAAAGCGGGCGGTGTAGAGCTGCACGATACAAAAGAAGGCGTTAAAGAGTTTGCACAAAAGTGGTTAGGTAAAAACCTAGTGACTTACCAAACTGACGCTAACGGTCAGCCAGTTACAAAAATCCTTGTTGAAGAAGCTTCAAACATTGCAAACGAATTATACCTAGGTGCGGTTGTTGACCGTGCAAGCCGTAAGATCGTTTTCATGGCTTCAACAGAAGGTGGTGTGGAAATCGAAAAAGTTGCGGAAGAAACGCCGGAGCTTATCCACAAAGCTGCAATCGATCCACTAGTAGGCCCACAAGCTTACCAAGGTCGCGAGCTTGCGTTCAAACTTGGTCTTGAAGGCGACCAAATCAAACAATTCGTTAAGATCTTCATGGGTCTTGGCACGATGTTCGCCCAGTACGATCTTGCTCTACTTGAGATCAACCCGCTTGTGGTTACTGGTGAAGGCAACCTGCTATGTCTTGATGGTAAGATCAACATCGATTCAAACGCTCTTTACCGTCAGCCTAAGCTTCGTGAAATGCACGATCCATCACAAGAAGATGAGCGTGAAGCACACGCAGCTCAGTGGGAACTGAACTACGTAGCACTAGATGGTAACGTTGGCTGTATGGTTAACGGTGCGGGCCTTGCAATGGGTACGATGGATATCGTAAACCTACACGGTGGCAAACCAGCTAACTTCCTAGACGTAGGTGGCGGTGCGACGAAAGAGCGTGTTGCAGAAGCATTCAAGATCATCCTATCTGATGACAACGTGAAAGCAGTACTTGTTAACATCTTCGGTGGTATCGTTCGTTGTGACATGATCGCAGAAGGTATTATCGGTGCGGTTAAAGAGGTAGGCGTAAGCGTACCAGTTGTTGTTCGTCTAGAAGGTACTAACGCAGACTTAGGTCGCGAAGTTCTTGCTAATTCTGATGTTGATATCATTGCTGCTGAGTCGCTAACTGACGCTGCTCAGAAAGTTGTTGCTGCTGCGGAGGCTAAATAATGTCTGTATTAATTAACAAAGACACTAAAGTAATCTGTCAGGGTTTCACTGGTGGTCAAGGTACGTTCCACTCAGAGCAAGCTATCGCATACGGCACTCAGATGGTTGGTGGTGTTTCTCCTGGTAAAGGTGGCCAAACTCACCTAGGCCTACCTGTATTCAATACAGTACGCGAAGCAGTAGAAGCAACTGGCGCAACAGCGACAGTCATCTACGTGCCAGCACCTTTCTGTAAAGATGCAATCCTAGAAGCGATTGATGCGGGCATCGAGCTAATCGTAACAATCACTGAAGGTATCCCTACAACAGATATGATCGACGTGAAAGTGAAGCTAGAAGAAACTGGCGTTCGCATGATCGGTCCTAACTGTCCGGGTGTTATCACTCCTGATGAGTGTAAGATCGGTATCATGCCTGGTCACATCCACAAGAAAGGTAAAGTAGGTATCGTATCTCGCAGCGGTACTCTAACTTACGAAGCAGTTAAGCAAACAACTGACGAAGGTTTCGGCCAGTCTACTTGTGTTGGTATCGGTGGTGACCCAATCCCAGGTTCAAACTTCATTGATATTCTAAAACTGTTCCAAGAAGACCCTGAAACTGAAGCGATCGTTATGATCGGTGAAATCGGTGGTACAGCAGAAGAAGAAGCTGCAGCGTTCATCAAAGAGAACGTGACTAAACCAGTTGTTTCTTACATCGCGGGTGTAACTGCGCCTCCAGGTAAACGTATGGGTCACGCAGGTGCGATCATCTCTGGCGGTAAAGGTACTGCTGAAGACAAATTCGCAGCACTTGAAGCAGCGGGCGTTAAGACTGTGAAATCTCTAGCAGAGATCGGCCAAGGTCTACGTGAAGTAACGGGCTGGTAATTTCAAACTCGAAGCTTAAAGCTAAAAAGCCTAGCAATTGTTGCTAGGCTTTTTTGTATCAAGGTGCTTTTTACGATTTTTGGCGAATAAATTGGCTAAGCATAAACAGAGATGTTGCGCTGATTACTACTGATGGGCCAGCCGGCGTATCGAAGTGCCATGATAGGCTAAGCCCCATTAGTACTGCCACAGAGCCAATAATGGATGCGAACAATGCCATTTGCTCTGGTGATGAAGAGACTTTACGTGCTGTTGCTGCTGGGATGATCAGCAAAGAAGTCATGATAAGTGCCCCAACAAACTTCATTCCTACGGCAATCACAACACCTACCATAAGCATTAACACCAATCTAACTAAGTCTGTATTGACGCCCTCGACGGCAGCAAGCTCTTCACTAACTGTGCTCGACAATAAAGGTCGCCAAAAAACGTAAAGACACACACTAACAGCAACGACACCTGCGTAAATGAACATCAGATCTTGCGGAGATACTGCGAGTAAGTCACCGAACAAGTAACTCATCAGATCTACACGGACATTATCCAAGAAACTAACAGAAACTAGACCAACAGATAATGCGCTATGGGCGAGTATACCCAGAAGCGTATCGGTTGCGACCAGTTGTTGTTTCTGTAGTGTCACGAGCAATACCGCGAGTGCTAAACAGCAAACGAGTAGTGCAAGATAAAGGTTCACGTTGAGCAGAAAGCCTAATGCCAAACCCATCAATGAAGCATGTGCCAGGGTATCACCGAAGTAAGCCATTTTGCGCCAAACGACAAATGACCCAAGAGGACCTGCAATGATCGCGATGCCAATACCAGCAAGAATAGAAGGTAGAAGAAACTCAATCATGGTGATGATGTCCGTGTTTATGGTTGGAGCATGATGTCGCATCGCCAGTTACTGGCGTTCCGGATAAATCGTGATGATGATGCTCGTGGTCGTGATGATAAAACGCGAGCGATTCTCTCGCTGCATTGCCAAATAGCGCGATGTAAGAAGGGTGCTGAGTAATCGTGGCAGGTGAACCAGAGCAGCAAACATGGTGATGCAGACAAATGACATCATCTGTTTTGGCCATGACTAAATGTAAGTCGTGTGACACCATAAATACACCGCAATCGAATCGGTGACGAATGCTTTCAATTAGATCGTAGAGATCGATTTGACCTTGAATATCCACACCCTGCGCAGGTTCATCTAGCACTAACAGCTCTGGGCGTTGAAGCAAAGCACGCGCAAGTAATACGCGTTGGTTTTCACCACCTGATAAGCGATGCATGTTACTACTAATTAAATGCTCAGCGCCAACAAGCCTTAATGCATCAATACATTCTTGTTTACTGTATTTTCCTGCTAAATTTAGAAAACGGGTGACATTCAATGGAAGAGAGTCATTGAGTTTCAATTTTTGAGGAACATAACCAATTTTTAGTTTTCTTTGTCGGTTTAATTTGCCGCTAGTCGGTTTTTGAAGGCCTAAAATGACTTTGACTAACGTTGATTTTCCCGCTCCATTGGGACCAATTAGGGTTGTTATTTTGCCCTTTTGTAATTCCATACTAATGTTATCGAGAACTCTGCGGCCATCGAACTCGACGCATAAGTGCTCAAGATGGACTAAGGAAGACATGAATGAAACTCATTTGCAAATCAATAATGTTATAATGTAACATTATCACACTTTCTACACCATATCCCAAGTAAAACTATGAAAAGAGCATTAATTCTTGCTGCGTCAGCGATGCTAACGTTGCCAGCACACGCAGTAACGGTACTAACGAGTATCAAACCTATTCAGTTATTAGTGACAGAGCTTACTCAAGGGGTGACTTCGCCAGATGTATTACTGCAGTCTAACACTTCGCCCCATGATTACGCTTTACGCCCATCGGATGTTAAGAAAATCGCTTCTGCTGATTTAGTTATTTGGTACGGACATGATCTCGAACCGTTTCTGGAAAAAGTCGTGTCAGACAGATCGAATACTCTGACTATTAGTCAAATTCCAGATCTAGATTTGCGTGAGTTTGATAGTGAGCACAACCATGACCATGATGGCCACGATCATGGTTCACATGATCCGCACTTTTGGTTAGGTGTAAGTCAAGCACAACAAGTTGCCAAGGCTGTCGTGAATCAACTGGGATCACTTGATCCGGAAAATGCAGCACAGTACCAAGAAAACCTTAAAAAATTTGAAACTGAGCTCAGCCAGACGGACCTAGAGATCAAGAAGAAATTATCGCCAGTGAAAGACAAAGGTTACTTTGTCTTTCACGATGCTTATGGTTATTTCGAAGAGCGTTATGAGTTAAATCAAATGGGGCACTTCACCGTGAGCCCGGATCGTAAGCCGGGAGCAAAAACCTTAATCCAAATTCGTCAAAAGTTAAGTTCAGGAGATGTAGCTTGCGTGTTTTCTGAACCTCAGTTTACTCCAGCTGTCGTTCAGAGTGTGATGCGAGGTAGTAAAGTTGCCAAAGGAGAACTTGACCCATTAGGGAGCACAATTGAAGCAAAACCGGGCAGTTACTTTACTTTTCTCAACAATATGGCGAATAATTTTGAGCAGTGCTTGAGCCAAAAGACGGATTAAGTAGTGTTGTTGTGTAGGAATAGTCCTTTTAACGTGATCCAGTAGTAAGAATTACAACCTTTGGCAAGGCGAGCCTTTTCTCAAACAGTAATTGAGATATCATTATCAATAATTAGCAGCTCAAAATAACCGTATAAGTCCATGCTGTAGAAGATATGGACGGTGAGCGCCGAGCACAAGTTGATATAAAAGGTTTTCGTCTTGCTACGCCAATTAGCCCTTGTCTTGTTGGGCTTTTTCCTATCTTTCCAAGCATTTGCTCTTCATAATGCGAATGCCATCTTTTACCCTTTGCCGACTCAGGTTAAGGGTACTTTTATTGCGGCTAAAAAATTGTTCTTGGGTGAGCAAGGAGGCTTGTGGATTCACGACGTGCATGGGCGGGTGTTGTTTTATGATGGCCAAAATATCCTACCTAAATCAGGCAGTTTTTTACAAACGTCTGCCAAGCAACTGGCTTATCATGAAGGCTCGTTCTGGACCTTTGTTGAGAATGAGGTGTACCAAACTTATCCAAATCAAGAAAGACGTTTAGTCTTTAGCTTAAACCCCGGGTCGCAAATAAGAAAAATCGGTTCTTCTGAAGATTATATTTGGGTTAGTGATGGCGCACATTTCTATACTTACAACATCGATACTAGCGAGTTAAAGTCCTTTTCTTTGTTGCAGCTCTATCAACATAGCAACAATAGCTATGTTTATATTAACGATGCAGTTCTGCTCGAAGAGAAGTGGGCACTTGCTACAACTTCTGGCTTTTATCTTTCAGAAGGAGATAAGTTTGACCATGTAGTCGCTTCAGGTCAGAACTACATTGAAAAGATCTACTACTCACACACGCGCAGAGAAATTCTGGTAGGAACGTTGCGTGGGGCATTAATTTTCAATATTTATCAACCTGATAAAGAGGTGATTAAGATTGGCGGTTCTCATGTATTGACTTTCGCTGAGACAAATCAAGAGTACTGGGTGGGGACTGAGCATGGTCTGTATTTATACTCATTCTTGTCAGGCGAAGTGACAGAAGTCGAGCCTGCAAGCTTTCTTGAACTGGAGCTGGATAATACAAAGATCTATTCGCTATTGAGTGACAACATGGGAGGGATGTGGATCGCGACTAACCAAGGCATTCGTTATTACTCCTTGTTTAGTAAAAAGTTTGAACGAGTAACCTTCAGTAGTTACGACTCGCAAACATTATCAGGGCGAATTCGACAAACCGCCACAGGACCTGATGATGCGCTTTGGTTCGCGGATGACCGAAAGCTTTATCGGACAGGTGAGAGTGGCAATATCAAAGTCTTGGAGCTTGATTCGCAGATCAATGAATTTGCATTTCAAGGTGGGATGCTTTGGCTTGCGACCTCTAAAGGGCTCGAAATATTCGAGTTGAATGGTCTTAACAAAGTGACATTTCCTTATTTACAGGTTATGGCTGGACACGCAGTGGAGCACGTGACTGTAGATGGTAGTGAGCGTCTCTGGGTATCAAGCGGATACCATCTTTACAATGTTGATATAACCAAGCAAAGCGTAAGAAACTTTGGAAGTGAGTGGCTAGTAAGTCAGTACTTACCAGCTAAGGTTACGCGTTTATACGACACTGAAGATTCTCTATTGATAGGGACCGATCATGGGGTTTATCAATACAGCAATGAACACATCCAGTTCATCCGCTATTCCGAAAAATTTGGTGAATCATTAGACATGGTCACGGCGGTTGATGGCAGTCAGTGGTTTGCGTCATCTTACGGCGTTTTTAAAACGATTAAAGGAAGTGACGAGAAACATGTTGTTGAAATGAGTGTGCCCAACGCGCGACCTGCTTGCTTGATCAGAGACAGGCAAGGTGTGTGGTTAGCCTCTTCTGTCGGATTAAGCTATTACCACCTTTCGGGTGAATTAGTGAAGCATTATTCATCGGCGTCTGGCTTAATGAACAACGAGTTTCTACCAGGAATTTGCAGTGTTATACAGCAAAAAGAAGGTGGTGAGCGAGAGCTCGTCCTAGGGTCGAAATACGGGTTGGTAAAAGCTGAAGCATCCAAGCTGCTTGTGTCCAACCCTCCAGAGTCGAAGTTTATCGTGAGCCAAGTTGTGCTTGAAAACGAGGTTCTACAAGTTGGTAGCGCCGATTTGAATGGAATAAAATTACCGTATGGCTCTTCTCTAAGTTTCTTATTTGGCGTGATGCCAAAACCAGACAGCCAAAATTTGTATTATCGATTGAATAGCGATGATCCTTGGCAAGCGCTAGAGGGAGGCCAACTGACTCTAGAGCATCTCAATTCCGGTGAATACCATCTGCAGGTAAGTAATGAGTCTCAAGTCGCTGCTGGATTGGTTGGGCTCGAGTCGTATTTTATTGTGCTTAATCCTTGGTATTTATCGCAACTCGCAATTTTAGGTTTTGTGGTAGTGAGTATTGCCATGGTTGCACTACTTATGTACTGGCGTTCTCGCTATGTTGTACAGGCTAACCGTGATTTAGCTGCGCAAGTGACACTCAAAACTAACCAGTTGAGGCATCAAAGCCGAGTGTTGTTGACGAGTAACCAACAGCTACGTAAACAGATTCAAGTCAGAAACCTGTTGGTTGATCACGTGGCGCAATCTATTAAGTCCAGTGTGGATTTTATAGCGTCAAAATTACCCATACCTTTGGATGCAGCTACGGAAGATCATCTGGCGAAAACGACATGGCAATTAAATGAGTTAAAAAGTGTTCCTGGCGAAGCTAGCGGCGGTAGTCACAATTACAATTTGAGTCAGATAACTCAATCGGTGGTTGATGTATGGCAAGATGATTTTGCGAAGGCTGGGATTATGGTGGAGCTTGAAGATGAGAGAAAAACAAGTCGAATTGCTCTGGAAAGCTTTAACCTTGATGTTATCTTCAACAGCATTTTTGCCAATATCATCAAGCGTTCTTTCCGAGGCCAAACGGTGAGAATCATGCTAGAAGAGGGCAATGATATTGTTTCATTGAGTTTTCTTGATTATGGGACGCAACTGCCTAATAAAGTCACGACCGGGCGTCCATCTAATATGAACCACTCTGAATTGAGTATTGATCATCTTGCCCAGTTAGTGACAACGAGTGGAGGATACTTGGCGGTGTTTACTTCCGACGCTCAAAATAAAATCGAAATTACATGGCCAACTGCGAAGGAAATGAGTTATGTGGATGAATCTTTGCAAGAATTTGAGTCTGAACCTATCGTCGAAGATAAAGTGACCCCAGAGAAAGAATGGTTGCAAAAAGTCTATCAGCTGGTGGCTGAGCATTACCATGACCCTGAGTTTGGTACTGCTTTAGCGGCTAAAATGCTGTTCATGTCAGAACGCTCTTTACAGAGGCGCTTTAAATCAGCCTCGTCAAGAACGTTAAAAGATTATGTAACCGAAGTTCGTTTAGAAACGGCGTGTGAGCAGTTATTAGCGGGCGAGAAAATCAGCGAAGTAGCGTTTAACTGCGGCTTTAATGATCCTTCTTACTTTAGCCAAAAGTTTAAATTGCATTTTGGTTTGCCTCCTTCCAAGTTTGCTTTGACTCAAGAAAGCCAAGAAACCAACTAAAAAAACTCATTACACACTCCCTAGTGAATATTCAAAAGACTGGGGAGCTGCTTATAGTGCTCTACTATTGCTAGAGCTACCAATGCAGTGATTCTCATTGCTTCTTCATAACATCTAGCCTACAAATCCATTCTCAATACGTAAGCACGGTCACGCTCTATCTGTTAGTAGCGCTGTTCTTAGCTATAACCATACATGGCTTAAGAGGACGGATTTACCTACGGCGACAAATAGATGAATGGTTGTATTTTTGTATCTAGAGTGCGTTGGTTCATTTGAGTAGTGGGGGAATGCGAAATTCGTGAAAACAGAACTGTGCTGAAAAGGTGGATAAGCTAAAGAGTTTAGAGAGATGAAAAAAAATATCGTGGTATAGCCGGGGGGACTATACCACGGGTGTCAATGACACCTTCGCTTGCTGCCGGAGTGACATGTTGCCATGCCACCTCTGGAATTCATTTGAGAGGTTGCCCTCTCGATGGAGTAACTATACGAGAGGTTACTTATTTTTCTTATAAAAATAACGCCATGTTGATATGAGAAAAGCGACAAAGTTTTAAGCTCCAGCTAAATTATTGTTTTGTATTGAATTTTTTATTTTTGCCCTTTGTTTGTGACATTTTTATTTCATTGATCGTGATTTTTAATTGTTAATTTTGACGTAAATAACGAGAGGAAATTTACGGAGTTGACGTTTGAAAGCATGAAAACATTTATGAAATCTTTGATTTCACACAAGGATTGAAGGGTTATAGAAGAGTAATATTGGCAGCCTAAACTTATTAAATAATAATATTTCTCATTAGCAATACTCTTAAGGGCCACTATGAAGTTATCAGAGATTAATCCTGGCGATACGGTGACGATTCGGTTGTTAGATGGTCTTTCATCAGATATCAGAAAGAAACTCATGGTAATGGGGCTGCTTCCCAATACAGAAGTCAAAGTGATTCGACGTGCTCCAATGGGCGATCCTTTACAAGTCGAAGTCCGTGGTGTGTCTGTCGCATTGCGAGAAACCATTGCTCAGAAAATTGAAGTGGAGCGAGTGTAATGCAATATCAAGTGCTTACCGTAGGTAATCCTAATAGTGGTAAAACGACGCTATTTAATGGTTTGACTGGCGCAAAACAGCAAGTTGGTAACTGGGCAGGCGTCACCGTTGAAAAGAAAACGGGACAATTCAAACATGCGGGTGACGAGTTTTTGCTCACTGACCTCCCTGGCATTTACTCGTTAGACAGTGGTAATGATAGCAATAGTATTGACGAATCCATTGCATCGCGTGCGGTTCTAACTCATCCTGCTGATCTAATTATCAACGTGGTTGATGCCACGAGTTTAGAGCGCAGCTTATATATGACGTTGCAACTTCGCGAACTTGGCCGTCCTATGATTGTTGTTCTCAACAAAATGGATGCGCTAAAACGTGAACGTCAAATGATTAACGTTTCAGAGCTTGAGAAAACGTTAGGTTGTCCTGTAGTAAGTTTATCTGCAACCAATAAAACTCAAGTTGCAGAGTTTAAAGAAAAACTTCATAAGTCCATCGTTCAAGGGGTCGCGCTTAAAGAGCTATCTTTGCATTACGGTGAAAAGATGGAGTCGGCGATTCAAACTGTTTCCGCACTTTTTAACGATCAAACCGTCGCCCATCGTGCATTAGCGATTCGTGCGCTTGAAAAAGACACGATGGTTCTCAATAGCCTTTCCGATATTGATAGAAGCAAAGTATTGGAAGTCATTGCGACTTTAGACTTGGATATCGATTTGCATGTCGCGGATACCAAGTACACATACCTGCATGAACAGTGTAAAAAAGTTCGCCGAAGCGAAGGCAAATTAAGCCGTAGCGTGACTGAAAAACTCGACCAGTTTATTTTGAACAAGTGGATTGGGATCCCATTCTTCTTTGTGGTTATGTACTTGATGTTTATGTTCTCGATTAACATCGGTAGTGCATTTATCGACTTTTTTGACATTGGTGTAGGCGCATTGCTGGTTGATGGTGGACATCACTTATTAGATGGTCACCTCCCCGTATGGCTAGTTACGGTGATTGCTGATGGTTTAGGCGGCGGTATTCAAACAGTTGCGACCTTTATCCCGGTCATAGCGTGTTTGTACTTATTCCTTGCTGTGCTTGAGAGCTCGGGTTACATGGCACGCGCTGCGTTTGTGCTTGATAAAGTGATGCAGAAAATCGGCTTGCCGGGTAAAGCGTTTGTCCCTTTGGTTCTTGGTTTTGGCTGTAACGTTCCGTCGATCATGGCAACGCGCACGCTAGACCAAGAGCGTGAGCGCAAGTTGGCTGCGTCGATGGCACCGTTTATGTCATGTGGTGCTCGCTTACCTGTGTACGCTTTATTTGCTGCCGCTTTCTTCCCAAGCTCTGGTCAAAACATTGTGTTTGCACTTTACCTACTTGGTATTGTCGCCGCGGTGTTTACCGGTTTGTTCCTCAAGCACACGCTGTATCCTGGCAGCAGTGATAGCTTGGTGATGGAAATGCCTGACTATGAGCTTCCGACATTGCAGAACGTCGTGATCAAAACTTGGCAAAAACTTAAGCGGTTTGTATTGGGTGCAGGTAAAACCATCGTAGTGGTTGTTGCTATCTTGAGCTTCCTCAACTCGCTAGGAACTGACGGTACATTCGGTAATGAAGACAGTGATAAATCGGTTCTATCAAAAGCCGCTCAGGTTGTGACGCCAGTGTTTGCACCAATTGGTATTCAAGAGGATAACTGGCCAGCAACGGTTGGTATTATTACTGGTATCTTCGCGAAAGAGGCAGTCGTGGGCACATTGAACAGCTTATATACTACGCCAACCGATGGAGAGGATGCAGAATTTGATCTTATGGGTAGCCTAGAAGAAGCGGTGATGAGCATTCCTGAAAACCTAGCAGGGCTGAGCTATTCTGATCCTCTGGGGATTGACGTCGGTGATTTAGCAGATTCTCATGCAGTCGCAGAGGAGCAAGAAATTGATGAATCGATCTTTGGTAACATAAAAGAGAAATTTGTTTCTGGTCATGCTGCTTTTGCGTACCTAGTTTTTATCTTACTTTACACTCCTTGTGTAGCTGCGATGGGTGCCTATGTTCGAGAATTCGGCAATAACTTTGCGCGCTTCATAGCGGTATGGACAATGGGGCTCGCGTACTTGAGTGCGACTTTCTATCATCAGCTTATGCATTTCGCTGATAGCCCTATCACCAGCGGCGTTTGGATTGCTGCAATTATTGCGATTTTCTTTGGCACGTACCGCGTTTTCAAGCGTGTAGGCAAGAAACATCAAGGCGAGTTTGAGGCGCAAGTCGTATGATTTTAAAAGAGCTTTATCAATATATTGCCGAAAAAGGAACGGTTTCCCAATCTGAGCTAGCAAAACAGTTCGGAATGAGTGAAGACGGTGCAGACGCCATGTTAAGTGTATGGATTAACAAAGGTCGCATTTCTCGCTTGGTAGATACAAATAAAGCTCATCATATAACGCGAATACGCTATGCAGTCACAAAGCACGATGGTTTGTCACTTACCGTAACCATGTAGTAGGAGTAATGAGCCATCGCGCACAAACAACAAAGCCGCATCAGCAATGATGTGGCTTTTTACTTTCTGCCTGAATTAAAAGTTATATAACGAACGGTTACGCTTTACGGAAGATAGAGCTTAACGACAACACATTACGAATTCGGTTAAGAATCTCTTCTTGTTCTTCGTTAGTACGAAACTCACCTTTGGTGTTACCCCAAACGGGTCCCGGCCATGCTACGTCACCTTTGAAGCGAGCGATATGGTGAATGTGCAGCTGTGGCACCATGTTACCTAGGGCGCCAAGGTTTAACTTGTCTGGGCGGAATGTCGCTTCGAGTGCTTGGCTTACCGCTTGAGATTCGAGCAAAAACTGTTGTTGCTCTTGCATTGGCAAGTGGTGTAGCTCTTTCAAATTTTCGCGTTTAGGCACCAAGATAACCCATGGCACAGCATTATCTTTATGAAGAAGCGCGACGCAAAGTGGGAAGTGACCAATCACCGAAGTGTCTTTTGCCAATTGAGGATGAAGTTCAAAACTCATTATTGCTGTCCGATTAATTTTTAGTTTGAATTAGTATACGACAGATAAAACAAAAGGTTGGCGCTTTCACGTCAACCTTTGTCATCATTTAGCGTGTGCTACTTAAGCTAACTACGTAAAAGCGGATTACATACGCTCTAGAGTATCGATACCCAGTAGAGACAGACCTTGCTTGATGGTCTTCGCTGTAAGCGCAGCTAGTTTCAGACGGCTTTGTTTCACTGCTTCGTCTTCAGCCACTAGGATAGGGCACGCTTCGTAGAAGCTAGAGAACTGACCTGCTAGTTCGAATAGGTAGCTACACATGATGTGTGGTTGGCCTTCGCGAGCAACAGATTGCACCGCTTCTTCGAACTGCATAAGTTTAGCAATAAGTGCTTTCTCTTTCTCATCAGTGATTTTGATGTCACCTTGGAGAGCATCCATAGCAACACCAGCTTTAGCGAAAATTGAAGCTACACGAGTGTATGCATACTGCATGTATGGTGCTGTGTTGCCTTCAAACGCTAACATGTTGTCCCAATCGAACACGTAGTCAGTCGTACGGTGTTTAGATAAGTCAGAGTATTTAACCGCTGCCATTGCAACTGTTTTAGAGATCTTCTCTTTTTCTTCCGCATCTAGTTCAGGGTTTTTAGATTCGATCAGCTGTGCTGCGCGAACTTCTGCTTCATCCAGAAGATCTGCCAAACGAACGGTACCACCCGCACGAGTCTTGAATGGCTTTCCGTCTTTACCCAGCATCATGCCGAACGCGTGGTGCTCAAGAGATACAGATTCAGGCACATAGCCCGCTTTACGAACAATCGTCCAAGCTTGCATTAGGTGCTGGTGTTGACGTGAGTCGATGAAGTAAAGCACACGGTCTGCGCTTAGCTCTTCATAACGATATTTTGCACATGCGATATCTGTTGTTGTGTATAGGAAACCGCCATCGCGTTTTTGAACGATAACGCCCATTGGTTCGCCATCTTTGTTCTTGTATTCATCTAGGAATACAACTTGCGCGCCATCATCTTCAACGGCAAGACCTTGTTCTTTTAGGTCTGCAACGATCTTAGGAAGCATGTCGTTGTACATGCTTTCGCCCATTACGTCGTCACGAGTCAGTGACACGTTTAGACGGTCGTAGTTGCGCTGGTTTTGGATCATGGTTACATCAACGAGTTTTTTCCACATTTCTGCACAGTACTCGTCACCGCTTTGCAGTCTTACCACGTAGTTTCGCGCCTTTACTGCGAACTCTTCATCTTCATCGTATAGCTTTTTCGATTCGCGGTAGAAGCCTTCAAGGTCCGCAAGTTCCATAGAAACTTCGCCAGACTCTTGTTGTACGCGCTCAAGGTTTGCGATAAGCATACCGAACTGAGTACCCCAGTCACCGATGTGGTTCGCGCGGATCACTTTGTGACCTAAGAACTCAAGCGTACGTACCACTGCATCACCGATGATGGTTGAACGCAGGTGACCTACGTGCATTTCTTTTGCTACGTTTGGTGCAGAGTAGTCGGCAACGATGGTTTGCGCTTCTTCTTTAGCTACGCCAAGACGTTCGTCTACTAGCGCCGCGTCGGCTTGTTTCGCAAGGAACTCTTCGCTTAGGAAAATGTTGATGAAACCAGGTCCAGCGATTTCTGTTTTGCTCGCAATACCATCTAGGTCTAGAACATCCAGTACTTTCTGTGCAAATTCTCGTGGGTTAGTACCCAGTTTTTTAGCAACGCCCATTACGCCGTTTGCTTGGTAATCACCAAATTGTGGCTTTGCTGATTG
This sequence comes from Vibrio sp. J2-4, assembly GCF_021728155.1. Lineage (NCBI taxonomy): Bacteria > Pseudomonadati > Pseudomonadota > Gammaproteobacteria > Vibrionales > Vibrionaceae > Vibrio > Vibrio sp. J2-4. Next base: position 346,364 of record NZ_JAKKCN010000001.1, read on the forward strand.
GCGAACGGCTGCAGGACTGCCTGCAGGTGCGCCAGCGGCTTCTAGAGCCTGAGATACTTTGTCATTAATAAGTGCTTGGATATTCACACGCGTTTCCTTCAATTCAAGGACAAAGAACTCGGCAATATGTACGCCGAGCTCTGTTAGAGTTCACAAAAATGGGGCTAATCATAACAACTTTATTGCTTTTCATACAGAGATGAATAGGCGAAATTTTTACTTTTTCGATTGAATGGAAATGTGGCTTAGTTTGCGTTTACTATTGCGCTCAAAGTAATGAGATAAATCGCCCCATAAGAGAGCCACAATGACGACTCAACTAGTTGAAAAGCGCCTAACGCCTGAATTGATGATCCAAGATCTGGACGCATTTATGGCGAAGATTGAAGAACTTGCAACCCTGTTAAAACTGGATCTGAGCTTTGCTCAAGCTGACCATATTGCGCTGCGTATTAATGATACTGAAACAGCGAAAGCCGCGCATGAAGCATGGAATCAATACGGTAAGGTGATTTCACAAGCGAAAATAAACGGTCGCCCAATCATCGTTATCGAATTCGACAAAGCGTTGGAAAGCCGTGGCTGGAAGATTGAGTGTCTGGAGCTGCCATACCCTGCGGAAGGCAAAATCTACCCAAATGAAAGCTGGGAACATGTGGAGTTTGTGATTCCGTCTCATGCCGAAACCGCAGATAAGTTTCTTGCTGATTTGAAACACACTTACCCAGCGTTTGGCGCGCGTTTTAATGAGTTGGAAGAGCTGGGTGTAAAGAGCAAATTGTCGAGCCCGAAAGGGGAAGGCGAACGCTTGAACAACCCAACCGTGGCGTTTAAGTACCAAGGCATTTGTATCAAGCTGCACCCGCATTCACTTAAGCGTATTGTGGAGTCTGAGCAGGCGTAAAACGCTAGAGTGAAATTTCTGAGTTGCGAGAGGCAAAAAGGGAGCCGAGGCTCCCTTTCGTAAGCGAATCACTATTTAGCCGGTGACTTGCTTTTTGGGTTGGTAATGGAAAGCTTTTTGCCTTTCAACTCTTCGTCTAGAGTTAGTGTGAAAGTCTTTGGAAACGGCATTCGTTTACAATGATCCACTTTGTTCCTGACGATTGTAAGCAGGGCTTCCGTTGAAGAGTTTTGCTCTATTTTTAAGCTAAAGTCATCGTTCTTACTGCAGCCATTAGACTCGGCGATAAATGAAATTTGACTATCGCTAGTTCGGTACGCTTCAACCATGACGGCTTGATGTTCAGACTCTAGACCTTGCTGCGTTTCTGTATTTGCCGAGCAAGCGACTAAACTGATGGAGCTCAAGCCAAGCAGCATTGTTTTGAGTACATATTGCATCTTATTGTCCTTTTTTGCGACGCAGGAAAGGACCTGCGGCTAGCAACATTAGTAGGCTAATTGAGAAGCTGCCGCCTGAACTCGATGTTGTTGTTACGCTGCTCTCGCTAGTGTTATCTGAACTAACTGACATCTTGATATTGCGAATATACGCTTGCGCATTGTAACCACCGCTAAACTCGTAGTTTTTCAGATAAGCAAAAGTAACCGTGTTTGACTTCCGGTAAAGATCGATAGAAAGTTCATTGTACTCAAGAAGCTGGCGAGTGTAGTCATACTCTTGGCCATTGACGTAAACGACAAAAACATCGAAACCATCTGACAAGACTTTAAAGTCCATTGATAGTTTGCCTTTTGGAAGATCGGTTAAATACAAGATGGATGCGCCAGCAGACGTTCCCATGTCTGCTGATTGAAGTTCACCATTTTCAGCGGTCCAAGCGTGTTCATTGGTGTACACGTTTGCGCCAGCTAGCGTAACGGCACTGCTCAATGAGCTGCTTGCTTTATCAATACCACTATATATTAAGGTAGTCGAAAGTTTAGATAGTTTCGGATGATCAGTAGAGACTTCAATCGTTTCAACTGAGTGCGAGTAGCTTGGGTAGTAGCCTACCGTAATTTGACAGCTCTGAGATGGTGCCAGTGTCGCAGTACAGGTATTTTTGGCGAGACTGATTCCGCTTGTTAGGGTAACGCCCGTGATGTTGATTGGCGTATTCACCTCGTCATTACGAATAGTAAAGGTCTCTTGCTGCGCTTTTCGCTCAACGAAATGAAGATCTCGATACTGAGTGTAGCTGATAGTATTACGATGACTATCTATCCAGCCGTTATGCTGAAAATGAGCGACGTTTGCATAAACACCATAAGCATTTGGTTGAGCACATCCATCCCCCCAACTGACTACGCCTAGTAATTTGTTGATGCCGTTATCATCAACGATGAGCGGACCGCCGCTATCTCCTTGGCAGCTATCTTTACCTCCCCAATAGTATCCGGCGCAAATGCCGTCATCTGATACATTAGAGTAATTTCCCGATAGGTTTTGGCAGGTTGCTCGATCTACGTATTCCAAATCAACTTGTTGTAAAACGGTTGGGTATACTCGGTCTGTCGTGGACGTATTTCCCCATCCAGCCACGTGCAACTTATCTCCTACGCGTACACTATCCAAAAGCTCTGGCGTTGCCAAATCGATCGTCGCGCTATCGACATTACGTTCTAATTCGATAAGAGCGATGTCATTGTTCGTTGTATTACTGTTATATGCAGTATGCGAGTAGATATTGTTAACCGCGATGCGCTGCGCGTGAGACTCGTTGTTTTGATCATAAAGACCAAGAGCGATATCAATATCGTCCGCATTAAGACCTTCCACACAGTGCGCAGCAGTTAATACGTATTTTCCACCAAGGAAACTACCGCCACAGAAGTGACCAATAGATGTTGGCTGTCCTTTACGGACCAGTGAAGCAATAAACTTCCAGTCGGAAGTATTAGCTGGCTCGCCGCCAATAATGCGAGTGGATACATCATTCTGAACAGGCTTAAGAGTATCTGCGATTGTGGTTGCTGGCAAAGTCAGCCCAATCAGAAAAGCCACTAACGTTTTTTTCATTTTAATTCCGTAATATTAACGTGGTTTATTATAAGGGGACCAAATGATAAACGGAATCATTCTCTCAGTAAATAGTTGTAGTGAAATGAAAAATTATAATATATCGGTTTAATTTTGATGGTTAGAGTCGGGGGGATATCCCTGAAAAGATGAAACCCGCCAAGTTGGACGGGTTTCATTCTCGTTGTAACTAGTGCGGAGGGATTACAGGATCACTGTTTTATTTCCATAAACAAAGACGTGGTCGTTAATGACTTTATTCAACGCTTTGCTCAACACATTCTTTTCTACATCGCGTCCCGCTTGTGCCATATCTTGGGCATTGAATGTATGGTCGACAGGAATTACGTCTTGCTTGATGATCGGCCCTTCATCTAAATCATTGGTCACGAAGTGTGCCGTTGCACCGATGATTTTCACACCGCGATCGTAAGCTTGTTGATATGGCTTCGCGCCAATAAAAGCAGGTAAGAAGCTGTGATGAATATTAATGATTTTGTGGTGGTATTTCTCAACAAATGTAGGCGTCAATACGCGCATGTATTTAGCTAACACCAAAAAATCAGCATCGTATTGGTCGATCACTTCTAGCATCTTCTGCTCGTGTTCTTCACGGCTAAGGTTTTCATGGGTCACGTGGTGGTAAGGAATGTCGAAGCGCTCAGTGAGAGTTTGCAGTTTGTCGTAATTCCCCACCACAGCAGCGATCTCAACATCTAGGCTTCCATCGTAGGTTTTCATCAGAATATCGCCTAAACAATGCGCTTCTTTTGTGACGAGAATGACGATGCGCTTACGGCGAGAGCCAACCAATTTACGCTTAGCGCCTTGCGGGAGTGCTTGGTCCAAATCGGCAAGAAACGTTTGATCGTTGAAGTATCCCTCCAACTCCGTTCTCATGAAAAAGTGGCCACTGGTATTATCAACAAATTCGTTATTGTGAACGATGTTGAGTTGGTGCTTGTAACAGATATTAGTGATTTTCGAGATGAGACCCGGGGCGTCAGAACAGTGGGTCAACAGTGTTTTCTTTTCCATAAATCAGGTACTTCCATGCATTAATATTTTAGCGTACGAATTTGTTATTATTCCCTGGCGGGTGTAACTGTACTGCCATGTTTCACCATAAATAATCTATTCTTACGTTGGTTTCAACAAAATATCCGTGTGTCGCCGCAAGCTGGTCAGATTGTGGGCTGATGTCACTCCTATTCCTCTGATATACTCTCGATAATTTTTCAAACTCAATACCAAGCATGATCGCAAAAACTTTTTCCTCTGATGGCGCATTAGGTAAGGCCATTCCGGGCTTTCAAGCTCGTCAGCCACAAATCGATATGGCGGAAGCCGTCAGCAGTGCGATCAAAGATCAAACCCAGTTGGTGGTGGAGGCAGGAACCGGAACCGGTAAGACCTTCGCATACCTAGTCCCTGCGCTGTTGAGCGGTAAAAAAGTGATCATCAGTACAGGCTCGAAAAACTTGCAAGAGCAGTTGTACCATCGTGACTTACCGCTCATGGTCAATGCGCTTGGTTTTTATGGTCAAGTGGCGTTATTAAAAGGGCGTTCTAACTATCTGTGTTTGGATCGTTTGAGCCGCCAAATGGTCGAAAGCCACACTAATGAATCTGACCCGACGTTATTAACTCAACTGGTTAAAGTGCGTGCTTGGTCATCAGAAACCAAAACAGGTGACCTTGGTGATTGTGATGATCTGCCAGAAGACAGCATGATCATTCCGACCATCACTTCAACCAATGATAACTGTTTAGGTAAAGAGTGTCCGAGCTACACCGATTGCTTTGTATTGAAAGCGCGTAAGCGAGCCATGGATTCCGACATTGTTGTGGTGAACCATCACTTATTTCTTGCTGACTTAGCGATCAAAGAAACAGGATTTGGTGAACTGATCCCAGAAGCCGATGTGTTTATTTTTGATGAAGCTCATCAGTTGCCAGATATTGCGAGCGAATATTTCGGCCAGTCAGTTTCAAGCCGCCAAATTCACGATCTTGCCAAAGACATTGAAATAGCCTACCGCACCGAAGCCAAAGATATGCGTCAATTGCAAAAAGTGGGCGACAAACTCATGCAAAGCGCAATGGACATGCGGATTGTACTGGGTGAGCCAGGCTTTCGTGGCAACTGGCGTGAGGCGTTGCAATCAGGCTCTATTAAGCGAGAATTATTGCGCTTAACTGATAGCCTCGAATTGGCGATTGATGTTCTCAAAATAGCCTTAGGGCGCAGTCAATTACTGGATACCGCCTTTGAACGAGCCAATTTGATCAAAGGCCGCATCGACCGGGTATGTGATGTCGATATTACTGGTTACTCATACTGGTACGATACCTCGCCTCGTCATTTCGCTCTGCACATTACGCCTCTTTCTGTCGCGGACAAGTTCCATGAGCAAATAGAGATTAAACAAGGCGCGTGGATTTTCACGTCAGCAACTCTAGCCGTATCGGGCGACTTCAAGCACTTTACTGAGCGCCTTGGCCTCAAGCCTACAAAGCAATTTTCTCTGCCGTCCCCCTTTGATTATCAAAAACAAGCGCGCCTTTGTGTGCCAAGGTATTTGCCAGAGCCAAACAGTAACGGCTTAGCGGATAAGTTAGTCCGAATGCTTGCTCCGGTGATTGAAGAAAATGATGGTCGCTGCTTCTTTTTATGTACCTCGCACAGCATGATGCGTGAACTAGGTGAGAAGTTCCGAGAAGTACTTGAGCTGCCTGTGTTAATGCAAGGGGAGATGAGTAAGCAGAAAACCTTGGCGGAGTTTATGGAACTGGGTAACGCTTTACTCGTGGCGACAGGCGCTTTCTGGGAAGGGATTGATGTTAGAGGTGATGCGCTGAGCTGTGTTATTATCGACAAATTACCGTTTACCGCCCCTGACGATCCGCTACTCAAAGCCCGTATCGAGGATTGTCGATTACGTGGCGGTGAACCATTTGCTGAAGTACAAATCCCGGATGCAGTGATTACGTTAAAGCAGGGAGTAGGGCGATTAATTCGAGATCAGAAGGATCACGGTGCGTTGATCATTTGTGATAATCGCCTTGTCACGCGAGACTACGGTGGTATTTTCCTCGGAAGCCTACCACCTATCCCAAGAACGCGAGACTTAGATGGAATCAAAGCATTCCTGAAAGTAGAACAATCTGTCACAGACGCAAGTGCTGAGGCATAACCCAATAAATGAGAGTTGTAGAGAGTTAAATGAGCGCAAAAATTCTTGCTATCGATACAGCGACTGAAAACTGTTCAGTTGCGTTGTTGGCTAATGATCAAGTGATTTCACGTAGCGCGGTTGCACCACGCGATCACACCAAAAAAGTACTGCCAATGGTTGATGAAGTACTAAAAGAAGCTGGCCTGACTCTACAAGAGCTAGATGCGTTAGCGTTTGGACGTGGTCCAGGTAGCTTTACTGGCGTTCGTATCGGTATTGGTATCGCACAAGGTTTGGCGTTCGGTGCTGACTTACCTATGATCGGCGTTTCAACCCTGTCTGCGATGGCTCAAGGTAGCCATCGTTTACATGGTGTGACCAATGTCGCTGTTGCCATTGATGCACGTATGAGTGAAGTTTATTGGGCGCGCTATTCTCGTCAAGACAATGGTGAATGGGTTGGTATTGATGAAGAGTGTGTTATTCCACCAGCACGTCTAACTGAAGAAGCACAAGCAGACGACAAAACGTGGACGACAGCAGGTACTGGTTGGGATGCCTACCAAGAAGTATTAGCAGACCTACCGTTTAATTTGACGCATGGTGACGTTCTGTACCCTGATTCACAAGACATAGTGATTCTTGCTGAACAAGAATTTAAAAAGGGTAATACCGTGCCGGTCGAAGATTCGAGCCCTGTTTATTTACGTGATAATGTGACATGGAAAAAACTTCCTGGTCGCGAATAGTCCGTTTTTCATTAACCTGACAAAAAGCAGGGCGTTTGCCCTGTATTTTTATGGAGTGCTATGGCGTCGATTAATGGCTTGCCTCCTTCTTTGATTCCCGGTGCAAATCGCACTAATAAAGCCAGTCAAAAGAAGCAGGTAAATAAATCACAAACAAAGCAGCCTGTAGGTCAGCCTTCAAAGGTTGCTAACGCCGTGGCGCACTCCATAAAACACGTGGATGAGTCCCAAATTCACCGAGCTCAAGTGCAATATGACCTTCCTGAAGGGAGCACACGTAAAGCAATGGAGCAGTACATGGATGTCATGAATCGAGCTAAAAAAGAGGAACTGGCTCAATTACTTGGTGTCGATATTTACGTGTGAGATCTCCCCTGCTTGGGGTTACTAATATTGAAAGGTGGTTTATGAAGGTTTTTGGACGGTTTTTTCTCGCATTATTTGCTACGGTTGGTTTGTCTGCGTGTAGCTCGTTGCCAGAGGAGCTAAATGCAAGCACAGAATTGGTCGTTACAGACTATAAAGCTTTTGCTGAGTCTCAGGGGCAAGTGAGTGAAGATGTTCGCCTTGGTGGAATCATCGCTAAAGTGGATAACTTTAAAGATAAAACGCGTCTAGAGATTGTAAATCTTCCAATCAGTAAGTCTGGTAAACCTGATATTGATGAAGAGCCTACGGGACGTTTTGTCGCCTATTTTGATGGCTATTTAGAGCCTGTCGCCTTTAGTGAAGGCCGTTTGGTGACGGTTGTAGGCAAAGGAGCAGGGGAAGAAGAAGGAAAGATCGGTGAGCACGGTTACATCTTCCCGATTATTAAGGGGGAAGGGTATCGTTTATGGAAAATTGAAGAACGTGTACGCATGTATGACTCGCCAACCTACTTTTACCCATGTTACTCGATTAACTGCCGCATGTGGCGTAATGATTTCCCACAAGATGGCAAAGTGATAAAACAGGTCAAATAATCTGCGATGCATGAGCGTCAATTCGAGCTTCCTGCCGGCAAAATGGCAGCCCTGGAGATAGGGAACGAAAAAACGGCTGACTTGTCAGTCGTTTTTCTTCATGGATGGTTAGATAATGCAGGTAGCTTTAAAGCGCTCATGGAGCAGTTGAATCAACTTAATCCTCACTTACACCTCCTTGCTATCGACCATTTTGGTCACGGTTTATCGAGTCATAAATCTCACGATAATTATTATCCCTTTCACGACTATATTGCCGATTTATATCAGCTGCTGGACGAATTATCACCAAACAGACTGATATTAGTAGGGCATTCACTTGGTGCTTTAATCGCAAGTTGCTATAGTGCTGCGTTTCCAGAGCAGGTCGAAGCTCTTGTGCAAATAGAGGGAGCAGGACCTCTTACTGAAGATCCTACTAACAGTTTGCCTCGTCTTCGCGATGGCGTTTTAAGTCGAATAAGACAGCAAAACAAGCCAGAGCGAAGCATTACCTCCTTCGATCTGGCGTTAAAATTACGCATGCAAGCCAACCAATTAACCGCTGAGCAGCTTCTGCCGATAGTCGAGCGAGGAACGGAGCCGCGAGGAGATAAATGGTATTGGCGGCATGATGCCAAGTTAAAATGTGCGTCGCTTTACCGAATGGCGCAAGCGCATGCTAACTCGATTACCAGCCAAATACGTTGTCCTCATTTGATCGTATTAGGCGATCAAGGATTTCAGAATTTACCATCTAACCAAGCTGATTGGGGAGAGAACCCGCCGCAAGTGGTTTCTGTCAAGGGTGGTCATCACTGTCATTTAGAGCAAATACTCGAGGTCGCAACGCGAATTCTTGGTGTAGTTAACAAAATTTAAACAAGTGTTTGAGAGTTGCGTGCTCAAGCACGTTCGCTGTGCTGTAATAGCTTTCAAAATAAAAAGGACGCTATTTTTTAGCCAGTTATAAACGAGGAGTAACATCGTGGATAAACCATGGCTTTCACGTTATCCAAGTGACGTACCTGAAACCATTAATCCAGAGCAATATGAGTCTTTGGTAGAAATGTTTGAGCAGTCTGTACAAAAATATGCAGACCAACCAGCATTCATGAACATGGGCTCGGTTATGACCTTCCGTAAATTGGAAGAGCGTAGTCGCGCATTCGCAGCGTATCTGCAAAACGAGTTAAAACTGCAAAAGGGTGACCGTGTTGCTCTGATGATGCCAAACCTACTGCAATACCCAGTGGCGTTGTTTGGTATTTTGCGTGCAGGTTGTATCGCCGTAAACGTTAACCCACTTTACACTCCTCGTGAACTTGAACACCAATTGAATGACTCAGGTGCGACGACGATTGTGATTGTATCTAACTTTGCGAACACGCTAGAACAAATCGTCGATAAAACACCAGTTAAACACGTGGTGTTAACCAGCCTTGGTCAAATGCTGCCACGAGCGAAAGGTACGATTGTCGATTTTGTCGTGAAGTACGTTAAGGGCATGGTGCCTAAGTACGATTTACCTGGTGCAATCTCAATGCGTCAGGCTCTACGTAAAGGTCGTCGTCTACAATACGTTAAACCGTTTATGTCTGGGGATGACATCGCATTCCTGCAATACACGGGCGGTACGACAGGCGTCGCGAAAGGTGCGATTCTGACTCACCGTAATATGATTGCGAACGTTTTACAGGCGAAAGGCGCGTACGGGCCGGTTTTATCTCCAGGCCGTGAATTGGTCGTGACAGCGCTACCGCTGTATCACGTATTTGCTCTTACCGTAAACTGTCTGCTGTTTGTCGAAATGGGTGGCCGTAACCTACTTATTACCAACCCTAGAGATATTCCAGGGTTCGTGAAAGAGCTACAAAAGCATCCGTTTACTGCGATCACGGGCGTGAACACCTTATTTAATGCTTTGATCAACAACGAAGACTTCCACGAGTTGGATTTCAGTAACCTACGTTTAGCCGTTGGCGGCGGCATGGCAGTGCAGCGCTCAGTGGCAGAAAGATGGCAGAAGACCACGGGTTGTTACCTACTAGAAGGCTACGGCCTGACCGAGTGTTCTCCATTGGTTGCGGCATACCCGCATGACCTTGTTGAATACAATGGATCGATTGGTCTGCCTGTGCCATCAACAGAAGTTCGTATTGTGGACGAAGAAGGCAATGCGCTTCCGAATACTGAAACTGGTGAACTTCAAGTTCGTGGTCCTCAGGTTATGCAAGGCTACTGGCAACGACCTGAAGCAACGAAAGATACGATCAACGAAGACGGTTGGTTATCAACGGGCGACATTGTTAAGTTCGATGACGAAGGCTTCCTGCATATCGTTGACCGTAAGAAAGACATGATCTTAGTATCAGGCTTTAATGTTTACCCGAACGAAATCGAAGACGTTGTAGCGCTACACGGCAAAGTCCTTGAAGTGGCTGCTATTGGTCAACCGCACGAAGTCTCTGGTGAATTAGTGAAGATCTACGTCGTGAAGCGCGACCCGAGCTTGACCAAAGATGAAGTGATTACGCATTGTCGTCAGCACTTAACTGGCTACAAAGTGCCTAAGTTGGTAGAGTTCCGTGAAGACCTCCCTAAAACCAATGTCGGTAAGATCTTGCGTCGTGTTCTGCGTGAAGAGAACGACGCTGAACTCGCGAAGAAAAGCGCATAAGCCGATTTCGTCGAGTCGAGAGATTTAAAAAATGATAGAATGCCAGCGTTTTGCTGGCATTTTTTATAGCGAGAAGTATGTGAATTATCAAATTATTACCAAAAACAAAGACCTAGAAGAAGTTTGCATTCACGCCCGAGAGGCAGATGTAGTGATGCTGGATACCGAATTCGTCCGTATTCGCACTTTCTACCCGCAGTTAGGTCTGATTCAGCTTTTCGATGGTAATCGCCTCTCGCTGATTGATCCGACCGAATTAACGGATATGACGCCGTTCGTAGCGCTATTAAAAGATACTTCCGTGTTAAAAGTGCTGCATGCCTGCGGTGAAGATTTAGAAGTTTTCCAAAATGCATTTGGTTGTACGCCGTTCCCTATGGTAGATACTCAGTTGATGGCGGCCTTTCTTGGCCACGGTCTATCAACAGGCTTTGCAACGCTGGTGGAAGAATATTTAGGTGTTGAGCTAGACAAAAGTGAATCACGTACTGACTGGATGGCTCGTCCACTGACACAAAAGCAATTAGATTATGCTGCCGCAGATGTTCATTACTTGTTACCGTTATACGAAAAGCTGCTCGATAAGGTGACGCAAGCAGGTTGGTGGGAAGCCGTACAACAAGAAAGTGATTTGTTGGTTTCAAAACGCATTCGCGTCACTAATGAGGAGAATGCCTACCTTGATATTAAAGGTGCTTGGCAGTTAAAACCTTCTGAACTGGCGATTTTAAAGCCTCTAGCGACGTGGCGTTACCGTGAAGCAATCAAACGAGATTTAGCGCTGAACTTTATCTTCAAAGAAGGTGACCTGTTAACAGTCGCTCGTCTTGGCTTAACGAACTTTAAGAAGATGGAAGCGGAAGATATTGATATCCGAGCGATTAACCGCCATGGCGCGAAGATTGCCGCGATTGTTAAACAAGCAAAGCAAACACCTTCTGAAGAGTATCCGGCGAAAATTGAACGCTTAATGGATTATCCAGGTTACAAACAAGTCTTCAAAAATATGAAAGACATAGTGAAATTGGCGTCGCAGAAGTCTGGCTTAGCAACGGAGTTCCTTGCTTCTAAAAAGCAGATTAATCAGCTGATCAGTTGGGTGTGGAAAAAAGATCGCGATCCAGAAGTGTTGCCTGATTTGATGCAAGGGTGGCGTTTGGATCTACTCGGCGACAAGATGAACAAAGCATTAAAGTAATAAAAGATTAAAAGATTAAAAGATTAAAAGATTAAAAGGTTGGCCTCGGTGCCAACCTTTTTCATTCAAATCTGAGCATTCGGTCTCGCGAGGAAAAGTGGTTTACTTCTCGTCGTCTGGTAGCTTCACATTGAGCTCAAGAACTGAGATATCGTCGTCTTTGTGCTCAAATGTTAAGTCAACCATATTTGGATCAATTGCCACGTACTTACTGATCACCTTCAAGATGTCTTCTTTCAATTGAGGCAAGTAAGAAGGCGCAGGATCATTTTGGCTGCGGCGCTCAGCAACAATGATTTGCAAACGCTCTTTAGCTAGATTCGCAGAAGTTTTCTTCTGTGGGCGGAAAAATTCTAATAATGACATGTCTAGCCTCCAAAGAGTCGTTTAAAGAGTCCTTTCTTCTCCTCAGTAAGGAAACGAAATTCAACCTGATTGCCTAATAAGCGATCAACGGTGTCAGAATAAGCCATGCCCGCATCGGTGTTATCGTCAAAAGTAACCGGTACACCTTTGTTTGACGCGTTAAGCACGGCTTGGCTTTCTGGAATCACGCCCAGTAGTGGAATATGTAAGATCTCCTCTACGTCCTCAACGCTTAGCATTTCGCCTTGAGTGACGCGAGATGGGTTGTAGCGAGTCAGTAGCAGGTGCTGTTTTACTGGCTCTAGCCCTTGTTCTGCGCGCAGGGACTTAGAATCTAAAATACCTAGAATGCGGTCAGAGTCACGCACAGAAGAGACTTCTGGGTTCGTTGTGACAATGGCTTCATCGGCGTAGTACAAGGCCATCAATGCGCCTTGCTCGATACCTGCTGGTGAATCACAAATAATGAAATCAAAGCCCATTTCATCAAGCTCGCCGAATACGCGCTGAACACCATCTTTTGTCAGTGCGTCTTTATCACGAGTTTGAGAAGCAGGAAGAATGAATAGGTTGTCCGTGCGCTTATCTTTGATCAGCGCTTGGTTTAATGTCGCTTCGCCGTTAATGACGTTTACAAAGTCATACACGACACGGCGCTCACAGCCCATGATTAGGTCGAGGTTACGCAAACCGATATCAAAATCGATCACCGCGGTCTTTTTTCCCTTCAGAGCTAGACCAGAGGCGATGGCTGCGCTTGAAGTGGTTTTACCAACGCCACCTTTACCAGACGTTACTACAATAATGCGTGCCATTTTTTTTCCTTTTTAGATTAAATCGCGAGAACTTCTAAATGTAATGATTCATCGGCTTTACTGATCATTACTTTCTTTTGCCAGTACTCGCTTTCAATTTGATCGCTTAACCAGTAGTCACCCGCAATGGATACCAGTTCTGCTTGTAAATCGTGGCAAATAATACGCGCTTCCTGCTGACCACTTGCGCCTGCAATCGCACGGCCTCGAAGTGTGCCATGGATATGAATAGAGCCGTCAGCGATGACTTCAGCACCAGCACTTACGTGCGCTAACACCACCAAATCACCATCTTTCGCGTAGATCTGTTGTCCTGATCGAACAGGCGTGCGAACTACTTTCGTTGGTGCTATTTTGGCTGGCGCCTGGCTTGGTGATTTGCTTGCCGACATAATGGCGAAGCCAGCTTCGGAAGCAAGATTTTGTACACGCTTGTCTTTACTGCCCGTTACACCGACCGGAATAAAACCAGCATCTGAGATGCCTTGTTTAAGCTTAGGGAAATCAATGTCGCCTTGTACTTTTGCTATATTGATTACCAAAGGCGCGGATGCAAAAAAAGAAGGTGCTTTAGAAACTTTTTCTTGCAAAAATTCGACAGTCTTTGCGATCTCATTGTCAGAAAGGTGTAAAACTGACAATGTAAAACTGCTACCTTTAAGGTCTGGTGAATGGGTCATCGTGGACTTCTTGCCTTTATTGAAAGAGCGTTGCCTTAAACTAGGTCTGTCATGTTATATTTCATCCTTTGACGCAGCAAGTTCTCTCGTGGGCAAATAGGTGAATTAATCTCAAATTTGCTATTAAGTTTGCGAGAATTTGACGTTTTCAACCTAATCCGCACTCAACGCGGCTAAATCAGCATAAAAGGCGTGTCATGCTTTGTTCTATTTATAAAAGCTCGAAAAAAGAAGGTACTTATCTCTATATTCCGAAAAAGGATGATTTTTCACAGGTTCCTGACACCTTAATGCAGATGTTCGGTAAGCCTATCGCTGTTATGACGATTAAACTTGATGGCCGTAAATTGGCACAAGTTGATATCGAAAAAGTGAAGGCTTCATTGCAAAATGATGGCTTCTTTTTGCAGGTTCCGCCTCCGCCGGAGAACCTACTAGAAAAGTACAAAGAACAAAAAGCCCAGCAGAAAGGCGAATAACGTCATCGTTTTTCATCTGGGATTTCTGCCTTGCTCAAGGAGGGCAATATGAAAAAAATACTGGCTACCATGCTTAGCGTTGGTGTGTGTACCTCGGCTTTTGCAAGTAGCGAGGGTTTCGATGAATACTTGAATAAGCTGCGTGCTGAAGCGCGTGATAAAGGTATCTCAGAGCAGGTCATTAGTGCTGCTTTTGCGAATGTTGAGTACAAGCCTCGAGCAGTAAAAGCGGACCGAAACCAGCCAGAGAAGAAACTGACGTTGGATGAATACATTCCTCGCGCGGTGCCTGAATGGAAGGTGAAGCAAGCAAGACAACTCTATAAAGAGCATTACACCGAGCTAAAGCGTATAGGCGATGAGTACGGTGTGCAGCCTCGCTTTATCGTGGCGCTGTGGGGTGTAGAAAGTAACTTTGGTAAATTTACGGGTAACTTCAAAGTGATTGACGCGTTGTCGACAATGGCATTTGAAGGTCGTCGTGAAGAGTTTTTCCGTAAAGAGACCATGTCGGCATTGCAGATCCTTGATCAAGGCCATATTGAACTAGAAAACTTCAAGGGGTCATGGGCTGGTGCGATGGGGCAATGTCAGTTTATGCCAAGCTCTTTTCTTCGTTTTGCCGCTGACGGCAACGGGGATGGTAAAAAAGACATTTGGCAATCTGAAGCCGACGTATTTGCATCAACTGCTAAATATTTGAGCAAGTCCGGCTGGGATGACAAATACACTTGGGGTCGCCAAGTGAAAGTCCCTAAAGGCATTGATCGTAGCTTAGAGGGGCGCACAGCTGAAAAAGGTAAATATCTTCAGGAGTGGAGCAAACTTGGCATCACAAAATACGACGGTAGTCCGTTGCCAAAACTGGATGAAGACATCAAAGCATGGTTGATCATGCCGGACGACGAAAATGGTCGTACGTATCTGGTTTACAATAACTACAACGTACTGATGAAGTGGAACCGCTCTTACTACTTCGCACTCGCCGTGAGTCACTTGGCTGACCGAATTAAATACTGAGCTGTGATAAAATAATCACTTGGCATCCAGTATTCAATATGAGGGCTCTTCGGAGTCCTTTGTTTTTCCTATAATCAAATCGAGGTAAAGCGTGTTATCTGAACGTGCCGCACAAATGGTGATCTTCTCCGCTCTTCTTAAACATAAAAGCTTCACAGCGGCTGCAAAGAGCTTAGGCGTGTCGGTGTCTCATGTGAGTAAACAGTTGAGTCAGCTAGAAGCGTCTCTTGGTATCAAGCTTGTTCAACGCACTACGCGAAGCTTTACGCCGACTGAGGCAGGGAAAACCTTTTTTCATCACTGTGAGCAAGTGGTACAAGCGGTGAGCAGCGCCACATTAGAGATGGAAACCCAGCGGGATGAAGTGGCAGGTTTGGTACGTCTTGGATTGTCGCAATCATTTGGTACCTTACACATTATCCCAGCGATTCAAGAGTTACGCGAACTGTATCCTCAACTTCAAGTGGAAGTACATCTGTTTGACTATAAGGTCGATATGTTAGCCGAAGGGCTCGATTTATGGGTAACCAACAACGAGCATTTACCTGAAGGCTACATTGCGCAGCGTTTGACGGATTGCCAGTTTGTTGTAGCGGCATCACCAGATTACTTATTGAAGCATGATACGCCAACAGAGCCGGATGACTTGTCTTCTCACAACTGTCTCATATACAGAAGCTGGGAGCGTGACTATACGGGGTGGGCGTTTACTAAAGATCAGCAGGAGTTGAACGTAAAAGTTTCGGGCAACTATTCAGTGGATCTGGCAGAAGCCGTTCGGGATGCAGCCATTGCAGGTTGGGGCATTGCCTACCTTGCCACTTACTTACTGGGTGATGAGTTTAGAACGGGTAAGTTAATACAGTTGTTACCGGACTGGAAAGCAAGCCAGTCGATGCCTTTTTATGCGGTGTATCCAAGCCGCCAACATATGCCCAAAAAAATATCCGCAGTGATTAACTTCATCAAACAGAAGATCGGTAACCCGTGTCATTGGGATCAACGTCTAGCGCCTTACATATCTATTCCTAAGTAACAGGATCAATGACGTTATTGAACGACACATAAGGTGATTCACTTCACAAAAATTTTTCCAGAACTAGAAACATCTTTTCTATATAGAAACAATAAAAATAAGCAAACGTTTATATTCTTATAATTCAATGCCTTATAATTAAGGTCAATTATTGGGCGCTTAAACTTTTCACACTGTTAACATCCTCAACTTGCAGCATTTTGAGTCCGCTATACAATCCGGTGCCTTCCATATCCCCCTTCTGTCGGATTCATTTTATGAACTCAATTATTGGTATCGTAGCCATACTATTCGTAGCATGGCTACTTTCTACAAATAGAAAAAATATAAAGCTGAGAACAGTGTCGTTTGCGTTTGCTTTGCAGGTACTGTTTGCGTTGTTGGTTTTATATGTACCAGCAGGACGAGATGCGCTGAATTCAGTGAGCAGCGTAGTGTCGAATTTGATCAACTATGGTCAAGAGGGCATTGCGTTTTTATTCGGTAATTTGGCGACAGGGGGCTTCACCTTTGCGATCAATGTTCTGGGTATCATCGTTTTCTTTTCCTCTCTTATCTCAGGTCTTTATCACATTGGTGTGATGCCAAAAATCATCAACTTTATCGGTGGCGGTATTCAAAAGCTGCTGGGTATCGGTCGTGCGGAGTCTTTGTCTGCTACGGCGAATATCTTTGTTGGTACCATTGAAGCGCCTTTGATGGTGAAGCCTTACCTAAAACACATGACTGACTCGCAGTTCTTTGCAGTTATGACAGGCGGTTTGGCTTCTGTTGCTGGTGGAACGTTGGTTGGTTACGCGTCACTGGGCGTTGACCTTAACTACCTAATCGCTGCTGCATTTATGTCGGCACCTGCGGGCTTGCTGATGGCAAAAATTTTAATGCCAGAAGATACGGATAAAGCAGCAGATATCGACATTAGCCAAGTTGAAATTCCACGTGCAACCAACGTAGTAGAAGCATTAGCAGATGGTGCAATGGCGGGTGTACGCATTGCTGTATCGGTAGGTGGTACGCTATTGGCTTTCATCAGTGTCATTGCAATGTTAAACGGCATGCTAGGTTGGATTGGTGATCTTGTTGGGACACCATTAAGTTTTGAGCTCATCCTAGGTTTTGTGTTTGCGCCAGTCGCTTGGTTGTTGGGTATACCATGGCAAGAAGCAACCACAGCAGGCTCGCTGATTGGTAACAAGATTGTGGTGAATGAGTTCGTCGCTTTCATCCAGCTTGCAGAAGTGAAATCTCAACTTAGTGAACACTCACAAGCAATCGTGACGTTTGCTTTGTGTGGCTTTGCAAACATCTCAAGCATGGCGATGCTGATTGGTGGGTTGGGCTCATTGGTACCAGAAAAGCGTGCATTTGTTTCTAAGCATGGCTTCCGTGCGATTATCGCTGGTGTCATGGCGAACTTAATGAGCGCTTCTATTGCGGGCGTGATTTTAAGTCTGTAATTGAAATAGATACCTAAAATTAGCAAAAAGGCTCCTTGCGGAGCCTTTTTCGTATCTGAAGTTTACGTTATTTGTCTGTGTGGAACTGCTCGCAAGCGAGCATCGTGTTCTCAATTAAGCTTGCGACGGTCATTGGGCCAACACCACCAGGGACAGGAGTAATAAAGCTCGCACTTTCACGTGCTTTATCGTATTCCACGTCGCCAACTAGCTTGCCTGAATCAAGACGGTTAATGCCGACATCGATAACCACTGCACCTTTCTTAATCCACTCTCCAGGGATGAAGTTTGGCTTACCAACCGCAACTACGACAACGTCAGCTTGACGCACATGACTCTCTAGGTCTTTGGTAAAACGGTGACATGTTGTCGTTGTACAGCCTGCAAGCAGCAGCTCAAGTGTCATAGGACGACCAACAATGTTTGATGCACCAACCACAACAGCATGTTTGCCACGAAGCTCTATGTTGTAACGGTCTAGTAGGGTAATGATGCCCTTTGGCGTGCAAGAGCGAAGCTTTGGAATACGTTGTGCAAGACGACCAACGTTGTAAGGGTGGAAGCCATCCACGTCTTTCTCTGGGTGAATGCGCTCTAAAACATGTGTTGTGTCGATGCCCGCAGGAAGGGGTAATTGCACTAGAATGCCGTCAATTTCATCATCGTTGTTTAATTCATCAATCAGCGCTAGTAACTCTTCTTCTGAGCTAGACGCAGGAAGGTCAAAAGACTTAGAAACAAACCCAACTTCTTCACATGCGCGGCGTTTGCTGCCGACATAAACCTGAGAAGCAGGATCTTCACCAACTAGAACCACTGCTAAACCAGGGGCACGTA
The DNA here is from genome assembly GCF_021728155.1 of Vibrio sp. J2-4. Lineage (NCBI taxonomy): Bacteria > Pseudomonadati > Pseudomonadota > Gammaproteobacteria > Vibrionales > Vibrionaceae > Vibrio > Vibrio sp. J2-4. Next base: position 364,769 of record NZ_JAKKCN010000001.1, read on the forward strand.
GCCCAGCTTCAACACGAGCTTTAACACGTGCTGCCACTTCGGATCGAACAGTTTGGGAAATGAGAGTTCCGTCTATATTTTGAGCAGTCATGACTTTCCTTATAAATTAAGAAGGCAAATTATCTGCGGCGCATTGTCGCAGAATTTCTTATTAACATCCATACGCAAACGTTTGCTTTGTGGTGTTTTTGAACATTAAGCGTTTTGATGGACTTTTTTTAGGCATTCAGATCAGAATGTTATGAAAACCCGTTGATTTACCCGTTTGAACTCGTATAATCCTGTCCCTGTAGCGCGCCCTTAGCTCAGCTGGATAGAGCACGTCCCTTCTAAGGATGTGGTCATTGGTTCGAATCCAATAGGGCGTGCCATTTATTCAAAAGCCCCGATAACTCTTTGAGTTGTCGGGGCTTTGTCGTTTTTAGGTTTTTGGCTGTAATTACCACTCTATCTACAACTTTTGAATGGCATTCTAGCCATTGCAATTTCTAGCAATTAATATGGACGCATATTAATTATCTTTCGTTAGTCTTTATGCCTGCCACTTCTAATTTTTATGACCAACACGCCGACTCTTTCGCGAAGCAATACACATCGCTCCAGTTTGAGGATGTCCACGCGAGTTGGAGAGTTTTCTGGCCCCAGGCTGGAGATCGCGTGTTAGATGTTGGCGCGGGCTCTGGTCGAGACGCGAAATGGATGGCTGAACATGGGTGTGAAGTTGTTGCGATTGAGCCTGCTCAAGCACTTCTAAGGCTTGGTAAGTCTTACTGTGGCGATTCCGTTACTTGGCTTGAAGATGCATTACCTAAGCTTGAGAAAACCATTAATCTTGGCTTTCGCTTCGATTTAATTCTTGTCAGTGCGGTATGGATGCATCTTGCGCCTACGCACCGTGAACGTGCATTTCGCAAACTTGCAAATTTGTTAGCGCCTAATGGTCGATTGGTGATTAGCCTTCGTCACGGTGACTTTTCTGACGGTCGTAAAGCTTATCCGGTATCGGTTGAAGAGCTCGAAAAGTTTGCAAAGAATAGCGCTTTAATGGTGAGGAACGTATCTCTCGATGATGATCAGTTAAAGCGAACGGGTGTATCTTGGCAAACGGTAGTGATGTCTTTGCCTGATGATGGTTCTGGTGATTTGAATAAGGTTCGTCACATTATCGTCAATGATTCCAAATCGGCTACCTATAAACTCGCACTACTGCGTACTTTACTACGAATTGCAGATGCTCATTCTGGTGCAGTGGTTGATCGCAGCGAAGGTAAAGTTGCCATCCCATTAGGATTAGTTGGCTTATATTGGATTCGTCAATTTAAGCGTTTAATCGATAAAGAGAACATCCAGCAAAGCTCGAACTCGTCTAAAGGGCTAGGTTTTATAAAGCCCGATGGTTGGGGCAGACTTTCCCATTTAAGTCCTGATGATCTTGCTATAGGCGCGACATTTTTTGGCGAAGACGCAGTGGCGCTGGATAAAGCAATAAAAGATAGCTTAAAAACCATAAAAGATGGCCCCGTCGCCTTTACCTATCAGGGCGATAAATCAAACCCTTACTTTGAAATGATTCGTTCAGCTAAGAAGCCAAAAAGTTCAATTGTTGTGGATAGCGAGTTCCTCAAAAGTTATGGGCTGTTTGTGTTGGATGAAAGCCTTTGGGATTGTTTTCGATTGTATAACTCTTGGATTGAGCCGCTGGTGGTCAACCAGTGGATTATGGAAATGCAACGATTTCGGTCTAATCAAGAGCGGGGTATTCCACTGCAAACGTATCATGATTGTTTGGTCTGGATTGATAAAGACCATGATACGCGAGTCGTGCGAAAGAGAATCGAACAGTTGAAGCTCAGCCATTGCGACATTGTCAGTGTATGGAGTGGAAGCAAATTACGAAATGAGTATCACGTTGATCACTGTTTGCCTTTTGCTTATTGGCCCAACAATGATAAGTGGAACTTACTACCAACATCTAAAGTTGAAAACCTAAACAAGCGTGATCGTATTCCTGCTAGCTATCGATTAAACGCATCCAAGCCGCGAATTTTGGATTGGTGGCAGTTAGCGTGGGGAGAGACGGATACTTTGAGTCGGACATTTTTCACTGAGGCTTCAATGTCGTTGCCTAATGTACCTGCATTTTGTCAAGATTTTGAGCATGTCTTTGAAGCGATGGGTTTACAAATTCGTGGTGTTAAAAGTCGCCTTTGTATCGCGGAATGGTAATGTCTTGTTTGCCGTTACAGCGTGATATATGAGCCTGATAGGCAACCAACAAAAAAGCGCTGGTTAACCAGCGCTTTTGCATTTACTAAGGGCATTACATCTTTTTAAAGATGATGGAGGTGTTGATGCCGCCAAAGGCGAAGTTGTTACTCATCAAATATTTCACGTCCAGTTCTCGGCCTTGTCCGGCGATGTAGTCTAAATCGCCACATTGCTCGTCGAGGTTTTCTAGGTTGAGTGTTGGGTTGAACCAACCTGTGTGCATCATTTCTAAACCTAGCCACGCTTCAATTGCGCCACACGCGCCTAGTGTGTGGCCAAAGTAGCTCTTGAGTGAACTGATTGGCACTTTGCCCAGAGCATTCGCTGTTGCGTTGCTTTCTGCAATATCACCGCGGTCGGTGGCAGTGCCGTGAGCAGATACATAGTCGATCTTCTCAGCAGGAATGCCCGCGTTTTGCAAAGCCATTTCCATACAGATTTGCATGGTTTCCATCTGTGGTTGAGTGACGTGTGCGGCATCACAGTTGCTGGCAAAACCGATGATTTCTGCATAGATTTTTGCGCCACGAGCGACGGCGTGTTCGTACTCTTCCAGAACCAGCGTTCCCGCACCTTCACCAATCACCAAACCATCGCGATCGGAGTCATAAGGTCTTGGTGTGCTTTTCGGGTCTTCATTCTTCAGACTGGTGGCAAAAAGGGTATCGAAGACAGCGGATTCCGTTGGGCACAATTCTTCAGCGCCACCAGAAACCATGACCGTTTGGTAGCCGTGTTTGATCGCTTCGTAGGCGTAGCCGATTGCTTGGCTGCCAGAGGTACATGCACTGCTGGTTGGGATCACTCGGCCTTTCAAACCGAAAAATAGACCAACGTTCACCGCCGTGGTATGTGGCATCATCTGCACGTAAGTCGTTGCGGTGATCGCTTTAGTGGTTTTCTCATTCAGCATGACACCAAATGCGCCGATTGCGTCAGTACTGCCTGTTGATGAGCCGTATGCGATACCCGTTTGGCCATTGGTGAGTACGTCGTTACCAATCAAACCTGCTTGGCTTAGTGCGTTTTCTGTTGCGACGGTCGCCAATTTGGAAACACGCCCCATGCCGCGTACTTGCTTGCGCTTGTAGTGCTTTGGCAGATCAAAATCTAAAATGGGTGCCGCGAGCTTGGTGTTCAAGCCATCATACTGTTCGTAAGAAGGCATGTATTGCGTCGCGTTCTGGCAGTCACGCAGTTTTGGTTCGACAGATTGCCAATCGTTACCAAACGCAGTCACACCCGACATTCCGGTTACAACAACTCGACGGCTCATACTAGGCCTCCGTTTACCGAAATGACTTGGCGAGTTACATAGCCTGCGATGTCAGACATAAGGTAACTGACTAAACCAGCGACTTCTTCTGGTTCTCCCATGCGGCGCAAAGGAATTTGCGGCATCGCGTGTTCTTTTACGTGTTCGTCTACCATGCCTGTGTCGATAAGCCCCGGAGCAACGCAGTTAACGGTGATTTTGCGTTTTGCCAGTTCAAGTGCGAGTGATTTTGTTGCACCAATTACGCCCGCTTTTGCTGCGCTGTAGTTGGTTTGACCACGGTTACCCATCAGGCCAGATACTGATGCAAGGGTAACAATTCGACCGCCTTTGCGTTTTTGCACCATTGGCATAACACAAGGGTGAAGAACATTGTAAAAGCTATCTAGGTTGGTATGAATCACGCCATCCCATTCTTCTTCGGTCATTGCAGGGAAAGCGGTATCTTTTGTGATGCCAGCGTTGTTTACGACGCCATAGTAAGCGCCGTGTTCGGCGATATCGGCTTCGAGCTTCTCACGACAATCTGCACGGTCACTGATGTCGAATTGGATAAGGCGACCGCTACCACCATGCTGTTCGATGGTGTTTAGGGTGTCTTGCGCGCCTTGTTGATCGCCCATGTAATGGACAATGATTTGGAAACCATCTTTGGCTAATTGAACGGCAATGGCTTTACCGATGCCTTTGCTGGCACCTGTAACGAGGACTTGTCGGGTCATTGTTGACTCCTGATTTTCATTTCTTGTAATTTTTCTTCTGATGGAACGTAAACGTTCAATTGGCAAGTCGCTACAACAGTTCCTTGTAGCTCAATACGGGCTGAAAAAACCGCCATACCGTTATCTTCCATAACTTTTTCAGCATACACATCGAGCACCTGTCCGCGAGAAAACGTATCGCATTCAGACGTGTATCGACGGCTACCAAGCAAAAAGCCAATCGGTGGCGCTTGTTCTTTCATTAATGCGTGGTAACCAGACCACGCCGCGACAGATTGCGCCATAAACTCAATGCCAACGTAAGCTGGCACAGTTTGAGAGGCCGAGTCGAAGAACGGGTTGTGTTCTACGATATCAACCTGGCAGTGAATCGTATCTTGTTGAACATCCAAAGCACGATCAACCAAAATCATTGGTTTGTCGTGTGGCAAAAGTTGTTCGATGGGAGGAAGTTTAGTCATGAGCGTAACCAAAAATAAGACTAATATTGTTGCCACCAAAAGCAAAAGAGTTGCTGAGAATCGCTTTGTTATCCAGTTTGGTTGGCGTCTCAACTAACGATATATGGATATCGTCTGCTTTGGTTTCGCAGTGTTGTATTGGCAAATCAAGGTTGTACTTGAGAATATGCCAAGCGATCGCTGCTTCTGTTGCACTTGCTGCGCCTAATGTGTGTCCGGTAAGTGGCTTTGTCGAGCTTACGGGAACGGAGTCACCAAAGCAGCGATGAATGGCTTTGCTTTCCATCACATCGTTTAACGGCGTTGCTGTGCCATGCGCGTTGATGTAACCAATGTCTTGCGCTGTAAGTCCTGCATTGGCCAACGCTTTTTTCATCGCTTCTTCTGCGCCTAACCCTTCTGGATGTGGTGCGGAAATATGGTGTGCGTCTGAGCTGTCGCCAGCTCCGAGAAGAGCAACGGGCGCGGGTGTTTTGCTTAGCAACATTAATGCTGCGGCTTCGCCGATATTGATGCCGTTGCGATGTTGGTCAAACGGTTTGCAAAGAGTATCGGATAGGGCTTCTAAACCGTTAAAGCCGTTTAGCGTTAGGCGACAAATGGTATCCACGCCACCCACAATGACCGCATCAACAATGCCAGAGCGAATCAGGCGTTGCGCGGTTAAAAATACACGACCACTAGAAGAACAGGCGGTTGAAACTGAGTAATGTGGGCCGCTCAAATCAAAGTAGGCGGCAATAAAATCGCTGCAGTTGCCAAGCTCTTGTTTGGTGTAATGGTAGTCGGCAGGAAACTCGCCGTTTGCCAGCTTCTCTCCAAACGCGATTTCGCCATCTGAAATGCCAGATGTGCTGGTGCCGATCACCACCGCGATACGGTCACGGCCATATTCAGCAATGGCGTTATGCACGTCGCTTTCGATTTGCTGCAAAGCCGAAAGTGCGAGGCGGTTGTTTCTCGTATCAAACTGGCTGACAGCTGGTGGTAATTGCGGTAACGGCTGTGCAATTCGACCGATTACTGTTTGTCGGCCTGAATTCAAAATGTCTTGGTCAACCACCATGTTGGATGGTTTCGCTCCCGATAAACACTGGTGGATGATGGCGTCATCTTGTCCCATTGCGGAGTGGAAACCACAGGCCTGAATATACAAAGGTTGAGGAGAGCGATTAGGCATATTGTTATTCTAAATTGTTCTTAATTAATCTGATGTTGCAGTGTCTGAATAGAAATTGAAAACTGATGCTTGAGGTGGTGAAAATCAATCTTACCCTCTAATTTGTTAGAAGAACTGTATTGAATCTCAATGATCTTTTCACCGTCGCTATCAAAGATGGCGCGAGAATTATTTTTATCAATCATTTGCCACCTTACCTCATTTAACGATCCTTCCCAAGCGGAACTCGGCCAGAGCGTGATCATCAGGTTAAATAATACCTGTTCTGGCTGCGGTAGCGTACCTTGCAAACCGTTGAGTACTTCGGTTTGGATTTGTTCTCCATCGTAAGACAACGAGAGCACTCGCGTCCCCCAAGATGAGAAGCCTGCCAGTACCACTTCGTTGCTAGTCACTTGCAGTTGCACTGGAAGTTGCTCAGATGTGGGTTTGCCATCAATTACCCAAGAGGCCGTAATCAATTGGCTGGCCGTCAACTGATAGCCCAAGCTGGTTGGAGTCGGTAAGTTAACTTGGGTGTTCTCAGCAATATCGACTTGAGGCGTAGATTGATGAGGTACCAAGCTGCATGCACTTAAAAACAGACTCAGTACGATTAACGTCGCGCAGCGAAAAGCATGGTTAAAAATCATGACGTCGTTTCCTCTGTTTTAATCGCAATCGGAGAGAGCAGCCAAGCAACAAAAATACCACTTAACACCGTAATGCCGAAACTGTGAATCGCGTGAGTTTGGCTTAGTGACAGCAACCCAAATGACAGCATAGTGGTTATTGCCGAAAGGGTGATCGCCAATAGTGTGCTCACACTGCGCGCTTTCTCGGCAAAGAACAGAGTGTAATCGATCCCTATACCAAGAATGAGCACCAAGCCAAGCAAGTTGAACAGGTTTAATGTCGTTCCCATCGCGACAGCCGTTGCCAGACCGCAGGCGCAAGCAATCAATGATGGCAGTAAAACTCGCCAACTGTGTTGCAGACCGTACCGCTTGATTAATACCAGAAAGATCACAGCACTGGCGGCTACCAATAGCTCCATGATTTTGATTCGGTATTCACCAAATAGGGTGGATATTTCTTCTGCTTTATTTAGGTAGGCAACGTCAGGCTGCGATTTGGCAAATGACTTAACAACGGCGGAGTCTTGCAATTGGTTTAACACCACTACCGTTGCCGATTTTCCTTTGATCTTACCCAAATGAAGAAAACGCACAGGTGCCGATACCGGGTTTTGCAAGTACTGCTCAACCGTGACAGGGATAAAGTCGGCGTCCATTTTGGGCTTTTTATTTAAGCCCAGTCCGGATGCAAGTGGGCTGGATTGTGTCGCGTAAAGATCGTGAATCAATTGATAGTCTTGTTGCTGACGTTCCACTGAGCTCACGTAGCGGCTCAGGCTCTGATAGCTTTCGATGGTGCTGTCCGCTTTCCACGCTTCTAATGTTGGCGTCAAAGACTCCAGCTTTTTCATTAGGTTTTCGTCATCGTCGGCGGTAACGACCAACATTTGCTGCGAAGATTGCATGCCACTGAGCGTCGTAATCAAGGTTTCTTGCTGCTTGAGATCATTCGGCATCGTTTGCAGCAGACGAATGTCGTCATCGTAGTTCAATTGCAGCAAGAAAAAGCCACTCGCAACCACACATAACATCGGTAATCCGACTTTAATTCGAGTTTGATTCCAAAGCGTTAACCATTTCGCCAACAGTGATTGTCCCGGTAAATTCGAAATGGTGCGCGATGGGTTACGAGCCAGTATCGGATACCAAGCCACCACGGTGATGTAAGCGGCAATCAGACCAATGGATGAAAACAGCGCAAGCTGCTGCAAACCAGGAAACGGCGCCACTAACATGCCCAAATAGCCGATCAAACTGGTGATTAAGCCAAGTGTGATCGCTATGAAAATATGCTTTAACCCTTGCTCGCTATCCCATTCATTTCCCGCCGCAAGACGTTCGGTTAGGTAGTGGAATGCGTAGTCGATAGACACGCCGATTAAACTTGCGCCAAACACTAAGCTGAACAGATGGACTTTTCCAAAAATCCACGTCGTAACGGACAACGCAACGAGCAAACCAATGGTGATGGAAAGCAGTGCCAGAGACAGTGGCATCACACTACGAAAGACCAACACGAACAATGCAATGATACCGAGCAGAGAGAACACACCGATGGTACTGATCTCCGATTTGGCACTTTGCGTACCAAAGTCGGCGTAAAATAGAACGCCTGTATGTGAGACTTCAGCGCCATATTTCTGCGCGACGCTTTGTTCTAGCGCTTGAATATCAGGGACTGCAAGCTGCCCAGCTAGGCTATAAGGCGAGTCTTTAAGCTCAGCAGTAATAAGTAAGTATTGAGCACCGTCTTTTTCGACGGATAGATAGCCGTTATCCAACCGGAAAGAGGACGATTGCTGGGTAACTTGGCTTAAATAATCACGAAATAGCAAGAAAGGATCATTTTGTAACTCTTGCCCGGTCACTCCAGAAAACGGGTTGTACAGCGACTGAATCACATGCTGCACTTGCTGTTCTGGATTTTGGCTTAAACGCTCTCGTTGTTCAGGCGTCAGCAATTGGAAGCGGTGCTTAAAGTAGTAACTCGCCCAAGCTTGCTGTTCTTGAGGTGAGATTTTTCCTACCACATCGCGAAAATGATTACTTTGGCGTAACCCCTTATCAAATTCAGCGGCCGCTGCAAAAAGGGCATTTTTGTCCGGCGCTGTGATCACGAAAATGACTTTGTCGCTCATACTTGCCGAGACCGACTCAAAGGCTTGCTCAGCCACCGGGTTTTGTTGGTTCTTCGGCAGCAGTTTTAAAATGTTGGTCTCAATCGGAGATTCTGCACTCCAAACCCATTGTTTGAGTAGCAACGCGCCCGCTAAAACAACGAGATTGAGCCAAACCAGAGCAAAGGTATGAGTGCCGAGACTGAGTTTAGAAACGGAATTGAGCGACTTCGGCATCCGTGAGTTCCTGAGGTAGAGAGGTCTGGTTCGTAAACGTGATTTCGGTCTTATCGCCGCGCAGCTCTTGTAGGGTTAGGCGATCAATGTGCGTTTTACCGGAAAGAGTGATGGATTGAAATACTGCATTTAATGGTGACTGTTTTGGCACTAAAACGAGCTGCCACTGATTGTTCTCAACTGAAAAATCGAGTGTGAATTGTTCTTGCAGTGCAGAAGTATCCCCGTGGAACACGGATAAAAATACATGGCTAAAGTAGAACGCCATTGGGTTTTCTTCTGCAGAGATCGTTTTCGGAGCTTGGTCGGCAAAAGTCTGACGAAGTTTGTTTTCCGTCAATACCAAATTGACTGCGAAAGGTTCTGTTTGTTGCCACAACAAGCCATGTGTTTTGCTCAGTGTGAACTGACCTTTAGAGGTTAGAGGTTGAGTGAACATTTCCAGATGACGCTGCTGCGTAAAATCTCCGCGTACGATTTCATGCTGAGACAACTGCTGTTGAAGCGATGCCAAATCCGTTACATTTACTGTCGATGTTGCCAGTGCTGAAACAGAAAATATTAGCAAAAAAGAGAGTAACCACTTTTGCATTAGTTCAGGCTCCCATGGTTGTGCCATTGCTCTACTTTATCTAAAAAGACTGCTGGAGAAACAAAGCACATCTCTTGCTTTTCAATGGATACGGCGACTTGCGTTGTATGCGCTTTGCACATACGTTGATTCGTATCGGCGTCGTAAATCACGTAATCCACACGTAAGCGGTTTTCCCACTCAGTGAGTTGCGCGGTAATACGAATGGTGTGATTAAACGGAATCGCCTTGACGTATTTAACGCGCGTGTCGATGATCGGCCACATGTACCCAGAGTCTTGCATATCGCGATAGCTGTATTGGATCTTCTCCATCAGCACACGACGCGCTTCTTCAAAATATCGAAAGAAGTTGCCGTGATAAATCACGCCCATCGGGTCAGCATCTTGAAAAGAGGTGACCATAGTCACCTCCGCTTCTAATGGGTAGAGAACCTGCTCTTGCATTATACCTCCGCGTAGAGTGGCCAATGACGTTGCTGAATGCGTTCAATGAAATGGCGCAAATCTTGTTCTAATGGGCGATCTTCAATCACAAATTCAAACTCGCTCAGTACGGCGTCACGAATTACTCGCAAACTCTGACTCATGTGGTGTTCGTCCAATTCGTTATGACGACGACGAATCTCAACCGCTTGAACGCTTGCTAGGAGTGAAGCCGCAGCAACTTGCTCTGTTAACTCAAGTACGCGTAAGCAATCACGAGCCGCAATGGTGCCCATGCTCACTTTGTCTTGGTTGTGACACTCGGTTGAGCGAGAAAAAACGCTCGCTGGCATGGTGTTTTTCAACGCTTCTGCCGTCCAAGCTGAGATACCAATCTGAACCGCTTTAAAGCCGTGGTTGATCGGTTTACGTTCGCCTTCTGCACCGGTTAAGTTAAACGGCAGGCCGTTATTGAACTTGTAATCCATCAATTGCGCCATCTGACGATCCAGCAAATCAGCTAAGTTGGCAATGTTCACTTTCAACGTATCCATCGCCATTGCGATATGACCACCGTAGAAGTGACCGCCGTGCAGAACGCGCTCGTTGTCGCCATCGATAATTGGATTGTCGTTGGCACTATTTAGTTCATTCTCGATCAATTGACGTAGCCAAGGCAGTGAGTCTTGCACCATGCCAATTACGTGTGGCGCGCAACGCAGCGAGTAGCGATCTTGCAGTCGGTCGCTATTGCGTGGCGGACGTTCAGCATTAAGATCATCACGCAGCCAAGCCGCAACTTGCTGTTGACCAGGGTGAGGTTTTACCGCAAACAGCGCTTCATCAAAATGGAAGTCATTACCTTGCATACCCACAGAGACCATCGCGGTAATCTTGGTGCATAGCTGAGCTAGGTATTCTGCGCGTTTGTAGGCAAGACAGGCGAGGGCAGTCATCACGGATGTACCGTTCATTAACGCCAAACCTTCTTTTGGTTTTAGGCGAATTGGCTCAATGTCCAGCTCTGCAAACACTTCTTGTGTTGGTCGCACATCGCCTTTGTAAAGCACTTCACGCTCGCCAATCAAGGTCGCCGCTAGGTACGACAGAGGCGTTAAATCGCCGCTTGCGCCCACCGAGCCTTCTTGTGGAATACGCGGCGCAATGTCGTGATTGATAAGCGTAACGATTTGGTTCAACAGATCGTGAGATACGCCAGATACGCCTTGCGACAATGAACATAAACGGGTTGCCAACACCGCGCGAGCCTGTTCATGAGAAAGGATTTGACCCAAGCCACAGCCATGGAAGCGCGTAAGGTGCAACGGAAGTTCATCCACAAGCGCGGGTGGAATCGCCACTGTACATGAATCGCCGTAACCCGTGGTCACGCCGTAAATAACGCCTTCTTCTTTCAGTAATCGTTCCAGAAACGCCACGCCACGATCGATTTTCGCGGTAAATTCTGGCGAGGTGTTCATGCTTGCCTTTGCACCTTGAGCAATGGCAACGACATCTTCGATGGTTAAAGATTGGGCACCAAAAGTGATGTTGTGATTATTGTTGTTTGTCATGTGGCTGATTACTTAAAGTCCAGAAGTTAAAAAAGTTATACCACTGTAACGGCGCTTGCAGTGTGTGGTGTTCTAATCTTTGTGCGTACTGTTGAACAACGCGTTCTAGTGCCTGCCGACGCTCCTTGCGTGGTAGCGTGATTTGGTCACTAAAGTGTTCAAAGTACACATTAAAATGCGGAGTGTTTGCTTCGTCGTCGCGTAGGCCGAAGAGTAGGTAAACCGGTGCTTTTAATACCGAGGCCAGCATGAATGGGCCTTGCGGGAATGGCGCGGGTTTACCAAGAAAATCTGCCCAAACGACACGATTTTCTTTGCTGGTGGAAGTGCGATCGCCAACGATCACCACCCATTCGCCTTGCTCGATTTTTTGTTGAAGCAGAATCGCGGTGTCTGGCCCCATTGAGCTGACTTGAATCAGATTCAGTTCCGAATTTGGGTTTACCGCCTTCATTACCGCATTAAATTGTTCAGCGTGTTGGGTAAATACCAAGGCATTGATTTTGACATGAGAGTGTCGACGACCAAGCGCGCGGCAGAGTTCGATATTGCCAAGATGCGAGCCTAAAATGAGCACGCCTTGTTTTTTCTGCGCCATCTCTTCGAAATGATGCTGGCCGTGAATGGTTAGGTTATCGACGTTAAAGTCACCTTGCCATGCAGCCAGTTTGTCGAGCATGGTTCGCCCAAAAGAAAGCAGATGATGATAGCTGTCCAACTGTTTTGGTAGTGCGATGTTCTGCTGCGCTGCGTAGCGCTGCAAGTTTTGCAGGTAAATCTCAGACGCTTCGCGGGCAGATTTACCCGTGAAGTGGTAGTAGCGCATGACTAGTTTTAAAATCAGGTCGAACGCTTTTCTACCGAACAAGCGGTAAACCGCGAGCAAGGTTTTGATGCCTAAAATCGTGCCTTGTTCTTTTCGTTTCGACCAGTGGGCATTGCTGTCATCTGTGTGACGGCGCTTTCTGGCGAGTAGCGAAGGAATGCGCGGCAACATGCCAAAAAATAGGCGAGTGTGCATCCAGCTTATCTTGACGTTATCCCACAATGCGTCGAAGTGGGAAATGCCACCTTCAGGGTAGATCACGCGCGTTGGAACAAAATCAATATCGACGCCTTCCCAGTACATTCGCACCAGAATTTCGATGTCAAAATCCATGCGTTTGCCGATGTTGTATTTGTTCAACACGGCGACCGTTTTCGCCACTGGGTAGGCGCGGAAGCCGCACATGCTGTCTTTTATAGACAGTGACAAGGTTTCTATCCACACCCAAACGTGCGTAGCGTAGCGACCATACAAACGGGATTTAGGTACGCTCTCGTCGTATATCGGTTGGCCAGAAATCAGGTTATCTGGTTTTGTTTCGCTGGCGCTGAGCAATTTCGGCAATGCTTCTAGGTCGTGTTGACCGTCTGCGTCGATTTGAATGGTGTGCGTAAAACCAAGCTGGTGAGCTTGATGTAGGCCAGCCATCACCGCGCCACCTTTGCCTTGGTTTTCACTCAAACTAATCAGTTTTATCAGCCCTTGCTCACTCAACGCTGAAAGCGCTTGTTTGGTGTCTTCATTACTGCCGTCGTCCACGACCAGCACTGGCAAATCGAAAGAGGATAACGACGCAACCACGTCTGCAATTGTGCTGCCGTGGTTGTAGCAAGGAATTAAAAAGCAGGGACGGTAATCACTCACGTGACTCACCCAGTTTCATTTTGCCTGAAGAGTGAGTCACCAAGGTTTCACCGTTTTTCGATGTGTACTTAAAGGTCAATTTCTCGCGCTCATTGTCCCAAGAGAGTGAGAGACAAACGTCGGCGTTTGGCAGAATCGGCTCTTGAAATTTGATGACTTCCATTCCTTTAAATACCTTGGGGGTGTTCAAATATTGAACGGCGTAGAACAACGCCCAGTCAATTTGAGTGACGCCGGGTAAAAGAGGAAAGTGACTGAAATGACCTTGGAAATCTAAGATGTCAGCATCCACACGCAGCGACAGCTCCGCGGTGTGGTCACTAACTTCAATATTCTGAATAGTTGGTTTTCTTTTTTCCATGTTACTAGCTTTATTGGAATAATTTTTCAATTTCAGCAACTTGGCGTTTGCCTTGGCTGTTCAATGGAATTTCGTCGACCACTCGGAATTTTCTCGGGATAGCGATCGGTTCTAGCCAATTGCGCAGTGCCTTGCGAAGCTCAAGCCAAAATTTGCCTTTACCAAGTTCATTAAGCACATCGCTGCCTTTATCGTTAAGTACGATGATCGAGACTAACGTGAGGCGACCAGATTCTTCCATTGGGATCACCACGCTTTCTTGAACCCACGGCAATTGCTCTAAACGTTTTTCCACTTCGACAAGGGAAATACGCTTTTCTTCGACTTTGACGATTCGGTCAGTGCGTCCAAGCAATTCAAAAGAAATACTATCATGGAAATAGCATTCATCCGCAGTTTGGTACCAAGTGTTTTCATCAATGTGTGGCGAGCGGAGCTTTAAACAATTTTCATGGTTAAGCTCGGCTTCAACACCAGGGAATAACGTCCAAGGAGTGCTGGCTACGTGCTGCTGACGGTAAGCGATGCCGCCGGTTTCTGTGCTGCCAAAGACTTCAATAGGAAGTGACCCAAACAACAGCTGGCTGTGTTGCGCGGCTTGGTTTGGCAGGGGGCCACCAGAAGAAAATACGCACCGAATCGCGACCGGATTATGCTCTTCACTGAGTCGTTTTAGTAACGCAGGGCTGCTTACTAGCGTGGTGTCAGCATCGGCGTGATGGACAATTTGCTCTGGGAACTCAAGGTTGTGTGCTGAAAATGGACGTGCAGAGCACAAAGGCCACAATACGCGGAACAGCAAGCCGTAAATGTGTTGATGAGAGACGGTGCTTTCAACGCGTGTGTTGGCAACCGTGTCGCCCCACAGGTTGTCTAGAATAGCAACTTCGATATCGAGCTGTTTCAGCGTTTTTGCAATGGCTTTTGGTTTGCCGCTTGAACCCGAAGTGAATAGCGTCACTGGTATTTGTGCCAGATTCAATTCACGCCAAACATAAGGTTGGTCAACCTGTTGTTTGTTAGTCAATGTGGTTTCTAACAATGAACTAGCTTCGATTAAAAGCGAACTCACCTGTTCTGGAACCGAGACATCGGCATCATGCAGCAACAAATCGTAGTGATCACTGAGCTCTTTGAGTGCTTCTGGTTGGTAATTACCAGGTAATACAATGGATTTTCCTGCGTGGCAACAAGCGAAAAAGCCAACGGCAAACAGGTAGCTGTTGCCAAAACACAACGCAATGTTTTGCGTTGGTTGGGTTTCTAACTGCTGAGCAAGCGTTGCGACGTGCTGCTGGAAATCACCCCAAGTGATAACTGTGTCGCGATCGTAAGAGACAGGGGATTGCTCAGGCCTCTCTGCGACGAACAAGGTCGCTAGGGAGGTAAAGCTCGAATACGTTGTATTCATACGATTAGTGTTCCTTTCGAACAAATTGACGCACGATCCATTCTCCAGCGAACAAGCCACCAGCAAGTAAGTAGCTGATGAGGCCGTTATAAAGCGTCCATATTTTTACTGGTAGGAAACAGGTATAGAGCGCAAAAGCGGCATTCAGTACAAAAAAAACGCACCAAACCATCGTGACTTTGCGTGTGTAAGCCACGCCACTAGCCGGAAGGTCAGGCTCTTGCAAGCGAGCAAGCCTTTCAATGATTGATTGCGGCTGTTTTAAGCTCAGCCCAAAGACACACAGCATACATACATTGACAACCACAGGGTAAAACTGAAGCCACCCGTGTTGTTTAAACACCATGCCAAGTGTAATTAGAACAATGCCAACAGCGCCCGTAGCGAGCGCCAAGAATTTAAACTCTTTTAGTGGGGTCTTATTTGCGACGAAAACACGCAAAAGTAACGCAGCAATTAACAAGCCCCCGACTAAGTTCAAGCCAAATTTATCTATACCGAAATAGACGGCGAAGGGGTAGGCAAACAGTACAATTGCAGACAGACCAGTCAGCAATTGGCGCATTAACTTTCCTTCAATAACTCAGTGACGGCGTTAACCACATCGTCAACGGTTCTTACAGCACTAAACTCTGCTGGCTTGATTTTTTTGCCAGTGACATTCTGTAGGTGTACGACCAAATCAACGGCGTCAATGCTATCAAGGTCGAGATCTTGGTATAAGTGCGCATCTGACTGAATGTCGGCTGCGTCAATTTCGAACAGCTCAACAAGCGCATCTTTAACTTGTTCAAATACTTGATCTTTATTTACATCAGTCATGAATATACCTACAACTTATTCATTAGTTTGAGAAGAAACGTATTTCGCTAGGTTTGCTACAGAAGCAAAGTGTTCGCGCGTGTTTGAGTCGTCGGCATCAATAACGATGTTGTATTGTTTTTTAATTGCGAGTCCAAGCTCAAGTGCATCGATAGAATCTAAGCCAAGTCCATCACCAAAAAGTGGTGCATCCGTTTCAATATCATCTACGGTTAAATCTTCAAGGTTTAAAGCATCAATAATAAGTTGCTTAATGTCGTTGTGTAACTGTTCCACTGGGACCTGCTTATTAATAAAAGTTTTCTGGAAAAATGTTTTCAGCTAGGTGCTGTTGTAAGCGTCGCGCCGCTATTGTCGGCGACGTAGTTTGCTTTATAAAAGGGTCAATCTCAACTTTATCCTTAACTTCAACCCTGAAAAAAGGCTTTGTTGCCGGTACTTGATACCATTTTTTCTCTTTTGTGAGGAAACTTGGCGTTACCGTAATATGGACAACCCTTAAATCTCGTTCTGTTCTTACTGCAATTTGCGCTGCGCCGCGTTGTAATTTTGGTTCTACACCAGGTGTTGTTCTTGTCCCTTCAGGAAATATAAGCAACACGTTGCCTTTGTTAAATCGTTCATCACAAAGTGCTAATAAATCATCCGGCGCTTCATTGGGAATATATCCGGCTGCTTTTACGATGTGCTTCATAAAAGGATTCGACCATATTGCCGATTTTACTAAACAGTCGCAGCGATTTAATTGTGAAGCAATGAGAACGTAATCGATTAAACTAGGATGGTTGGCAACAATTAAACAATTACGATCTTGTTGAAGAATATCGGCACCAATAATTTCGTAATCGATTGCTCCACTTAACTTCATCAATTTACAAAAGGTGTTGAATGAATATCGAATCGCACCTTGAACTTTATATTCACGTTCCGTTTGGTCTGAAACGAAAATACGAATGGTCGGAATAACAATGAAGCTTAGTGCTAAACCACCTAACCCAAATACTGAAAAACAAAAGCCGGTTGCTAGCACACGCCAATACTGATTTAAGCGACTCATTGCTTGTGCCATTCCCAAATTTGTTGCGGAGCGTGAATAGTCCACTGATTTTCATCTAACAAGTAGTGTTGCAAAAACGCTAGGCCTTGTGGCAACGGATGGTTTGAGCATTTTGCACTGATGCCGCTTTGTACCGTGAAGCTATCTCCATGAGAAAGTATCAAGCCGAGTCCAAACCCTTGGTATTGTTGGTTTTCATATTCTAAATAAGAGTCAGGCATAGGCTCATCAAAATCAACAAGCAGGACTTTTTTGTCAGGATTGTCGGACAAAAACAGCCATGCTTCTAATATTGCACTTTGGAATGTGTTTTCTGCCGCAGCGATCGAAGTTAGGGGGATGGGCTGTTTGGTTGCAATAGTGGCAAGCCCTGCGGCGGTATTATGCACTGACTGAGAAAAAGCCATCGGAGACGCTTCTTCACCGTTAATAATATCTTTAACTAACGCAACACTGCGATGCAATTCGCCATGACGACTCGAAAATACGAGGTAATCAACCTGATGTTGATTAAGCAATTCGATTGCCGTTTGCACTGCCAGTTTGCTAAGTGGACTCATTCTTCTGCGCATCATCGCAGGAATATCTGCAACATTGATTTTGCCATCTTCTGGCCATTTTATCTCTGTTGCCCATTGTTTCCATTCATTGGATTCGGATAAACCGAATGAATTCGCTGTCCACGCATCAATATTGAACGAAATGTTGATCTTCGAGTTTGGCATATTGGGTTAAATTGTTTATTTTACAGCTCGATACAAATTGGGCTTTACCCAAAGTCATAATAAAAAAGGAAATTATCATGTCGCGTTTTAAGCTGTATGTCTCGTTATTATTAACTTTGCTTCTTGTCGGTTGTGGACGAGTACAACCTGTAATGAATGTGGAGGATACTCCAGTTGCTTATGATCTTCAAAATAAACAAGTAAAAATGGCCATTGTGCAATCGGCAACCAACCGAGGTTGGACGATTGAAGAAGTAAGCCCAGGCGTTCTTATTGCAAAAATTCACGTTCGTAAACACTTTGCAGAAGTAAAAATTCCATATAACAACAAATATTACTCAATTATTTATCTCAACTCAGTAAATCTAAAAGCCAGTGATGGCAAAATCCATCGCAATTACAATCGTTGGATAAACAACTTGAATGTTGATATTCAACGAGCTATTGCATTGTTAGGCTCTCAGTCTAAACAATAAAAATATTAATTGCAGTTAGGTTTTTCCGTGTTAAATCAAAATAATGACCCTTTTAATGCTTTTGAAGCAAAAACAGAAGCTCAGAAGTTATCTTTTGCACCAATCGTGTTCCAGACCGCCAGAACGCTCCGAGATTTAGGTATTTTAGCCGCGCTAGACAGCGCCGGTCCACAAGGCATGAGTGCCACGGACATTGCCGAGAAAACGGGCGTGTCAGAATATGGTGTCAAAGTATTGTTGGATATGGCGATTAGCGCACATATTGTTTTATGGGAAAGACCTAACTATTCGCTTGCGAACCTTGGTTTTTACCTTCTTCACGATGGTATGACGAACGCAAACATGGATTTTACGGCTGATGTCTGTTACGCCGCGATGATGCATCTGACGGAAGCGATTCAAGAAGGTAAGCCTTCAGGTTTGAAAGAGTTGGGCAATTGGGAGACGATTTATCAAGGTCTGTCGACGCTGCCAGACCAAGCCAAACAGAGTTGGTTTAAGTTCGATCACTTCTATTCGGATCGCTCGTTTCCATTACTGCTTAAAGAAGTGTTTGCAAGCAAGCCAAAGCACCTAGTGGATATTGGTGGAAATACCGGGAAATGGGCTATTCAGTGTTGTAAGCATGATCCTGATGTTGAAGTTACTATTGTCGATTTGCCGCAGCAATTAGAAGTGGCGATGTCAAATGTCTCAGAAAACCAGTTCGCCGAGCGTGTACGTCCATACCCTGCTAACATGCTTGATAAAGCACAAACATTGCCTGAGCATGCTGACGTATGGTGGATGAGCCAGTTCTTGGATTGCTTTTCACCAATTGAGATCCTAAATATCCTTAAAAAAGTCAAAGCCCAGTTAACGAAGGGAGATACTATTTACGTATTGGAGCTATTTTGGGATGCCCAAAAATACGCGGGTGCTTCCTATAGTCTTAATGCAACCTCTCTCTACTTTACCTGTTTAGCCAACGGCAATAGTCGTTTTTATCGCAGTGATGATTTCTTAGAAATTGTCGAAGCGGCAGGTTTATCTGTCGCCGAAAGAACCGACAACATTGGCCTTGGTCACACCTTATTAAAACTACAAGCAAACTAAATTCAGAATGAAAACAGAGCTCAAGCAAGTTGTCGTCGTAGGAGCGGGCCCATCTGGCTCCACCGTTTCTGCGTTATTAAAATCGCGTGGCATAGATGTCGTTGTCATAGAAAAAGCCACCTTTCCACGTTTCTCTATCGGAGAAAGCCTGCTTCCTGCATGTATGGAAGTTGTCGAGCAAGCCGGAATGACCAATGCGGTAAAGCAGTTTGGCTTCCAATATAAAGATGGCGCTGCATTTCGTCGCAATAGTGTTTACACCCAGTTCGATTTTACGGACAAATATACCCCAGGGCCGGGTACGACGTTTCAGGTGCAACGTGCCAGTTTTGATAAAGTGCTCGCCGACAGTGCCGCAGAGCAGGGCGTCGATATTCGTTATCAACATGAGCTAGTTAGCTTGGCGTTTGAAGGCAAAAAATCGCGCTTAGAAGTTGTTGGGCCGAATAAACAGACCTATCAAATCGAAGCTGATTTTGTTTTGGATGCGAGTGGTTTTGGCCGTGTTTTGCCACGCTTGTTGGATCTTGAAGAGCCTTCTTGTCTTCCTCCAAGAAAAGCGATATTTACTCACATTGAAGATCGTATCTCTCCACAAGAGCCAGAGTACGATCGTAATAAAATTCTGATTTCCGTGCATCCTGAAAATCACGATGTATGGTACTGGCTAATTCCATTCTCGAATGGTACATGTTCGTTTGGTGTGGTGGGTGAGCCTGAGTTTTTCGAGCAATACCCAGAAGATAAGCTTGCAGCTTTGCAGCAGTTGGCGAATGAAGAGCCGGGGTTGGCTTCTTTGTTGCGAAATGCGAATTACCCAAATCCAACAGGAGAGTTGGGTGGCTATTCAGCGAACGTCAAACGTTTAGCGACAGAAAACTACGCACTGCTTGGTAATGCCGGGGAGTTTCTTGATCCTGTGTTTTCATCTGGCGTTACTATTGCCATGAAGTCAGCGGAATTTGCGGCCGATTGCGTAGCTCGTCAATTAAATGGTGAAGTGGTTGACTGGCAAGAAGAGTATTCGGAACGCTTGATGGTGGGGGTGAACACATTCCGTACTTATGTGGAGGGGTGGTACAACGGCACATTGCAAGATGTGATTTTCTACCAAAACCCGAATCCACGTATTAAGCAGATGATTAGCGCGATTTTGGCTGGGTACGCTTGGGATACAAACAACCCTTACGTAAAACAAAGCGAACAACGTTTGTCGACGCTCGCTGAGCTGGTTCGAGAAGCGGAACTGTAAGAGTATAAATTCTCTTAGCTGAGGATGCGTAAACCTAGGTCTTACCGAGAAATTGGTAAGACCTTTTTTATTCTCGACAATACCTTTTTATTTGTACTTCGAGCTTACTGGAGACATCTTGACCACTTGTTTCGAGGTGTATCGAATTTGAGAAAATTTATAGTGATTATGATCACATACATACTCATTGTTGCTGATATTTATATTAAACGTGTAGGAAATGGATTACATTTTGGGAGTGTTCCCTAAATCCGGCTTCGTTGTGAAAACGGTTTATAAGCAACTGTATAAATTAGTAAAGTTCCAAAAACTGCACCAAAAAAAAGATAAGTTTCTTGCCAAATCAATTCGCTTGGTGAGTTCGAACCATCGACTGCGCCAAACACTTCCTTTACTTTCTCGAATTGTCAAAGAACACGACGCGTCAACAGTCTCTTCGGTTGTTGATCCCGAGAACGCGGTGGCGTGGGGAGGCAAAGTTTCTCCAGAGTTCAAATGCAAAGTCATTCGTATTAGTGAAGAGCTGGAGATCAACCCTAATCATCTGATGGCATGCATGGCATTTGAAACCGCTGAAACCTTCAGTCCAAGCATCAAAAATGGTTCAGGAAGTGGGGCGACAGGGTTAATTCAATTTATGCCCTCTACCGCTGAGTCATTAGGAGTGAGTACGAAAACTCTTGCGAGGATGAGCGCGGTCGAGCAACTTGACTATGTAAAAGCCTATTACTGGCCATATCGCCATAAAATCAATAGTCTGGAAGATGCGTATATGGCAATTCTCTATCCTGCTGCGATTGGCAAACCGTCTTCTTTCGTTTTGTTCAAGCAAGGCTCGATTGCATACCGACAAAATGCGGGTATCGATCGTCACAATACAGGAAAAATCACGCTTAATGATGTTTCCTATAAAGTACGGAAAAAACTAGAGAAAGGTTTACAGCCCAATTTGATGGGATAGGGCCGTGCTTTATTCCACTTCGCTATTGTTGGTTGGTGTATCGGTGTCTTTGGTGACTCTGACTTGCATAATGCGATGTTTTTTAACGAGGAGTATGTCAAATCGCCAACCTTGGTAGTGAATGTGCTCCCCAACATTTGGGACTCGACCGTAAAGCCATGTCAAAAGCCCATTTAATGTTTGAAAGCCTTCTCGCTCTTCGCCTTCTATGCTGCTCAGTTCGAGTTTATTCTTGAGCTCATTGAGCGGGATCAACGCGTCCATCAACCAACTGCCATCTTTTTGTTGCTTGGCCCACACTTGCTGTGGTGCCATGCCCAGTTCTCCAGCAATTGACTTTAACAAGTCGTAAAGGGTTACTAGGCCTTGTACATCACCATACTCATCGACAATAAAGACCATTTCCGCACTGGTTTGTTGCATGTAGTTAAGGAGAGGTAACCCTTTCATGGACTCGGGTACAAAACGCGGACGCTTGAGCTGTTTAGCCAGTTTACTGATAGACAATTCGTCATATTCATCGAGCAGGACTTTGGATGAAATGGTACCAATAATATTGTCCAAACTACCCTTACAGACTGGCCATACGGAGTGTTGGGTTTGGCGAAGGTCAGTAAGGATGACATCAATAGGTTGGTTGGCATCCAGGTAATGGATATCGCACCGTGGTGTCATTAACGATAATGCTAAACGATCGTTAAGGTGGAGTAAGTTGCGAATCATCAATTGCTCTTGTGGCTCAATCGCACCGGACTCAGAGCCTTCGCTAACAATAGCAAAAATATCCTCCTCGGTAACAATCTCACCGTTGCTGTCGTTTTGGCGCAATAATCGGAGAAAAGTATCGGTTGAAAACGTCAATAAGAAGACAAAAGGAGTGGTGAGCTTGGCGAGCCAGTGGATCGGATAAGCTACGATAATAGCGATGGTTTCTGCGTTGTTTTGTGCGAAGCGCTTGGGAACAAGTTCTCCCACCACAATCGCGAAGTAGGTGATCATGAGCACGACGCTCGTCGTTGAAAGTACCGTTGCTATCTCTCTTTCTAGCCCTTGGGTTACTAACCAATTTTCGAATGGTACTGAAAGCGTTGCTTCACCAAAAATACCACTTAATAGCCCGATGACGGTAATGCCTATTTGGATCGTGGAAAGAAACTGAGTCGGATTGTTTTTAAGTTCGAGCGCTAAAGCGGCAGAGGCGTTGTGTTCTGCAATTAATTTTAGCCTTCCGCTTTTGGCTGCGACTAGAGCGATCTCTGACATAGCAAACGCGCCATTGAGTGCGATTAATCCAACCAGCAGTAATACGTCCATAACGTTTCCCAGTAATGTACACGTTAGCAGCATAACTAGATTCACGCGCAAGAAATGTGATGTTGCGAGTAAATCATGCAGCGCTCTATTATCGGGCTCTACGTGCATGAATCCTTCTGTTACTTCACTGGGATTCTGATACACTACGCGCCCATTTCCTCTGTTGAGACGTTTCTATGCCATTTTCTAAGCTTGGTTTAAGCGCATCGATTACTGATGCAGTAAAAGCGCTAGGTTATGAAAAACCGACCTCTATCCAACAAAAAGCCATTCCAATCGTACTGCGTGGTAGTAACTTAATTGCCGCAGCACAAACGGGGACAGGTAAAACGGCCAGTTTTGTTCTACCAATCTTAGACAAGCTTAGTCAAGGCGAAACGCAACGTAAAAAACGCGCTCGCGCTATTATTCTTACGCCCACACGCGAACTTGCGCTTCAGGTTCATCAGAGCATTGAAGCTTATGGTAAAAACTTACCGCTGCGCTCAATGGCGATGTTTGGTGGTGTGGATTATGCGCCACAAAAACAAGCCTTGATCGAGGGTGTCGATATTGTGGTAAGTACGCCGGGACGTTTGATTGACCTGTACGGTCAACGCGCTATTCACTTTGATGAAGTGGAAATGCTAGTGCTTGATGAAGCGGACAAAATGTTGGACATGGGATTCATCGATGCGATCGATAAGATCGTTGATTGCATGCCAGAACATGTTCAAAGTCTGCTGTTCTCGGCAACGCTATCTAACCCTGTTCGTGATTTGGCGAAAAACGCGATTATTGATCCTGAAGAGATCACGATTGCAAAACACAGTGCATCTAAGTCGAACATCAAGCAGTGGATCACCACCGTCGATAAGGACATGAAGTCGTCGCTGTTAAGTCACATGCTCAAAGAAAACGACTGGTCACAAGTACTGGTATTTATTGAAACCAAACACGGTGCTGCCAAGCTTGTTAGCCAACTTGAAAAGCGCGGCATTGTGGCTGAAGCGTTTCACAGCGGCCGTAATCAGCGTGTTCGCCAAGAATTAATAGAAAAGTTCAAAGCCGGTGAAATCCAGTACCTAGTCGCAACTGGTGTTGCAGCGCGCGGTATTGATATCGATAACTTGCCCGTTGTTATTAACTACGACTTACCGTATCCAGCAGATGAATATGTACACCGTATTGGTCGTACTGGTCGTGCTGGCGCACAAGGTGAAGCGATCTCATTAGTCTCAAAAGATGACTTTAAAAACCTTTGTATGATCGAGAGCCGTTTAGGGCACTTGCTAGAGCGAGTGGAAATTGACGGCTTTGCACCAAGAAAGCCAGTGCCGATTTCTATTTTAAATTACGTACCTAAGAACAAGCGTAAACTGCACGATAAGCGCGAATCAAAATAGCGTGTTTTGTCTCTACGATCCAAAAGCCGCATTGTTGCGGCTTTTTGCGTTTTAGGGAGATTCACTCATGGGTTGACAGTGTTGGCTTTTATGCCGTAATGAGGAAAAAAGTTAATTTATGTCATACGCTTAACACTCAAAGTGAGTCAGCTTTCGTAAAGCTTTTGTCAATTCTCTGTCCTCAGGTTTGCACAAGGTTAGGAATGGGCGCAGACTTTTTCGCTTGCTAGTGAATGCATAAGATGAGGCATAAATGAAAACAGGTGATAAGCAATTCGCCGTTATTGGTCTTGGCCGATTTGGTTTGGCAGTGTGTAAAGAGCTACAAGATTCAGGAGCTCAAGTTTTAGCGGTTGATATCAACGAAGACAGAGTTAAAGAAGCTGCCAGTTTTGTTAGTCAGGCAATTGTGGCTAATTGCACTCACGAAGAGACGGTTGCTGAGCTTAAGCTTGATGATTACGACATGGTGATGATTGCTATCGGAGCGGACGTTAACGCCAGTATTCTCGCCACACTGATCGCCAAAGAAGCGGGAGTGAAGTCAGTATGGGTTAAAGCCAACGATCGATTTCAAGCGCGTGTCCTGCAAAAGATTGGTGCGGACCACATTATCATGCCTGAACGTGACATGGGGATACGTGTCGCGCGTAAAATGCTCGATAAACGGGTTCTTGAGTTCCACCCTTTAGGTAGTGGCTTAGCCATGACGGAGTTTGTGATTGGATCTCGTTGGATGGGTAAGACATTAAGTGACCTCGCACTGTGCAAAGTCGACGGTGTGCAAGTACTCGGGTTTAAACGGGGCCCAGAAATAACCAAGGCGCCAGACCTTAATACCAAGCTGGAAATTGGCGATCTCATTATTGTGGTTGGCCCGCAAGATGCGCTGGCAAATAAATTAAAATCACTATGACGCAGTTTCATCAAAAAGGCGTTTTTTACGCGCCAGATGGTAAACGAGAAAAAGGTAAGGGTAACGAGCCGCGGATTATATTGCTGAGTTTTCTCGGTGTGTTGCTGCCTTCTGCCGTGCTGTTAACCTTGCCAGTTTTTTCTGTTACAGGCCTTTCGATAACGGACGCTTTGTTTACCGCAACATCCGCCATCAGTGTGACAGGGCTTGGTGTTGTCGATACCGGGCAACACTTTACGTTAGCCGGGAAGATCTTGCTGATGTTTTTAATGCAAATCGGTGGGTTGGGACAGATGACGTTGTCGGCGGTTTTACTCTATATGTTTGGTGTGCGTTTAAGCTTACGCCAGCAGGCGTTAGCGAAAGAAGCGCTAGGGCAAGACCGACAGGTCAATTTAAACCGACTGGTGAAGCGGATTGTGATTTTTGCGCTTGTCGCGGAATCTATTGGGTTTATTTTCCTTTCCTTTCGTTGGGTTCCTGAAATGGGCTGGCAAACTGGCATGTTTTACGCGTTATTTCATGCGATTTCTGCGTTTAACAACGCAGGGTTTGCTCTGTTTTCAGACAGTATGATGAGCTTTGTGAATGACCCGCTGGTTATCTTTACCCTGGCCGGGTTATTCATTTTTGGTGGGCTTGGTTTTACTGTTGTCGGAGACATCTGGCTGAACTGGCGTAAAGGTTTCCACTTTTTGCATCTTCATACCAAAATCATGCTTATCGCGACACCGATATTGCTCTTTGTTGGGACGGTGATGTTTTGGTTACTCGAGCGGAGTAATCCAAACACAATTGAATCGTTACCTTTGGCGGGTCAATGGTTGGCGGCATTCTTCCAATCCGCTAGTGCTCGAACGGCCGGATTCAACAGTGTCGACTTGGCGCAGTTTACCCAGCCAGCGTTATTGATCATGATTGTTTTGATGTTGATTGGTGCTGGGTCCACCTCAACGGGGGGCGGCATTAAGGTTTCCACATTTGCCGTTGCGTTCATGGCTACGTGGACCTTTTTGCGCCAAAAGAAACACGTGGTTATGTTTAAACGAACCGTAAACTGGCAAACCGTGACTAAGTCACTCGCCATTATCGTTGTGAGCGGCGCCATTCTGACAAGCGCGATGTTTTTATTGATGCTCACAGAGAAGGCAAGCTTTGATAAGGTCATGTTTGAAACCATTTCCGCATTTGCGACGGTAGGACTTACCGCTGGTTTGACGGCAGAGCTTTCTGAACCTGGCAAGTACATTATGATCGTGGTGATGATCATTGGTCGTATCGGGCCTCTCACGCTTGCCTACATGTTGGCCCGCCCTGAGCCTACCTTAATCAAATACCCAGAAGACGCCGTTCTTACAGGTTAAAGTAGCGTTTATCTGCACCCCACCGACCATAACGAGCACTGATTAATAGCAGTGCTCGTACATTTATAAAATATGTGGGACGTTGCCCAATTTTATCTACAAAGTCGCAGAAGTTTATTTCTTCTTCCTTTTGTTTCGATACTATTCATTCACTCAATTTATACCCTCGGAAGCCACACTTACAAAAGTATTTGGGCATCCGACGCTTTTGTAACGTGATGCTAAATAATATTGTGTTATCTGAGCGAATTGATACCAGCCTTAGTCGTTAGCCACTCAACCTCATTCTATGTTTATGGGTTACTGTGTACTGGCTGTGCTTGGTATTAAACGAATCGAAAAGATGGAGCCGTACTTTGAAATTCAACACACTCGCCTTGACTATGCTAACTGCGCTTCTTGCAGGTAAGAGCATGGCAACTACTCCGCCATCACCAGTTTGGCATACTATTGCGTTGAGCGATGGTACCTCTAGTGAGGCAATTTTACGCGGCACTGCCGATTTCCACTGGTTTGAAGATAAACAAGGTAATGCCTTGGTTCATGAAGATGGTATTTGGTTTTTTGCACAGATTCAGCGCGAGTCAGACATCCCAACGTTGCGCTCGACGGGTGTTGCTAAAACTCAATCGAGTGATGCGCCTGAATCGGCGAAGTTTCGCCCGGATCTACAAGTTAAGCCGCAGTTATCTTCTCTAAAAAACATTGAACCGATGGCGCGCCAAAATCTATTGCGTTCGGCGCAAGGTTATCAGGCGATGAGTAGCTCATCGGTGAAGCAACAACCACTGTTGGTTGTGCAAGTCTCCTTTGATGACCAAGTAATGGTGCATGACTTCGAACAACGTGTGTTTAATACAGATGGCCAAAGCGTTGTCGATTATTTTGATAAAAACTCTCAAGGGAAATTCAAAGTTGTCCCTGCGATTGAGAGTTATGGTACCGCGAATGATGGTGTGATCAATGTGACCGTGGCGCAAAGCCACCCAAATTGCCACTCTAGTTCAACAGACAAGACTTGCACTGCCAAGTTGAATGCGGTCTTCACCGAAGCGTATCAAAAACTGGATCCGTACTTTAATCTTTCGGCTTACGACAGCAATCAAAATGGTACCGTAGAACCGTCAGAACTCTCAGTTATGTTTATTTTTGCGGGTGGCGACCGTTCAACCGGATTCCTTGATCGTCCTTCTATTTGGCCGCATAAATTCTCTCACGACGATGTGACACTAGATGGCAAAAAAATTGCCGATTATTGTGTGTTTGCTGACTACCAAGTTGATCATCAAGCGACGTTAGGCGTGATCGTACATGAGCTTGGCCATTTAATGCTTGGCTTGCCGGATTTGTACGCAAGGAACAGTGATGCCTCGATCGGTTCTTGGGGCGTGATGGGCGGTGGTTCATGGGCACAGAAACCGGGAGACTCATACGCAGGAGACACGCCAGTGAACATGAGTGCGTGGAGCAAACACGCCGCTGGTTTCGTAGTACCAACGATCACTCATGAAAGCCCGATGCCTATTTCCGTGAACAACGACGATTTCAAACTGGTGTATCTCGACCCGTACTTGAAAGAGTTTGGCCCACGCGTTTATTTGGAAAACCGTACCTTTAGCGGTTACGACCGAGCATTGGCGGCAGAAGGCATACTAGCGACGTCGGTTAATGTCCAGAATCGCTTTAACGATGTTGGCGCGATGCAGGTTCAAATCATGCAGTCCGATGGTCTGAATGAGTTAGAACATGATGGAAGCAGTGATGCCGGCGATTTGTATCCTAATGGTGGCAATGTCATTTCAGATACATCGACCCCAAGTCTGAGAGCGATCGCCGGGTTTGATACTGGGGTTCGTATTTCCAACATTGCCAGCAATACCAACGGCGGCAGTTTTTCTCTTGAGCATATAAACGAGCCAAATAAATCGGCATGGTTGAACTCTCTTCACCAAGGTTATGTGTACGCAAGTGGCAGTAACACTCTGGCGGTATCATTGGATTTGAATGCTGAGACAAAGCTTGATGGTCTTCAACTTTACGCGCAAAGCAATAGTGCTCAAAGTGACATGACTTATCGAGTATGGCGATTCCCATTCTCAGGTAACGTGGGCTACCGATTAATATTGGATCAGAACAATGCTGAACTTTTACAGCAAGGTAGCTTCCAAAAGCCATCCCGAATTTTATTCCCTCAACCGAGCCAATTAAGTGCGGGTCAGCACCTGTTAGTAGTGGAATTAGAAGGCGGTGAATTTGAATCGAACTTTGACTTTGGCCGCTTACTAAAAACTGAAAAATCATCCCTGCCTGTAATGTGGACTGGTAATTACAACGAGATAGGTACGTTTGGTTTAGAGCAAGCCGGGTTCTCTTATGTTCCGTTCGCAGCACTGTTGAATGTGGAGGCGAACAACATTGTTGAAGCGAAAGCTGATTCACTGCAAACCGATAAGAATACGCCAGTCGATCTGAACCTGATGGACAATGATTTCATGGCCATAGGGTATCAGTTCAATGTGGACATTGTGCAGAGGCCTGAGCACGGCACCATTTCTGGCAACCAATACCAACCTGAAGCTAACTTTGTTGGTTTGGACAGCTTCCAATATCGTTTGCTGTCTACGGACGGCGTGTATTCGTCTTCGGTTGTGAGCGTGCAGGTCGAAGTACTTGGTAGTAATGAAGCACCAAAAGCGCTCATCGATGTGGATAGCCAAAAGATTACTGCTGGACAGAAAGTAACATTGTCGGCGGCAAACAGCACAGATGCGGATGGCGATGTGTTGAACTACCGATGGGAGCAATTGGCTGGTACTTCAGTTTCTATCGGAAATTCGGCCAGTGCTACGGCAAGCTTTACAGTGCCTCAAGGTATAAAAGCGGGTGAGGTTCTGACATTCCGTCTAACTGTTACTGATCCAAGTAATGAAACCTCCAGTGCTACCGTCAATTTAACCATGCAAAACGCAGCGCCAGTCACGTTAGCAGATACGGCGACCGTTGCCGTTGGTGAAAGCATTGTGATTGATGCTGCTGGCAATGATTCGGATGTGAATGGCGATAAACTGGTTGTAGAAAGCGTACAGAACCTAACGGGCGTGGGAAGTGCGAGTGTAGAGAATGGTAAAATTCGTTTTCAAGCTCCGGATAGTGCGGTTGATAACATCAAGCTGCAATACACGGTCTCAGATGGCAACGGTGCTACCGCAATAGGTGAAGTGACCGTTACGGTTGTCGCTTCCTTGAAAACAACGACATTCAAGAACTCTGAAGGTAGCGGCAGTGTTTCTTATTGGGCTCTGATGTTACTCGTTGCATTGGGCTGGCGACGCCGCATCTAAAACGATATCGAATTACGGTATAAGCCACTCACATTGAGTGGCTTATTTTTGTACCCGTTTTGCTTCCTAGTACCTCTAATTATCTTATGAGATGTGTTTCTCATTATTTTTAAAGCGATTTTTCTATTCAGCGGTTACCCTATGGGCAGATTTTTATAAATTAAGGATGTTGTATGTCAACCGAGGACTTTTCTGTTTCGGCAATATGCCGAGAAGCAGCAGTGATGGTTAGAAGGAACCTACTCGCAATTGTCATTGCTTGTATTCCATTGATCATCGTGCACTCAATTTTTGTGTTTATGTATCCTGAAATGACGGGGCAAGATCAAGCGAACGCTCAAGAAGGAAACATCGCGGGATTTTATTTCGTCACAATCATTTTATACCCACTTGTTGCCGCGATGGCGGCTGTGCGTGTACACCGAATTTATTTGGTTGGCGATTACATGCACTCAGCGTTGGATGTATTTCGCTTGTCAGCCAGAGAATTCCGTTTCATTGGCTGGTGGATATTATTTGGGTTGATGATGATGCTCGTCATTGGTATCCCAATCTTTGTGTTGTCGTTTCTCTATATTGCAGAAAGTGGTGAACCTGATTTTGTCGCCATGGCGTTTATCACAACGGTTGCAAGCATTCCGGGCTATTGGGTGATGGCGCGCTGGTCGTTCGTGTTGCCAGCGACCGCAATGGATCATCAGCCGCGCAGCTTGCGTCGTTCGTGGAACCAAAGCAGACCATACAACAAACAAATATTCATTTTGATGGGCTTAATTCCATTGGGCGCGGGATTGCTCAGTCAGCTTATCTTTAGTCACTTTACTAACCTCTTCATGCTGAGTCTTGTGGGTGTTGCCTATGGTATTTTCGGTGCGTACCAGTTGGCTTTGTTATCGTTGAGCTATAAAACGGTCGTGGACATTGAACGCGCTCGTTTTGATACACCATCAGAGCCACCAAAAACGGGTGAAGAGTTTTCCGCTTAATCATTTGATCGCTTTTACATACCACTTCCGTTTGTGAGGTGGTATGCAGCGGGTTAATACCTTCCTACCGCCTTCGCGTTATTCACGCAAAATACCCATGCCCATTTCATGGCTGAATGACAGTGACGTTCACACGTATACTGACAGCAGTACTTCTTTTTATTAAGGAACCCCACATGTCCATTTGGCAACGGGTCAGTTTCACCCATCGCTTTAGTCAATTATCGTCAGCTTTCTATACTTTGGTCGAGCCGCAACCCTTGGATAACACTCGTTGGGTCGCTTGGAATGGTGAGTTTGCACAGCAGTTTGGTTTACCAGCAGAGCAAAGCGATGAGCTATTGGCGGTTTTTTCTGGGCAAAGCGAATTCGAACCGTTTCGCCCTCTGGCGATGAAATACGCAGGACATCAGTTTGGCGTTTACAACCCAGACTTGGGCGATGGACGTGGATTGCTGTTGGCGGAAATTGAGCATCAAGATGGCACTTGGTTTGATCTTCACCTTAAAGGCGCGGGGCTAACCCCCTACTCGCGAATGGGGGACGGCAGGGCGGTGTTGCGCTCAACCATTCGTGAGTATCTATGTAGTGAAGCCATGGCAGGGCTTGGGATCCCGACGACTCGTGCTCTTGGCATGATGGTCGGTGACACGCCGGTTTATCGCGAGAAAACAGAATTCGGCGCAATGTTGATTCGTATGGCGGAGACCCACGTGCGTTTTGGCCATTTCGAGCATTTTTTCTATACCAATCAATTGGCAGAGCAGAAGTTGCTGGCGGACAAAGTGATCGAGTGGCACTTTGCTGATTGTGCATCGGCAGAGAAGCCATACGCTGCAATGTTTGGTGAAATTGTTCAGAAAACAGCGGACATGATTGCTTATTGGCAAGCGTATGGGTTTGCTCATGGGGTAATGAACACCGACAACATGTCGATCCTTGGTCAAACGTTTGATTACGGCCCGTTTGGTTTTCTTGATGATTATGAGCCGGGATATATTTGTAATCATTCCGACTACCAAGGCCGTTATGCATTTGACCAACAGCCAAGAATTGCGCTTTGGAACCTATCAGCACTCGCGCATGCGCTATCGCCACTCGTTGAGCGAGAAGATTTAGAAGCGTCGTTGAGTCAATTTGAAGTCCGGTTGAGTCAGCAGTTCAGCCGCCTAATGCGTGAGAAGTTGGGTTTAAAAACCAAGATCGCGGAAGATGGACGTTTATTTGAAGCAATGTTTGAGCTCCTTCACCAAAATAACACGGATTACACTCGCTTCTTTAGAACGCTTTCAAATCTTGATACTGATTCTTCTCAAGCCGTAATCGACTTGTTTCTTGACCGAGAAGCTGCGCGAGCTTGGCTTGATCTGTACTTAGCTCGATGTGAACTAGAGGTTGATGAACTAGGGGATCTGATTTCAGCCGAACAACGTTGCGAACAGATGCGTCAAGCCAATCCCAAATACATCTTGCGTAACTACTTGGCTCAGTTGGCGATTGATAAAGCGGAAGAAGGGGACTTTAGCGAATTACACCGATTGGCCGAACTGTTAAAGCGCCCATTTGATGAGCAGCCCGAGTTTGATGATTACGCGAAATTGCCACCAGAATGGGGGAAGAAAATGGAGATAAGCTGTTCTTCATAAATGGGTCATTTCCCACCCATTTGAATCTTTTTCTTGGGTGGAATTCACTCGTTATACTCTGTATTCATGTTAATGGGCTTTGTTAATTTATTGAAATACATATGAATTTTAACATGGTCCATTAATTGCTCTTTGTTGAACATCCGTACCCATCGCCTAACACTTAGTTATTCATGGACGGGATGGGATGTGATTCAACAAGGAGAATAATAATGTTTAAGCCTCTAACTCTACTATCTGTCTCTGCGCTTGCTGTAACGAGCTTTAACGCTGCCGCGAATTGTGACCCAGGTGAAACGGTCATCAAGTTCAGCCATGTAACGAACGCGGACAAACACCCAAAAGGTATTGCGGCTTCGTTGCTTGAAAAACGTGTCAACGAAGAAATGAACGGTAAAGTCTGTATGCAGGTGTTTCCGAACTCAACGCTTTACGATGATGATAAGGTGTTGGAAGCACTACTAAATGGTGATGTTCAACTCGCTGCACCTTCTCTTTCTAAGTTTGAGAAATTCACCAAAAAGTACCGCCTTTTCGATCTGCCTTTCTTATTCGACGATGTCGACGCTGTTGACCGCTTCCAAAACTCTGAAGCCGGTGAAAAGCTGAAAAACTCAATGAAACGACGTGGCCTACAAGGTATTGCGTTTTGGCATAATGGCATGAAGCAAATGTCAGCCAACAAGCCGCTCATTTCTCCAGCCGATGCTGAAGGGCTTAAGTTCCGTGTTCAAGCTTCGGACGTTCTCGTTGCTCAGTTTGAACAGCTAGGCGCAAACCCGCAAAAAATGTCATTCAAAGAAGTGTACGGTGGCCTGCAAACTAAGGTTATTGATGGTCAAGAAAATACTTGGTCAAACATCTACGGCAAAAAGTTCTTCGAAGTTCAAGATGGCATTACGGAAACGAACCACGGGATTCTGGATTACCTAGTGGTGACGTCAAACGACTTCTGGAAAAACTTACCAGGCGATCAGCGCGAGCAGCTAAACACAATCATCCAAGAGGTGACAGCGCAGCGTAATGCTGAGTCGACCAAAGTGAACCTGGCGAACAAAAACAACATCATCGAAGCTGGTGGTGTGGTTCGCACGTTAACGCCAGAGCAGCGCCAAGAATGGGTCACTGCACTTCAGCCAGTATGGAAGAAGTTTGAAAAAGACATTGGTTCTGACCTAATTGAAGCCGCTTTGGCTTCTAACCAAAAATAATAACGCCTAGCACGCTTAGCCCTCTCGATTAGAGGGGGCTCTTTTCCCCTACAGACGACGTGATGTAATTATGGAACAGACTTTTTTTGCCAAGGCTGGACGAATCACCGATGCCATTGAAGAGACTTTGATTGCTTTCTTCTTAGGTGCCATGACCTTGTTAACCTTTGCCAATGTCATCTTTCGTTATGTCTTTAACGACAATATTCTTTGGGCGCTTGAGCTCACCGTCTTTATGTTCGCATGGATGGTGTTGGTCGGCGCTTCTTACGGTGTGAAAAAACACTTTCATATTGGTGTTGATGTGATCATCAACATAGTGCCAGAGGGCAAACGAAAAGCCTTGGCGTTATTTGCTGCAATATGCTGTTTAGCCTTCTCTATTTTGCTTTTAATTGGCTCTTGGAACTACTGGTATCCGTTCGCCACAGACCGAGCGTGGTATGAAACGGATGATATTCCAATGCCGGAAATGCTTCAGTTTATGGCGGATTGGTTAAACGAGGGAGAGCGTTACGAAAAGCTGCCACGTTTTATTCCTTATTTCGCTTTGCCGCTTGGTATGGCGTTGCTAACGCTGAGATTTGCTCAGGCAACATGGCAAATTGCTACCGGAAAGCTCGACCGACTGATTGCAGGGCATGAAGCAGAAGAAGAGCTAGAGGCGCTTCAAGAAGAGATGAGTGATGCCGGTGATCTTATGGCTCCAAAGGCCTCAGACAATTCTAAGAGCAAGGAGCAATAAGCCATGGATATCTTATTTCTATTTTTGATGGTGATTGGCTTCATGCTCGTCGGCGTGCCAATCGCAGTTTCTCTGGGGCTTTCCAGTATTCTTTTCCTTTTGATTCATTCGGATGCGTCTTTGGCGTCTGTTGCTCAAACGTTGTTTAATGCATTTGCTGGACACTACACTCTATTAGCAATTCCATTCTTCATTTTAGCTTCAAGCTTTATGTCGACAGGTGGTGTAGCAAAACGGATCATTCGTTTCGCGATTGCGATTGTAGGCTGGTTCCGTGGTGGTTTAGCGATGGCTTCGGTTGTCGCGTGTATGATGTTTGCCGCGCTATCAGGTTCATCTCCAGCAACGGTTGTTGCCATAGGTAGCATCGTTATCGCAGGTATGATCAAAAACGGTTACTCAAAAGAGTTTGCGGCCGGCGTAATTTGTAACGCAGGTACGCTAGGGATTTTGATTCCGCCGTCTATCGTTATGGTAGTTTACGCTGCCGCGACCGATGTGTCAGTTGGACGCATGTTTCTCGGTGGTGTGATACCGGGTTTGTTGGCTGGCGTCATGCTGATGATAGCGATCTATATTGCTGCCCGTATTAAGAACCTGCCAAAACAACCATTTGTCGGTTGGAAAGAGACGTTTGATGCAGCTAAGGATGCAAGCTGGGGCTTGTTGCTGGTGGTGATCATTCTCGGTGGTATTTATGGCGGTATTTTCACCCCAACAGAAGCCGCTGCAGTTGCTGCTGTGTACTCGTTCTTTATTGCCAACTTTGTATACAAAGACATGGGGCCATTTGCAGACAATAAAAACACTAAACCTGCGCTCGTTAAAATCTTCCAAACCTTCGTTCATAAAGACACCAAACACACGCTGTATGAAGCGGGTAAACTCACCATCATGCTGCTTTTCATTATTGCCAATGCGTTAATTTTGAAGCACGTTCTCACGGAAGAGCGCATCCCGCAAATGATCACAGAGTCAATGATGTCAGCTGGTTTAGGACCAATCACCTTCTTGATTGTGGTGAACGTATTGCTGTTGATTGGTGGTCAATTTATGGAGCCATCAGGCTTATTGATCATTGTTGCACCACTGGTGTTCCCAATTGCGATAGCACTGGGGATCGACCCAATTCACTTAGGTATTATGATGGTGGTGAATATGGAGATAGGTATGATAACACCACCTGTTGGGCTTAACTTGTTTGTTACTGCAGGTGTCGCCAAAATGTCGATGATGAATGTAGTAAAAGCCGCACTGCCATGGGTGGCGGTGATGTTCCTATTCCTCATTATTGTAACGTACGTGCCATGGGTGTCGACTTGGTTACCAACGACCTTGATGGGGCCAGAAATCATTACTAAGTAATGGCACCAGATATTTGAAGAAAAACAAAAGAGGTGTGATGATTCACACCTCTTCGTCTATGGGTTTGTAGCTAGGCCTACGAGGGTCTGGGTGGACTCGCCGCTCGTAGCTTCGCCACTTCTTTTTATTCTTGCGCCGCTCCTCGCCTGAACGTCTCTCTTCTTGATATTGCCCGTCTACCATCACGGTATCTGTAATGATCGGTATTCTCACTTTCTCGTTCATATCCGTAACAACCATGATGAATCAGTTATTAAAAATTATGATTCAAGTTGGATATAATACCAATCCTTGAGAATCGTTTTATTTATAGAGCTCTTTATCTATTTGATAGCGTTGCATTTTGTCATACAGAGTTTTTCGAGGCACATTCAATTGCGCCATTGTCTGTTTAATGCTGCCGTTATTTTCCAGTAATGCGCCTTCAATGGCTGCTCTCTCGAACTCTGCAACTTGTTCTGCAAGACTTGAAGAAGGCTTGGCAACCGGAGTCGATTCTCCTAACTGAATTAATTTACCCAATAGCACGAAACGCTCTGCTGCATTTCTTAGCTCGCGAACATTGCCTGGCCAGTCATGGTTCATCAGTTGGACGAGGTCGTGGGATGACAAACTGGGAGAGCTTTTACCGTAACGTGAAGCCGCTACCAATAGGAAATGATGGAAGAGGGCAGGGATGTCTTCTTTCCGTTCACGCAGTGGCGGGAGATCTAAGGTAACCACATTCAGTCGATAGTAAAGATCTTGGCGAAAGATTCCCTCTTCAGCAGCGCGTTTCAAATCGACTTTGGTGGCGGCAATCACTCGAATATCTAAGGGCAAGAGTTCATTCGAGCCGACACGCTCAATCACACGCTCTTGCAGTACTCTCAGTAAACGGATTTGGGCTTGGATTGGCATTGACTCTATTTCATCCAAGAAAAGTGTACCGCCTTGAGCAAATTCAAACTTACCGATACGGCGGCTTTCTGCGCCAGTAAATGCGCCTTTTTCATGCCCGTAGAGTTCGCTCTCAATCAAATTCTCTGGTACTGCACCACAATTTACTGCGACAAAGTTTTGGTTCCGTCGAGAGCTTTGCTCATGCAAAGAGCGGGCGATTAACTCTTTACCTGTACCAGTTTCGCCAAACAATAAGATATCTGCATCAGTATCGGCGATGTGAGCAATGGTTTCGCGTAACATTTGAATGCTAGACGTTTCTCCGATAACACGAGGTCCGAGCGTTTTACTTGCCTTGAGAGACAGGCGTAACTTCTCGTTTTCAACCGTTAATTGGCGCTTCTCAATGGCGCGCTTGACGGTTTCAACTAGGTGCTCAGGTGGGAATGGCTTTTCGATAAAATCATACGCTCCTTGGTGTAACGCATTAACTGCCATTGAGATATCGCCATGACCAGTAATCATAATCACGGGAAGATGGGTGTCTTTTCGTACAAGGGTATTCAGTAAATCCATCCCTGAAATACCGGGTAAGCAAATATCGGTAATCACCACACCTGGCTCGGCTCCCTGCTTAATGGCGAGTAAGGCAGATTCAGCGTCTGGAAAGAATGTGGCATCGATATCTGCCAATTCAAACGTTTGTTCTATTGCCAGTCTAAGATCGGCTTCATCATCAATAAAAAACACCTGACACATGATCTCATCCTTTTGATTGTTCTGTGTTGTTAGGAGCGATAGGTAAACACAATGAAAATCGAGCTCCGCCTTGTTCTCGATTTTGGGCACATAATCTTCCGTTCATACTGGCTAAGATTTGTTGCGAGATAGAGAGTCCTAAACCTAACCCATTTTGTTTGGTAGTTAGGAAAGGCTCACATAAGTCCGAAAGTGAGAAATCTCCAAGCCCTGGACCATTGTCATCTACATGAATCCAAACCAAACCGGCATGTTCGTCTTGCTCTACGGATAACTGTACTTGTTTGTCTTGTTGCTCTTTGAGAGCCTCTATCGCATTGGTCAGCAAATTAACCAACACTTGTTCAAGTTGAATGATATTGATCTGAACTTCAACATCGTGCTCTGGTACCTGCGTTTCTAGCGTGACACGTGCAGATTTAAGTGCGGGTTTCATCAGCTCTTTGACTGAGGCAATTACTGGAAACAAACGAGATTGAGCCAGCTCGTTTCCACTGGTTTTTTTAGCGAAAGAACGAAGCTGCTGACTGATGTTTGCCATACGATCAGTGAGGGCTGAGATGCGAGTTAGATTATCTTCCACTCGCTCATATTTTTCTTTTTGGAGGAACAGCTTGCCGTTTTCAGCAAAGCTGCGAATGGCCGCAAGTGGATTATTCAGTTCATGACTGATACTGGCTGACATTTGCCCCAATACTGCTAGTTTCGCAGCTTGAACGAGTTCGTCTTGCGTTAGGCGAAGTGTTTGTTCGGTTTCAATTCTCTGGGCGATTTCTGCTTGCAATTCTGCGGTGCGAGCCATGACTTGATATTCAAGTTTTTGATTGGCCTCTTGCTGAATTCTCTCAAGTTGTAAGTGGCGCTGTTGACGGTGATAGATGAGCTGGCCAATTAAAAACAACACGGTGAATGCAAGAGTAAGTACAAAAATGTAACCCATAGTGAGCCAGACGATAGACTGCTTAGGAGATAGTACACGGATAGTCAGCTTGAGCTCTGGTAGGGGCAACGAAGAGACCACCAAAGTCCCTTTGTTATATGGGTAACCTTGTTTTAGCTCAGAATGCGTTTCCTCCACATTGCCCACCAATCCTAGAGTTTCAATTGGCTCATCAAGGTATTGTCGGCTTGCCCAAACTTGTTTTCTTTCATTCTCAGTCAGTGGTTGTAAGCTTTTGAGTAGCCAATCACTTCGGCTACTCATGAAAACAATCCCGTGCGGATCGCTCGCGACAAACACACTATTTGGCTGCTGCCAGTTGTCTTCTATTTTACTCAAGTCCATCTTAACCACGACCACACCAAGGACGCCGCCCGCGTATATGATCGGATAAGAATAGTAGTAGCCACGCTTACCCGAAGTCGAACCCAGCGCGTAGTATTGGCTTCGTTCCCCAACGATTGCTTGTTTGAAATAAGGGCGGAACGCAAAATTTCGTCCAATAAAAGATCGCTCTTTACGCCAGTTGCTGGCCGCGACCGTCGTACCCCATTGATCGATTAAATAGGTATCTGCCGCTTCAATCACGTCATTAACGGATTCTAAATACCGATTGGTGAGTTCCAGTTGGGCACTGTTATTTGGATGCAGTAACGCTTGATGGAGAGGGTCATCTTTGGCCAGAAGATTAGGGATATGGGCGTATTTATCGAGTTTGTTTTTAATATGACTAGAAAATTGCTCAAGTTGGGACTGGTGTTTATCAAGCAATGATTGATAACTAGTCTGCCAAACCCAATGACCACCTATGATTGCGCAAAGGAAATAGAAGGCAAAAAAAGTCAGCAGAATCCGGTTTTTTTGCGACATCCTTACACTCCTTAAACCTTTCCTTTGGTCACGTAAGAAAATGTTAATAGTTTGTAGGGAGGATTAGGGATTTAGTTTTCAACTCTGTGGAGTAAAACAAGAGCAAGATCTCTTTTTAGGCTTTTCGATAAAAAAACCGGTCGATTCTCTTGAAAAAGTCGCTATTGTCCCCATTCTAGATATGCTGACGACACTTAGACGCTGTTTGAATCGCATTTTTGAAGAAAAAATGGGTCAGCATTCGAGAATTTAGCGCAGACAATGTCCACATAGTGGCTATTGGCTCGACAGGGTTGCGACAGATCGCTAGAATGTCGCGTCTAAAAATTCTGTCCTGAGGCTAATAGGAGATACCTTTGGTAATTTTATCGAAGATATCACTGATTAGTCCGGTACTGACAAACAGTATCGATACTCGATTTAAATTAGGTGTTCGGACAGAACACTACACAAGGATGAAGCGTAAGCTCCGCTGAGTTTCGCTCATACGCTCGGAAAACCGAGCCACTTTAGAGGTTTATATATAATGCAAGTTACTGTTGAAACGCTAGAGGGCCTAGAGCGCCGTCTAAACATTACTGTTCCAGCTGCAAACATCGAAGACGCTGTAACAGCTGAACTACGCAACATCGCTAAAAACCGTCGTTTCGATGGTTTCCGTAAGGGTAAAGTGCCTCTAAAAATGGTTGCTAAGATGTACGGCAAAGCAGTACGTCAAGACGTTCTTGGTGAAGTTATGCAACGCCACTTCATCGAAGCTATCGTTAAAGAGAAAATCAACCCAGCTGGCGCTCCAACTTTCGCTCCTGTAGAAAACAAAGAAGGTTCAGACCTAGTTTTCACTGCAACTTTTGAAGTTTACCCAGAAGTTGAGCTTAAAGGCCTAGAAAACATCACTGTTGAAAAACCGCTAACTGAAGTTAAAGACGCAGACGTAGAAGAGATGATCGATACTCTACGTAAGCAACAAGCTACTTGGGTTGAAGTTGAAGAAGCAGCAGAAGATGGCAAACGCGTAAGCATTGACTTCGTTGGTTCTATCGACGGTGAAGAATTCGAGGGCGGTAAAGCTGAGAACTTCCCACTAGAAATGGGCGCTGGTCGCATGATTCCTGGTTTCGAAGACGGTATCGCAGGTAAAACTGCAGGTATGGAATTCGACATCGATGTGACTTTCCCAGAAGATTACCACGCTGAAAACCTAAAAGGTAAAGCAGCTAAGTTCGCAATCAAAGTGAACAAAGTTGAAGCTCGTGAACTACCAGAACTAAACGACGAGTTCGTTGCTAAGTTCGGTGTTGTTGAAGGCGGTGTTGAAGCACTTAAAGCTGAAGTTCGTAAAAACATGGAACGCGAGCTTAAGCAAGCTGTTAAGAACCGCATCAAAGAGCAAGCGATTGACGGTCTAGTTGAGCAAAACGACATCAACGTACCATCAGCGCTTATCGAGCAAGAAATCCAAGTTCTACGTCAACAAGCTGCACAACGCTTCGGTGGTAACCCAGAAGCTGCTGCTCAGCTTCCACGTGAGCTGTTCGAAGAGCAAGCTAAACGTCGCGTAGTAGTTGGTCTTCTACTAGGTGAAGTAATCAAGTCTGAAGAGCTAAAAGCGGATGACGAGAAAGTTAAAGCTCTAATTGAAGAAATGGCTACTGCATACGAAGATCCATCAGAAGTTATTGCTTACTACGAGCAAAACGAAGAAATGATGAACAACATGCGCAATGTAGCTCTAGAAGAGCAAGCAATCGACGCGATCATCGCTAAAGCACAGGTTTCTGAGAAAGAAGTAGGCTTCAACGAGCTACTTAACCAACAACAACCTGCTGCTTAATAAGCAATATCTTGCGTAGAAGGTTGACTTAACGTTAACTATTCTGCTAACAATGGTCCGTATGATAGTCATCATCCGGGCCATTTATTTTAGGGACATAAGAATATGAGCTACCAAGAAAAAAATGCAATGTCGCCAATTATGGACGCGCTAGTACCAATGGTGGTTGAACAAACTTCCCGCGGCGAACGCTCTTACGACATCTACTCACGTCTGCTGAAAGAGCGCGTGATTTTTTTAACGGGTCAAGTGGAAGACCACATGGCAAACCTTGTCGTGGCTCAGCTACTTTTCCTAGAATCTGAAAATCCAGATAAAGATATTTTCCTATACATCAACTCGCCAGGCGGTAGCGTAACAGCTGGTATGTCTATCTACGATACCATGCAGTTTATTAAGCCAAATGTTAGCACTGTATGTATGGGTCAAGCATGTTCAATGGGTGCCTTCCTGTTAGCGGGTGGTGCGCCAGGTAAGCGTTACGTACTGCCTAACTCTCGTGTAATGATCCACCAACCATTGGGTGGTTTCCAGGGTCAAGCTTCTGATATCCAAATCCATGCTCAGGAAATTCTGACCATTAAGCAGAAGCTAAACAAGTTGTTAGCAGAACATACTGGCCAACCTCTTGAAGTCATTGAGCGCGATACTGATCGTGATAACTTCATGTCATCAGAGCAGGCTGTGGAATACGGTATCGTGGATGCAGTGTTAAGCCACCGCGGCGAGTAATTAGCCAGCGCATTTTGGCAAAAATTGATATACACTCATTCATGAAGAGTAAAGGCTAAGAGGTTAGCGAATGACAGATAAAAGCAAAGAAAGTGGCAGCGGTAAATTGCTGTACTGTTCTTTCTGCGGCAAAAGTCAGCACGAAGTTCGCAAGCTAATCGCAGGTCCGTCAGTGTACATTTGCGACGAGTGTGTCGACTTATGTAACGATATTATTCGCGAAGAAATCAAGGATGTTCTCCCTAAGAAAGAATCTGAAGCGTTACCAACGCCAAAACAGATCCGTGAACACCTTGATGACTATGTGATCGGGCAAGATTACGCGAAAAAAGTGCTCGCAGTTGCGGTATATAACCACTACAAGCGTTTACGCAATGGTGATACAACGAGTGAAGGTGTGGAGCTTGGTAAAAGTAACATCCTTCTAATTGGCCCAACAGGTAGCGGTAAAACACTACTTGCTGAGACATTAGCTCGATTCTTGGATGTGCCATTTACAATGGCAGACGCAACCACACTAACCGAGGCTGGTTATGTGGGTGAAGACGTTGAAAACATCATCCAAAAGCTTCTGCAAAAATGTGATTACGATGTAGCTAAAGCTGAACGCGGCATCGTTTACATTGATGAAATTGATAAAATTTCACGCAAAGCTGAAAACCCATCTATTACGCGTGACGTATCTGGTGAAGGTGTTCAGCAGGCGCTACTAAAACTTATCGAAGGTACGGTTGCATCGGTTCCACCTCAAGGTGGTCGTAAGCACCCTCAGCAAGAATTCCTACAAGTGGACACGTCGAAGATCCTGTTCATCTGTGGTGGTGCATTTGCTGGCCTAGATAAGGTGATTGAGCAGCGTGTTGCAACAGGTACAGGTATTGGCTTCGGTGCTGAAGTTCGTTCTAAAAACGAATCGAAGACCGTGGGTGAGCTATTTACTCAGGTTGAGCCTGAGGATCTAGTGAAGTACGGACTCATTCCAGAATTCATTGGTCGTCTTCCTGTGACAACAACACTGACTGAGCTTGATGAAGAAGCGTTGATTCAGATCCTATGTGAACCGAAGAACGCATTAACCAAGCAATACGCAGCATTGTTTGAGCTTGAAAACGCCGAACTTGAGTTCCGAGAAGATGCGCTGCGCGCTATCGCTAAGAAAGCAATGGAGCGTAAAACAGGTGCTCGTGGTTTACGCTCGATTCTTGAAGGCGTATTACTGGAAACCATGTACGAACTGCCATCTGCGACAGACGTAAGTAAGGTCGTGATTGATGAGTCCGTCATCAATGGTGAGTCAGAGCCATTGCTTATTTATAGCAACTCAGACAATCAGGCCGCTGGAGCAGAATAAATTCAGCCGTAATGAAAAAGGAGGTAAGTAATTACCTCCTTTTTTTATTTCTCTTATTGAATCCAAACAATTAGCCCCCATATAAATCGATAAGTAATACGTAAACGTGAAAGCGGAAGAGAGAATTATATGAACTTGGAACGTTCCGAGCGTATCGAGATCCCGGTACTACCTCTACGTGACGTAGTGGTCTACCCGCACATGGTTATTCCATTGTTTGTTGGTCGTGAGAAATCGATTAGCTGTTTAGAAACGGCGATGGAAACCAACAAACAAGTTCTTCTTGTGGCACAAAAGCAAGCTGATACTGACGAGCCTACGGTTGACGACCTATTTGAAGTAGGTACGGTAGCCACCATTCTCCAGCTACTGAAGCTTCCGGATGGCACAGTAAAAGTACTGGTTGAAGGCCAGCAACGTGCGAAAATTAATCACTTTAAAGAGAGTGACTTCTTCCTAGCGGAAGCGGAATTTGTGGTTACGCCAGAATTGGATGAGCGTGAGCAAGAAGTGATTGTTCGCAGTGCGATTAATCAGTTTGAAGGCTTCATTAAGCTAAACAAGAAGATTCCACCAGAAGTTCTAACCTCACTCAACGGCATCGACGAAGCAGCACGCTTAGCGGATACCATTGCAGCTCATATGCCGTTGAAGCTGGTGGATAAGCAGCAAGTACTTGAAATTGTTGATGTCACTGAGCGTCTGGAATTCCTAATGGGCCAGATGGAATCAGAGATCGATTTGCTGCAAGTTGAAAAACGCATTCGTGGTCGCGTTAAAAAGCAAATGGAAAAATCTCAGCGTGAGTACTATCTGAATGAGCAAATGAAAGCGATTCAGAAAGAACTTGGTGAGATGGAAGACGCACCAGACGAGTTCGAAACGCTGCAGAAGAAGATTGACGAATCAAAAATGCCTCAAGAGGCACGTGAAAAGACTGAGCAAGAGCTTCAAAAGCTTAAGATGATGTCTCCAATGTCTGCCGAAGCAACAGTGGTTCGTAGCTACATCGATTGGATGGTCAGCGTGCCTTGGGCTAAACGCTCAAAAGTTAAGAAAAATTTAGCGAAAGCAGAAGAGATTCTTAATGAAGACCACTACGGTCTAGAGCGCGTAAAAGAGCGTATTCTTGAATACTTGGCGGTTCAAAACCGAATCAATAAGTTAAAAGGTCCAATCCTTTGTCTTGTTGGTCCTCCAGGTGTGGGTAAAACGTCTCTTGGTCGTTCAATTGCTTCTGCTACAGGTCGTAAGTACGTTCGTATGGCGCTGGGTGGTGTACGTGATGAAGCAGAAATCCGCGGTCACCGCCGTACTTACATTGGCTCATTGCCAGGTAAATTAATCCAGAAGATGTCGAAAGTTGGCGTGAAGAACCCATTGTTCTTATTGGACGAAATCGACAAAATGTCTTCAGATATGCGCGGCGATCCGGCATCAGCGCTACTAGAAGTACTTGATCCTGAAC
This sequence comes from Vibrio sp. J2-4, assembly GCF_021728155.1. Lineage (NCBI taxonomy): Bacteria > Pseudomonadati > Pseudomonadota > Gammaproteobacteria > Vibrionales > Vibrionaceae > Vibrio > Vibrio sp. J2-4. The sequence goes on from NZ_JAKKCN010000001.1 coordinate 409,197, forward strand.
AGAATAACTCGTTCAACGATCACTACTTAGAAGTGGATTACGACCTTTCTGACGTTATGTTCGTTGCAACCTCGAACTCGATGAACATTCCAGGTCCATTGTTAGACCGTATGGAAGTTATTCGTTTATCTGGTTACACCGAAGACGAGAAGCTGAACATTGCAAAACGTCACCTTGTTGATAAGCAAGTGAAGCGCAATGGTCTAAAACCAGATGAGATCATCATTGAAGACTCTGCGATTATTGGCATCATCCGTTATTACACTCGTGAAGCGGGTGTCCGTAACTTAGAACGTGAGATCTCTAAGATCTGCCGTAAAGCCGTGAAGAACATCTTGCTGGATAAAGACATCAAGTCAGTAACGGTAACGATGGACAACCTAAAAGAGTACTTGGGTGTTCAACGTTTCGATTACGGTAAAGCGGATGAAAGTAACCGAATTGGTCAAGTGACAGGTCTAGCTTGGACAGAAGTGGGTGGTGATCTGCTAACGATTGAAACTCAATCCATGCCAGGTAAAGGTAAGCTGACGCAAACGGGCTCTCTTGGTGACGTGATGCAAGAGTCTATCCAAGCCGCAATGACAGTAGTTCGCTCTCGTGCAGAAAAACTGGGTATCAATACTGACTTCTACGAGAAGAAAGATATTCACGTGCACGTACCGGAAGGCGCGACGCCAAAAGATGGCCCAAGTGCGGGTACTGCAATGTGTACTGCTTTGGTTTCAGCTCTGACAGGTAACCCTGTGAAAGCAGAGGTAGCGATGACGGGTGAAATCACACTGCGTGGTGAAGTCCTACCTATCGGTGGCCTAAAAGAGAAGTTACTTGCGGCACACCGTGGCGGCATTAAGACTGTGCTAATTCCAAAAGACAACGAGCGTGATTTGGAAGAGATTCCTGATAATGTTATCGCTGATCTGGAAGTCATCCCTGTACAGTGGATTGATGAAGTACTGAAAGTCGCACTAGAGCGAGACCCGACGGGCGTTGAGTTTGAGTCTAAAAAATAGTGATGTGCAGCAAAAATAAGTAAAAGTTTACGCTGATAAGTCTAAAAAGGCTTGTCAGCGTTTTTTTTGGGCGCTAAGTTAGTTTCGATAGCTGCCAGCCCTTGACGAATAAGGGATGGAGCATATTTTCTTAACAATGGAACGAAAGTCATCACAAAAATAATCACAGATGACACAAAGGGGAAATTACAGTGAATAAAACTCAGTTAGTAGAACAAATCGCAGAAAATGCAGACATTTCTAAAGCGTCAGCGGGTCGTGCTCTAGATGCATTCATCGAAGCAGTAAGCGGCACTCTTCAGTCTGGTGATCAAGTTGCTCTAGTTGGCTTTGGTACATTCAGCGTTCGTACTCGTGCTGCACGTACTGGTCGTAACCCAAAAACTGGTGAAGAAATCCAAATCGCAGAAGCAAAAGTACCAGCTTTTAAAGCTGGTAAAGCACTGAAAGACGCTTGTAACTAATCACAGCGTTAATTCTGTAACCGGCCATTTGCTTAACTTTTGCTCAAACAATAAGTTTCGAACAAAAATTTACAAACTTCGAGCCGAACTTTCTTAAATTATGCGCATCATACTGATGCGCATTTCTTTTTCTGATATTATTGCGCCATTATTTCTATTAGATAGAAGCAGTAGGCTTCAATTGTGGAGAGCAGTTAAATTATGATGGATCGACTACGCGAAGGCGTGAATAGCATCGCGGTCAAAATTATCCTTGGGCTTATCATCCTGTCTTTCGTATTTGCAGGTGTAGGTAGCTACATCGTTAGTGGTAACAACAACTCTGCAGCGAAAGTCGGTAACACTGAGATTCCTCGTGGTGAGTTCGAGATGGCATACCAAAATGAGCGTAACCGTATGCAAGCTCAGTTGGGTGACTACTTCTCTCAAATGCTGGCTGACCCTGCATATGTTGAATCTTTCCGCAAATCCGTTTTAGATCGAATGATCAATGACGTGTTGCTTGACCAACAAGCAGAAGCTTTAGGTCTGCGAATCAGCGACACCCAAGTTCGTAGCATGATTCTAGACATGCCTCAATTCCAATCTAATGGTCAGTTCGATCAAGAGATCTATCAAGCTTCTCTGCGTCGTGCAGGCTTTTCGCCAGACTCTTTTGCTGAGTACATGCGTCGTGAATTGGTTCGTGAACAACTGCTGAATGCACTACAAAACAGTGAATTTATTCTGCCAGGTGAAGTACAGGCAGAAGGTAAGCTGTTCACTCAAACTCGTGATATTCGCACGATTAAAATCGACTTAGCAGAGTTTGCGAAAAACATTGAATTGACTGACGAAGAAATTCAACAGTACTACAAAGCAAACCCTGACAACTTTACTCGCCCAGAGCAGGTTAAAGTCGCTTATATCGAACTGTCTGCTGAAGCGCTAAAGGAACAAGTTAATGTTTCTGACGCTGAGGTGAAAAAGTACTACGATGAGCACTTAAACAAATATTCTTCAGAAGAGCAGCGCCGTGTCGCTCATATTCTTGTAGAAGGGGACGATGAAGCAAAAGCGCAGGCTATCTTAGATGAGCTAAATGCGGGAGCAGATTTTGCGACGCTTGCTCAAGAGAAATCTGACGATTTTGGCAGTGCTGAAAACGGTGGTGACTTAGGTTGGATAGAGCGTGATGTGATGGACCCTGCTTTTGAAGAAGCGGCATTCGCGTTGAAGAATCCAGGCGATACGTCGGGTCTAGTAAAGTCGGACTTTGGTTACCATATTATCAAGCTTGAAGAGTTAAAAGACTCTGTGGCGAAGCCATTTGAAGAAGTAGCCGCTGAAATCAAACAAGAAATGGTTGACCAACAAGCGGTTGATCAATTCTACGAGCTACAAAGTGAGCTTGAGCGCGTAGCGTTTGAATACCCAGACTCATTGTATGACGCTTCTCAAGCGGTTAACCAAGAAGTGAAGACAACGGACTTTATTTCTCAAGTTGACGCACCTGAAGTGCTTCGTAACCCTGCGGTAATGCAAGCTATCCTTAGCCCAGAAGTAAAAGAAGATGGCTTAAACTCTGAAGCTATCGAAGTTGCACCTGAGCATATTATTGTTGTTCGTGTTGAAGATGCACGTGATGAGACGGTTCTTCCACTAGAAGAAGTGAAAGATCAGGTTATTGCAGAGCTTTCTCGCGTTAAGGGTGAGCAAGATGCGATGGAACTTGGTACACAGGTTGTTGCTGCATTGAAAGAAGGTAAGACAGATGTGCTTACTGAAAACAACCTTGCATTTGGTGAACAAGAGACAGTAGATCGCCGTTCTCCGTTGGCAACAACGGTATTCGCGATGGCAAAACCAGTCGATGGTAAGCCAGTATATGGTCAGTCTAAAGATCTTGAAGGTAACATTGTTATCATCGAGCTTGATGCTGTAAATGCTGAGCTAGATAGTGAGTTAGAAGAGCAAGTTGCGATGCAAATGCAGCGTGCATCTTCTCAGCAAGACCTATCATCTGTGTTAGCAGTACTGCGCGCAAACACTGACATTGAGTACTTTATTGTGAACAACTAAGCACAATTAGTGTAATTTGCATGTTAACTAAAACGGACCGCATAAGCGGTCCGTTTTATTTTTGTCTTTATTAACTTCAATCATCAATAAGCATTACTTAAATTAGTGCGCGTTTAAGTGATACCAGTCATTGCGAATATCGGGTCATCTAGGTTTGTTAACTGGATAGTGACTTGCTACTGGTGACTGGTTTTAGCCTACTATTTTGGAGATTGTATGTTCAATATGAAATGGATTTTGACATTGTGCTTATTTGTTTTTGCGCCTTTTAGCATGGCTGCGGATTCAGCCACTGACAAATATGAAGGAATTGAAATTACCGTAAATATCAACACGGCCTCTGCTGAAGAAATAGCGACCATGTTGAAAGGTATTGGTGAGAAGAAAGCGCAGAGTATCGTGGACTACCGCGAGGAGCATGGCCCTTTTAAAACGGCAGCAGATTTGAAGAGCGTAAAAGGCATTGGTGAAGCGACAGTTAAGAAAAACGAAGACCGCATTTTACTGTAGCTTGATGTATTTCAGATATTGAGTCTGAATTCAGAACAATATCTGTTTCCCTATTACTGCTTTCCCGAACCAACCCCTCTTTCGTGGTTCGGGATTTTTTATCCGAATAAACGACGGCGAAAACCTTTTTCCATTAGAGCCATTGTTAACCCACCGAACGCACCAAATAAATGAGCATCAATAGCAACGTTTGCGCCGATAAGCGCAGCAGTGCTGCTTGATGGACCATAGATCTGCTCCCATGCTACTTTGGCAATAAGCCCGCCGACCAACAACAAGCTGCTTCTTCTGCTTTCAAAGACTTCTCTGAGTGCCCAGAATCCAAATAGTCCGTGTAGTACGCCAGATAATCCCACGTACACCGACATGTTGGTAAACAAATTCATTGCGCCAACAAATGCGCACAAGAGTGAGAAAACGATAAGGAAGTTGCGAGTGCTTGGACGAAAAATAAAAGTAATGATCCACAATCCTGCCAGGTTCATCCCTAAGTGCGCAAAGTTGGTATGTGTGAGATTTCCTGTTACGATTCGCCACCATTCGCCATGGCGTATATTGTAGCTGTGCCACTCGGTTAGGCTTGCCATTGGTTCGAATTGAAGTATCAAACAGATCACGCTGATAATACTCAGCAAGGTATAAAGGTTCACTCTATGTCTCGTTATTGTTCTCGTTGTGGAAAATCGCAAAAAGCGTGTATTTGCCAATGGATTGTACCGTTGGCAAGCGAGGTAGAACTTATCATTCTTCAGCACACGAGTGAAGAACATCGTCCGCTTGGTACGGCACGGATTCTCAATTTGAGTTTAGATAACTGTATTTGTCTGATAGGAGAGGACTTTTCTGGTGATAATGTCTTAAATCACTTGTTGGCGGATGAATCATATCAACATTTTGTTCTTTACCCATCGGAACAGTCACGATGCATCTCTGAAATCAATCAAGTGAGTCGTAGTGTATCTAAGAAAATACGTTTGATTTTGCTCGATGGGACGTGGAAAAAAGCGTACAAAATGTGGCAGCTTTCTAGCAATTTACATCCACTCCCAACCGTGCAATTACCGAAGCAATTGCAAGGGCATTACACCATTCGTAAAGCGCCCTCTGAGAATAGCTTATCGACAGTCGAGGCAGGTTATCATTCGCTTCGTTTGCTTGAACCCGAGAGAGACTTTACACCGCTTATGCATGCCTTTGAAAAGATGATCGAATTCCAAATCGCCCAGATGCCGCCGGGCGTATTTGAAAAGAATTACTTGAAAGGTTGAGTGTTACTAAAGAACGATGGAAGAGAAAAGTTGACGGTGCAGCTTTTGCGCGTGACCATCGGTCATAGCAGAAATGTAATCGGCGATGACTCTCATCTTATTGCTTTCGCTTTTCGCTTGGCACCACAGTTCTCTTGTATGAACAGGCAGCAAGCGCTCTGGGTCCGCTGTTAAGGCTTCAAAAATGTCCATAATAATTTGCTGACCCTTATACTCAACGATCTGGACCTGCGGGACTTGGATAACAAAAGTACTGACAAAGTGTTTGAGTACGTCAAGTGCTCGTGCCATTTGTGGCTCTAAACACGCATTCCAAGACAGTAATGGATTATTGAAAGGCTCATCCACCGCCTTAATTGAAATGCTGGTCAGCAGGGCGTTAACCATACCACCGATGGCATCTTTCCGCTCATGATGCTTACCACTAAATAGCATCTGTCCGATGGAATCGATATGTGCTTCAAACCACGGGTCGCCACAGTCCGCTAATTGACTTGCTGCGCCTTCTTGCCATTGCTGACGTGTCACCATACCAAGTACGATTGCATCTTCTAAATCATGAACGCCGTAGGCGATATCGTCCGCTAGCTCCATGATTGAGCAATCGAGTGATTTAAAGCGCGTTTTACTGTGCTCAAACTCCGATTCTGGTTTTGAGCGCATTAGGCTAAGCAATGCCTTGTCGTTGTCAGAAAGCGGTGCAATTACCCAATCAAATAAGTCTTTATCACAATCATAAATGCCCTTAGCTGGGCTCCAATCTTTGGCTTTTAGTTTACGTTGATGCTCAGCTGGTTGAGGCAACTTGACGGAGCGTGTTTGACTAATAAGGGCAGGGTACTTAATCAAACCAAGCAGTGTGCGGCGTGATAAATTCATTCCGAAATGCTCGGTATAAGGCTCTAACTTAGTGACGATACGAAAGGTTTGGGCGTTCCCCTCGAAGCCGCCATGTTCGCGCATTACGTAGTTTAGAGCGACTTCTCCCCCATGACCGTATGGAGGATGCCCGATGTCGTGCGCCAAACATAATGAATCAATTAAGCTGTCTGATGGCAATAGATCACGGAACTCTGGTTGTTTTTTCTTTAACTGGGCGACGATACCGGTCCCGAGTTGCGACGCTTCTAAGGAGTGTGTTAACCGGCTGCGGTGAAAGTCTTCCAAGCTATTGCCGTGTACTTGGGTTTTTGCTTGTAAGCGTCGAAATGCAGCCGAGTGAAGAATGCGCGCTCGGTCTCGTTGGTACGGGCTCCGATGGTCGTCACGACGGATTTTATGCTCATCATCATGGCGCTCTTGCCATTGCGGGTGTAATTCAAACGACACGATTATCTCCGTAAGCTAACTGATTTCATCTAACGATAATTCGAAACTTGGGGCAAAGGTATTGAGAAAGTAATCCATTTCAGGCGTTTTGCGTTCTTGCAAAGTGACGTCTAAGCGTTTTTTTGCCAGAGCGAACTCATGATTGCCTGCGCTTAGTTCTTCGAGACATTTTAAATAGGCACAGATGGAATCGGCTTGCTTAACGATTTTTGCGTCCTCTTCGTGTGCAGAGTGAGAAAGAAGGTAGGGGGCAAATTCATCTTGGAACTCTTCCGGTAACATTGAGAGTAATTTTTGTTCCGCTGCTGATTCTATCTTCTTATATTCTTTGGCAATTTCAGGGTTGTAATACTTCACTGGGGTTGGAAGGTCACCCGTTAATACTTCGCTAGAGTCATGGTACATGGCAAGAATCGCGATGCGTTCTGGATTGAGGTTGCCGCCGAACTTTTTGTTTTTAATTAGGGCAAGGGCATGAGCGACAAAAGCAACTTGTAAGCTATGCTCTGAAACGTTTTCTGGTGAGACGGACCGCATTAAAGGCCAGCGTTGGATCAGCTTCATTCGAGCCAGGTGGGCGAAAAAATGGCTTTCTTTCATGGCTTTCTCCGTTTCTGGTGTAAAAAAGGAACTCACTAGGAGTTCCTCTAAGCATATGAGAGATCAGCACTAATTACTACCAGTGATTCATTACTGGCTGTAGGTTGATAGGAATCGCTCAAAACGTCCAATGGCGATTTCTAGATCTTCAACGTGTGGCAGTGTAACTATGCGGAAATGGTCTGGTTTTGGCCAGTTGAAACCGGAACCTTGCACCAGTAAGACCTTCTCTTGTTTTAAGAAATCTAAAACCATCTGCTGATCGTTCTTGATGTTGTACATTTTTGTGTCGATTTTCGGGAAGAGGTACATAGCACCCTTAGGTTTGACACAAGAAACACCAGGAATCTGATTGATCAGTTCATACGCTCTATTGCGCTGCTCTAATAAACGTCCGCCAGGTAAAATCAGTTCATTGATACTCTGGTATCCACCTAGCGCAGTTTGAATTGCATGTTGCATTGGTACGTTTGCACATAAACGCATCGATGAAAGCAACTCCAAGCCATTCACGTACCCTTGAGCTAGATGTTTAGGCCCCGTTAGGAACATCCAGCCACCACGGAAACCGCAAACGCGGTAGGCTTTTGAAAGGCCATTGAATGTCATGACGAGCACGTCTTCAGTGAGTGTTGCGACTGAGGTATGTGTTGCACCGTCGTACAACACTTTGTCGTAGATCTCATCTGCGAAAATGATCAGTTTGTGCTGGCGCGCGATTTCAATCACTTCAAGTAGGAAATCACGGCTGTATACCGCACCTGTCGGATTGTTCGGGTTGATCAGAACAATGCCACGTGTCTTTGGTGTGATTTTCTTTTTGATGTCTTCAAGATCTGGGTACCAGTCTGCACCTTCATCACATAGGTAATGAACCGGCTTACCGCCTGATAGTGCAACTGAAGCTGTCCACAACGGATAATCAGGTGCTGGGATTAGCATTTCGTCGCCATTATTTAACAGCGCTTGCATGGCCATCACGATCAGCTCAGACACGCCGTTACCCACATACACATCTTCGACATCTAGCGAACGGATACCTTTACGTTGATAGTGTTGGACCACGGCTTTACGAGCAGAGTAAATGCCTTTGGAATCACAATAGCCTTGAGAAGTCGGCAGATTACGAATCACGTCGACTAAAATCTCATCAGGGGCGTCAAAACCAAATGGGGCAGGGTTACCAATGTTTAGCTTTAGGATTTTATGCCCTTCTTCTTCCATGCGCTTAGCATGTTTGAGTACAGGACCCCTAATGTCGTAGCAGACATTATCGAGTTTTGACGACATCCCGATATTTTGCATTGTATAATTCCTAAAAATTCGTTAATTTCTTTATTAAAATACAATAATTTGTTTTTTATTAGAATATATATCTGTAAATTATCTGTTTGCTGGTTAAGTTTTGCTCGTTTGCTATCACAGGATTTTGCAAAAGATCGCATACGACCTTGATTTGCTTTGGGTCTAAACTTAGAGTAGCCGTCAGTTACCATTTATCCTCACATACTACGAGGTTGATTTGTCACAGTTCCATCAAGCCGTAAAGAGAATTATCGAGCGAGTTCAGCAAGCGGAAGGCAATCAAACACGTCTGGTCGAGCCCCTGAGCGAGAAACCTAATTTCTCATTTATTGATTGGCTTGATGCACAACCACTTTTCCCTAAATTCTACTGGCAGTCCCGCGATACTCGTGAAGAGGTCGTTGCACTAGGGCAATTACACGCTTTTGTTGAGCCAGGCCCTGCTTATACCATTCTAGGTGAAGGGCAACGAGTCTGGGGCGGACGCTCTTTTGACGGCCAGCATGAGAAGAATCGTCGCTGTATGCCTTCTTTCTTCTTTTTGCCTCAAATTGAGTTAATTCGTTTTGACCAACAATGGTCTCTCGCAGTTAATATTTCAGAAGATAAAGCACGAACCCTAGCAGGACTGAATAAACTGGTTTGTGAGGTCGCGACCTTAGCTCCGATTTCTTCTCACATCCGCTCTATTGTTCATACGCCAAGTCAGCCTCAATGGAATGAGTTAGTTCATAGGGTTTTGACTGGTATAGAGAATGATGATTTTAAGAAAGTGGTATTGGCGCGTCGCTCTACCGTGCAGCTTGATAACACATTAAGTGCTGCACAATTGCTGAAAGCGAGTTACTTAAATAACCATCATAGTTTCCATTTCATGCTGAGCTTAGACAGCAAACACAGCTTTATGGGTTCTACGCCAGAACGTTTGTATTCTCGCGTAGGGCATGAACTTCATACCGAAGCGTTAGCAGGCACGATTGGTCGAGGGGACAATGCCACTCACGATATGGAGTTGGCGAATTGGTTATCCCAAGACCAAAAGAACCTCAACGAAAACCAATACGTAGTTGATGACATTATTGATCGCCTATCACCGCATTCCGAAGCGGTTGAAGTGGAGGCCGAGGCAAGTTTGGTTAGGCTACGAAAAGTGCAACACCTCAAGCGAAATATTCACGCGAGCCTAAAGACGGGAATAAACGGTGTTCAGTTGTTATCGGCGCTTCAGCCAACGGCCGCGGTTGCTGGCTTACCTCGACAAGAATCCATGCAGTTTATTCTGGACAATGAGCCCTTTGCACGCGGCTGGTACGCGGGGTCAATGGGTTACATAAGCCATGAACGAGCAGAGTTTTGTGTCGCGATCAGAAGTGCGCTTGTGCTCGGTGACCAAGTACAACTGTTTGCGGGCGCAGGTATTGTGCCAGGCTCTGTAGCAGAGCATGAGTGGGCGGAACTTGATAAGAAAATGTCGACGTTACTTACGCTGATTTCTGATCACCCCCCGTTGGGAGTCGCATCATGAATCATGACCAAGCGGTGCTCAATCGAATTTGGTCAGAAACCATATTGATTGAGCTTCAGCGATTTGGCGTTAAGCATGTTTGTATCGCTCCTGGCTCTCGTTCTACTCCTTTAACTTTAGAGGCGGCAGAACAGTCCAATTTTTCTATTCATACTCACTTTGATGAGCGTGGTCTCGGCTTTATGGCTCTTGGTTTAGCGAAAGCTACTCAAGAGCCAGTGGCAATCATCGTTACCTCTGGTACGGCAGTGGCGAACTTATTACCAGCCGTTGCGGAGGCTAGGCTTACTGGTGAAAAGCTGGTGCTGCTCACTGCGGATCGTCCGATGGAGCTCGTTGGCTGTGGCGCAAACCAAGCGATTAACCAGTTGGGTATTTTTTCACATCATGTCTCGGCCAGCTTGAATTTACCAAGCCCAACTTTAACAACATCGCTTAATTGGTTGCTGACCTCTGTTGACGAAGTGATGTTTACTCAGCAGCTGCAAGGCAGTGCTGTTCATATTAACTGTGCATTTCCAGAACCTTTGTATTCCAACGGTGCAAAAGCGGATTATCAAACCTACTTAGACTCGGTAGCCGGATGGCGAAAAGGAAGTGGTAGTTATACCCAGCGTTTTAGCCACTTGTCACAGGCGAAAATCCCGTCTTGTGCGGATAAAAAAGGCTTGGTTGTGATTGGCAGCTTACCGCTTGAACAAGCGAAGTCGGCGCAGGCATTTGCACAAAAGATGGGATGGCCAGTACTTGCAGACCAGCAAAGTGGTCTCAGTTCGGATTGGGCGCATTACGATGTATGGCTTCAACTTCCCGAGTTCGCAAACGAGCTTGAATCTTGTGAACTTATTATCCAATTTGGTAGCCGAATCATCTCCAAACGTTTGAACCAGTGGATTGATAAACAAGTTTCGCAAAATCAACAAAGTAAAGACGTTCAATACTGGTATATCTCGCCGCGTATGGACCGTAATAACCAAAATCATCTGGCGCAAATGCACTGGGTTGAGCTTCCTCAAACTTGGATTTCTCGCATTAGCTTTGAGAAGCCAATATTTGCTGGGTGGGCTGATAGGTTAGCGAATGGAGTTAAGCGAGTTCATCAACGTATCGAAGAAGCTTTCCTATCTGATTCAGCGTCTGCCATTGACGAAATTGCGTTGGCAGCAGACATCAACGAGCGCACTAAAAACGCTGATGTCTTTTTGGGTAACAGTTTGTTTGTTCGACTTGTCGATATGTACGGCAAACTTGATGATGTAGAAGTGTTCACTAACCGAGGCGCGTCAGGAATTGACGGTTTGTTTGCTACCGCATCAGGTGTGCAGCGAGCAAGAGGTAATCCGTTACTGATGTATATTGGTGACACATCAGCACTGTATGATCTCAATTCACTAGCGCTGTTTTCTCACAATAAATTGCCGACGGTACTTGTGGTCACAAACAATGATGGTGGCGCAATTTTCGATATGTTACCGGTGCCTCAGGAGCATCGCACTGCGTACTACCAAATGCCCCACGGTTATCAGTTTGAACATGCAGCCAAACAGTTTGGTTTAAAGTATGAGAAGCCAACTACGTTAGAAATGTATCAAGCAATGGTTGCCGAGCACCTGTCGAGCGGTCAAGGCACACTGCTGGTGGAAGTTCAAACCCCACCAAGCCAAGCCGCAGAGTTGATAAAGGCATTTAATAAGAGCCTGCATGCTTCACTCTGAGCGTCTCTCTTCAACTGAAAAACACCAAAGTGGTGATCTTCCCACTCTGGTGTTTTTGCATGGCTTTTTAGGAAGTGGTGCTGATTGGCAAGCTTGTTTGGATGAGCTGACTCGGTTTGAACGAATTGTTATAGACCTTCCTGGTCATGGTCGTAGCCAGTTTACAAAGTGCAACGATCTCGATGATTGCTGCAAACTTCTTAATTCCACACTATCTTTATTATTTCCTCCGCAACAACCACTTATTTTGATTGGTTACTCGATGGGCGGCCGTATTACGATGCATGGTATTGCCAATCAATGCTTCTCAGATCTCAATATTGTGGGCGCAATTGTTGAAGGGGGAAACTTCGGGCTTCAAACTGAGTCAGAGAAACAGGTGAGATTGGAGAATGATGCTCGCTGGGCAAAGCGTTTCAAAACAGAACCACTTGAACGTGTTTTGAACGATTGGTATCAGCAAGCGGTGTTTTCTTCACTAAACCATGAGCAAAGACAAACATTAATTGCGAAGCGAAGTGATAATCTTGGCTCGGCGGTCGCGAGCATGCTGATGGCAACATCGTTAGCCAAGCAGGCGTATTTGTTGCCCACACTGAAAAAGCAGAATATACCGATGTATTACTTGTGTGGCGCGAAAGACCAAAAATTTAGCCAACTGGCACAACGTAGCGGGTTGGCGTATCGACAAGTTGAAGGCGCAGGACATAACGTTCATCAAGAGCAGCCCCAACAATTTGCGATGCATATTAAGCAAATAATTCAATCTCACTTTGGTGAGAGTAACGAGAACAATGGGAATCACCATGGCTAAAACAGTAGGCATTTCTGAAGAAGAACTTTACGCTCCGGTTCAATGGAAAGATTGCAGCGAGAAATACGAGGATATTCACTACCATAAATCTGAAGATGGTATCGCGAAAATTACCATTGCACGCCCACAAGTGCGTAATGCATTCCGCCCTCAAACAGTAAAAGAGATGATTGATGCGTTGGCAGATGCGCGTTACGACTCTGGTGTTGGCGTGATCATTCTGACAGGTCTAGGTGAAGACGCATTCTGTTCTGGCGGCGACCAGAAGATCCGTGGCGACTACGGCGGCTATAAAGACGACCAAGGTACACACCACCTAAACGTATTGGACTTCCAACGTGATATTCGCACTTGTCCAAAACCAGTGATCGCATCGGTAGCAGGTTGGGCTGTGGGCGGTGGTCACGTACTGCACATGATGTGTGACCTAACGATTGCGGCTGACAACGCTCAATTTGGTCAAACAGGCCCTAAAGTGGGTTCATTTGACGGCGGTTGGGGCGCATCTTACATGGCTCGTATCGTAGGCCAAAAGAAAGCTCGCGAAATCTGGTTCCTATGTCGTTTCTACAATGCTCAAGAAGCGTTAGACATGGGCTTGGTCAACACGGTTGTGCCGCTAGAAGAGCTAGAGAAAGAAACCGTTCGTTGGTGTCGTGAAGTTCTTCAGCATAGTCCAATGGCGCTACGCTGTCTGAAAGCTGCATTGAATGCGGACTGTGATGGTCAAGCAGGTCTTCAAGAGCTTGCGGGTAACGCAACGATGATGTTCTACATGACCGATGAAGGACAAGAAGGTCGTAACGCATTCAATGAGAAACGTCGCCCAGACTTCGACAAATTCCCTCGTAACCCATAATCCGTATAAAAAGAGGAGTGTTTTAGCTCCTCTGTTCCATTTTTCCTGAGCGCCTCGCCCTCTGGGAGGCTGGTGGGATTGCTCGCCAGAACGCTCAAATATACGGCATTACATAGGACTCGAATTATGCGTGAAGCGAAAATTTATCGTTATAGCTTGCCCATGGATAGTGGTGTCATCCTGCGAGACAATAAGCTAACAGAACGTGTTGGTTATGTTGTCGCGCTTTCTGAACGTGACCAAATAGGGCTTGGAGAAGTCGCTCCTCTTCCTGGTTTTAGTTTAGAGAACACCGAAGATGCTGGTATTCAGCTACAAGAACAAGCGGAGCGTTGGGTAGCAGGATTGGATGTGGATTACGCCAACATGTATCCATCGGTCGCGTTTGGTTTATCGATGGCACAGTTAGAGTTAGCTGGTGGCTTACCCCAACAAGGTAAGTATCAAACAGCGCCGCTGTGTACTGGTGACCCAGACGAGCTCATTCCAAAGCTGAACGAAATGGAAGGCGAGAAAGTCGCGAAAGTAAAAGTCGGGCTTTATGAGCCAATTCGCGATGGCATGCTTGTGAACCTTTTTCTTGAATCTATCCCTCAATTAACGCTTCGACTTGATGCAAACCGCGCTTGGACACCAGAAAAAGCGCAGCAGTTTGCTAAATACATTACTCCGTCTCTGCGTCAGCGCATTACCTTTTTGGAAGAGCCGTGCCGCTCTCCTGGCGATAGTCTCTCTTTTGCTATCAATACTGGTATTGCGATTGCTTGGGATGAAACTTTGCAAGATGCGGTTCGTCGAGAGGATTTCCGTCTTGAAGATCTAACTGGTGTGAAAACGATCATCATCAAACCCACACTCATTGGTTCGGTGGATTTTTGTATTACACTGATAGAGAAGGCGAAGTCACTGGGGATGAAAGCGGTTATTAGCTCGAGCATTGAATCCAGTCTCGGTTTAACGCAATTAGCGCGCTTTGCCCAATGGCAGCTGCCTGATGAAGTTCCAGGTTTGGATACGATTGGCCTATTCAAAGCTCAGTTAGAGCAAGGCTGGCCTAAGTGTGAACTTCCCGTTCTTCCTCTGAAAGATCAGGAGATTGTGTGGCATTCTGCATAGACAATGTTGCGAAGGCACCGTGGAAATATTGGGCTCAAACGAGCCCTTTTTCTATTGCACTCAAGACACCAACAGAAACATTAAACTGGCAACAACTCTCAGTACGTATTGACCAATACGCTCACTATTTGAATGACTTGGGCGTAACGCGGGGAGATGTGCTGACTTTGGTAGGTAAAAACCAAGTCGAAACTCTGCTGTTTTATCTTGCTTCCAAGCAGTTAGGCGCACTTGCTGCGCTGACCATGGTACAACCACTCGATACGCTACAGAGTAAACTTGCGACCCTTTATAAACCTGAACAAACTCGGTTTATCTGGTTTGCTCAGGAGTGCGCTTCGACCTTTTCTGAACATGATATACAAAAACTCAAGGCAACATTGCTTTCACCACCTGTAGTATCACAGCAAGAGAGTGACTCGTTGACTGAAGATAGCTATCATCATGACCGGCTCGCTTCAGTAGTATTTACTTCTGGCTCTACAGGGGAGCCTAAAGCTGTGGTTCATACACATCGACAACACCTTGCATCCGCAGAAGGCTTGTTGCAAGAGTTCATTTTCACTCAGCAAGATTCTTGGCTATTGTCGCTTCCGCTTTATCACGTCTCTGGATTGGCGATTGTATATCGTTGGCTATATGTCGGAGCGACATTGAAAATCGGTACAGGAAAACTTGTCGAAGATATTCAGGGCGTGTCACACGCATCTTTGGTTGCCACGCAGCTCAAACGGCTATTGGATGATGATGCTCACTTGTCATTGACGCATGTGCTATTGGGCGGCAGCCACGTTGCTCACGAGTTGGCGTTGCGAGCAACAGGACGAGGGATTGAGGCGTGGTTAGGTTATGGGATGACGGAAGCAGCCTCTACCGTTACCGCAAAGAGAATTGACAGTATCAGTAATGCTGGACACGTATTGAATCATCGTAAGATAAAGTTGGTTGACCAACGCATTTTTGTCGGTGGTAAAACATTAGCGGCAGGGTATTTTCATCAAGGTCATGTTACTCCGTTTCTGGATGAGAAAGGCTGGTTCGACAGCAAGGATCTCGGTGAGTGGCAAGGTGACGAGTTAAAGATCATCGGCCGTGCCGACAATCAATTTATCTCTGGTGGTGAGAACATTCATTGTGAAGAGATTGAGGCAGCATTGAACCAAATTGATGGCGTGGTGCAGAGCATAGTGGTTCCAGTCGAAGATGCGGAATTTGGTCATCGCCCTGTTGCTGTGATTCAGACCAATGATTTGCGCAGCAAAGCGGAATATGACCTGCATTTGCAATCCAAATTAGAGAAGTTTAAATGGCCAGTGGAATACCATTTAATGCCACAAGTGCTACTAGAAAGTGGGATCAAAGTTTCTCGGAAGGCAGTGAAGGAGTGGCTATTGCCATCAATTCAGCATTAGTCAATTTTGCTATGTATTAGTCAGAAAGGGAATTTCGTATCCTTATAACTCTGAATCATAATTATGCTTCTTCGAAGAGAGAAAAGGCATAAGGTTATGGTAAAGCTAGTATTAATTGCGGCGGTAGCACTACAAATTGGTATTGCAATAAGCAGTGAAGGGCTCGCCCGCTCTCTTGCAGAGCTGACGGCCTTTTTGATCGCTATCGCATTGGTCGTTACATACAAAAACAGCAAACTTGAGCCGTCGTCACCTCAACACGATGAGAAGACCACTAATATCTAAACAATAACCAACTTAGAGAAGTGGTTGAAATTAACACCCACAGAGTTACACCAAACAACAGTGGCTTGGCTCCAGCAGACCTCAGCTTCGAAATTGAAATGCTGCAACCAATCAGGAACAGACACACCACCAAAGCTTGTTTCGCTCCAACGAAAATACCGTGATAGACCATTTCAAATTGAGGGAAGAAGTCGCTAAACACGATGGCTGCGCAGTACCAAAAAATGAAATAAGGAATAACTAACTTTTTCGTTCCATTCTCTTTCTGGTCTCTCGAAAAGATCACGGCACTGACCAGTGCGACAGGGATGATCCACAAAGCTCGTGCGAGTTTTAACGTTGTTGCTGTAGTTAGCGCTTCTTCACCGTAGGCTGAGGCAGCCCCAACAACAGAAGAAGTGTCATGAATAGCAATCGCGGCCCATGTACCAAATGTGTGTTGATCTAGCCCTAAAGCATGCCCAACCACAGGAAACACGAATAGTGCGATGGAGTTTAGGACAAATACCGTTGCCAGTGCTAATCCAATCTGTTCGTCTTTTGCTTTAATCGCTGGTGCCACCGCGGCAATTGCACTACCACCACAAATTGCTGTACCTGACGAGATTAAGTACGCGGTTACTCGCTCCAACTTAATTATTCTGGCAATGATAGTGCCTATGATCAGTGTGCCCGCAATCGTGGCGATAATCAGACCGATACCATCCGACGTTACAGAGAGTGCTTGCTCAAAGTTGATGCCAAAGCCTAAACCAATAATCGAGTAGGACAGCAGCTTTTTAGTAAAAGAAGCAATGGGCAGTTCTGAAGGCACAAAACCAAAACTTGCGAGTAGAAAACCAATAACTAGGGCAATAGGAGAGGAGACAAAAGGGGTTAAGCAAAAGAGTAACGCCAATCCAAACAAGAGGTAGTTTCTATTCAAGGTTTTTATTCGCTGTTGTGAATGAAAGCGCGAGTATATCGCACTGAGTGTGGTCAGTTTGTCTTAATGATTTGAACACATGTTCAGTTATTCTAAACATGTGTTCAAACGTATTTTTATCGCCAGTCGCCTCTAAGTTGATGCACTCTATCGAACATCGTTTTTGCCGTTGCTTCATTTGGTGGAACCGGCTGTCCGGCCTCAATTTCTAGCTTTGACCAAAATCGAGTCGGTAAGCCACAACATGCGCGGCCTTTCGCGCGGCTGAAATAGCTTCCCCATAAGCCTTTGAGTGCCACGGGTATGACAGGTACTGGGCTGCGACGCAGAATAATATCAATGCCACGCATGAATTCATTCATTTCACCGTCTGAGGTTAATTTCCCCTCTGGGAAAATACAGACGATATGTCCTTCGCTTAATGCGGTTTCTACATCATTAAATGCACGCCTGATGGAGTTTCTGTTACTCGCTGAAATCGGAATTACCCCAGTTCTGCGTAAAAAGCGTCTTAGTGGAGGTAGGTTGGCGTAATCTTCCTCCATCACAAAACGAATCAACCTTGGGCATACTGCGCTAAGTAGCAAGGCGTCCATATAGCTCACGTGATTACATACGATCAACGCACCGCCTTGTTCTGGCAAGTTATGTAGGTTTTTATGTTTCACTCGATAAATAGTGTGAGTTAGCATCCAAACCACAAAACGGACAACGAATATCGGTATTTGCAAAAAAATGTAAGCGGCGACCAAGAAATTCAAAATGGCTAACAATGCAAACAGCTGAGGAATTGTCATCTTGATGACACTCAGGCACACAATACCTAAGACAGCACTGCCGACCATAAACAGAGAGTTAAAGATGTTGAGCCCTGCGATGACTTGTGCGCGCTCGGTTTCCTTTGCTCTATGTTGCATTAATGCGTAAAGCGGTACGATAAACAGCCCGCCAGAGGCGCCAATCATCAATAGATAGAAAAATAATGGCCAAAAAGGCTCATATCTAAAGAAGTCTACAAAGTTATGGAAGATAGGTAGGTCACTTGGAATGGAGGTTGCCATCAAGTACCCAAATACCGTAATGCCAAGTGCGCCAATAGGTACAATACCGACTTCGATACGATGATTCGAGATCCAATTGCAAAGTAGCGACCCTAGCGCGATACCAATAGAAAACAGAGCAAGTAAGAAAGACACCGCACTCTCGGTGCCATTTAGGTAAATCTTGGTGAAATTCGGGAACTGGGTTAGATAGGCGGCGCCTAAAAACCAAAACCAGCTTATCGCCATAATACATTGAAAAACAACACGATCTGATTTTGCGATGGATAGCGTGTGTTTAGTTTGTTTGTACGGTTGCCAACGAAAAGAAAGATTAGGTGCGCTGGCGGCTGCAAAGGGTATTGATCGGCTCGACAAATATCCCAACAATGCAAAGAGTACGACACAAAATGCGGCAAGGTATTTTGCGTTGTCTGCTGAGGCGATAATTCCAGCACCTAGGGTACCAATAAGGATGGCGATAAAGGTACCAGCTTCAACAAGGGCGTTGCCTGGCACTAACTCTTTCGCGTTTAATTTTTGAGGCAAAAGGGCATATTTAACCGGTCCAAAGAATGCTGACTGTGTGCCCATTAAGAACAGTAGCAGCAAAAGCACACCATAACTTTCGGTTATAAAACCAATGGCGCCCAAAAGCATGATGGCGATTTCAAACAGCTTTACCTTGCGAATAAACCATGATTTTTCATATTTATCTGCTAATACGCCAGCTGAAGCGGAGAATAGAAAGAACGGTAGAATGAACAAGCCAGCCGCTAAATTGATGAACAAGTTGCTCGAAATAGGTAGTGCGCTGGATCCCGCGAAGGCGACAAACAGCAGCAAAACGTTTTTAAAAATATTGTCGTTGAAAGCGCCAAAAAACTGAGTAATGAAATAGGGTAGGAACTTTCTTTGTGTAAGTAAGGACGGCTGTCTGTCGGACGACATGGATAATCCTTTGTTACCAGTTTGTGAGGTAGTTAGAAAGCAGGTTACTGATTAATTCTTTACCATCAATGGGTTCACTAGAGAAAAATTTATCATCAACACTGAGTAAAGTAATACCGTGTACGCCAGACCAAAGCACTCGACTTGCTTGAATCACTTCGGACTCGGTACGATGTGGTGCGATTTGAGCCAATAGTGACTCCAGCATTCCTGTCATCCCGTCGATACGTTTGGCATGCCATTCTGGAAGTTCTGCACCATTCATGTTGTGCTCGAACACTAACTGCCAACGGTAAGGGTGCTTTTGAGCGAAATCGTGGTAGCAATAAGCCAGCTCAAATAGAGCTTGATGAGCGTCTTTACTGCTATTGGTCGCCTTCAGTGCTTCTTGGGAGAGTTCGTCTAAAGTTTGCGCGACTACGTGTAAAAGTAACAGGTTATAGTTGCCAAAGATGTTGACTAATGTGCTTGGCACGTAACCAATCATGTTAGCGATTTTACGAAGACTGAGTTCGTGGTAAGAATTCTCATCTAAAAAGTTTTTGACTGTTGTTAAAGTCAAATTCACTAACTCTTCTCTGGTGTGATCGTTTCTGCGCGCCATACTCTCAAACTGCTTTATTGAACATCGTTCAATATGATAGTCAGCTACCTATTAACCGTCAACAAGGCAATATACTCAAGTGACGTCAAGGTCCAGGATTCTGAGCTGTGTCACTGATTCTAATTCAAGTAAAACATCCCCGAGTAGTAGCGAGTTCATTCCCAGCATTTCTAAACGAACCAAGTATCTCGAAATTAACAAGAGCAGTCTGTATCTTTGGCAATATTCTGATACATGTCAGCTTCTGTAAGCTGTTTTCATCAACAGGCATACAGAGTATGATGACGTAACAATCATCTTTGGCGTGCTACTGTTTGAAACAATCGTTGTTTCGTCTGATAGAGCACAATCTTAGATAGCTAACTTTAAGGATAACGATGAAACGTTTATTTTCTATTGTTGCTCTGTTGATGTTTACCGTTGCTGTAACGCCTATCGCGGAAGCGAAGAAGTTTGGTGGCAGTAAGTCTTTCGGTAAGAGCTACAAAACAGCGCCAGCACCAAAACAACAGCAACAAAACACCAATACGGTCGGCAAAGATCAGACGGCGAAGTCTTCAAGTAAAAAAGGCTTAATGGGTGGTCTGCTAGGCGGACTTCTTGCTGGTGGTCTACTTGCTGCATTCTTTGGCGGTGCTTTTGAAGGTATCCAGTTTATGGATATCTTAATTATTGGTTTGATTGCCTTTGTCATCTTTAAATTAATGCGCGGTATGCTAGGTGCGAAGCAGGGCAGTATGAACCAGCATCGCCAGCAACCTGCATTTGGTGGTAACGCATCTAAGTTTGAGCAACCAAACATGCAAAACTTTGAGCAACAGCCAAACACAAATAATGGTGGCTTTGGTGGTTTCGGCGCTCAAACGGACGTACCACATAACTACCCACCGGGCTTTGACCAAGCAGCGTTCATTAACGGCTCTCGTGAACACTACCGAATCCTGCAAGGAGCGTGGAATCACAATCAACTGGAAACCATTGAAGAATATGTTTCTCCAAGCTTGTTTGAAGATCTGAAAGCAGAGCGCGCGAAGCTCGACGGTGAGCAGCATACTGATGTAATGTACGTTGATGCAGAGATCGTCCGTGCCGATTACGATGCAAATAAAGCACAGCTTAGCCTGCAGTTTAGCGGTCGTTACCGTGACACAGTAGAAGGTGTTGAAGAAGAAATCGAAGATATCTGGCACCTAGAGCGTGACCTGACTGTGCCTAATGCACCATGGTTAATCGTTGGTATTCAAGGCTAGTCACCTTTAAACCAATTTAGTCACTAATAAAAATCCCGCGCCCCCTGCGGGATTTTTTGTATCTGTCGTTTGTATTTACGAAAGGTGTTTTTATAAAACCTGCCAGATGGAGACTTCATCATGGCTCGCGCTTAACCCTGCCGAATATCTTTTTGCTAGTCAGTCCTCAAGTGTTTTACTGAATGTTTTTAGCATTCACATTATGGTCATTGCGATAAAACAAGGACAAAGTGCTAGTTCATTGTTTGTATTACAACGACCAGATCCGAACTTTGGCCATCGGAGATTCGCTTCGGCCCAGTTGTTAAAGTAGGATCCAAACAGAGGTAGAATAGCGAAGAAGTTGGGTTAAATAAGGAAGTGCTTGTTACTTTATCAAGAGTCTGAAACGAAAAAAGCCAGCTCAATGAGCTGGCTTTTTCAATATGGTGGAGGGGGACGGATTCGAACCATCGAAGGCAGTGCCGGCAGATTTACAGTCTGCTCCCTTTGGCCACTCGGGAACCCCTCCAGGGTGTTTTATACTTAAAAGATAGTTTCCCAACCTAG
>NZ_JAKKCN010000001.1:430891-1181557 GCF_021728155.1 Vibrio sp. J2-4
AGTTGTTCTTATGTTTAAAGGAAAAACACAAGAAAGAATATGGTGGAGGGGGACGGATTCGAACCATCGAAGGCAGTGCCGGCAGATTTACAGTCTGCTCCCTTTGGCCACTCGGGAACCCCTCCAGGGTGTTTTATACTTAAAAGATAGTTTCCCAACCTAGCTTCCAAGTTGTTCTTATGTTTAAAGGAAAAACACAAGAAAGAATATGGTGGAGGGGGACGGATTCGAACCATCGAAGGCAGTGCCGGCAGATTTACAGTCTGCTCCCTTTGGCCACTCGGGAACCCCTCCAGAGGATTTTTATACTTAGTAAGATGTTTTCCCAACTCATCTCCCAAGTGCGGAGCGAATCATAGCAAACTCGCTCAGGCTGTAAAGCGTTTTTCTTGCGTTTTTACGTTGAATGCTGTCTTTTTGGGCAAAGATGGTAGAAAGTCAGCGTTTTGTGTGTCCTTTGAACAGAAGAGAAACGCTCTTTTTACTTGAATTTACACTACTTGACGTTAAACCACGTATCTACTGATAAAATGTAAGCAGTTTAATGACATAAGTTTATTCGTTTAGAAGTCAATATCATGAGCATGAAAGCCACGTTATCGTTATCTGTTTTAACGCTTTCTATATTAATGAGTTCTCCATCAGCTTTCGCAGCTATGCGAGGCTCAGCAGTTACCGTCGTAACTGAGCAAGTAGAAACGCACGAGATCAATCAATCCTTATCGCTTATCGGTAAATTAGAAGCGGCGGAGTCTGTGGTTGTTGCATCGGAAGTCGCCGGCAAAGTGAATCAAATCGCTGTTAAAGCGAATCAAAATGTCCAACAAGGTCAGCTGTTAATCAAGTTGGATGATGATAAGGCTCAAGCCGCTTTGATTGAGGCAAAGGCGTACCTTAAAGATGAACAACGTAAGCTAAAAGAGTTTCAACGTTTGGTTAAGCGAAATGCTATCACCCAAACTGAGATCGACGCACAAAAAGCAAGTGTTGAAATCGCACAAGCAAGGCTGGACGCCGCTCAAGCAAATTTGGCCGATCTTCATATTACGGCTCCATTCTCTGGCACTGTTGGTTTCATTGACTTTAGTCGCGGTAAAATGGTTAGCGCGGGTACAGAGCTGTTGACCTTGGATGACCTTTCCGTCATGGAGCTGGATTTACAAGTACCGGAGCGCTATTTATCGATGCTTTCTATTGGTATGGAAGTCATTGCCAAAACCAGTGCATGGGGTGAACAGACGTTTACTGGTCAAGTCACAGGCATTGATACGCGGATTAGCTCAGAAACGCTGAACCTGCGTGTGCGTATTGAGTTTGAGAACCCTGAAAACCGCTTAAAGCCGGGCATGTTAATGAATGCATCATTGGCCTTCCCTGCGATTGAAGCGCCAATTATCCCGGTTCAAGCACTAGAATACTCTGGCACCAAGCGTTACGTATACGTCATCGATGACAACAATAAAGCGACTCGACAAGAAGTCATTCTCGGTGCTCGTGTCGATAACGAAGTCGTTATTGAATCAGGCGTTGAAGTTGGCGACAAAATTGTTGTACAGGGCATCGTTAATATGCGAGATGGTGTTGAAGTTAAGGAAATTGTCGCACCAGGAAAGTCAAAAACAGCTAACGCAACTGGTAATCAAGGTGTTCAAAGCACGCAAGACGAAGCGGCTAAGGAAGCAAACTAATGTTACTTTCTGACGTTTCTGTAAAACGCCCAGTCGCAGCGTTGGTATTGAGTATGCTGCTGTGTGTATTTGGCTTTGTATCCTTTACGAAACTAGCGGTGCGAGAAATGCCGGACATTGAAAGTCCGGTCGTTTCCATTAGTACGCGTTACGAGGGCGCTTCCGCGACGATCATCGAGAGTCAAATTACGTCTGTATTAGAAGATCAGCTTTCAGGCATCAGCGGAATCGATGAGATCAGTTCGACGACGCGAAACAGCAGTTCGCGTATTACGATCACTTTTGAGCTAGGCTACGATCTCAATACGGGTGTTAGTGATGTTCGCGATGCGGTGGCTCGCGCTCAACGTTCGCTACCTGATGAAGCGGACGATCCAATTGTCTACAAGAATAACGGTTCAGGTCAGGCCTCCCTCTATATTAACCTCAGCTCTGCAGAGATGGACCGCACTCAATTGACGGATTATGCAGAACGTGTACTGATGGATCGCTTTAGCTTGATCTCTGGGGTGAGCTCCATTGATCTCTCTGGTGGTTTGTACAAGGTGATGTACGTGAAGCTTAAGCCAGAGCTGATGGCGGGGCGCTCAGTCACGGCTTCGGACATTACATCGGCACTGCGAAGTGAAAACTTAGAAAGTCCGGGTGGTGAAGTTCGTAATGACTCGACAGTCATGTCGGTACGGACAGCGCGTAGCTATAACACGCCGGAAGATTTTCAGTACCTCGTGATTAAAAGGGCAAGCGACAACACGCCTATCTATTTGAAAGATGTCGCTGATGTTTTTATCGGTGCAGAAAACGAAAACTCGACCTTTAAAAGCGATGGCGTTGTCAATGTTAGTTTGGGGGTTGTTCCTCAGTCTGATGCGAACCCGTTAGAAGTAGCAAAATTAGTTCGAGCTGAAGTTGATAACATCCAGAAGTTCTTGCCGGAAGGAACGCGGCTTGCTATCGACTACGATGCGACGGTGTTTATCGAGCGCTCGATAGAAGAGGTATATAGCACGCTATTTATTACGGGCGGTTTGGTTATTTTGGTGTTGTACATCTTCATTGGTCAAGCTCGTGCAACCTTGATCCCAGCGGTTACGGTTCCGGTATCGCTGATTTCCTCATTCATTGCCGCTTATTACTTTGGCTTTTCTATCAACTTAATTACCTTGATGGCATTGATCCTGTCTATTGGCTTGGTAGTGGATGACGCGATTGTGGTTGTTGAAAACATCTTCCACCATATCGAACGTGGTGAATCGCCTTTGCTTGCGGCCTATAAAGGCACGCGGGAAGTAGGCTTTGCCGTTATCGCGACAACGCTAGTGCTGGTGATGGTATTCCTGCCGATTTCTTTTATGGATGGCATGGTAGGTCTGCTATTTACTGAGTTTTCTGTCTTGTTGGCGATGTCAGTAATTTTCTCGTCTTTGATCGCCCTAACATTAACTCCTGTATTGGGTAGTCAGATTTTGAAGGCGAATGTAAAACCAAATCGATTTAATCAAGTGGTCGATCGCCTATTTAGTAAACTTGAGAGTGGTTACCGCTCATTATTGAAAGGCGCATTGAAAATGCGTTGGGCTGCACCGCTGGTGATTTTGGCGTGTTTGGGCGGCAGTTACTTCTTGATGAACCAAGTGCCAGCCCAGTTGACCCCTCAAGAAGATCGCGGCGTGATGTTTGCGTTTGTACGCGGGGCTGATGCCACGTCATACAATCGTATGTCAGCCAATATGGACATTGTTGAAGACCGATTGATGCCATTACTCGGGCAAGGGTATCTGAAGTCGTTTAGTATCCAAACGCCTGCATTTGGTGGACAGGCAGGCGACCAAACCGGCTTTGTTATCATGATTCTAGAAGACTGGAATGAGCGAGATGTAACAGCTCAGGAAGCGCTTAACAAAGTGCGTGGCGCACTGGCTGGCATACCTGATGTTCGAGTGTTCCCATTCATGCCTGGTTTCCAAGGTGGTTCGAGTGAGCCTGTTCAGTTTGTATTAGGTGGCTCTGATTACGATGAACTTCTCGTCTGGGCTGAAATGTTGAAAAACAAAGCAGAAGAATCGCCAATGATGGAAGGCGCAGAGATCGATTACTCAGAGAAAACGCCAGAGCTATTGGTTACGGTCGACAGACAGCGCGCCGCAGAACTAGGGGTCAGTGTCAAAGACATTTCTGATACGCTAGAAATCATGCTTGGTGGTAAAAGTGAGACGACTTATGTTGAGCGTGGCGAAGAGTATGATGTGTATCTTCGTGGTGATGAAAACAGCTTTAATAATGCTGCGGATTTAAGCCAGATTTATCTGCGAACCAATAGTGGGCAGTTAGTGACGTTAGACGCGGTCACTAAAATTGAAGAAGTGGCAGCTTCTATTCGTCTATCTCACTACAACAAACAGAAATCCATCACTATTACGGCTAATCTGTCAGAAGGCTACACATTAGGAGACGCGCTGAATTACCTTGATCAACAAGCGATAGACAACTTACCAGGTGACATCTCGGTGAGTTATTCTGGCGAGTCAAAAGACTTTAAAGAGAACCAAGCGAGTGTTGCTGTCGTGTTTGCGTTGGCATTGCTTGTGGCGTATCTCGTGTTGGCGGCTCAGTTTGAAAGCTTCGTGAACCCGTTAGTGGTGATGTTTACGGTGCCGATGGGCGTATTTGGTGGCTTCCTTGGCTTGGTTGTGATGGGGCAAGGCATGAACATTTACAGCCAGATTGGCATGATCATGTTGATCGGCATGGTGACGAAAAACGGCATTTTGATTGTCGAATTTGCCAACCAGTTGCGAGACCGTGGTGTTGAATTCGAAAAAGCGGTTATTGATGCAGCTGCGCGACGTCTACGCCCGATCTTGATGACAGCATTTACCACGCTTGCTGGTGCCATCCCACTGATCGTTTCGACAGGGGCAGGTTATGAGAGTCGTATTGCTGTGGGTACCGTGATCTTTTTCGGGATGGGATTTGCAACATTGGTGACCTTATTTGTCATCCCGGCTATGTACCGATTGATTTCGGCGAAAACACAGGCGCCAGGTCATGTAGAAGCAGAATTGAACAAAGCACTCAGCCACGATACAAAAGGCCGTATTGCTCATCCTTAGCCGCTGTACGTAAAGCTTTGATTGAAAACACCGAACAACTTTTGTTCGGTGTTTTTTTATATTGAGAGTGATTACTTATAGATCTAATGATTATTTTTGTTTATTATTTCGCCACTTCTTCGAGGGGCACAGGACTCGCTCATCGTATTTGACTGAATGTCGGGTCTTGTTAGGTGTCATGCCGGGAAAGCAGCATATACCTATTATTATTTGAGGTGTTCTCTTGAAAAAAGTACGTGGTAGTTACATGGTAGAAATGGTTTTAGTTGCGGGTGTTTTGGCGTTGTTAGCGACCACTGCACTTCCGACGTTAACGAATGCACTAAAAGATCGTCAAGATGGCATTTTACACTCTCTCGATACCGGTCAACCAAGTAGCCATGTGAATCAAGAGACAACAGAAAAGTTCTCCGCTCAGTAACTGATGACACTCCGTAGATTGTAAAACAAGCCGAGGTAAAAACCTCGGCTTGTTTGTATTTCAATTCTGCTAACTTGGTGCTACCTAATGTTAGAAGCGTTTCCCTAAGCTAACTTGCACACCTTCGTAGCTGTCGTAAAAATCTTCAAAGCCCATATCTGCGACATTATAGATGTACTCTGCGCGCAACCAGATGTCTTTGCTCATATCCCAATGGACACCAGCACCGATGTTGAATAGTGCTCCTGAATCATCGGTGACTTTTTGTTGGTTTGGAACGTACATTTCTGCCTGAGTCCCTAACGCGGTCACGCGGCCAAACAAAGAAAGTGGCGTATCGCCAAGGTTATCACTGGTCAATACAGCTGACATACCCGCTTGGTAATAGTGCAAATCCAAATCTGTTTTCAGTTTGTCGTTCTTAAGTTCGTTTTGGGAATAGCGAAGCACACCTTCAAACGCAAGGTATTGATTAACATGATAGCCCCAACCAACAGTGATATGTGGTGTGGACCACTCATTGTCTCTGTCTGAGCCAAAATAGGGTGTATCAAAACTGACGTTACCAGTACCCAGATAAAAATAAGATTGATGAGTTTGTTCTTGAGCAGCAAAAGTCGGCACACTGATGGTCAAGGCAGACAATAATAGAATGGCGTTTTTCATAACTTGACGATAACCTTTGTAAAAGACCGTTGTAATGAGTTGTGTTAATATTAATTTAATCAATAAGATAGATGGCGTTTATCATATCAGCTTTTACGCAAAGGTAGTCATTTAGACTGGGAATTGTTGCGCTAAAGCAGACTTCCTAGGCTGGAGAACTTACTATTCGGTATGGTGACTAACGTCAATCAAATAAGAGAGAAGGAAAGGAAAGTGGCTGAATTCAAATATAAAAACCTGACTCAAGAAGAACAAGATAAGTTAGACGCGGCGACATTTCGTCGTTTATTGGCGCATTTAGACGCGAATAAAGACGTGCAGAACATCGACCTCATGATTCTTGCGGGCTTCTGTCGCAACTGCTTTAGCAAATGGTACAAAGCTGAAGCGGAAAATCTCGGTGTGGATTTAGATATTGATGACGCTCGCGAACGTGTTTACGGCATGACTTACGATGAATGGAAACAAAATCATCAGCCAGCGGCAACGCCAGAACAATTGGCGGCGTTTGAAGCGCGTCAGAAAAAGTAATACTCATTTCCAAAAAAACAGCCCGCACATCAGCGGGCTGTTTTTTTACATTCGAATTTACATATTAAGCGGTAATTGGACCGCAACATGCCGGCTCAACACAGCCTTTCGCTTGAATGACTTCAAGTTGCGCGAGGTAAGGTTGAATATCTCCGATGTTCTCTTTTACCCATGCTAAGTCGTAATACGTATCTAAGTAACGCTCACCAGAGTCACATAAAAGTGTCACGATAGAGCCTGTTTCACCGCGTTGTTTCATTTCGCAGGCCAGTTGAAGCACACCGTAGAGGTTCGTCCCCGTTGATGCGCCTACTTTACGCCCAATCAGCTGAGAAACCCAATGTGCAGTTGCCACACTGGCAGCGTCTGGAATTTTGCGCATCTCGTCAATAACACCTGCAATAAAGCTTGGTTCGACACGTGGTCGACCGATGCCTTCAATTTTGCTGCCGGCTTCACCTTTTAATGAGTGATTACCTGACTGGAAAGCGTCGTAAAACACCGAGTTTTCAGGGTCTACGACACAAAGTTTGGTGTCGTATTTTTGGTAACGAATAAAACGGCCAATGGTTGCGGATGTACCACCAGTTCCTGGGCTCATTACTACCCAATTAGGAATTGGGTGATCTTCTAGTTCCATTTGGCTAAAGATAGAGTTCGCAATGTTGTTGTTGCCGCGCCAGTCAGTCGCACGTTCAGCATAAGTAAACTGATCCATGTAGTGACCATTTAACTCTTGAGCCAAGCGTCGAGACTCGTCATAAATCTGATCTGAGCGCTCTACAAGATGCGCTTTACCACCGTAAAACTCAATTTGTTCAATCTTTTTACGTGCGGTGGTTTTCGGCATCACAGCAATGAACGGTAAGCCAAGCAAGCGAGCAAAATACGCTTCTGAAACGGCAGTGCTGCCTGAGGAC
The DNA here is from genome assembly GCF_021728155.1 of Vibrio sp. J2-4. Lineage (NCBI taxonomy): Bacteria > Pseudomonadati > Pseudomonadota > Gammaproteobacteria > Vibrionales > Vibrionaceae > Vibrio > Vibrio sp. J2-4. Next base: position 438,231 of record NZ_JAKKCN010000001.1, read on the forward strand.
GCTTCAATCACTGTGGTTTCAGGACCAATCCATCCGTTACAAATCGCATAAAGAAACAACGAGCGTGCCAATCGGTGTTTCAGAGAGCCTGTTGGGTGCGTGCTCTCATCTTTTAGGTAGATATCGATACCATCAAGAGAAGGCAGTTCGAGTTTAAATAAATGAGTATCAGCAGAACGTTGAAAGTCTGCTTCAATTTTACGCACTGCATTGTTGATCCAGTTGTGGTCAGTACACATGGCGTCTCTCCTTGGAAATCGATAGATAAGCATTAGATGGGAATAATTTACCTATAATATGAGAGAAAAACTTTGCTATAGTTGCTGTTAATTAATGTTTTGATAGAAAAATTTTCTACACTTTGTAGGTTTTATAGGATGATTTTGGATCGAGTCGATAAGCAGCTGCTTGCGTTGTTACAAACCGACAGCACCTTGTCATTAAATGAGTTAGCAGAGCAGGTTAATCTGACAACAACGCCATGTTGGAAGCGTTTGAAAAGGTTGGAAGAAGAAGGCTACATCGAAAAGCGCGTGGCGTTACTGAGTGCAGAAAAACTCGACCTGTCTTTTATCGCTTTTGTTCAGCTAAAAACCATCGATCACTCCGAAGATTGGTATCACCATTTTGTCACAACAGTGAGTGATTTCCCCGAGGTAATGGAGTTTTATCGTATGGCCGGCGAGTATGACTACATGATGAAAGTGCTGGTGAAAGATATGAAGTGTTTTGACGAGTTTTATAAGCGCTTAGTTAATAGTGTAAAGGGACTGTCTAATGTGACTTCAACATTTGCTATGGAATCCATTAAATATACGACTGAGTTACCACTTCTCAACTAAATAGCTTTATACGAATTTTATTTAATGGTTACTCTATCTGTTAGCATTTTAAATGTTAACAGGTAGCAGTGTTATTCTAACTAAGTTACTTTTTACTGGGTTGGAATAAATATAAACGATATTTATTCTCTCTTCTATTTCCGCATTAACTGTTTGTTTTTTATCCTCCACCAAGCGCTAATACAGCAAAATGCATGAAAAAATAACGCAATTTTTTCTCTTTATTTTTCGTGTTTTATTTTTGTTGAATATTCATTCTTACTAAATTAATTAATTGGTTTAATTTAAACGTTTGCTTTGTGTTGTTTTGTGTATTTTAGTCACCACTTCTGAACATTTATTTTTATGCGTAATACAGTAGCAAATACTTAAGTAATAAAGTACTCAAAAATGGATATAGTGATTAATAAAACATCGTATTATTATCGCTAGCACTTATTTGTGACAAAGTGTTTCTAAAAATGAACAGAAAATATTATTTGCTTTTTCTTGCGGCTTTACTCGCTGGTTGTGGTGGTGGAGGTGACTCTAAAACGAACAATACAAAGACACCAACTACGATAACAAAGCAGAGTCGTCCACAGTTAAAAGCTGAAGACACGGTATTGAAGTTTGAGGGCGTGGGAACCGTTACAGAGGCAAAATTGAGCAATGTACATGGCTCGGTGTCTTATCAAGTCATTGACTCTAATCCGCTAAATGTTGTGAAAATTAATGACTCTGGAATGCTACAAATTTTGCGTCCAGGAACGGCAACAATTCTGGCTACGGATAACAGTTCTGCTTATGAATCCTCTGAAGCACGATTTTCTATCACTGTGGAACGAGGTATTAACACAGACCTTTCGGTTAGTGATCTAAACTTCAATGCAATCGAATCTGAAGGGAAAGCGCTGACCGTTCGTGGCCAAAAAGGTGAATTGAGTTATGAAGTAGAAAGTGGTCATAACTTGATTCGGGTTGATCAGAACGGTTTGGTATATTCATTAGGCTCAATTGGTCAGGCGTCGGTACTGATTACTGACTCAGGTAACGAGCTTTATCTGCCGAAGCAAGTTCGCGCGACGGTGAAGCTTCATGGAGTAGCATCCGGGCAACTTCAATTCGCCTTGCTGGAAGACGAATATAGAGAAGGGCTGACGTTAGAACCTGCACGTTTAGATAAAGCTCAAACGCAAAGCATCACATACAAAATCATTCGCAGCGAACCAGACAACAAAGTTGCCGAGTTACTCAACCCTGAGTCAGGTGTGCTCCTTGTTCATAATGTCGGGCAGCTAACCGTTGAAGCGACAGCAACTTACAGCGATGCTTTTCTAGATAAGCAGCAAACGGCGCAATTCGTTGTGGATGTAAAACAAGGTCAACGCGAAGCAATCAGCGTAGCGGATGTTGTGAAAACTTATGAGGAAGGTGGCCGAATTTTCCCTAAGGTGACGAATGCTCGCGGCGACTATTCACTGCGAATTATTAGCGGCACAGATGTTATCGCTAAATCTATGAGCAGTGAAGCACTGCTGATCAAAGGTGTAGGTACGGCTGAAGTTGAAATCTACGAGCATGAAATGCGTAATTATCCTGCAAGTAAAGCTCGCTTTAATGTTGAAGTCAATCGCGCGCCTCATCCAGTGATGAACGACATTGAAATGTCGCTTATTTATCAGCCTAGCCTCTCAATTCCTTTGGCATTTTCAGGACAAAAAGGCAACGTGAGCCTAGTCGGTAGTTTACCGGATGGTTTAAGAATGACCGATGGCAAGTTAGAAGTAGAGACGGCTGGTGAATATCGTCTTAAGTTTGAAGATGATGGTGGGGATTTATATCAACCAATTCAGTTTAATGTAGTCATCAAAGTAGCGAAAGCTGCGGGACAAGCCATGGTGACACAAGATTATGAAATGGTGTATAGCAAAGACTATAGCTTTGATCTTCGTCGTGACTTTGGTTTAAGTACAAGTAACGATCATGTAGAACTCGTTGATAACACTGCTACAGATGTTATAGAGGTTACTGCGGATGGACGTGCCTATGTTTACAAAGCGGGTAAAGCGACGTTAACAGTTCGCAGACAGGAGAGCGCGAATTACACTGCGGGTCCAGATCAGAAAGTGTACGTTAATATTCTTAGTGCGCCGAGTCGGATTGATGTGCAATCCGGTGTGGAAGATACTTGGAAAACCAGCCAGCCTTATGTTCAAAAACCGACCATCTCTGGTACGGTTGGCGAAGTTTCGTATCGATTTGCAGAAAATGCAGCAACGGATGTGGTTTCCCTAGACAGCAAAACGGGCGAGATGCGCATCCTCAATGCTGGCAGCACAAGAGTTGTTGTATCGGATGCAGGGGACGATAAATTTACTCCGGGTGAAAGCAGTTTCTCTGTCACGATCAAACAGGGCACAAACCCTGTATCGATTGCTTATCCAACGGTAGACTTTTCAGCGGGTACTATTATCTCACCAGTGATGAGTGGAGGAGAGGCGAAAGCCAGCTATCGTCTTATTAACCAAAAAGATCCTGTGGTTGAGTTAGTCTCTTCTGAAACGGGGCGTTTGAAGATTTTGCACGCAGGCGAGTACCAATTAGAAGTGACGCTAACTGCACGTAACTATACAACTAAAACCGTATTGGTTAACGGCACCATTAATAAAGCGGATCATCCCGGTCTTACCACGAAACTTCAAACCGTTGAGTTTACGCCTTTCAAGGCAATTGACTTAGATTTCGGTAGAACGGTCGGTACTCGCACTTACTCATTTGGCGATACTGTGAGCAAAGATCTTGCTACGTTAGACAATGCGAATGCTGAGTTGACGCTAACCAATTATTCTCAATACCATTCTATTGCGCTAGATATCTCTGAGAGTGAATCGGGAGATTACAAAGCGTTACCAAGAACAAAAGTCACGGTTAGTGTCGATTTGGCAGAGTCGGGTGTTGCAGATAAATACACACAACTTAATAGCGAACAAACCGTCATTGTGAGCACGCTTAGTGCCCCACAGTTTGCCAATTTAGAAGAGAGTGAATTTGGTATCTTGGGTTCGCGTTCGGTACGTGAACCCACGGATGACGAGCTGCAAAAACACGGTAAAGGTAAGGTTGTGCTATTTATGTTTAAGCCAGTTGGTAGCGATGACCGAAGACAAGAAAAGGCAGCATGGGTGCATGTTGCTCGATTCGATGGATGTACATCAGAGCTATTTGCTGATGACCTTAAGCCTTTTAATGCAATTGGTTATGATGATCCAGGGTATTGCACCAGCGGTAGCACTATCCGTATGACTCGGTTCTTAGTGATTGATGATTCTAATTTGGAAGACATAGAATATGAGTTGGCTGCACCAATCATTACTTACCGTCGTGGGGTGCGTGAATTTTTAGCAACGGATAAAGGTGGATTCTATGCTGACCCGAATGTCGTTTACGGGAAAAGCGAATACGGTTACCCGAAATCACTTTACGAATGGTCGGTCATTACTATGAAGTATCAACCAAATTAATTATCGTTTGATACCCACAAAAAAGGAGTGCTGAGCACTCCTTTTGTCGTTTAAGGTTTAGCGGTTACTTGGTATAGCGCATTACACCTTCTTGCACTGCGGTTGCCACTAAATGACCTTGCTGGTTATAGATTTCGCCACGCACTAACCCACGAGTATTACTCGCTGTTGGGCTTTCTATTGCGTACAACAGCCATTCATCCATTTTGAACGGACGGTGGAACCAGATTGAATGGTCAATGGTGGCAACTTGGAAGTTTGGCGTCATTAATGACACTTCATGTGGGTGCATTGCTGTCACGAGGAATCCCCAATCTGATGCATAGGCCAACAGGTACTGATGTATAAGCAGGTTCTCTGGCATTTCACCATTGGCACGAATCCAAAGATACTGTTTAGGCTCTGCTTTTTTGGGTTTTAGAGGGTTGATGACCGTAACAGGACGGGTTTCAATTGGCTTTTCACCACAAAATGTTTTGCGTAGTCGCTCTGGCAGGAATTCGGCTATATGGCTAGCAAGCTCACTCTCAGAGGCGAAGTTTTCTGGGCCAGGAATGTCTGGCATTTCCTTTTGATGATCAAACCCAGGTTGATCGCCATGGTAAGACGCCGTTAGGTAGAAAATAGGGCGTCCATTTTGAATCGCCTTAACGCGTCTGGTGCTGAAGCTACGGCCATCCCTTAGGTTTTCTACATCATAAATGATGGGCTTTTCTGGATCACCAGGGTACAAAAAATAGCTATGGAAGGAGTGCACCGCGCGTGCTTCTTCAACGGTGTAGCGCGCAGCAGAAAGCGCTTGCCCAATCACTTGGCCACCATACACTTGAGGCAAACCTAGGTTTTCACTTTGGCCACGAAACAAGCCTTCTTCTAATTTTTCGAGTTGTAGTAGGCTGAGCAATTCTCGTAATGGTTTACTCATTGTGTCTCCTCACCGTTGTCTTTCACTCCAACTTACCTCAACAGTCTCACTCTTGTGAAGTGCCATAGTTAAGAACTATTGAGTAACTTAGAAATAGTATTGTTCCGATTATGAAACAAAATCAATTGTTTGATAAATTCTAACTCAGTCAAACTATTGTCAAATAAACTGACAGGAAGCAGACAGTTTTATATTCCACACCTATAATTGCTCCGGTTTAATACTCTTTTCGAGGAAGATATGAAAAAAACACTACTGCTTGTTACTTCTTTACTCTTTGGGGCTGCGTTAGTGGGTTGCCAAACTTCTCAAAATACAGAAATGGAATCTGCAGAGGCGTCAATGAAGACGATTACAGGTACAGTGGCTTACCGTGAGCGTATTGCTCTGCCGCCAAACGCAGTGGTTACCGTCGCGTTAGAAGATGTGTCTTTGGCTGACGCGCCAGCAAAAGTACTAGCAAAGCAGACATTCGAAACGGAAGGTAAACAAGTTCCTCTTTCTTTTGAACTGAACTACGATAACAATGAAATCAAACCAAACCATCGTTACAGCGTCCGTGCGCGTATTGAAGTGGATGGTAAATTGCGTTTTATCAGCGATACGCATAACGGTGTAATCACAGATGAAGCACAAACTCACCAGTTGGATATTCGTCTAGTTGGTACGCGTTAATATCAAACTCAGCGAACAAAAAATGGCAGCCTAAGGCTGCCATTTGTATTTTCTTAGCGAAATTTTTCCAATCTCAGATACTTCAATTCCTTCGGCTTCTAATTTCTTTGTTTGTCGTTCTAAATTACTGCCTTTTAAGGATATTTTTCCTTGACTATTTATCACTCTAAACCACGGGAGTTTGCTGTCCTCTGGCAAATTACCAAGCGCCTTACCAACATGTCTTGCGTAGCCCGGGTAACCTGCCATTTTTGCGATTTCCCCGTAGGTGGAGACTTTTCCTTTTGGAATTTGGTGAATTACAGCAAAGATTTGCGCTAAAAATTGGTCCATACTCAAAAGTGTCTATTGTGGATTACTAAGGAATGGTAAACCATCGGACTTGTATATTGCTAACGGTTCTTAACGTTTATATTGCCCGCGATTGACCTTTGTTGATCACATTTTCTCTTCAGTCGTGCCGTATGTTAATGAGCGTTAAAAAGCATAAAACAAACACAAGCTAAGCTTGAATCTAGACCCTCTCAACGACTTTTAATCCCAGTTTTTGCCGTTGAGTTACCAAGTAGGTGGGGAAGCCAGGAGGCGCTATGATTTTATCGACACTTCAATTTTTCATTACGACTTTACTCGCAGTGGTGTGCGTTCGAGCGATGAGTTTGAGCGAGGGAGATATTCCCGTTCTTGCACTCATGATCCCGGCGTTGTGGATCTTGCCACAAGGCGGGTTTGCAGGCTTGGTGTTGCTGGGCGCAATGATGGCTTTTGGCGCTACGCTCTCAATGCAACCAATCGCGCTATCGATTGGTATTTTGATCCTTTTCCCACTTTTAATGGTAGTGTTCTCTCGTAGAAGTTCGTTGGGCGTCCTGCTCACCGCAGGCTTAATCGTACTTACTCTACAAGTCGGTATTATGGTCACGCAACAAGGTGGGAAGCTGGATGGATCCGCTTGGGTTACAGTGGTTCAAACTGTCGCGGTCATGGCGATGTGGTGGTCTGCTGTACATTGGACCCCATCCAATAAGCACAGCTGGTGGCCGATGCTGTTGTTGTTCCCATTATGGATTGCTGGCTTGCCATATGCCGTTCTTGTGGCATTGAGCGTGACAGGAATGCTGGCTTCAATGGAAACCCTCGCGAAGCTTAAACACTCCATTCGTTGGAGTAAACTATTGTGCTGGACATTACCGACCGTTGGCTTTGCTGCCTTAGTGGTAAGTCCGACTACAGATGTACCAAACCCTGTTTTTGTTGTTTGGATCTGTTTGTTAGGAACGGCTTGGATGACGGACTATATCTTACGTAGCAGCGATGAACAGGCAGAATTATGAGTATTTCGTCAGGTAAAAAGTGACACGTGCGGCAGACTATCGAATTGGTTGTGGAACAAAATGAAGATTAGTATATGTTCTTCATTTCATATTTACTAAACTTCCAATAATAATAACCACATTATAAGTGGTTGATTTAAGATAAGTTTGTCATGACTACCTTTGCTCGAACACTGTTGCTTTTTACTTGCTGCCTACTGAGTTTGAATGTAAAAGCTGAATCACCTTTAATTGCTCATTATAAAGTTGCGACAGAAGCGGATGATGTCGTCACCCGTGTTCTTTTTAATGCTGCATCGAAAGAGTTCGGCTTTACCGTTCAATATGTGAACTATTCCAGCTTTGATGCCATTCTAAATTCCGTCGCGAATGGAGAAGCGGACTTTGCTGCTAATATCACTTACACAGAAGAGCGTGCTCAACGCTTTAGTTACTCCCGTCCAACTAATATCGAATATACCTACCTTTTTGGTTTAAAAGACTCGACGTTGAGTGACATTTCACGAGTTGGCGTCCCTAAAGATACGGTTTATGCCGAATTACTCAAACAATACTACCCGGAGCTAAAACAGGTCTCTTATCAAGGTCATGAGCAAGCGGTAACGTTACTGAGATCAGGCGTTGTTGAAGGCGTAGTCGATGCCATCAATCAGCTTAAGCCGATGCTGCTGGAGGGCTTTGACGCTAAGATGTTGAATGATCAGATTTCGATAAAGCCAGTATCGATCATCAGTAAAAAAGATCATCACCTCGAAGAGTTGGATACGTTCGCTACGTTTATTCATGGGGAAGGAGTGCAAAAGCAACTTCGTGAAGAGATCTCCCAGTATCAATTTGAATTAAGGCGAGCGGCATTGCGAGAATCTATTCGCTTATTACCTCTCGATTTTAGTGAGCCTATACGGATCAAGCTCGAATCTATCTTTCCATATGTTGTTTACAACGAAGACGGCAGTATCGAAGGGATGACGGCAGATGTCGTCCTGAGAAGCTGTGAGATCTTGGCATTAAACTGCGTGATCATTAGTGAGCCAAATGAAAGCTGGGGTTCCATGTACCATGAGTTTATGCAGGGGAGTTTTGAAATTTTAGCGCCGTTAACGGTCAGTCGCGAGCGGCATGAATTTAGTTACTTTCCCAAGCCCCATTACTCACCAGCATCCGTTATGGTCAAGCGTTTAGGTTACAAGCCGAACACTTACTCTCATGTGTCACAGTTGATCTCTGAGCGGATTGGTGTGGTTGAGGACGACTTTTTCGACCAAATGATGACGCAACTTTTACCGCTAAAAGAGCTGAAACGTTATCGTACCCAACAAGAACTCATTCAGGGTTTATTGAATGAAGAAGTCGATTACATTCCGATGGATACCGCGATGCTCAACCACTTTTTACGTCTGAGCGAGTTGGTTCCGATAGAGCAGGACACGGCGATTGGCGAGTTTTACCAGTCACAACTTTCTGTTGGATTGGTGGCGAACGAGAAAGGTGCCATGCTTGCTCCTTTTTTCAGTCGAGCGATAGCGATGTTGGAAGTTGATAAGATCATTGCCCAGTACGACCTGCGCCCAGATTGGCGTACCGCGCTTGAATATGAGGTTCGGCTGGCAACGCAAACGCAGGCTGTGTTTGTCTTTGTATTGTTTTTTGCGATTTGCGTTTCGCTTTATCTTTACCGTCAATCGAATACCGACAATTTAACGGGGTTAAGAAATCGCCGCGCGTTGCAAGTAAAACATCGAAAAGGCGTAAACAAAGAGCTATCCATACTTTACTTGGATATTAACCACTTCAAACGAATCAATGATACGTACGGTCATCGTGCTGGTGATGAGGTGTTACAATTATTGGCGCTAAAAATTCATTATGTATGGTCAGGGAAAAGTTACCGGATAGGGGGAGATGAGTTCATCTTGTTGGGCTACCCGACTCAAGCAGAATTAAATAGGGCAATGAAAGAGCTCAGCAGAATTGATGTAAAAGGCAAACTGTGTAGTGAGTTAGAGTCTGTGGGTATCTCTATCGGTGTCTCTGCAAAGAGAGAACAGCACATGAGCTTAGAGCAAGCCATGCATTTAGCTGATGAAGATATGTATTCAAGTAAGCAGTCAACACGCCGCTATCCTTCTTCGCATCGTTACGTGGCTCAATCATAGAGGAATGAATTGATCGAGTTTTGTCCAAACGGTAATGAAATGACGAAATTCAAGGCTTTTGCTCTTGCATTATGAGGGCTGATACTGAATAATCGCCCCATCGATTGAGGCAAGTCCTCTCGAAAAGAATTATGGGGCTCTGGTCCTCTCGCAACAATAGCTCGTGAACTCGGTCAGGTCCGGAAGGAAGCAGCCGCAGCGGGTGACTTGTGTGCCGGGATGTGGCTGGGGTCCCACCCTTTAAAAGCCCTGCGTATATCGCAGGGCTTTTTTCGTTTTTGAACCCTCTTTTACTGCGTTTGCTCTTCAAAGTCTTCTGATGAATCAAGTTTCTTGAGGTTATTTAGGTATAATTTATAATCTCACGCGCTTGATACCGAACTGTCGTGAAGATTGTTTAGAGTACATTCGCCGAATAACCATTTTCACCTGGGATACTTTAATGATTTCAAAAAACCAATTAAAACTGCTTCGTGCTTTAGGTCAAAAGAAACAGCGTAAAGCGCATGGCTTATTCCTAGTTCAGGGTGAAAAGAACGTTTTAGAGCTGGCAAGTAGTTCATTAAAGGTGAAGCATGTCTTCGCAACCGAGGCATTTCTCGAACAAAACGCTAGTGCGCTAAGTGGTTTTGATTGCATTGAAGCATCGCTTGACGACCTGACCAAAGCGAGCACTCTCGTGAGCAATAACGCGGCCATTGCAGTGGTTGAAATCCCGAGTGTAAAAGTGCCTCAAGCAAAAGGCTTGATGATTGCGCTAGATGGTGTATCTGACCCAGGTAATCTAGGAACAATTATTCGTGTCGCAGACTGGTATGGCATCAAGCACATTATTGCGAGTACAGATTGTGCTGATCCGTATAACCCTAAGACGATCAGCGCGACCATGGGCAGTTTTGGCCGCGTACAAGTGAGTCTGGTGGATTTGCCAAGTTACTTAGAAGAAGCCAACTTGCCAGTTTATGGCGCGTTTCTGGAAGGGGAGAGCGTTCATAAAACGGAATTCGCTGCTGAAGGTATTTTGTTGATGGGCAGCGAGTCCCACGGCGTACGTGAAGACGCTGCGAAGCTCGTGACAAATAAGATCACGATTCCGGCATTTGGTGGTGCTGAGTCGCTGAATGTCGCAATGGCAACTGGTATTATTTTAGACAACATGCGTCGACATCATTGTTAATGTAACTATGCGCCAATAATGAAGCCAGTCAATTTGACTGGCTTTGTTGTATTTACCACCTGTTAAAAATCAGCCCATTTGCAAGTTGTGCTCAATTAAACAACAGTGAATGCCGATGATGACTTAATTTTGATTCAGATCAATAGGCTGCACCTATAAATAAAATTACTCATTTCCATTTAGTAAATTCAGGAAATTAGGCGACACTTATCTAAAGGCCGCAATAAAATGCCCTTAAGGAGATAAGAATGCATTCATTAAAAGTAAAAGATTACATGACGTTGCAAGCGGTGACCTTCACTAAAGATATGTCACTTTCGGCTGCTTTGAATAAAGTCATGCAAAGCGTCACATTAGGTGGCCCCGTCATTGATGAGAATGAAAAGGTAGTTGGATTCTTATCAGAGCAAGACTTGTTAGATAAATTGGTGAAAGCGAGTTATCACTGCCAAGACACGCATACCGTTCAAGAGTGTATGCATGACGATGTTTTATCTGTTTCTCCAGACATGTCAGTGATTGAGTTGGCTGACATGATGAAGATTGGTAAGCCAAAAATGTATCCAGTGGTTGACGGTAAAGGTAAATTGGTTGGCGTTATCACTAGGCGAGATGTGCTGCGCGCCATCGGGATGACTTTAAATGAGTGTTTTAAGCATCCAGTTTAACCTTTTTGATCAAATATCATAGGTGCTTGATTTTAAATAAGTCATTTGGAAAGACGCTTCGGCGTCTTTTTTATTTTCAATCGACGAGTTTTTAAAAAATCACCTTGACCTTGGAGCTAGCTCTAAGGTTTATCCTTAGTCATAGGCAAAGAGCCTACACCAATAAGGAAAATAAATTATGTGTACGAAACATCAAGGTTGCCAATCTAGCAAAATCAAAACTGCGGTGCCGCTTGGCGCGAGCGAGTCGTGCTGCGCACCAGTAAAATCTTCACTCAACATTTCTCAAGCTGGCGTAGAAGTGTCCGAAAGTTCATGTTGCAGCGGAGGGAGTTGTAGCGCCGACCCTGGTGAGGAAGAAGAGCCCTCAAGGGAGAATGATTCCTCAATTCGAAACTCGTGGCTTGTGTCAGGTATGGATTGCCCTTCATGTGCACAAAAGCTTGAGAAGGCTATTACGTCTTTGGAAGGTGTTAGCCAAGCAAAAGTCTTATTTGCAACAGAAAAACTGGTTGTCGATTTTGACGATCGCGAGCTGACCTCTACGATAGAGCATACAGCCCAACAAACAGGTTTTCCGCTTTCTTCACTCGATGCTCCAAAACCAAATACTGCAACGAAGGGCTGGCGTGGGGTAGTAAAAGACAACATTCAAATTCTCTCTATTGCTAGTGCGATGGTTGTCGCGGCAATAATTTCTAAGATCGACCCTCAAATAAGTACTTGGTTATTCACGTTGACCTGTTTACTGGGTTTATACCCAATTGCGCTTAAAGCGTTCAAGTTGGCGCGTAGCGGTACGCCTTTTGCGATTGAAACGTTAATGAGTGTGGCAGCGCTCGGCGCTTTATATTTAGGTGAAACCGCTGAAGCGGCAATGGTGTTATTGCTTTTCCTTATTGGTGAAAAGTTAGAAGCATATGCATCATCCCGCGCTCGAAGTGGTGTCCAAGCGCTAATGGACTTAGTCCCAGAAAATTCAATTTTAATTGTTGATGGTGAGCGTAAAGAGGTGCCTGCAGCTCAGCTTAAGCTGGGGGATATTATAGAAGTTGCCCCCGGTGGTCGTTTGCCAGCGGATGGTGTGTTGCAAGATGCGCTTGCAAGTTTTGACGAAAGCGCGTTAACGGGAGAATCCGTTCCCGTTGAGCACCAAACGGGTGGCAAAGTGATGGCCGGGGCTGTAGTTGTCGATAAAGTCGTTCGTTTACAGGTGACTTCTCGCCAAGGCGAGAATGCGATTGACCGAATTCTCCATTTGATTGAAGAAGCAGAATCTCGTAAGGCACCATTAGAACGTTTTCTGGATAAGTTCAGCCGTTGGTATACGCCGCTGATGATGTTGGTGTCCCTGATGGTTATCGTCACGCCACCACTGTTGTTTGCTCAACCATGGGAAACGTGGATTTATCGAGGACTTGCCCTGTTACTGATCGCCTGTCCTTGTGCGTTGGTTATTTCAACGCCTGCAGCGATTACTTCTGGCTTGGCGGCTGCGGCGAAGCGGGGGGCATTAATCAAAGGTGGTGCGGCGCTTGAGTTGCTTGGTAAGGTTGAGTCCGTCGCATTTGATAAAACCGGTACATTAACGCAAGGTAAGCCGCAGGTGACCGACGTCTTTGCTTTTGGTGTAGATGAAGACAAGTTACTTAGCCTGACAGCCTCAATCGAAGTTGGCTCAAGCCATCCTCTAGCGGTTTCTTTAGTTAATAAAGTGCAACAGCAGGGGCTTCCTATTCCTGAAGCGCTAGATAAAACCGCGCAAGTGGGCTCTGGTGTCACTGGTTACGTCGATGGGAAAATAGTCCAAGTAGTCACGCCTTCTAAGGCCGATTTCCCACTTTCTCAAGAAACCGAAGAGCGAGTGGTGACGTTGGAACAACAAGGTAAAACGGTTGTTATTGTGCGTTACGATTACGAGGTCATTGGCGTGATTGCATGGCAAGATACATTGCGCCCAGATGCCCAAGAAGCTATCGCTACGTTGAAGGAGCTTGGGATAACGTCGGTGATGCTAACCGGTGACAACCCGAGAAGTGCTGAAGCAATGGCGACCAGAATAGGCTTGGATTATAAAGCAAGCTTATTACCAGCAGATAAAGTGCATTACGTCGAGAAACTATCACAGCAACACACCGTTGCAATGGTGGGAGATGGTATTAATGATGCGCCAGCGATGAGAGCCTCGAGTATCGGTATTGCGATGGGAGGCGGTACGGATGTTGCGCTGGAAACGGCCGACGCGGCATTAACGCACAATCGTCTGATTGAGTTACCTGCCATGATAGAACTATCGCGTGCGACGTTAAGCAATATTCGTCAGAATGTTGCGTTAGCGCTTGGTTTGAAAGGCGTTTTCTTGGTGACAAGTTTACTGGGCATTACGGGTCTATGGGTGGCAGTATTAGCCGACAGCGGCGCAACTGCACTGGTTACGTTAAATGCGTTGAGATTGCTCCGTTTTGAGTCCAAGCAGGCCAAGTGACCTACCTAACTAGCTAATAAAAAGCCCGAGGCATTCGTGTCTCGGGCATTTTTAACCGTATCGACGAAATCTAATAAGATGTTTTAGTTTGTTTTTGAAATCACGCATCGCTATACAACAAAATGAGCCAAACTCCCAAAAAGTGTGATCATTACTTGTTTTGGGTGAAATTATAGTTTCATTACATTTTCTCATTGTGATTGTGATCACTCTATGTTGGTAAAAGGTTCGCTACAGTGCATTTGTACCCAATAACTGATTAATGAGCTTATTGTTCATAAAATAAGCCACAATAAGGAGCGACTTATGTCTCAAGCTGTATTTCATTTAGGTGTTACTGAAGCTGATCTTAATGGTGCGACTCTAGCCATCATTCCTGGTGATCCAGCGCGCGTTCAAAAAATCGCAGAACAAATGGAAAACCCAGTATTTCTAGCAAGTCACCGTGAATACACGCTATACCGTGCCGAATTAGACGGTAAACCTGTTGTGGTTTGTTCTACAGGTATTGGTGGCCCTTCTACCTCTATCGCAGTTGAGGAACTCGCGCAGCTTGGTGTTCGTACTTTCCTACGTGTTGGTACAACTGGCGCAATTCAACCGCATGTAAACGTAGGTGACATGATCGTAACGACGGGGTCAGTTCGCCTTGACGGTGCGAGCCTGCACTTTGCGCCAATGGAATTCCCAGCAGTTGCTGACTTTGAAGTAGCAACTGCAATGAAAGCGGCAGTAGAAGAGTCTGGCGCTGCGGTTCACATGGGTGTGACGGCTTCAAGTGATACTTTCTACCCAGGTCAAGAGCGCTACGACACGTTCTCTGGTCGCGTTGTTAAGCGTTTCCAAGGTTCTATGCAAGAATGGCAAGACATGGGCGTACTTAACTTTGAGATGGAGTCTGCAACATTGCTAACAATGTGTGCGAGCTCTGGTCTAAAAGCAGGTTGTGTGGCGGGTGTAATCATCAACCGTACACAAAAAGAGATTCCAGATCATTCAACTCTGAAAGAGACGGAAGCTCGTTCAATTAAGGTGGTAGTAGAAGCAGCGCGTAAAATGCTGTAAGCCGCGATAATTGGCATTTTAAACAAACGGAAAAACCAGAGGCACGCCTCTGGTTTTTTTCTACCTATCTAAACCCACACTTAAAAATTAGGTATGAAAAAAGCAGCCTGTAACGCTGCTTTTGATCATTTTGAATTCTAGTTCTTATCACTGATACTAGATCTCGTCCGAGCCGCCTGCGTCTTTAAACCAAGCCGTTAGGTGCGTTCTTAAATCTTTAAGCTCATCAGGGCCAATCAGAGCTAGCCCCAAATCTTCTGCACGAGTAATGTCATTATGACGAAGCGGTCGGAAGCTCACCAGCATTGCACGTGCTTGTAAACCACCTAGTAGATCTCTGAGGGATTCTAGCTTGTACAAGGTGTCATCGCCGTCATCTCGCATGCCTTTGGTTTTACACTCAATGATGTGGAGCTTGTTGTTTACTACTGTTGCAACATCCAACTCATTGCGTACTTCACTTTCACCAAGTTTGCGATAAACCTGAACATTCAAAGAGCGATCTTGAATCGTCGGCATCGTATCTTGAATTTGCTTGACCGTGCTGTGTACCAGAGTCTCTAACCATTCACCGTTTGAAAAGCGGCGTGCATCTTCATCTGCAAACGTTAGAACACCATTCTCATAAGTGGCGATTTGCGCTTCCACTAAGTCCGAAAGCAGCATGTTGAGCTCACGGTAGCCTTGTTGCTTTTCAGAAAGCTCCACATCAAGTTTTTGCTCTTTGCGGCATGTGGTTGCAAGGTAGTTAAGAGTCGCTAAGCCTGGACCAAGTTCAAGCGCATTTGAGGCCCAGCGTTCACCAAGTTCATACAGTTTTTTATCAAGAAGAGGAGGCAAATCAACGTGGTGGAACTCGCCGCGTGCGCCGAAGATAGTGAGGTAGTCAGCAATCGTAATGTGGTCTTCGACCTGAGTATCTTCTTTGCCATCTGGGTATAACCAGCAAAGCTTATCGCTACTTGGCTCAACCACAAAAATTGGCCAGCGATAGGTACGGAAAACCTCGTACACAGACAATAAGCGATGACGAAGACCGCAACTGGCGTTCAATTTCACATCTTCGCCGCGCTCATGGAGATCTTTTGCCAGTTTTTGAATCGCTTGTTTGATCAGCGAAGTATTGACGGCGGATGGGATTTCAAAAAATTCGGAAGTAATGTCTCGTTGCTCTAAAACGGCACTCAGTCGGTCAAATATATCTAACTGGCTCTTGTCTCCGATGAAGACGATATGTGTGCTTAGCGTACGATTATCTAATAGAGGAGTGACCAATCTCACTGGGTCTTGGTCGATAATACCAACATGAACAGCCATAGATTTTCCTTTTTATGAGGCCGCTCGAAAAGAGATGTGCAAGGGGATGAGCTGGCCATATTAATCATATGTAGACATGGCCGATAAAAAACAAGGGCGACTTAACAAAAAGTCGCCCTTATACAGTTGATTGCACTAATTAATGCTTAAATTTATAAATTATTTATAACTTAAAGCGGTGAACCAATTCATTCTGTTGATGAGCCAAGTGAGTCAGGGATTCACTGGTCTGTGCGATGCTCGACATAGCTTGGAAGCTTTCATCGGCGATACTATTGATATCTTCAATACTGCGTGCAATGTCTGCTGAGGTTTCACTTTGCTCTGCTGCCGCTTGCGAAATATGCGTACTCATTTGGCTGATTTCGATGATTAGCGCTTGAATCTCTTCCATTGAGCTGTTCGCTTTTGATGCTTGCTCAACAGACATCTCCATATCGCTCATGCAGCTTTGTATCACTTGATTTGCTGACTGAGAGCTGGATTGCAGATTACTGATCATCGATTCAATTTCAGTGGTGGACTGAGTGGTTCTGGATGCAAGCACACGCACCTCATCGGCCACTACCGCAAAGCCGCGACCTTGTTCGCCAGCGCGAGCCGCTTCAATTGCTGCATTCAATGCCAGTAGGTTAGTTTGTTCAGCAATGTTGCGAATCACATCGAGGATAGAACCAATTTGACCACTCATTTTTTGAAGTTCAGAGACAGCGGAAACGGATTCGTTCAAACGCGTTTCCAGTTGATTTATGGTCGAGATATTGCTGCTCATGACATTTCTGCCTTCTTCAGAGGCAGATTCGACACGCTGCACCATTTCTAGTGAACCTTGTGCACTTTGAGCGACTTCTTGCACTGAGTGAGACATTTCCGTCATTGCGGTCGCAACGTTTGCTGTTTGCTCACGTTGTGAGCTTAATTTGCTTTGCGCTTGCGAAGACGTGCTTTCGTTTGTTGCTGCGGTCGAAGATAGGTTCTCTGACGCTTCGTTGAGTTTCACTAAGATCTCGTGAAGACTGTCGGCTAGTGAGTTAATGTGTCCACTCACTCGGCTGAACTCGTTGTTATAGCGAATATCGATACGTTGTGTCATGTCACCTTCAGTCAGGCTTTCAAGCACTTTTAGAATACGAGTCAATGGTTCGCGAACGCTATGCGCGATGTGGTAGCCAATCGCTGTGGCAAGTAGCACGACGACAACGCCAATGATGATGGCTTTCGTCACACCCGCAGAATAAATGTTACCAGCGTCTGCTAACGATTCATTAAGTTTATCCGTTGCGGTTGACGTAAATTGCTCAAGAATCGCCATGGTTGAATCAACTTTATTCGCTAGGTTGGCGATGTTGTTGTATAGCGCTGCACGAGCATTGAGGTAATTATTGTGCTGGTCTAAGACACCTCCACGCATTCCCACATCGCGTGTGAATTGTTCTACCGACTCACCAAACGCTGTTTTTAGTTCAGGTAATTGAGTAACTAAACCACGGAAAGCATAGTTCAAATGAGTCACTGCTTTGCGGTTTTTGGTCACGGCTTGCGTAACAAACTCAGGATCAGAACTGGCGAGGGCATCAGAGGTTATAACTTCCGCATCTTTTAGCTTAATGAAGTAACTCTTCGCCATGACTTTGACAGAAATGCTAGTTTGATCTGCCACATATTCTTTAAGGCCGACCGACAACTCGGTATTCAGCTTTTGGAAGCGACGTGACGATTTTTGCACTTTTTCTTGCGCAGCGAACATCGCTTCGTAGTTGTCCATGGCTTCAAGAGCTTCAGTAAAATAGCTCTGCTCTAACGCTTTTAATTGTGAAAACGGTTCGGCAAGAGAAGGATAGATTTGGCTCGCAGTTTCCAGTTGACCCAAAGTGGATTCGAAACGTTGTTGAGATCTAGCAAATTCCTGACGCATTTCATCCATGCGTTGTTTATTCTCTGTCGTCAGAAAATCTTTAAACGATTTGTCGGCAGAAAGCAGTTCAACACTGGTTTGGTTAGATAACGATACCAGTGGTAGGGATGATTTAGACACGGTGCCAAACTTCCCGTGAATATCACTCATTCCTCCCATCATAATGGCAATTGTGACGGCAAATAGGATGATGATCAGAGCAAAGCCCGCATACATCCTTTTAATAACTGAACCTCGCATAAGTGAGCTTCCTCTCCCAAAATAGACAAGCTACCCAAGAATTTTGAGCTTACTTGGGTATAAAAATAATAATTGTCTTAAAAAAGTAACAAAATTCATTGGATTGTATTGAGTTTGTGACGCGCATTTTATGACGCACACGACAAAAAAAGCTTCGTTAATTAGCGTTTGATTAATAATGTTAAGTGAACACTGTTTTTATTGAGCTCCGCTTTTGGTTGGCGCATACTAATTGGGGTCTAATTACCTTTATAAAATGGAGTCCTCATGGCGGAAGAAACGATCTTTAGTAAAATTATTCGTAAGGAAATCCCTGCCGATATTCTTTATCAAGATGAGTTGGTGACTGCGTTTCGCGATATTAACCCGCGCACACCGAGCCATATTCTCATTATTCCGAATAAATTGATCCCAACAACGAATGATGTTGAAGCTGAAGATGAAGCAATGATGGGGCGTTTGTTCACTGTTGCTAAAAAACTGGCGAAAGAGGAAGGCATTGCGGAAGACGGCTATCGCCTGATCGTTAATTGTAACCCGCACGGTGGCCAAGAGGTTTACCATATTCACATGCACCTATTAGGCGGTCGTCCTCTAGGTCCAATGGTATTGAGCTAAGCTTTAAAAAGTGGGTGGCGCAGTTCACCCACTTCTTTTTCCTGTCGAATGACACATTTGTGGAGATAAATGTGAAACTAGGTGTAAAGCTGTTAGGGCTGATGAGCTGGGCTTTAATGGCCTCTGGCTGCGCGAATTTGTCTGCGGGCAATCTGTTTAGTCACTACAGCAACCAGAATCAAGAAGTTTATCAAGCCGTTGTTGCAGGGGAATATGCGAAAGCGAAACAACTTCAATCGAGCGAAGTGGGTGGCGAGATACTTGGCAACTTTGAAAAGGGCCGTATTTCTTTTCTTGCTGAAGATTACCCGACAAGTTTGAAAGCGCTGGAAAATGGTGATCGTGCCGTTCGTGTTCAGCAAGATCGCGCGACTATTTCTGTGTCAGAAACGGCAACGAGCGTCGGCTCTCTCGCAGTGAACGACAATCTCCAAGATTATCACCCCGCCGATTATGAACTTGGCTTTCTGCACCTTTATCTCGGGCTAAACTATTTACAGAAAAACGATTTGGAAGGGGCGCTTGTTGAAGTGCGTCGAGCCAATCAAGTTCAGGAAGCGGCAAGAAAGGCGCGTGAAAAAGAACTAAAAGCAGCAGAAAAAGACCTGAAAAAGCAAGGCATGTCTGCCAATTTAGGCAGTGTGTTGGCGAGCTACCCTGATGCTGGTAAAAAACTAAGCGCAGTACAAAACGGCTATTTGTTCTATCTTTCTGGCTTGTTATATGAAGCGTCACGAGATTTAAACAGTGCTTATGTTGATTACCGACGAGCACTCGCTGTGATGCCAGACAACAAACAAGTTGTTGAAAGCACGTTGTACGCCGCTAAGAAACTAGGCATGCGTGAAGACTTACGCATGCTAGAGAAACGGTATGGTAAAGCACCTTCTGGGTTAGCTCAGTCTCAAGGTCGAGTCATCATTATTGATGAACAAGGCGTAGTGGAGGCTTTGAAAGGTTGGCGTATTGATCTACCGATTTACGACAGTCGCGATAATGGGGCCATTTATTCGTTGGCGCTTCCTTATTATCCGAATCGGGGTGCTCAACGTTTTAGCGATGTGGTTTTAAATGGTCAGGTATTGCCTTCTAGCACGCTGACTGATGTTAATGCGATGGCACAAAACGATCTTAATGAACGTCTGACTACAATGGTGATCCGTCAAGCGCTTCGCGTTTGGGCAAAAGATCGAATCCGAAAAGAGGCGGCGAAAAAAGGCGATGATGTGGGTAACATACTTTTCAATGTATGGAACACATTGACCGAGCAGCCGGATACGAGAAGTTGGCAAACATTACCAGCGCAAGTGAAAACGGCATCAAAAGTCGTGAAACCGGGAACACAAAGTTTAAACTTGGGTGATCAAACCTATCAGTTTGAAGTACCTGCACAGCAGACTACATTGGTATGGGTATCTCGTCAGGGAACACACTCAACCGTGTGGCATAAACAGCTAGGGAGACTGTAATGAAAGCATGGCTTATTTGTTTAGCAATGGCTATTGGTTTAGTTGGATGCGCCGAAAACACGGCTGGTATTCGAATTGATGGTCAAACGCAAAAAGTATTTTTTAATGATAACGTTTTGGGTAGTCGCTTATTAGTTGACAACATCACCACCACTTACGTTGATGATCGTCCACGTGGAGTAGTGCAACTAAGCAGTAACTATAAAGGTGACCAGCACATTCTTTACCGCTTCTATTGGTATGACAATAATGGTTTAGAAGTGAATACCAAGCCTGGCCCATGGCGCAAAATGATTGTGCGAGGGTTTGAGCAAGTCACGTTATCTGAAGTTACTGTGAATCCAAATGGCACCAAATTCCGTGTTCAAATTAGAGAAGCACAAGACAATTAATCTTAACGGCTTTGCCGAAGCTGCCGCGCTAACGATGCGCTGGTATTGAAAAACTAAGGAACTCTCATGAAAAAAAGTATTATTGCTCTTTTAGGTCTTGCCGTCATTTTGGGTGGCTGTTCTAACAAAGTCTCTTACGGCGATGCGCAAGCAACAGAAACCACGACTATCGATTTTGGCTCAACAGATTTACAAAAAATCGCGGCTGAAATGGTTGATAGCATGATGATGTCGGGTTCTGTAGCAGCAATTACTCGTGATCAACGTCCTATCGTTTTTGTTGAGCGAATTAAGAACAAGACCAGTGAACACATTGACACTGAATCCATTACCGACACTATTTCTACTAAGATGCTGAACTCTGGTAAGTTCCGCTTTGTTGATATGGATCGTGTTGAGTCTGTGCGTGAACAGCTTAACTTCCAAAACACGGATGAGCTGGTTAACCAAAGCACAGCGATCCAATTTGGTAAAATGGTGGGTGCGCAATACATGCTTTACGGTAACCTATCTAGCATCGTCAAAAATGCAGGTAGCGATAAAGATGTATACTACAAGATGACCATGCGCCTAATGGACCTAGAAACAGGTTTGATTGAGTGGGCGGATGAAACGGAAATTCGTAAAGCGCAATCGAAGAGCTTATTCGGTCTTTAATCGATACTGATGGAGAAGTCATCAATGGCATGGTTTTCTTGGCAACAAGCAAAACAGTTAGATCCGAGTCTTAATGCTCTCGATGGCTTCTTTACTGAGCCTCCGGTAAAAGTTCAAACCGTTACCGGGGGGTTAACCAACCGTTGTTGGCGGTTGGAATCCTCTCAAGGCCTTGTATACATCTGGCGACCGACCAGTAATGTTTGCAAGGCTTTTTCAATTTCTCGCCACAATGAATATCAAGTTCTGAATGCTATCTCTTCATTAGAAATTGGCCCCAAGCCAGTGTTTATCCACGAGCAAGGTTTACTGGTGGAATGGATCGAAGGGCAAGCACTTTCGGATGTAGGTCTACCAGTAAGAGATTTATTATCCATTGCGGCGACCATTCATCAGCACCCGATCAGTGCGCTCCCTTTGGTTCCATTTTCTTATATTTCTCGCATCGATCATTATTGGCTTGAGCTTGATGGTCAGTATGCGGATACGGAATTTGAGGCTCTATACATGAAGTGGCGCACGGAACCGAGTGTAGCGCCGGTTCCACTAGCTCTTTGTCACTTTGACCTGGGGTGTTACAACCTCGTTCGGGGAGATAGTGGGGTGAAAGTCATTGATTGGGAGTATGCTGGTATTGCTGACCCTAGGCTTGATTTGACCTTGACTATTCAAGTCGCGGATGCGCCTGTGGAAGAGGCAGTGAAACAGTATTGCCAAATTCGAGGTATCGACGATACGTCTCTTTGGTTAAGTGGTGTACAGGCGTGGCAGTCAAGAACCCTAGTGATGGCGATGCTTTGGTATCTACTGGCCTATAAATTGTGGGGAGATGAACAATACTTAAACAGTGCGCATGAGTTGAAAGGCTCATTGTGTATGGAAGATCACTGTTTTGAGAACTCGTGATATTTTCCCCTTTAACAGTAAGGAAATAGTGGTAGTTTTAATAAAAGTACCAGATACACACAGGGAGAGGTACACATGATTATTTACTTACACGGCTTTGACAGTACAAGCCCGGGTAACCACGAAAAAGTTCTTCAACTGCAATTCATCGACGACGACGTTCGTTTTATCAATTACAGCACCCTTCACCCAAAGCACGACATGCAACACTTGTTAAAAGAGGTGTCTAAAGTTATCGATCAATCGGATGATCCAAACCCGTTGATCTGTGGGGTTGGTTTAGGTGGTTATTGGTCTGAACGAATTGGTTTTCTATGCGGTATCAAGCAAGTGATGTTTAACCCGAACTTGCACCCAGAAAAAACGATGGCTGGTCGAATCGATCGCCCAGAAGAGTACGAAGATATCGCAACAAAATGTGTTGATCAGTTTCGAGCGAAAAATCAGGCGCACTGCTTGGTGATTTTATCCAAAGATGATGAAGTGCATGACAATGCGAAAACTGCAGCTGAGTTAGAAAAATACTATCAAATCATTTGGGACGAAACGCAGTCCCACAAGTTCAAAAAGATCTCTCACCATTTACAAGCGATTAAGGCATTTAAAAATACTTAAGAGTGTTTGAGTGTGAACAGTAAAGCGGCATTTTTTATCGGCTGCTTTGCTGCGACCCCCTCTTGTGAGTATGCCGAGTCACTTTCTCTTTAAAGGCCTCATTTTCTTGGTTTAGCGCTCAGAATATTGTGTTCTCCTTACCGTTTTCTTACTTCCATCCTATGTGGCACGAATACCTTGTTGTAGAGTAGTCGAAAAGTAGTCAATCCGTACTCGTCACACGGATTTTGGTTGCCTTCAAAGTACGTCTCTATATAATGAACCAGACTAAAATAATTTGATAAATATCAAAAAAAATTGAGAGCGAGTAATAAACTTGCCCAAAAATCTCTGGCGTCGTATGCGTACCAGACAAATATGCTGATTCCTAACAAGTCATTGATAGATAAAGAATAAAATTAGGCAGCAGTTTTTAATCCAAATAAATTGAGACACCTCTAAGAACCAAGAATTCATCGGTTGGATGGATGCCACAAATGTTTGTGAGTCATGCATCGAGCTGAACCCCATATATTCATTTTTGTAGAGGAAAATCATTGTGACACGCATTATCGTTGTAGGCGGCGGTGCTGGTGGTCTTGAGTTGGCAACTAAGCTTGGCCGAACTCTAGGTCGCAAGAACCGTGCGCAAATTACGCTAGTAGATCGTAAAGCGAGCCACTTGTGGAAGCCATTATTGCATGAAGTTGCAACTGGCTCTTTGGACGAAGGGGTGGATGCTCTGAGTTATCGAGCTCATGCAAAAAACCACAGCTTCGACTTCCAAATGGGTAGCCTTCAAGACATCGACCGCGAACGTAAAGTGATCATCTTAAGTGAGCTTAAAGATGAGCATGGTGAGCTTCTGATGCCAAGCCGCGAGCTAGAATACGACATTCTGGTCATGGCGATTGGTTCAACATCAAACGATTTCAACACTCCTGGCGTTCGTGAGAATTGTATTTTCCTAGACAGTCCAGAACAAGCGCACCGTTTCCGCACAGAAATGAACAATGAGTTCCTAAAACTGCACGCGAAAAACGGTAACGGTACGGTGGATATCGCGATTGTTGGTGCTGGTGCAACTGGCGTTGAACTATCAGCTGAGTTACATAATGCTGTTAAAGAGCTGCGCACTTACGGCTTTGGCGATCTTGACTCTAGCAAGTTGAACGTCAATCTGATTGAAGCAGGTGAGCGTATTTTACCAGCGTTACCTCCACGTATTTCTTCTGCTGCTCATCAGGAGCTGGTGAAGTTGGGCGTAAATGTACGCACGGCAACCATGGTGACTAAAGCTGAAAAAGATGGCCTCACCACGAAAGATGGTGAGAAGATCCCGGCACAAATCATGGTTTGGGCTGCGGGTATTAAAGCACCAGATTTTATTAAAGATATCGCTGGTTTAGAAACGAACCGTATCAACCAGCTGGTAGTGAAAAATACACTACAAACGACGCGTGATGATGACATTTTCGTTATTGGTGACTTAGCACAATGTACTCAGGCTGATGGTTCGTTTGTTCCACCACGTGCGCAAGCTGCGCACCAAATGGCAAGCCAAGCATTCAGCAACATCGTTGCGAAGATCAACGGACGCGAGCTGAAAGACTATGTGTATAAAGATCACGGCTCATTGGTGTCTCTAAGCCGTTTCTCTACCGTTGGTAGCTTGATGGGCAACCTAACCAAAGGGTCGATGATGGTAGAAGGCCGTATTGCACGTGTCGTTTATATCTCGTTATATCGAATGCACCTGATGGCGTTGCACGGCGTATTTAAAACCGGACTGATGATGCTCGTGGGTCGTATCAACCGAGTACTGCGTCCAAACCTTAAGCTTCACTAAGACGCCAAATTCACATCTACGCGGATTGCGCGGATGCTGTATCTTCGAAATATAAAAAGCCACCGCAAGTCGGTGGCTTTTTATTTATGTTAGATCTGCCGGTAAAAGTGAGTACACAACGCCATCCTTAGGCTTACCATGAAAAATAAACCGGTTTCTGGCGATGGTTTCTTTTTGTGCACCGACTGACTCAATTAAGGTTTGGCTTGCTTCGTTGTCGGGGTCACAGACAATTTCCAGTCGAGTTAAACTCAGCTTTGCAAAGCAGAATTCAGCCAAGGCTCTAACGGCTTCTTGAGCATAGCCCTGTCGTTGATAGCGGTCAGCAACCCAGTAGCCAATACTTGCCATATTAAACGTGTGATATAACTCGTTTACGGCGGCCATTCCTACTAGAGTGTTACTTTGTCGCTCATAGATACCGAAACCGAAAGCTTCTGTTTTTACCCAGTTAAGTCGGGTTGCCAACAGGAAGTCCTGTGCATCTTTCAACGTAACGTTTTGATTACACCAATCTAGCCACTGGTGTAGGGAAGGGGACTCTGCAAGCAAACGTTGTAGTAAGTGAGCTTCTTCAGAAGGGATGAGCTTGAGCGCTAAGCGGGGCGCAATGATTTCAAAATCTGGACTCATGAACTGATACGACTTCCATGTTGAGTGTAAGTAATTTGAAAACTGTCTATTTCATACTGTAACGCAGTTATTTTCCTTGCTCTGCGTTGGTTAGGAATAACTGAGGACATAACAGATAAAAACAAAGCGCAGCAAATGCTGCGCTTTGTTGAATCACTCGTGCTTATCGAACGCGACGAACTTGAATGATCATGCCCATCAATGGGTTGTCTAGGTAATGAGTCTCACTACTACGCATACGGCGTTTTTGATCCATTCGGTAGCTCATGAGGAACTTTTCTTCTGTTATTGTAGGGGAGATTTCCGCCAAGTTACCCACTTGAACATTACCATCGACCTCACCTAAATCATCCGCCAATTGCTCGGTTGAAGTTGGTTCAAAACGCACTTCTCTAACACTTGGCTCGCGCAGGTCTAGTGTCGTTTCAGCGAATAGATAATGCTGCACGTAAATTTGGAATCGACCGTCTAGTTCATACAAAGGACCGTTGACTGTCTCTTCACTGTAACCGTCAGTGGAAAATGTCTGAGTACTGCCATTGATTGGACTACCATCTGCGTGATAAGAATCAGAGAAATCTCGTCCACCAACAATACGGAAAATTGGGGCGCTAGATTTGCCTCGGTCACCTTGACGCCATGCTACGTGTTTAAGCACTTTAAACCCAGCGTGGTTGTTTAATGCTGCTTCTTGCGCATTCAGGCGGAAAGATGAGCGTGGCAGTAGTGTTACGCCTTTAGAGCGACGGTATGATTCACTCTCTAAGCTGCCGACATTTTCCATATCGATTTTTGGCAGTTGATTCGGCCAAGATTCAGTGGTGCTTTCAGCGTCGACTGCTCGCTTGAAAATGATCACTTCAATATCAAATTGACGCTGTGCCCAAGAAGGCATTGAGACACATAGAAGCAATAACGGGATCAGTATTCTCATTCGACTATTAGCTCGTTGGTAATAAATTCTGTTTAAAATCATTCAGTAAGTCTTGAACAAGCTGAATGCGTTTACGTCGGTCCGCCAATGGTACGCTAAACTTGAACTTAGTTGGACCTTCCATTGCAAATTTTTGCGGCTGTGATTGCAGCAGTTTAACCAAATACGCTGGATTTATGTCAGCATCAGGGTAAAACTCGATAAATCCACCTTTATCATGGGCTTCTATCTTTTTCGCTTTTAGGCTACCAGCCGAAATTTTCAATTCTGAGACAGCAAGTAAGTTCTTCGTCGCGTCTGGAAGCAGTCCAAATCGATCGATAAGTTCCACTTTGAGCTCTGAGAGTTCTTCACCACTCGTAACGCTCGCAATACGTTTGTACATCGACAGTCGTGTATTCACATCCGGGATGTAATCGTCTGGCAAGAGCGCTGGGATTCGCATTTCAACTTCAGTTTGTTCACGAAGCAGCTCGTCCAAAGAAGGTTCTTTACCTTCTTTCAATGCTTGGACTGCTTGTTCCAGCATTTCCATGTACAGTGTAAAACCAACCGATTGAATTTGCCCACTTTGCTCGTCACCAAGCAGCTCACCAGCCCCACGGATTTCCAAGTCGTGAGTTGCTAGAGTAAAGCCTGCGCCTAAGTCTTCCAGTGAAGCAATCGCATCAAGACGCTTGATAGCATCTTTGGTCATGGCTTTTGGATGTGGCGTTAATAAGTAAGCATAGGCTTGATGATGAGAGCGTCCAACACGGCCACGCAATTGGTGCAGTTGCGCTAAACCAAGGTTGTCTGCACGATCCATAATAATGGTATTCGCCGTTGGTACGTCGATACCGGTTTCGATGATCGTTGTACACACCAACACATTAAAGCGCTGATGGTAGAAATCATTCATGATGCGCTCCAGTTCGCGCTCACGCATTTGACCATGTGCCACGGTAATTCGTGCTTCAGGAATAAGCTTTTGCAAGTCTTCCGCGGCTTTCTCGATAGTCTCTACCTGATTGTGCAGGAAGTAAACCTGACCACCACGCATGATTTCACGCAGTACCGCCTCACGGACCACAGATTCTTCTCTTTGACGAACAAAGGTTTTGATGGCTAAACGACGCGCTGGAGGTGTCGCGATGATCGACAGATCGCGCATGCCACTCATGGCCATATTCAGTGTACGTGGAATTGGTGTTGCGGTGAGGGTAAGAATATCCACATCCGCACGCATTGCTTTGACTTTTTCTTTTTGACGAACCCCGAAGCGGTGTTCCTCGTCAACGATCAACAAACCTAAATCTTTGAATTTAATGTCGCTTGAAAGCAGCTTATGCGTACCGACGACAATATCGACTTTACCATCTGCAACGTCTTGCAAAATGACTTTTTGTTCTTTGGCAGACTTAAAGCGAGACAGTACTTCAACTCGGATTGGTAAGTTGGCAAAACGGTCACGGAAGTTTTCGAAATGCTGCTGAGCAAGTAAGGTTGTTGGTACGAGTACGGCGACCTGTTTACTGTTATCCGTTGCGACAAATGCTGCGCGCATAGCGACTTCCGTTTTACCAAAGCCCACGTCACCACACACTAAGCGATCCATCGCTTTTGCTTGGCACATGTCTGACAAGACGGCATTGATGGCCATCGCTTGGTCATCCGTTTCTTCAAATGGGAACGTTGCTTTAAACGTTGCGTATTGCCCACGATCTAGCTCAAATTTGAAGCCCGGTTTTAATTCTCGTTTAGCGTAAACATCCAGCAACTCAGCCGCGACATCACGCACTTTTTCTGCCGCTTTACGACGTGCTTTTGCCCAAGCCTCGCCACCCAATTTATGCAGTGGTGCACTTTCTTCAGCACCGCCTGAATAACGGCTAATAAGGTTTAGTGATGAAACTGGTACGTAGAGCTTGGCATCGTTTTGATACTCAAGGGTGACGTATTCCGTTTTCATGCCACCAGCTTCAAGTGTTTGCAAACCGATGTAGCGGCCAATGCCGTGATCAATATGAACCACGGGTTGACCGGGTTTCAATTCCGCAAGGTGGCGAATAACGGTGTCACTGTTGACTGCTTTCTTATCTTTGCGGCGTCGCTGGATAACGCGGTCACCGAGAAGATCACTTTCACAGATCAGAGCGAAGTTCAGCTCTTCGTGAATGAAACCATGCTCTGCAGCGCCTAAGATCAAACTGAAGCGATCACCCGAATCTAGAGCTTGGTAAAGTGAACCATGTACGACTGGGCGAACTTTGATGCCTTGCAACAGTTCTGTTAGTGCTTCACGACGACCTTCCGACTCTACCGAGAAAACAATTTTGCCGCTGAATTGCTCACTGAATTGACGAAGACGCGAAAGCGGTTCTTTATTTTGTTGCTGAACGCCAAGCTCGGCTAACGATTGTACTGGTAGGTTTTGACGACCAGCACGCTTAACCACTTTCTCTAGGCTCAATTGAGCCATAGGGAGCTGTTTTAGTTGGCTGAAGAGTTCGTCTTTTTTCAGCCAAAGTTGTTCAGGAGTCAAAAGAGGACGTAGTGGATCAACTTTTTTCTGGTCGTACCGATATTCGACATCGGTTAAGAAAGTATCGACCGCAGATTCAATATCACCATATGTGATGACTTGAGAGTCTTCTGGCAAATATTCAAATAAAGTCTCGGTATGGTCAAAAAACAGCGGTTGCCAATACTCAATACCCGCGGGCCAAGTGCCTTTGGTCACTTGCATGTAGATCGACTCTGGCTCTCGGCGTGCTTCAAATTGGGTGCGCCAACGTGTACGAAAATCCTCAATCGCTTCTTTAGTGGTTGGGAACTCATGCGCGGGCAGCAATTGGATTTGCTGAATATCGTCGATAGAGCGTTGGTTCTCTGGATCAAAGGTGCGAATGGTATCTATCTCATCATCAAAGAAGTCGATGCGATACGGGTCATCGCTGCCCATAGGAAAGAGATCCAGAATCGACCCACGGCTCGCGTATTCACCTGGCCCAAATACTTGGTCTACGTGGCGGTAGCCCGAATTTTCAAGTTGTACACGTAGCTTCTCAAGCGAGAGTCGATCACCAGTTTTCACCATTAAAGTGTGTTGCAACAGAAAATCACGTGGCGATTGGCGTTGCAATACTGTACTGACCGGGACGATGGTTATGCCATCACGTTGGCTTGGCAGTTGGTATAGGCGCGCGATACGTTCAGAGATGATTTCTTGATGCGGAGAAAAGTTATCGTAAGGCAGCGTTTCCCAATCAGGGAACAGGCTTACTGTTTGGTCGGTGAATTGTTCAATCTCCGCTTGAAGTTTTAAAGCGATTTGCGGGTCAGGCACGACGAGTAGCGAGTGACTCGAATGCTGCTTGGCTAGCTCAGCAATAGCTAGAGGTAGAGCCGCGCCCGGTAAATTACCTAGCTGTTTTTTGTCGCCACGCTCAGAAGGATTGGTGACGGAAAGAATCGTTGCTTTTGTCATAGGAGTTATTTTTTATCTCGCTCCATCGAGCGCTGACGTAAAAGTTTTTGTTGTTGATATAGTGCCGCTTTTATCAGCAAATCTTGGTCAGATTCACGTAGCATCTTATATCTAAGAGTAATAATGAAATCTTGCTCTGAAGCCTCACATTCTTCTACTTGAGCGTAACCGTAAATCGCTGCAGCAGGATGGTCGAGAAACAGTTTAACACGAACGAGTTGTTGGGCAGATAGCGCTGTATCTGAACGGTAACTGAGTTGGCTGGCGCCAAACTTTGTGGTTTGGTATCGAATGGAGGCGTCATCTTGTTGTGAAAGCATAAAGCTCAACAAGAGGTTAAGTTTCGCGTTTTGCGTATCAAGCAAGTTAATCACATGCTTTAAATCTTTGTTTTTTAGCTCTAGACGTGCATTGTCTGCCAAGATATCTAGATGGCTAAATTCGCTGGCAACAATAAACGGTGCTGGAATTTCGGAGACAAAGGTTTCTTCATCTGGCAAAGCAAAATCCGCACTCAACGTTTCGACGTTGATAGTGAGATTATGATGGACGGTAAAGTATTCTTGCTCTGTCATATAGTCGGTCCTTTTGCCAGCGAGCGCTCCCTGTTCACTCAACAAACAAAGAGAAGTAGGGCACTGATTATCGCTAACTGAATGAAGTTATCAAGTTTACCTGATTTGTCCTTGAACTTTTTGCCCTAAATACAGACTTATTGCATGTCGTTGACAAATTTAGCGATTCTCTTGTCTTCTTAATGAGAAGAGTAAGGTAAGATAATCTGCTAAAGCTTTATATCAAAACAACCAGTTGGTTTGTCTTATATGTATCATCCTATCTCATTATTTATTGGTTTGAGATATCTTCGGGGACGCTCTGGAGATAGGTTCAGCCGATTTGTTTCTTATATGTCGACGGCGGGTATTACGATCGGTGTAATGGCGTTGGTGACGGTTCTTTCTGTGATGAATGGGTTCGAATCGCAGTTAAAAGAGCGCATTTTAGGTGTGCTGCCTCACGCTGTTGTTTCACAACACGATGGAAAAACGCCGTTGACCGAGTCTGCCCCTTCATTTGTTCAAGCGATGTCGAGTGAATCTGAACCGGAGCCTATCGTGCGTGGAGAGGCTGTAATTCAGAGTTCTGCGCAACTGACGGCAGGTTACCTCATTGGCATTGAACCAAAGAAAGGCGACCCGATTAGCAACCATTTGATTGCTGGGCGATTATCGTCACTTCAAGCGGGCGATTACAATGTCTTTTTAGGTCATAGTTTGGCGCGCTCTCTAAAGGTATCAATGGGGGATAAAGTGCGCTTAATGGTGACCAACGCGACGCAGTTTACCCCACTTGGCCGTATTCCTAGCCAGCGCAATTTTACTGTCGCTGGTATTTTCAATACGGGATCGGACGTTGATGGTCAATTAATGATTGTTAACATGACGGATGCATCTAAGCTGATGCGTTTTCCGAAAGACACGGTTTCTGGTTGGCGTGTCTTTTTCTCTGATCCATTTATGGTGACGGATTTTGCTGATCAACCCATGCCTGACGGGTGGCAATGGAGTGATTGGCGCGAACAGCGTGGTGAGCTTTTCCAAGCGGTGAAAATGGAAAAGAACATGATGGGACTCATGCTAGGTCTGATAGTGGGCGTTGCTGCATTCAATATTATCTCCGCCTTAATCATGGTGGTGATGGAGAAGCAATCAGAAGTCGCAATATTGAAAACTCAAGGCATGACTCAATCTCAAGTGATGACCATTTTCATGGTGCAAGGTGCAAGCAGTGGTGTAATTGGCGCGATTGTTGGTGGTGCTGCGGGCGTGATCTTGTCACTTAACCTGAACGCTATTCTTGAATCTGCTGGTGTGGCGCTATTCAGTTTTGGTGGTCATCTACCCATCTTGATTGATTCACTGCAAATTCTTTTAGTGGTGGTGTTGGCGATTGCTCTTAGCCTTGCTGCTACGCTTTATCCTTCTTATCGAGCATCTTCTGTTAAACCTGCTGAGGCACTTCGCTATGAATAAGCTATTAGAATGTCGTGATATTCGTAAAGTCTACCGAGAGGGTTCGTTAGATACGGAAGTGTTGAAAGGCGTAAGTTTCGATATCGACAAAGGGGAGTTGGTTTCTATTGTTGGCTCTTCTGGTTCGGGAAAAAGTACCTTATTGCATATTTTAGGGGCGTTAGATGACGCAACTCATGGTGAAGTTGATTTTCTAGGGCAAAACCTATCGGCTTTAAGTTCGAATAAACAGGCGGCTTTACGCAACAAGCACCTTGGTTTTGTATACCAGTTCCATCACTTGTTAGCTGATTTTACTGCGCTTGAAAACGTGGCGATGCCACTGATGATTGGCGGCGCTAAAGTAGCGGATGCAAAACAGGCGGCTAAAGTGTTGTTAGATAAAGTTGGTTTGAGTCATCGGATGCAACACAGGCCTTCTGAGTTATCGGGCGGTGAGCGTCAACGTGTTGCGATTGCGCGTGCATTGGTGAATAAGCCTGATCTGGTTTTGGCCGATGAACCTACGGGGAACTTAGATCACAATACGGCACTGTCTATCTATGATTTGATGCGCGAGCTCAATAAAGAGTCAAACATTGCATTTTTGGTTGTCACGCATGACAAAGAGCTGGCAGCGAAAATGGATCGTCAAATGCACATGCAAGATGGTTTGCTCGTAGATCGTTTTGTGACTGATACTGCGTCTGCGGAGGGCTAATTTTGTTTTCATCTTTAGCATTGATGATTGGTGGTCGCTTCAGTCGAGCGAAAAAGCGCAACAAGATGGTGTCTTTCATTTCGCTTTCTTCAACGATTGGTATTGCGGTTGGTGTAGCCGTGATCATTATCGGTCTTTCTGCAATGAATGGCTTTGAGCGCGAGCTGCAATCGCGTGTGTTGTCAGTTATTCCACACGGTGAGTTGGAAGGCGTTAATGGTCCGCTTCATAACTACACCAAAACGATGAATCAAGCCCTAAACCATGAAGATGTTGTTGCGGCAGCGCCGTACGTTCGTTTTACGGGGTTAGCAGAAAAAGGCAGTAAGCTAAAAGCGATAGAAGTTCGTGGCGTAGAGCCTACTTTCGAGCAAGCGGTGTCGAGCTTATCGAATTTTATTGACCAAGAAGCTTGGCAAAACTTTTATGCCGGTCAGAAGCAAGTGATCTTAGGCCGAGGTGTTGCAAACGAGCTAAATGTCGCAGTGGGGGATTACATTACGTTGATGATTCCGCAAACAGGCGGCGCAAACAAAGTGCAGGCTCCCAAGCGTGTGCGCGTGAAGGTGTCTGGGTTCTTAACGTTGAATGGCCAAATAGACCATTCTTTAGCGTTAGTGCCATTAGCGGATGCTCAGCAATACGCGAGGTTAGGGGAAGGGGTCACTGGCATTTCACTAAAAACGGATGATGTTCTCAATGCGCCTTCTATTGTTCGTGAGGTAGGTAGCATGGTGGATGTTTACGTGTATTTGAAAAGCTGGCAGCAAAAGTTTGGTTTTTTGTATCGCGACATTCAGCTCGTACGCACCATTATGTACTTGGTGATGGTACTCGTGATTGGTGTGGCATGTTTTAACATTGTGTCTACGCTGATGATGGCAGTGAAAGATCGAGCCGCAGAAATTGCAATTTTGCGAACAATGGGAGCAAAAGATAGCCTAATCAAACGTATCTTTGTTTGGCAAGGCGTGTTCTCTGGTGTATTTGGCAGTCTCGTCGGCAGTGTTATTGGTGTCTTAGTGGCGTTAAACCTGACTCCGTTAATTAAAGGGTTAGAGAGCTTAATCGGTCATCAGTTTTTATCGGGTGATATTTACTTCGTCGACTTCTTACCATCACAGTTACACTGGCCAGACGTAGCATTGGTGTCGGTGACGGCGATCGTTTTGAGTTTGCTTGCAACGTGGTATCCCGCTTCTCGCGCCGCGAAGTTAAATCCGGCAGCGGTGCTGAGTTCTAAATAACCAACCGTTTTACAATACGAGAAAAGCAAAAAGGACCGAATTCGGTCCTTTTTTGTATTTATCCAACTTGAGCGACATCGTGTTTCATTCTAACTGTTAGGTGCCCCTCAACTGATAGCGCAAATGCTGATTTTTATGCAGTAACGTCTTATCTTATTTTGCGTTTTTGCCAGCTCCGAACCACTGAGTAGCGCCAAAGTCCTCTAATGCCGAAGTAGCCAATAATCGCGGATATGACACCACAGATAGCACAGCCTAATAAGAATGGAGGGCCAATAGTGCTCATCTGTTGCATGATGAATTCCCACGAAAGTTCAAAGTGGAAAGGTTGCGGAGGAACATGCATCACTAAAGCGCCAAGCTTATACGCAAAATAAAATAACACAGGCATGGTGATGGGGTTGCTTATCCATACCAAAGCGACGGAGAGAGGTAAATTGACGCCAAGCATGATTGCCAAACCTGCAGCCATGATCATTTGGCTTGGTAGCGGAACAAATGCCATAAATAACCCGACAGCAAAAGCCCCAGACGCCGAGCGCCGATTTAAACACCACAAGTTCGGGTTGTACAACACATTGCCGAAGACCTTCAATGCTTTTTGGCGTTTGATCAATTCATGATCTGGCATGAAGCGTTTTATCAGCTTTCTAGGCATAGGACAGCATGACTCTCTCAGAAAAAAGTTGGACCTTGGCGTTATTTGTAGCGAGCGTAATTTCGTCAGCTTGGTGGCCGACAATACCAGATTGGCGTTGGCTGCTGCTGGGAATAATAACCACTGGCTCAATAATCAAATTACGTCGTGGCTTAATTAGCATAGGCGCAATTGCGGGCTTTATGGTTGTCATCGTCCACGGCAATGTATTGGAGTCTCAGAGACAAGCCCTTTTTCAAGCAGGGGAGAATATTACCATAATTGGTAAAGTTGACAGCCCTTTTACGCAAATAAGTCACGGATATGAAGGCATTGTGGCTCTAAAAAAGGTAAATTCTCAAACTCTGTTACCTTTTCTTAAACCTAAAATCCGTCTTATTACGCCTTTTCCACTCGATGTTAACAGTGAGTTTACGACATCCGTCTCGTTAAAGCCGATTACAGGCCTACGCAACGAAGCTGGTTTTGACGCCGAAAAGCACGCAATGGGTAAAAGTATTATCGCACGCGGTGTTGTTAACAAGGATGTTACCTGGATTATTCGTTCTACTACATCTTTGCGCCAAGCCATTATCGCTGATGTTTCGGAGGATGTGTCCTCCCTTCATCATTTCTCGTTAATAAATGCGTTAGTTTTTGCCGATCGCTCTTGGTTATCTAAGGAGGATTGGCAAGCACTCAGAGACAGTGGTTTACTGCACTTGGTCTCGATTTCGGGCTTACATATTGGTATGGCGTTCACTTTTGGGCTAGTGGTGGGCGGTGCCATTCGTTATGCGTTACCTCAATACCAGCTATTGCCTAGCTTATGTGGGCTGATGTTTGCCGTTGCCTATGCTTGGTTAGCGGACTTCTCATTACCGACTACCCGCGCGGTGTCGGTATGTGTTATTTACGTCGTTCTCAAATATACCTTAGTGCACTGGGCTTCCTGGCGGGTACTTTTGCTCGCGGTAGCGCTACAACTGCTTGTTCAACCTTTTGCATCGTATAGCATGAGTTTTTGGTTATCGTATTTGTCAGTTTGCGCAGTGTTGTTCGCAATCAATTTGATTCGGCATCAAAACGGGGGCTGGAAGGCGAAGTTAAAAGTGTTATTGCTTACTCAATTGATGTTGAGTGTGTTAATCGTGCCTATTAGTGGCTATTACTTTTCTGGTTTCAGTTTGTCATCAATTGCATACAACTTGGCGTTTATTCCTTGGTTCGGATTTATCGTTGTGCCTTTGATGTTTCTGGCCCTGTTCTCATCTTTATTTCTTGAAATGATAGCAAAGCCTCTGTGGCAGTTGGTGGACTGGTCATTGCAGCCATTGAGCACGTCAATACAGTACGCGATAGGCTCCTGGCAACCCATTAGTATAGAAATGACAGGGTTGATTCTGACGGGAATTGCTTGCTTGGTGTTTCAACGATTCATGTTTCAGTACGCGTGGTGTTTGTTACTTGGCATTGTAATTAGTATTAAGCTCACATCGGAATATGGTCAGCAACATTGGCGCATTGATGTACTAGATGTGGGCCATGGCCTTGCGGTGATTGTAGAAAAAGGCGATAAAGTGTTGCTCTATGACACAGGTAAAGCATGGCAAAATGGCAGTATTGCGGAGCAGGTCGTCACTCCGGTCTTGCATCAACGAGGTTATGAAAGCATCGATACGATGATCCTCAGCCATTCCGACAATGACCATGCAGGAGGGCGCTTGTTCATTGAAGATGCCTTTTCGCCACAGCGCAAACTCAGTAGCCAAAACTTTATCGGATATGAGTCTTGTACTCGCGGCGATCATTGGAAATGGCAAGGGTTAAATATAGAAGTACTTTGGCCTCCTGCTCTTGTTCAACGTGCATATAATCCGCACTCCTGTGTACTACGTCTTACCGACCCTATTTCTACGTTCAGTATGCTTTTTACTGGTGATATTGAGACCATTAGCGAGTGGATCTTGCTCAGGGAGCCTGAAAAGTTAAAAAGTGATGTGATGTTGGTCCCTCATCATGGTAGTAAAAGTTCGTCGAATCCTCGCTTTATTGAAGCGGTAAACCCGAGTGTGGCCGTTGCTTCTTTGGCAAAAAATAATCAATGGGGAATGCCGGCAGAACATGTTGTTACAGCATATCGCAAGCTTGACATTACTTGGCTTGATACTGGGGAATATGGTCAGGTAAGCTTCTCTATTCACCGTGATAATTGGCGCTCAGAAACCAAACGTAGCGATACATTTGAGCCTTGGTATAGGCAGATGCTGCGTAAGGGAGTAGAATGAGAGTCTTAATGTAAGAAAATAAAGCACTTCTATGTCGATAAATACTGATGAAACGACTTGGCAGACGTTTAAGCGTCTATGGCAATTTATTCGCCTTTACAAGTCAGGTCTTGTCGTTGCAGTCATTGCATTAGTTATTAATGCTATATCAGATACCTATATGATTTCCCTATTAAAACCATTACTAGATGAAGGTTTTGGGAACGCTGAATCTGATTTTCTACGCACGCTTCCATTGATTATTTTTGCCATGATGTTTGTCCGTGGCATAAGTGGATTTGTCTCCACATACTGTTTGAGCTGGGTATCCGGCAATGTGGTTATGCAAGTCCGCCGTATGGTATTCAATCACTTTATGCATATGCCTGTGTCTTACTTCGATAAGGAAAAGACGGGCAATTTATTGTCACGTATTACCTACGATTCAGAGCAAGTATCTGCGGCAACCAGCCAAGCGTTAGTGAGCATCGTTCGTGAAGGTGCAAGTATCATTGGCCTGTTAGTCCTGATGTTTTACAACAGCTGGCAGTTGTCGTTAGTGCTGTTTGCTGTTGCTCCCGTTGTCGCGTGGGGTATTGGTGTCGTTTCTAAACGTTTTAGAAAAATATCCAAAAATATGCAGACAATGATGGGCAACGTGACTGCGTCAGCAGAGCAGATGCTTAAAGGCCATAAAGTCGTGCTGAGCTACGGCGGCCAGGATATCGAGCGTCAACGATTTGAGAAGGTCAGCAACCAAATGCGTCAACAAAGCATGAAGTTGGTGACAGCTCAAGCGGCGGCTAACCCTATCATCCAAATGATTGCGTCACTTGCTATTGTTGCCGTTCTTTACTTAGCAAGTATTGACTCGATTAAAGAGCAACTGACTCCAGGTACATTTACCGTTGTCTTCTCTGCGATGTTTGGTTTGATGCGTCCGCTTAAAGCGCTTACTAACGTTACCTCTCAGTTCCAACGTGGTATGGCTGCGAGCCAAACACTCTTTGCGTTGATTGACCTTGAGCCCGAGAAAAACGAAGGTAAGTTGACAGTTGAACGCGCAAATGGCGATGTTTCAGTTAAAAACGTAAGCTTTACTTATACTGGCGCAGAAAAGCCAGCATTGGAAAATGTCAGCTTCGATATTCCAAGAGGGAAGACCGTTGCGCTGGTTGGTCGTTCCGGTTCCGGTAAAAGTACCATCGCGAACTTGTTCAATCGTTTCTATGATGTTGATAGTGGCTCCATCACATTAGACGGACATGATATTCGTGAATACGAGCTAAAGAACTTGCGTCAGCAGTTTGCGCTAGTATCACAAAATGTTCATTTATTTAATGACACGATTGCAAACAATATTGCTTACGCAACGGATGGAAAATACGAGCGCAGTGATATCGAGAAAGCGGCAAAACTCGCGCATGCTATGGAATTCATCAGCAAAATGGATGATGGGCTTGATACCATGATTGGTGAAAATGGCGCGAGTCTATCTGGCGGTCAACGTCAACGTGTCGCTATTGCACGTGCTCTATTGCGTGATGCACCGGTATTGATTCTTGATGAGGCGACCTCTGCTTTGGATACAGAATCCGAACGCGCTATCCAAGCTGCATTAGATGAGCTGCAGAAAGACAAAACGGTACTCGTGATTGCGCACCGCTTATCCACAATCGAGAAAGCCGATGAAATTCTTGTGGTTGATGATGGCGCCATCATTGAGCGTGGCAACCACGCCGATCTTATTGCAAAAAATGGTGCGTATGCACAATTGCACCGTATTCAGTTTGGTGAATAGACGCGGTGGTTGAAAAAATCTGGTTTGAAAACCATCCAATAAAATACCTCTTGTGGCCGCTTTTGTGGCCACTGAGTGTATTATTTGGAGCAATAAGTAAGTCTAAGCGAAAGCAATATCAAACAGGCCGTAAGCAAGCCTACAACGCGCCTATCCCTGTTATTGTTGTCGGCAATATCACAGCTGGTGGTAATGGCAAAACACCAGTTGTGGTTTGGCTTGTTGAGCAACTGCAACAGCTTGGGCTTAAGCCAGGGGTCGTTTCTCGTGGCTATGGAGCAAAAGCTCCTGCCTATCCGTTAGTGCTAAAAGAAGATACGCCTGCGAAACATTGTGGTGATGAGCCTAAGTTGATTCATCGCCGCACAGGAGCGCCTGTTGCGGTAGACCCGGTGCGTTCAAATGCAGTGAAAGCACTGCTTGAGTCAGGTGTGGATATCATTATTACGGACGATGGGTTACAACATTATGCGTTAGGCCGTGATATTGAGTTAGTGATTGTGGATGGGAATCGCCGATTTGGGAATGAAAGCCTTATTCCGCTTGGCCCACTTCGTGAAGGGGTCGAGCGTCTTGCTGAAGTCGACTTTATCATCACCAATGGCGGTCAAGCACATACGGGCGAAATCGCAATGACTTTAGCGCCATCTAAAGCCATTAACCTCAAGACTAAGCAACTTGTGGAAGTTTCTGAGTTAAAAGAGCTAGTGGCATTTGCAGGGATTGGGCATCCACCACGATTTTTTCATACACTAAACTCGATGAACGCAGATGTTAAAGTCACAAAAGGTTTTGCTGACCATCAAGACTTTGACCAACAAGAATTAGAAGCATTGGCTCAACAAGGGGCCAATGTGATTATGACCGAGAAAGATGCTGTCAAGTGCAGCCATTATGCGCAAGATAATTGGTGGTATCTGCCTGTATCTGCCCAGTTTGAACCAAACGATGCAGAGCAAATTTTAAATAGAATAAAAGAGGTTAAAGCGGCTTATGGATCACCGTCTGCTTGAGATTGTAGCTTGCCCTGTTTGCAAAGGTAAGCTGACGTACGATAAAGAGAATCAAGAGTTGATCTGCAAATTGGATCGCCTCGCTTACCCGATCAAAGAGGGTATTCCCGTTCTGCTCGAGCCTGAGGCTCGTACTATGAGTATGGATGAGGGACGCTAATGTCTTTTACGGTTGTCATTCCTTCGCGTTACGCATCGAGCCGCTTGCCTGGTAAACCGTTAGCGGATATTGGCGGTAAGCCTATGGTTCAGTGGGTTTACGAGCAAGCGCTACAAGCGGGTGCGGAAGATGTTATCGTGGCAACTGATGACGAGCGTGTTGCTGATGCTGTCTCGTCGTTTGGTGGTAAAGTCTGTATGACCTCTCCTAACCACGAATCAGGTACTGAACGCCTTGCTGAAGTTGTTGAAAAGATGGCTATTCCTGCAGACCACATTATTGTTAATGTGCAAGGGGACGAGCCTTTGATTCCACCGTCTATCATTCGTCAGGTTGCTGATAACTTATCGGGGTGTGATGCTCCGATGGCGACATTAGCCGTAGAAATAGACTCGGAAGAAGAAGTGTTCAATCCGAATGCAGTTAAAGTTGTGGCTAATGAGCAAGGCTATGCGATGTACTTTAGCCGAGCAACTATCCCTTGGGATCGCGATAACTTTGCCAAACAAGACAAAATCATTGCCAATCCATTAATGCGTCATATTGGTATTTATGCTTATCGAGCTGGTTTCATTAATACGTATGTAAACTGGGCTCCGAGCGCATTGGAGCAGATCGAGTGCCTTGAGCAACTACGAGTGCTTTGGTACGGTGAAAAAATTCATGTAGCGGTAGCGAAAGAAGCGCCAGCAACCGGCGTTGATACGCCAGAAGATCTAGAGGCGGTGCGCGCTATTGTGGCGAAGCAAGCATAACTAAAGGTCACATTGAATTAAGAACGAGAAAGGCTCCTGAATTAGGAGCCTTTTTATTGCTTATATCCAAGTATTAGTTAGATGTTTGTGTCATATTGGTTCCGTTTAGGGCAGGTCGCTAAGACTTCTCGGTGACCTGTGTCTTTTACTTCTTGCAGAATGACATCAAATCCCCACAATCGGTATACGTGTTTCAGAACTTCTTCGTAACTGTCATCAAGCGGGATTCGGTTATGAGGTACGTATTGCAACGTGAGTGAGCGGTCCCCACGAACATCGACATTAAATACCTGAATGTTTGGCTCAAGGTTAGATAAGTTGTACTGAGCGGCTAAGGTTTCTCTAATGCGTTTATAACCCATCTCATCATGTATCGCGGCGACTTCAATAAAGTTTTTGTGGTCATCATCGTTGATCGCAAACAGCTTGAAATCACGCATTAATTTCGGAGAAAGGTATTGGCTAATGAAGCTTTCATCTTTGAAATTATGCATCGCGAAATGTACCGCATCTAACCAATCGGTTCCTGCCAAATCCGGAAACCACTCCTTGTCCTCATCAGTTGGTTCTTCACAGATACGTTTAATATCCCGGAACATTGCAAAGCCCAAGGCGTATGGATTAATACCATTAAAGTAAGGGCTATTATAAGGCGGTTGAGCTACCACACTGGTATGGCTATGTAAGAACTCTAGTATGAACTTTTCGGATACCAAACCCTCATCGTAAAGATGGTTGAGAATGGTGTAATGCCAGAATGTTGCCCAGCCTTCGTTCATGACCTGCGTTTGTTTTTGCGGATAAAAATACTGACTGATTTTGCGTACAATCCGCACGACTTCACGTTGCCACGGCTCTAGTAGCGGGGCATGCTTTTCGAAAAAGTAGAGCAAGTTTTCCTGAGGCTCGCTTGGGAAACGCTCTTTAAGATCTTCCTCTTTGGTTTTGGCTCTTGGTACTGTGCGCCACAATTCATTCA
Organism: Vibrio sp. J2-4; assembly: GCF_021728155.1. Lineage (NCBI taxonomy): Bacteria > Pseudomonadati > Pseudomonadota > Gammaproteobacteria > Vibrionales > Vibrionaceae > Vibrio > Vibrio sp. J2-4. The sequence continues at coordinate 479,646 of NZ_JAKKCN010000001.1, forward strand.
CTTGAGACTGTAAGTATGCCTCGCGTTCTTCTTGTCGCGCTTTCTCTTCGGTAATGGAGATTTTCTCTGGTCGCTTGTAACGATCTACACCAAAGTTCATTAAGGCGTGGCAGGAGTCGAGCAGTTTTTCCACTTCCTGTACCCCATACCGCTCCTCACATTCAGCTAAATACTTTTTGGCAAACAGCAAATAATCGATGATGGAGCTAGCGTCCGTCCAGGTTTGGAACAGATAATTACCTTTGAAGAAAGAATTGTGCCCGTAACAAGCGTGAGCAATCACCAGCGCTTGCATTGTCACGGTGTTTTCTTCCATCAAATAGGCGATACACGGATTGGAGTTAATGACAATCTCGTAAGCTAACCCCATTTGACCATGCTTATAGTTCTGTTCCGTTTGGATGAACTTTTTACCAAACGACCAGTGATTGTAATTGATGGGCATACCAATACTTGAGTAGGCATCCATCATTTGTTCGGAAGTAATCACTTCTATCTGGTTAGGGTAAGTGTCTAGGCGATAGTGTTGTGCGACACGCTTAATCTCTTTGTGGTAGCGTTCCAACAGCTCAAATGTCCAATCCGGTCCATCTGGCAGCATTTTACTATTACGCTTCTTAGGCGCCTCTCCTGAGAGGTTTTTCGTTGCGGTACTCATCGCTAGCCTCCTTACGCCGTTTCTTTTTGGAATAGTTCACGGAAAACTGGGAAAATATCCTCCACAGAGCGAATGTTTTTCATTGCGAAGTTCGGAAATTCATCGGTGAGTTTTTCGTACTCATGCCATAGAGTTTGGTGCGAGCGTCGTGTGATCTCTATGTAGGAGTAGTACTGACAGTTTGGCAGTAGTTTGTTCACTAACAGATCGCGGCATCTTGGCGAGTCATCTGCCCAGTTATCGCCATCGGATGCTTGCGCAGCATAAATGTTCCATTGTCCAATTGGATAGCGCTCTTTTACGATTTCGTCCATCAGTTTCAATGCGCTGGATACAATGGTGCCCCCGGTCTCTTGCGAGTAGAAGAACTCGTGCTCGTCCACTTCTTTCGCTTGGGTGTGGTGGCGAATAAAGACAACGTCTACATTCTCGTAAGTACGAGTTAAGAACAGGTATAACAGAACGTAAAAACGTTTTGCGATGTCTTTCGTTGCTTGATCCATCGAGCCCGATACGTCCATCAAACAAAACATCACAGCTTGACTAGATGGTACAGGGCGTTTTTCATAGTTTTTAAAGCGTAAGTCGAAGGTGTCAATAAATGGAACCCCCTCAATTTTCTTACGCAGCTCTTCAATTTCAGCCTTCAAGCGGTTCTCTTCAAACTGCTGAGCGGGTTCAATGTTTTTGATACGAGCAAGTTCATCTTCTAGCTCTTTGAGAAGGCGTTTCTTACCTGCGGTCATTGCCGTACGTCGTGCAAGAGATTGTTGTAGCGAACGTACTACTGCAATGTTTGAAGGGATACCAGCAGTTTGAAAGCCTGCGCGGTGCGTTTTCCATTCAGTAATTTTGGCAATTTGGTTTTTTTCTAGATTAGGCAGCTCGAGATCTTCGAACAAAATATCGAGGTACTCATCTTTTGATATTTGGAATACAAATTCGTCTTGGCCTTCTCCATCTGGACTGGCATTGCCTTCTCCCGAGCCACTACCTTGACCGCCACCTTTGGGACGCTCAATTTTATCACCAGTAATGAATTGGTCATTGCCGGGATGAACTCGTTCGCGAACACCACCTTTGCCTTGATGAAAGATCGGCTCATTGATGTCTTTGTGAGGGATAGAGACGTCTTCGCCCGTTTCCGTATTCGTAATCGAGCGTCGATTCACTGCGTCTGCTACCGACTCTTTTATTTGCTCTTTGTGGCGCTTCAAGAAGCGCTGTCGATTAACAGCGCTCTTGTTCTTGCCATTGAGCCTTCGGTCTATAAATTGCGCCATGAAATAGCCCTCTTCATGTTTCACAAGCGACCTAACTCAATACTGGGTTAGGATGACTTACGTACTCGTAGGTACCACTCAGAAAGTAGGCGAACCTGTTTCTCGGTATAGCCTTTTTCCATCATGCGAGCGACAAAGTCGTCATGCTTCTTCTGATCTTCAGAAGAGGTTTTCGCATTAAATGAGATAACCGGAAGTAGCTCTTCGGTATTGGAGAACATTTTCTTCTCGATTACTGTGCGCAGTTTTTCGTAGCTGGTCCAAACCGGGTTTTGACCATTGTTATTCGCTTTCGCACGAAGCACAAAGTTAACGATTTCGTTTCGGAAATCTTTCGGGTTAGAAATACCAGCGGTTTTCTCGATCTTCTCTAGTTCAGCGTTGAGTGAAGATCGATCAAATAGCTGACCAGTTTCTGGATCTCGGTACTCTTGGTCTTGAATCCAGAAGTCTGCGTAGGTGACATAGCGGTCGAAGATGTTCTGACCGTATTCAGAGTAAGACTCGAGATAAGCGGTCTGAATCTCTTTACCAATAAATTCAACGTAGCGAGGCACTAGGTAGCCTTTCAAGAACTCGAGATATTTCTCTGCAGTTTCAGCAGGGAACTGTTCACGTTCAACCTGTTGTTCAATCACATAGAACAGGTGTACAGGGTTGGCTGCCACCTCAGTTTGGTCGAAGTTAAATACGCGTGACAAAATCTTAAAGGCGAAACGTGTAGAGAGACCATTCATGCCTTCATCAACACCCGCATAATCACGATACTCTTGATAGCTTTTTGCCTTCGGATCGGTGTCTTTGAGTGTTTCACCATCGTAGACGCGCATTTTTGAGAAAATGGATGAGTTTTCAGGCTCTTTCAGGCGTGAAAGAATACTGAATTGCGCTAGAGTTTCGAGCGTGCTTGGAGAGCAAGGGGCCTGAGACAGCTCACTGTTTTCAAGCAGTTTTTGGTAGATTTTCACTTCTTCGGATACGCGGAGACAGTAAGGTACTTTTACAATGTACACACGGTCGAGGAAGGCTTCGTTATTTTTGTTGTTACGGAAAGTCTGCCACTCAGATTCGTTCGAGTGAGCCAGAATCATACCGTCGAATGGAATCGCAGATAGACCTTCAGTACCGTTGAAGTTACCTTCTTGCGTTGCCGTCAAAAGTGGGTGAAGTACTTTGATCGGCGCTTTGAACATCTCAACGAATTCCATTAAACCTTGATTTGCTTTACACAGCGCACCGGAGTAGCTGTAGGCATCAGGGTCGTCTTGCGAATAATGTTCGAGTTTACGGATATCGACTTTACCAACCAGTGATGAAATATCTTGGTTGTTTTCATCCCCTGGTTCTGTTTTAGCAATACCGATCTGATCGAGAATTGAAGGGCGAACTTTCACTACTTTAAACTTAGTGATATCACCGCCAAATTCATGAAGGCGTTTAGCGGCCCATGGCGACATAATTGAGCGAAGATAACGTTGCTCGATGCCATATTCTTTTTTCAAAATATCGCCGTCTTCCGTGGCTTTGAATAGACAGAATGGATGGTCATTCACTGGGCTACGTTCGCCATTAGCAGTAAGAACATAGATAGGCATCTGTTCCATCAGAGCCTTAAGTTTTTCAGCAAGTGAGGACTTACCACCGCCGACAGGACCGAGTAGGTAAAGGATCTGCTTACGTTCCTCTAAACCTTGCGCCGCGTGTTTTAGGTAAGACACAATTTGCTCTATGGCATCTTCCATACCATAAAAATCTTTAAAGGTTTCATAACGAGAGATAACTCGATTCGAGAAGATGCGGCTCAATCTCGGGTCTTTTGCCGTATCGATTATCTCTGGTTCACCGATCGCCATCAGTAGGCGTTCTGCTGCATTAGCATAAGCGCTTTTGTCATCCTTACACAGGGCTAGAAACTCCTGTAACGACATCTCTTCATCTTTTGCAGCTTCATATCTTGATTGATAGTGGTCGAAAATACTCATGTCGCTTTCCCCTTTAATAGTCAGTCTACCGACGAACGTTGATTCAGGCTTTCCCACCTATTGTTATGCTCCTTGTTGTTTGAATATACGTCCTGTTATCACATTTGGTTCGTACAGAATGTAAGATTGGCGACACCAAAGACTTTGCTTTATGGACAGTTTTTTCATTACAACGGTGAGCGGTGGGTATGAATCTTTCAATCACAGCCTTTCTCTACTTAAGCCTAGTCGGGGATTTGCAATTTTGCTTAACAATTATGAATTTATTGCAAAAGTGACATTTGAATCACTCTTTCACTGAAGATGAATTTATGTCGTGAATAGGTGCAATAGAAATCAGATATTTGGCAAAGACAGAAGAGTCTCAGTGATTCATTGCTCTACATCGCACAAGGGAAGCGTAAGAAGGTGAAAAAGCAGCGGTAAGGTTGTGACAGGGCAAATAAAAAAGGAAAGCGAGTGCTTTCCTTTTCGTAGACGAATATTTTATGCGCTGAAGATTTGTGCAAGCTCGTTTTCGCATAAATGGTACTGACGAGGGCAGTTGCGCCAAGTTTGTAGCATACGACGGTATTTATCCAGCATTGGCATTTGGCTGTTAAAGTGATGGTCTGCTTTATCAAATTGAGGGTACAGACCTTCAGAATCAATAAGGAAGCGTACGTAATGGACTTGTTGGGCCTCTGAAGCAATATCAAACCCAAGGAACTGCAAGCGGCGCTGATCCACTTTGTTACGATCTTCGGTATCGAGCATGTTGTAAGATTCTTGCATCGCGTGATACATCTCCATAACGTCGATGATCTCACGACACTCCGCTTCTGACAGACAGCCGAAATCTTTATTCAATTCACGCATTTGTAGCTCATAGCCACGTTCAACGATCGTTTGTAAGCGTTTGTATTTGGCCGCATTACTTGGATCAAGTTGAGACATAAGGTTGTATTGGTTTGATAGAATCAAACGTTGAGCGTTTGACATTTCCATGATGACCTCACTAGATATCTAATACATTTTTAATGTGCTTAGGTTAACGCTTAAGACATGAGTGAAACATGATCTCAACACATATTTAATACTAAAAAATGGCAAGAACTGTCACTTTTGACCAGTTTAAAAACACTTATTTATGGTAATGATTGTATATGTAGTCTCGGTCTGAAAATACTCTTAGCCACTCTGGCTTGAATACGGTTAAAACCGCCAGTGACATACCATTTAATAGACCCTCAGGGAAGGCAAGCAACGGTACAAAAATAAAGTAGTTATGTTGAATGGTTTCCCAATCGTAATGACCAACCGATAAATGGTAAAAGGAGTTAATCAGCAGATGCAGGCTTCCTGTTATCGCGCCGTTGAAAAAACCTGCAACGAAGATGAATACAAAAATGTTTCTTGGCAAGTAGTGATAACTCAAAAGAAAGACGAGGTAACTAATGAAGATAGGAAGCAGGGCAGACAATACTAAAGACGTGGGTAACTGCAACAACGACACATCATGTAGCAGGTGGTTGACCAGCATTGCAGGGATACTGATTAGAAAGGCCATACGCCAGCCATACATCATCGTCAGCGTTGTTAGCGCGAGAAAATGAATCTGTAGTCCTTCTTTTACGCCAGCTTGAGTTGCCCATAAGATACTGAAAAAAAAGAGTGTTGCAAAAACGAGGTGCTGAAATGCTTTTTCCTTTTCAAGCTTGGGCCAAACTACTTTTTTCCAATCTGGTAGACAGTAGGCGAGTACTATCCAAAGTATGACAACCAGCGAGCCCAAGTTAAACCAATCCATGTTACTACCTTCCTATGCGATCATGACGCAATCATTTCTATTGTTCTTTTTATACCTAAATCACCTCATAGAGATTCATTGAAGGTACTTAGGTATAGTTAAAAAAATACCAGCAATATGCTGGTATTTTAAAGAGGTTAGTCTTGCTGTTCACTTAGTATTTTACGTTATCGTTGTACTGCGCAAGAATGGATTGAATCTCGTCCATGGTTTCTTTCGGTGGAGGGTTTACCCCTTCGAGTGGGTATTCTAAGCCCAATGCTTCCCATTTATGGGCACCCAATTTGTGATAAGGAAGTAACTCGATCTTTTCGATGTTATCCATATCTTTAATAAACTCACCAAGCATGTGTGCTGCTTCTGGGTCATCTGTGTAACCAGGCACGACTACATAGCGAATCCAAGTTTTCTTTCCGATTTTTTGCAAGTAACGAGCAAAGTCCAATGTACGTCGGTTCGATACGCCGATGAGATCTTGGTGCACTTCATCTTTCATGTGCTTGATATCAAGCATTACTAAGTCTGTTGCATCCAGTACTTCATCGATAACATCAGTGTGTTTACGAACATAACCGTTCGTATCTAGACACGTATGAATACCTTCTGCCTTAGCTGCGCGGAAAAAGTCCCGTACAAATTCAGGCTGAAGCATCGCTTCGCCGCCAGAACAAGTAACGCCACCACCTGATGCATTCATGAAGTGGCGGTAACTTTTCGCTTCGGAAATGATCTCTTCAACCGTAACTTCTTTGCCATCATGCGTATCCCATGTATCGCGATTGTGGCAATACTTACAGCGCATCAAACAACCTTGCAAGAAGACGATAAAACGAATACCAGGTCCGTCTACGGTACCACATGACTCAAATGAGTGAATACGACCAGTTGTTGACATCTTTTGCTCTCATTACTAGTAAATTCTAGCTGTTATTTTATTACAAAAAGCAGGGTTAAAACAGCTTTGTCGGTACTAAAGGCAAGGTTATGTGAAGAAAGAAAATAGATAGACCAATCTAAATAAATGCTTGATCACAGGGTTGGTTAATACCAAACGAGAGAACTTTGCCTTGTATTTAGATTGGTACGGATACAGGGATAAGTCAGCTTTTAAAAAAAGGCGAACACAGAGAAGGAGCCTGTCCCATAAACATCAGTTTGGGATTCTTCATAATCTGGCGTTTTTATCGTAAAGGTTAGGCTTGCACCGTAATTTTGGTTATACCAAGTTGCACCTGCTACGGCGCTTGCTTGCCAATTTTGCAGTGTGACGTCGTATGGCGCTGATGGCTCAGGAATACCAGGGCGATCGCCTTCGATGGTCATGTCATTGAACCGGTAACGACCTTCAAACCCCGTAAATAAGAACCAGCTTGAAGTATCCTGTGCGAGCATACTCGCTGAGAACGGGCTCTCAACACTAATATTGGCGGCTCCGATGCTGCTTGCTAGGTTTGTACCCCAACGAAACATGACGCCTTGAGAGACATCACTACGGAAGTTACCTGCATTGATGTCGTTAATGTTGGTGATTTCCCATTGCGTTTTTTGTTCTTCGCTGCGCATCAATTTATTAAATACGCGGTAGCCAAGGCTAAACGCCACTTTATCGTCGATCTGGTAATCCCAACCTTGTGGGTCAGTCGAGCCTGTTATGCCGTGAACGATTTCTTGCGCTTTTTCTGAAAGCGAACTTTCACCTGTTGCACCGATGGTGAAGTTGTAGCGGACGGCCTTATCATCAGTCAAAGAAAGATAGTTGATCTCAGTATGTAGATAACCCGCATATGGGCGATCATTGACCAGTGGATAATCCGCTTCAATGTCGCTTGGAGTCCACATTTTGTGGCCAAGAACCAACTCTATTTTATCGATATTGGGGTGTTCTGAGTCAGCCAGACTCAGCCATTTCCATTGGCTTTCTTGTTTCAGTTGGCCTGTTGCGTAGGAAAGAAAAATACCATTTGTGTAGTCTTGGTCGACGCCGAAAATACCATCATTGTCGAGTGTAAAAGAGACCGTAGACTTAGTGGATGCCATCGCAACTGGAGAAAGAAGAGTAAGAACAATTAATTTACTGAGTTTCATATACTTTATTTGCTAACTTTTTTCGCATCATACGTAAGAATGTGGGCAAAATCTTTCGTAATATCACAACTTTCATTCAAGAAATAAAAAAAGGCTGATGCTTAGAAGCATCAGCCTTTGTTGTATCACTAAAACGTTATTTCACTAAAGTCTTACAGAGACTCTGTGAATGTACGTGCGATTACGTCAGCTTGTTGCTCTGCAGTTAGAGAGTTAAAGCGAACAGCGTAACCAGATACACGGATTGTTAGCTGAGGGTATTTCTCTGGGTGCTTAACGGCGTCTTCTAGAGTTTCGCGGTTAAGAACGTTCACGTTTAGGTGTTGACCACCTTCGATACCCGCTTCGTGGTGGAAGTAACCATCCATCAGACCGGCAAGGTTAGCGCGTTGTGAACCCTCATCTTTACCTAGTGCATTAGGTACGATAGAGAATGTGTAAGAGATACCATCTTGTGCGTCAGCAAACGGCAGTTTTGCAACTGAAGTTAGTGATGCTACGGCACCTTTCTCATCGCGACCGTGCATTGGGTTAGCACCTGGAGCAAATGGAGCACCAGCACGACGACCGTCAGGTGTGTTACCAGTTTTCTTACCGTAAACCACGTTTGAAGTGATAGTAAGAATTGACTGAGTAGGGATTGCATCACGGTAAGTCTTAAGCTTACGGATTTTGCCCATAAATACAGAAACAAGTTCACATGCGATATCATCAACGCGTGGGTCGTTGTTACCAAATTTAGGGTAATCACCTTCGATTTCGAAGTCGATTGCTAGACCGTCTTCGTCACGGATTGGCTTAACTTTTGCGTATTTGATTGCAGACAGAGAGTCAGCCGCAACAGATAGACCAGCAATACCACAAGCCATAGTACGTTTAACGTCACGGTCATGTAGAGCCATTAGTGCCGCTTCGTAGCTGTACTTGTCGTGCATGAAGTGGATAGCGTTTAGTGCAGTCACGTACTGCTTCGCTAGCCAATCCATGAAGTGGTCCATTTTCTCCCACAACTCATCGTAGTTCAGTACATCGCCTTCGATCTTCGGCATTTGTGGACCAACTTGGATTTTTAGCTTCTCATCCACACCACCGTTGATGGTGTAAAGCATAGTTTTCGCAAGGTTAGCACGAGCACCAAAGAACTGCATTTGCTTACCAACAACCATTGGAGATACACAACATGCGATTGCGTAGTCGTCAGAGTTCATGTCTGGACGCATTAGGTCGTCGTTTTCGTACTGGATTGAAGAAGTATCGATAGACACTTTCGCACAGAACTTCTTGAAGCCTTCAGGTAGTTGCTCAGACCAAAGAACAGTGATGTTTGGCTCTGGAGAAGGACCCATTGTGTATAGTGAGTTTAGGAAACGGAAGTTTGTACGAGTAACTAGCGTACGACCGTCAAGACCCATACCACCCATAGACTCAGTTGCCCAGATAGGGTCGCCAGAGAATAGATCATCGTACTCAGGAGTACGTAGGAAACGAACCATACGTAGTTTCATTACGAAGTGGTCGATCATTTCCTGCGCTTGTTCTTCTGTGATGCGGCCAGCAGCGATATCGCGCTCGATGAAGATGTCTAGGAACGTAGAAGTACGGCCTAGAGACATTGCCGCGCCGTTTTGAGATTTAACAGCAGCTAGGTAACCGAAGTAAGTCCACTGGATAGCTTCTTGTGCAGTTTCAGCAGGACGAGAAATGTCACAACCGTATTTTGCAGCCATTTCTTTGATTTGACCTAGAGCACGGTGTTGCTCTGCGATCTCTTCACGAAGCTGCATTGTCATTTGTAGGTCTTCGCCGTTCTCGAAACGCTCTTGTAGAGAAGAGAACTGTGCGAATTTATCCTTCATTAGGAAATCAATACCGTATAGAGCAACACGACGGTAGTCACCGATGATACGACCACGACCGTATGCATCAGGAAGACCAGTCAATACGCCAGACTTACGACACGCCATGATTTGTGGAGTGTAGATGTCGAAAACGCCTTGGTTGTGAGTTTTACGGTATTCTGTGTAGATTTTCTTAACTTGTGGGTCAAGCTCGCGGTTGTAGGCTTTGCATGAGCCTTCAACCATACGGATACCACCGTTAGGGATGATCGCACGTTTTAGAGGAGCGTCAGTTTGAAGACCTACGATAGTTTCTAGGTCTTTTTCGATGTAGCCTGCATCGTGAGCAGTGATGGTAGAGATAACTGAAGTATCAAAATCAACAGGAGCGTGAGTCGCGTTCTCTTGTTTGATGCCTTCCATTACCTTAGCCCAAAGCTTGTTAGTCGCTTCAGTACCTTCAGAAACTAGGAAAGATTCGTCGCCTTCGTACGGAGTGTAGTTCTTCTGAATGAAATCACGAACGTTTACTTCGTTTTGCCAGTCGCCTGCAGCAAAACCTTCCCAAGCTTTAGCAAATTGCTCTGCCATGACATACCTACCTTTTTAGTAGAAAAAAATACGTACTGCTTCGCCGTTGAGCCAGCTATCCCCAAGTTAAAGAGGGGAACAGTACACTCTTATGAATAACAATATTTATAGTCTTAAATTTAAATGTTCGAGTTACAAAACTATAAATATTGTCACTAGTTTTAACGTTTCTCTTTTTAAGCAACAGTTAGAGGTTAAACTAAAATTTTTTTGCAAACCTTAAACTAAATCAATAAATCCTCAAAAATCTCGATAAAAATGGGGTAGCGACTAGCGCTACCCACACATTTTCTGAACTGTCAGCTTTACAGCCAAGCTTGGATGCCATATTGGCCTTCAAGCATACCAACTGCAAGCATAGCAACTAAACAGATAATAAGTACGCTTACTGGGATCACAATCTTGTCTACAAACGACAAGCGAGACGCGCGCTCTTTATCACCAATTAAGCCGTTGTTATCTAAAAGCATAGTTAGTGCCCAAGCTAGAACAGGGTTAACGACTGCTGAACCAAAGATACAGATGCCTGCTGCTTGTGAATCTTTTGAGTCTTTCACCATCTGCATGCCTGCTTCAAGTAGTGGCAGAGATACACCAACGAGAAGAGCAACGCGCATAACTGGTGGCCATACTGCAACATCCATAGGGAAACCAAGGATTGCAACAATAATACATAGAGAACCTAGTAAGATTGCACCGCCAGGAATAGGGCGCTTCGCGATTGCTGCAGGGATCATGTAAGTCCCCCAAGATGATGTGATGTTACCACCACCGACAGCGGTACCGACCATTTGGCGCACAGAACACATTGTCATTGTGTCATCAACGTCCATCAGTACTTTTTCACTCTTACGTGGGTAGTTCATTTCTTGGAAGATGCGGTGACCCAAGAAGTCAGGAGACCACATTGCTACAGCAAGAATTGCGAATGGTAGAGAAGCGATGAAGTGTTCCATATTAGGAAGACCAAGCATCCAACCTTCTTCTGTTGAACCCCACCAGTAGATTGGGTTTAGGTTTGGAAGACCCGTCTCGGTTACGAATTTAATATCGAAGCCTGCGCCAAGAACAAGTGCGATTGCAAGGCCAGTGAAGGCACAAACAGGGATTGCTAGCCAGCGTTTGTTCACTTTAGCAAGAAACGCGTACAGGCCAATGGTAACCGCAAGAACGATTAGACCGATGTAACCCATGCTACCTGCGGCAACTGTGTCGGATTGCAAACCAACAGCCCAAGCTTGAATGGAATTAATTTGGCTCATCGTTCCGGTTAAACCCAAGAAGATGAGAAGGCCACCAGCCGTACCTTCAGAGGTGAGGTTAACCAGTTTTGAACCACCTTTTAACAGGCTCAGAATTAAACCAAACACACCAATAAGAATTGCCAATGCAAGAGGGTGAGCACCAGCAAGCGCGATGGTACCAATAAGAGGGATCATTGGGCCGTGGTTACCTGCTAGGTTGGCTTTAGGGTTAATAAAGCCAGAAGCAAGTACACAGAAAAGAAGTGCAGGTATGAGCATCTCTACACGGGCAACTTCGATGGCGAAATCTTTGCCCAGGTTAACATGGTCCCATGCGGCAGTTAGGCCTTCAGCCCAAGACATCATTACCGCAGAGTACATCGCGATAATACCAATCGTACCGGCAAGTGCTGGAACAAGATCTTCAAGTTCAAAACGGAAGTCACGACCTGGCAAGTTTAAGCCGAAACGACGCGGCTTCATAATTTGTAGTTCGTGGTCTAGGTAGTCTGAACGGCTTGCGAACTCAGATGCTGGACGATGAAGCTCACGGTAGCTCTTGGTCTCGATATCTGAATCAGAGTGCGTTTTGTTAACTGCGTCTGACATAGATTCCTCATATATTTAAAAGTTATGAATTCTTCATTCAATTGTGTTAATCCGCATCCTGCGGCACGCTTATGCTAGCTATTATTAGATTTGTTACACGTCGACATTGTGCCTAAGCATAGCTAATAACTTATTGTGTTGAGGCACAAAAAAATCCTCATCTTTTGGCAGGAGTCTAGCAAGATAGCCATTTAGGGTGATTGATTTAGATCACTTTAAGAATGGTTGTGAAATAAAACTACAGAAAGTTTCTGGCATGCGAATGAGATGGTGAAATCTTGTGTAATTTCATTACACAAGTTGCATAAAATTAGAATTTGTTGCTCTTATCGTTCTGGGATGCAGGGTAAATATCAATATTCATGATGATTATATAAAGCTGGCTTTATTCTTGCTTTCTACAGGGCAAAGACGATTTTTTGGCTAATCATTGCCGCTCAGTTTAGGAAAAAGACATGAAACAGCTTAAAGTACTGCCACTAGTGGCAATCATCTCAGGGTTAATGGTCGGTTGTGGCGGCGGTGGCGGTGGCGGCGGTGGTGCTGCGCCGAAAACAGCGTTTACTTTTGATTTTGCTATACCAGCAACAATGACTGAAAGTGAAGCTACTGCGAAAGGTTGTACGGTGTATGACCACAAAACTGAGCTGAACGGTGATAAAACGGTTTTAACCTATAGCGCAGCGTCAAAAGAGCAAGTGACTAACTATGTTATCGGTTACTACTCTGATGCAGATGGCAAAAGAGCCGGAGACATCATCAAACCAACCACTGATAACTTTAAGTTTTATCTTGAAGATATTCCTGACGGCGGCTTTGTAACGTTTCAAGCAATAGAATTTAACGGTAGAGAAGCTCGCGTAAATACGTTTTCAAAAGAATTCTTACAAGATAAGAAACTACGTAATGCCACGTTTGCCCTTAACCGAGACTCTTTGAACAAGTGCTTTACTGGCGGTAACTTAGCAAGCAATAAGTTTACTAACCTAGATTACCGAAATGCTGAATCAGGTGGTGGAGACTACAACTTTGTCTCGCAAACCGATGTTTTCACGTCACCTAACCCTGATATGTTGCCTACCGATGAGCTTATGGGGCTTAAAGGTGAGCCTACGGCGTTGTTCCAGTATGAATCTGGTTCAAGCGACAAAGCGCTTTACCAGTATGGTATTGGTTCGTGGGGGACTGGTGAGATCGCCTTAGTCAGAGCGGATAATACGTCAAACATTTATTCGTCTTCTGATTATACTTACGACACTCTCCACATTGGTTTTATTACTAACGGCTTTGCGTATGATGCGCTGAAGCTAGATAAAACGGCCGTTGAATATAATCGCCCTAGTGCAACGAATAAAGAAACTTGGGTCTACATGGCGTTCTCAGAGAATCAAGTTAATGGTTGGGACTCTCTAATTAACGAAACGGTCTCTGATGGATGGGATATTGACGTTGATCCAAGCTCTTACTTAAATATTGATAACCTGCCAAACACAAAACCAAGTGTATCAACACAAGGAAGTGCAGACTCGGTGATTGATCTGGACATGGGTTTAACATCGTCTACAGAAGGCTTTACTCGTGTCGCTTACTTTGCGGCTTCAGGCGACTATAAAGTCACACATCGTATTTTCACAAAGAGCGACAGTGACTCTGTTGTTGTTCCTGAGCTCCATTACTACAATTTCCCAACATCAGCCGTTAACGGTTTGAAAGTTTCAGCTTCGGACGATTTTAATCGCACTGCTTTGGTATTGAGTGACGATAGCAATATCGACTCTAAAGTTTTCATGAGCTTCTTTTCTAATGGTGAAGCGTCAGAGCCTGAGCTAGATGAAGACTTGGATGGCATCATTACTTCTGAAAAAGAAGGCCTAGAAAATGAAGTGACATTACGTACTTCAAACTCATTGGTAGTCAGTCGTTTTAATTAATTCATTACGACCCTAAATAAGTTTCAATTAACACTTTTGTAAATTTATTAAGCCCCTTCTAAAGGGGCTTTTTTATATTTAATATTCAGCTTTTGAAGAATAAGTTGCTATATATTGCATATTAATTTGGCTATCGTATCTTTCTATTCGAATTATTTAGGTTAATAATTTGTTGCAAGTTTCAGGGTGTGGTGCTAATTTGTTCCGAATTAGAGAGGGCGGAGTCCCTTAATTGCAGTGACAAAAACACAGGGAGTAGAGCGCATGAATGATGTACCAGCGCTAGATATAAAAGACCTGCACAAAACATTTGGACAAAATGAAGTTCTCAAGGGAATTTCTCTTGCCGCGCACAAAGGAGATGTCATCTCCATCATTGGCTCTTCCGGTTCTGGTAAGAGTACCTTTCTTCGATGTATCAACTTGCTAGAAACGCCTACCGCAGGCGAAATTTGGGTGAATGGTGAATTAATCCAAATGAAGAACAACCGAGCAGGGGAATCCGTTCCTGCTAATGAAAAGCAAGTGCAACGTATTCGCTCACGTCTAGCGATGGTGTTCCAAGGTTTCAACTTATGGTCACACCTGACAGTACTAGAAAACGTGATTGAAGCCCCTGTTCATGTTCTAGGCGTACCAAAAGCCCAAGCGATTGAAAACGCAGAAGTCTTGCTTAAGAAAGTAGGCCTATATGAGCGTAAAGACTATTATCCTGGGCACTTATCTGGCGGTCAGCAGCAACGTGCCGCTATTGCCCGTGCGCTAGCAGTTGACCCTGAAGTGATGTTGTTTGACGAGCCAACCTCTGCGCTTGACCCAGAACTTGTTGGGGAAGTATTAGGGGTAATGAGAGATTTGGCAGATGAAGGACGAACCATGCTGGTGGTCACGCACGAGATGGCATTTGCGCGAGACGTATCAAACCATGTGATGTTCTTGCATCAAGGCTTAGTGGAAGAACAGGGAAATCCAGCTAAGCTATTTACAAACCCGGATTCAGAACGATTACAGCAGTTTATCTCATCCATTTACTAATATTTTTAGGCGGCAGACTATTGCCTCCTAAGCCAGCACAACAAACAAAACGAAATAAAATAGCAATCACAGGAGTATGGAAATGAAAAAGTGGTTATTAGCAGCAACGATCGCTGCAACGGCAGTATCTGGTGTCGCTCAAGCGAAAGAATGGAAAACAGTTCGCTTCGGCATTGAGGGTGCTTACCCTCCGTTTAGCTGGACAGAAACTGATGGTTCTCTGAAAGGCTTCGACGTAGACATGGCCAACGCGCTTTGTGAAGAAATGCAAGTGAAATGTAAGATTGTCGCGCAAGATTGGGATGGCATCATTCCTTCTCTATTAGCGCGTAAGTACGACGCAATCATCGCTGCGATGTCTATTACTGAAGAGCGTAAGAAGAAAGTCGATTTCACTGGCAAATACGCACTGATTCCAAACAAATTTATTGCCAAGAAGGGCGCGAATCTGGATTTTGACAACCTAGATGGCAAGAAAATCGCCGTTCAACGTGCAACAACACACGACAAATATCTGACAGATAACTATGGCGATAAAGTAGAAATTGTTCGTTACGGTTCTTTTGATGAGGCTTACCTAGATTTAGCCAATGGTCGTGTTGCCGCTGTATTGGGCGACGCCTCTGCTCTAGAAGAAGGTGTGCTTAATAAAGCGGGCGGCGACGCGTACGAGTTTGTTGGTCCGTCATTGACCGATCCTAAGTGGTTCGGTGAAGGTTTTGGTATTGCTGTGCGTAAACAAGATAAAGATCTAACGAAGAAATTGGACGCGGCGATAATTTCACTACGTGAGAAAGGTGTTTATCAAGAAATTGCTGGTAAATACTTTAACTACGATGTGTACGGTGAATAAACCGTAATTAAGCGACCGTTGGCTTGTTCCTAGAAGTAGTCAACGGTCGATTTTTTGAGTTTAGGGATTAGGAACTCACCTATGCTAGATTTACAAGGATACGAAGCTTCGATTTTAAAAGGGGCTTTAGTAACGATAGAAGTTGCAGTGCTTTCACTCCTTCTTGCCGTGATCTTAGGTATGCTTGGCGCATTAGCTAAGTTAGCACCTTACAAATGGGCAAGGGCGATTGCCACTCTTTACACCACCGTCATTCGCGGCATTCCAGATTTGGTTCTGATGATGCTGATTTTCTTTGGTGGACAAATACTTTTAAACAATAGCCTGTACTCCATTAACGAAACGCTCAATGAGTGGTTTGCTTCGAGCGATCCAAACCATGAATGGACGTCTTACTTACCCGACTATATTGATGTCAGCCCATTTATTGCAGGTGTACTCACGATTGGTTTTATCTTTGGTGCCTACATGGCGGAGACTTTTCGCGGAGCGATCATGGCGGTGGACAAAGGTGAACTAGAAGCGGCGAAAGCTTATGGTATGAGCTCAGCCTTATCGTTTAGAAGAATCTTACTGCCTCAGATGATTCGTCATGCATTACCTGGATTTGGTAATAACTGGTTAGTGTTACTCAAGACCACTGCGTTAGTTTCCATCATCGGCCTGGATGACATGGTGAGAATGAGCTCGTTGGCGGCAGGTACGACGAAAATGCCGTTTACCTTTTACATGGCTGTCGCGCTCATCTTTCTGTTTTTTACCAGCGTTTCGACCGGGCTACTCAAGCTTGTTGAGCGTAAGTTCAGTATTCATGCGAGGTAAGTTATGGATTTTTCTTTGATTATTGAAAGTTTCCCAACTTATCTTCAGGGACTTTGGACGACAGTTTGGCTGGTAGGATTAGCGTTGGTTATCGGTTTGTGTGTCTCGATTCCATTAGCCGTGGCACGTAATAGTACGAATTATGCCTTTAGCTTACCTTCTTGGGGATTCATTTACTTTTTCCGTGGAACACCGTTGTTGGTCCAGTTGTATTTGATTTATTACGGTATGGATCAGTTCTTTCCTGTGAAAGATACCTTGTGGGAAAACGCCTGGTTTTGTGCTTTAGTCGCTTTTATTCTTAATACGTCGGCTTATACAGCAGAAATTATTCGTGGTGCGATTAATGGCTTGCCCAAAGGTGAAGTAGAAGCTGCCAAAGCGTATGGGATGAGTAAGTTTATGACATACAGACGTATTATCTTGCCTAGTGCACTGCGTCGAGCATTACCAGCTTATTCAAACGAAGTGATTTTCATGCTGCACGGTAGTGCGGTCGCGGGTATCGTTACCATTATGGATCTAACTGGCGCTGCGCGCTTAGTTAACTCACGTTACTATGCGCCATTTGAATCTTTCCTTACGGCGGGGCTGTTCTACATGGCACTGACGTTTATGATCTTGTGGTGCTTTAAAGTGGCAGAGAAGCGCTTCTTGGCATACCTACGTCCTTTAAGTTAATAATTAGTGTCAGCAATGGTATCGAAATGGGTACCATTGCTTTTTGATGATTTTGTTATCTTCATTCCTATTTTTCCTACCGATACAAAAGACTATTTCTTTTTATTCATGTACTTACATTAATATTTGATAAACCCATTGTTTAGTAAGTAAAAATGAAAAAAACAATTCTATCGTTGGGCCTTGCCGCCGTTGCCACTGGATGTGGTGGGGGAGAGGGAGAGTCACAATCTAATGCTCAAGTAAAACCAACGCCAGCTCCAGTTCAACAAGCTCTGGAAACTGGTAATGCACTGCTCGTTTCTGATCCGAACGATTTCATCCGAGAAAGTCGGCAAGTTGTGGAAGGGCACAAGAAACAGTCGAATACGATCAAATCTGCAATTGCGAAAAACCTTTCTGGCCTTTATTGGGATCCAACCCATGATGCAGCGATCTTGGCACCTCAGTATGGGTTCAACGACACCATCTTGATGACCAACAAGGCCATGGCTAGCGGTTATAAAGATCAGGCGTTGTCAATTGGCGTTGCTGGAGAAAACGCTAATGGTCAACGTTATGCGCTATTAGGTAGCAACCCATTTAGAACGGCACAACGCTTTCCCGAGTCTTCGAATGCAGCGATGACTCAATGGCTAAGCAACCTGGTCACTTGGTTGTCAGGCGGAGCTACTTCAAACGTTGTCATCGCGCAAATGGATCAGTCTTATTACTTCCCTGATGAGCAAGCGACTCGGAATTGGTTGAAAGACAATGTTTCACAAGAGTTGGCGTTTAACGAGGCCAACCTATGCGATGGTTCGAAGCTACTTAGCTGCTTGCAAACCAATACTCCAAACTTATTGATCTTGTCACAGCATCTGCAATCTGGCGACACCAACCAACAAGTACTCGATGCTCTGGCATACGCTGAGCAAGCCCAAATTCCTGTTCTATACCTACATTGGGATGGAGGACTAACTGAACTTGGCCGAGACATTTTGGAAAAATTCCATGTTGATTATGTGGGAGATAACTATTGGCGTAAGTTAGGCTTGGTTGATTGGGCGCCTTCATCACTCATGAACTTCGTGCCAGACTCTGTTGCTACGCAACAAGCGCTGTTGTCTCGTTTTGAATCTCAAAACTTCAATGTTGACTTGTCACAGTGTGATGACAAATCTTGTCCTGACACTGCGAATATGGAAAGTCAATTTTATGCAGGGGCAAACAGTATTCGCCATCGGTTGAAAAAGCTTGATGAACAAAAAGTAGATTTGTTTAATCAAGATGGCTACCAATACGAAAAACTCATGGTATTGCTGGCTGATCACTATCGTCAAACGGTTGTGTTCCCAATGGACAAACAATCAACCCAAACGACCGAATTCCTAAAATCGTATTTTGCCGATTACGTACAATACAACAGCCGAAGCGTGAACCCAAAACAACCAAATATGGGGAACTTCAGCCGTAGTGAGTTTAGCCCTGAAGTAAAGAGAATCAGCGCAACGATTAATATGGAATCAAAGCGTAACTTCCGCTCTGCTGGTGTGTATGCGCTTCCTGGGGAGACCTTTACGGTCACGCGCAATGACAGTAATGAAGTGACGACTAAAATTGTCATCAACAGTTTAAGAAGTGGCGCAACTCATGAGTTCAGCAAAGATGGATACACGCGACCAAAAATGCTGACTTCTTTCGCCTATGAGGTGAAGCCGGGTGAAACCATCACGCTGACTTCACCTTATGGCGGGCCTATCCAGGTTCACTTTAACAATAATGATGTACCAGTAGCTCTAACATTTAGCCATGTAGCGCAACACCCTGTATGGAGAAGTGAAAAGGATAACGATGCGTTTATTCAGGAGCTTGAAGCGAATTTGTTCGATTGGGCTGAACTGATCACGCCTGGATTTGAGGTACACTCTAAACGTGACAAAATGCTTGAATCTGTCAACGATGAGATGTGGTCGACACCGGCTGAAATGGCGCTGGCGACAGAAGAGTATGTTCATAACTACCCACATGTCTTGGCTGGTTTCCAAGGGCCGGGTATCGATGAGGTTCCGGAAATTATCCAGTATGCCAAAAATCAAGGTTGGGAAATCGCCAATATTGATATGGTGAAGCATATGAACGCTGACCAAGCGACGTGTGGTTACGGCTGTTCTGGTAACCCATACGATGCTTACTGGTCATTCAGCCCACTCGGTCACGGTGATTTACATGAGCTTGGTCATGGCTTGGAAAAAGGTCGATTCCGATTTGCAGGCTGGGAAGGGCATTCAACGACCAATTACTATTCGTATTACAGTAAGTCTCGTTTCTTCCAGAATACGGGGAAAGTTTCAACTTGCCAAAGCTTGGATTTCAAAGGCCAGTTTGAATTATTGCAAGCAAGCCGAACTCAAGCGGATCCAAACGCTTACATGGCAGCGCAAAATCAAACTGGTTGGAGTTGGGGAGCTCGCGTTTACATTCAAATGATGATGGCGACGCAGCATGAAGGTGTACTGCAAAATGGTTGGCATTTATTGGCGCGATTGCACCTGATTGAACGTGAGTTTAACCGCTTGAAATCGGATGATGCGCTTTGGAATGAGAGACGATTGAGTATTGGTTTCGCCAACTACTCTCGTGAAGAGGCAAATAGCATCTCAAACAACGACTGGTTGCTTATTGCTCTGAGCTACATCTCTCAGCGAGACATGACGAGCTATTTAGATATGTGGGGCTTCTCGTTCGCAGAAAAAGCGAAACAGCAGGTTGTGGCGCTGAATCTACCGCCGATGCCTCTCACTTACTTTGCAAGCAGCAATACCGGCTACTGTCTGAACGAATTTGCTCAAACGCCAGTCAGTGTTGATGGTCAAACGGTTTGGCCGCTGAACTAGCTGAGTAGAAAGTAACTTGCATGAAAAAGGGAGACAGAGTCTCCCTTTTTCATGGGTTAAGCTTAGCGTTGAGTCCCGCTTATTGCTCAGTTATGTATTACTTGAACGTCGACCAAATTGGAGCGTGGTCTGAAGGTTTTTCAATACCGCGCAATTCATAATCGATACCCGACTCAATACATTTTTGCGCGAGAGAAGGGGTCGCCAAAATGACATCAATTCGTAGACCTCGGTTATCATCAAATCCGCGAGAGCGATAATCAAACCACGAGAATTGATCGTTCACTTCTGGATATAGCTTGCGGAAGGTGTCCTCAAAGCCCCAATCTAGCAAGGTTTTCAGCCATTCGCGCTCTTCCGGTTGGAATGAACATTTACCTGTTTTTAGCCAACGCTTACGGTTTGGTTCGCCGATACCGATATCTGCATCAATAGGGCTGATGTTGATGTCACCCATAACAATCAATTGCTCGTCACTATTGTGATGATCGTTTAGGTAGGTCATCAGATCTTTATAAAACTGACGTTTGTATGGGAATTTTGTTTCGTGGCTGATGTTATCCCCTTGAGGGAAGTAGCCGTTTAGCACCGTGACCTTTTCGCCGTTTTCATTTAAAAACGTTGCCATGATCATGCGCTTTTGGTGCTCTTCGTTATCCGTCGGGAACCCTTTTTGTACGTGTAGAGGTTCTTGCTTACAAAGCATTGCGACGCCGTAATGCGCTTTTTGACCATGGAAATACACTTTGTAGCCCATGGCTTCGACAGCTTCAATCGGGAATGCTTCATCGTGAACTTTAATTTCCTGAAGGCCAATCACATCTGGTTGGTGTTTGTCGATTAGCGCTTGGAGTTGGTGCAGTCGCGCACGTAGTCCATTGATGTTAAAGCTGATTACTTTCATTGTTTATCCTTTTTGAGGGCGTACTTTTTTATGAATAGTATCATTGTGCAAGAGCACTGAAAACGAGTCTCGGTGAAAGGAGCGAAACGTTGGGCTACTTTGCTTTTAATTTGTTTTCTAAGTCGTTTTGCACGATCTTCAAAGCGTTAAGCGCAACTTCTGGATCTATCTCATTGCTCTCAAGTAAATAGATCAAATCGACAGCCAATTTGATCTCTTCAGGTGCGTCATCTAAAGGCGAGGTTAGTTGATCGGCCATTATTGGTGTTTTTCCCTATGTGTAATTTGGTTCTCTAGTTTCAGAAGCGCTGCCTCACAACGTGCCAAACGTTGCTCGGTCGCTAGTAACACTTTCTGAGCCTCGGCACGCATAAAACTAGGAGCGGTTTCGACAGCACGTTCTTTTTCTAACACCATTTCGCGCAAGCGTCTTGCCCACTCTTGGTGTTGAGCGAGTTCCTGGTAAAGCACGTTAATAGGCTTGCGGAAATGGCTGCTATGTTTGATCTCATTCTTGCGAATTTTGGTGGTAGAAATCTCGCGTTGAATCGCACCGATTTGCGCTACTAACCGTTCAGTGAGGTACTCAGCACGCAAAGCGGTGAGCTTACCTTCATTTTGCTCACGCACAATCGCATCCAGCGTAGCTTTTGCTTCTTTTACGCAAGGAGTAAGTAAGCGAGAGCGACAACCAAATAAGCGCTCATCAAAAAGCGGAACATGGTGTTCGCCTCTTTGACGGTCAAGAACAGCGGCTTGCTTCGCCATTTGTTCTAGGTTTTCCTGGAGTTGAGAAATGTTCATGACAAACCTACAAACCATGCGTCATAAGCCAATTTTATGGCCAGTATACTGACGACAGTAACAAATACAGGGCGAATGAATTTAGAACCAAACCGAATGGCGGAATGCGCGCCAACAAAAGCGCCAGCCATTAAACATACCCCCATTGTTAAGCCTAGCACCCAGTTGATATGACCGAGGACTGCAAACGTAATCAAAGAGGTAAAGTTGCTGGTAAAGTTCATTGCTTTTGCTAAGCCAGAGGCGAGCAAGATATTCAGCCGATACAGAGCCATTGAACTGACCGTCCAAAAAGCCCCAGTTCCAGGCCCTGCGAGCCCGTCATAGAACCCTATGGATAATCCTTGCATGTACTGTTTTCTATGAAGTTTTGGGCAAGGCTCGGGAATTGGACTTTGATGAGGAGAGTGCGGTGTTTTATGGAAGACGGTGTATAACGCCGCCGCTAAAATAACAAGAGGTAACCCTTTTTCTAGCCAATCCGTGCTAATCGCGTCCACAAGTAGGGTACCTAATGTTGCTCCGACAAGCGTCGCTACAAATGCTCTTCCCCAGCATTGGGGCTTGAATAAACGTTTCTTGTAGTACGTAAATGCCGCAGTAGAAGAGGCAAAGGTAGCCGCAAGTTTATTGGTGCCTAGTGCAATATGAGGCGGCAAGCCCAACGATAGTAGAGCAGGTACGGTTAGCATGCCACCACCACCGGCAACTGCATCAATAAATCCAGCGACAAAAGCGACAAGCGCCAACACCAACAGCATAGTTGGCTCAATCATTTCCATAAATGGTGATTCTTCTAATATTCTATTTTACGTTTAAATGGAGGTAGTGAGTCGATTAAGGCTTGTCCGTATCGCTTAGTGACTAGGCGTCGATCAAGAATCGTTACTCTACCAGAATCTCTCTCTTTACGCAGTAAGCGACCTACGCTCTGGATCAGCTTTTTGCTTGCGTCAGGTACAGTTATTTGCATAAATGGGTTCCCACCTTTTTTCTCGATATATTCGGAGTGAGCCTGTTCGACAGGAGAGGTTGGAACACCAAATGGAATTTTTGTAATCACCAAGTTTTCAAGTAATTCGCCAGGTAAATCTAGCCCCTCAGAGAAACTGCCAGTACCAAATAAGATGCTGGTTTTATTTGATTCTATTAGATTTTTATGTTTTTTTAGAATTTCTTGACGTGAGCTTTCACCTTGAACTTGCAACGCCCAGCCTTTTTTTATGAACTCCGAAGACAGCGCCTTCGCAACTTGGTTCATCTGCCAATAGGATGAGAATAATACTAAGTTGGCTTTCTTGTCTTCCAAGTACTTAGGCAATATCTCGATAAGATATTCAGTAAATTGAGGCGCTGGTGGTTCATATTTCATCGCAGGGATGAGCAATTCTGCCTGGTTTTGGTAATCGAATGGTGACGCAAGCGCTAAAAACTGTGTGCCTGATTCTGGTTTTCCATCAATACCAACCTGATGGCAAAAGTAATGGAAGGAGTTTAATGCACGCATCGTTGCGGAAACTAAAATGGCGCCAATGCACCTGCTCCAAATTTGTTGGTCGAGTTGCCATCCAATTTCAAGCGGAGAAACACTCACAATGAAATCACCCTCGCGATCGGGGTGGGTTTCTAACCAGCGAGCCAAAGGCGCACCTTTTTCACGAGTTGGCTCAGCCATCAAGTGCCAGACTTGCGCTAGGTTTTCTAACCTTTGAATGTAGAAGCCGAGCTCTGCAAGCGCTGGTTCAGCCAATCTTGTCGCAAGCTCCCCATCTTTTACTCTTTCCGCAATAAGGTCGGCAATTTTTGCCACACTTTGATTTGCTTTTTTACTGAACTGCTTTAACTCTTTGGATTGGTTCTCTAGCCATTCTGGTAGTTCACCGTGCTCAAAGCGGTAGATACTCTCTTCAAATTGAGCTGGATCGAACTGTTTAGGCAGTTGAGTCAGTGCTGGTATCAAGTTCTGAACCGCGTCTTGAAGGTCGTTGCGAAATCGAGCTACGCGCTTCTCGTCTGCGAGCGACGAAAACTTGCTAATCGACTGATTTAACTTCTCAAGCCATGCTGCCGCACCTTTTAAGCTCGCAGATGCTGAAGCATGATCGCGGGCGACGTGAGGTAAGTGATGTGCCTCGTCAAAGACGTATATCGTGTTTTCTGGCTCAGGTAAGATTACTCCGCCCCCCAAGTCTGCGTCTGCCATGACGAGAGAGTGGTTCGCAATGATGACATCATTCTTATCCAGCTCCGAGCGCGCTTTTTGAAATGGACAGCCGCGATGGCCCGGTAGACTGTTATTGCAACTGTGTTTATCACTGACAATCAGTTGCCAAAGCTTATCATCGATGGTTTTAGGCCAAGAATCACGGTCACCATCCCATTTACCTTGCGCAAGAGAGCGATGCATTGTTTCCAACAGCTCTATATCTTTTTGCTTAGGCTTGGTTTCGAACATGGCTAACTGACCACCATCAGCACCACAAGATGAAGCAAGTTTTTCTGCACAACAATAGCGTTGACGGCCTTTTGCCAAAATAAAAGAAAACTCTCGGTCGGTAATCCGACGAAAAAGAGGGAGGTCTTTATTTATGAGCTGCTCTTGCAGAGCTACGGTCGCCGTTGAGATAACCACTTTTCTATTGTTATGTACAGCCACGGGGATGGCAGCCATTAGATAGGAGAGCGACTTACCAATTCCAGTCCCTGCTTCTGCAACCAGTATTCGGTTAGATTTGTGGTACTGACCGCACAGCGTTTTTGCAATCTCTGCAACAAGGTAGTTTTGTGCTCTTCTAGGTACAAAGTTATCAAGTTGATCTTGCAGGTTTTGATAGCTATTACGAATCGATTTTTGAATGTTACTGGTCAGCATACGGGCCTCAAATGCGTTGGAGGCGAATAGTAGCACACATCACTAGTTGTACAGTAGTTCACAAAACGGAATGCTTTTATGAGGAATGTAGATCTTCTTCACAAAAAAATATTGAACCTTATCTAAATGAAATTAATTTCATTATATGAAAAATATAAAACTCCAAATATGATATTTGTATGGTTTTTTATTCTATATATTGTGTTTTTTAGTATTTGT
Organism: Vibrio sp. J2-4; assembly: GCF_021728155.1. Taxonomy (NCBI): domain Bacteria; kingdom Pseudomonadati; phylum Pseudomonadota; class Gammaproteobacteria; order Vibrionales; family Vibrionaceae; genus Vibrio; species Vibrio sp. J2-4. The sequence continues at coordinate 504,722 of NZ_JAKKCN010000001.1, forward strand.
TTTGGGTTTAAAATCTCATTGTTAATGGTTTTATAAATTATGAAAAATCAAGAGGATTGATTAGATGTTCGTCGAATAAATAAAGATAAATTTTTCAAGTTATTGTTTTTAAATGTTATTTTTGTTTTTTTACATTGGTATTTAGAAAATTTGACAGCCAGAATAATCTTTTGCACTCTTAGCTCCAGATTTTGAGAAGGCGCTGTATAACGTTTTGTTAACGCTCTATCTCAAACATATAAAAAAAGGGAACCGGACAAGGATATCCCGAACTAAGAAAAGGCAGTGGATTAATTATGAAAAAAACTCTATTAGCACTAGCTGTAGTTGCGTCTGCAACTTCAGTGAACGCAGCTGAAGTATTCAAATCTGAAGAAGGTTCTGTAGATTTCTACGGTCAGCTACGTCCAACTCTTCTATTCCTAGACAGCACAGACCACACTGCAGAGCTAAACACTAGCTCTTCTCGTATGGGTGTAAATGGTGTTTACGTTGTAAACGACAACCTAAAAGTTCTAGGTGAAGTTGAAATCGGTGTTGCTCTAGGTGACAACTACGGTGCAGGTGCTGATTCAAGCGAGCGTACTGATGACTCAGTATACGTACGCCGTCACATCTTTGGCTTCGACATGGGCGATATGGGTACACTTCGTTTTGGTAAAGAAGGTACTTGGGCTGATGACATCTACGGAGCTGATTACTCATACTTCTTCGGTGGTTCTGCACTTCTTTACGGACACGCGTGGAACAACTCTTCTCAAATTAAATACGCTTACGAAAATGACGCATTCTGGCTAAAAGCTGGTTACGCGCTAGGTGAGAAAGATCAAAACGAAGAAATCCGCGAAGTATTCGTAGGTAAGTCTTTCAATGACCTATCTGTACACGCTGGCGTTCTTTCTTCTGAGAACAAGATTGCTTCTAAAGGTAACAACACTGAGAACCTATCTTTCGAAGTAACTGCTGAATACGCTCTAGATGAGCACACTCTAGGTGCTACGTACTACTACAACGAAAATGAAGACAAAGCAGCTAACGAGACTATCGATTCTCACGGTATCTCTCTAGCAGGCATGTTCGCTGTAGCTCCTAAAACAACACTTTACTCTGGCTACGAGCTAGTAATGTCATCTTCTGACAAATCTGGCAAGAAAGATGGCGACCAATCTAAGTTTTACGCTGGCGTTGAATACAAGTTCTCTAAATGGGCTCGCGTATTCGCAGAAGCGGGTTACAATTTTGATGGTGATAAGCTAGAAGCTGGTAAAACAACTGCAGAAACTGATTCTAAAACTGACTTCGGTGTTGGTGCACGTTTCTACTGGTAATCAATACCCAGTTTGATATTGTAAGACCCAGCTATATGCTGGGTCTTTTACTATGAAGATAAGGATGAAAAACTCTATGCAGTTATCATTAAAAGTGGCAATGGCGTTGTCTATTCTTGCCAGTACAAACCTTTATGCTGCAACGACTTTAGTGGTTCCAGAAGACGTGAAGTTACTGGCCGTCAATATGGAGAAGCCAAAACTTGAGGGGGGACTTTTCTCTAGTGAGAAGACAATTGAGATCCCCGACGGAACTAACCAAATTGTCTTCAAATATCAACCTGCTTTTGAAACAAACGAAAACCTTAAGACAGTTTACAGTGACGTGATCATCGCTAAGTTTGATGTTGAAAATGAAAAACTAAAGTTTGAACTACCAGAGTTTAAAACTCTTCGTCAAGCGCAAAACAACATCTCACCTTTAGATTGGCAACTGCTGGACACCAAAGGTCAACCTATTGCTTTGGTCGAAGATGTATTAGAGTCAGATGGTGTTCAAATTGGTCGTAATTACCCTCAAGAATCTCGTAACTACAATATTGCTGGCGGTATCGCGAGTGTTGCCGTTAGTTATGTAACTGTGAATCAGCATCAACAATCAGTAAGTGATATCGAGCCTCGAGTTGAGACTAGCGATACCCGAACAATAACAGTGCCTGAAGACAGTCCAATGGTTGATGTATTAAAGACGATGTACAATAAAGCGTCTCCAGCGGAAAAAGAGGCATTTAAAAACTGGCTAGCTGAGCAGTAATCCCTTAATTTGTTAGATAGGGTTTGACGGAAGAAGTTGAAACGCTTCCAAGAATCTAAAAAGCAGGCTTTAAGCCTGCTTTTATCTTTTCTGCCGTATTAGAGAGAGATTTCTCTCCATTCACCAGGCATTAGGTCGTTAAGGACGATATCACCCATCGAATGACGGATGAGGCGCAAAGTAGGGAAGCCAATGTGTGCAGTCATGCGACGCACCTGGCGATTTCTTCCTTCAATAATGGTAATGGCTAGCCAAGTTGTTGGGATATTTGCCCGAAAACGAACAGGAGGGGTTCTATCCCAGACTTGTGGTTCTGGAATCACTTCAACTTCGGCTGGTAGGGTCATACCATCTTTTAGCTCTACTCCCTTTCTCAATTTTTCAAGATCTTGCTCTTGAGGAGCGCCATCGACTTGAACCCAATAAGTCTTCGGCGATTTTGACTTTGGCTGCGTGAGCTTCGCCTGTAAGATGCCGTCGTTAGTGAGCACCATCAAACCTTCGCTGTCTCGGTCCAATCGGCCAGCCGCATAGACATCTTTGATTGGGATATAGTCCGCTAACGTTTTGCGACCATCACCATCGGTAAATTGACTGAGCGTGTCGTAAGGCTTGTTGAAAATAATGACTTTACGGTCTTTTGGATCCACTTTTGGCTTTTGGTTTCTTGCTGAGCGAACAGGGCGACGGTTTGTTTGAGTACGAGTCTTTGAGCTATTGCGAGCTCCTGAGTGTTTAAATCGGCCCGTTTGGGATTGATTGCGACCGCGACCTTTTTCATGACCTGTACGAGATGACATGTTAACTACCCTGCAAAAATGTAAATGAACTGTGTTTGAAAGTTTTAAGTTTTCTCATGATCGGATATGATTTGCGCGCCTAAAACTAACAAACGCGCACAGAATGATAGACTAATTCGTGTTATTTGTTTAATTATATCAGTGCACTCATGGATTCAGAGCCCAGAGCTTCAAACTACAACAAAGAGTGCGAACCGCATGTGGCGTTAGTGAGGAGACATGTACTGCTAACGTGCAGCAATGCGTCAATTAAACCAACTCAGACGCTGAGTTGATCAGCCAACAAGTTGATTAAAAAATAGGGAAATTTCATGCCTACAGAAAAACCTACAATTATCTACACCATCACTGATGAAGCGCCGGCGCTAGCAACTTATTCATTACTACCAATCATTCAATCATTCACAGCATCGTCTGGCATCAATGTAGATACTCGTGATATTTCACTAGCAGGTCGAATTATCGCTAACTTCCCAGAGCATCTAAAAGAAGAACAGCGCATTGGCGATGCGTTAACTGAGCTTGGTGAACTGGCTCAAACTCAAGAAGCAAATATCATCAAGCTGCCTAACATTTCTGCTTCAGTTCCTCAGCTTAAAGCGGCGATTAAAGAGCTTCAGGTGAAAGGTTACGATTTACCAAACTACCCAGAAGAACCGAGCACGTACGAAGAGAAAGCGATTAAAGCGGCTTACGACAAAATCAAAGGTAGTGCGGTTAACCCAGTACTTCGTGAAGGTAACTCAGACCGTCGTGCTCCAACTTCGGTTAAGAACTACGCGAAGAAAAATCCACATTCGATGGGTGCGTGGTCATCAGAATCTAAGTCTCATGTTGCGAGCATGTCAGACAATGACTTCTTTGGTAGCGAAAAGTCTACGACTATCTCTGGCGCAACAGAGGTCAAAATCGAGTTCGTCGGTAATGACGGTACAGTTAAAGAGCTTAAGCCGGCTTTCCCATTACTAGATAAAGAAGTCATTGACACTTCAGTCATGAAGAAGAAGGCGCTGGTTGAATTTTTCGAGAAAGAGATTGCTGAAGCGAAAGCACAAGACGTGCTGTTGTCTCTTCATATGAAAGCGACGATGATGAAGGTTTCTGACCCAGTCATTTTCGGCCATGCAGTAAAAGTTTACTACAAAGACGTTTTCGATAAATACGGTAAGCTGTTTGAAGAACTGGGCGTTGATGTAAACAATGGCATTGGTGATGTTTACTCGAAAATTGAGTCTCTACCTGAAGCACAAAAAGCAGAAATTGAAGCGGCAATTCAAGCGGTTTACCAAACTCAACCAGAGCTTGCGATGGTTGACTCTGATCGTGGTATCACAAACTTACATGTACCAAGCGACATCATTGTAGATGCTTCTATGCCAGCAATGCTTCGCTCTTCTGGTCAAATGTGGGGACCAGATGGTAAACAAAAAGACACCAAAGCGATGATACCAGATCGTAGCTACGCAGGTATTTACCAAGCGGTGATTGATTTCTGTAAAGAGCACGGCGCATTTGACCCGACCACTATGGGTAGCGTGCCTAACGTTGGCTTAATGGCTCAAAAGGCAGAAGAGTATGGTTCTCACGACAAGACATTTATTCTAGACGCAGCGGGTACTGTTCGCGTTGTTGATACTGCGGGTAACGTATTGTTAGAGCAAGCGGTTGAAGAAGGCGATATCTTCCGTATGTGTCAGGTGAAGGACGCACCAATCCAAGATTGGGTTAAGCTAGCAGTGACTCGCGCACGTGCAACAGGTGTTCCAGCCGTATTCTGGCTAGACGAAAACCGTGCGCACGATGCTGAACTCATTAAGAAAGTAAATACCTACTTACCAGAGCACGATACTGACGGTCTAGAGATTAAGATCCTATCTCCTGTTGATGCTTGTAAGTACTCGCTAGAGCGTATGAAAGCGGGTCTGGATACTATCTCTGTAACAGGTAACGTTCTTCGTGACTACCTAACAGACCTGTTCCCAATTCTAGAGTTAGGCACGTCAGCTAAGATGCTATCTATCGTTCCATTGATGAATGGCGGTGGTCTATTTGAAACAGGTGCTGGTGGTTCTGCTCCTAAGCATGTTCAACAAGTAGAAAAAGAGAATCACCTTCGTTGGGATTCTTTAGGTGAGTTCTTAGCACTAGCTGCATCCCTAGAACATCTAAGTGTGGTGGCAAACAACCCGAAAGCGCAAGTTTTGGCGGATACGCTAGACAAAGCGACTGGTGAGTTTTTAGATACCAACAAGTCTCCGTCACGTAAAGTGGGCGAATTAGATAACCGAGGTAGTCATTTCTACCTCGCACTTTACTGGGCGAAAGCACTTGCCGAGCAAACAGACGATGCTGATCTCGCTGCTGAGTTTGCACCGATTGCGAAAGCGTTGTCAGAGCATGAAGAAAAAATCGTCGCTGAGCTAAACAACGCACAGGGTGTGAAAGGAGAACTGGGCGGTTACTATCTGCTAGATGATGCATTGGTTTCTAAGTTGATGCGCCCAAGCGAAACCTTTAACGCGATCATTAACAAGTAAAATAGATGAAAAGAGCACGTCGCTTTCGGCGTGTTTCTTCTTTTATCAATACTTTGTATGTGGTCTATCTGTATTTCATAAGCTACAAATAGTAAGAAACCCGCTATCTTGGCGGGTTTATTTTTCTCTTCAGAACATCAAAATGACGTTTCGAGAGCAATATTTTTATTTTTCGACAGCGCTCTAATTATTTGGCTTGACCTTCAAGAGGCACGACGCTACTCGCGTGACAGCCTTTGGGACCTTTTTCAATCTCGTATGAGACTTGTTGGCCTGCTTTCAGTGTACGATAACCGTCCATCTGGATAGTTGAGTAGTGGGCAAAGATATCTCCCTCTTCTTCATCTGAACAAATAAACCCAAATCCTTTGGCATTGTTAAACCACTTTACTGTACCTGTAGCCATGCTTTTACATCCCTCATGCATTTTTTACTGAGTTGTTACAACAACCAAGTTATACCTTTAACCTGGTACTACTATTGTCAGCGAACGCTAACAAACATCTAGTCAATGAGAAATCACATTCACCAAGCTGCTTAAAAACAAATGGATTCAAAATGACGATTTATGCATCAACACTTTCCACTGTAGTCAATGAATCCCGACAGTCAATAGCATTAAGCAACAAACAGAAACATAATTGAAAACAAATCACTTTTGAGATTAACAAATTTGCAAACAGTTTTTCGTATATACGCGGAAGTTTGGTCAATTAGCCTGCAAAGTAGTATTCACTGGAAAAACCATACTGTTCGTGTTGCTTATGATAGATGAATCCTCTAACTGAATAAAAAATGAAGTTTTCGTGATAATTACCCCATTCTCAGTTAGGAAGTGTGATCTCGGTAGAAGACTGAGAGATGTTTCGCAATAGCTCGGAGGGGGTAAAAAGAAAGTTATTTTATAAGTAAAAATGTGTAACTTATCGACAAGCATCTTTTATTTGCGCCCCCTCAAGACCTGCATTAGTCTCTATATTAGGTAGCAACTTTTATCGATCAAAGATCGAATTCGGTGCCATATCTCACTACACCGCGCTGCACGCTTGTGGTAGATTGTTTTTATAGGTCGAAAACATCAACCCTTTGATACGATATCTTTGAATTGCCATGAGTAAAAATTTTGAATGGGTCACTCCGGACTCTGATCTTCTGGAGCGAGAAAGTACGAAAGTTCAGCCACCTAAGCTGTACAACGTTGTACTAAATAATGATGACTATACACCTATGGATTTCGTCATAGAGGTACTTGAGCGATTCTTTTCACATGACATTGATAAAGCGACTCAGATCATGCTCAAGATTCACTATGAAGGAAAGGCAATCTGTGGCACATACAGTGCAGAAATTGCCGAAACAAAAGTAGCGCAAGTTACGATGTACGCAAGGGAAAATGAACATCCGCTACTTTGCACTATGGAGCAAGCGTAAACAAAGAAGACTTGCTCGAACAACCCAAGTTGTTTTTTCGGGAGGTACTTATGCTAAATAAAGAACTAGAGTCAAGCCTTAACGGTGCATTTGCTCGGGCGAGAGATAAACGCCACGAGTTTATGACTGTCGAACACCTCCTACTTGCATTATTGGAAAATGATGCAGCTAAGGAAGCCCTTTTAGCTTGTAAAGCGGATCTTGACGCTTTACGTAACGAGCTCGATATATTCATCGATCAAACTACGCCTCTTATCCCAGACAGTGATGAGACGCGTGAAACTCAGCCGACTTTGAGTTTTCAACGTGTGCTACAACGCGCCGTCTTTCATGTACAGTCGTCTGGCCGCAACGAAGTAACAGGTGCAAACGTGCTTGTGGCGATCTTCAGTGAGCAAGAGTCGCATGCCGCCTACTTACTGAAGAAAAACGACATCTCCCGATTAGATATTGTTAACTTTATCTCCCATGGTATTACTAAAGCGTCAGGTGCAAGCGAAGACCCATCATCAGATTCGTTCAGTTCAGAGAGTGTCGAAGAGCCGAATTCTGAAGAACGTTTGGAAAGCTTTGCGACTAACCTTAATCAGGTCGCTAAAGATGGCAATATCGATCCACTGATTGGTCGCGATAAAGAGCTAGAGCGCACTATTCAAGTACTTTGCCGCCGCCGCAAGAATAACCCATTACTAGTGGGTGAAGCCGGGGTAGGTAAAACAGCCATCGCAGAAGGTCTTGCTTGGCGAATTGTAGAAGGGCAGGTCCCGGAAGTTATTCAAAACAGCGTGATTTACTCATTGGATATTGGTTCTCTATTGGCTGGTACTAAGTACCGTGGTGATTTTGAAAAACGCTTCAAGGCGATTTTGAAACAGCTTGAAAAAGAAGAAGATGCAATTTTGTTCATCGATGAGATACACACAATCATCGGTGCGGGTGCGGCTTCTGGTGGTCAAGTTGATGCCGCAAACCTTATCAAACCTCTACTAAGTAGCGGTAAGTTGCGTTGTATCGGCTCGACTACATACCAAGAATACAGCAACATTTTCGAGAAAGAGCGTGCGTTGTCCCGTCGTTTCCAAAAGATAGACGTTGTAGAGCCTTCTCTGGATGACACAACTAAAATCTTGATGGGCTTGAAGCCGAAGTACGAAGCACACCATGAAGTACGTTACACTAATAAAGCACTGCGTGCCGCGGTAGAACTTTCGGCGAAATACATCAATGAACGTCATTTACCAGATAAAGCCATTGATGTCATTGATGAAGCTGGCGCTCGCAGTCGTCTTGCTCCTGCAAGCCGCCGTAAGAAAACGGTTGGTGTTGCCGATATCGAAGCGATGGTTGCCAAGATGGCACGAATCCCAGAGAAGTCGGTTTCTTCTTCAGATAAAGACATCTTGAAGAACCTAGATAGCAAGATGAAGATGTTGGTATTTGGTCAAGATAATGCGATTGATGCATTATCCGAAGCGATCAAGCTGACACGTGCAGGTTTGGGCGTGGATAACAAACCAGTTGGTTCATTCTTGTTTGCTGGCCCTACTGGGGTGGGTAAAACAGAGGTGACGGTGCAGCTATCTAAGCTTCTAGGGATCGAGCTACTTCGTTTTGATATGTCGGAATATGGTGAGCGTCACTCCGTGAGTCGCTTAATTGGTGCACCTCCTGGTTATGTCGGTTACGACCAAGGTGGCTTGCTGACAGACGCTGTTATCAAGCACCCACATTCAGTCGTATTGCTTGATGAGATTGAGAAAGCGCATCCAGATATCTTTAATTTGCTATTGCAAGTGATGGATAATGGTACGCTAACGGACAACAACGGTCGTAAAGCAGACTTCCGTAATGTCATCCTCGTTATGACAACCAACGCGGGTGTGGCTGAAACTGAGAAGAAATCAATTGGTTTGATTCAGCAAGACAACAGTCACGATGCGATGGCGGAAATTAAGAAGGTATTCACTCCTGAGTTCCGTAACCGTCTTGATAACATCATCTGGTTTAACAGCCTTGATGAAAGCGTTATCCATCAAGTTGTTGATAAGTTTATTGTTGAACTGCAGGTGCAACTTGATGCTCGTGGCGTATCAATGGAGGTATCGCAAGATGCACGCCATTGGTTAGCGAATAAAGGTTATGATAAGGCGATGGGTGCTCGCCCAATGGGACGTGTTATCCAAGAGCAACTTAAGAAACCTTTGGCTAATGAATTGTTGTTTGGCTCTCTAGTCGACGGCGGCACTGTGAAAGTAACGCTAGTAAACGACACACTTAAATTTGAATATTTGAGTGAGAAAGAGGCTGCGATGCATTAATTGCTCCGTAGGGAAGTAAAAGCGCACGATTTTATCGTGCGCTTTTTGTTTGTCTGAACCTACTCGGAAATAAAAATCATGCAATAAAAAACGGAGCAAACTGCTCCGTTTTTTATTGCATCCGAAAATCAGAGATTAACGAGCGCGGAAGACGATGCGGCCTTTTGACAGGTCGTATGGAGTCATCTCTACAGTTACTTTGTCACCCGTTAGGATACGGATGTAGTTCTTACGCATCTTGCCAGAGATGTGAGCAGTCACAACGTGACCGTTTTCAAGTTCAACACGGAACATAGTGTTTGGTAGAGTGTCAAGGACCGTGCCTTGCATCTCGATTACGTCTTCTTTAGCCATTTAATCCTCTTTAGAAATTAGGCAATATTAGCGGGCTATATTCTGCCGCTAAATAGTAATTATGTAAAGTTGAGGCGTATTCTACCCTCGCCAACGCTGATTTACTAGCCTTTGGTGGCGTTGAAAGCGTGTTTTGTAGTTCATTGCTGGACACTCATCAATCTGATAACCCAAATAAAGCCACTGTTGTTTGTTTTCTTGGCAGTATTTTATTTGATAGAGCACTGCCAAAGTGCCAAGAGATAACGGGTAGTCAGGGTCAAAAAAAGTATAAAACGCACTCGAACATTGAGTCATTACATCCGTTACCGCAATGGCGAGTAATTGATTTGACTCATCGTAAATATGTAAAAATGAAGTGGTCAACCAGCTGGTTTGGGCAAACCGAGAAAACTCATCACGCTTTGGTGGGTACATAGTGCCGTTTTTATGCCGTTTGCAGATGTACCGACTGTAAAGCTCAAACCATTCCTCATCCATTTCAGGTTTCATTTCCCAGCGTAAAAACTGTGCTTTACTGAGCAGCCTCTTCTGGCTTTTTGATAGCGTCACGTCCGGAATCGAGACTCGAATTGGCTGACAAGCATTACAATGCTCACAGTGCGGTTTATATATGGTATCTCCGCTACGACGAAAGCCGTTGGCCATCAGCAGTTGATAGTTTTCTTTAGTATGCAGCCCTGCATCAAGTGCCACCGCCACACGCTCTTGCCGTTCAGGCAAGTAACTGCAAGGGTGATTATTCGTTAATCCAATTCGAATATGTTGTATATCCGTACTCATACTGAATCCTGCAAAACTTGGGGCTTATAGGTATCAAATAGTGTTTGTTTTTCTCTTAAAGATAGTAGTTTTTGCATAAACTCGTTACGCTCTAGTTCAAATGCGCCAAGTGATGCCAAGTGCGAGTTCATAACCTGACAATCGATTAATTGACCTTGCTTTGACGCCAAATGGTTGCATAAGTACCACAATGCAATTTTAGATGCGTTATCTTTTAGGCTAAACATCGACTCTCCGCAAAAAAGTTGACCAACGCAGATGCCATATAGTCCCCCAATGAGCTCGTTGTCATGCCATACTTCTACAGAGTGACAGTGACCAAGTTTAGCTAACTCAATATAAGACGCTTGCATGTCCTCGTTGAGCCAAGTTTCCTCTGCAGGACGTGTTGATGAACATAGTCTAATCACTTCTTCTGTCGCGAAATTGAGCGTTACTTTATAGTTATGTTTACGCTGAAATTTTTTGAGACTTTTAGACGGTTTAAACTCTAAGGGATCAAAAACAGCGCGTGGGGAAGGGCTCCACCATAGAATAGGTTCTCCAGGACCATACCAAGGGAAAATGCCTTGATAGTAACCATTGAGGATTCTCATGGGATCTAAGTCACCGCCAAAAGCAAGCAAACCATTGGGATCGCTGAGTGCTTTGTACGGTGAGGGAAAGTTGAACGTATCATCGAGTTCAGTTAAATAAATAGCCATAAGAAGTCGTTACCAACATTAGAGTCAGAGGAGTTTATGATGACCTGGTCAAGAAATATTGTGAAAGTATGGCTTTGGATCATACTGTTTTTCCCACTTGCCGCCAACGCAGCATATGAAAGAAATGTTGCCAAGCCGGTAAATGAAGTGGTGTATGGGAAGATTGACTCTGTCCGTTATATTACTCAGCAAGAGGTCGTTCAATCGAAAAATAATGGTTGGAAAACGCTACTTGGTGCCACAATAGGCGGTTTAGTCGGCAATCAATTTGGTGGTGGTACTGGACGAGAAGTTGCGACGGCAGTTGGTGCACTTGCTGGTGCAGCGGTTGCACAAAACCAAAGTAATTACCAATACACGGTTGAATATAAGTTAGTTGAGCTACTCATCAAAGTGAAGGGCGACAAGCTGATTAATGTTATCCAAGATGTTGATAAAAATATGCTATTTAGTCGAGGGGATGAAGTTCGTATCTTATATTTTGATGATGGAGTCAGGGTTGATATCGCTTATTAATCCTACGTTATTTTAACCTAAGGTAGCCTAACCAGGCATGCACAGTAGGGCTGGCTTATCGTCAAATAAAATCGAAATAGCTTGCTGTTTCGTCGCGCCTCTTTCGCTCTTATTTACATCGCTGGCTCTGCATCTTTAGGCTACTTGAGTATATTCATAAATTAGCGCCGATTTGCTCTGGTTTTGTCGTGTTTTTTTGGGTAGTCTGAATTCACGAAGAATTGTTTAGCTCTCATAAAAAATCGTATGTTGAGGGCACAAAGGATTATCAACTTTTAATGGAAAGCCTAACGTTACAACCTATCAATAAAATTCAAGGGGAAGTGAATCTTCCTGGCTCTAAAAGCGTTTCTAATCGAGCTCTTTTACTTGCTGCTCTTGCTAAAGGCAGAACTCGCCTTACTAACCTCCTCGACAGTGATGATATCCGTCATATGCTGAATGCGCTGACTAAACTCGGCGTTCAATACCAACTTTCCGAAGATAAAACAGAATGTCTCGTTGAAGGCCTTGGGCGTCCGTTTTCTGTCTCAGAACCGGTAGAGTTATTTCTCGGTAATGCTGGCACTGCGATGCGACCATTAGCTGCGGCTCTTTGTCTTGGAGAAGGGGAGTATGTACTGACGGGCGAACCTCGTATGAAAGAGCGCCCAATTGGTCACCTTGTCACGGCACTGAAAGATGCTGGTGCGAACGTTGAGTACATGGAAAACGAGAACTTTCCGCCTCTCAAAATAGTCGGTACTGGCCTAAAAGCAGGTACAGTTTCTATCGATGGATCCATTTCAAGTCAGTTCTTGACCGCTTTCTTAATGTCTGCGCCATTGGCTGAAGGTGAAATTCGCATCAACATCGAAGGCGAGTTGGTTTCTAAGCCTTATATCGATATCACCCTGCATATCATGAAGCAGTTTGGGGTCGATGTGATCAACAACGATTATCAAGAGTTTGTGATTCCTGCCGGTCAGCAATACATCGCTCCAGGTGATTTCTTGGTTGAAGGTGACGCGTCTTCTGCTTCTTACTTCTTAGCGGCGGCAGCCATCAAAGGCGGAGAAGTTAAAGTCACGGGTATCGGTAAAAACAGCATTCAAGGTGATATTCAATTTGCTGATGCGCTTGAAAAAATGGGTGCAGAAATTGAATGGGGTGATGACTACGTAATTTCACGTGTTGGTCAATTGAAAGGCATCGATATGGATTACAACCATATCCCTGATGCTGCAATGACCATCGCGACAACAGCGCTATTTGCCGAAGGCACTACTGCTATTCGTAACGTTTATAACTGGCGTGTAAAAGAAACAGACCGTTTGTCAGCTATGGCGACGGAATTACGTAAAGTTGGTGCGGAAGTGGAAGAAGGGGACGACTACATCATCGTCAAACCTGTCTCTCAGTTAAAGCATGCTGCGATTGATACTTACGATGATCATCGAATGGCGATGTGTTTTTCGCTGGTGGCACTTAGTGATACGCCTGTGACGATTAACGATCCAAAGTGTACGTCGAAAACGTTCCCTGACTACTTCGACAAACTTAAGGCTTTAAGCTGCTAAATATCCTGACCTGAAACAGGAAAGCCAGAGTGAATAACACTCTGGCTTTTTTTGTTTTCCGCTACTATTTAACCAGCGTAAATTCCTTGGAAAGGTGATGCGCTAAGTATTTGAACATATTGAATACTGCAGTCGTATTTGAAGTTGGTAAACCTTTGTCATCAAGGAAGTATTCACCTTTAAAAACTAAAACACCTTCTTTTTCTTCTACGCTTGTTGCTCGCATCCCTTCGATGTAATCATCGTGCTCTTGGATGATTTGGTTAGCGATCAAAAGAAGGTCGAACTCTTCGATAAACGTTCTATCAGACATACTTTTTCTACCATTCATTTCAGTTGAGAACGCTGAGTATACCTACAACTAAAATGGGTTTGCATGATTAATTCAGTCAATCGTTCACTTAGCCTAAACAGATCAATTTTTAGAGTGTAAGTATGATTAGTTGGAGGAGTATGACAGAGCCACTGAACGAAACTATTTTGTGATGCGTAACAAAATTTATTGCATTGGATTAGCGGATGCTAAGTTTGCCTGTTTAGATATGCCGCTCAATACCTTTCAGAACCCTGTCTCTTTGAAGTATAAAGACGATGAATTGTCAACCAATCGGATCTGAATTTCAAAAAAGCAGTTGATCTTCTTTTCATCTCGCACAATAGTAAAAAAAGAAGCAATGAAATAGAACATTATGCGGGTGGCCTTTAAACAAGGTTTCTACCCGCATTATTATGAAGGACGTTAGAGTCAGTTATGGGTAAATCACTCGTTATAGTGGAGTCACCAGCCAAGGCAAAGACGATAAATAAGTACCTTGGTAAAGACTTTATTGTTAAGTCTAGTGTTGGTCATGTGCGTGATCTGCCTACGGCCGGTCAAAGCACTGGTGAGAAAAAAGCCGCAGCCATCTCAACAAAAGGGATGAGTCCGGAAGAGAAAGCGCGCGTTAAAAAAGAGAAAGACCGCAAAGCGTTGATCAAAAAAATGGGGATTAACCCATATCATGACTGGGAAGCGAATTACCAAATCCTTCCAGGCAAAGAAAAAGTTGTCAACGAACTACAAAAACTCGCCAAAGACGCAGATTGCGTTTATCTCGCAACCGACTTGGACCGCGAAGGGGAAGCAATCGCATGGCACCTTCGTGAGATCATCGGTGGCGATGAAGAGCGATACAAACGTGTAGTTTTTAACGAAATTACGAAAAACGCGATCCAACAAGCTTTCCAGACACCTGGTGAGCTGAACATGGATGGTGTAAATGCCCAACAAGCACGTCGCTTCATGGACCGTGTCGTTGGTTTTATGGTTTCACCTCTACTTTGGAAAAAAGTGGCTCGTGGTTTATCTGCTGGTCGCGTGCAGTCTGTTGCGGTGAAACTATTAGTTGAGCGTGAGCGTGAGATTAACGCGTTTGTACCAGAAGAATTCTGGGATATTCATGCGAATACGAAAACGAAAGACAAAGCGGACTTTAAACTACTTGTTGCTCAGAAAGATGGTTCTGCGTTTAAGCCAGTTAATGAGGCAGAAACCAAAGCAGCGATGTCTGTTCTTGAGAATGCAAGTTACGAAGTATGTAAGCGTGAAGATCGCCCGACGAAGAGCAAGCCTTCAGCACCTTACATCACCTCTACGCTTCAACAGGCAGCGAGTACACGTCTGGGCTACGGCGTGAAAAAGACTATGATGCTAGCTCAGCGCCTCTATGAGGCCGGTTACATCACTTATATGCGTACGGACTCGACTAACCTAAGTGCCGAGGCTGTGGACGCTGTACGTGACTTTATTGGTTCTGAATTTGGTGATAAGTACTTACCAGCGAAACCGCTGACGTATGGCAGTAAAGAAGGGGCACAGGAAGCGCACGAAGCGATCCGTCCTTCAAATGTGGGTGTTAAAGCGGAAGACCTGCAAGGTGTCGATGCTGATGCGCACAAACTTTACGCTTTGATTTGGAATCAGTTTGTCGCGTGTCAAATGACGCCAGCAGAATACGATTCAACAACCATCAGCGTAAAAGCAGCAGAATACACGCTTAAAGCGAAAGGCCGTATCCTTAAATTTGACGGCTGGACTCGTGTACAACGTCCAATGGGCAAAAACGAGGATACAATCCTTCCTGCGGTACAACTTGGCGATAAGCTAAGTTTAGAGTCACTTGACCCTAAACAGCACTTTACAAAGCCACCTGCGCGCTACACTGAAGCAGCACTGGTTAAAGAGCTGGAGAAACGAGGTATTGGTCGTCCGTCGACTTACGCATCGATCATTTCTACGATTCAAGATCGTGGTTACGTGAAAGTTGATCAGCGCCGTTTCTACGCTGAAAAAATGGGTGAAATTGTTACTGACCGCCTTGATGACAGCTTTAACGATTTGATGAACTACGACTTTACTGCGCGTATGGAACAGAAATTGGACCAAATCGCTGAAGGTGAAGTGAACTGGAAAGCTGTGTTAGACAACTTCTTTGCTGATTTTACTGGCGATCTTGAAAAAGCGGAGCTGGATGAGTCAGAAGGCGGTATGAAGTTAAACCACATCGTCATGACGGATATCGAGTGTCCGACGTGTAGCCGTCCAATGGGTATCCGTACTGCTTCGACAGGTGTGTTCTTAGGCTGTTCTGGTTACGCGTTACCACCAAAAGAGCGTTGTAAGACAACCATCAACTTGGGTGACGAAGAGGGTATTATTAACGTTCTAGAAGAAGACGTTGAAACGGCCGCGCTTCGTGCTAAAAAGCGTTGTCCGATCTGTGAAACGGCGATGGACGCATACCTGATTGATGACAAGCGTAAGATGCATGTTTGTGGTAATAACCCGAACTGTGAGGGCTACCTTGTTGAATACGGCGAGTTCAAAGTCAAAGGCTATGATGGTCCAGTTGTTGAATGTGACAAATGTGGCTCAGATATGGTGCTTAAGAACGGTCGCTTTGGTAAATACATGGACTGTACGAGTGAAACGTGTAAGAACACTCGTAAGATTCTGAAGAATGGCGAAGTCGCGCCACCGAAAGAAGATCCTGTTCATTTCCCCGAGTTACCATGTGAAAACTCAGATGCGTATTTCGTACTTCGTGATGGTGCTTCAGGTCTATTTATGGCGGCAAGCAACTTCCCTAAATCGCGCGAGACACGTGCTCCTTTGGTTGCTGAACTGGCACGTTTTGAAGAGCGTTTACCTGAGAAGTTCAAATACCTAGCGACCGCACCGCAAGAAGATCCTGATGGTCGTCCTGCAGTTGTACGCTTTAGTCGCAAAACAAAAGAGAACTACGTTCGTTCGGAAGAGAACGGCAAACCATCTGGTTGGACAGCGCTCTTTGTTGAAGGTAAGTGGGAAGTCACAGATAAGCGTAAAAAAGCGAAAGCATAAAAATGCACCATTAAGGTAATGTAAAAAGGCAGCGATATCGCTGCCTTTTTTGCGTAGGGGCCGACAGTTTTCTCCTGCGCATTCTTCCTTTAATCGACCTTTCCTCACTTTAACAAGCACCATTGTCGCTAGAAAACACCAGAGTCACGATTTATTGGTAGCGAACGTATTTTTTATGTAAAAAACATTCGTCGTAACTTTCATTTTGCGTTCATATATTTGTTATATATTAAGCTCAAAAAGTCGGTGGTGTAGTGAATCCGTTCGTAAATTGTTTTCATAATGTAATCGTTTGCTTTTGCATGTGTGATCTAGATATCGTCTTGAGTAAGCAAGAACTGTATGGAACACAGAATGGCGTATTAAAAATTGTAATTTAGAACCTGCTTAGATAATTTATTACAAAAATTAGTGCAACTGTGTGCATTTTGCGTCGAAAAATAAGAAAAGAGTGGACGTTGCATACTGGAAGTGCCGTAGCTTTTTTATCGTGTTGTAAGAGTTCAAAGAAACTCCTGATACGGTTACTAAATGTATTCGCTTGACTCCCCGAGTATGACTCATTCAAGCGAGTACCAAATCCAAGCTATAACGATATGGAGAACAACAAATGGCTGGTGTTTTGGGAATGATTCTTGCTGGCGGTGAAGGCTCTCGTTTGAGACCTTTAACAGAATCTCGTAGTAAACCTTCGGTACCGTTTGGTGGTAGCTATCGATTGATCGATTTTGCTCTAAACAATTTTGTAAATGCGGATTTAATGCGCATTTACGTCCTCACCCAATTTAAATCTCAATCTTTGTTCCATCATTTAAAAAAGGGCTGGAACATTAATGGCATCACTGACCGCTTTATCGATCCTATTCCTGCTCAAATGCGCACTGGTAAGCGTTGGTACGAAGGAACGGCAGACGCGATCTATCAAAATCTCCGTTTTATGGAATTAGAGGAACCAGAGCAAGTTTGTATTTTTGGCTCTGACCATATCTATAAGATGGATATCAAACAAATGCTGAACTTCCATTCAGAAAAGCAGGCTTCTCTGACGGTATCTGCATTGCGTATGCCACTAAAAGAGGCGTCGCAATTTGGGGTTATCGAAGTGGACAGTGAAGGTCGCATGATAGGCTTTGAAGAGAAACCAGCAAACCCGAAGTCAATTCCTGGCGATCCTGATTACGCTTTAGTTTCAATGGGTAACTACGTTTTTGAGGCTCAGGTGTTATTCTCTGAGTTGGTTGAAGATGCGGATAATGAAGCTTCATCACATGATTTTGGGAAGGATATTATTCCTAAGATGTTCCCTCGAGGTGACGTGTTCGTGTATGACTTCAGTACTAACAAAATCAGCGGTGAAAGAGAAGAGGTGTACTGGCGTGACGTGGGAACCATTGATGCGTACTGGGAAGCGCACATGGATCTGCTAGAAAAAGACGCACCGTTTTCACTATATAACCGTAAATGGCCGCTGCATACTTATTATCCTCCATTGCCGCCAGCGACATTTACAGACTCTGATAATGGCCGTGTTCAGATCATCGACAGTTTGGTATGTAATGGCAGTTACGTCAGAGGCTCAAGAATAGAAAAGTCGGTGCTTGGGTTCCGCAGTAATATTGCATCTGCTTGCGATATCAGCGAATGTATCCTTCTTGGTGACGTGAAAATTGGCGAAGGCTGTGTTTTACGTCGTGTGATTGTCGATAAGGATGCCGATATTGCTCCTGGTACTCAGATTGGTGTGAATCTTCAAGAAGATAAAAAACACTTCCACGTGTCTGAGGAGGGCATTGTTGTTATTCCGAAAGGAGCTCGAGTTGGCTACTAACAACTTATCTATTCTGTTTGTAGCTTCTGAGGTCGAAGGTCTCATTAAAAGTGGTGGCTTGGCAGATGTTGCCAAGGCACTACCGGAAGCCCTTCAAAACCTACAGCAAGACGTAAGAATTACCATCCCCGCGTACAGCAGTATTGATAAACTCGCTGACGCAGAAGTTGTATTAGAAACAGAACTAACATCATGGCCGCATACGGAGTATCGAGTTCTGCGGCTCATGCTAGGTCAAAATCCTGTTTATCTGATTGATTGTCAGCCGTATTTCAATCGACCATCGATGTATGCGGAGAACAACCAAGCGTATACCGATAACGGTGAGCGCTTTGCGTTTTTTAGTGCGGCATGTTTAGACATGTTGCCGAAGCTTGCTTTTCAGCCGGATATCATACACGCGAACGATTGGCACACTGGTCTTGTTCCATTTTTGCTCAAGCACAGGTATAGCAATGATCCGTTTTTTGCTCATACTAAAAGCGTCATTTCAATTCACAATGCGGTCTTTAAAGGCGTATTTAGTTATGAAGACGTGCAGTGCTTGCCAGAGTTTCATTGTCGAAACGTTCCCGATGCTGCGGTGAGTGCAACGCATATTACTATGCTCAAAGCTGGTGTAATGAATGCCGATAAGATAAACGCGGTCAGCCCTACGTACGCAGAGGAACTCAAAACAGAGCTTGGCAGTCATGGAATGGCTTGGGAGTTTCAGCAACGCGCGCAGGACTTAGTTGGTATTTTGAACGGTTGTGATTACAGTGCTTGGAACCCGGAAACGGATACTTACTTGCCAGTTAATTACTGCGCTGACCAACAAAGTATGACGCAAGGCAAGAAAGCGTGTAAACAAGCATTACAACTGCGGCTAAATTTGCCTGAAAAAGATGTAGCCATGTTCGGTATGGTTTGTCGGTTGACCCAGCAAAAAGGTGTGCATTACTTGTTGCCTGCTTTGGCCGATTTTTTGAAGCACGATGTTCAACTAGTTGTCGTTGGGACCGGAGACCCTGTACTAGCCGCTCAGCTAGAAGAGGTTGCTGCACAGTTTTCTAGTAAATTTGTCTTCGTAGAAGCTTATGATAATGAACTTGCGCATATCGTTGAAGCGGGTTCTGATTTCTTTCTGATGCCTTCTGAGTTTGAGCCGTGTGGTTTGAATCAAATCTATAGTATGGCTTACGGTACATTGCCGATAGTACGTGGTGTCGGTGGTCTAAAAGACAGCGTCAACGATTATGATGTGAACTCTTCTGAAGCGACGGGGTTTGTTTTTTTCGAACCGACACCGCAGGCATTGTTGTTAACGATGCTAAGGGCACTATTGCTCTATGCTCAAAACGAACCTGAAGTGAATAAAGTACAGTTGCACGCGATGCAACAAGATTTTTGTTGGCAAAAGGCCGCAGAAGCTTATTTGCAACTTTACAATTCGGCGTTAAATTGACTTAAAATTGTAACGAAAGGCACCGAATGAGGTGCCTTTATTATCTTGAGTAAGGGGAGTGTGGTAGGATGGCTTTTTACTCAATAGCACGACCTTTTTGATACTTGAATATGACCCAGCCGCTACTTTTTCATAAAACCTATTTGCACCCTACTAGTCATGAGTGGGTTGTATTTGTGCATGGTGCTGGCGGTAGCTCTTCTATCTGGTTCAAGCAAATCAAAGCTTACAAGCAACATTTTAACTTATTGCTGATCGATTTAAGAGGTCATGGAAAGTCAAATCAGTTACTTAAAGAGCTCATTGCCAGCCGTTATACCTTTACGGAAGTTACCCAAGATATTTTGAAAGTATTGGACCATTTAAAGATCCAATCCGCTCATTTTGTCGGTATGTCACTTGGTACCATTATTGTTCGAAACCTTGCTGAATTATCAGCAGAGCGCGTGCGTTCAATGGTACTCGGTGGTGCTGTCACAAGGCTCAATACTCGTTCTCAAATATTGGTTAAATTAGGTAATTTTTGTAAGCACATTCTGCCGTACATGTGGCTCTACAAACTTTTTGCGTACATTGTTATGCCACAGAGAAGCCAGCGAGAGTCTCGCCATCTTTTTATTCGTGAGGCCAAGAAGCTTTGCCAAAAAGAATTTAAACGTTGGTTTATTCTTGCTGCTGATGTAAATCCTTTAATGAAGTATTTTAAAGATCGAGAGTTACCCATTCCCACACTCTATTTAATGGGCGACAGAGATTACATGTTTATTAAGCCTGTTAAAGAAATGGTTGCGGCGCATAAGCTTAGTGTTTTACGAGAGATCCCCAACTGTGGTCATGTCTGTAATGTTGAGCGGCCTGAAGATTTCAACCAACATTCCATCGAATTTATTAAGCAGCAAACGGTTTCTGCTTAGCGCTGAATAAATCGATTGAGTAGGAGTAGGGGAGTTATTAAGGCTCCCCTATTTGATGTCCACATTGCCAACAAGCACCAAACTGCCCCTCGTTTACCTCATGGCACTTCGGGCACTGCCAATCTTGATACTCATTTCCATCGGATTGTTTGCGGTAGGCTTGTACTATTCCTTCTGCTTTTACTCGTTGTTTGGCGTCAAAAAGCCAGACATAAGGATCGGTATCATCACTAAACGGCAGCTCTCCTTTTAAACCGAAAATACCTTCTCCGCGGACTTCACAATAGACTTGCTCGGTTTTCAATAATTCGCACACGATATGCGCTTCTGCTGGGTTTTTAGCGATAAATATTTTCATCAAACACGTCCACTTACGAATTATGAGTTTTGCTGACTCGGTGTCGGCCTTACTTTATTCATAACCCATTTAGTGATGATTGGAAACAGCCCCAGTAATGCAAAAGAGGCCAATACCGCAGGTGAAATAATGCCTGACAGGCTTTCAATTGTTGCTAACTGAGTACCGGCGTTTAAGTAAACTGCAGTGCCTGGCAACATACCTACTTGGCTAGTAAGGTAAAATCGACCTACAGACATTGGCGTTAAGCCCATCAACAAGTTGATAAGAAAGAAAGGGAATACCGGAATGAGACGCAAGGAAAATAGATAAAATGCACCGTCTTTTTCGACACCTTGGTTAATTGCGATTAACTTATTACCAAACTTGTTTTGTACCCAGTCACGCAGCAAATATCGGCTGCTTAAAAATGCTAGCGTTGCACCCATAGTACTGGCGAAAGAAACCAGTAATAAGCTCGTCCAAAAACCAAATAGAGCCGCACCAAGTAATGTAACCACAGCAGCCCCAGGAATAGAAAAAGCGGTAATTGCAATGTAGGCAAAAAAGTAAATAGCTGCCGAAAAAACAAAGTTCTGATCGATGTATGTGGTCAGCGCTTCTTGTTGGGCTTTTGCATTTTCCAACGTTAAATACTGACTAAAGTTAACGCCTAAAAAGATAATGATCGCGACCAGGATTAGGCCTAATATCAGTTTCTTATTCATATTTATGATTCCAATTTGGGATATATGTAATAAGACAGAAGGAAAGTCGAAAAAATTTCACAAAAAAACCGCAGATTAGACTGCGGTTTTACAAGATAGTTTTTAAGGCCGACTTTTATTGGAGGCCATTCATCAACTCATCTCGGCGAGCTTGAGGTACAACGCTCCAATGAGTACCGTTAATAGCCCCTTCTAGTGCCCATAACAGTTCAATGTTGACGGTTGCAGAGTGCGTATCTCTTATCGCTTTATAAGCGTTAAGTGCACCTTCCTCTTCCAGTTTTTCTACTGACTCAATGCCTGCTTTTTTCAGCATGCGTTCAGTCGCCAGTCGTAAGTTAGGCAAATCTTTTAAGCGATTAGGCTTTGTAGTTGCTTGCTGTTCTTTTTCAAGCTTTGCCTTTTTCAACGATTGGTTAGCTACTTCGATTAAGCGTTCGCTAGACTCCCATAAATCGTTGGAAATTGCGTAGTACTTAGTAACGACTGGGAAGCCACGTTTTTTATAAACGTAAGGCTTTAGCCCTTGTTTCTCGAAGTCAGATGAAGTTTGTTGGTCTGCTCTTATATGAAGCTGATTATTTACAACTAGTGCAAACATTGTTTCATCAGCGAATAGTCCGAAGCCACCAAACATTGAGCGCGACTTGATATTACCAAGTGCCTCAAATAGCTTCATAGAGTCTTTGAGTATCGGTTTATCCATGTTTTGTTATCTCGGTGTAATTAATATTACGCCACCAAAAGTCAGGTCCGAGAGAGTAGCAAACATGCGCAAAAGCAATGTCATTACAGGGTAAAGTCATCGCTTGCACACTTGCCATCGGTAACCCCGCTACCTTCCATATAGTACTATGGTTCAGGCCGGAGGCTTTGCGTCCCACCCTTTCGAATGGTTTGCCCTGTGCGTGACAGAGTGAGCATACTTCGTATATTGAATTAACATCACGTTTTACCCGCAAAAGTGTGATTTTGGTTCAATAAAAAGTGTCGGTAAGCGCATGTTTGTGCATATTTGAGAATAAGGCGGGATGATCTCGAGGTTGTGAGGGAGTGTGATTTACCTACATATAAAACAGAGACTTAGAGATTCGAGATTTTTTGTCTAACAAACCTAAGTCAGGGAAAAGTTATTTAGAGATAAAAAATAAGCGCCCTTTTAGAGCGCTTATTTGACATCGTTATATTTGGCGAATTTTAGTTCATTTTCTTCACGGTGTTTCGAATTACAAGCTCAGGTTGCATTTCGAAAATTCGCTTTTCGTGTTCTTTATCTTTGATTCGCTCAAGTAGGATCTCGAACGCATTTTTACCCACACGACGTTTAGGTTGGTGGATAGTTGTTAACGGTGGAGAGAAGTATTCCGCAAGCTCGATGTTGTCGTAGCCGATCACTGAAATATCATCAGGAACTTTGATACCGTTTTGTTGTAGGCGGCTCATTAGGCCCAGAGCCATTGTGTCGTTAAAACAGAATACCGCTGTCGGACGTTTGTCCATTGCTGTAATTTTATCTGCGACTAATACGGCCGTATCACATTCAAAGTTACCTTCAAGGATCCAGTCCTCATTTACAGTTAGGTTTGCTTCGCTCATCGCGCGACGGAAACCTGCAATGCGCTCTTGGCAAGCAAGTTTTTCAAAATGACCGCTTAGACAAGCAATATCAGTATGGCCATTGTCGATCAGATGTTTGGTTGCGATGTAGCCACCTTCTTCTGAGTTATCCATGATCTTGTCCGCTTGTGAGCTTTCTGGACCCCAATCCATGACCACTTTAGGAATGTCGGCATGACGGTCAAGCATCTCTTTAAGCTCTTCGGTTAAGTCAGAACACATCACTAGGATGCCATCAACACGTTTTTCAGCCAGCATACGGATGTAATCGCGTTGTTTTTCGTAAATCCCACCCGTATTACACAGAATCAGAGTGTAGCCTTGGCGGTAACAGTAGCTCTCAACCCCGTCAATCACTTCTGAGAAGAATAGGTTGGTTGACTGCGTTACTAACATGCCAATCGTACGAGTTGAGTTGCACTTTAGGCTGCGTGCAACCGCACTTGGCGCGTAATTCAACTCGTCCACGGCTTTCATTACTTTTTCTTGCGTTGCTTCTGCAACGAAACGCGTTTTATTGATAACGTGCGAAACTGTCGTAGTGGAAACGCCGGCTAAGCGAGCAACGTCTTTTATAGTGGCCATAAATGGTGTCCTGTATCGAGCTACTGAAATATGTCGTGTTGGATGTACCTGATGCTCTAATGGTTTTACACCCAGCAATCTAAGGTTGGCGCTAAGTGTTTCGGCAGCGGTTGGTCCAAGTACGACAAAAGGGTACGTAGCAGCATCGGTCGATGAATTTTATCTTTTTTCTATCTGATGAGAAATTGCCATCAACCTGTTAAAAAACACAAAAACCGCTATATTTCAGCGGTTTACATATAAATCATATTTAATCGTTTGCGCTCACATTTTAGCCCTATGTGGACTGGCTAGCAATGTTTTCAGCAAGAGATTTGTGTATTTGAAGTCACATTTTGACTGCTAAATAACCAAGCGTCTTTGAGCTAAGTTAAGGCAAACGAATAATATACCCAACTTACTTACATTCAGTTATTTCAGGTATACAGGAAGCCCGATAGGCGGGCTCCTTAAAAAATAGGCGGCAATTATTCCCCAAGAAGGTAAGCGCTGTCTAGTTTACAAAATGCAACTAATAGTTTCGCGACGCTCGAGTAGAACCCAAATTCGTCGAATTGTTTACATTTGTCTGCAAACTGAGGTAGCCAAGACATCAACTGTTGCTGGATAAAGTCGTTTTGTTTAACGAAGGCTTCTTCCATGTGTTTTTCTTGCTCAAGTTCGTTTGAGCGGATAATCATGTTGCCGAGAAAGTCGAGTTCAACGGCTAAGTGGTCAGCAGGCTCTTTTAGATTTTCATCTACTTGAACGCCAAATTCTGCCATCAACTTTTCCATTTCCTCGGCTGGCTTGTCATTCAGCAAACCTGATTCACCGATGTACATCGATGCGTAAGGAAGAGCGCCGTATTTTTCTGTCTTCAAAAACAGTTCACAAAAGTCAGCAGCAAGCTCCAATTGAGCGTCTTCACGATCTTGCAATCGGTTTAGCGCATCAACGAGGCTATCAACGGCTGGTTTCAGTGACTCATTTTCACCTAAACCTGCTAGAAAACTGCGAATTTCAACACTGTGGTAGGCTTCCAGCTCTTTCTCTGTTAGCTCTTTTGCGAACAAGCTCGAAAACCACCAGTAAATTTCAGCGCGTTTTTCATTAAAAGCTTTCACTTCTTGCATTTTGGGCTCCTGAATGATGCTTCAAGTTGTGCATCACAAAGTCAATTAGGGATATCCCCTAAGTGTAATCAATTAAAATGAATAGCAGTAACTATAATTATTATGTTTTATGGTCAAAAATTAACGTTTATTAATAGCGATGGGTAAGCTTGTTTTGAATCAATAAAAACGCTAAATCTTGCTTTTTAATGTATCTATGACTAGAAATGTTACTAGTTATGAATAGAATACGTCTTGGATAATAAGAAGACAGAAAAGTGGTGTAAATGAGCTATCACGTATTAGTCGTAGAAGATGATGTTGTAACTCGTAGTAAGCTTGCGGGATATTTCCAAAATGAGGGTTACCAAGTCAGCGAAGCAGAGAGTGGCGCAGAAATGCGTGAGGTCCTGCAAGCGGGCGATGTAGACCTGATCATGCTGGATATCAACCTGCCGGGTGAAGACGGCCTGATGCTTACTCGTGAATTACGTAGCCAATCGGATATTGGTATCATATTAGTAACAGGACGCACGGATAGCATTGATAAAATCGTAGGCCTAGAAATGGGCGCTGACGATTATGTGACAAAACCTTTTGAACTGAGGGAATTGTTGGTTCGCGTTAAAAACTTGCTGTGGCGTATTTCAGCAGCGCGTAGCGGTAGCGCGAAAGCGAACGAAACCAGTGAAGAACATATTGTACGTTTTGGAGAGTGGACATTCGACATTCAACGTCGTGCGCTGAGCCGTAACGGCGAACCCGTAAAATTGACCAAAGCAGAATACGAACTTTTGGTGGCGTTATCGTCTTACCCTAACCAGGTGTTAAGTCGCGAGCGTATTTTGAATATGATCAGCCACCGAGTTGATGCTCCCAATGATCGTACTATTGATGTTCTTATTCGACGTATGCGCGCAAAAATGGAGTTTGATCCAAAGAACCCGCAAATTTTTGTGACGGTGCACGGCGAAGGCTATATGTTTGCTGGTGATTAAACTGAACAAACCTAAGTCTTAAAAAGAAAAAGGAGAGCTTCGGCTCTCCTTTTTGTGGTTTCAAGATAGTACTACTTTGCTTCAACCATTGGTGTTTGGCCGACAGTATCACGCAATCTTTGCCAAATGCTGCCCAAGTACTCATGCCAATAAAGCTCCGTTTGTTCTAAGTAACGCGCTTTAGGTGAGTATTTATCCCAAGGTTGACTGATTTCGCTAATAGCTAAGAAGTTGGTCGGGGCTGGGATTGGTTTAATGCCTGCTGCGTTGAACTCATACAATGCACGGCTCATGTGGCTCGCAGAAGTGACTAACACAATCTCCTTTTGTTGAACGAATGCAGCCGCTTGACGCGCCTCTTCCCACGTATCTTTCGCATCTTCTAATAAAATGATATCGGATTTCGCGACTCCCAACGCAAGGGCAACGTTCGCCATCATTCTCGCATGGCTAATTTCAGAACCGCCAGCATAGCCAGACAAAATTAATTTAGCACCTGGATACATTCTTAAAATACGAATGCCTTCAGTTAAGCGCATTAATGCTGCACGGCTTAACTGCGAGGTGGGTGGAATTTCGTCATCGATAACATGACCATTCCCTAAAACCATCACGTAGTCGATGGTGCCAGAAACTGGCAAAAAGGCTTTATGCTCTCGCTCTAATGGCATAAGAAGCTTGGTTGAAACAGGTTGGAAGGCAACAAGAAAAATGCCAACAAAAGAGAATAGAACAACGAAGCAGCCAGTTTTACGTTTTGTGGTAAAACTAATGAGAGCAAGACCCAACAAGCCTATCAGCAGCAATGCCGGAAGTGGCATAAGCAAGGCTGACACTACTTTTTTCAGCTCAAACATACATAAATAGTCCGAAAAAACATCAATTGATAATAAAAATGAGGGTACCCCTCTTTATTCCTGCTTTCCTTGTGCCAGAATAGCGGCACAATCCGTTATGATAACTCAGCAGAAGTGACAGAAGACCGCAATTTCGACGATATCGCCCACAAATTTGCAAAAAATATTTACGGCTCCGACAAAGGGGAGATCCGCCAAATCATTGTGTGGGAAGATTTTCTACAGATTCTAAGTGAATTAGATGCTGACCAGCAACCCCTAGAGGTGTTGGATGCTGGTGGTGGTTTGGCACAAATGTCGCAAAAGCTTGCTAAGCTCGGACATCGAATCGCTTTATGTGATCTATCTTCGGAAATGCTGCAGTTGGCTAAGCAGGATATTGAAAAAAACGGTTTGCTTGAGCAGTATCGCCTGATTCATTCGCCTGTCCAATCCATTGGTGAGCATATGGATGAACAGGTGGATCTTGTTATGTTTCACGCCGTCATGGAGTGGTTGGTCGATCCTAAGGCCGCACTTGAAACGGTACTAGAACAAGTAAAACCGGGAGGCATCGCATCAGTGATGTTCTATAACCACCATGGTTTAGTCTATAAAAACGTGGTTTGTGGCAACATTCCTCATATATTAGACGGCATGCCTCACCGAAAAAGATTTAAACTACAGCCGCAAAAAGGCTTAAAACCTGAAGAAGTCTACCAATGGATAGAAGATTCAGGCTTTAGTATTTGTGGCAAATCTGGTATCCGCTCATTTAGTGATTACATAGGTAATATGCAATACATGGGCGATTACGAGTTTGAAGATGTGTTGGCGCTAGAAAAACAACTTTGTCGACAAGAGCCATACCTCTCATTAGGCCGCTACATTCATGTGTGGGCTAAAAAGAACGATAAACAGGAATAACAATGAGTGAGATGACTCTCAATGCTGCAGAGCAACCAATCGATGAGTTGGTTGGCTGGGTTAAGCAGCACGATTTCTCGTTGAACCTGACCACAGAGCGATTGGCATTCTTGATAGCCATTGCCGTACTGAGTAATGAAAGGTTCGATGAAGAATTGGGTGAAGGTGAATTGCATGATGCGTTTGCCATCGTCACTCGATTATTTGATGAGACTGGCGAAGCCTCCGCTTTTCGTGCGAACAACGCCATCAACGAGATGGTCAAGCAGCGCCTTATTAGCCGTTTTGTCAGTGAGATTACCGACGGAGCGAGCATTTACCGCTTGTCGCCTTTAGCGATAGGAATTACCGATTACTATGTGCGTCATCGTGAGTTCTCGAAACTGCGCCTTTCTATTCAACTGTCTATGGTGGCAGATGAAATGGCGAAAGCGATTGAGGCAGCACAAAAAGGTGGCACACCGGGCCACTGGAAGAAAAACGTATACGGAGTTTTAAAATATTCTGTAGGCGAAATCTTCGATCAAATCGATCTTAACCAGCGTGTGATGGATGAGCAGCAGCAATCTGTAAAACAACAAATTGCCGACCTGCTAAATAAAGACTGGCGCGAAGCGATCAACAACTGTGAAGCGCTCCTATCAGAAACATCAAGCACGTTGCGTGAACTTCAAGATACGCTGCAAGCCGCCAGTGATGAACTGCAAACTCAGATCCTAGATATTCAAGAAATTGTTTACGGCGATCCTGAGCTGGAGTTCATCGAAGAAGCGTTGTTTGGTCTGCAAATGAAGCTGGATCGAATCACAAGCTGGGGCCAGCAAGCGATCGACCTTTGGATTGGTTACGACCGACATGTGCACAAGTTCATCCGTACTGCAATTGATATGGATAAGAACCGTGCGTTTAGCTCGCGTCTACGTCAATCCGTCAAAGATTACTTCGATGCGCCTTGGTATCTGACTTATGCAGATGCGGAAAGGCTTTCTGACCTTCGTGATGAGGCCCTAGTCCTGCGTGATGACGAGGTAACGGGTCAAGTTCCGATGGAAGTAGAATACGAAGAGTTTCAACAAGTCAATGATGAGTTGTCTGAACGAATTGGTGACATGCTAAAAGCGCATAAAGATCAAGGCACGCCAATCGACTTGAGTGTGGTATTGCGAGATTACCTTGCACAGCATCCTTACACTCATCATTTTGATTTAGCTCGCATTATCGTTGATCAAGCCGTACGTCTGGGGTATTCAGAATCGGATTACCAAGCGATTCAACCGGACTGGAAAGCAATCAACGAATTTGGGGCAAAGGTACAAGCGAATGTCATCGACCGATACTAATGAATACATGTCAGATAAACTGGCAAAAGCAATTTCTAACCCTCTGTTCCCAGCGCTAGACAGCATGCTACGAGCAGGGCGTCATATCTCAAGTGAAGATCTGGATAACCACGCGTTGTTATCGGACTTCGAACTTGAGCTTTCTTCTTTCTACCAACGCTACAACACCGAATTGGTGAAAGCGCCAGAAGGTTTCTTCTACCTTCGTCCACGTTCAACGTCTCTGATTGGCCGTAGTGTTCTTTCTGAACTGGATATGCTGGTGGGTAAGGTACTGTGTTTCCTTTACCTAAGCCCAGAGCGTCTTGCGCACGAAGGCATCTTCACTAACCAAGAACTGTACGACGAACTGCTTGCTCTAGCAGATGAAAATAAGCTGATGAAGCTAGTGACGAACCGTGCGACTGGTTCTGACCTTGATAAAGAAAAGCTGTTTGAAAAAGTACGTACGTCACTTCGTCGTCTGCGTCGTCTAGGCATGATCATCAACATCGGTGAAACCGGTAAATTCAGCATCAGTGAAGCGGTATTCCGCTTTGGTGCCGATGTACGTATTGGCGATGATATGCGTGAAGCGCAATTGCGTCTGATCCGTGATGGTGAAGCGGTAGTGCACACCAAAGAGCCAAGCCAAGGCAGCCTATTGTCTGAAGAAGATCAAGACGACCAAGCCCAAGAAGAAACAACAGAAGAGGGTGAAGCATGAGCATGATTGAACGCGGTAAATACCAATCGCTGACCATGGTCAACTGGAACGGCTTCTTTGCCCGTACGTTTGACATCGATGGTCTGGTCACCACGCTATCAGGTGGTAACGGTGCAGGTAAATCAACCACAATGGCGGCGTTCATCACCGCATTGATTCCTGACCAAACGCTACTGCACTTCCGTAACACGACAGAAGCAGGCAGCAGCCAATCGTCTCGCGACAAAGGTTTGTACGGTAAGCTACAGCCGGGCGCATGTTATGCGGCGCTAGACGTGGTGAACTCACGTAACCAACGCCTATTGTTTGCAGTAAAACTGCAGCAAGTTGCGGGTCGTGATAAGAAAGTAGACATCAAACCGTTTGTTATCCAAGGTCTTCCTAGCCATGTGAAACCAACGGATATCTTGGTTGAAAGCGTATCTGCGACTCAAGCTCGTGTACGTCAAATCAACGAAGTAAAAGAATCGATCGCGGAATTTGAAGGTGTTCAATTCAAAGCGTTCTCTTCTATCGTGGATTACCACGCACAAATGTTTGAATTCGGTGTAATTCCGAAGAAACTGCGCAACTCTGGTGACCGCTCTAAATTCTACCGTCTGATCGAAGCATCGCTTTACGGTGGTATTTCAAGTGCGATTACGCGCTCGCTACGTGACTACCTTCTGCCACAAAACGGCGGCGTGAAGAAAGCATTCCAAGATATGGAATCGGCGCTGCGTGAAAACCGCATGACGCTAGAAGCGATCAAAACTACGCAAGCAGACCGTGACTTGTTCAAACACTTGATTACAGAGTCGACCAATTATGTGGCAGCGGACTATATGCGCCATGCCAACGAGCGTCGTAAAAAACTAGAACAAACACTGTCTTTGCGTTCAGAGTTATTTGGTTCTCGCGAGACCTTGATTGAGCAAAACAATCTGCTTAACCGCGTTCAAGAAGAGCTGGAACTGCTGATCGAATCAGAATCTTCTTTAGAGCAAGACTACCAAGCGGCGTCGGATCATTTGCAACTGGTGCAAAACGCGCTGCGTCAGCAAGAGAAGATAGAACGCTACCAAGAAGATCTTGAAGAGCTGAGCGAGCGTCTTGAAGAACAAATGATGGTAGTGGAAGAAGCGCAAGAACGCGTGATGATGGCTGAAGAGCAAGCGACCGTTGCAGAAGAAGAGGTGGACAGCCTTAAGACGCAACTTGCTGATTACCAGCAAGCTCTTGACGTTCAGCAAACTCGCGCGCTTCAATACCAACAAGCCGTTCAAGCGCTGGAGAAAGCGAAGCAGCTACTTGGCGATGACAGCCTAACGGCAGAATCCGCACAAGCGTTAGTGGCGGAGCTTAAAAACAAAGAGTCAGAAAATACCAATACGTTGTTGTCTGTGAAACATAAGCTCGATATGTCATCAGCTGCGGCAGAGCAGTTTGATACTGCATTGAAGCTTGTACAGAGCATCGTTGGCCCTGTTGAGCGCAAAGAAGCCTCTGAGCACGCAAAATCGGCAATCGCTAAAGCTCGAGAATCACAGCAAATTGCACAAAACGAACAGCAATGGCGAGCACAACACCGTGATCTCGAACGCAGCCTTAACCAGCAACGTCAAGCGCGTGAACTGGTTGCTGAATACAAAAAGCAATATCACGTCGAGCTAACCGATGAAGTTACGTTTGAACAAGAACGTGAACGTCATGCGATGCAAATCGAATCACTAGAGATAGCTCAAGAAGAAGTTCGTGATCAGCGTGGTGAACAGCGCCGTCTAGAGCAAAACGCGACGGCAGAAATCAGTAAGCTTGAAGCGATAGCGCCAGCTTGGATTGCGGCGAACGATGCACTAGAGAAATTACGTGAGCAGAGCGGGACAGACCTTGAAGATCGTCATGCGGTAATGAACCACATGCAGGTCGTTCTTGAGCAAGAAAGGGCGCTGTCCTTAGCTAAAGATAAGCTTGCTGAGCGCCGTAGCCAGCTAGACGCTGAGATTGAACGTCTTGCTTCTCCTGGTGGTTCAAACGACCCTCGCCTGAAAGGTTTGGCTGATACTTTAGGCGGTGTATTACTGTCTGAGATCTACGATGACATCACGATTGATGACGCGCCTTACTTCAGTGCGATGTACGGTCCGGCTCGTCACGCTATCGTTGTTTCTGACCTGTCAGGTATCGAAGAGAAACTGGTAGAGCTAGACGACTGTCCAGAAGACTTGTACATCATTGAAGGTGACATCGATGCCTTTGATGACAGCTCGTTCGATGCAGAAGAGTTAGAGGGCGCGGTTTGTGTTCGCATGAACGATCGCCAAATGCGTTACTCTCGCTTGCCTGAGATCCCATTGTTTGGTCGTGCAGCACGTGAGCAGCGTCTAGAGTTGCTGCGTAACGAACGAGAAGAAGTGGTAGAGAAGCACGCAAAAGCGGCGTTTGACTCTCAGAAAATGCAGCGTTTGTACCAAGCATTTAACCAATTTGTGTCTAACCACATTCAAGTGGCTTTTGACGCTGATCCAGAACAAGCACTGGCAACCATTCGTGATAAGCGTAACCAAATTGCTCGCGTGCTGGCGGATCTGGATGCAAAAGAGCAGCAGCAACGCTCTCAGCTTCAAACTAGTAAGCAAGCACTGTCTTCTCTGGACAAGCTAGCATCACACATGGTGCTTGTTGAAGATGAATCATTGCAAGCGCGTTTTGATGAGCTAGAAGAGAAAATCGCTCAGCTTGCAGAGGCGAAAAACTTCTTAAATAATCATGCAAAAGCCGTCGCGCAACTAGAGAATATTGCGTCTGCGCTTGATGCTGACCCAGAGCAATTTGATGCACTAGAAGCAGAATACAAAGCGGCAGATGAACAGTTACAAGATCTTAAGAAGCAAATCTTTGCACTCTCGGACCTGGTTGAACGTCGTCACTACTTCGCTTACTCAGATTCAGTAGACCTACTGAACAAGAGCAGCGAACTGAGTGAGCAGCTAAAAGCTAAACTGGTTCAAGCTGAACAGACTCGTACTCGTTCTCGTGAAGAGTTGAAGCAAGCACAAGGACAAATGAACCAATACAACCAAGTATTGGCGTCTTTGAAGAGTTCGCATCAAACTAAGCAAGAAACCGTACAAGAGTTCAAACAAGAGCTGCAAGAGTATGGCGTAAATGCCGACGAAGGTGCGGAAGAGCGTGCAATGCGCCGTCGTGACGAGCTGCACGAACGCTTACATACTTCACGTAGTCGTAAGAGTGAATACGAGCGCACGATAACGTCGACCGAGCTTGAGATGAAAGGCTTAGCGAAACGTCTGAAGAAAGTGCAGAAAGAATACGCAGAGCTGCGCAAATTTGTCGTTGCAGCGAAAGCGGGTTGGTGTTCAGTACTTCGCTTAGCGCGTGAAAACGATGTTGAGCGTCGTCTACACAAACGTGAACTGGCGTATATGTCGGCAGATGAATTGCGTTCCATGTCGGATAAATCATTGGGTGCGCTGCGTCTTGCTGTTGCAAACAATGATGACTTGCGTGATGCACTCCGTTTGTCTGAAGACAACGCTCGCCCAGAGCGTAAAGTTCTGTTCTACATTGCGGTATACCAACACCTTCGTGAGCGTATTCGTCAGGATATCATCCGTACTGATGACCCAGTTGAAGCAATCGAAGAGATGGAAGTGGAACTGGCGCGTCTAACGGAAGAGCTAACGCAACGTGAAAACCGCCTAGCGATCAGCTCTGAGTCGGTAGCGAGCATCATCAAGAAGACGATTCAGCGTGAGCAAAACCGTATTCGTATGCTGAACCAAGGCTTGTCGAACATCTCGTTCGGTCAGGTCAAGGGCGTACGTCTAAACGTGAAAATTCGCGAAAGTCACGAAGTGCTACTGAACGGTCTAGCGACACAACAAGAGCAGCATAAAGATCTGTTCGAATCGACTCGCTTTACCTTCTCTGAAGCAATGGCGAAACTGTTCCAACGTGTGAACCCACATATCGATATGGGTCAACGTTCTCCTCAGGTTTTGGGTGAAGAGCTACTGGATTACCGTAACTACCTAGAGCTAAGTGTAGAAGTGAACCGTGGTACAGATGGTTGGCTACAGGCTGAGTCTGGCGCGCTATCAACAGGTGAAGCGATCGGTACCGGTCAGTCAATTCTATTGATGGTCGTGCAAAGCTGGGAAGAAGAGTCTCGTCGTCTGCGCAGCAAAGACATTGTGCCTTGTCGTTTGCTCTTCTTGGATGAAGCAGCGCGTCTGGATGCGAAATCGATCGCGACATTGTTCGAATTGTGTGACCGTCTAGATATGCAGCTTCTTATCGCGGCACCAGAAAACATCAGCCCAGAGAAAGGTACTACCTACAAGTTGGTGCGTAAGGTGTTTAAAGACCATGAGCATGTACACGTAGTTGGTCTACGTGGTTTTGGTCAAACGGATAAGCCTAAGACCGAAGCGCAAGAGATGATTGAAGAGTTTGAATCGTAAACTTCGAATCTAGCAAAACGCCCGCATTTATTGCGGGCGTTTTTGTATTTGTTAGAGGGAGGCTTCAAAGCGTATAAAATAAGCCGAGACTGTAGGACGACAGTCTCGGCTTATTAATAGAACTTAGCGGGGAGGCTAAGTTTTATTCCTCTGAAATATCGTCTCTGATATCGATCATTTCAGCAAGCTCTTCAAGTGCTTGGACAGAAAGCTCAGACAAGCGTTGTAAATGCTGGTCTAAGCTCTCTTGTTCTTCAAGCTCTGGTTCATCGTTATCTGTTTCTTTTGTTAGCATTTCTCAACCTCTCAAGTTGAGTAAGGGGAGACCTCATCATACTCAAAAGTTAAAGGAGAAAAGAAACGATCTATGTTGATTCTGTTAGCTCGATCATTGATTCAAGTTATAGGTGAGATAGGTTTGTTTAATAAGACGAGTAGGTAGACGGTTTTGGAAACGGAAACAAAAAACGCCAGCAATCCGAACAATTACTGGCGAATGATATTGTTATTGGCGATTAGAACTGTGGTTTTACCCCAAACTGCTCCGCTGCGTAGGCGACACGTTCAATCGGCTTTGGATACTCGGCAGGTGTGCCGAGGCTCTCTATGTGTTTCAAACGAGGAAGCAAGCCTGCACCATTAGCGATTTGGATTGCTAAGCCAGGACGAGCGTTGAGCTCTAAAACCATAGGCCCTTCTTCTTTATCTAACACCATATCAGTGCCCATGTATCCCAACCCTGTCATCTCCCACGCACTAGACGCAAGCTCAAGCAAGCGCTCCCAGTGCGGGACTTGGAGGGTAGAAAGGTCTTTGCCTGTATCCGGATGGTGGGTGACTGGATGGTCGAATTGCACCGCTCGGATTGCTTTACCTGTGGCGATATCAATGCCCACGCCCACAGCGCCTTGGTGGAGGTTTGCTTTACCGTCCGACGCCGCCGTAGAACAGCGCATCATTGCCATAACAGGGTAGCCTTTAAATACGATGATTCGAACATCAGGCACGCCTTCATAACTGAAGCCATCAAAACAATCATCAAACTTAATCAGGTTCTCAACGACTGCGACGTCGTTTTTACCACCAAGAGAGAAAAGGCCAGCAAGCGCATTACTGATATGACGTTCAACTTCGTCCTTACCAATTGTAGAGCCGGAAGGTTTAGTATAGACCCCATCTTTATGCGAGGTAATAACTAAAATACCCTTA
This sequence comes from Vibrio sp. J2-4, assembly GCF_021728155.1. NCBI lineage: Bacteria > Pseudomonadati > Pseudomonadota > Gammaproteobacteria > Vibrionales > Vibrionaceae > Vibrio > Vibrio sp. J2-4. The sequence continues at coordinate 540,220 of NZ_JAKKCN010000001.1, forward strand.
CCACCACTACCTTGAGCGGGCTTGATAACAAAACCAGGCCAATCTTGCACCATCTTATGGATGGTCTTTACTTCTGCTTGGTTATGAATAACGCCGATTAGGGCAGGGACTGTCGCCCCTGCTGCCTGCGCAATGATTTTAGTCTTGAGCTTGTCATCAACTAATGGGTATTTAGAACGATCATTGTAACGGCCGATATAACTGTGGTTACGTTTGTTCATTCCCATGATGCCTTTATGGCGAAGCTTAGCTGGCGAAGTAAAACTTTCGAACATCGTTTAGTCCTCCGCTAGTGGTTTGAAACGACGTAACTCAGTTAGACGGTAACCTGTGTAAGTACCTAGCAATAGAATACCGGCCAGAACAATCAACTGTAGACCAATGAAATTAAAGGTTAGGTGCTGAATGTATGAGTTCGTCATCGCTAAGTAAACCAATACTGCGGTGAGCAGTGAGCCCCCACCTTGCAGAGCGACTTCTTTCGCGCCTTCTTCTTCCCATAGGATAGACATACGTTCAATTGTCCAAGACAAGATGATCATCGGGAAGAACGTAATTGTTAAGCCTTCCGTTAAGCCCATCTTAAATGCGACTACTGTGAACACCGAAATGATCATAATAACGGTAATAATGACCGCTGATATCCGTGCTACAAGCAGTAAGTTCAACCTCGATAAGTAACTTCGAATAATCAAGCCTGTGCCAACGATCAGTAAGAAACCGACAATACCCGTTAATAGCTGGGTTTGAACAAACGCAACAGCAATCAGTACTGGCATGAAAGTACCGGATGTTTTTAGACCGATAATCACACGCAAGAACACCACGATAAGGGCACCGATAGGGATTAGCATGATAGTCTTAAACATCGCTTGTTCTTCAAGAGGCAAGCTATGAATTGAAATATTCAGCAGCCCATCAGCTTCTATCTTGTTGTTCGTCGCTTGCTGTGGAGTCATTTCTTGTTTGATCATTGAGAAATGAACTTGGCTATTTTTACCACCAACAAGATCAAGCAGGGATACATTCGACTCATCCCAAACTAATAAGTTTGGTTTCACAGCTTTCTGCTCGGAATTCGGTGAGAACAGCACCCAATCTTTACCTGACCAAACCTGAACCATTGGTTGAATGGTTTGGCGTCGACGGCCATCTTCTAATTCAATCACACCAACTGTTTTGCTTTGGATGCCAGCCGTTAGCAGAATATTGTGCAATGCATCAGTACGGCTGAAGTCATTCAGTAGTAGCGATGAGTTTTGACTGTCTGGGTCATTAAGCGCTTTGATGAGCTCACGAGTAAAGGTCACATTGTCGGCAGAGCGACTCATCGCACGCTCTACAAGGGCATTTGCCGCCGCGGCTTGTGGAGCTGATAGCGTTGGTGGCGTAATGTCTTCAGTTGGTGGTAGAGGCGTAACTTTAGCCTGAGGGTCCACTAAGAACTGCGCTTTGTAGTAAATGGTTTGAGGACCTTTGGCCTGACGAATTGACCACTCGGCACGACGTCCAGAATCAGAATTAATGTAGGAAACGCCATAACCAGAAGAGGAAGCGGATTCACCGATAAGCGTATAACCACTTTGTGTATGAGGTGCTGCGAGTGAAGCTTTGACTTCATTGCCGTTAGCATTGAACTCAATACGTGCCTCTACATCCCATACCTGACGAGTTTCGCCTGGTGTCCAAGGCACGCCGTAGTTTTCATGTCTGAAAACACTCAAAGCAATGCCCGCAATCACCAATAAGATGATTGAAAGGTAAAACGGTATTTTTGACGTCATAATCTACCTTATTATTTTTTATCTTCGTCCGTTTGGATATAGGTACGACTTACATCGACAAGTGCGATGTCGCGCATAAATTCTCTACCCAGTAAAATAGGATGGTTCATATGCGAGCGATCTGCCAACGTAAATTGCGCTTTTTCATGAATTTTTCCAACGCGCACCCAAAGTTCGACTACAGCGCGACGTTCTAGTTCTTCACTGGTAACTTGGCGAATTTTTACGTAACGAATGACTGGCGCTTCGATCCAAGTATTTTTTTCTTCTTCAGATTTACTGGTATCTGCCAGGTGGAATCGAACCCAGTTTTTGCCGTTTCTTTCGAACTCTTCAATATCAACTGCATTTAAAGATGAGGTTGCGGCACCGGTGTCGACACGTGCATCAAAAGTCTGCTTAATGGAGTCGATAGTGACCTTTTCAATTGAGCCAAGGACAATATCATGAGTTGGTGTTGGTTCCACAGGAGCAGGAGATTGGACAATAATCGGCTCTTTTGGCTTTTTCACTTCTGCCATTGCTTCATCACGAAATGTCAGAAGTTCAACCTGTAGTTTATCGACTTGTTCTTCAAGGCTGTCGATATAGTCCGATTGGTTGCTGAGCTGAAGCTCTAAGTTAGTAATGCGATTATTGACATTCGCTTCTGAAGTTTGAATAGCCGCTAACGTTTCTTGGTGGTACTGTTCGCCTTTGGTTAGTGAGCATCCAGATAGTAAGGCGATGGCAACAATCGGGGTCAATCGTAATAACATTGAAAACCTTGGGATTGGATTAAGTTGTTTATTTTTTAGGAGTTTAGCTCATATCGATAAAGCCTCACAAGTAAGAATGTTTCTCTATTACTTATTGTTTGAGGAATAGTGATGAAAAGCTAAAAATCAAGGACATAAAAGCGCATCCTTATTTAGAGCGTGCTTATGTTTTGATGTAACAAATGGACTCGAAAAACAAACACGCTCAGTACGAGGAAAGAGGGTAATGTCTTAACTCGTAAAATGAGTTAAGACAATGTCAGGAATCTCAGCGAATTATGGTTTGCGAGCGACAAGAACCGCGCGGCGAGGGGCAGGGTAACCTTCTACAGTCTTGCTTGGGTTGTTCGGATCTAGATAGTCTGGTAGAGAGTTATGCGTCATCCAATCTGTGGTACGTTGTTCATCAACTGAAGTGACGTTTTCATCAACGATGCGCACATCTTCAAATCCTACCGACTCTAACCACACTTTCAGCGCTTTTGCTGAAGGGAAGAAATAGACATTACGCATTTGTGCGTAACGAGAAGTTGGAACCAACACTGCATTCTCATCACCTTCAATCACGAGTGTTTCCAATACTAGTTCACCACCAGACATTAATTGATCTTTTAGCTGCACCAAGTGATCCAGTGGAGAGCGACGGTGGTAAAGTACGCCCATGCTGAATACCGTGTCGAACGCTTCTAACTTAGGTAGTTGTTCAATACCCAACGGCAGTAGGTGCGCACGTTGGTCATCGCCCATTAGTTTACGAATTGCTTCGAACTGAATTAGGAACAGGTGAGATGGATCGATACCGACGGTTAAGCGTGCACCTTCACCCAGCATGCGCCACATGTGGTAGCCGTTACCACAACCAACATCGAGTACGCTGCGGTTCTTTAATGGAGAAATATGCGGAAGCACACGGTCCCATTTCCAGTCACTGCGCCACTCAGTATCAATATGAATGCCGTGTACGTGGTATGGCCCTTTGCGCCATGGGTGGAATGTGCGAAGTAAGTTCTCTAATTTCTTCAGCTCACCTTCATGGAAAGGAGTGTCGTTGCTGATGGTCACTGAATTCTTGATGTCAATTTGATCCGGTGAGCCTTCTGGGATCTTGTTCAGTGCTTTCAACCAGCGACCAAAGTCACCGTGCTCTGCATTTTGCCAATCCGTTAGCTGTTGTGGTAGCACATTGAGCCAAGGTTGAAGACGTGTGTCTTGGGCAATCAATTGGTAGAAGTTTGCAAAGTTAAACATAGTTAGTTAATCGCTGAGTTGATGGTATTAAAATTATTAAATAACAGCCTAAAGTGGCGTGATTCAGGGCCTTTGTATGCAAGGTTTATTTAATTGCGAACATAGAGCCAAAGTTAAAGCATTGGAACCAAACATCGTAGCTAGAAAAGCCAATTTTAGCGAAACGCTCTTTATGCTCTTTCTTTGAATCTGGGCGCATTACGTTTTCTATCGCGCTGCGCTTTTGGCTGATTTCTAGTTCGCTATAACCATTTGCACGTTTAAAGTCGTGGTGAAGGTCAATTAATAGCTCGTTTGACACTTCATCTTCGAAGACGAATTTCTCCGACAAAATCAAAATTCCGCCAGGACGTAGACCTGCATAGATTCGTTCAAGCAGGGCGTAACGATCGTCTGGAGAAAGAAATTGCAGAGTAAAGTTCAGTACGACAACTGATGCGTTTTCAATATCGATATTACGAATATCCGCTTCAACCACATCTACAGGAGTATCGCTTCGGTACGCGTTGACGTGAAGTTTACAACGCTCAACCATCGCAGGAGAGTTGTCCACTGCGATGATTTGGCAACCTTCTTGTTTGATATGGCGACGCATAGACAATGTTGCAGCACCCAAAGAGCAACCTAGGTCGTAGATGTTTGAGTGAGGTTTTACAAAACGCTCTGCCAGCATACCAATTGCAGAAATAATGTTGCTGTAACCCGGCACCGATCGTTGAATCATGTCAGGAAATACTTCCGCTACGCGTTCATCGAACGTGAAATCCCCAATTTTATCGATTGGAGCCGAAAAAATAGTATCTGGATTGCTCTTAGGGTTCATAACCAAGTCTCTGCATACAAGCCGCCTGAAAACGTCAGGCACCAAAAAAGGCGCGTATTTTATGGGAATTTCACGCCTCTGTCATGTGTTGCGTTAGAACATCTGCAACTGCGAGTTGCCATCGTTAGCCGGGAAAGATGCCAAGTCAGGAAGTGTTATACGCTTTTGTATATCTTTATACAGATTGGCTGCCAACTCCGGCGCAATTATATTGTCCGCAGTATGGATCATGACATACGGCTGTTTACCTTCTGCAATCCATTGCGGCAACTTGCTGAGCCATGGTGTAAAAAACTCGTAATTTTGCTGTTCTTCTGGATGACCAATAAAGCGAACCAAAGGATGTAAAGCGGTAGCAATGGCGTGGACTGGTACTCTTGGTTTTTTCATTTGCGCATCAATGATCGCTTCATTGTCTGGCTTAGCGGCAAAGACAGGGCGGCTATCCATAATAATGCGGTCAATGTTATTTTCTACTAACCATTGGTTAAGCGCTCGCTCTTCTTCACCTTTGGAGAAAAATGCCATATGACGAACCTCAACACCAAGAGGGAAGTTAGGTGGAAAGCTCGCACAGAACTTTTTCAGTCGATCAAGGTGCTCAGGGCCAAATGCGGCTGGCAATTGAATTGTCCATTGCCCCACACGGTCATGCAACGGCTCCATAACTTTCATGAAGTCTCTCAGTTGTTCGCTGCAACCTCTTAGCATTTGCTCATGAGTGATGGCTTTAGGAAGTTTGAAAGTAAAGCGAAAATCATCGTGGGTTGCTGCTCTCCAGTTTTGCACCGTGTTGAGCGTCGGCGTGGCATAAAATGTCGTGTTGCCTTCTACGGTATGGAACACCTGTGCATACTTTTCTAAACGTTCAGCGGGCTTTGTCCCGCTGCCGTAAAAGCTTTGCTGCCATTGATTATGCGACCACATTGTCAATCCAAGTCGAAGAGGTAAGTTATCCATTATTCTTTACTGCTTGCTACTCGTGTGAATACTTTACGAGAGTTTTGCTGAAATAGGTAATTTCACGCTATAATCCCCACCAATTTTTTCGCTTTGGTGCGCTTTTGAACATTTGTTGTACTAAAAAGCACCAGTGAATGATAAAACACACTTAATTGTATGTTGAGTAGTCGATTTTCGTGGACATTCAGCGTATAACTGAATCTTTACTCTGCTTGGCAATGAGGCTGACAGAGCGTAGTTAACAACATTTGAGAGATTGGGAATTTCATTATGCGTACCCATTACTGTGGTCACCTGAACAAGTCCCTTGCAGGACAAACTGTAGAACTTTGCGGCTGGGTTAACCGTCGTCGTGATTTAGGCGGTCTTATTTTTATTGATATGCGAGATCGCGAAGGTATCGTTCAGGTAGTTGTTGATCCAGATATGGCGGATGCGTATGAAGTGGCTAACACACTTCGTAATGAATTCTGTATCAAACTAACGGGTGAAGTACGCGTTCGTCCAGAAAGCCAAGCAAACAAAGACATGGCAACAGGTGAAGTTGAGATCCTTGCGACAGGTCTTGAAATCATCAACCGCAGTGACGTTTTGCCTCTAGACTTCAACCAAAAGAACTCTGAAGAGCAACGTCTGAAGTACCGTTACTTAGACCTTCGTCGTCCAGAAATGAGTGACCGCATCAAGCTACGTGCTAAAGCATCTAGCTTTGTTCGTCGTTTCCTAGATGACAACGGCTTCCTAGACATTGAAACTCCAGTACTAACGAAAGCGACACCAGAAGGTGCGCGTGACTACCTAGTTCCTAGCCGTGTTCACAAAGGCAGCTTCTACGCGCTTCCTCAGTCTCCACAGCTATTCAAACAGCTTCTAATGATGTCTGGTTTTGACCGTTACTACCAAATCGTTAAGTGTTTCCGTGATGAAGACTTACGCGCTGACCGTCAACCAGAATTCACTCAAATCGATATCGAAACGTCATTCATGACGGCTGACCAAGTACGTGAAGTGACTGAAAACATGGTTCGCGATATGTGGCAAGAGCTACTAAACGTAGACCTAGGTCAGTTCCCAGTAATGCCATTCAGCGAAGCGATTCGCCGTTTCGGTTCTGACAAGCCAGACCTACGTAACCCACTAGAGCTAGTAGACGTTGCTGACCTAGTGAAAGACGTTGAGTTCAAAGTATTCTCTGGCCCAGCAAACGATGAGAAAGGCCGCGTTGCCGTTATTCGTGTTCCAGGTGGTGCATCTTTGACTCGTAAGCAAATTGATGGCTACGGTGAATTCGTTGGTATCTACGGTGCGAAAGGTCTAGCTTGGATGAAGGTTAACGACCGTGCTGCAGGCATGGAAGGTATCCAATCTCCAGTAGCTAAATTCCTAAACGAAGACGTGATCAACGGCATCCTAGATCGCACTCAAGCGGAATCTGGTGATATCATCCTATTTGGCGCTGATAAAGCGGGTATCGTTGCAGAAGCAATGGGCGCGCTACGTTTGAAACTAGGTAAAGATCTAGAACTAACTGACGAATCTGCATGGGCTCCACTATGGGTTGTTGACTTCCCAATGTTCGAAGAAGATGACGAAGGCAACCTACACGCGATGCACCACCCATTCACGTCACCTCTAGGTGTGACTGCGGAAGAGCTAAAAGCGAACCCAGCTGCGGCAAACTCTAACGCTTATGATATGGTTCTAAATGGCTACGAAGTTGGCGGCGGTTCTGTTCGTATCCACAACGCAGATATGCAAGAAGCCGTATTTGATATTCTAGGCATCACACCTGAAGAGCAACAGCTTAAGTTTGGCTTCCTGCTTGATGCACTGAAATTCGGTACGCCTCCACACGCTGGTCTTGCATTCGGTCTTGACCGTCTAGTGATGCTGCTATGTGGTACCGAGAACATCCGTGATGTTATTGCATTCCCGAAAACAACAGCAGCGGCGTGTCTACTAACAGACGCACCAAGCATTGCTAACCCAGCTGCGCTAGAAGAGCTAGCAATCGCAGTGACTGCAGCGAAAGAAAAAGACGCAGAATAAGCGCACAACATTTGAAGAAAACTCCCGCAACTGCGGGAGTTTTTGTTTAAATAAACCTAAGAAACTTCCAAAGCAATTTCCCAAGCAACGCTTTTTAGCTCATGTTTGCTATTAAGCGTCAAAATACATTAAAAGGTGAATTATGGCAGGTCATAGTAAATGGGCGAATATTCGTCACCGTAAAGCAGCGCAAGATGCGAAGCGCGGCAAAATCTTTACCAAATTAATCCGTGAAATCGTTGTTGCTGCAAAAGAGGGAGGCGGTGAGCCAGAAAATAACCCACGTTTGCGAGCTGCAATTGATAAAGCGTTGTCTAACAACATGACACGTGACACTGTCAACCGCGCTGTCAGCCGAGGCGCTGGTGGTGAAGGCGACGACAATATGGAAACCGTAATCTATGAAGGTTATGGTCCGGGTGGCACTGCAGTCATGGTCGAATGTATGACGGATAACCGAAATCGCACAGTATCTGGCGTACGCCATGCGTTCTCGAAGTCAGGAGGCAATCTGGGTACGGATGGTAGTGTAAACTATCTTTTCGACAAGAAAGGCGTGATCTCATACGCCCCAGGTTTAAATGAAGATGCGGTGATGGAAGTGGCGTTAGAAAGTGGCGCTGATGACATCGAAACATCAGAAGATGGCTCGATTGATGTTTACACCGCGCCAAGCGATTTTGGACTCGTAAAAGATGCCCTTGATGCTGCAGGTTTTGAGGCGGAGAACGCCGAAGTGTCGCTTATCCCTTCAACGAAAGCAGAACTGGATGTGGACACTGCGCCAAAACTGCTTCGTTTGATTGACGCTTTAGAAGATCTGGACGATGTTCAGGAGGTTTATCACAACGGTGACATCTCTGACGACGTTGCAGCCTCTCTAGAGTAAACTCAATGTGCAGTGAGCGGTATTCGCTCCGACGAAGTTAGAAAGTAAGCTAAAAGTAATAATAAGAAATTGAGGTCGCATTCGGCCTCATTTTTAGGAACATTCATGTCAATTATTTTGGGCATTGACCCAGGTTCACGCATTACCGGTTATGGGGTCATTCGTCAAAATGGACGCCATTTGCAATACCTTGGTAGTGGCTGTATTCGTACTTCAGAAAAAGAACTTCCGGGCCGTCTTAAGCAGATTTACGCTGGCGTCACGGAAATCATTACCCAGTTTCAACCGGACGTATTTGCGATTGAGCAAGTGTTTATGGCTAAAAATGCGGATTCAGCATTAAAGCTTGGCCAGGCTCGTGGCAGTGCAATTGTTGCTGCGGTGAATGCAGAGTTGCCGGTATACGAATACGCCGCGCGTCTTATTAAGCAAGCTGTAGTAGGTACTGGTGGTGCGGACAAAGCGCAAGTTCAGCATATGGTTCAGCAGATGCTTAAACTGCCCGCCAAGCCTCAAGCGGATGCAGCCGATGCTTTAGGTGTGGCGATTTGTCATGCCAATACGAACAAAACCCTCGTTGCCTTAGCGGGCAAAGCAACCAGTGCCAGAAAAGGGCGCTACCGATAAAATTAACTGGATGTCTATCCAGTTCTTTATTATCCTGTCGCAAATTCATTTCCAAAGAGTATTTATAGTGATTGGACGTCTTCGTGGCACACTGATTGAAAAACAACCACCTGAAGTATTAATTGAAGTTAATGGCATTGGTTATGAAGTACAGATGCCAATGAGCTGTTTTTACGAGCTGCCAAATGTTGGCGAAGAAGCCATTATTTATACTCACTTTGTCGTCCGTGAAGATGCACAATTGCTATACGGTTTCAACACAGTAAAAGAACGAGCACTTTTCCGTGAAGTGATCAAAGCCAATGGCGTTGGTCCTAAACTCGGTCTTGGTATTCTCTCTGGTATGACAGCAACGCAATTTGTTACTTGTGTGGAACATGAAGACGTTTCTACGCTGGTTAAGCTTCCAGGCGTTGGCAAGAAAACCGCAGAGCGATTGGTTGTTGAAATGAAAGACCGATTGAAAGGGTGGGGCGCTGGCGATCTATTTACACCATTTACGGATGCTGCTCCTGCGGATTCTGGTGCGACATCCAACAACGCGGAAGAAGAGGCAATTAGCGCACTTCTAGCTTTGGGTTACAAGCCGACTCAAGCATCGAAAGTGGTGTCTCAAATTGCTAAACCGGACATGAGCAGTGAGCAAATGATCCGTGAAGCTCTAAAATCAATGGTGTAACGCTGGTTTCACAGTGAGCATTTGTTCAAGATAACTCATTCTCTAAGGTTAATGCCAATCGCTTAACGATGTTTTTTGTGTCATTCCAGCGAGCCTAGCGAGACTGGGAATCTAATAGCAGCACGCTGAGCGGTTAATGAAACAATTTGACCATAAATCGCTCGGATAGAAGATCCTGTATCACGCTCCTTCGTCGCTGTACAGGATGACGAGATATAGAAATATGCCACTTGCTGTTAAACGAGCGGCATTATTCTCTCAGGTAACCATTTTTCAAGGTAAAAAGATGATTGAAGCCGATCGTTTAATCGCGCCAGAAAACCCTGCCTTTCGTGATGAAGATGTCATTGACCGTGCTATTCGGCCAAAAAAATTAGCGGATTACCAAGGTCAGGACCATGTCCGTGACCAAATGGAGATCTTCATTAAAGCTGCTCAGTTACGTAGCGAAGCACTTGATCACCTTTTGATTTTTGGTCCTCCAGGTTTGGGTAAAACCACGCTAGCAAATATTGTCGCCAACGAGATGGAAGTAAACATCCGTACTACTTCAGGGCCAGTTCTTGAAAAAGCAGGGGATTTAGCCGCGTTACTAACCAACCTAGAAGAAAACGATGTGTTGTTCATCGATGAGATTCACCGCTTAAGCCCGATGGTTGAAGAGGTGCTGTATCCGGCGATGGAAGATTATCAACTGGATATTATGATCGGTGAAGGTCCGGCCGCTCGTTCTATTAAGATCGATTTGCCGCCGTTTACTTTGATTGGTGCAACGACCCGAGCGGGCTCTTTAACGTCACCATTACGAGACCGTTTTGGTATTACTCAGCGTCTTGAATTTTATAAGATAAAAGACCTACAAGATATTGTGCAGCGCAGCGCGGATTGTTTAGGTTTGTCAATGGAACCTGAAGGCGCATTGGAAGTGGCAAGACGTGCACGTGGCACACCACGTATTGCTAACCGTCTACTACGTCGTGTTCGCGATTATGCGGAAGTGAAAGGAAATGGTCACATTTGTGCAGAGGTTGCCGACAAAGCGCTGAATATGCTTGATGTGGACGCCGAAGGTTTCGATTACATGGACCGCAAACTACTACTCGCAATTATGGAGAAATTTGGTGGTGGTCCGGTCGGACTCGATAACATGGCGGCAGCGATTGGTGAAGAAAAGGATACCATCGAAGACGTTCTTGAGCCTTATCTTATTCAGCAAGGTTATTTACAACGCACTCCACGTGGAAGAATCGCGACAGATCGTGCGTATTTGCATTTCGGAATTGAAAAATAAGATTCCCGCGCTGGGCCTTTGCTGCCCAGCGCTTCATTAAAGTTGACCAAACTCACATTTTTTGAATTTCTTCTCATACCAGTTTAGTAAGTAAAAAGCATTGATTGTTAACTCTATGTTTGCTCGCAACTGGTTAATTTCTCTCCTGATTACTCTCTCTTAACATCCGTATCTAATACTGGTTGATCTGGATCAATGTGATGGATTTTTGTTCAAATTCCGCGCATAAACATTGATGTATATCAAAGCGCATTCCGGCTATAAACCTTTTGAAACAATCTGTTTTTACAAGTAATATTAGCCCTAGCTATATTAGCTGATGCTTAACAATTAACTAACCAATGAAGCACATTTTTGCAACAATGAGTTGTGATAATTCAACATTTTTCAAGTGTAAATAACACTTGAATATGGATTGCAATATGTAGAGAGTGTCATTCAGCCGACACATAGGAGTTACCATGATTGACGTAGTTGATCTATCGCGGTTGCAGTTTGCACTGACAGCGATGTATCACTTCCTATTCGTACCATTGACCCTTGGTATGGCCTTCCTTCTGGCCATTATGGAATCGATGTACGTAATGACGAACAAGCAAATCTACAAGGACATGACCAAGTTCTGGGGTAAGCTATTCGGTATTAACTTTGCACTTGGTGTGGCGACAGGCCTTACCATGGAATTCCAGTTTGGTACGAACTGGTCTTACTACTCCCACTATGTAGGTGACATCTTCGGTGCGCCGCTAGCGATCGAAGCCCTTGTCGCATTCTTCCTGGAGTCAACTTTTGTTGGTCTATTCTTCTTCGGGTGGGATCGTCTATCTAAACGTCAACACTTAGCGGTTACTTGGCTTGTGGCGCTGGGCTCTAACTTCTCTGCACTTTGGATTCTTATCGCAAACGGCTGGATGCAAAACCCAGTAGGCGCGGACTTCAACTTCGAAACCATGCGAATGGAAATGGTAAGCTTCTCTGAAGTTGTACTAAACCCAGTTGCTCAGGTTAAGTTCGTGCATACGGTTGCTTCTGGTTACACTTGTGGCGCAATGTTTATTCTAGGCATCAGTTCATACTACCTATTAAAAGGTCGTGACATTGCGTTTGCTCGTCGTTCATTTGCTATCGCTGCATCTTTCGGTATTGCAGCTATCTTATCTACCATCGTTCTTGGCGACGAATCTGGCTACGAGCTTGGTGAAGTTCAAAAAGTGAAGCTTGCTGCAATTGAAGCAGAATGGCACACAGAGCCAGCTCCAGCAGCGTTTACGTTGTTTGGTGTTCCTAACCAAGAAACCATGCACACAGATTACGCAATCAAGATCCCTTACGTAATGGGTATCATCGCGACACGTTCTTTTGATGAGCAAGTAACAGGTCTTCGTGACCTACGTGATGAGCACGTCGATCGTATTCGTGACGGTATGTACGCGTATGAACTTCTAGAGAAGCTTCGCGCAGGTGACAAGTCAGAAGAAAACATGACTGCGTTTGATGAAGTGAAGGGTGACCTAGGTTACGGTCTACTTCTAAAACGCTACACAGACAATGTTGTTGATGCGACAGAAGAGCAAATCCAAGCAGCTGCGGACGATTCAATCCCAACAGTATGGCCGCTATTCTGGTCATTCCGTATCATGGTTGCTTGTGGTTTCATCATGCTATTCGTTTTCGGTGCGGCATTTGTTCAAACGTGTCGTCAGAAGATCGAACAAAAACAATGGATTCTTAAAGCTGCACTATTCAGCATCCCACTACCGTGGATTGCGATTGAAGCGGGTTGGTTCGTCGCTGAGTACGGCCGTCAGCCTTGGGCTGTAGGTGAAATTTTACCAGTGCATGTTGCAGCTTCTGCACTAACTGCTGGCGAAATCTGGACTTCACTATTCGCAATTCTGGCGCTATACACGGTATTCCTGGTTGCAGAAGTTTACCTAATGTTGAAATTCGCTCGTAAAGGCCCAAGTAGCCTGAAAACGGGTCGCTACCACTTCGAGCAAAATGCTGACTCTGTTGAAGACAAAGTTAGTCGCCAAGTAGAAGCGTAAGGTAAGGAGATAACAAGATGTTTGATTACGAAATCTTGCGACTCATCTGGTGGGTACTAATCGGTGTTCTACTAGTTGGTTTTGCAGTAACAGACGGTTTCGATATGGGTGTAGGCGCGCTTGTACCTATTATCGGTAAAAACGACACGCAACGTCGCGTCATGATTAACTCAATAGCCCCTCACTGGGATGGTAACCAAGTTTGGCTTATCACTGCTGGTGGTGCATTGTTTGCAGCTTGGCCTTTGGTTTATGCAACGTCATTTTCAGGCTTCTACTTAGCGATGATTTTGACACTAGCAGCGCTATGGCTTCGTCCTCTGGGCCTAGACTACCGCTCTAAAATCGAAGATCCAAAGTGGCGTAATACCTGGGATATCTGTATCTCAATCAGTGGTTTTGTTCCACCAATCATCTTTGGTGTAGCGTTTGGCAACCTACTACAGGGTGTACCATTCCAATTGAGTGAGTTCTTGATGCCAACATACCATGGCTCATTCTTTGGTCTTCTAAACCCATTTGCACTGCTGTGTGGCTTAGTTAGTTTGTTCATGATTTTGATGCAAGGTTCGACTTGGCTACAAATGAAAACAACGGGCGAAGTGCATGTGCGTGCTCGCAACGTTGCTCAGTTGGCTGGTTTACTGACGGTTGCAGCGTTTGTAGCTGCTGGTTTCTGGATCCAAAATATTGATGGTTACGTCATTGTTGGCGGTATCGACACTAATGCAGCTTCTAACCCTCTAAACAAAGAGGTAATCCGTGAAGCTGGTGCGTGGATGAAGAATTTTGAAAACTACCCACTACTATGGGCTGCTCCTGTACTAGGTGTCGCAATGCCGCTTCTTGCCGTATTGGCATCTCGTCTTGAAAAATGTGCGATTTCGTTCATTACTTCAAGCTTGGGTGTTGCTGGCGTTATCTTTACTGCAGGTTTTGCGATGTTCCCATTCATCATGCCTTCAGACTTAATGCCAAGCCACAGCTTAACAATGTGGGATGCAACGTCATCTGAACTGACTCTGAATCTAATGACAGGCGTTGCGTTTGTTATGGTACCAATCATCCTTGGTTACACGTCTTGGACTTACTACAAGATGTTTGGTCGCCTTGATGATCAGTACATTGAAGACAACAAAAACTCACTTTACTAAGGAGCATTTACTATGTGGTATTTCGCATGGATTCTAGGTGTACTACTTGCTTGTGCATTCGGTATCATCAACGCTCTTTGGTTAGAGCACTCAGAAATGATGGACAAAGACAGTGAGTAATCTCGCTGATAAGGTAGCGCAACTTCACGCTCCGATGGATAAGACTCTGTTAAGAGTCTTATCTCTCATCCTTGGCTTTATGCATGTAGGATTGGTGATGTGGGATCCTGAAGCTTACCATCAAGCAATTGGTGGTTTTAACTCAATCATCGCACCAGCACTGATTTGGTCTGTATGCTCAAGCATGGTTTACGGTGTGGGCTTCAAACCGAGAAACTGGTACTGGCAAGCTTTGTTTAGTCCCTACTTTTCGTTAGCTATCTTAATTTATTTAACGGCACTTTATTTCTTTTAGGCTGAAATACGCTGTAATAAAGTCGGTTACTAAATCATCGAATAAAAGCTAGGTATTTCGCCTAGCTTTTATTTTTTCTACAAATTTCAAAAATATTCCCTTAGCTCGGTACCAATTGCTGTCGCTTCAGTTATAGTAATTACTTTAAAGAATTGAATATATTGGGACTCCCTTGCAAGGCACATCAAATCTCTTTCGCTGGCCGATCACCGTGTACTATGAAGACACCGATGCGGGCGGCGTTGTATATCATTCTAATTATCTAAAATTCTTTGAGCGCGCGCGGACAGAAATGTTACGTGCCAAAGGCATTTCTCAACATGTGTTACTGGAACAAAATATCGGCTTTGTTGTCCGACACATGGATATTGATTTCAACCAAGGGGCAAGGCTGGACGAGCATTTGACAGTATTAACCCGAGTGTCAGAAATAAAACGTGCTTCCCTGCAATTCTGTCAAGAGTTGGTCAATGATCAAGGCAAGATATTGTGCAAGGCCTCTGTTAAGGTAGCATGTATCGATAATAAGAAAATGAAACCAATAGCTATTCCAACCTTTATAAATTCGGAGCTAACAAATAGTGACTGCTGATATTTCCATTTTAGATCTCTTTCTTCAGGCCAGTCTGTTGGTAAAGCTTGTGATGCTGACGTTGCTTGGCATGTCAATTGTGTCATGGGCAATGATCATCAAGCGCAGCAAAGTGCTTTCTCAAGCGTCAAAGAATGCAGAGCAGTTTGAAGACAAATTCTGGTCGGGTACTGATCTTTCTCAGCTTTACCAAAAAGTAAAAGCGCGTAAAGACGAAATTGAAGGCACAGAAGAAATTTTTTACGCGGGTTTCACGGAGTTTGCTCGTCTACGTAAGAGCAACGCAAACTCACCAGCGTACATCATGGAAGGCACTGGCCGCGCAATGCGCGTTGCTGTCTCTCGTGAGGTTGATGAACTAGAAACAAGCTTACCATTCTTAGCGACAGTCGGTTCTATCAGTCCTTACATCGGCCTATTTGGTACCGTTTGGGGCATCATGCACGCTTTTATTGCGTTGGGAGAAGTAAAACAAGCTACGTTGTCTATGGTTGCACCGGGTATCGCCGAGGCGTTGATCGCGACAGCGATGGGTCTATTTGCGGCTATTCCGGCAGTAATGGCGTACAACCGCCTAAGCAATAAAGTGAGTAAACTAGAGCACACTTACGCAACATTTTCTGAAGAATTCCACAGCATCCTTCATCGCCAAGCGATGGCTGGCCGAGACAGCGCGGATAAGGAATAAAGCATGGCGGGTTATCAACCTAAAAAGCGAAAAATGACAGCGGAGATCAACGTTGTTCCGTACATTGACGTAATGCTCGTACTGTTGATCATTTTTATGGCGACCGCTCCATTTGTGACTCAAGGCGTCGATGTTGATCTTCCGAAAACATCGACCGCTGAATCTATGCAAGACCTTGCTGGCGAAACTGACAGTAGTTTTATCATCATCGAAATTGATAGCGAGGGTAATTTAGGCCTAAGCGTAAACGATGAAGAAGTTCAACGAGGTTTGTCGTTGCAAGATGTTATTGTGCGAGTGAAAGCGGAGCGAGAGGTTAAGCCAGATTCACCAGTTGCGGTAGGTGGCGACGCGGCAACACCATATGCCGATGTTGTGCTATTGCTGGATGAACTAAGTCGAGCTGGTATCCCTAAGGTAGGTCTAATGACCGATATCAGGGAATAGACATCAATTATCTATGAAAGATCACAAGAAGAAACCCAACCAATACGCCAAACCGATAGCGATATCGGTTGGTTTGCATGCAATTTTAGTTGCAGCCCTGCTTTGGGGGACGGACTTCAACATGTCTAAACCAGAGCCTACAGGGCAAATGGTTCAAGCTGTTGTCATCGATCCAAAACTTGTGCAGCAACAAGCGAAAGAAATTCGCCAGCAACGCGAAAAGGCAGCAAAAAAAGAACAAGAGCGTCTTGATAAATTGAGACGCGAAGCAGAGCAGCTAGAAAAAAACCGTAAAGCTGAAGAAGAGCAAATTCGCAAGTTGAAAGAACAGCAAGCGAAAGATGCTCAAGCGGCACGAGAAGCAGAAGCTGCACGTAAGAAAAAAGAGCAAGAGCGCAAGCAGGAAGAAGAACGCGTTCGCAAAGAAAAAGAGCGAGCTGCTAAGCTAGAGAAAGAGCGTAAGGCAAAAGAAGAAGCTGTGCGTAAAGCTGAGCAGGAGCGTTTAGCGAAAGAAGCCGCTATAGCAAAAGCTGAGCAAGAACGTCTAGCTCGTGAAAAGGCAGCAAAAGAAGCGGAAGAAAAAGCACGTCGTGAGCGTGAAGCCGCTGAAAAAGCTGAAAAAGAGCGCATTGCAAAAGAGAAAGCGGCAAAAGAAGCGGCAGAGCGAGAGCGCAAAGCGAGAGAAGCTGCAGAACGTGCGGAGCGCGAGCGTAAAGCGCAAGAAGCCGCGCTAGATGATATTTTTGCGGGCCTTGAGAGTGAGTCAGAACAGAATCAGCAAGCTAAAAATCAACATGTGCAATCTGAAGTCGACCGCTACGGTGCAATTTACAAACAATTGATAGAGAGTCGTATCATTAAGGACGATTATCTTGTGGGAAAGTCGTGTAGGCTTAATGTGAAGCTAGTTCCTACTGGGACTGATGGTATTGTAAGTAATGTTACTGTGTTAAACGGTGACTCTCGTCTTTGTAGTGCAGCTAAAAGTGCAGTTGCCCAAGTTGGTAACTTTCCGATGCCGAAAGACCGAGATGTTATTGATAAAGTTAGAGATATCAACTTAACCGTTGAGTACTAGAATAAGGAATAAGACGTGATTAGACGCCTTTTACTAGGAATGTTTGTACTGTTTAGCAGTATGACAAATGTGGCGAATGCCGCATTAGAGTTGGTCATTACCGATGGTATTGATTCAGCACGACCAATTGCTGTTGTTCCGTTTAAGTGGGAGGGCACTCAAGCGCTTCCAACGGATATTTCTGCTGTTATTGCCTCGGATTTGCAACGCAGTGGTAAGTTCAGCCCCGTTCCAACGAGCAAGATGCCACAAACTCCGTTCAGTGAATCAGAAGTCAATTTTGATGCCTGGACTAATTTAGGTGTAGATGCTCTGCTGACTGGCTCAATCAAACAAAATGCTCAAGGTGATTACGTTATCAACTACCAACTTGTTGATATTGTGCGTGGCCAGCTAACGGGCGGGAAAAGTAAAGCGCTTGGTAGCGATGGCGAATTAGTACTGTCAAAAGATCATGTGCTGTTCAATAAGGTCGCGACCGTTCAAGGCCCTCGCATGCGTGAGTACGCTCACCGCATCTCTGATTTGGTGTATGAGCAGTTAACGGGTGACCGTGGTGCCTTCATGACCCGTATTGCATACGTGGTGGTGAATGATAAAGACCGTTTCCCTTACCAACTTCGTGTGGCTGATTACGATGGTTACAACGAGCGCTTGGTTTTACGTTCTAAGCAACCATTAATGTCACCAGCATGGTCGCCAGATGGTAAAAAGCTTGCGTATGTTAGCTTCCAAAATGGTCAAGCAGAAATCTTTATCATGAACATCTACACCGGTGAGCGTGAGAAGATTACTTCATACCCACGTCATAATGGTGCGCCAAGATTTTCGCCTGATGGCAACAAGTTAGCGATTGTTCTCTCTAAGACAGGCTCGCTTCATGTTTATACGTTCGATCTTAACACTCGCAAGCTGACGCAAATTACGCGTGGCAGATCAAATAATACTGAACCGTTCTGGCATCCAGATGGAAAATCGTTGATTTTCACATCGGATAGGGGTGGTAAACCACAGATTTATCAAGTAAATTTGGGCAGCGGTTCTATTGACCGTTTGACTTGGCAAGGCAGCCAAAATTTGGGTGGCCAGATTACTCCTGATGGGCGATTCCTAGTAATGGTGAACCGCAGTAACGCAGGATTTAACTTGGCGAAACAAGATTTGGAAACTGGTGCTCTTCAAGTCTTAACTAAGACCTTGCTTGATGAGTCTCCTAGTATTGCCCCAAACGGTGGCATGGTTGTGTATAGCTCGATTTACAACAAGAAAAACGTACTATCGATGGTGTCAATTGATGGTCGATTCAAAGCTAGATTACCGGCAACAAATGGGCGTGTTAGAGCGCCTGCATGGTCACCGTTTTTGTAGTAATAAGTTTGATTAATAAAGGAAAATAAGATGCAACTGAACAAGGTTCTAAAAGGGCTACTAATCGCGCTTCCTGTAATGGCTGTTACAGCGTGTAGTTCAAGCGACGACGCTGCTTCTAACACTGGTGCAGCAACAAACAACAATGGCGCAGTTGAAACAACAGTAGCTACGCCAATTGATCAAAGCGGTCAGCTAACAGAGCAAGAGCTAAAAGAGCAAGCGCTACGTGAAACTCAAACAATCTACTTTGCTTTTGATAACTCAACAATTGCAGCAGATTACGAAGAGATGCTTGCAGCTCATGCTTCTTACTTAAGCAAGAACCCAGCTCTTAACGTAACTATCGAAGGTCACGCTGATGAGCGTGGTACTCCTGAGTACAACATCGCTCTTGGTGAGCGTCGTGCACAAGCAGTAGCGAACTACCTGCAAGCACTAGGTGTTCAAGCTGACCAAATCTCAATCGTTAGCTATGGTGAAGAGAAGCCACTTCTTCTAGGTCAATCAGATGAAGTTTACGCTAAGAACCGTCGCGCGGTTCTAGTATACTAATTCGAGGTAATCCTCATGTTCAGTAACACTAAGCGCGCTGTTGCGCTTACGTTACTGGCAAGTGCAGCGAACTTTGCGTTCGCTGCACCAGCTCCAGTATCCGATCTCAACAGCACATCATCCGTCTCTAAGAGCCGTTCATCTGAAACGGAAGTAGAGCGTCTAGAGCGCTTGCTACAAAACCGCAATCGCGTTCAGCTCCAAATGCAACAGCAAATTGACCAAATGTCACAAGAGATCAGTGAGTTACGTGGTCAATTAGAGCGAAATAGCTACGAAATGAAGCAAATGTTGCAACGTCAACGAGAGTTGTTTGTCGAGTTAGATCGTGTGCGTGGAGAAATCAAATCCGCGCCTGCGCAAGATGCGAAACCGGCTAAAACAGGTGGTCAGTACACACCAAATGTTGATGAGCAAACGGCATACCAAAATGCAGTCGACCTCATTCTCAAGAAACGTGACTACACTGGCGCAATTGCAGCGTTCCAGCAGTTCCAGAAAGATTATCCTGACTCCACATACTCAGCGAATTCTCACTATTGGCTAGGCCAATTGTACTTCGCTAAGAAGCAGGACAAAGATGCTGTAAAGAGCTTTGCTGCGGTGGTGTCTTATAAAGACTCCAATAAGCGAGCCGATGCTTTGCTCAAGTTAGGTGAAATCGCTGAGCGTAATAACAATGCAGCTCAAGCGAAAAAGTACTACCAACAAGTGGTTGATGAATACCCAGGTAGTGCATCTGCAAAACTTGCTAGCTCTAAGCTGTAAGACGTTATGTTTTAAAAAGGAAGCTTCGGCTTCCTTTTTCTTTTCCGTTTCTTTATCGGTGGTGATCGAAGAAATCGAGAGGAATGGCATCGAGCCTTTCACCCCCATCTTGTAACGGATTCTTTCAATCAGAAATGCTACCTGTAACAAAGATATACGGCTAGATAGCTAGAAATCCCCGCGACAAGTTGGTTTTTGAAAATTAACGAGGTTACAATACTCGGATTAAAGGAAGTTGCGTAGAGCAAGAGCAATGAGCCATATATTAGATAAAATCGACACTGTTTACCCATTCCCACCGAAACCAGTTCCATTAAGCGAAGAAGAAAAAGCATCTTACATTGAGCGCATTAAAAAGCTGCTAAAAGAAAAGGATGCGGTACTTATCGCGCACTACTATACCGATCCTGAGATTCAAGCCCTAGCGGAAGAAACGGGTGGTTTTGTTGGTGACTCGTTGGAAATGGCGAAGTTTGGTAATCGTCATCCTGCAAGCACACTGATCATTGGCGGTGTTCGCTTTATGGGCGAGTCGGCCAAAATCCTAACACCAGAAAAGCGAATTCTAATGCCAACGTTGGAAGCGGAATGTTCGCTCGATCTTGGCTGTCCAGCGGATAAGTTCAGTGAGTTCTGTGATGCTCACCCTGATCACACGGTTGTGGTTTATGCAAATACGTCTGCCGCAGTTAAAGCTCGTGCCGATTGGGTCGTTACATCAAGCATTGCGCTTGAAATCGTGGAACACTTAGACGCTGAAGACAAGCCAATCATCTGGGGACCAGACCGTCACCTAGGGTCGTACATCGCTAATAAAACTGGCGCAGACATGCTGCTATGGCAAGGTGAGTGTGTGGTTCATGATGAGTTTTCTGCTGATGCGCTACGCAAAATGAAGAGCGTGTATCCAGATGCGGCTATTTTGGTTCACCCTGAATCACCAGCAAGTGTCGTAGAACTTGCCGATGCCGTTGGCTCGACGAGTCAGTTGATCAAAGCAGCGAAAGCGCTTCCTCATAAACAAATGATCGTTGCGACAGACAAAGGCATTTTCTTTAAAATGCAGCAACTTGTGCCAGATAAAGAACTTATCGAAGCGCCAACCGCAGGTGCTGGCGCAACATGTCGCAGCTGCGCACACTGTCCTTGGATGGCAATGAACGGTTTGAAAGCGATAGAGAAAGCGCTTAGCGAAGGCGGTGAAGAACACGAGATCTTTGTTGATGAAGAATTGCGTGTTAAATCGCTCATTCCGTTAAATCGTATGTTGGACTTTGCTGAGCAGCTAAATATGCAAGTGAAAGGTAATGCTTAAAAAGTAGGCGTAACTGAAAGTAAATCTCAAAAACCAGCCGAATATGGCTGGTTTTTTTGTGTCTTACTATCAATGAGTTACTATTGATGTAATCAATGAATATCGAGGTCATAAATTTATGGCGGTGTGGTTAGTAGTTAAAAAGTGGCTTAGTTCACACCTTTTTAAATTGAGCAACCGAAGTCTTCTCATCTTTAGTGGCTTGTATGTGAGCCTTTCATGGGGACTGCTTGTTCTCGCTGGTGAAACCGCATTAACAGACAGCTTCTCTAACTTTATCTATTACCTTATGGTTACGGCGAGTACGGTGGGCTATGGCGATCATTCTCCAGTGACAGATTTGGGTAAATGGGTTGTTGCTCTGTTTGTGATCCCAGGCGGTTTGAGCCTATTCGCTGCATTATTGGGACGTGTCGCTGGAGCAGCGATGGATTACTGGAGAGCGGGTATTTTAGGAAAACGGAGAGTAAGAGTGGAAAACCATATTGTATTGTTGGGTTGGAATGGATCGAGAACGATGCACCTTATTCGCATGTTACAACATGAAGAAGAGGGGAAGCGTCCGATTGTTTTGTGCAGCCGTTCAGAAATAGAAAACCCGTTACCAGGCGAGATCAGTTTTATCAAAGTGACCAGCTACACGGATTCACAAGAGATGAAAAACGCCAACATTGCGGAAGCCGCTTGCGTTATTGTTGATAACCTCTCGGACGATATTACGCTGTCAGCCGCGCTGTACTGCGCTTCTGTGAATCCTTCCGCACATTTGGTCGCTTACTTTAAAGATGAGGCGTTAGGCCGTCTTTTAAGTCAACATTGTCCGAAAGCGGAATGCATACCTGCAGTTGGCGCGGAAATGCTGGCAAAAGCGGCGGTAGATCCGGGCTCAAGTGCACTTCACCAAGAGCTATTAGCTTCAACACGAGGTATGACTCAATACTCGGTCATTTATCCTGAAAGGCTGCCAGTAACTACTGTTGAGAGTCTCTTCGTTTTTCTCAAAAGGCGTCATCATGCCACGCTAATTGCTTTTGACATTGGCCATGGTATCCAACTCAACCCAGATTTAGATGCTGAAGTACCACCGAGTACCAAGCTGTTTTACATTGCAGATGAACGTATTGAAGATTTTGCATGGAAAGAAATGCACAAGGAACAATAATGCACATGATTGCTGACCTGTTAGCAGGTTTTCCCAACTTTTTACTCTATTTTTCTGTTTCAATTATTTTCGTTTTGGCGTTTAAGTTCATCTACGTGAAGCTTACGCCTTACGATGAATGGCACCTGATCAAAGAAAAGCAAAATACAGCGGCAGCGATTGCACTAAGTGGCGCATTTCTTGGTTATTGTATTGCGATTTCGGGGGCGGCAAAAAACTCAGTCAACATTGTCGATTTTATGGTATGGGGCGTTGTTGCAATGCTGGCGCAGATCATTGCATTTGCGATTGTACGTTTTGTTTTACTTCCAAAAGTGACTGAGCGTATCGAAAAAGATGAGCTGCCTGCCGGTATTGTATTAGCGGCTGTTTCTATATCGGTCGGTGTATTAAATGCCGCTTGTATGACGTACTAGGAGGAACGATGAAGCGGAGTTCTAACGTTAAACGTTCTTCCATGGACAAAAGTTTAAAGCTTGGGAAAATTATTCCCTTTGCTGCTTTTGGCGGTATTTTCTTCTTTGCGACACAAGAATCGAAAACCGAAGGCTACATTTTTTCTGACGCTGATGAATGCAAATCAAACTCGCCAGAGTTCAGTGAGCAGTGCGATATTGCTTATCAAGAAGCTTTGGCTCGCGCTGAACGAAATGCCCCTCGCTACAACAATGAGTTCGAATGTGAAAATGATTTTTACGAAGACGATTGTTACTACAGTTCCAGTTCCCGAGCTTATGTGCCTCACTTTGGGGGCTTCTTTTACAGTCGCGCACTGAGCGGTTTGAAAGGTTACAACAAGAGCTATTACTCTGAACCAATGTATCGCTATAAATCCAAATTCTATAATGGTGCCGGACAATTTTTTGGTTCCTATCGTAATCAGCCGACGAAGGTTGCGACCAGTAACCTAAATAAACGTGGTGGCGGAACTATTGGTAGAGCAATGTCTCGAGGCGGGTTTGGTAAAGCGGTATCGGTCAGCCGAGGCGGTTAATAAGCACTATGTTTCGACGAGAAATACAAGAACGAGAAAACTGGCGTGAGTTAGCACGCCAGTTTGGTTTTGGCTTCCATTCCATGTATGACCAACCGTATTGGGATGAGAGTGCTTACTATCAATTCACGCTTGAGCAAATAGAGAACGATATTGAAGCGCCCACTGAAGAGCTGCATCAGATGTGCTTGGCTATTGTGGATGAAGTAGTTCGGAGTGAGAGGTTGCTGACGCAATGTGCGATCCCTGAATTTATGTGGGAGCAGGTCGCTTCTTCGTGGCACCGAAATGAACCCTCGCTCTATTCGCGTCTGGATTTTGCATACAACGGAACTTCGCCAGCTAAGTTACTGGAAAACAATGCGGATACGCCGACCAGCCTGTTTGAAACGGGTTTTTGGCAGTGGGTGTGGTTAGAGGATGTTGTAAATAAAGGTCTAATTCACCAGAGTGCGGATCAATTCAACATTCTTCAAGACTTTTTGATTGAACGTTTTTCCGAGATAGCCAAATATCAACCCGGGCAAACCCTTCACTTTAGCTGCTGCAAGTACACTGAAGAAGATAAAGGGACTGTCCAGTATTTAGAAGATTGCGCGCGCGAAGCTGGGTTAGCGACGGCGTTTGTTTATGTCGAAGATATTGGTGCGACGGAAGATGGTCAGTTCGTGGATGCAGATGACAGAGCGATTCGTTGGATGTTCAAGCTTTATCCGTGGGAGTTTATGTTTGAAGAGGAATATGCGAAATACTTAGCGACCGCGAAAGTGAATTGGTTAGAACCCATGTGGAAGTCGATTCTATCCAACAAAGCACTTTTACCGTTATTGTGGGAGCGCTTTCCGAATCATCCTAATCTTTTACCTGCCTATTTTGCTAACGATTCAAAAGCGAACACTTTGAAAGATTTTGTAATCAAACCACTATTCTCTCGAGAAGGCGCAAATATTGAGATCGTCAAAGGTGGGAAACGCATACTCAAAACGGCAGGGCCTTATGAATCTAAATTCAATATCGTCCAGCAGTATCGTCCGTTACCCAAGTTTGGGCAAAGCCATACGTTAATTGGCAGTTGGCTAGTCAACGATAGAGCCGCTGGGATTTCGATTCGGGAAGACACTAGCTTAGTCACGCAAGATATGGCGCGATATATTCCACATGTGATTTTAACATGATCAAAAAAGCTCTCCATCCAGAGAGCTTTTGTCTATTCAGCGGTTCAATCTTGATGGTCGACAGCGTTGTGTCTTATTGTTCTTCAGCTAATGCAACACCGCGCTGAGTAAGACCACATAGCATCACTGGCATGGCATTGAAGATCTCTTCAAACTGTTCTAAGCCTTCCATGCCTTGTTCTGCCAACGTTTCAATGGTCGTTTCTGGATCGTAAAGCATCGTAAGAGAAAGCAAAACACCGCCGAGTAGAGCATTATCTTCGCTGTCCTCTGGCATTAGCGTTTCCCAGTCATCACGAGCAAGTTGCCAACCTTGTAATACACCTTCACAGAAATCACGGGTCTGGCTTGTTACAATATCTTGTTCATCTAACGCGCATCCTTCAGGCCACTGCCAAGATCCTTCTAGAAGAGTAGGACGAGTTTGGTTCCACATTTGTACAATCTCATCAATGTATTGCTCTAATTGCTCACCGTCAGTAAATGGCGCTGTTTCTTCACCACCCCATAAGAATGGCAACCACTCTTGAGGCATTAATACGTTTGGCGCTGCAGCCATCGCTGTTACAAAGCCTTGAGTTTTTGCTAGGTTTAGTAGTTTACCGTCAAGTTCTGGGAGAGAAAGGATGTCTTGTAGTTTCAAAATAGAATACCATTTGTTAATGGGCTGGTTGATTGCGCTCATCTTACCAATCAATTTGTGATAAATCGATATTAGGGAATGATTCACAGACATCTATGGAAATTCGCTCATCACTTAGAAAAAAAAGCATTCTCGCCCTGACACTGTACCTGTGTTTCTTTATCGCAACGATTGGTTCTGTTGCCTATTTGGTTGTCGAGCCTCCGGTTAGGCAAAAGCTGGAGCAAAACCTAGAGTTACGCACCCAACTGCTTGCACTAGAGATTAAAGAGCCTCTCCTTAGCTCTACTGGTGTATTGAGCAGCCTAGCAGGACTCGCCCAGGGGACTGAAAAAATTCAATCTCTCAACACGACAATTCCGCATATTCTCCAATTGAGTGATGAGATGCTCGTCAGTGGTGGCGTATGGCCTAAACCAGAACTCAAAACTGAACAATGGCGATATAAAAGCCTATTCTTCAACAAAAACAGTGATGGCGGTATTGACCAAATTCACTCCTACAATAATCCTGAATCTGGCGGCTATGATAATGAACCATGGTATAAGGCAGCTGCTGACGCGCCAGTTGGTTCTGTGAGTTGGTCTACGGTTTATATCGACACTTTTACTCAGGTTCAGATGATTACTGCGTCTTCCCCATATTATCAAAACGGTCAATTCGCTGGCGTTGTAACGGTAGACTTATCGCTTGATGCACTTTTTCAGTTTATTCGAGAGCACACGAACCTGCACTCTTTAGGTGTGGTGGTTCGCGATGCTGACTCGAACGTGATTATTGAGCACAACTTCCAACTAACAGACGAAATTTATGTCAGTGAGCTTGATTTTGGAGAGTTCGATTGGCGCATGGAAGTTGTCAACGCGAAAGCTAAAGTAGCCGATCAAGTGTTTGAACAAGTCATGAGTGTTGAGGGGAGGATCATTCCATTCTTACTCTTGTGTGTACTGGTCGGGTATTACTTGCTGAATCGTTACATTGTCGAACCGATTGTCCGTATTGCGGCTAAGATTGATGACTCGAAAACTGGCGGGATCATAGACATTGATTACGATAGCGAAGATGAAATTGGACAGCTCATCGAGAAGTTCAATGAAAAAACCATCTATCTAGAGCAAGAGAGAATAAAAGCCCAGGCTTCGACAAACGCTAAAACGGCATTTTTAGCCACATTATCCCATGAGGTTCGTACGCCAATGAACGGTGTATTAGGAACCGCTCAGATATTGTTAAAAACGCCACTCACCGATGATCAACGTAAGCACCTGAGAACACTTTATGACTCAGGTGATCATATGATGACGTTACTTAATGAGATTTTAGATTACTCAAAAATTGAGCAAGGACATGTTGAATTCGAAAATACGCCTTTCCCCATTGAGTCGATCATCGGCAGCATAAAAAGTGTTTATCAAACACTATGTGCAGAAAAAGGCCTTCGTTTTAGAGTCGTGTCTCATTTACCAACAGGGCGCTGGTACAACAATGACAAAGCCCGTCTGCGCCAAGTATTGTTTAACCTACTAAACAACGCTGTCAAGTTCACCAACCGAGGCATCGTAGAGGTAGAGCTGACCGAGAAATCGAGCAAGGCAGGTACCAAGCTTATTCTCGCGGTGAAAGATACGGGTATCGGTATTTCTCAAGAAGCGCAAAAACGCATTTTCCGTCCTTTTGAACAAGCGGAGTCCTCGACGACTAGGCGGTTTGGTGGTACAGGGCTTGGTTTGGCGATAGTAAAAGAAATTGCCGAGCATATGGGAGGGCATGTGATTGTGCAGAGTCAAGAGAATGTCGGGACAACCTTTACCGTCGAGATCGCGCTTACGCCTTGTGAGCCTGGGAAAGTGGAAGCAGTCAATGCACATAAGCTGAATTGCAAAGGTTTGAAAGCGCTCATTGTCGAAGACAACCGAACAAATGCGATCATTATGGAAACTTTCCTAAGAGCCAAAGGCTTTGAGTGCACAAGTGTTGAAAATGGTCAGCTTGCCGTCGATGAGGTGGCCGTTCAGTCATTTGATTTGATATTAATGGACAATCATATGCCTGTTCTTGATGGTGTTGGGGCAATATCAGCCATTCGAGCGATGAGTTCGCCTGTAAAGTCGGTACTGATCTTTGGCTGCACAGCAGATGTATTCAAAGAAACACAAGAGCGCATGATAAATGTAGGAGCCGACCACATAATTGCGAAACCAATTGTGGAGTCTGAATTAAATGATGCGTTATATCTCCATGCAGCACGGTTATACCAATACCAGTCGGACTTTGGTGATAATACAACGGATATCCTTGATGCGGAAAAGTGGCTACTAAACTTCTATGTTGCTCTAGATAATGGTCATCTCAACGAAGCGCTAGAGGCTATTTCAGCGATTATTGCTCAAGTCACCCCTGATGCTAATAAAGACGTTTCTTTAGTTGCCGAGCGAATAAGGCGTAACTTAAAGCGTCAGCAGTCTCCAAACCAAGATGATATCGACACATTAACGCTCTTGCTCGCATCATCATAGCTTAATCCATATAGCGCGATTCAACGCAATCATGAATTGTCTTTACTCTTCATACCTAACCTTAGCTGAATCGTCTGTTTTTTCCTTACTTTCAATGAGCTTAGCGCTGCTGTTGGATTCTGTCATAAGAGAAACGGTGCGGCTCTCAGTTGCGCTCACATCGGGAATACTCTGAATTTTTACAACTCAGTAGCATAAGTTATTAGAATGATCGTTTATTCCCCGAACTTTATCCTAACCCTCCATCCAAACAATCACTTATCCCACTTTTTGTGTAAGTTAAATCCGTATTTTTCTACCATTTTTACGTCATTTTAAGCGTGTTTAGTTGTTAGTGGTGAAAAAAACTACTTTCATTTTAAAAAATGGTTATAAATTTACAACTTGATTTCAAATACAGTGCCATGCGCTGCTTTTTATGTGATTTAATTGTCTTATTAACTGGTCATGTGTTTGTTTGATGGTTGATAGTTTTATTTTGTTTATTGTTGGTAGTATTTAATTTTAGGGGTTAGTTAATGAAGTCTCGTGGACCATTTTGTATTCGTCACGCCGCAGCGGATACCTTTGCTATGGTTGTTTTTTGCTTTATCACAGGGATGATTGTCGAGATTTTGATTTCAGGGATGACGTTTGAGCAATCTTTAGCATCACGTACACTATCTATTCCAGTGAATATTGCTATTGCTTGGCCGTATGGCGTTTTTCGTGATTGGGTACTACGTCAGGGTAACAAGGTATCGCCGTCTTCATTTATGAAAAACGTATCTGATCTGGTCGCTTATGTGCTTTTTCAGTCTCCAGTTTATGCGGGAATTTTATTCGCAGTTGGTGCGTCTACAGACCAAATAGTGACCGCGGTGACAAGTAACGCCATTATTTCTTGCGGTATGGGTGTGTTGTATGGGTACTTCTTGGACATGTGCCGCCGTTGGTTCCGTGTTCCCGGTTATTCTCAAGGCATCTAAATGCCCCAGTTTTGCTCAATTTAGTTACTTAGTGAGCAATCGAGTGGAAAAGGGCGCTTTTTTTTATGTTTAGCCTTGACCATCAGGCACATAATCATTAAATTAGCGCCTCGTTAGCCAATGATGCTAACAAAAATTGATTCGGTGAGTTGTCCGAGTGGCTGAAGGAGCACGCCTGGAAAGTGTGTATACGGCAACGTATCGAGAGTTCGAATCTCTCACTCACCGCCACATTTGAGCCCTAGCAGAAATGCTGGGGCTTTTTCGTATTACGCGACAAGTTCAATCCCAGAGCTGTATATCGTATTGATTCTCAATTACTCATTGAGTCGGCAAGCCCTTCAAAAAGCCTCCTTTTTTATTCATCTTTTGTTACACATTTTCCGTACAGGTAGTGCGTTTTTATTCGCATGTTGTGATGAGCGTTCCTTATTAAATTTTCCATAAAATCAATTAATTGTTGAAATTAGAACGCTTGTCAAAAAGTCATCAGATATCATGTTTAATAGAGTCTTTTACCTAATGGGATACTCTATTTGTTTGATATAATTTCTGGCAGTTTGTATACCATAATTAAAGAGAGTCTATTCATGTTCCAGAACTTAACGATCAAGCAGAAGATAGTGATTCCGCTGTCACTGATTATTGGATTGTTTATTGTGAGCTCTGTATTAAACGTTATGACAAGTTGGAAACAATCTGAGTTGAGTGAAACACTTAACGAACAGATAGTGCCGAACTTATTAACGATTGAGGATGCTTACCGCGATCTTTACCAAGCTACATCTGCAATCCAAGGTGTTGCTCTTTCTGATACTCAAACCGATATTGACCACCACATCGGTGAATACAAAGACAACGCATACAAAGCGCTGCCACGTATGGAGAAAATGATTGAGCTATCGCAAGCTGGCGTGATGTCTTCTTCACACGGTAATGAAGTGAGAAAGCTTGTCTCCCTAGGTGAAAAATGGTTGGCGAGTTATGAAGCGATGTTGCGTTTACCTCAATCACAATGGCTTGGTTACTACAACGAACACAAACACACCTTTGAAAATCAGTTTATCGAGGTAAGAGCGCAACTTAATGTTGTGAAAGATGCGATAGAAGAAAAACAAAGCTTATTGAAAGATGAAATCTCTGCAGCTGCATCAAGAGCAGAGTTAATTCTTGAAGCGGGCATTGTGATTGTTATTCTGGCCGCTATTGCGATGGCGTTTTTGTTGTTGCAAACCGTCGTGAAGCCTATCAACGATATCAAAAATGCGATGACAGAAATTGCTTCTGGTGAAGGTGATTTAAGCCAGCGAATCGACGTGAAAACACAAGACGAAATTGGCAATTTAGCGAACGCGTTTAATCAGTTTGTGTCTAAAATCCAAGCGACAGTTTCTCAAGTAATTGAAAGTTCGAATACCTTGCGTAATGAGATGGAAAATCTTAGCTCGTTGACCACGACCATCGCGAACTCGACCGTTTCACAGCAAAAAGACAGCGAGGCGGTAGCAGCGGCAGTGCATGAGATGCAAGTCACCAGCAGAAATGTCAGCGATAGCGCCAACGAAGCTGCGGTTGCAAGCCAGACTGCGAATGATGAACTTACCAATACCAATGTTATTTTGGATCAAACCGTTAGCTCAATTCGTAGCCTCGCAAGTGAAATCGAAAGTGCAAGCCACGTCATTAACACATTGGATCATGATGTGAGTAACATTGCTTCTGTATTGGATGTCATTCGTGGTATCGCAGAGCAAACGAACTTATTGGCGCTTAACGCAGCGATTGAAGCGGCTCGTGCAGGAGAGCAAGGGCGAGGCTTTGCTGTTGTAGCAGATGAGGTTCGCTCGTTAGCCAGTCGCACACAACAGAGCACGGGTGAAATCCAAACCATGATTGAAAAGCTACAATCTGGTGCGGGACAAGCCGTAGAAGTGATGCGTGGTAGCCAAAATAGCAGTGATGAAACAATTCAATCGGCAGGGAGAGCGAGTCAATCCCTTTCTGAAATCTTAAACGCGATTTCACGTATGAACGAGATGAACACACACATTGCAACGGCTGCAAGCCAGCAAAGTACGGTAAGTGACGAAGTAAATAGCAACGTACAAGGCATTGCAGATAGCAGTACATCTATTGTGGAAATCGTCAACCAATCGCAAGCATCTTTAGCCATGTTATCAGAGCAAACCCAGCGCTTAGATCATCAGGTTAGTCAGTTCAAAGTATAAGCTTGAGAACTGCAGTCTCACTGACGAAATAACCCGCTTCTTAGCGGGTTATTTTTTAGATAAGGGTCGAACCTGACTTGTGAAGGCTCGACTATATTTACATTCCTCTTTTACTTAACTTTGTATACCAGAGGTGCAAATAATCCTAGACAGCGGTGACAAACTCTGTACAGCGTGATGATGCTTTTATCATCACTTTTGCTGCTTTTTAACCATTGCAATTGCTCACAGGAAAGTGTGATTTCCAACCCAAAATCTTCAAATTTGAGAACTTCATTACACCTTTACCATAAACGTTTTTCGTAAGCGTATAGAACTGTAAATTTTGTTGTATGTACAACACTGGGTAATTATCATCCTAATTAATTTGTTCTGGATATACATCCGTTAGTCATCATTAAGTCATTCTAGAAGTTTTTAGCAAGGAATCTTGAAGGCTTGTAGGTAAAAGAGAGAAAAATTCATGAGACGTAAAACCACGCTATCTCTGCTGATTGCGTCGAGCCTTTTTGTGGTTGGATGTCAACCTAGCGAAGAAGGATCGAGCCAAGGTAGTGGTCCTGCGCCCGCAACCGAAGTTGAAGTGTTAACGGTGGAACCAACTCGCCAAGCGTTAACTGTCGAGTTGCCAGGTCGTAGCCGTGCATTCAAAGAAGCGGAAGTTCGTCCGCAAGTTACAGGCATTATTTCAGAGCGAAATTTTGTTGAAGGGGGCCTTGTTAAACAAGGACAGTCCCTATATCAAATTGATGATTCATCATTTCAAGCGGATTTGCTGAGCGCTGAAGCGGAATTAATCCGAGCTCAAGCAGCGGCAGAATCGACCCATGCCACAGTGAAGCGTTACAGAACCTTGATCACCAAAAAGTCCATCAGCCAACAAGATTTGGATGAAGCAGAAGCAGCATACAAGGAAGCGCAAGCACAGGTCCTAGTCGCAAAAGCGAAGATCAATACGGCAAAAATCAATTTAGATTACACGCAAGTGAAAGCTCCGATTAGCGGTGTGATCGGTAAATCGAGTGTGACGGCGGGTGCGTTGGTTACGGCTAACCAAGCAGCCAAATTAGCGACCATTCAGCAGCTTGATCCTATCAACGTTGATATTGTGCAATCATCCGCGCAACTGCTGCGTTTAAAAGCGGCTCTTTCCCAAGGTCATATGCAAGAAGATGACTCTGCGCAAGTTACATTGATGCTTGAAGATGGCAGCACGTACGAACATAAAGGCACGATGAAATTTACCGAGGTTAATGTGAATGAAAGTACGGGTAGCGTGACGCTTCGTGCTGAATTCCCAAACCCTGACGGTTTGTTACTACCAGGAATGTTTGTTCGTGCGACGGTTATTACTGGTGTTGACCCTGACGCGATTCTGATACCACAAAATACCGTTTCTCGTGATGCGACAGGCAAAGCAACAGTGATGATGGTGAATGGTGAGAACAAAGTGGAAGCGAGACCAGTGAAGACAGCTGAAGCGATCAATAATCAATGGCGTATTATTGATGGTTTAAACGCGGGCGATAAAGTCATTACTGCTGGGTTACAAAAGGTAGGTCCAGGTAGTCCTGTAACTATCCAAAACGGTGAGCAGGAGTAATCATGGCACGATTTTTTATCGATCGTCCGGTATTTGCTTGGGTTCTCGCGATTCTAACGATGTTGGCGGGGGTAATGTCATTATTCAATTTACCCGTCTCGCAATACCCAACGATTTCACCGACAACGATCACCATCAGTGCACGTTATCCAGGTGCATCAGCGAAAACCGTTGAAGACTCGGTAACGCAGGTTATCGAGCAAAATATGACGGGATTAGATTATCTTCGCTACCTATCATCGAGCAGTGATGCATTCGGTAATGCGACAATTACCCTGACGTTTGATAGCGAAGCTGATCCTGATATCGCGCAAGTACAGGTGCAGAACAAACTGCAATTGGCATTGACATCATTGCCGATGGAAGTACAAAACCAAGGTATCGTCGTGAATAAATCCAACACGGCGTTTCTCATGGTGGTGGCAGTTTATTCTGAAGATCCTGACTTTACAGAAAACGATATCGGCGACTTTGTTGTAACGAATATTCAAGACCCGATAAGTCGTGTAACTGGCGTAGGACAAGTGCAGGCGTTTGGTGCGCAGTATGCGATGCGAGTCTGGCTGGACCCATTTAAGCTTACGCAGTTCAACTTGACCGCAATCGATGTAGCGAATGCGATCAGTGAACAGAACGCGCAAGTTTCTTCAGGTCAACTTGGTGCAGCACCTGCGCAGGAAGGTCAGCTGTTGAATGCAACGATTTCGTCTGCAAGTCGTTTGAGCAGTGTGGAAGAGTTCCAAGACATCATTCTTAAGTCTGACGCCAGCGGTTCGAATGTTTATTTGAAAGATGTAGCTCGCGTTGAACGTGGGGCAGAAAGTTACGACATTCGAGGCCAATATAATGGCTTCCCAGCATCGGGGTTAGGTATTTCATTAGGTACTGGCGCAAACGCGCTTGAGACAGCCAATGCGGTAAAAGAGCGCTTAGACCAACTGAGTGCTACGTTCCCAGAAGGGTTACAGGTTGCTTACCCATTTGAAACGACGCCATTCGTCAAAGCCTCGATTCAAGAAGTGGTTAAAACGCTATTAGAAGCCATTCTTCTTGTGTTCTTAATCATGTACCTGTTCTTGCAGAACTTCCGTGCGACGATCATTCCAACGATCGCAGTGCCTGTCGTACTACTCGGCACCTTCGCTATTTTGTACGCGACTGGATTTAGCGTAAATACGTTAACCATGTTCGCGATGGTTCTGGCTATCGGTTTGCTGGTGGACGATGCCATCGTTGTGGTGGAAAACGTCGAGCGCGTGATGCATGAGGATGGGTTAGAGCCCAAAGAAGCGACCAAAAAATCGATGGGGCAGATCACTGGTGCTCTGATTGGTGTGGGTCTGACGCTTTCTGCGGTATTCGTCCCTATGGCGTTTATGTCTGGCTCTACAGGGGTTATTTACCGTCAGTTCTCGATAACGATTGTGGCGGCGATGACACTTTCAGTTTTGGTAGCAATAATTCTGACTCCAGCATTATGTGCAACATTACTGAAAAAAGGCGATGCTGAGCTTCTAGAAAAGAAAGGCTTCTTTGGCTGGTTTAACCGCAAGTTTGATGCGATGACAGCTGGCTATGAAACCGGCGTTGCTAAACTCCTAAAGCGCACAGGTCGTATGTTGGTTGTATTCTTGGCAATGAGTGCAGGTGCGGGCTGGCTGTTTATGAACCTTCCGACGTCATTCTTGCCGGATGAAGACCAAGGCACGGTATTCTCAATGGCCATTTTGCCGCCTAACTCAACGCAAGAGCAGACGGAAAAAACACTTGAGAAAATGCGCGACTTTTACCTTGTGGATGAGAAAGACAACGTGAAATCAGTCTTCTCCGTTGCGGGCTTTAGTTTTGCAGGTCAAGGCCAAAACATGGGGATGGCCTTTATCGGTCTGAAAGATTGGTCAGAGCGTGAAGCGCCGGGTGCTGATGCAGCTTCCATTACGGGTCGAGCGATGGGGTACTTCTCAACCATTAAAGAAGCACTGGTGTTTGCATTTGCACCTCCTGCGATTCAAGAATTGGGTAACTCGACAGGCTTTGATTTCTATCTTCAAGATTCGTTGAACAAAGGTCACGACGCATTAGTCGCTGCGCAAGGTCAACTGCTTGGCATGGCTGCACAAAACCCGAAACTTGTCGGTGTTCGTCCGAACGGCCAAGCAGATGCGCCAATGTACAAAGTGAACATTGACCACGTTAAACTGCGTGCTCTGGATGTTAGCATTAATGACGTCAACCAAATCCTGTCAGCGGCATGGGGCGGGGCGTACATTAACGACTATATTGATCGCGGTCGAGTGAAAAAAGTCATGATGCAAAGTGATGCGGAATACCGTATGCAGCCAAAAGACTTCGATTCGTGGTACGTGCGCAACTCAAAAGGTGAGATGGTGCCTTTCTCTGCCTTTGCGAGCGGAGAGTGGACGTATGGTTCACCTCTTTTGCAGCGTTTTGATGGTTTGCCAGCGATGAATATCCAAGGCGGCGCAGCTCCTGGCGTCAGTACTGGTGAAGCCATGGCAGAAATTGAAGCAATGGTAGAAAAGCTACCAGAAGGCTTTACGGTGAACTGGAATGGCATCTCTTATGAGGAGCGTCTGTCTGGAAACCAAGCGCCAATGTTATATGCGCTGTCTATCCTCGTCGTATTCTTAGTTCTCGCCGCTTTGTATGAAAGTTGGTCAGTACCTTTCGCCGTAGTGTTAGTTGTGCCACTTGGTGTGCTTGGCGCTGTGCTCGCGGTAATG
The DNA here is from genome assembly GCF_021728155.1 of Vibrio sp. J2-4. NCBI lineage: Bacteria > Pseudomonadati > Pseudomonadota > Gammaproteobacteria > Vibrionales > Vibrionaceae > Vibrio > Vibrio sp. J2-4. Next base: position 575,792 of record NZ_JAKKCN010000001.1, read on the forward strand.
ACGCGAAGTATGGACAACGATGTATTCTTCCAGGTGAGCTTATTAACGACGGTCGGCTTGGCAACTAAAAACGCCATTCTGATTGTTGAGTTTGCGAAAGATTACTACGAGAAAGGCGCAGGCCTTATCGAAGCTACCCTGCATGCCGTTCGTGTTCGTCTGCGCCCAATTATTATGACATCGCTAGCCTTTGGTCTGGGTGTAGTACCGCTTGCTATCAGTTCAGGTGTGGGCTCAGCAGGTCAAAATGCGGTAGGTACTGGTGTACTTGGTGGCATGATCAGTGCGACGATCTTAGGTATATTCTTTGTGCCAATCTTCTTTGTGGTGGTTGAGCGATTGTTTGATCGACGTGCGAGAAAAGAATCGGAGGCAGAGTTGTCTGAGACTAATCCTAAACCAGCTCAGCAAAGCGAGTAAGACTTGGTTGCTGTAACTGAGTTATACTGGTGATAATAAACACGATAAAAGGGCGCTTCGGCGCTCTTTATTTTATGTTTTCACTTGGTGGTTACCGTCTTTGACGCAAACTTGAAGGGGGAGCGTTTTGCCTTATGCAGAATCTGCTTACTCCTCCGACCGAATGAAAGCCTAAAGAAGAACAAACGACGATGAAAGATCAGAAAATCTCCCCAATTTCCGTTTTGGATCAAAGCCCTATGTTTGTCTGCGGTGTGATGCAGCGAATGTATCGCAACCGTGCTCAAGCTGAGCTCTCTCAGCAAAATTTAATGACACTCGAGATGGCAAGTGCACTGGCCGCTTTGGAAGAGTTTCAACCCATGAGTCAGCAAGCGTTGGCTGACGCGGTTCGAACTGAGCGAAGTGTAGCAAAGCGAATGGTGGATAATTTGGAAAAGCGAGGGTTTGTTCAAGTTTCTAAAAGTAAATCGAATCAGCGTCTCAAAATGCTCAGCATGACAAAAGAGGGGGCAAACGCTTTAAAGCAAGTGCATCAAATCATGACGAACTTACAGAAAGAATTTTTTGCTTGTTTGTCTGAATCAGAAGCGAGTGAGTTTTTTCGTTTGGTAAGAAAGCTCACTTTTGCAAATCACGACCAGTAGCTTATCTTAATGCTATCTAACGCGCCTTTACTTTATCGGTGATCAATTATATTAAGTCGTAAAACTTAAGAAATAGAATGCCCAACGTACACGTGATGGTAGAAAGTACCGTAGTGAGTGCGATGATATTTGCGGCTAATGTGGCATTGCCTCCCATAGAACGTGCCATGACATAACTGGCTGCTGCCACTGGGGAAGCGTTCATAAAGAAAAGAATACCTAACTCAATTCCTCGAAAACCTACTAAGTAAGCACCAATAGTGATCATTACGGGTGCCACGATCAGCTTGTAACTGCTTGCAAACCAAGATGGACCTTTCTCTTTTCTCATCAAGCTAAAATCGAGTGAGCCGCCCGTACACAACAGCGCTAAAGGTAATGTCATTTTGGACAAGTAGTCCCCTGCATCAATAACAACATTCGGTACTGGAATAGAGAGCAAATAGAAAGCCATCCCTAGGACGATTGAGATTATCAGTGGATTCCTCGTCAGTGTTCGGCCCATCATTTTTGCGGCTTGTGGGACAGAAGTTGCGCCCTTGGGAGATAAGCAAATAACTGCTTGGACGTTATAAAGAAACGTGGTGACCGCGACATAAAGCGCTGCTAACGCCACACCTTGAGAACCATACGCATTGGCAACGTAAGCGATGCCAATAATACCTGTGTTTGCTCGAAACCCACCTTGGATAAGAACACCTTGGTCAGGTGATGCTTTGAACAGAAGCTTGACCGAAAGGTAGGTGAAAATGAAAAACGAAATGCTAGCGATGACGCCGAAATTGACAAAGCCACTCGCCGCGGAAAAATCGTGTTCTGAAGCCACAATACTGACAAATAACATCGCAGGTAGCGTAACTTGAAACACCAGTTTAGAGCCCACTTCGATAAAATTATCGTTGATCAGTCCAATGCGTTTGAACACCACGCCAAGTATTAACATTAAGCAGATAGGGCCGGTTATCGACAAAGAGAATTGCAACTGATGTAGAACAGCTTCCATGTAAGTACCCGCAGCAAAAGAAAAATATTCCTGCTGTCTATTAAGCCATAAACTCTGGGAGACAGGATAGAAAAGTGATGAAATTTTCCTCTTTTGTTGGTTCCAGAACCATTTGCATTCCAAGTTATGGACGAGGTCCCAGTTTAACAAAGCTGTACTGGTTCTATGCGCGATATGTTGGTTTACTACTTATCGTGATGCATCCACATGCGTATTAAATAAAAGGGTTGGTCATTGTGGTTATGGATAGGAGTTCATCGATGAAAAGGAAACACAACAAAACCGTACTTTGTGCATTTGTCTCAGGTTCGGTGTTTGGTGCGGCTTTAGTCATTGCGATGTCTTTACCAATGTAATCGTTTCTGTAGGCTCTTTGAATACTTACGCTAATTCAATACAAAAACAGATTGAGTTCAGTTCGATGTACTGTTAGTTTGAAAACATGAAAATACACGTTAGCCCTTCATCAACAACCTTCTTTTGGTGGCGCTCTAAATAGAGCGGCACGGAATACTCACATTCTTAAGCTGCTGGATGGTAGCTAAGAGTGTTTGATCTTTTTATCTCCAGTAGCGATCTATTAAATACTTGGAGATAAATATGAACACCATTCAAAGTACATCACAGTGTGAAATTATCCTGACCGGCGATCGAGCGACAGGTCCGTTACACCTCGGGCACTATATTGGTTCATTGCAACAACGAGTCAAATTGCAAACGGAGCACGAGCAAACAATCTTGGTCGCGGACATGCAAGGGCTGACGGATAACGCGCATAATCCATCAAAGGTATCCTCTAATATTCTCAATGTCGTTGCAGATTATTTGGCTGTTGGTATCAACCCTGCTCAAACTACGATCACGTTGCAGTCTCAAATTCCAGCGTTAGCCGAGTTGACGATGTATTACAGTAATCTTGTTTCTATCGCACGATTAGAGCGAAACCCTACGGTTAAAAATGAGATTCAGAGTAAAGGTTTTGAACGCTCTATTCCCGCAGGCTTTTTAACGTATCCAATTTCTCAAGCTGCTGATATTACGGGGTTTCATGCGACGCTAGTACCAGTGGGTGATGACCAACTGCCGATGTTAGAGCAAACTAATGAAATCGTGAGAAAAATAAACCATCTGGGTGGAAAAGAGGTTCTTAGAGAATGCCGTCCATTACTTAGTGATGCCCCTCGGTTGCCGAGTACTGATGGCAAAAATAAGATGTCTAAAAGCATGGGGAATGCAATCAACCTAGGGGCGTCTGAAAAAGAGATTTCTGCGGCGGTGAAATCTATGTATACCGACCCCAATCACCTGAAAATTGAGGACCCTGGCCAAGTCGAAGGTAATATCGTATTTACCTACCTCGATGCCTTTCACCCTGATAAAGATTACGTCGAACAGCTAAAAGAGCATTATCGACGCGGTGGGTTAGGTGATGGTTTGACCAAGAAAGTGTTAGAAGAATGCCTACAAGAGATGCTTCGTCCTATTCGAGAAAAGCGTGCCATGTATCTAAATGACAAAGCACAGCTGATTGATATTTTAAAACAAGGCAGTCAGCGTTCTCGTGAGAAAACTGAACAAGTGCTATTTGATGTGAAAGATGTATTTGGTTTGAATTTGTTCTGAATTAAAAGTAGAGAGTTGAACATAAGGCACGATGGCTTATTAGCAACGTGCCTTTTTAGCTCCCAGCCAGTCAAAGCTGATTGTTAAGAAGAAAAAAACTCACGACGAAAATCCGCTACTTCTTGTTGGTAATAGCTTTGCCATTCCGGTTCTGACAAATTCGAATGGCTTGTGGCTCTTTCTTTTCTGAGTCTGGACTCAAGTTGTTGCAATGCTTGTTGGTAATCTCTGACTTGCTCTTTTTGCTCGGCAATTTGTTGCTGACGATCGTGAATCTCTTCGCTTTCGTCCTTCGTTAAGTAAGTTTTTTGCAGCTCTGCGATGATGGCTTGGCGATCTGGAAAGCTCATGCTATTGGGTATTAGGGCGACTGCACGCTCATATTTTGCTTGGTCGTTTGTAAGCCCGATAGCCTCTGTATTTTCTTGCCAGTCTATGATGAGTTGCTCGAAAGCTTGCAAAAAGCTTTCTGGACTTTGCGTGTTGAGCTGTTGGGCCTCTAAATTGAAATCGTATAGGGCGAACTCATCCGCGAAAATAACATCAGCCAACTCGCCCCAAATGCCTCTCGCCTCGGCTTTCAGTTGTGCAATACGTGAGGCTAGTGGTTGTTGCTCATCAAACAACAAATTACCCACACTTTCTTGCCATTGACTGTTGAGTTGATGGTAGCTCGCCAAAAGTTGAAATCGTGCTGACGATAAATAAGGCTCGAGCAAGGCTAACTGTTCCTCACAGTCGCGGTTCGACATACACTCATGCCAAAATGACTCAAGCTCTGCGACCAGTTTTCTCCCTTTGAGCAGAGTTAATCTCTCAGTCGTTATTTGAACCGCAGAAGGGAGCTCTGCAGTCTGTGGTGAAGCATCTGCATTGGGAGCGATATTGCTTGTTTTTAGTGATGTACTGGGGACGTTCTTATTTTTTGTCTTCGGATCAGAAGCGGACACGGCCGTTTCTTGCTGCCCATCTTGACTGAAAGTTAAAAACATCATGCCCGCCATAATGGCGGACATGATTATCAACGCGATTTTCTTCATGGCTTAATTGTTGCGCTAACTGGGAAATGGTCAGAAAGGTTGTAGTGTTTCCATAAACTCTCTGCGGTTGTGCGCGGCACGTCTACACGGTTGTCATTGAATGATTTCACCCCGTATTCGCTACTCACCATGACATAGTCAAGGTATTCCACGTTTTCGCCACCTGATAACGCTTCACCTGCGAAGTTATTGATACGGGGATCAAAGGTTGACTCCGTGTAACCAGAGTACTGAGGCTCTATGGCGCTTAAGTTAGCGATCATTTGTTGGTAGTCACCAGGGAACTTTCTTTTGTTGACGTTAAAGTCGCCGCTGTATACCACAGTTTCGCTTGAAGGAATGTTAAGAGATTGGGCGAGTGCGCGGATTTGTTTGAACTGGCGCTGACGATACTCACGGGCGGTGTCTGTATCGAAAGATGCGGTATGGGTAGCAAACACATGGTAAGCCTGACCACCTTTAATTATTTCCGCATAATTTACGCCTTTATCGGCAAAGCAGTCTGTACCAGAGCAATCGGGAAAGACATATTGCGCTTCATTCACGATAGGGTAGCGACTAACTATGATTACGCCACCATCATGAATATTAACGCCTTCTTTATCTAACATCTTTGTTTGGTAAGGATATTCCTTGGCTAACTCACGTAAGAATGCTTCACGGCCGCTGGCAAACACCTCTTGCAGCGCCAAAACATCGTAACCTTTTACATGTTGAGGAATTAGTTCGTAACGATCTCCAATGTGCGATGCAATAGCCGTCAACGCCCAGATGTTATAAGTCATCAACTTAAGGTTTTGTTCTTCGTTGTCGACAGACTCCGCTACCTTGCTTGGTGTGATGGTGTAGTAAAGATCGTCGTATCGAGCGGTACTGTCTGACTTAAATGCCAGTTCGGTTTCTCTCGTACCAAAAGCGTTAGTGTTGGCACGATGAATATTACGATCATCTTTAAGAGATAAATCGACATCGGACGCCGATAAGCCATATTCAATGGTTGAATTATACCAATGACCTTCCATGACCTGATTGAGTGTTATGCTTTCACCTTTAGGGCTAGAAACCACAGTTTCAAAACGGTAAGTTTGGTTTGATTTCACGCCTTCCCAACGATTGAAGCTCAATACAGGTTTGGTTTCCCACGGACCAAGTACTTGTACATGTTGCTGCCACTCTTCTCCGTATTGAAGTAAATCACTGCCTTCGTGCTTTACTTGAATAGTTAAAGGCTGATCAGAGTTATTGGTTAGATAAACATCTGTATCTGCAATGCTTGGCAATGCCACCAAGCCACTTAATAAAAGACCCCACTGCGATAATTTCATCTTATTTTTCCATCATTTGAACTAGAGCAATCATTCTTGTTTATAAATATTACTTGCACGTTAAATATGGATGACATCGAAGCCAGTACTGAAAATTGTTATCAGAATGTGATCTTTATTCAATGGTGAGGAGTCGGGGTAGAGAGTTAATGGTTGCTTAAGCGGCTGTAAATAATAGCGATGGTTAACGAATCGTACTCACTGCAATCAAGTTGTCATCTTCGCTCTATAAGTTGTGCGGCGTCATTCATCCAGCCACATGGCTAGAACTTAAATTGATAGATGGAGCACCATGGCTAGAGCAGTAAATCCAATCGATGAAACCATCATTAAATTACTACAAGACCAAGGTTTGATTAGAAGCGAAGCAGAAGCTCGTTTAAAGAAAGAGGTATACCGCTTACAGCCTAATGAGATTGAAAAAGTCAAAAATTATGCCCAGCACTTTGGCATCAACGCTAAAGAAAAACTCATCGATGAGATCTTAGAGTTGCGCCGGGAAGCGCTCATAAAAAAATGTAGACACAATACGGAGCATGCGAGCCTATCTCTAAAATAGCACGTGATAAAAATATCAATTACTGGTCAAGATTTGATCTCTCAGGCCGATGTATATAAGAGCGCTCAATGATATCGAGCGCAAAAAACAGTGTGTTTTAGAGGTTAAGCTTTCACTTAAGTGAGAGATTTGGAAAGGCTGCAGGGAGAAAGTGCATGCGTATTAAAGACTTAAGTGTCGTAAAGAAAATATCGGTTAGTTATTTAACCGTTTTTGCCGTGTTTGGTTTAGTGTCAGTGATGTTGGTACAAGGTTTGTTAACACTGAATAAAGACATCTCAGTGCTAACAGATAAAAGCTTACCTTCTGTTGCGATTTTGAAAGGTATCCAAGTTGATATTACTAAAGTGCGCAAAGATGAGTTCTCTTTATTGCCAAACGCAAATCACCCCAAAATTGGTGAGTGGTTAAAAGACCTCGACCAATGGCGTTCTGATGTGCAGGCTGGTATTGCAGAATACGAAAAGCTCGACCTTAATCAGCGTGAAACGCAGTCTTTTAACGTTTTTAAAGAAACCTGGAATCAATACATCAAAGAAACGAAGACTTACAACGCACTGCTAAGCCAAGGTGATGCTGAAAGTGCAAATGATGTGATTTTATCGAGTTTCGATACCTACTCAAAAGCGTTGAGCAGCTTGGATGATACCCTCGCGTTGAACGATGAGTTGGTGAATTTGATTGGCGAAGAAGTACAAAATGAAGCGGCATTTACACAATACAGCGCTGCTGTTGGTGCGCTCGTCGTCGCATTGGTCATGGTAATGTCTGCCATGTTGCTTTCTCGAGTCATTTGCGGGCCTGTTGATCGAGCATTGGAATTCGCTTCTAAAATCGCCAAGGGTCAATTGAATAATCAAATCGACGAAAGTGAATTGAGCAAAGACGAGTTAGGAACGTTGCTCAAAGAGCTTGTCGGTATGCAAACAAACTTACATTCGCTGGTTTCTGAGATTAATGACTCAACGATTCAGCTAACGGCAGCAGTAGAGGAAGTGAGTGCTATTTCTTCTCAGACCGCTTCTGGTATGCAAAATCAACAAATTGAACTTAGTTCGGTGGCTTCTGCGATGACAGAAATGCAAGCTGCTGTAAGTGAAGTGGCACAAAATACCGAAGTTGGCGCGACCTCTGCTTATTCGGCAACGGAAGTGGCTAAACAAGGAACGGCGACGTTACAACAAACTATCGCAGTAATTGAGCGTGTATCACATACGATCCAAGAGTCAGATGAACTGGCACGTGAGCTTGAATCTAGCTCAAACAATATCAATGTGGTCGTAGATGTGATCCGCGGGATTGCGGAGCAAACAAACTTGTTAGCACTGAACGCCGCAATTGAAGCTGCTCGGGCCGGTGAACAAGGACGTGGGTTTGCTGTTGTGGCAGATGAGGTTCGTTCTCTGGCGCAACGCACTCAAGACTCCACTTCACAAATTGTGGAAATTGTTAATCAACTACAAGAGAGCAGCAGCAAAATAGGGCATTCAAGCCGTGATTGTCAGGAGGGCATTTCTCAGTGTGTTGAGCAAGTCAATGACGCTGATAGCCAGATAAAAGAAATTGAACATTCTGTCGATAACATAGCGCAAATGAGCACACAAATCGCAACGGCGTGCAGCGAGCAGAATTCTGTATCCGAAGAACTGAATCGAAGTGTGGAGCATATTAATAGTGCTTCAACAGAGATGGCTGAGGGAGCTTCGCAAACGGCTGTAGCTTGCCAGCAGATCAGTAGCCTAGCGCACAACTTGAAAACTCGAATGGGTTCATTCCAGCTCTAGTTGTTGTGTTTCAGCTTTTTTCCTAACCTCATTGCTACAAAAAATAAGCCGGACGAAATGTCCGGCTTATTTATTCTCTGTCTATATAAATAAGTTCAGAGCATGCTCAATCTTGGGAGAATATGCTCGCTAGGCTGGAATACCACTATGGAACTTAAAATCTATATCTGGCGTAGAAATTAAATCCGCCTCAACTCGGCCAAAATAGGCTATGCGTTCGCTGATGTCTTTGCCCGCGATTTGCTCTGCTAATACAAGATAATCTTGATAGTGGCGTGCTTCTGAGCGCAGTAAAGAAACGTAGAATTTTGCGATATCGTCATCCATATGTGGTGCTAGTTTGGCAAAACGCTCACAAGATCGGGCTTCGATGTACGCACCAATGATGAGCTTATCGATCAGCGTTTCCGGTTCATGAGTCTTCATATGCGAAATGAGCCCTTTAGCATAGCGACTTGCTGGAATATTTTTATACTCAATTCCACGACTTTCCATGATCTCTAAAACTTGATAAAAGTGGTGTAACTCCTCTTTAATCAAAAGCACCATTTTATCGATCAAATCTTGGCTGTAAGGTGAGTTGGACTTAGCCATGATCGCTTTGGAAATATTGCTCTTACCTTTTAACGTTTCTAGTGAGCCTACATTGCGATAAGCAAAATCTTCATAGGGTTTAAACCAGTCAAGCAGAGCATGTGAACTGGATTGGTCAACGGCATACTTACGAATTAAAAACATCGCAGATTGGCCAGCTTTTAGCTCACACAGTAGGTGGTCTAATAAAATGGTTTGAAGGTTTTCTGGTTTCTTTGCTTCCTCTACCCATTCATCAGGTGTGCTGCATTGCAGAAATTGGTTAATGGGAGCAAGAAGATCTTGATAGGCGTCTAGATTCATCATTTTAGTTTTAGTACTTCACATTCTAATTGGGCATATCCGCTATCTTACGGATAGAAAAAGGCTGCGATTGCAGCCTTTATTGACCTTAGGTGAATGTTACCACTTTTTCTTCTCGCCGAAGAGTGCTTCCATGTCATTGTCGCGCTCTTTATCGGCGATCTGCTGCATTTCGGCATCACTTTTATCTTGGCGTTTTTTATCTAGGTCGCCCAGCATGTCTTCAAGCTTCTGTTTCGCTTGAATAGAGTAGGGATCGCTCTTTGTACTCAATGCATCGATACCTTTGCGTAGCAGTTGAAGTGCTGTACCAGGTTGACCTCGAGCGATTGAGTCGTTTGCTCTTTTAATGACGTTTTCGATGTTGATACGAATCTGCATCGTTTCTAAACGCGCATTTTCAGCGACATAAGTCTGGGTGTCGATACGGCCTTTATTATGTTCGTTACGGATAGTATCGCGGAGGCGTTTCACCAACTTAAGCATGACGATGGCTTGTTTATCACTGCTCGGCATTTTGAACGTGGTACTCTCGCCAGTGGGACCATTCTCTTTCAGTTGATCAATCTGTTGCTTCATGTTTTCGATACGTTGAGCAAGCTGCTTATTCTTCGGGTCAAGCTCATGCATGCTTTCTAGCGCGTCAAGAATACGATTGTTTAGACACAGCAACAGCTCCTTGCTAAAAGGGATATGGTGCGCATGACCAATCAACTCTTCAGTGCCATCAATCAAGGCAACATAGCGTGCGGACTCCTGTCTTTTCGCAGTCTCTACCTTGACCTTATACTGCAACATAATGTTATAGCCTAGGATCAACACCAGTAGGATGGCTACCAAAGCGATTATTAAACCAATATTCATATCTTTGCGTCTGCTTTACTTTTCTACGGCTAGCGTTAAAGAATACATGAATCTTATCTTACTCGGCACCCTATTTGTTTGATTATTTTGTCTCTCCCACGTTTTAGCTACTGATAGAAGTCACATCATAGAACTTCAGTCATTTATTGGCTCAACTTTATGCATATTGTTTCTATGTTGAGGATTATCAGTATGTGATTGAGGTATAAGTTAGAAATTACTGTTCATTTCGATTTGAACGCGTTATAACTAATTATTATATCGCTCGTCCGAGTGGCCAATAAATTATCTCATGAACAAGTAAGGGATTACGATGAAACTGCAGCAGCTGAAGTATATTGTTGAGGTTGTAAACCATAATCTGAATGTATCCGCGACGGCAGAAAGCTTGTATACCTCTCAGCCAGGTATCAGTAAGCAGGTTCGGTTGCTGGAAGATGAGTTAGGCATTCAGATTTTTGAACGTAGCGGTAAGCACTTAACACAGGTGACACCTGCTGGTGAAGAAATTGTACGTATCTCTCAAGAAATTCTCGCTCGTGTAGAAAGTATCAAAGCTGTAGCAGGGGAGCACACCCACCCAGAAATGGGGACGCTGAATATCACCACGACACATACGCAAGCGCGTTATGCTTTGCCGGATGTCATCAAAGGTTTCACTTCTCGCTACCCCAAAGTGTCATTACACATGCATCAAGGTACGCCGTCACAAATGTCTGAGGCGATTGCCAAAGGTACGGCGAACTTTGCGATTGCGACAGAAGCACTTCATTTATATCAAGATGCCATCATGCTGCCTTGTTATCACTGGAACCGTTCAATTGTCGTGCCTAAAGATCATCCATTAGCGAAGAAAGATAAGGTAACGATCAGCGATCTTGCCGCTTATCCATTGGTCACTTATGTGTTTGGTTTTACGGGCCGTTCAGAGTTAGATACCGCATTTAATCGTGAGGGTTTAACCCCGAGAGTGGTGTTCACTGCAACTGATGCGGACGTTATTAAAACGTATGTTCGCATGGGTATTGGTGTTGGTGTGATTGCGAGTATGGCTGTGGATGAAGAGCAGGACAGCGATTTAGTCGCAATAGATGCGAGCCATTTATTCGGGGCTAGTACGACAAGTATTGGCTTCCGTCGCGGCACATTCCTGCGCTCATACATGTTCGATTTTATGGAACGCTTTGCTCCTCATTTAACTCGCCCAGTGGTAGAGCAGGCGATTTCGTTGAAATCTAATGCAGAAATCGAAGAGATGTTTAAAGACATCGAGCTCCCGGTGAGATAACACTTCATTGATGTTTCGATTCCCTCTACAATGCGCTCGTTGTAGGGGGAGTTATGAAAACGCAATTTCAATTTATTAATGACTGCTTATTGGAAAACGAATCGCTATGGCGGTTTGAACCATTTAAAAGTAGCATTCACACCTCATTACCTTGGCAAGAGCAACACCCTCAGTTGTGCCAGTGGTTAGTGTCTCTTTCTCCCTCTCAAATCGAAGAGTATAAAGCGGAACCTGAACTCGCCTTAAAAGCGATAAGCGCGTTCGTGCCTCAACTCGAACAACTCGCTTATCACACGCGTTTAGAGTCTTTAACCTTAAATGGTTTGGCACTCGCTCGTGGTTTAGACAACGGCATTCCCGGACGTAAGCTGGAGCAAATCAGCTCGATGGGTGAAGCTGCAATTCAACAACACTGTGGCGAAGAATGGTTAGAGTGGTGTTCAGGGAAAGGTTATTTAGGACGAATCCTGGCAACACAAACCGATCAGCCTGTGACCAGTTTCGAATATCAACAAGCACTGTGTGATTCAGGGCAACAAGCTGCGAATGAACACCATTGGAAAATGACGTTTATTCAAGGTGACGCATTTGATAGCAAAGCAAAAGCGGTATTCAAGCCAACGCAACACGCGGTGGCACTGCATGCGTGTGGTGACCTCCATGTTCGTCTAATGCAGTACGGCAGTGAGAATGGGATTGCTGCGATGACCATCTCACCTTGTTGTTATCACTTGATTCAGTCGGAACAATACCAGCCGATGTCGAAACCGGGGAGGGTTTCTTCTCTCTCATTGTCTAAGCAAGAACTGCGTATCCCGTTACAGCAAACGGTGACAGGGGGGGAGCGTGTACGTCGCCATCGTCAGCAGGAAATGGTGTTTCGTCTTGGCTTCGATTTGATTACTCGACGAGCGTTAGGCATGGCAGAATATCAACCTGTCCCCAGTATTCGTAAGTCGCAATTAAGTGAAGGCTTTGAATCTTTGTGTCGCTGGGCGGCGGAGCAGAAAGGTATCGTTCTTTCTCAAGAAATCGATTTCGATCATTTTGAAAAGTTAAGCGAACAACGCTTCTGGCAAATGGAGAGAATGAGCTTAGTGCAACTGGTTTTTCAACGTCCATTGGAGATCTGGCTCGCATTGGACAAAGCACTTTATCTTGAAGAACGTGGTTATCGTGTTAGATTGTCAGAGTTTTGCCCTAAATCAGTTACACCTAGAAATATTTTAATTTGCGCATATAAGAATTAGTTATTTTTTATAGCTAAACGCTCTATATGAAAAAGCCCACTTATGCGTGGGCTTTTGTAAACAAAACGTGACAAATTGTGTTTTATTTTGTCATTAATTGAACATAGCGATAGCTTGAGTTGGTTCAACGTATTCCAAGTCAAAGCTTTCTGCTACTTCTTTACATGTTACTTTCCCGTGAATAACGTTTAGACCTTCAAGGAAGCCTTTGTCTTCTAGAAGTGCCTCACGGTAGCCTTTGTTTGCGAGTTTCACAATGTAAGGGAGTGTTGCATTGTTCAATGCGAAAGTTGAAGTACGTGCAACCGCACCAGGCATATTTGCTACGCAGTAGTGAACCACTTCATCAACGATGTAAGTTGGATCTGCGTGGGTTGTTGCGTGAGATGTCTCGAAACAGCCACCTTGGTCAATAGCCACGTCAACCACTGCCGCACCAGGTTTCATCTTAGCAATGTGCTCTTTTGTTACCAGCTTAGGCGCTGCTGCTCCAGGAATTAGAACGGCACCGATAACAAGGTCAGCTTCTAGAACATGCTTCTCGATAGCGTCTTCAGTAGAATAAACCACTTTAGCGCGACCTTGGAATTCTTCGTCAAGCTTACGAAGTGTATCTACGTTACGGTCTAGAATGGTTACGTCAGCGCGAAGACCAACAGCCATACGAGCTGCGTTTGCACCAACAACACCACCACCAACGATGACGACTTTCGCTGGCTCAACACCAGGTACGCCACCTAGTAGCAGACCACGACCGCCGTGTGATTTTTCCAATGTTTGCGCGCCAGCTTGGATAGACATCCGACCTGCCACTTCTGACATTGGTGCTAACAGTGGCAAACGACCCATATTATCTGTTACAGTCTCATAGGCTATACAGACAGCTTTGCTCTTGATTAGCTCATCAGTTTGTGGAAAATCTGGTGCTAGGTGTAAATAAGTAAATAAAATTTGCCCTTCGCGGAGCATTGCTCTCTCTACTGCTTGGGGTTCTTTTACTTTTACAATCATGTCTGCTTGCGCGAATACGTCTGCAGCATGAGGGAGAATGGATGCGCCGACAGCGATGTAATCATCGTCTGAAAAACCAATGCCGGCACCTGCATTGGTCTCAACTAAAACTTGGTGACCATGTGAGATGAGTTCTCTCACGCTTGCTGGGATCATACCAACACGATATTCGTGGTTCTTGATTTCCTTAGGTACGCCAATGATCATCCTGTATCCTCTTTCTATAATGGTTGTATTAACTGTTTGTAGGGTGTTATTGTCGAATTAATAACTAGTATAGTTATAGATTTGTAAAATTTGGCACCAAATATTAAAAAGTTGTAGTATATTTTTTTGCAAGGAAGTAATAAGGTGGAATAAAAAATGGCAGACAACTATAAAAAGCCGTCCAAGGAACTAGACCGTATCGACCGCAACATTCTTAATGAACTGCAGAAAGACGGTCGTATTTCAAACGTTGAGCTTTCAAAACGTGTGGGACTTTCTCCAACGCCATGTTTGGAGCGTGTACGTCGCTTAGAGCGTCAGGGTTACATCACAGGATACACTGCATTATTGAATCCGCAGTTCCTGGATGCGTCACTATTAGTATTCGTTGAGATTACACTAAACCGTGGTGCGCCGGATGTATTTGAGCAGTTTAACTCAGCTGTTCAAAAGCTAGACGACATACAAGAGTGTCATCTTGTATCAGGTGACTTTGACTATCTTCTTAAAACCCGTGTATCAGATATGGGTGCTTACCGCCGACTATTGGGCGATACGTTACTACGCCTACCCGGCGTAAATGACACTCGCACATACGTTGTAATGGAAGAAGTGAAACAATCTAACCAGCTTGTGATCAAAACTCGTTAATTTCTTGCAAAGAAAGCGGTATATGCTTCCGCTTTCGCCAGAGAGTAATTGGGTTTTTCTCTTTGATATGGTTAAATCAATTTACCGAGCGGCTTGATGCCGCTCGGAATGTTTTGCAATTTCCTATTTCATTTCCATATTCAAGTTGATTTATGTTCAAAGAGAACGCAAAGAAAGTCGAAACCATTATCAAAACCAGTGAAGAGCCCCAGTCTTCACGCTTAAATGGCTTCCAACGCTTAAAAGAGTGCTGCTTTATCGTTGGCGTTCTTAGCTCGGTATTGCTTGCGGTTGCACTATTTACCTTCAGTCCGGCCGATCCTTCCTGGTCCCAAACCGCATGGGGAGGGGAGATCGACAATGCTGGTGGCCTTTTCGGCGCTTGGCTTGCGGACACACTATTCTTCACATTTGGCTCTCTCGCTTATCCCATCCCTTTCTTGCTAGCTGCGGCTGCATGGGTGATTTGCCGTAAACGAGGAGAAGATGAGCCAATTGATTTCATGTTATGGGGTACGAGGTTACTCGGCCTTGTCGTCCTTATAATGACTAGCTGTGGTCTAGCCGATATTAATTTTGATGATATTTGGTATTTCTCGTCCGGTGGTATCGTCGGGGACGTGTTGTCTAGCCTAGCTTTACCTACATTGAATGTACTTGGCACGACATTGGTACTGCTGTTCTTATGGGGAGCGGGTTTTACTCTCTTTACAGGCATCTCATGGCTTAACATCGTTGAGTGGCTTGGAGATCGTGCATTAGCACTAATTGCGGCGCTTGCAAATAAGATAAGAGGCTCTGAGCAAGAAGTTTTAGAACCTCAGCTAGATGAGTTCGTGGAAGATAAAGTCTCTACGCCTAGACATAACGTAGACCATGACATTGATGATGAGCCGCTTCCTCATTTAACGGCGTTCGATGTCGATGAGCCGAAAGAATCGGCGCCTGTACATGAGTATCCTATTTATATGCCGCAAGCTAAACCTGAGAAGCCAGCGGAACAAATGATGGTGGAACCAACGCCACCACAACGCAAGGCTACGGTTAATGCTGCGCCAGTTTATGCTCAACCTGAGCACCAAACGCAACCTGTCCATGCGGTGAATACTGATAACGTTGATCCGCTTCTGGAGCGTACCAAGCAGCTGAATGTCACGATAGAAGAGCTTGAAGCTGCAGCGCAACAAGCAGATGACTGGGGAACTGAAGAACAGGTAGCCCCATCATTTGCAGACACTTACTCTTCCTATGTAGAGCAACATACAGCTACAGAAGAACCGATCAGTGTTGAACCAGATTATGCGGAGTACGAACAATTTGAAGCAGAACAAGTACAGCAGCCAAGTCTTGAGCATCCTGTGCATGAAGAGCCTGTAATTGATTCCGCTGCGCTAGATAGCATCACGGAGCAAACAGAATCGAGTCAACACATTGAACCTACGATCTCTGATTTTGACGTGTTAGACGATGAAGACGAAGTGGAGTCACAGTCTGTACAACAAGTACAGCCAGCTCCAACAACACCTCATCAGCAAGTGGCAACACCTTCAACAACATTTGAACCTGCAATTCAAAAAGCGGAGGTTGAAGAGGTTCAAGACGGCGACGAAGATGTAGCGGCATTCCAAGACATGGTTTCTAGTGCGCAAGCCAAAGTAGCCGCGACACAGAACCCATTTTTGGTACAGAAAGAAGAAAACTTGCCTGTTCCAGAAGAGCCACTTCCAACGCTCGAGTTGCTTTACCATCCAGAAAAACGCGAAAACTTTATCGACCGTGATGCCCTAGAGCAGGTCGCTCGATTGGTTGAGAGCAAGCTAGCGGACTACAAAATCAAAGCCGACGTGGTGGGGATTTATCCTGGTCCAGTGATCACTCGCTTCGAGCTTGATTTGGCACCGGGGGTAAAAGTAAGCCGTATTTCCGGTCTTTCAACTGACTTAGCGCGTGCCTTGTCTGCGATGGCGGTACGTGTTGTAGAAGTTATCCCTGGCAAGCCTTACATTGGTTTGGAACTGCCAAACATGAGTCGTCAGACGGTCTATTTATCTGATGTAATCAGTAGTCCTCAGTTTGAGCAAGCAACGTCACCAACAACGGTTGTGTTAGGTCAAGACATTGCGGGCGAAGCTGTTGTGGCCGATCTTGCGAAGATGCCTCACGTGCTAGTAGCAGGTACAACTGGTTCTGGTAAGTCGGTGGGTGTGAACGTGATGATTTTGAGCATGCTATATAAAGCAGGTCCAGAAGATGTGCGCTTCATCATGATTGACCCGAAAATGCTAGAGCTTTCTATTTACGAAGGTATCCCTCATCTTCTTTCTGAAGTTGTGACTGATATGAAAGACGCATCAAACGCTCTACGTTGGTGTGTGGGTGAGATGGAACGTCGTTATAAGTTGATGTCGGCATTGGGCGTTCGTAATGTGAAAGGCTTTAACGAGAAGTTGAAGATGGCAGCAGAAGCAGGCCACCCAATTCATGACCCATTCTGGCAAGAAGGCGACAGTATGGATACGGAACCGCCATTGCTAGAAAAACTGCCGTATATCGTTGTTGTTGTCGATGAATTTGCTGACCTGATGATGGTGGTGGGTAAGAAGGTAGAAGAACTGATTGCACGCTTGGCACAAAAGGCGCGTGCGGCAGGTATTCATCTAATTCTTGCGACTCAACGTCCATCGGTGGATGTTATCACGGGTCTGATTAAAGCGAATATTCCAACTCGTGTTGCGTTTACGGTATCGACTAAAACGGACTCTCGTACAATCCTAGATCAAGGCGGTGCAGAATCACTGCTTGGTATGGGTGACATGTTGTACTTACCACCAGGCTCTAGCCATACGACCCGTGTTCATGGTGCGTTTGCATCAGATGACGATGTTCATGCGGTTGTAAACAACTGGAAAGCGCGTGGTAAACCGAACTACATTGAAGAGATCATCAGCGGAGATCAAAGTCCAGAAAGCTTATTGCCAGGTGAGCAAATGGAAGCGGATGAAGATGTGGATCCACTCTTCGATCAAGTCGTTGAGCACGTAGTTCAGTCACGTCGAGGCTCTGTTTCTGGCGTACAGCGTCGATTTAAGATCGGTTACAACCGTGCCGCCCGTATTGTTGAGCAACTCGAAGCGCAAGGTATCGTGAGTGCACCGGGTCACAACGGTAACCGCGAAGTTTTAGCTCCTGCGCCGCCAAAAGATTAATGAACTTGTTTTACTCACTTCAGTCCAACTGAGGTGAGTAACTTTAGGTCTTTGACCCTCTGATAGGTATCTGAATGAAAAAACGATTTTCAGCGAAACTTTTCTCAGCGCTAGTTTTAAGCGTTTCTTTCTTCTCAGCTGCGAATGCAGCATCTCCCAAAGATGAACTCAATAAACGTCTCGCAATGAACGAGGGTTTCAGTGCCGATTTCTCCCAGCAAGTGATCAGCCCTGAAGGTGAAACGGTAATGGAAGGTGAGGGCACGGTTGAAATCGCTCGTCCAAGCTTGTTCCGTTGGAGTACGACTTTTCCTGATGAAAACCTTTTAGTATCTGACGGTAAGACGTTGTGGTATTACAGCCCATTCATTGAACAAGTAAGCATTTACTGGCAAGAGCAAGCGACCGAGCAAACACCATTTGTGCTGTTAACTCGCAATAGAGCAAGCGACTGGGATAACTATAAGATTTCTCAGAAAGGTAATGAGTTTACGCTCATTCCAACGGCAATTGACTCTACTCAAGGCCAATTCCAGATTAATATTGATGCAAAAGGCGTAGTGAAAGGCTTTAACGTCATTGAGCAAGATGGTCAGAAAGGGCTGTTTACTTTTAGTAATGTTAAGCTTGGTAAACCAAAGGTAGACAGATTTACATTCACAATTCCAGATGGCGTGGAAGTGGATGACCAAAGGAATTAATTGGTAGTGAGTAATTACACGTTAGATTTCTCAGGGGACGAAGATTTTCGTCCCCTTGCTGCTCGTATGAGACCACAAACTATCGAACAGTATATTGGACAGCAGCATATTTTAGGTCCGGGTAAACCCCTACGCCGAGCGCTAGAGGCCGGACACATTCACTCGATGATTTTGTGGGGACCACCTGGCACAGGTAAAACGACATTAGCGGAAGTGGCAGCAAACTATGCCAACGCCGAAGTTGAGCGTGTATCTGCGGTGACGTCTGGCGTTAAAGAGATCCGGGCTGCGATCGACAAAGCGCGTGAAAACAAAATGGCAGGTCGCCGCACTATCTTATTCGTGGATGAGGTGCATCGCTTTAACAAATCGCAGCAAGATGCGTTTTTACCGCATATTGAAGACGGTACGGTTACGTTTATCGGTGCGACCACAGAGAACCCTTCGTTTGAGTTAAACAACGCATTACTCTCGCGTGCTCGCGTTTACAAGTTGACTTCTCTTGACCAGAGCGAAATATCGCTGGCGCTTGATCAAGCGATTAACGACAAAGAGCGCGGCTTGGGGAATATACCAGCACATTTCGCCGATAACGTACTAGATCGCTTAGCAGAGCTAGTTAACGGTGATGCTCGCATGTCTCTTAACTACCTTGAGCTGCTATACGATATGGCAGAAGACAACGCGCAGGGTGAAAAAGAAATCACGCTTAAGTTGCTTGCGGAAGTGGCGGGAGAAAAGGTCTCTCGCTTCGATAACAAAGGTGATATCTGGTACGACTTAATCTCTGCAGTTCACAAATCCATTCGTGGTTCAAATCCAGACGCCGCTTTGTATTGGGCTGCACGTATGATCGCTGCAGGTTGTGATCCGCTCTACATCGCTCGCCGATTACTTGCGATAGCATCGGAAGATGTTGGCAACGCGGACCCTAGAGCCATGCAAGTTGCACTCTCCGCGTGGGACTGTTTTACACGCGTTGGTCCAGCAGAAGGTGAGCGTGCGATTGCGCAGGCGATCGTTTACTTAGCGTGCGCGCCAAAAAGTAATGCGGTGTACGTGGCATGGAAACAAGCGCTCACAGATGCTCATAACTTACCTGAATATGAAGTGCCTCATCACCTTCGAAATGCACCTACCAGTTTGATGAAAGACATGGGTTATGGAGCAGAGTATCGTTATGCTCACGATGAGCCGGGTGCCTATGCAGCCGGTGAGCAATATTTGCCACCAGAAATGGCGGATCGTAAGTATTATCAGCCAACAAATCGCGGTCTAGAAACCAAAATCGGCGAAAAGTTAGATTACTTGGCTAAATTAGACGCAAATAGCCAACAAAAGCGCTATGAAAAGTAGGCGTTTTTGGATACATTTGTTCAGTAAATTTTTTTAACGCGTACGCTTGGAAAGTGCGCGTGATTTCACAACAAAAAGCATAGGATTAACAATGCTGGATTCTAAATTACTTCGTACAGAGCTGGATGAAACAGCTGCTAAACTGGCGCGTCGTGGCTTTAAGCTAGACGTAGAGACTATTCGTAAACTTGAAGAACAACGTAAGTCCATTCAAGTAGAAGTAGAAAATTTACAATCCACGCGTAACTCCATCTCCAAGCAAATCGGCCAAAAAATGGCAGCTGGCGACAAAGAAGGCGCAGAAGAGATCAAGAAACAAATCGGTACTCTAGGTAGCGATCTTGATGCGAAGAAAGTTGAACTTGAGCAAGTAATGGCTCAACTAGACGAATTCACGCTTTCTGTACCAAACATCCCTGCTGATGAAGTGCCAGATGGTAAAGATGAAAACGACAACGTCGAAATCTCTCGTTGGGGTGAGCCTAAGACTTACGACTTCGAACTAAAAGACCATGTTGACCTAGGTGAAATGGGTGGCGGTCTAGACTTCGCAAGTGCAGTTAAGATCACTGGCGCACGTTTCATCGTGATGAAAGGCCAATTTGCTCGTCTACACCGTGCAATCGCTCAGTTCATGCTAGATCTTCACACAGAAGAACACGGCTACACAGAAATGTACGTACCTTACCTAGTAAACTCTGACAGCCTATTCGGTACTGGCCAGCTTCCTAAGTTCGGTAAAGACCTTTTCCACACAGAGCCTCTAGCGGAAAAAGTAAACGACGAAGAGCCACGTAAACTGTCTCTAATCCCTACGGCAGAAGTACCTGTAACGAACCTAGTTCGTGACACGATTTCTGACGAAGCGGATCTACCTATCAAGATGACAGCACACACGCCATGTTTCCGTTCAGAAGCAGGTTCTTATGGTCGTGATACTCGTGGTCTGATTCGTATGCACCAGTTCGACAAAGTTGAGCTAGTACAAATCACTAAGCCAGAAGATTCAATGAATGCGCTAGAAGAGCTAACAGGTCACGCTGAGAAAGTTCTACAACTTCTTGAGCTTCCTTACCGTAAAGTGGTTCTTTGTACAGGTGACATGGGCTTCGGCGCTCGTAAAACTTACGACCTAGAAGTTTGGGTTCCTGCTCAAGAAACTTACCGTGAAATCTCTTCATGTTCTAACATGTGGGACTTCCAAGCTCGTCGTATGCAAGCGCGTTTCCGTCGTAAAGGCGAGAAGAAACCTGAGCTTGTACACACGCTAAACGGTTCTGGTCTAGCTGTAGGTCGTACCATGGTCGCTATCCTAGAAAACAACCAAGAAGCAGACGGTCGCATTGCAATCCCTGCAGTACTTCAGAAGTACATGGGCGGCGCAACGCACATCGGTTAATGCATTAGCACTAGAACACCAAAACCCAGCCATAGTGCTGGGTTTTTTGTTATTTGCGTCGAGTGAAAATACGTTGTTATGTAATTAGCACACGCAATAGTGAAGAGCTCGCCCAGAATCTAGCAGTACGAGACAAATGATATTTTTCTAAACGGTTTTTCACGTGACAAGCTAATGGCATCATTTGCCCTTGTTGTTAAACGTTATGCCAGTAAATCATCTTTCATTGCTTGTTATTTTTGCGCTTACTTTGCTCGTTAGTAAGAGTGTTATCGCAAGTGAACTTATTCAGCCTCAATACTTAGATAGTGAGCGAACCGATCGCTTTTTCGCGCGCGAAATAGCGCAACCTTCCAAAGAAAATATGCAACTTCGTAACTCACTCGATTGGGGCTATGAACTTGAATTGAAACGTGCATCTGATGAAGAAAAACTAGTATCTAATTGCCAAGACTTAGCTACGGCATACTCTACGGGCTTTACTGCGGCAAAAGCCTATGAATACGGCGCGTTTAAAGCATATTTAACTCAGTGCCAAACATGGAGTGAGATGGCAAAGTTAGCTGCCTCTAAGCGCTCATTTATATCAGACTTTAAGTTAGACGATACCTTTCCTAATTTCGCTCCAAGTGCACTTGCTTTTGTTATTTCAGACGAAAGTGCAGAGAAAGCAAAGACACTATCAACGTGGGATGAAGCAGGCCATATCCAAAGAACTCAGGTCATCAGTGAAGTCAGAGCAGAGTATTACGATTCGACTGATGGCTTTCAGGTTATTACCGTTACCGCAAAAGGTGATTACAACGCTGACGGCATCGAGGATATCGTTATTGAGAAAGAGAATAGTGTACTCAGTGGCTCGTATTCATCTTCACACGGATATGTATTAACCCGTATGTCTGAACAAGCGCTATTTACAGTGTTGGCTGAATGGTAATGAAACGATTGGCGGTCACTTTGGGTTTAAGTGTTGCGATGATGAGCACGTTTGCTGTTGCTAACACCTCGCCCAGAAAAGTCTTTGAATGCTCAGTGAACCAAACTATGAACTTTAGTATTTTTATAGAGCAAGGCAAAGGTGGGATTATCTTTGATGAGTCCATTGAGAATCAAAGCTCTGTTTTACAGCGGATAAAACCTCAAGATTATCGTGTTGAACATTATCATCGAGCGTTGGTAGATGAGAAGTCACTGGAATTTAGTATTGGTGAGCGCGTCATATTAGTCAGTGAGTACTTTAGCGAGGAGTTAGGTGAGGTAGAGAAGATACTCAGTGTTACTTTGAGAAAGCCTGAGCAAACGCAGTACTTTGAATGTGAGGAAGGGAGTATGAGTAACCTTGCATTGCTTTTCCATGAGAGTGCCGAATAATCGATTGCAGAGTAATTATTACCAAAGCGTAATAGTGTTTTCGAATTTACCCTAATTATCTTATTATTTGTAATCGATATAATTATCCACCTTATCACGGTAAGTAGGTTTTCTCATTCAAGTAACGAGGAGGGCTTATGGCCGTAGGGTGGGCAAACGACGATAGCGTCAGCCAACAAATTCAAAACACAATAGACGACGAAATTTCCCGTGTTCGTGGCAGTATCACAAAGGGTTAGAGCGCCCATTACTGCGATGAATGTGGTGATGAGATTCCGGAAGCGCGTCGTCTTGCAATGAAAGGCGCTCGTTTGTGTATCGCATGTCAGTCAACTATCGAATTGGTCTCTCAACGCCAAGTATTATTTAATCGACGAGCGAGTAAAGACAGTCAACTTCGATAGCTTTACTGCTCTAATAAATAACGAGACGGTTTGAGTCTCATACTCAAACCGTTTTCATGTTGAATTGAACTATGAAGCGAAGCAGTCTTTGCGTTGTAACGCAGCATCAATCGCATTCACTAACTTTTCAATATCTTCCGGCTTGCTGATGAACGGCGGCATCATATAAATCAGTTTGCCAAATGGACGAATCCAAACACCGTGCTCAACAAAGAGAGCCTGGATGGTTTCCATATTCACAGGTCGATGCGTCTCCACTACGCCAATAGCACCCAACCAACGGGTGCTTTTCACCAAGTCGTATTCTTCAAGTTTTGGTAGTAACTCAGAAAACAGCGTTTCAATTTGTTGGGTTTGTTGCTTCCAATCACCTTGCTCGATCAATTCCAAACTTGCAGTAGCTACAGCACAAGCGAGTGGATTCCCCATAAAGGTTGGACCGTGCATAAAACAACCAGCATCACCACCACAAACAGTGTCTGCTACGTGTTTGCTCGCGAGGGTCGCAGAGAGGGTCATGTAGCCGCCAGTGAGTGCTTTCCCGACACACAAAATGTCTGGTTGAATATCTGCATGTTCGCAGGCAAACAATTTGCCTGTGCGTCCAAAACCGGTAGCGATCTCATCTGCAATCAATAACAAACCGTATTTGTCGCAAAGTCTACGCACGCCTTTGAGAAATTCGGGATGGTAGATACGCATGCCACCTGCGCCTTGAACGATAGGCTCAAGGATCACCGCAGCAAGTTCTTGATGGTGCGTTTCAATCTTGTGCTCGAAGTCGGTAAGGTCTTCTGGCTTCCATTTATCCCAATAACCACAAGTTGGTGACTCCGCAAAGATATGCTCAGGCAAAAAGCCTTTGTAGAGAGAGTGCATTGAGTTGTCAGGATCGGTAACCGACATCGCCGCAAACGTATCGCCGTGATAACCGTGTCGCAAAGTAAGAAACTTCGGTCGGCGTTCGCCTTTTGCATGCCAATATTGCAGTGCCATTTTTAAGCTGACTTCTACGGCAACGGAACCTGAATCGGCAAGGAATACATGTTCAAGATTACTTGGGGCTAGGGGTAGCAACTTCTTACACAAATTGATTGCTGGCTGATGGGTAATCCCGCCAAACATCACATGAGAGACCTGATCGATTTGCTGGTGAGCCGCTTGATTTAAGTGCGGATGATTATAGCCGTGGATTGTCGACCACCAAGAAGACATGCCATCGACAAGCT
Source organism: Vibrio sp. J2-4 (assembly GCF_021728155.1). Classification (NCBI taxonomy): domain Bacteria; kingdom Pseudomonadati; phylum Pseudomonadota; class Gammaproteobacteria; order Vibrionales; family Vibrionaceae; genus Vibrio; species Vibrio sp. J2-4. Next base: position 600,027 of record NZ_JAKKCN010000001.1, read on the forward strand.
CAGTACCGTCTTCCAATTTAATGTGAACACCACTTGCTGATTCTACTGGGTAGCAGGTCAGAGGTGTTAATGTCGAAGTGTAAGGATGCCAGATATGCTGGCGGTCGAAGGCGAGATCCATGTGCGATTCCAATAATAATTAAGATTAAAAAATAAACAGGTGTAAACTTTGTTGTTTTGTGTTGTGTTGACAGTTTATCGAGACTCAGTAGACTGTCAACACAACAACAAAAGTGACTAAAGGAATACACGTGGAAGTTCGTCATAACTGGACGCATGCTGAAGTGCGCGATCTCATGGAAAAACCATTCATGGATCTCCTATTCGAAGCGCAGCTTGTACATCGTCAATATCAACAAACCAACCATGTTCAAGTAAGCACGCTTCTGTCGATTAAGACAGGTGCTTGTCCAGAAGATTGTAAGTACTGTCCTCAGAGTGCTCGTTACACCACAGACATCGAGAAAGAGCGTTTGATGGAAGTAGAACGCGTACTCGATGCTGCGCAAAAAGCCAAAAATGCTGGTTCTACTCGATTCTGTATGGGTGCAGCATGGAAAAACCCGAAAGAGCGTGACATGCCGCATTTGACCGACATGATCAAAGGCGTGAAGGGCATGGGTTTAGAAACGTGTATGACATTAGGCATGCTGACGCCAGATCAAGCAAAGCAATTGGCAACTGCTGGTCTGGATTACTACAACCACAACCTAGATACCTCACCTGAGTTTTACGGCAACATCATTACCACACGTACTTACCAAGACCGTTTAGACACTTTGTCTCACGTTCGTGATGCTGGCATGAAGATCTGTTCCGGTGGCATCATCGGCATGGGTGAAAGTGCTAACGACCGAGCAGGTTTGTTGGTTGAACTGGCTAATTTGCCAGTACATCCTGAAAGTGTGCCAATCAACATGCTGGTTAAGGTGAAGGGTACACCATTGGAAGAAGTGGACGACGTTGAGCCGTTCGACTTTATTCGTCTGATTGCAATAGCACGAATTATGATGCCCCAATCCGCAGTCCGTTTATCGGCTGGTCGTGAAAACATGAACGAACAAATGCAAGCGCTGTGTTTTATGGCGGGTGCAAACTCCGTCTTCTATGGTTGCAAACTTCTGACCACGCCAAACCCTTCTGAAGACAAAGACATGATGCTGTTCGACAAGCTCGGCATTAACAGCCAAGAGGTGTCTCAAAAACCTGATGAAATCGAAGAAAACGAGTTGCTGGATCGCGTCGTAGAGCGCGTTGCTGCTCGTCCGACAAAAGACGACCTTTTCTACGATGCCAGCGTTTAAATCTCGTATCGAGTCCGCCCTTGCCGATCGTAAAGCGCAGGGGCTGAATCGTTCGATGAATGTGGTGTTTTCCGGCAACCAATCGATTTTGGAATACGAAGGCAGACGCTACATCAACTTCTCAAGTAATGATTATTTGGGATTGGCCAATGACCAAGCGCTCGTTCGTGCTTGGCAGCAAGGCTTGAGTGTATACGGCAGTGGCAGTGGTGCATCTCCAATGGTCACAGGTTTTAGTGCCGCGCACAGCAATTTAGAAGCGGCACTAACAGAATGGCTGAGTTACGAAAGGGCAGTCCTGTTTGGCTCTGGATTCAGTGCTAACCAAGCTTTGTTATTCACCTTGCTAGAAAAATCAGACGCACTCATCCAAGACCGTTTGAACCATGCCTCTTTGATGGAAGCGGGGGCGTTGTCACCAGCTAAGATGAAGCGCTTCAAGCACAATGACATCGAACACCTGAAGTCGCTGATTAATAGCGAAGACAACCATCTAGTTGTGACTGAAGGGGTATTCAGCATGGACGGTGATTGTGCCCCACTTGCTGATATAGCTGAAGTCGTTCGCAGTCATGATGCTTGGTTCGCCGTCGATGATGCACACGGTATCGGCGTTCTTGGCCAATCTGGCGGTGGCTCATGTGAATTAGCGGCGGTTAAGCCTGAGATACTGATCGTTACTTTCGGCAAAGCGTTTGGTATGTCTGGCGCGGCTATTTTATGTGACCACGCAACGGGGGACTTTTTAACTCAGTTTGCTCGTCACCATGTGTATTCCACGGCGATGCCTCCTGCACAAGCCTATGCGCTCACGCATGCTGTCTCGATGGTTCAAGAGCAGTCTTGGCGACGTGAAAAGCTCACAGAGTTAAGTGAAGTGTATCGAGATAGCCTCAGCGACGTTGAGGGCTTTGTTGAGACTCAAACTTCGATTAAGCCGTTTGTGATTGGTGAATCTGATTTGGCTTTGCGAGTGGCAGGTGCTTGTCGCCAAAACGGTATTTGGGTTACTGCTATTCGCCCGCCAACAGTACCGAAAGGGACGTCTCGTCTTCGAATCACACTCACTGCTAATCACACTAACGAACAAGTTAAAACGCTTTCAATGGCATTGAAGCAAGCATTAGGAACGCAGTAATGGATAATGCAGAGCAAATGAAGTTGGATTGCTTACTGCCTAATAAACAAGCGATCGCCGCTTCCTTTAGTAAGGCAGCTAACACGTACGACAAACATGCCGCTTTCCAGCGTGATGTCGGCCATCGCTTACTAGACAAACTTCCGAATGACTTAACTCATAAACGTGTTTTGGATTTAGGATGTGGTACTGGCTATTTTTCTCAACGTCTTCAAGAGCTTGGCGCTGAAGTGTTTTGTGTGGACATCTCTCAAGAGATGTTAAGCAAAGCTATGGTGCGCTGTGGCCATGAACGAATGAATTATGTGCTAGCCGACGCAGAAAACTTGCCTTTCGACGATACAAGCTTCGACTACGTATTCTCTAGCTTGGCTTTGCAATGGTGTGCCGATTTAAGTTATCCCCTGAGAGAAGTTCGTCGTGTACTAAAAGCTAATGGGAAGGCGGCTTTTTCTACCCTAGCTGAAGGGTCACTGTGCGAGTTGCGTGCATCATGGAAAAAAATTGATGCATATCAACACGTCAATAACTTTCTATCGCTCAATCAGGTAAAAATTGCGTTAGCGCAATCTCGATGTGACAACCATCAACTAGACTTGACCACCATCACAGTTTGGTACGACTCAGCATTTTCAGTTATGCGTGACCTCAAAGGTATAGGTGCAAATCACGTAAGCGGGCGCTCACATGGTTTAACCAGTCGAGAGACTTTGTTGCAAGTTGAGCATGAGTACCAAGCGTTTAAAAATGATCAAGGTCTTCTACCTGCAAGTTATCAGGTTTGTTTTGGAGTAATACATCTATGATTGATGCTTTTTTTATTGCTGGTACGGATACTGATGTAGGAAAAACGGTAGCGTCTAAAGCCATTTTGCAAGCGTTGGCAGCAAAAGGACTAAACACCATTGGTTATAAACCAGTGGCAGCAGGGAGTGATAAGACTGAAGCTGGATGGCGTAACTCTGACGCCTTACATTTACAAGCGGCCGCGACACTCGATGTCGCTTATGATGATGTGAATCCATACGCTTTAGAATTGCCTGCTTCTCCTCACATCGCGGCAAAACATGAACATGTCGAAATAAAATACGAACTCCTCAGTGAAAAGCTGGCTCAACACAAGCAGCAAGCTGATGTCGTTCTCGTTGAGGGTGCTGGTGGTTGGCGTGTGCCTGTGTCAGATACCGACTGTTTATCTACTTGGGTACAAGCAGAGCAGTTACCCGTGGTCTTGGTGGTTGGTATTAAATTAGGTTGTTTGAGCCATGCTTTACTCACGGCTGAGAGTATTAAAGCGGATGGCTTGAATCTTGTTGGTTGGGTGGCAAACCGAGTTAACCCTGGCACTGAGCACTATGCTGATATTATCGAGATGCTTGAAGCGCGTATCGGTGCGCCTAAGCTTGGCGAAATCCCATACATTCCAAGTGCTAAGCGCAAAGAGCTAGGCAAGTACATTAATGTCGAGCCTTTGCTAAATACTGACTGATTGTGTTTAAAATACTAAAAACCAAAGGGCTGCGTAATGCAGCCCTTTTTTATTGGTGTAATCTATAACATCAGATTACTTATCTTGGCTAAGCCCCATCAATGCTTGCTGTGTTTCTGCAACACGCTGAGACATATGATGATCGGTTGAAATACCAAGTTGTTGCTTCGCCTCATCCTCTGAGATGCCTAGATGACAACGTAGTAAATCAATAGCCATTTGATAGTCGTTAGTTTCTACCATGGTTTTTCCCTCAATACATGGAAGTTTTGAGCTCACCTAATGCACCTTTTCATGTACTTAGAGTGGCTCTGTTTTGTTCATCTCACTTGAATCTAGCATGTCCATGTCGCCGCACAATAAGACCAAAGTCTATAGCGGGGCTAACATACTGTTTTTGGTCTAGTAAAATATTTCTAGCTAAGTTGCCTAGAGGTGATAGATTTAACATCAAGGTCATCCATTGATAGGTGAGGTGCGATTCAAAGTACTTTTTATTACGGAAAGGAATGAATATGAATGGAGGTAATGGCTTTTATCAGCACGTGCCTAGAAATCGCTTGAACATAATCTTTCAGTCTCGAAAACAAATGTTGCAATTTATTGCTTAACCTTGTTTTTATCGCGGATAGACTATATCTATAACGCACGGAACATGAAACTTAGCGGAATTGGCTTTTACAGCGATTACCACCTGTTCCTTATAACAATCCGTTTTAAAAAAAACGATAAGCTTCCTCGGAGAAAAGTAATGAAGCGAATTATGTTATTCCTAGCAACTAACCTAGCTGTCGTGCTAGTGCTTAGTGTTGTTCTGAATATTGTTTACGCTACCACTGGAATGCAACCTGGCAGTCTTTCTGGTTTGCTAGTTATGGCCGCCATATTTGGTTTTGGTGGTGCACTTATTTCGTTGATGATGTCAAAGGGCATGGCACTGCGCTCGGTTGGCGGTATGGTCATTGAAAGTCCGCGTAACGAAACTGAGCATTGGTTAGTCGAAACTGTGGGTCGTCAAGCTCAGCAAGTGGGTATTGGTATGCCAACGGTGGCTATTTATGACTCACCAGATATCAATGCATTCGCGACGGGTGCAAAGCGAGATGACTCTCTTGTCGCGGTTTCCACTGGCCTTTTACACAATATGACTCGTGATGAAGCAGAAGCGGTACTGGCCCACGAAGTGAGCCATATTGCAAATGGTGACATGGTCACGATGACATTGATGCAAGGTGTTGTGAACACGTTTGTTATCTTCCTATCCCGTTTTATCGCCAATATTGTGGCATCGAACGATGATGAAGAAGGTCAAGGTACAAACATGATGGTTTACTTCGGTGTATCTATGGTGCTTGAGCTAGTGTTTGGCTTCTTAGCAAGCTTTATTACCATGTGGTACAGCCGTCATCGCGAATTCCATGCCGACGCAGGTGCTGCTCACTTAGTTGGTAAAGAGAAAATGATCGCGGCATTGGAACGTTTGAAGATGAGTCACGAATCTCAACTTGATGGCACAATGATGGCGTTCGGTATCAATGGCAAGCAGTCATTGACTGAACTACTGATGAGTCACCCTCCGCTAGATAAACGTATTGCAGCGTTACGTAGTCAGCAATACTAGTTGTAAAAACTGACAGCGCACACGAAAGTAATCGTTAATTTCCTGAAAAGGCTTGGTTTTGACCAAGCCTTTTTTTTGATCGATTGATCGCTTGCGAGATCCATCACGTATCTACCTACAGAAACAAAGTTATACAAAATAATTTTTGTACAACTTTTAAGGAATGAACTATCTTGTACATATAATAATTTTGTACAACTTGATGGGCATGTAGGAGTAAACACATGGACATACAGTCTGTTGGCAATATCTATCAAAAGCTGAATAAAGCGAACTTACATCTGCTTAAAGACGTATATCACCAAGATGTCGTTTTTGAAGATGCTGCTCATCGTTTAGAGGGGTGGCCTGCACTTTCAGATTACTTCACATCATTATATGCCAACGTCATAAGCTGTGACTTTGTTATCCACGAACATCAACAAGTCGGAGATACTGGCTTCCTAACGTGGACCATGGATCTTCAGCATCCCAAACTTCAAAAAGGTGCACCTATTCTCGTTAATGGTGTGTCGCATCTTAAATTCAGCGAAGGCCAAGTTATTTATCACCGAGATTACTTTGATCTCGGAGAAATGCTTTACGAAAACTTACCTTTACTTGGCTCAGTCGTAAAAACCATCAAGCAGAGGTTAGGACAATGAACAATACTATCTTAATCACTGGCGCTACCTCCGGAATAGGGAAGCAACTGGCTTTAGATTACGCGAACTCTGATTGGAGCGTTATTGCTTGTGGGCGAAACAAAGACGTTCTTGCTGAATTGGGGGCTGCTTCTTCTAATATCCATACATTGCAGTTTGACGTGACAAACCATGAACAAACTCAGCAGGCGCTGTCCAGTTTGCCTTTCACGCCGAGTACCTGGGTTTTTAATGCAGGGGATTGTGAGTATATGGACAACGGTGTGGTTGACGCGAAACTCATGGCGCGTGTGATGAATGTAAACGTCGTTGGTGTTGCCAACTGCGTAGAAGGTTGCCAACCACACTTAGATAAAGGGCATCGCATCGTTATCGTGGGTTCTATTGCTTCAGAAGTCGCGTTACCAAGGGCTGAAGCCTACGGCGCTTCTAAGGCCGCTGTGAGCTACTTTGCTCGCACATTAGCTGTTGATTTGAAGAAGAAGGGCATTCAAGTGGTGACCGTGTTCCCAGGCTTTGTGGAGACCCCGTTAACTGACAAAAATGACTTCGAAATGCCGATGATTATTTCTACGCGGCAAGCCTCGAACTCTATCAGAAAACAGTTGGCTGCCAACAAGACTCACATCTATTTCCCCGCGAGGTTTACCAGTATTTTACGTTTTATCTCGTTACTTCCATACAGTTGGCAAGCTCGCCTAACTGCTAAACTCGTGTCATAAGAAGGAATAAAAATGAAAACAGCAGGAAGAAAGAAGATAGCGATTGTGGGGACCGGAATTTCTGGCCTTACGTGTGGTTACTATCTACATAAAGAGCACGATGTCACCGTATTTGAAGCTAACGATTACATTGGCGGGCACACCGCGACGGTGGATGTAAAACTCGATGGTAAAGAATATGCGATTGATACGGGCTTTATCGTTTACAACGATCGCACTTATCCTAATTTCATCAAAATGATGAACGAGATTGGTGTCGAAGGATTGCCAACCCAGATGAGCTTCAGCGTAAGAAACGACGGCAATGGCTTGGAATATAACGGTCATACCGTGTCGACATTATTTGCTCAAAAGCGCAATTGGGTAAATCCTAAGTTCTATCGTTTTATCTTCGAGATCCTTCGTTTCAACAAACTTGCCAAAAGCGTCGCTAGCAAACAATCGAGTCATTCTCAGACGCTAGGTGAGTTTCTTGATGAGCACAACTTCAGTACTTTCTTTTCAGATAACTACATTTTGCCGATGGGCGCTGCAATTTGGTCTTCGACTTTAGCGGACATGCGCGCATTTCCGCTGATGTTTTTCCTTCGCTTTTTCTTAAATCACGGATTGCTTGATGTCACTAACAGACCGCAATGGTATGTAATTAAAGGTGGCTCTCGTGAGTACATTCCACCTTTGACTCAAGGTTTTATCGATAAAATTCGACTCAATAGTCCGGTAGAAAAAGTGCTCCGTAGTGAGAATGGTGTGGGTTTAAAAGTTAACGGTGAAATGCACTGGTTTGATGATGTCATCTTTGCTTGTCACAGTGATCAAGCGATGAACACGTTAGGTGACATTAGCCCAGTCGAGCAAGAGGTGCTGGGTAATATAGCTTATCAAGCGAATGAAGTGGTGCTTCACACTGATACGAGTTTACTTCCAAAGCGTAAAGCGGCGTGGGCTTCGTGGAACTACCTACTGGAGGGCAGTGAAGACGAACAGCAACATCTCCCTTCGCTCACTTACAACATGAATATTCTCCAACATGTTCAATCTGAGCACACATTCTGTGTCACGCTAAATAGCACTGAGCAGATCGAACCGAGCAAAGTATTACGGACGTTTACCTATCACCATCCAGTGTTTTCCACCGATTCTATCGCTGCACAGCAACGTAAAGAAGAGGTGCAAGGACTGAACAATACTTGGTTCTGCGGCGCTTATTGGTACAACGGTTTCCATGAGGATGGCGTTCGCAGCGCGTTGGACGTAGTGAAAGGGCTTGAAGAGAAATATCGCGTTCAAACTGCTGTCAACTTAGAAAAAGGTGCAGCGTGATATGGATAGCCAAATGAACAGCCAGTTGTTTGTTGGCAACGTTCGGCATCGCAGGTTCACGCCGATAAAACATGAATTGAACTACTCATTGTTTATGCCAGCTATTGACGTCGATGAGCTAAAAAAACTAGAGGAAAAAGTTTGGGTTTTTGGCTCTCGTTGGTGGCATTGGGCACGCTTTAAACGCAGTGACTATGTTGGTGAGGGCTGCTTAAAGGTGGCCGTGCACGACAAAATTGAAGAGTTAACAGGTGTTCGTTGTACCGGCAAAGTCATCGCTGTTTGTCATTTGCGCTATTTAGGACTTTATTTTAGTCCGGTGAATTTCTACTACGTTTATAACAAAGAAGGGGAATGGAAATACCTCTTAGCTGAAGTCAGCAATACACCTTGGAACGAGCGTCATTACTACGCAGTCGCTGCTGAGCAAAACGATGAAAACTTTGGATGGGAACAAGAGAAAGCCTTTCATGTTTCTCCGTTTAATCCAATTGACCAACAGTATCACTGGAAGATTAAACCACTGACGGACAAGTTAAGGATTCATCTTGAATGCCACAAAAGCGAAAAGCACTTTGATGCGACGATGACAATGAAAGCTCAAGTGTTTTCGAGCAAAAGCTTATCGAAGTGTTTGATCGTTACGCCAATACAGACGGTAAAAGTAATGGTTGGTATTTATTGGCACGCATTAAAACTTTGGGTGAAAGGCGCGCCTTTTTATTCTCATCCTAAATATTCAACACACGACGAAATAGAAGCCGACACTAAAAAAACAGACAAAAAAAATAAAAAGCACAAGGAGAATTCTGCATGTTAAATACCAGTTCTATGACATTGCCGCGCAAATTGACGACAACACAAAAGGCGGCTCGCGGAGTTATTTTTCAATGTCTGCAAAAAATGGAAATCGGCTGCTTAACTGTTATTGAAAGCTTTAAGACGGAAACGAAAGAAAGAAGCGAGCGCTTTAATGCGCCCAACGGTGAATACAGCGGTCAGCCTGTTGTGGCGACGATTGAGGTAAAGCATCCTGGCTTTTACTCGCGAATCTTGCAAGGTGGCAGCATTGCGGCGGGTGAGGCTTATATGGATGGTTGGTGGGACAGCCCGGATCTAACCTCGTTAATGAAACTTATGGCTCTCAATATGCGAGCGCTAGATAAACTTGAAGAGAAAGGAAGTTGGCTGACTAAAATACTGTACAAGTTCAGTCATTGGACCAACCGCAATTCTCAAGAGAACTCTCGTAAAAACATTCATGCGCATTACGACTTGGGCAACAATTTGTACGAGTCATTTTTAGACGACAACATGCTGTACTCATCGGCCTTATATGTGCAAGACAACGATACTTTGGAACAAGCGCAAATCAACAAAATGGATCGTTTGTGCCAGCAACTTGAGCTTCAACCATCCGATCGAGTGATTGAGATCGGTACAGGGTGGGGGGCTATGGCCATTTACATGGCAGAGCAATATGGTTGTCATGTAACGACAACGACGATTTCTGAAGAGCAGCATGCTTACGCTGAACAAAAAATTAGAGAGCGAAATTTGGGCGACAAGATCACTCTATTAAAACAAGACTATCGAGACCTTTCGGGTCACTACGATAAGTTAGTCTCGATAGAAATGATCGAAGCGGTTGGAAAACAATTTTTGCCTTCCTACATCAAGCAATGCCAATCATTACTCAAGCCGGGTGGTTTAATGGCAATTCAAGCCATCACTATCGCTGACCAGCGTTATGATTACTACAGTAACAACGTTGACTTTATCCAGAAATACATCTTTCCAGGTGGTTTTTTACCTTCGGTTACATCTTTAACTCAAGCTGCGACCAAATACAGTGACTTGGTGGTGAGAGACTTATTTGATATTGGCCTGGACTATGCGAAAACCTTGAGCGAGTGGCACTCTAGATTTAATCAAGCTGAAGAGCACGTACGATCTCTCGGTTATGACGACCGCTTTGTCCGCATGTGGCGCTACTACCTGAGCTATTGTGAAGGTGGCTTTTTAGCTCGAAGTATCAGTGCCGTTCACATGACATTCCAGCGACCTTAAACCGTTATGAAGTTGCTGATTGCCTCTACATGGTTCCAGCTCTGTTGGTTCTCTGCAGTGCTTGGGACCTATCAATGGCAGTGGCTAACACTGATCTTAACATTCCTTACTCTTGTCTATTGTTGGAGGACGGACGCTTCTGCCTTGAAGCACATCGCGAGTATCGTTTTGGCGGGTGTAGTGCTCGATACGCTCAATCAACAGTTTTCTGTTTTTGTGTTTCCAACGCAATGGCTACCCATTTGGTTGTTGTGCCTTTGGATTTTGTTCTCTTGGTATGCCTATCAGCTCAAGCCTGTTTTGTACCGTTTCCCAAAAATCTACGTATCAATTGTAGGTGGTGTTGGAGGAACCGTCAGTTACTACGCCGGATACAAGCTCCAAGTCGTTGAATATGGATTTAATACCAGCGTTACGTTGATCATTCTATTTGCTGAATGGTTTGCCATGACACTTTTGATACTCAAGGTATACGGATATGAAAAGCTTGAAGAGAGATTTAACCCAGAGGCTGATTAAGGTAGTTGCTTCTCTAGTAGTTATGGGCTCCTTTGCTCTACAAGCTCAGCCAGTTGGAAACAGTGAAAACGCAGATAAGATGTCGAGTTGGGAGGGGTGGAAAACTGTCGGTGAGGCACAACTCACATGGTTCATCTTCGATATATATCAGTCTCGACTAAGAGCACCCGATGGAAAGTTCATTGTAAATGGCGATGTATCACCACACCCTCTGGCATTGGAAATTAACTATCAAAGAGACATCAGCAAGCAGCAGTTGCTTGATGTAACTGATGAGCAATGGGCAAAACTTGGTTTTACTGAACCATATCGAAAAAGTTGGATCAGTGATCTAAACCATATGTTCCCTGATATAAAAAAAGGCGATGAGCTTACTTACTTAACCGATGGTAAAACTGGTCAGCTTCTTTACCGACAAGCTGGCATTGCACAAATTAAGACAGTCGGCTTCGTTCAAGATGAGCGAATGAACGATGCGTTTTTGTCTATATGGTTGTCACCTAATACAGAGTTCCCAAAACTTCGAAAACAATTAATAGGGCAGGTTAGATAGTGCTTAAACGAATTTTAAAATCAGTCGCCTTGGCTGCTGCGGCCTTACTTTCAGCATGCTCAGCAGGTATCGATAATTATCAATCATCTACACCGACTTTTGATTTATTCGGCTATTTTGAAGGCGAAACAAAGGCGTGGGGGATGGTCCAAGATTACACTGAACAACAAACTCGTCGTTTTGAAGTCGACATCGTGGGTACTGTGGAAGGTAACACGTTGACGCTGGTGGAAGACTTTGTGTTTGATGATGGAGAAGTTGACCAGCGAATTTGGGTTATTACCAAATTAGAAGATGGACGCTATGAAGGTAAAGCAGAGGATATTATTGGTGTAGCAACAGGGGCTGAGCAAGGCAATGCGTTGCAGTGGCGGTATGACTTTGAGTTGCAAATGGATGACTCAACAGTAACGGTCGCTTTTGATGATTGGCTTTATCGTCAGGACGAGAAGCATGTTTTCAACCTCACCAAAATTAAAAAGTTTGGTATAGAGGTCGGGACAATAACCTTATTCTTCCAAAAACAGCCATAATAGTTGAGGGATTTATCCTCTTGCATTACTACCAAATAACCGAAATTATTTCTTCCTAACTAAAAAGGTTGACACTTTCACGTCAACCTTTTCAATTGCAGATCATCAAGGTGTGATTACAGCTTATCTGTCAGCTCAACCGCTTGACCAATGTAGTTCGCTGGCGTCATCTCTTTCAGACGTGCTTTCTCGTGCTCAGGAAGCTCAAGACCGTCGATGAAGTTACGCATTGCCTCGCCGTCTACACGCTTACCACGAGTTAGCTCTTTTAGCTTCTCGTATGGCTTCTCGATGCCGTAACGACGCATAACTGTTTGTACTGGCTCTGCTAGTACTTCCCAGTTTTTATCTAGTTCAGCAAGAAGTGCTTCACGGTTTACTTCTAGCTTGCTGATGCCTTTAAGCGTAGAAGTGTAAGCGATAATAGCGTAGCCAACACCAACACCAAGGTTACGTAGAACCGTTGAGTCAGTTAGGTCACGTTGCCAACGAGAGATAGGCAGTTTTTGTGCTAGGTGGCCGAATACTGCGTTCGCAAGACCTAGGTTACCTTCAGAGTTTTCAAAGTCGATTGGGTTAACTTTGTGCGGCATTGTTGAAGAACCGATCTCACCAGCAATGGTTTTTTGCTTGAAGTGGCCTAATGCAATGTAACCCCAAACGTCACGATCGAAGTCAATCAGGATAGTGTTGAAACGAGCGATAGCGTCGAACAGCTCAGCGATGTAATCATGCGGCTCGATTTGTGTTGTGTAAGGGTTCCAAGTTACGCCTAGAGACTCTGTAATGAATTCTTCAGAGAACTTGTGCCAATCTAGCTCTGGGTAAGCAGAAAGGTGTGCGTTGTAGTTACCTACTGCACCGTTGATTTTCGCTAGGATCTCAACGTTTTCGATTTGCTTGAATTGACGCTCCATACGGTACGCCACGTTTGCCATTTCTTTACCCATTGTAGATGGAGAAGCAGGCTGGCCGTGTGTACGAGATAGAAGAGGAATGTCGCGGTATTCAACTGCGAGTGCTTTGATAGCGTCAATTAGGTTACGGATTTCTGGAAGAATCACTTGCTCACGTGCTTCTTTTAGCATTAACGCATGAGAGGTGTTATTGATGTCTTCAGAAGTACATGCAAAGTGGAAGAACTCATTAACAGCGTGCAGTTCAGGAACGTCTGCTACTTTCTCTTTTAAGAAGTACTCAACCGCTTTAACGTCGTGGTTAGTTGTACGCTCGATTTCTTTAATACGGCGTGCATCTTCTTCAGAGAAGTTAGCAGCAAGGTCGTCTAGGAATTGGTTAGCTTCTGCGCTGAATGCTGGCACTTCTGCAATTTCAGCAGTAGCCGCTAGCTTCTGTAGCCAACGAATTTCTACGATAGTACGGTATTTTAGTAGACCGTACTCGCTGAAAATTTCGCGTAACGCAATCGTCTTACTTCCGTAACGGCCGTCTACTGGTGAAACAGCAGTCAATGCTGACAGTTCCATGATGTTCTCCTGAATTGGGTTTCTAAATTTCGTGAGCGTTATACCAATAACTGTGGCAATTGTCACGAATGTTGCGCAAACGTTTGCGCTGGATTTGTTTTATTCGAAAAAAAGTAGCTCGCGATAAACGCGAGCTAGCAGAGAATTCTACATTCTGGCTAACAGGATTTGAGCCTGTTCGACCATTTTCTTTCGGCCAAAAATTAGATGACGACGTTTACCGCCTACTTGGCGCCACAGAACAGCACTACGAATACCAGATAGCAGTAGAGCACGGACTTTGTGTTGGCTTGCCGTTTGTTGCAGTACAGAAGGCGTGCCTGTTACTTGAATGCGTGGTCCAATAGGGCTAACAACATCCAAGTAGATGCTTGCTAAATTGCTGATCATTTGATCATCTAGCAGCTCAAAATGCTCTGACTGACGTTTGGCCATTTGGATACGGTCACCAAGCTGGGACATGGCATCGTTGCGAGCGCTTAACTTACGCTCTAGCGCCATTAAGCTAATGATGTAACGAGTGATCTCACTGCCTGATGGGGTGCTATCAATCCCTTTAACCAGACACTCCAGACCGAGCTTTAGATCGGCTTCGCGACCGAATACGCCAACGGTGTTAGCAGGGTTTGTGTTCAAAATAGCGTTGATTGATGTTTCAAAAGCATCTTGATCACAATGCCCGTTTCTCGCAACTTGTTGAACCAAAGCGACAGCTTGGCAAATACCAGCGAAAGCGATAGTACGGTCATAAAGTGTATTCGCCACGTAACGACTCCTAAGCTTGAGAATATTTAATGCGTTGCTCGATGATGCCGCCACCTAGACATACGTCATCTTTATAAAACACTGCTGATTGACCAGGCGTCACTGCAATTTGTGGTTCATCAAAGATCACTTTAATGTTTTCATCATCGATCGGGATGATTGTACAAGGAATATCTTCCTGACGGTAACGAGTTTTCACTGTGCACTTCATAACATCGCGAATTGGCTCACGATCTACCCAGTGAAGTTGTGACGCAAGTAGACCTTCTGATTTTAGCATCGGGTGGTCTTTACCTTGGACTGCGATTAGCACGTTACGCTCTAGGTCTTTTTCACCAACAAACCACGGCTCTTCGTTACCACCGCCGCCTTTACGGCCACCGATGTGTAGACCTTTACGCTGACCTAGTGTGTGGTACATCAAACCTTGGTGTTGACCGATCACTTCGCCTTCTGGCGTTTCGATATTACCAGGCTGAGCAGGAAGGTAACGACCGAGAAAGTCGGTAAATTTACGCTCACCGATGAAACAAATACCTGTCGAGTCTTTCTTCTTCGCTGTTACTAAACCTTGCTCTTCCGCAATACGGCGTACTTCAGGTTTCTCTAAATCACCAACAGGGAAGAGGCTACGGCCAATTTGTTCGTGGCTTAGTGTATATAGAAAGTAGCTCTGGTCTTTGTTGCCATCTAGGCCACGCAACATCGCTGGTTTCTCACCGTTATCCGGGAAAGAGCGACGTACGTAGTGACCCATTGCAATGTAGTCAGCATCAAGCACTTCATCAGCGAATTCTAGGAATGCTTTGAACTTGATTTCTTTGTTACAAAGAATGTCAGGGTTCGGTGTACGACCCGCTTTGTATTCAGCAAGGAAGTACTCAAATACGTTATCCCAGTATTCGGCAGCAAAGTTGATGGTGTGTAGATGAATGCCTAGCTTGTCACATACTGCCTGAGCATCAGCAAGATCTTCTGCTGCTGTACAATATTCTTCGTTGTCATCTTCTTCCCAGTTCTTCATGAACAGGCCTTCTACTTGGTAGCCTTGTTGCTTGAGAAGATACGCAGAAACAGATGAATCAACGCCGCCGGACATACCGACGATGACTTTCTTTTGGCTGTTATCAGACATTACTAAACACCACTTAAATAAACGGGATGCAGATTCTATCAGAATCCACAGACCGGTGACAGATCCGAGATCGAAATCACAATTCGTTTCGCTGCATTTTTCTTCAACAGAAATTCGAACGGGCAATTTCGCAAGTATAGAAGAGGTATATATGGCATAGTTGGCAAAAATCCAAGAGGAAAGTCCAAATGACCGAAGAAAACCAGTTTATGCAAGAAGCCGAGTTGATTGAAATTGTTGAAAACCAACTTGAGGACGGCAATCCATTAAAAGTTAAAGAGACGCTAATGCGCTTAATGATGACAGGGACACCTAGAGAAGAAGCGGTTGCAATGATGGCATGTGCCATGTCGATTGAAATTTTCGATGTGATGAAAAATGAAGGTGAGTTCAACCTAAAGCGTTACTGCGAGCACCTTGAGCAACTGCCAGATCTAAGTTTTATGGAAGGTGAATAAGGAGTCTAGAAGAAAAAAGCGGCTAGCAAACGTTTGCTATAATTGCTTTTATTGCCGCTTTATTATTAGCAGTATAGAATCCGTTCTCCTTTTCATCCCCTTACTCAGACTGACAATATGAAATTTCCTGGACAACGCAAATCGAAGCACTATTTTCCTGTTCATGCTCGTGACCCGCTGGTGAGCCAAGCACAAGAAAGCAAGAAGATGACGCGCACTCACATCATTGGTATTGACCAAACTTTGGTTGATATTGAAGCTAAAGTTACAACGGATGTGATTGAAAAGTACGGTCTGAGTAAAGGTCACTCTTTGGTTATTGATGACGAAAGAGCAGAAGAGTTGTACCAGCAACTTAAAGAAGAGAACTTAATTACCAATGAGTATGCGGGTGGCACAATTGGTAACACGCTACACAATTACTCTGTGCTAGCAGATGATCGCTCTACGCTGCTTGGAGTGATGAGCCAGGATATCAAAATTGGCAGCTATGGCTACCGTTACCTTTGTAATACATCAAGCCGCATGGACTTGAACTACCTACAAGGTGTTGATGGCGCTATCGGTCGTTGTTTCGCTCTTATTACAGAAGATGGTGAACGTACTTTTGCGATCAGTGAAGGGCAAATGAACCAACTGCATCCTGATAGCATTCCAGAAAAAATCTTTAAAAATGCATCGGCGCTTGTACTAACGTCATATTTAGTACGTTGTAAAGAAGGCGACCCAATGCCTGAAGCAACAATGAAAGCGATTGAGTACGCGAAAAAGAATGATGTGCCCGTTGTTCTGACTCTTGGGACGAAGTTCGTTATTCAAGATGACCCGAAATATTGGCAAGAATTCATTCGAGATAACGTTTCAGTCGTTGCGATGAATGAAGATGAAGCAGAAGCTCTGACGGGTGAGTCAGACCCACTTGCTGCATCTGATAAAACACTGGAGTGGGCAGATCTAGTATTGTGCACCGCGGGGCCTGTAGGCCTATTTATGGCGGGTTATACGGAAGACAGCGCGAAGCGCGAAACTTCTTTGCCATTACTTCCGGGGTCAATCGCTGAATTTAATCGCTATGAATTTAGTCGTCCGGCGAAAAAAGACACATGTGAAACACCAATAAAAGTGTACTCACATATCTCGCCATATATGGGTGGTCCAGAAAAAATCAAGAATACCAATGGTGCAGGTGATGCTGCGTTATCTGCTGTTCTTCATGATATGGCGGCAAATAAATACCATAAAGAAAATGTGCCTAATTCAAGCAAGCACAGTAACGAATATTTAACTTACTCTTCTTTTTCTCAAGTATGTAAATACGCAAACCGTGCGAGCTACGAAGTTCTCGTGCAACATTCTCCACGTTTGTCACGTGGGCTTCCTGAGCGAGAAGATAGCCTAGAAGAAGCATACTGGGAACGTTAATACACAGTAGTTTAATTAACCATTCTATAACTAAAGTAAAAGGCGCATTAAAAAATGCGCCTTTTTTATTTGTAATGAACCAAATAAAAAAGGCTCCCATTGGGAGCCTTTTAAAAATAGCGCGGATTTAGATCAGGAAATCATCCAGAGATTTACCTGCATCAAGTTGCTCTTGAATTGCAGAAGGTGTACGACCTTGGCCTGTCCAAGTCTTCTCATTACCGTTTGAGTCTGTGTATTTGTATTTAGCTGGACGAGGTGCACGCTTCGCTTTGCCTTTCGTCTTAGTTTCGCCAGATAGCGCAGTAATAAGCGCTTCTACGTCAATACCGTCTTGAGCAATTTTCTCTGCGATCTCTGCTAGCTTAGCTTCTTGCTCAGCTTGTGCTGCACGTTCTGCTTCTTCTGCTTCACGACGCTCTTCTACGACAGTAGTTAGTTTATCTAGAGCTTCTTCCAATTGTTCTAGAGTCAGCTCACGAGAAAATGCACGAAGGCTACGGATATTTAGAAGGGTTTTAGTCAGCTCTGACATAACGATTCCTATTAAAAGGTTAATGTGTTGGGCACTTTTTATCGTTACGATTAAATAATGCCAATCTATAAATAAACAAAGAGTCCTTATATTTAACTTTATCTTTTCCTTATGTGCAAATACTAAATCAAGATTTTGTTTAAATTTAGCTATTTTTTTAAAGCAATAAATATTATTACACTCGAAATAAATCTTATTAGATGAGAATTGAAATCAACACTCGTTATTGTATAGAGATAGAGCCAGCTTGGTTTTTATAAAAAAAGTTGAGTTATTACTTAAAAATATGAAGCGTCCATCTTTGATGGAGTGTCATATATCCTTAATTTATTGATACAAGATAAACCATGATATTTTTAAGGTAGTAATAATGTTTCATAAATAACAAAATTGATGTGATTTCAGTTGCACAAAACTAACTTGAAGTAGACAAGGTTTATAAATTATCTCAGTCATTATTTATTTGTTTAATTTAGTTTGATGTGTTGCATTGACTCTCATCATAAGTACAATGGCTGCTACCTGATGCAATATTGCAGACAATTTGTTGTTAATTTGTACACTTAGCGGTTAATTGTTTGTTGTTGCCGTAGAGGCGCGGTCTCGAAGAGTAGCTATTATTGGGGTGATGCCAATGAATAATAGTGGAAGGCGAAGATTGCCGAAGTAAGTAACTCATCAAAGTTACTTGCTGGGGTTGTATCTGAAAGGAACAACACTGCCATAGTATATATTCACATTAAACTATGGAGCGCTACTGTAGGGTTGGGTGGAGTGTTCGCTTCCCTGTCGCTAAGTTCAACATGAGCACGTATCGTATGCTACGTGACTTGTCTGCAGTAGATCTCTAGCCAAACTTTGGTTTTTGAAGATCATGAATTTAATAGATTTTTCTAGTTCTCCTGTTTCATTATTGCCACCTATTGTCGCTTTGACTTTGGCGATTCTGACTCGACGTGTATTAGTTTCCTTAGGTGTAGGTATCGTGCTGGGTGCGGTTCTACTTAATAGCTGGTCTATCGGTGATACCGTTAGTTACGTGAGTTCTCAAGTTTCTTCTGTCTTTATTGAAGATGGCGGAATTAACACTTGGAACATGAGCATTGTTGGTTTCCTAATCTTATTAGGTATGACAACTGCATTATTAACGCTATCTGGTGGTACTCGTGCATTTGCCGAATGGGCACAATCTCGAGTGAAGAGTAAACGCGGCTCCAAACTTCTTGCTGCCTTTTTAGGCGTATTCATTTTTGTCGACGATTACTTTAACAGTCTTGCTGTTGGTGCCATTTCTCGTCCAGTAACCGATCGTTTTTATGTGTCTCGCGCGAAGCTTGCATACATTCTAGACTCAACTGCTGCACCAATGTGTGTGATCATGCCTGCTTCTAGCTGGGGTGCTTACATTATTACGATTATCGGCGGTATCTTAGTCTCACATGGGATCACTGAGTATTCGGCTCTTGGCGCGTACGTTCGTCTTATTCCAATGAACTTCTACGCAGTTTTTGCACTGCTTATGGTGTTTGCTGTGGCGTGGTTTGGCCTCGATATCGGTAAGATGCGTGAGCATGAAATCTCTGCATCTCAAGGCCGCGGCTTTGATAAAGACAAAGAAAACGACTCGCAAGAAGCGCATGATCTAAACGAAGAGCTAGATATCCGTGAAAGCGAAAAGGGTAAAGTGTCAGACTTGGTACTTCCTATCGTGACGCTGATTATTGCGACTATCGCTTCTATGCTTTACACGGGTGGCCAAGCATTGGCTGCTGACGGCAAAGAGTTTGCGCTTCTAGGTGCGTTTGAAAATACAGATGTAGGCACATCACTAATCTACGGTAGCTTGCTTGGCTTAGCTGTCGCATTATTTACTGTTGTGAAGCAAGGTCTTCCAATGGGTGAAATTGCACGCACACTTTGGATTGGTGCTAAGTCTATGTTTGGAGCGATTCTAATCCTAGTATTTGCTTGGACTATCGGTTCGGTTATCGGTGACATGAAGACGGGTTCTTACCTTTCTACAATGGCTCAGGGCAATATCAATCCACATTGGCTACCAGTTATCCTATTCTTGTTGTCTGGTCTAATGGCATTTTCAACAGGTACTTCTTGGGGTACGTTCGGCATTATGCTTCCAATCGCGGGTGATATGGCTGGTGCAACTGATCTTGCGCTAATGCTCCCAATGCTAAGTGCAGTTTTAGCCGGTGCCGTTTTTGGTGACCATTGTTCACCTATTTCCGATACCACTATTCTGTCGTCGACTGGTGCACGTTGTAATCATATTGATCACGTATCGACCCAGTTGCCTTATGCGTTGTCCGTGGCGCTAGTTTCCTGTGTTGGCTTCATTACTTTGGGGATGACTGCGTCAATTGCATTCTCATTCATCGCTGCATCAATCACATTTATTATTGTATGTGGAGCACTTTCTTGGTTGTCGAAGTCTAAAATGGCATCGTGCCAAAATGTCTAGTACAGCTCAGTATTTTTAATAAAGAGGAAGCTCCGCTAAATTTAGCGGAGCTTTTTTTTAACGCGATTTAGGTGAGGGGGGCAATCGCGTTTTTGGGGATAATCGTTTCGTGTTAAAAGCGAGCTATTTGTGTTCTGAGCACTCCTTTCTGTGCTGTGATAGAAAATCTATCAACTGACTTCTTCTTAGCTCTAAGCAAAGACTGTGCCCGCTTTAAGTTGTTGATTTTAAAAGTAGTAATATCAAGAGATTTCTGATGAGGGGCTAAGTAAATGATATATGATGAGTTGTCTGTTACACAGTGTCACGTTACACCTGTACAGCAACTAAACATTTAAGTTGTATTTCTTTATTAGACGATAAAGCGTTGTTCTTGAAATACCAAGATGACGTGCAGCCGCACTCATATTGTGCTTATTTTCTTCGATAGCTTGCAGTAGGTAGTCGAGATCAATTTGGTCTACTGAAGGGAGTAATTGCCTTTCATTATTATCAAGGCCCAAGTCGGCGACGAGAAGCGTGTGATCTTCACACATGACAATCGCTCGTTGGATTACATTTCGCAGTTCTCTTACGTTACCTGGCCAACGATGCTTGAGGAGCTTGGCTTTGACTTTATCCGACATTTTTTGTACCTGACCATGAGACAAATCTGTTAAGAAGTGTTCTGATAACATAAGGATATCTTTCCCACGCTTTCTCAGTGGAGGAATGGTTAATGGCAAGATATTAAGCCGATAGAATAAATCTTCACGGAATCCACCTTGTACAACCTCATTTTTCAAATCCACGTGGCTCGCAGCAATGACTCTACAGTCCACGTCAATGAATTTATCAGCGCCGACTTTATGGATTTGCTTACTCTCTAAAAAGTGCAGAAGGTGGATTTGTAGATCCGGCGGCATATCACCAATCTCATCTAGGAATAGGGTACCTTTATGCGCTTTTTGAATAAAACCGATACGATCTGAAATCGCTCCTGTAAATGCTCCTTTTTCGTGACCGAAAAGTTCGGACGCAATAAGACCACTTGGAATTGCGCCGCAGTTAACTTCAACAAAAGGTGCCGAGTGTCTGTTCGACAACTGATGAATAAGACGAGCACAGAGACCTTTGCCCACCCCTGTTTCACCCTGAATGAGTACTTCAGCATCACATTGAGCGTACTTTTGGATTGCCGTGCGAAGTTCTTGGATACATGCACTATTGCCGATTAATGGGTATAGTGTTGTATCGCTGAAATCCACAGCTTGTTTGTTACTACCGTTACGCAGTTTCATGGTTAATCACTATTTTTTGCCCCACTCAAATAATAGTTTTGAATGAGTCGTCTCAAACGTGAGTGGATGTCTCTTTATTGAGAATGATGTCAATTACTAAGGGCGGTGAGATCTAAATAGTTGTTTTGATGAAAATTCATACTATTCTTCTTTTTCTTTAAGAATAGGGTTGAATAGAAACCTAATTTCTACCCATATACTCAACTGAAATTAAATTTAAATCCTTTAAAATCAAGTGATTATAAAAAATAGTTAGAAAATGCTAAATTCAGTATTGAAAAATATAGAATCCTTGGTTAGTGTGGTTACTAACGAAGCAACTCAATAGAGCCTTAAATAAGTATGCGTAATTTTGTAATGAACATTCATCACCATCATCACCCAATCTAGTCTTTCGGGCGGTGTACGCATACCCGGGAGGCAGGAAACTCCCGGAGGTGAAATCAAAGTAAAAGCAGATTTTAAACCCTCGGGAGACTCCAATCTCTCGAGGGTTTTTTAGTTTTATTAATTCAAAAATTACTTAGATATCAAAATCTTGCACAGGGAAAAAGCAATGCAAACACAACGCTTAAGAATCGCAATTCAGAAAAAAGGTCGCCTTAGCAAAGAGAGCCAAGCTCTGCTAAAACAGTGCGGCGTAAAATTTAATGTAATGGGTGAGCGTTTAGTGGTTCACTCGGAGAACATGCCAATTGATTTGCTTTTGGTTCGTGACGATGACATCCCTGGCTTGATCATGGATGGTGTTGTTGACTTAGGTTTCATTGGTGAAAATGAATTGGAAGAAGTTCGTCTTGATCGCAAAGCTCTGGGTGAACCATGTGAGTTTGTACAACTTCGTCGACTTGACTTTGGCGGTTGTCGCTTGTCTATCGCTATCGACAAGGATGAAGAGTACAACGGTCCACAAGACTTAGCCGGTAAGCGTATTGCCACAACTTACCCTCAACTCCTAAAAGCTTACATGGATGAAGCAGGCGTTCCATTCTCCACATGTATGCTAACTGGCTCTGTAGAAGTTGCACCTCGCGCAGGTCTAGCTGACGCTATTGCTGATTTGGTATCGACTGGCGCAACGTTAGAAGCGAATGGCTTAAAAGAAGCGGAAGTGATCTTTAAATCTAAAGCGACGCTGATTCAACGTATCGGTGAGTTTGATGCAGACAAAACAGCACTGATTGAAAAACTACTGACTCGCATGCAAGGCGTACAACAAGCGAAAGAGTCTAAGTACATCATGCTTCACGCGCCAGCTGAAAAGCTCGATCAAATCAAAGCACTACTTCCTGGTGCTGAGGATCCTACTGTTCTTCCTCTTTCTGCAGATAAGCAGAAAATGGCTGTTCACTTAGTGAGTTCTGAAAACCTGTTCTGGGAAACTATGGAACAGCTAAAAGAGTTAGGTGCTAGCTCAATCCTAGTGCTACCAATTGAAAAAATGATGGAGTAAACATCATGAGAACAGTCGTTTGGCAATCTTTAAGTGAAGAGCAGCAAGATTCGATCTTAGAACGTCCTGCTATTGCAGAAGGTGCAAATATCACTGCAGCAGTGTCTGAGGTTATCGCTAAAGTTAGAAATGAAGGCGACTCTGCTCTCAACGAGCTGACAGAAAAGTTTGATCGCGTTAAACCTGAGTCCATTCGTGTTTCTTCTCAGGAAATTAAAGCCGCTTCAGAGCGCTTGTCTGAATCAATGAAAAACGCATTAGAGCAAGCTTATGCCAATATTTCTAAATTCCACAAAGCGCAAAAGCCACAGCCAATTAAAGTCGAAACTCAACCGGGTGTGCTTTGTGAACAGGTAACACGTCCAATTCAAAAAGTGGGTTTGTACATTCCTGGTGGTAGCGCGCCATTGCCATCGACGGTTTTGATGCTTGGCGTGCCTGCGAAAATTGCTGGCTGTCGTAAAGTTGTGCTTTGCTCTCCGCCTCCAATCGCTGACGAGATCCTTTACGTAGCAAAATTGTGTGGCATTGATGAAGTGTACAACGTCGGTGGTGGTCAAGCTGTTGCTGCAATGGCATATGGTACAGAGACCGTATCAAAAGTTGATAAGATTTTTGGCCCGGGTAACGCTTACGTGACGGAAGCAAAGCGTCAGGTGAGCAATGATTTCCGTGGCGCAGCGATTGATATGCCAGCGGGTCCTTCGGAAGTTCTTGTGATTGCGGATGAAACAGCGGACCCAGATTTTATTGCGGCGGACCTTCTAAGTCAGGCAGAGCATGGACCTGACTCTCAAGTTGTACTTGTGACGCCATCAGCCATTATTGCAGATCAGGTGACAGATGCCGTTCGTCGTCAATTGAAAGAGTTGTCTCGTTCAGAGATTGCAGAAAAAGCGCTCGCGTCGAGTTTAATCATTATTGCTGAATCGATCACCCAAGCGATCTCTATTTCTAATTATTATGGTCCTGAGCACTTAATTGTTCAGACTAAGAACCCACGCGAGCTTCTGCCTCTATTAGACAACGCAGGTTCGATCTTCCTTGGGGATTGGTCGCCTGAATCTGCAGGTGATTACGCATCGGGCACTAACCACGTTCTTCCTACTTACGGTTACACACGGACATATTCAAGCTTAGGTTTGGCTGATTTTTCTAAACGAATGACGGTTCAAGAGCTTTCAGCTGACGGTCTTAAAAATCTTGCGCCAACGGTTGTCACCATGGCTGAAGCAGAAGGTCTGGACGCCCACAAACGTGCTGTTACTATCCGTGTAGAAAAATTAGCAAGTAAGAATAAGAGAGTAAAGAGATGGAAAAGCTAGCGCGTAAACAAGTCCAACAACTAACACCTTATCTTTCGGCTCGCCGAATTGGTGGAACAGGTGACGTATGGCTGAACGCCAACGAATCGCCATTCAACAATGAATACAAAACAGACTTTGCTCGTCTTAATCGTTACAGCGAATGCCAGCCGAAAGAACTGATTTCTGCTTACGCCGCGTATGCTGGAGTGAAGCCAGAACAAACGCTGACTTCTCGCGGTGCAGATGAAGGTATTGAGTTATTGATTCGTGCTTTCTGTGAACCGGGTGAAGACGCGATTTTATACTGCCCACCGACTTACGGTATGTACGCCATCAGTGCAGAAACCATCGGTGTAGAGCGCAAAACGGTACCGCTAACGTCAGATTGGCAACTAGACCTCGCAGGTATCGAAGCGAGCCTGGATAACGTGAAACTGGTTTTCGTATGCTCGCCAAACAACCCAACGGGTAACTTAGTTAAGCGTGACGATATTGTCTCTCTGCTTGAGATGACAAAAGACCGCGCAATCGTGGTCATGGACGAAGCGTACATCGATTTTTGTCCAGAAGCGTCAACAGTAGATTTACTGGCAGAATATCCAAATCTAGCGATTCTGCGTACTCTGTCGAAAGCTTTCGCGCTTGCAGGTCTGCGTTGTGGATTTACGCTTGCGAACGAAGAGCTGATTAATGTACTTCTTAAAGTTATCGCACCTTACCCAGTACCGGTGCCAGTTGCAGAAATTGCTACTCAAGCGCTCTCAGAAGCAGGATTAGCGCGAGCGAAGTTCCAAGTTCTCGACTTGAACGCAAACCGAGCTTACTTACAAGTTGGTTTGTCGATGATTCCGGGTCTGGAGGTTTTTGAAGGGTGGGGTAACTACTTATTGGTGAAATTCCCAGATGGCGATGCTCTTTTCAAAGCCGCTTGGGATACGGGCATTATCCTGCGTAACTCGCCAATTGAGAACTGCGTGCGTATCAGTGTTGGTAACCGCGACGAGTGTGAAAAGACACTGGGTTTCATTAGAAACTACTATTCATAAATAGAATTCTCAACGTTTTCGGTTTATGCCGAGAACGAAACAAGATTAGTAATAAGGAAGTTCGAGTGAGCAAGCAACAAAAAATCCTATTTATCGACCGAGATGGCACCTTAATTGTTGAGCCGCCAGTTGATTTTCAAGTAGACCGTTTAGATAAGCTAAAACTAGAGCCATTTGTTATCCCAAGCCTGTTGTCGTTGCAGGATGCTGGATACCGTCTAGTGATGGTCACTAACCAAGATGGTTTGGGTACTGACAGCTACCCACAAGCTGATTTTGATGCACCGCACAACATGATGATGGAGATCTTCGAGTCTCAAGGTGTGAAGTTCGATGACGTGTTGATTTGTCCTCACTTTGAAGAAGATAACTGCTCTTGCCGTAAGCCTAAGCTAGGCATGGTGAAAGAGTACCTTCAAGGTGGCAAAGTTGATTTCCAAAACTCTGTCGTGATTGGCGATCGTCAAACCGATCTTCAACTTGCAGAAAACATGGCAATTCGTGGTATTCAATACAACCCAGAAACCATGGGTTGGAAACAGATCCTGAAAGATCTGACGGTGAAAGCTCGTGTTGCTGAAGTTATTCGTACCACGAAAGAAACGGACATCAAAGTTGCGGTTAATCTTGATGAGCAAGGCGGTAACGATATCTCAACGGGTCTTGGTTTCTTCGACCACATGTTGGATCAAATTGCGACGCACGGTGGATTCCAGATGGTGTGCAAAGTAGAAGGTGATCTACACATTGATGATCACCACACGGTCGAAGATACCGCTCTTGCTTTGGGTCAAGCATTGAAAGAAGCACTGGGTGACAAACGTGGTATTGGTCGCTTTGGTTTTAGCCTGCCTATGGATGAGTGCTTGGCACAATGTGCACTAGATCTATCTGGTCGTCCTTACCTTAAGTTCGACGCGCAGTTTAGTCGCGAGCAAGTGGGGGACCTTTCAACAGAGATGGTGGTTCACTTCTTCCGTTCTTTAACTGACACACTAGCGTGTACACTGCACCTGTCTTCTGCGGGCAACAATGATCACCACATCATTGAGAGCCTATTTAAAGCGTTTGGTCGTACTCTGCGCCAAGCAATCAAAGTAGAAGGCACTGAGCTACCGAGTAGTAAAGGCGTACTTTAAGGCTAACCTTAGCAAGGAGAAAAACAGTGACAGAACAGAAAGTTGTCATTATCGATACTGGCTGTGCCAACGTCTCTTCGGTGAAGTTTGCTATTGAACGCCTAGGTTATGACGTAACGATTTCAAAAGATCCACAAGTTGTATTGGCGGCTGACAAGCTATTTCTACCGGGCGTGGGAACCGCTAGTGAAGCGATGAAGAACCTAGAAGAACGTGACCTTATCAGCTTAGTAAAACAGGTAGAAAAGCCACTGCTAGGTATCTGTTTAGGCATGCAACTGCTGGGCAAAGTGTCTCAAGAAAAAGGGCAGAAAGCCGACGAGTTAGTTGAGTGTCTTGGACTTTGCGATGGCGAAGTGAAGCTGCTTCAAACCGGCGATTTGCCACTGCCGCACATGGGGTGGAATACCGTTTCTGCAAAAGCAGGCAATCCGTTATTCAAAGGTATTGAAGAGGGTGAGTACTTCTATTTTGTGCACAGCTTTGCGATGCCAGTTGGAGACTACACCATTGCCGAATGTGATTACGGAAATCCATTCACTGCTGCGGTTCAAAGCGGTAACTATTATGGTGTGCAATTCCACCCAGAGCGTTCTTCAAAAGCGGGTGCGAAGCTTATTCAAAACTTCTTAGAATTATAAAAGGGATTTAGTGTGATTATTCCAGCTCTTGATTTAATTGAAGGACAGGTGGTTCGCCTTTATCAAGGTGATTACGGCCAAGTAACCGAGTACAAAGTCGACCCAGCAGAGCAGTTCAACTTGTACCACCAAGCTGGTGCAAACTGGTTGCACTTAGTGGATTTAACTGGTGCGAAAGATACAACAGCGCGCCAGCTTGACTTGATTGCAAAGCTACTAGCAAGCACGCCAGCGAACATCCAAATCGGTGGTGGTGTGCGTACAGAGCAAGACGTGATTGATCTGTTAGAAGCCGGTGCTCAACGTGTTGTGGTTGGTTCTACAGCAGTAAAACAACCAGAGCTTGTGAAAGGTTGGATGGAAAAATACGGCGCAGAGAAAATCGTTCTCGCGCTAGATATCAACATCGACCAAGACGGCACGCGTAAGGTAGCGATCTCTGGTTGGCAAGAAGATTCAGGCGTGACTATCGAAGCTTTGATCAACAATTATCTGACGGTAGGTCTACAGCATGTGCTTTGCACGGACATTTCTCGTGACGGTACGCTAGAAGGCTCAAACGTTGAGCTTTACGTCGACTTATGTAAACAGTATCCACAAGTGCAGTTCCAATCTTCAGGCGGCATCGGTTCATTAGCGGATATCGAAGCACTAAAAGGCAGCGGTGTGGCTGGCGTGATTGTTGGTCGTGCATTGTTAGATGGTAAGTTCACAGCAGAGGAGGCGTTTGCATGTTGGCAAAGCGAATAATTCCATGTCTTGATGTTCGTGATGGACAAGTAGTGAAGGGCGTGCAGTTCCGTAATCACGAGATCATTGGCGATATCGTTCCTCTGGCACAGCGTTATGCAGAAGAAGGCGCTGATGAGCTTGTGTTCTACGATATTACTGCTTCAAGTGATGGTCGTGTCGTCGATAAAAGTTGGGTCGCTCGCGTTGCTGAAGTGATTGATATTCCTTTCTGTGTGGCTGGTGGAATTAAATCAGCAGAAGACGCAGCGCGCATTCTTGAGTTTGGTGCAGATAAGGTGTCTATCAACTCACCTGCATTGGCGAATCCGCAACTGATTACTGACCTTGCTGATAAGTTTGGTGTGCAATGTATCGTCGTTGGTATCGATTCATACTACGACAAAGAGACAGGTAAGTATCAGGTTTACCAGTTTACTGGCGATGAAGAACGCACCAAAGCAACCCAATGGGAAACGCGTGATTGGGTGCAAGAAGTACAAAAACGCGGCGCTGGTGAAATCGTACTGAACATGATGAACCAAGACGGTGTGCGTAACGGCTACGATATTGAACAACTTAATATGGTGCGTGAAGTGTGTAACGTGCCATTGATTGCATCGGGTGGTGCAGGTGCTATGGAGCACTTTGCGGAAGCATACCAAAAAGCAAATGTGGATGGCGCGCTTGCCGCGTCGGTATTCCACAAACAAGTCATCAATATCGGTGAATTAAAGCTGTATTTGAAACAACAAGGCATTGAGGTACGACTATGAGTGTGAAAGCCGCCGAAGTAAGTTCGCTAGCTGAGCGAATCAACTGGGAAAAGGTGGATGGTCTGGTACCTGCCATCGTACAAGACTTCCAATCAAGCCAAGTGCTGATGATGGGTTACATGAACCAAGATGCGTTGGCAAAAACGGGCGAAACAGGTCAAGTGACGTTTTTCTCTCGTACCAAAGAGCGTCTTTGGACCAAAGGGGAAACCTCAGGCAATGTATTACAATTGGTGAACATGCAGCTCGATTGCGACAATGACACACTGCTAGTTAAAGTGAATCCTATTGGTCCGACTTGCCATACTGGAACAACAACTTGTTGGGATGGAGATCCGCAAGAGGAGTCACAAATGGTGTGGCTTCATCAACTTGAGCAGCTATTGGCTGCCCGCAAGAGTGCCGACCCAGATTCCTCTTATACTGCCAGTCTTTATGCCCGTGGCACCAAGCGTATTTCGCAAAAAGTGGGCGAAGAAGGCGTTGAAGTCGCGCTTGCGGCGACGTCGGGCGATAAGGCGGAGTTAGTGTGTGAATCAGCAGACTTGATTTACCACTTAATGGTATTGCTTCAAGACCAAGGCTTATCGATGAATGA
This sequence comes from Vibrio sp. J2-4, assembly GCF_021728155.1. Classification (NCBI taxonomy): domain Bacteria; kingdom Pseudomonadati; phylum Pseudomonadota; class Gammaproteobacteria; order Vibrionales; family Vibrionaceae; genus Vibrio; species Vibrio sp. J2-4. The sequence continues at coordinate 629,190 of NZ_JAKKCN010000001.1, forward strand.
CGTAGTGAACAAGTTGAAAGAACGTCATAAATAAGCCTGTCATAGATAAATGAAAGCCTCTATTCCCGTGAGTCTAGGGGCTTTTTTTTAATGTAATATTGTTGATTCGGTGGGGAAATCTGAAAGCAGAGCCTACGGTGATTATATTCTGAATCACGCTTGTTCTTCGCTGTTCAGAATGACGATATATTTTCTAACGGTATTTGAAGTCGCGTTATCTATTTCAAACGAAAGTACATATTCACGTTATTCCGACGAGCTTAGGTGAGGTCAGGAATCTCATTAAAGCGAACTCAATAAGCTAGGCGTGGATGCCTTTACCCACAACACTTCTTAAACTTCTTACCGCTTCCGCAGATACACGGGTCGTTACGGCCGACCTTGAGACTGCTTACTGTTTGGTTCAAACGTGGATCCTGTTCTGGTTCTTCTTCTGGCTCTTCTTCAGGAAATGTGCCGTCAATGTAGTACCAAAGCCCATTTTCTTTTACGAAGCGAGAACGTTCTGTCATACAGTAGCGTTTGCCGTCTTCATCAAAATAAGCGCTAAACTCGACAAAGCCTTCATTGTCATTACTGCCAGCTTCTGTTTTTAATACTTCAAGTTTGCACCAATCGCTGTCGATAGATTGGGCAATGCCTTCTCGTTGTTCTTCTGCATTACAGCTTGGGTGGTACGTGTTCACCACGTAATCTACTAGACCTAGCACATGCGCACTGTAACGAGAGCGCATTAACTGCTCCGGAGTGGTAACGTCAGCATGGTTATTGTGGGCAATTTCACAACACTGTTGGTAGGTGCGGTTAGAGCCGCAAGGACAAGAAGAAGCCATAAAATGAAATCTCGATTAATTAAGCGGTAAAAACAAACAACCTCACATAAGTGAGGCAGCAGTATTCTTTGGGGCATTATAGCGATTTAGGGCGTTTGAGACAGCAGTTCTTGAGCCCACTCAGTAGATTGATTAAAAGCGTCTGCTAATTGAGGCTCGGTTAATTTAAGAACGGTGCAATACCGCTCAGCTAATTCCCAGTCTGCTTGTTCGTAGGCGATCGTCATTGAAAGTAAGTGGCCAAGTACGCCTTTTCGACTGGTTAATGCGAGTTTTATATCTTCGTCAACGGGGATATCTTCAATGACATCCGAGAGCGGTTGATCGAGCAAAGATCCGAGTAAAGAAAACATTCCTGTTAAAAAAGCTTGTCCAGGGTCGTACCTAGTGCTCATTTGGCTAAGCAACAGTTCACACATTCTCGCACGCTGAATCGCCAAGGAGTAAAGAGAATCTGGTTTATCTTCTTGAACGGACGCAATGGCAACTAAGGATATGAAGCGTCGTAGTCGCTCTTCACCCAGATAAATAAGCGCTTGTCTGAACGACTTAATCTTAGTCGTTAATGTATATCCTGAATTTACGTAAGTAAGCAGCTTGTATGACAGCGTCACATCAATCGAAAACAGACGTTCAACCTCATTGAAGTCGATGGGCTTATCTGCAATCTCTTTACAAAGCTGGATGACTGTAAGAAACGCGGGGTTCAACCGTTTTTTCTGGATCATCTCAGGTTTGCTAAAAAAATACCCTTGAAAATAGTTAAAGCCGGCTTCTAAAGCTTGCTCAAACTCTTCGTAGGTCTCTACTTTTTCCGCAAGAAAGTCGATTTTAAATGGGCTTAATGCCTGAATAAAAATAGCGGCTTTCTTGATCGGTACGAGTCGAATGTCAAACTTAATCATGGAAACGTATGGAAGAAAACGTTTCCAAGCCTTCGTCGGCACAAAATCATCTAAAGCAATTTTGTATCCGCATTCATGAAGGTGCTTGATTGCTTCTAGCAACTCTTCTGTCGGTTCACAATCTTCAAGGACTTCAATGACGAGAGACTCTTTGGGAAACAGAGTTGGGACCAGATTCACCAAGCTTTGATGCGGAAAGTTAACAAAGCCAAGTTTGTTCCCTAATGTGTTGTAATGCGTCGACAAAAAATGATCGGATAGCAGTCGACTAGTAGCCAGCTCTGGTTCTACTTCAGGGAAGGTATTTTTAGGACCGTCTCGAAAGAGAAGTTCGTAACCTATGGTTCGTTTTTCTCTATCCAGAATCGGTTGGCGAGCTACGTAAGAATACTTCAATTAGGTACTTCGTTCTGTTTAACTTAGTATTATGATAATAGCGATTTTTTACAAAATATCTACGACTTGAGCGTGAATCTTCTACACGCTCTACATGCTTAACGCAAATTCTGTATGAATGGTCTCGTTTGTAGGTCAAAGCCATCAGAATTTACTTGTAAAACTGAGCCTTGCGTATACCAATCCCCTAAAACTATCCGGGTCTTTTTAACGCCATCGACGTCAAAAAAATGTGTATTCGGGCGATGAGTGTGACCATGAATCATTAAGTTGACGCAATTCTGAGACATCACTTTCTCGACTTCATTTTGATTGACGTCCATGATGTCCAAAGGCTTGCTCATTTTATCATCACGAATATCGGATTGAACTTTTGAGACAATTTTCTTCTTAATAAACCAAGGAATGTGATTAAACAGCCACTGCAACCAAGGTTGATGAACAGTCTTACGGAATTTTTGATAATCAATGTCGTCAGTACACAGGGTGTCACCGTGGAGAATAACCGCTTTAGTACCATAAAGGTCTATGAGGCTAACTTCATCCAGTAATGTAATGCCTGTCTCTTTACAGAAGCGTTTTCCCAATAGGAAGTCGCGATTGCCCTGAATGAAATAAACAGGAACGCCAGTCTTTGTTAGTTGCTGGAACTCTGTACGGATTTGATTGGCAAAAGGAGTTTTGTCATCGTCTCCAACCCAAAACTCGAACAGATCGCCTAATACATAAAGTGCATCGGCTTTCGTTGCTTCTGTTCGCATGAACGTCACAAAACATTCCGTAATATCCGGACGCGATGGGGTGAGGTGAAGATCGGAAATAAATAATGTTGTCATAGAAATAAGGGGAAGCGATGCCTCCCCATTAACTTATCTCTTAGAAATAATTCTTACGAATTATTCTTCAATTGTTGTACCAGTGATTACTACGTCCTCTAGAGGTACGTCTTGGTGCATGCCGTAAGAACCAGTGCTAACGCCTTTGATCTTATTTACGATGTCCATGCCTTCTACAACTTCACCGAATACACAGTAACCCCAACCATCTAGGCTTTCGCTACGGAAATCTAGGAATGTGTTGTTGTTTACGTTGATAAAGAACTGAGAGCTTGCTGAATGCGGTTCCATAGTACGTGCCATAGCAAGTGTACCCACTTTGTTGCTTAGGCCGTTGTTTGCTTCGTTCTTGATAGGTGCACGTGATGCTTTTTCACGTAGACCAGGTTCCATGCCACCACCTTGGATCATGAAACCGTCAATAACACGGTGGAAAAGAGTGTTGTCGTAAAAGCCATCGCGGCAGTACTGAAGGAAGTTTGCGCTAGTCTCTGGCGCTTTCTCTTCGTTTAGTTGAATCTTGATGTCACCAAAATTAGTGTGAAGGGTGATCATGCTACTTTCCTTTACTGTGTTGTGTTGAGCCCGAGATTCTAGCCTAAGTTCTAGTGCTTTAAAAACTCAGGAAGAGGAAATTCTTCGTTTTGTGCTTGAAGTTTAGCCGATTATCGTTTTATCGGTTAATTGCTATTACCTAACCAGGTCGGAGTTGATATACTCGACCTTCTTTTATTCATTCACAATCATAGATAGAGATCATGTTAAAGATATATAACACACTCACAAGACAGAAAGAGGAATTCAAACCAATTACAGCTGGCAAAGTCGGCATGTATGTCTGTGGAGTTACCATCTACGATCTCTGTCACATCGGTCACGGTCGCACTTTTGTCTCCTTTGATGTGGTATCACGTTACCTTCGTTACCTAGGTTACGATCTAACGTTTGTACGCAACATCACAGACATCGATGATAAGATCATTAAACGTGCGGCTGAAAATGGCGAGTCTTGTGACTCATTGACCGAGCGCTTGATCGGTGAAATGCACGCAGACTTCGACGCATTAAACATGAAGCGCCCAGATATTGAGCCTCGTGCAACCCAGTTTATTCCAGAAATCATCGAACTTGTTCAAAAACTGATTGAACGTGGTTTTGCTTACGTTGCGGATAATGGCGATGTAATGTTTGAGGTTCGCAAGTTTGACGAATACGGCAAACTGTCTAAACAAGATTTGGATCAGCTGCAAGCGGGCGCGCGCGTTGATGTCGAAACAGCCAAACGCAGCCCACTAGACTTCGTTCTTTGGAAGATGTCTAAACCAGGTGAACCTACGTGGGAATCACCATGGGGCCCTGGTCGTCCAGGCTGGCACATTGAATGTTCTGCTATGAACTCTTCAATCCTAGGCGATCACTTTGATATTCACGGTGGCGGCTCTGATCTTCAGTTCCCACACCACGAAAACGAAATCGCGCAATCATGCTGTGCACACGACACTAAGTACGTAAATACTTGGATGCACAGTGGCATGGTGATGGTAGATCGCGAGAAGATGTCTAAGTCTCTAGGCAACTTCTTTACTATCCGTGACGTACTTGGTCACTACGATGCAGAAACGGTTCGTTACTTCCTTATGTCTGGTCACTACCGTAGCCAGTTAAACTACAGCGAAGAGAACCTAAACCAAGCACGCGCTTCGCTTGAGCGTCTATACACTTCTCTACGTGGTTTGGATCTAAATGCTGCTCCTGCTGGTGGTGAAGAGTATGTATCTCGCTTTACAGCAGCGATGAACGATGACTTCAATACGCCAGAAGCGTACTCTGTTCTGTTCGACATGGCGCGCGAAGTTAACCGTCTGAAAACAGAAAACCTAGAGAAAGCGAGCGAGCTAGGTGCGCTAATGCGTGAACTAGCAGATGTGATCGGTATTCTTCACCAAGATCCAGAAGCCTTCCTAAAAGGTGATGCAGGTAACGATGATGAAGTGGCTGAAATCGAAGCTCTTATCAAGCTGCGTAACGACTCTCGCGCTGCGAAAGATTGGGCGAATGCAGATATGGCTCGTGACAAACTGACCGAAATGGGCATTGTTCTGGAAGATGGTCCAGAAGGCACAACGTGGCGTCGTAAGTAATTGAATTTTCAATTTTAAAGGGCTGATAATTCAGCCCTTTTATTTTCCATTTCCATAAATTAAAACTTTAACTTTAGGTAATGCTCTGTGGCTCAGATGTATTTCTATTACTCAGCAATGAATGCGGGTAAATCAACAACGCTTCTTCAATCCTCTTTCAACTATCAAGAACGCGGCATGACGCCAGTTATTTTTACGGCTGCACTAGATGATCGCTTTGGTGTCGGTAAAGTGAGCTCTCGTATTGGTCTTCAATCTGACGCACATTTGTTTCGTCAGGATACCAATTTATATCAAGAGATCGCAGCTCTGAATGAGGTTGAGAAACGTCACTGTATTCTTGTTGATGAGTGTCAGTTCTTGTCGAAAGAGCAGGTTTACCAACTTACTGAAGTTGTTGATAAACTGCATATTCCAGTATTGTGTTACGGCCTTCGCACCGATTTTCTAGGCGAACTTTTTGAAGGCAGTAAGTACCTGTTATCTTGGGCAGACAAGTTGGTTGAGCTCAAAACGATCTGCCACTGCGGTCGCAAAGCGAATATGGTTATTCGTACCGATGAACATGGCGTGGCGATTAAAGAGGGCGATCAAGTTGCGATCGGCGGTAACGACAAATATGTCTCCGTGTGCCGTCAGCATTACAAAGAAGCACTCGGTAAATAATCCGTATTAATACAGAAAAGCCACCGTAATCGGTGGCTTTTTGTTGTCTGCTAGAAAGGGCTTAGACTAAGTCAAAACCAAATCTCTCTAGTAAAACCTGATAAGATGATTCTACCTGCGGAGGGATGTTTTGCTCGGTTTGAAATCCTTTCTCTGGATAGCTTTTTACGCGAGAGAAATCTTCCATTAGTGCCTCTAGTACCATCATTAATGGCATGTCTTCATTAATATATTCAAAAAACGGATGAGCCGTAGAGCTTACTTGGAGCTGGGAGTAGGGTGACTGCCACTGTTTTTCAAATGTCGCTATAGCTCTGCGTTCCATAAATGGTTTTTGCACCAGAATAAACGATGAGCAATTTTTTCCTTCCTCTTTCAATCGTTGCTCAGTAAAGCGAACGTTTTCTCCACTGTTGGTGGATTCAGTTTCGAGCAAAATTGCTTCACTGGGCACGCCTGACATCTTGGCAATTTCGGCAAAAGTTTCCGCTTCGTTTTTTTCAAACAGTCCATCGGTAAAACGACCTTCTCCCCCTGAAAATACAATCAAAGGCGCTAACTTTTGGTGGTACAGATTTGCTGCATGCTCTGCTACACGCACATCGTTACTGCACATCACAAACAAACAGTCTGCGGGTTTCAGCTCATGTTTGAGTTGCATGTAATCCCAAAGTGTTTCTATGTGTCGATAGAGTTTCATAGCGCGTCCAAAGTTGAGTTGAAACGAAATTGATAGCCAAGTGAGAGTAGTTTGTCTGCGAGAATGCGCTTATCCGTTTGTTCTGTGACTGGGGGAAGAGGTATCTCACTTTCGCTCTTATTTATAGCGGCTTGGTAGAACTCCGCCTTGCTGACGGTATGCGGTGTGGTCACGTTAATGACTTGGTTACTTAAATTATCTAAAGCAAATTTGACCGCCGATACCGCATCATCTTGATGAAGCATATTAGCAGGCGCTTTACGACTGACTTGTTTTAGTCTCATTGCAAAGCGAGAAGGGTGCCTGTCTGGCCCAATTAGCCCGCTACAACGCATAATGACGAAGCTAATATTAGAGTCGATAACATGCTGCTCGGCTTGCAGCATAATACGTGCATTGTCAGAGAAATAAGGGCTGTCGGCTGCTAAAGAGAGTGACGCATCTGCTTCTTCCATATCAGAAGCTAGGTTGGGATACACCGTTGTAGAGCTAATCATAACGAGCTTTTCAACGTTGTTTTGCTTTGCTGCGTTTGCGAGCATTTGCCATTGTTGGGCGTATTCTTGTCCGCGTCCTTTACGAAAACCAGGGGGAAAAGCACCGACAACGTGAGTAATTTGATGTTGCTTAAGCAACTCATCTAGCCGTTTCGTCGCGTTAAGTTGATTAAAATCGAATAATGCGGAGTGAGTTAATGAAGCGGGTAACTCGTTTAACCGAGCTTGGTTACGACGAGTAACGACAACGTGGTGTCCGTCTTTCATCAAAGTTTCTGCTAGCGGAGTTCCGAGCCAGCCTGCACCTACGATCAATGTATTTGCCATTTGGGTCTTCCTACTTACTTACTTATTTATGTCTGCTCGAATAGATTGAGCAGCTCTGCTTTGGCTTGTTGATGGAGGGGATCTGAATGCCATTTCTGATGTTGAATAAGGTCAACATTGACTTGCCAAGCCAGCTTTGTGAAATCATCCCCAACTCTTTTCAGTGTGTTCGGTGAATACGCGACTAAATGCTCTGGAAGAAAGCACCAACCAAACCCTTTATTCGCTAATTCCAACAAAATATAGTAGTTATCAGCGTACCAGATATCCGGGCTGAATGCTTGATTGAGACCACATGGCTCTGCGTTTTTGGAGCGTATGACCAGTTGACGATGTTGTTTGAGTTGATCAATGTGAGTGACGCGTTGCTGTGCTAGAGCGTGCGTTGAAGAGACATAGACATCGAACGCAATGTTACCAAGATTAGTGAAATCGATATGTCTCGGCATTTGTAAGTCACTCAAAATAATCCCAGTAGTGGCGCGCTCCGATTTGACCAATTCAATAATATCCGGACTTGAAGCAGTCAAGCATTCAACTTGCAAATGTGGAAAGCGTTGCTCTAAATTTTTTAGCACGTCGGGCAAGCGAGTCAGAGGAATCCCTTCATCAATGGCTAAAACCAATTTATTAGTTGGTGTTGAAAAAAGCTGTGATGCTCTGTTGTTTAATCGGTCTAGTTGGCTGATTGCCGCTTGTGCATAAGGTATGAGCGCGAGGCCACTCTCGGTTAATTTCGGATATCGACCAGAGCGATCAAATAGATCAACACCACAGTCGACTTCCATATTTATGATGTGTTGGCTGACTACGGATTGAGCTCGCCCCAGTTTTCTTGCCGCGCCTGAAAACGATCCGGTTTCTGATGTAGCAATGAAAGCTTGCAGTTGTTCGATGGTAAACATATCGCTTTTGCCGATGGTATCTAACTTTTTGTTATCTGAATAATAGATAAAATTCTAAGCATTGAGTAGAACTATTTGGACAGAGAAATATGACTCGTAACGAACGAATTTTTCATGCAGTACTTTTTGAGTTAATCGCACTCGCGATCATTGTGCCAGCGGCTTCATTGATCACCGGAAAGGGATCGAGTGATCTCGCGTTAGTTGGGATTGGGTTGAGCATGTATACCGTCGTGTGGAATTACATCTACAACTTGTACTTTGATAAGTGGTTTGGCAGCAATCGAACTGAGCGAAGTTTAGCAATGCGTTTTGGGCATACAATTGGATTCGAGGGAGGGTTGATCTTTATCTCTATACCCGTCATTGCTTGGTTCTTAGAAATTACGCTTCTCCAAGCTCTGGTGTTGGAAGCTGGCTTCCTAGTGTTCTTCCTATTTTATGCCACAGGCTTTAATTGGTTGTACGACAAGGTGCAGCCATTTAGCAAAATGAAAAAACGATTAGCACCGCAGGTTTCGGCAGGAACAAAATGCAGGGACCAATAAAAAAACGCCACCGAATTCGGTGGCGTTTTTGTTCAAATTACACAGAAAGGACTCTTAAAATCTTATCCGCATGCTCTGCGACTTCAATACCTTCATCTGTTAAATAACCACCATCAGGCTGTGTACAAAGTTGCTTCTCGTATAGACGAGCAACGGCTGCCTGCATTTCTTCTGACGCGTCTGTATGAACTTTAATACCAGTTGCAGCACTACTTAGGTCGAACTGAAGAAGTAGGTTCAATTCGGCGATATGTTCAGCTGAATATTTCATAAATGATTCCTTTACGCTTTTTTTACCAAGCTAGTCTGAAAAGAAGAGTTGAGCAACATTAAACGATAAGAAGTGTTAAGTATGGCGCTATCAGGCTGATATAACGCAGGATCTTTGTTCGAAAGGCAGAATACTTGTTAAGTATCAATGATAGTTACGATTGCGAATGATAGTTGACCTTTATCGGTTGATCTCTCGATAACAACATTTTTAGTAAACATGTCAAATAGCGCTTGAAAAAGTAGGGAAATGGAGCGATTATCCGCGCCTCTTTAATTGTTTCTAAATGTTACACCACAATGAACTTCAATCAGTTTGACTCACTATTACCGCCTCAGGCTGCGGAACGCGCGGCTGAAGTGGGGGTAGGTAAAGCAACTAAAGCACCGATCAAATCTTTTTTATTGGCAATTTCTGCCGGACTTCATATTGGTATTGCGTTCATCTTTTACACCACGGTGACAACCGGTGCAGGCGACCTTCCATGGGGTATTACCAGGCTAATCGGTGGCCTAGCCTTCAGCCTTGGTTTGATTCTTGTTGTCGTTACAGGTGGTGAGCTTTTCACTAGCTCAGTATTAACATTGGTAGCGCGAGCGAGTGGAAAGATCTCGTGGCAAGCGCTCATCAAAAACTGGTTTGTGGTTTATTTCGGCAACATGGTTGGTGCTCTTTTGTTGGTAGCATGCATGTTGGTCACCAAGCAGTATATGTTTGATCACGGCCAAGTTGGCCTCAACGCGATGGCGATCTCTCAACACAAATTGCACCATGGTTTCTTTGCTGCTGTTGCGCTTGGCATCATGTGTAACGTGCTGGTGTGTATTGCTGTTTGGATGACGTTTAGTGGACGTACATTAACTGACAAAATAGCGGTCATGATTCTGCCAGTAGCTATGTTCGTGTCGGCAGGTTTCGAGCACTGTATTGCGAACATGTTCCAAGTACCCATGGCGATTGGAATCAAATATTTTGCACCGGAAGCATTTTGGCAAATGACAGGGGCGGAAATTGCAAACTATGCGGACTTAAACATGATGGGGTTCATCGTAAATAACCTTATCCCTGTAACGATAGGGAACATCATTGGTGGCGGTGTATTCGTTGGTATGTGGTATTGGATGATTTATCTACGTGATGAAGACAAGCATTTACGATAAATCTAAAAGAATAAAAGAAAGGCGAGCCAAATGGTTCGTCTTTCTTTTATTCATGTCGATAAGTTTCACACAAATCGAGTGAGTTAAATCAGTTCTTCATTGATGCCAAAATCGGTTGGGAGCCAATGAGAAGTCACTTCCTTTGGTTCTTGAACGAGCCAGTCCAGAGGTGCATCGGATAGGAGTTCATCGTAATTTTCTTTGATCATTAAGACATCCATGTACGTCTCTCCAAGTTTGTGGTCACTATCTTTACTCTAAAATTAGAATATGTCAGGCAAGTGATCAAAGCATGACGATTAGATTGATCACTTATGCTGCTATGTTTCTAGTTGCGTATGGGTTTAGGGTGTTTATCCACATTTTCTGTGGATAACCTGTCTCAAAGGCCGTGCGTATCTAAACTTGCAAAGAAAATTTCATAAAATTAGAGGCTTATACTCGAGAGAATTCTGTCTGACTTTTCTCCAGAAAGCGTCTTGATGAATGTTTAAAAAATGGATGAGTTATTCAGTTAAAAGTGCGTTTGACTTGATAATACAAGCCCTTTCACTGGCTTTGTTCACACGCTTAAACTATCTATGAGTTTTGGTAGGTTCTGGTTGTTGGATTTTTATTTTGATCCGGCCTTCTTTCGTTTGTACCCAGCTCAGTGTCATCTCCAGCGTAATAGCGACGGAGGTACTCAACATGACGAAAATAGCCAGCATAATCACCAACTGATATTTAATCGCAACCATCGGGCTTGCGCCACCTAGAATTTGACCAGTCATCATGCCTGGCAAGGTAACCAGCCCTGTAGTGGCCATAGAGGCTAAAGTTGGAGCAAGTGACTTTCTAAGGGCCTCTTGAATGAAGGGGAATGATGCATAACGAGGAGAGGCACCAAGTGAGATAGCAGCCTCGTATTCTGATTGTCTCTGTTCAAAAGCCGTAAATAAATTCTGCAGTGCGATGATGTTACTACTTAAGCTGTTACCCAATAGCATGCCCGCAAGTGGGATCATGTACTGGGCGTTGTAAATAGGGGATGGCTGCACTAGGCCTGCGGTAATCGCTATAAGAAGTGGAATTAGACCACAGGTTAAGCCTGTAAGAAGAGGAAGCATAAGTGGCTTTTTAGGCAGGCGAGCTTTTCCTGCAATTGAGCTTGCGCCAATCAGTAACATGATGGCAAGCCAAAGTATATTGACAAGTAAGCTGTTTAATTGAAAAAGATATTCTAAATACACGCCAATCAATATGAGCTGAAGTGTCATACGAATAACACTAATTATTGTGTCTTTCGCAATCCCTAATTTGTAGCGGGCATTAATAAAGAAGGGAACCAACAAAATCAGACCAAACAATGCCAGTTTGGTCCAACTTATATCCACCACGCTATCCATAATCGCTCCTCGAAAATCCGCGAATAATTGTAACTAAGCTCCTCCTTTATATGAACATCAATGTGCATTTTTTGATGTTCTCAACGTAAACCTTTAGCGCTATTCTTGTCATTATTTCGCATCATTTTATTCACAATTGATTATCTTTTGACGGGTTTTTAAGCCAATTTATGACCCGTTAATTACTATCCAAATGTAACTTATGTTTGGTAAATGTTGTCTTTTTAACAATTGGTTAAAAGACTTATTTTGTCACATCTGTTCATGTTTTTTAATAAATAACATCAATCAATCACATCTCTGGATGAGCTCAAAAAAGTGTTGAATTACAAGGCCTGAGAGCTCTTATTTGATTGAACCTTACTATTAGTATGGTCTAACATTTTCCATTAGAGATTGTAAAAAACTTAAGCTTGGTTACGCGGGCTTTTCAATAACACTAGATACAAAATAGGCAAATGTATGAGTGATGTTAATAAAATTGAGAGTGGTGAAAAACGCTCCCTGGAGTGGAAGTCGTTCCTCTTCATTGCAGTTGTTCTCTTCCCAATTCTGAGTGTGGCTTTTGTCGGCGGTTACGGGTTCATCGTTTGGATGTTGCAAGTGTTCTTCTTTGGACCTCCAGGCGCGCACGGCATGTAAGCCTGTGAGCTCATAACCACACTTTTGAAAAGATTTTAAGAGAGCAAATAATGAAATCATTAATCATTAAACTGTGGCGTACCATGACGCGCCCAGCTGTACATATCAGCCTAGGTGTGCTGACTATGGGCGGCTTCATTGCTGGTGTTATCTTTTGGGGTGGCTTTAACACCGCTCTAGAAGCAACCAACACAGAAGAATTCTGTATTAGTTGTCACACAATGCGTGACAACGTGTACGTTGAGCTGCAAGAAACGGTTCACTGGAAAAACCATTCAGGCGTTCGTGCTACTTGCCCTGACTGTCACGTTCCTCATAACTGGACAGACAAAATTGCTCGTAAAATGCAGGCGTCTAAAGAGGTATTTGCACAAGTATTTGGCAACTACGACGAACCGGGTGTGTTCGAAGAGCGTCGTATCGAACTTGCGAAACACGAATGGGATCGTTTCTCGGCAAACAAATCTTTAGAGTGTAAGAACTGTCACAACTACGAATCGATGGATTTCGAGCAAATGTCTCCAACCGCTCGTATCCAAATGAAGCAAGCAGCAGAGAAAGATCAAAGCTGTGTTGACTGTCATAAAGGTATCGCGCATAACCTGCCAGCAGGTATGGACAGCATCGGCGGTATCGTGGGTGACCTAGAAGGTATGACTTCAAATACAGATTACTCTGTAGGTCAGCAACTAGTGAGTGTTCGTCACCTACCAATTTACTTTGATGCACAAGGCACTAAAGAAGCCGGTCTTCTTAATCCAGCATCGACCGTTAAAGTTCTTGAAGACAAAGGCGAGTTTGTTGAAATCGAAATCGATGGCTGGCGTAAAGCGAAAGGTTTTGGTCGCGTAATTCAAGAAGACTTCGGTAAGAACATTGCGACTGCGTCTCTGATGAAAGAAGCAGCGACAGACAGCAACATTGTGACGACTGGTGAGAAAAAAGTGGATGAGCTAACGGGTCTTCCATGGGAAAAAGTTGCAGCGAAAGTATGGCTTAAGAAAGAGTCTATGCTGAACGACATCAATCCTGTTTGGGAAAAATCTCGTGAAGCGTACAAAACCAACTGTTCAGTATGTCACACGCAACCTGCGGAAGCGCACTTCGACGCGAACACCTGGCCAGGTATGTTCGACGGTATGTTGGCGTTCGTTAACCTAGATACAGACAGTGAAGCCCTGATCTTGAAGTATCTACAGAAACACTCTTCAGATTATGCTGAAGGTCACCACTAATAAGCGTCGGATTGGAGTAATTTAAATGGCTATTACACGAAGAAGTTTTCTTAAAGGTGTAGCAACCACAAGTGCAGCGTCAGTTATTGGTCCTAGCTTATTGGCGTCAGCCTCTGCCAATGCTGTTGAGACGACAGGTACTTGGAAAGTAACAGGTTCTCACTGGGGCGCGTTCCGCGCCCACATCTATGCGGGTAAAGTTCAAGAGATCAAACCGCTAGAGCTAGACAAAAACCCAACTGAAATGTTGAACGGCATCAAGGGTATTATCTACAGCCCTTCACGTGTTCGTTACCCAATGGTTCGTCTAGATTGGTTGAAGAAACATAAATACAGCGCGGATACCCGCGGTAACAACCGTTTCATCCGCGTGACTTGGGATGAAGCGCTAGATTTGTTCTACCGCGAACTAGAACGTATTCAAAAAGACTACGGTCCATGGGCGCTACACGCAGGTCAAACGGGTTGGAACCAAACAGGTTCATTCAACAACTGTACCGCGCACATGCAACGTGCAGTAGGTATGCACGGCAACTTCATCACGAAAGTAGGTGACTACTCGACGGGTGCAGGTCAAACCATCATGCCTTACGTACTTGGTTCAACCGAAGTTTACGCACAAGGTACGTCTTGGTCTGAAATCCTAGAGAACTCTGACAACATCGTTCTTTGGGCTAACGACCCAGTGAAAAACCTTCAAGTAGGTTGGAACTGTGAAACGCATGAGTCGTTCAAGTACCTAGCACAACTAAAAGAAAAAGTAGCGAAAGGTGAGATCAACGTTCTATCTGTAGATCCAGTGAAGAACAAGACTCAGCGCTACTTAGAGAACGATCACTTGTACATTAACCCGCTGACAGACGTAGCGTTCATGCTTGCTGTGGCGCACGTGCTGTACAACGAAGACTTGTACGATAAGAAGTTCATTGATACTTACTGTCTAGGCTTTGAAGAGTTTATTCAATACGTTCAAGGTAAGACAAAAGACAAAGTAGAGAAAACACCAGAGTGGGCTGCGGCTATCTGTGGCGTGAAAGCGGACAAGATTCGCGAATTCGCGCGTATGCTAGTAAGTGGCCGTACACAGATCCTAATGGGTTGGTGTATCCAGCGTCAAGAGCACGGTGAGCAACCATACTGGGCGGCGGCTGTGGTTGCTGCAATGGTTGGTCAAATCGGTCTACCTGGCGGTGGCATCTCTTACGGTCACCACTACTCAAGTATCGGTGTGCCTTCTACTGGTTTCGCGGGCCCTGGTGGTTTCCCTCGTAACCTTGACCAAGGTATGAAGCCGAAGTGGGACAACAACGACTTTAACGGTTACAGCCGTACTATCCCAGTTGCACGTTGGATCGACTGTCTGCTTGAGCCAGGCAAAGAGATCAACTACAACGGCGGTAAAGTGAAACTGCCAGACTTCAAGATGATGGTGATCTCGGGTTGTAACCCATGGCACCACCATCAAGATCGTAACCGCATGAAGAAAGCGTTCCGCAAACTTCAAACGGTTGTAACGATCGAGTTTGCTTGGACTGCAACATGTCGTTTCTCGGATATCGTTCTACCTGCGTGTACGCAATGGGAACGTAACGACATCGACGTATACGGTTCATACTCGAACAAAGGTCTGATTGCAATGCATCGTCTCGTCGATCCATTGTTCCAATCTAAGCCTGACTTCCAAATCATGAGTGAACTAACTCAGCGTTTTGGTCGCCGCGAAGAATACACTCGTGGTATGAGCGAGATGGAATGGATCGAAAGCCTTTACAACGATTGTAAAAAAGCGAACGAAGGTAAGTTTGAAATGCCAGAATTCAACGAGTTCTGGGAGAAGAGCGTACTAGACTTCGGTGAAGGTAAACCTTGGGTTCGTCATGCGGACTTCCGTAAAGACCCTGAGCTTAACCCACTAGGTACGCCGTCTGGTTTCATCGAGATCACGTCTCGTAAGATCGGCCGTTACGGCTACGAACACTGTCAAGAACACCCAATGTGGTTCGAAAAATCAGAGCGTTCACACGGTGGCCCTGGTTCAGATAAATACCCATTCTGGTTGCAGTCTTGTCACCCAGACAAGCGTCTGCACTCTCAAATGTGTGAATCTGAAGAGTTCCGTGCAACTTACGCGGTGCAAGGTCGTGAGCCTGTTTACATCAACCCAGCGGATGCGAAAGCGAAAGGCATCAAAGACGGTGACTTAGTGTGCGTATTCAACGGTCGTGGTCAGCTATTAGCTGGTGCTGTTCTTACTGACAGCTACCCACGTGGCGTTATTCGTATCGAAGAAGGTGCATGGTACGGTCCTCTAAACGAGAAAGAGGGCGCAATCTGTACTTACGGTGACCCTAACACGCTAACGCAAGACATTGGCTCTTCTGAACTTGCGCAGGCGACTTCTGCGAACACATGTATCGTAGACTTCGAGAAGTTCACCGGCAAAGTACCGCCAGTGACTTCATTCGGTGGTCCAATCGAAGTTGCTTAATTAATGCAATTCACATCAATCGAAATACCAGCCTTCGGGCTGGTATTTTTTTAACCAAAATTTCAGTGAGCGTTATCTCAATAATAAATTTGTGATGCTAAACGACAGTAGGATTCGTGACGTCGATAACGAATTGGGTGGGACAAGCAGGGGATAATGAACCAAGCTAAACAATAATAATTAAGTGAGTAGACTCTTTATGGCTCAGAGCATTCAATTGGCAAATCACATTGAGATCACTGTGAATAACAACGACCTCCAAGTTGAAGTTGAGGGTAATCAATTACATTTTTCTTTTGCTGGGCTTCACAATAAAACGTTTACCGACCGTGAAGTGTTGTTCGAGATGCCGTTTTTATACGAGCACGAGGCCAACGTGATTGGTGATGGCTTCCAAATGCTAGCGCAAACAGCGGGAACGGTTAGCCATCCCGTTGATATTGGTCGCTGTCCAGACAACAACCCTTCTTATCGAATCTATCCCAAAGATGCCCCTAAGCGTTACTACAACTATTTAGTGGTGGAAGGCTCGGCTGGCTATACCTTGTTTGGCTTCACATCATGTCATCGCTTTGCGGGCTATTTTGATGTTGTACTGCGTGATGGACATTGGGTTTTATCGGCCGCGATTGATGGTGAGTTTACTCAAGTGGCGGATTGGGAAAGTAATCAACTTGAATCCGTGGCGGTACTCTGCGGCCAATCTCTGTCTGAGCTTTATCAAATCTATGGAGAGATGATTGCAGAGCATCATCCTGTTCGCCAAGGTGTGACACAAGATGCGCCTGTCGGTTGGTGTTCGTGGTATGCCTACTACGCAGACGTGACAGAGCAAAACATCATGCAGAACGTTGATTGCATGCAAGATAAGCTTGAAGACCTAGAGTGGGTACTTCTGGATGATGGCTATCAAGCCTTTATGGGCGATTGGTTAATCCCATCGGATAAGTTTTCTGGTGGTGTGAAAGAGCTCATTCATAGTATCCGTGCAAAAGGCAAAAAGCCGGCGATTTGGATGGCACCCTTTATTGCTCAACCTGAGTCGGAGATCTTCAAACAACACCCAGAGTGGTTTGTTCGTCACAAAGATGGAAGCTTACTTAAAGCAGAAGATGTCACATACGGTGGTTGGCGCTGCACGCCTTGGTACATACTCGATACCTCAAACCCAGAAGTGCAAGACCATCTGACGAATGTGGTCTCTGTCATGAGACAAGAGTGGGGCGTTGAATTGTTCAAGCTAGACGCGAACTATTGGGGCACCTTGAAAGGTGTGCGTAAACAATCTGGTATTACAGGCGTTGAGGCGTATCGCTTAGGAATGGAAGCGATTGCTAAAGGCGCTGGTGATGCGTGGCTTTTAGGTTGCAACGCGCCAATGTGGCCATCTCTAGGGCTTGTGGATGCAATGCGTGTTTCTGATGACGTAGAACGCCATAGTCGTCGTTTCGAGCAGATAGCCAAAGAAACCTTTTATCGTAGTTGGCAGCATCGAAAACTGTGGCAAATTGATCCGGATTGCGCGACATTCACGTCATTAGCTAATCAAGCCGCATCCAGAGAAGAGTATGAATTTCATCGCACGGTGTTATTGGCGTGTGGTGGTTTGCTGCTGTCTGGCGATCCGCTCCCTGAGATTACGCCATTTGCAAAGAAGACATTGGCTAAGCTCATGCTACGTCAACAACGTAACCAAGAGTCAGCAAAGTTCACGGCTTTGAGTTTAAATCATGCGTTTTTAAAACTAACGACGAAGAATGACCTTCACTGCTTGTTTAACTATGCCAGCTACGGTGCGATGGAATTTACGCTGACGTCTGATCAACCGATGGATTGGTATGATTACTGGACAGGAGAAAAGCTAAACCAAGAACCTTGTCAGTTATTAATGGTGAGCGTGGATAAAGGGTTAAATGCGAAAGCGATCGTCACGGCATAACGTGCAGCAAATCGTTCGATTATAAAAACAAGAAAGGGGCCTACTGTGGCTCCTTTCTTATTTTGACGTCCTGAGCGTTAGAACTCGAATAAAAAGTAATACCCGTATCCAACAATAAAAGCAGGAATGGACGAATAAATAGTCGCGACCAAAGCGGCTTTCGGTGCCATAGCAATGGCGGGGAATAGGGCGTCACCATCATTGGAAATCGCATTTGCCAACTGCGCCGAAAGTGGCGCTGCACCAGAGATGTAAAGGCTGGTGACTAGAATTTGCGGACCACAACCAGGTAGCATACCAATGGCTAAGCCAGCTAATGGCATCCATATCCCCCAATGAGAAAAGGTTTCTACGAGGTCGATTCCAGAAAAATAGGTCGTCAGTTCAAACGCCAGAAACGCCACGATCACCCAAGCACTGACGAAATTCGTATCTTGGGCTGCTTTTTGAATCGGGTGTGAGTCCACGATTTTTTCATCTTCAGAGACCGTTGACTGATAATCGCCGAGCTCTTTTGTCATCGCCCACAACGACATTGTGATCACCGCGAAGATAGCGCCCAGCCATTCAATGGTATTGGCCTGCAAAGACAACAGCTGATTAATATCGATTTGGAAAGACATTAACACAGCAACGACGCTGGCAGGCACAATAAGCCATTTCCAAAACGCGCCTTGTAGATTGATTGCACGTTGTTCAAGTGGCGTGTGACGGTCTGTCTGGTGTTGGCAACAAGCATGTGTCTGAGGCGCTTCTTTTGGTTCTGGGCGCAGAAAGTTATCAGCATGAAAAGCATTAACGACCAACCCTGAAAGAGTACCCACGATAATGCCCAATCCAACCACGCCTACACCAACACTAGGTTTGGCGGCGAGAAGCAAAAAGGCAGCGTCACCCATTGTTGAAGTAAGTACCGCGACAATCGCACCAAATCCTACTCGGCCACTAATAAATTGCGTTGTCACAACAATAGCGCCACCACAGCCAGGCAAAGCGCCCAATAAAGAAGCAAAGAAAACCTGATGATTACGCGAGCGGTGGTAAAGCTCGGTAATTCGATTGGTTTTCGACATAAAGTTTGAAAGATAATGATAAATTGCCAAGGTGGCGGCAACATAGCATGACACCGCCCAGAATGAGTCGGATAGCGTCTGTACGGCAACGTCACGTGTATTTTCATTGCCTAGCAAAATGAGCATGACGATAGGGATCAGCAATCGCTTATAAGCTAAACGAAACTGAGTAGGCTGAAACAACTGTTGTGCAGAGTGTAAAAATTGGGTCGCGTTCATCGTTTACTCAAATGCAAATAGGAATAATTATCATTATATGTAAATGAGATTTATTCGCAATAGCATTGTGAACTTTTCTTCGTGTCAAACTCTCTGAAATCAGGTAAAGTATCGGCCTTTGTGAGCAAACACGCCCTAATTAACTGTATTAGGCGGCGTATAAAATTGACTTGAATAGGAAGAAACATGATTCTAGTTGTAGGTCATAAGAACCCAGACAGTGACAGTATTTGTAGTGCACTCGTTGCAACTGAACTTCTAAAAGCGCGTGGCGTTGAAGCTATGCCAATTCGCCAAGGCGAAATCAACCGTGAAACTCAGCACATCCTAGAAGTTGCTGGCGCTGAAGTTCCTGAGCTTCGCACATCAGTTGCGGGTGAGACCGTTTGGCTAGTAGATTACTCAGATCTAGCACAAGCACCAGACGATATCGCAGAAGCTGAAATTGCGGGTATTGTTGACCACCACCGCCTAGGTGACGTGATGACAGTAAACCCAATGGAAGCATGGATCTGGCCTGTTGGTTGTACCAACACTGTTCTATTCAACATGTTCAAGATTGAAGGTCACGCGATTACTCCACAAATCGCTAAGCTAATGATGTCAGCAATTCTATCTGACACAGTAGGCTTCGCTTCTCCAACTTGTACACAAAAAGACAAAGATGCCGTTGCTGAGCTAGCGGTAATCGCAGACGTACAAGATGTTGACGCATTCACTAAAGATCTTCTAATTGCTAAGACAAACATCGAAGGTCTATCTGCGGCTGAGCTTGTTGAGAAAGACCTTAAAGGTTACCCATTCAACGGTCGTGACGTAGTAGTAGGTCAGGTTGAGCTTGCAACACTAGAGCAAGTTGACGGTATGATCGAAGCACTAGAAGCGGATCTAGAAGCGCGTTGCGAAAAAGACAACCTTGCATTTGCTGCTGTAATGCTAACAGACATCACGACTGCTCAAACTCGTCTTCTATACAAAGGTGAGTGGGCTGAGAAGCTTGTTAAGCACGAAAAAGACGGCATGCTAATGATGGAAAACACGCTAAGCCGTAAGAAGCAAGGTTGGCCTTGGCTTCAAACTGAGCTAGCTTAATTTTCTAGCATATACTTTAAATGCCCGCCTAGCTGCGGGCATTTTTCTATGGGAAATAGGAGACGAATATGTCTGAGCAACTGACCCAAGAGCAGATGGATACCATCAATCGTTACAACGAAGAGCAACGTTTAAAGTACTGCGTAAAAGAGATTGTGGCGAATCGTAAAGTTTGGATTCTGAAAGATGAACATGGCTGTGTCATGTTAAATACAGAAGATGATGATTGTGTACCAGTATGGCCAAACGAAGAGTTTGCTTTGCAATGGGCTAATGGTGATTGGGAAGATTGCGAGCCAGAAGCGATCTCTCTAAATAAGTGGCACAGTCGTTGGACATCTGGTCTAGAAGATGACGAATTATCTGTTGTTGTATTCCCAAATCAAAATGAAGAAGGGGTGGTTTTGTTTCCTGATGAGTTTGATTTCGAACTGCGCAAACAAGCGAGCCGCCGCTAATTTTTCGATTCGTGTCCATTTAATAAAGAAGCCTGCTTTAACGCAGGCTTCTTTACATTTGCACGATGACATCTTTGATAGGCTATTTTGTTTGGTGGCTTGGCGCCTTATAGAAGTGGCTTTCGACTAGGCGTTGAGTAATAGGATGCTCGGGATGAGTCAATACCTGGTTGGTTTCGCCAAACTCGACCACTTCACCTTCATGCATCACCATCACTTTGTCAGTAATGTGCTTAACAATGCCAATGTGTTGAGATACATACACAAATGACAATCCCATCTCTTCTTGCAACTCGAGGAATAAGTTAATGATCTGTGAGCGCATTGCCATATCCAAACCGTTTAACGCCTCGTCAGCGACAATGATGGAAGGTTGAAGAATAAGCGCACGAGCTAAACACACACGCTGTTTTTGGCCTGCCGCTAGCATTTGTGGGTAAAAATAGGCGTGTTCAGGCAACAATCCGACGCGGAGTAGGGTGTTCTTCACACGCTGCATGCGTGCATCTGGCGGCATGTTGGTGTTTCGCTTTAATGGACCTTCCAAAATACGGCCAATCTGGATACGCGGGTTGAGCGATGTGTTTGGATCTTGGAAAATCATGCGAATGAGCTTACAGCGTGTCGCGTAATCTTTGTGCTCCAACCGTTCGCCATTCACACGGATCTCTCCGGAGCTTGGCTCTACAACGCCTGCAAGCATACGGGCAAGAGTGGATTTTCCTGAACCGTTTTGGCCAATAAAACCGATAGTTTGCCCCGGCTCTAACGTAAAGCTCACCGGTTTGACAGCCTCATTAACCTGACGTTTGAATAGTCGGGAGCGCGTAACAAACTGCTTCGATAAATTATCGACTTCAAGTAACGCACTCATGACTTTTTCTCCGTGTTCAATGGAAAGTGGCAGTTAAATTTATGATTCTTAATTCGTCTGGTGTGTGGAATTTCAACACATTGTTTCTGCGCATACGGACAACGTGGACCGAGTCGACAACCGATTGGCAGATGCTGCAATGGCGGAATCGAGCCCGGTAGGGATTGGAGTTTTTGCTTGTGTGGTACCCAATCATTAAAGTCTGGCATCGCTTTAAGCAAGGCATCTGTATACGGGTGCTTGGGTGCTGCAATGATTTTACTGGTATCGGCAGACTCTACCGACTGACCACAATACATTACCGTAATGCGGCCCGCCCATTGTGTGATGGTTGCTAAGTCGTGACCGATAAGCAGAATGGTCGTGTTATTGAGCTGGTTCATACGGCTCAATAAACGCAATATTTGCGACTGGGTAATTGGGTCCAAGTCGTTCGTTGGTTCATCTGCGATTAGCAACTTTGGTTTGGTCGCTATCGCCATGGCAATCATGACTTTTTGGCACTCACCATCAGTCAGTTCATAAGGGTAGCTACCCATTAAACGCTTGTGATCTTTAATGCCTACTTTATGCAGAAGCGCGATGGCTTGTTTTTTACGCCATTTAAATCGCTCCCACCATTTCCCTTCAAACGCGCGAGATGGGATGGACTCGATCAATTGACGTCCCACTTCTTCTGAAGGATCAAGACAGGTTGATGGCTCTTGGAAGATCATCGCAATATCACGGGCAATGACACGTCGACGCTCTTTTGGCGTAAGCTGAAGCAAGTCAATATTGCCAAGGCGCATACGGTCCGCGGTAATGCGCCAGTTATCTTTACTTACCCCAACAATCGCTTTTGCAACCAAGCTTTTCCCTGAACCAGACTCACCTACAAGACCACGAATTTCGCCTTCATTCAAAGTTAGGCTCATTCGGTCCACGGCTTTGACCAACCCTTGAGGGGTTTCGATCTCAATAGTCAAATGTCGAATATCTAACAACGGCATTATTCGATCCCCGCATTAAGCGCTTGACGTACACCTTCACCTACTAAGTTTAGGGTAATAACGGTAAACATGATGGTTAGGCCGGGTAGGGTTACGGTCCAAGGTGCAATATAAATCAACTCGACAGAGTCACCTAATATCGCTCCCCACTCAGTACTTGGTGCTTGTGCGCCTAAGCCAAGAAAACCCAGCGCAGTAATATCTAAAATCGCAGCAGAGAGCGCGAGTGTGATTTCAGCAGCAATGACCGTCAATATGTTGGGAAGAATTGAACTCCACAACAAGTAGAAATCGTTCGCGCCATCAAGACGTGCCGCCATAATGTAGTCTTTTTCAACTTCGGTGTGGACTGCGATATAAACGGAGCGAATAAAACGCGGAATCAAAGCCAAGCAGATCGCGAGTAAAATGTTGAACCCACCAAAACCTAGAAATGCCACAAAAATGATCGCTAATAACAACGAGGGAATCGACATGACAGTATCGAGCAAGTGATTGAGGGTACTCGACAGTAAGCCTTTCGTCATACCTGCTAATACGCCAATCAAACAACCTACGACCGCGGCAATCGCAGTGATGGCAACGGCTGCACCAAATGTAAGTTGAGAGCCCATGATCAAGCGTGACAGAATGTCTCGGCCTAAGTCATCGGTTCCCAAAAAGTAATCAACCGTTCCAGCTGGGGCCCATGATGGCGGCACAAGCAATTCGCCTGACTGTGCTTGGGCATCAAACGGCGCAAGCAGTGGCGCAAAAATGGTAATTAGGACGATAAATACCAAGCACCATAGGCCAAACATGGCTAGCCCGTTGGCGCGGTAACTTCGCCAAAATCGCTCAAACTGAGTTGGAATGCGCTCTTCCTGATAAACGTTATTTGTTAGCATACCATTCCTTTCGAACTAGAGGGTTAATCATCGCGCCAATCAAATCAGAGAGAATATTAGCGGTGAGAACCAAAGTCGCAAGTACCATCACGCCAGCTTGGATTGATGCATAATCTTGGTTTGCCAATGCATCTAACAACCAACGACCAATACCCGGCCAGTTAAAAATAGATTCAGTGATGATAGCCAAGGTAATCATACTGGAAAGCTGAACACCGACTTTGGGGATGATAGGCGGTATCGCATTACGCAAGACATGTTGAGTTACGATCTCGCGGTTAGAGAGACCTTTGATTCTCGCTGCACGAATGTAGTTTTGGCTCATCACTTCCGCCACCGAAGAACGCATTAGTCCGACAACCTGCGTGGTTGGAGCCAAAGCGAGCACCAAACATGGCAGCACCATATGCTCAATGACGCTTTGCAGTGCGTGAGCGCGGTATTCACCTTTCGCCATGAAAGCGTCGATAATGGCAAATCCGGTTGCATGATCAATTTCGTAAAGCAGGTCATACCGTCCTGCCACGGGAAAGAGTTGGTATTCCAATGAAAAAACCATGATAAGTAGCAGAGCCACCCAAAAAATTGGAGCGGAATAACCAGACATCGACATGAATGAAATGCTGGTGTCGAGCCATTTACCTTGCTTCATCCCACCCACGGTTCCAAGTGGAATGCCGATCAGAAGGGACACCAAAAAGGCAAAAAAGCACAGTTCCAAAGTGGCAGGGAATACGACGGCGAGCTCGTCATAAATCGCGTTGCCGTTTTTACTTATGCCAAAATCAAGCTGAGAAAGGTTGATTAAGTAAGTTTGCCAACCAGACCAAAAATCAACGTTTGCCCAGTGCGAGAGAGGGTCAAGGCGCAGCAGAGAAAAGCCCACTAATGTGAGGATCATCAAAGTGATGAAAAATAGGTTAAAGCGTCGAACGGTATACCAAAACATCAGTGAATTCTCTCAACTCTATCAAACGGTTGGGCATTGAAAGGGCTTGATTTGAAGCCTGTCAGTGATTTGTCGTGAACACGGAATTGCACACCATGTGCCAGAGGAATTACCGGGAATTCTTGATTTAAAATGTTCTGCGCTTGGCGATATAGGTTCAGACGGTAACGCGGTTCTTGGGTTTCCAATGCCAAATCGAGCAAGAAATCGAAATCATCGTTACACCACATCGATACGTTGAGGCCAACGCGATCAGACTCACAAGATAATAACGGGCGAAAAAAGTTGTCAGGGTCCCCGGTATCACCAATCCAACCAGTTAAAAGTAAATCGATGTCGTTGATATTCTCTAAATCCACACGTTCGAATCTATCATCGGTTAGCAACGTTAACTCAACCCCAATATCGGCAAAATTCGCTTGGATTAGCTCCGCGGTCTTACGAGGACTTGGGTTAAAGGCGCGTGGTTCAAGTGGTACCCACATGGTCAGCTCTAGACCGTCTTCATAGCCAGCATCACGGAGTAGTGCTAATGCATAGTTACGGTCATAACGAATTTTTACGCTGTCCTTTTGATAAGCCCATGAATTAGGCGGTAGCAATGTATAAGCTTGCGAGCCAGTTCCGTAGTAAACCGAATCTAAAATGTTCTGACGGTTAATCGCTAAGTTAAGTGCTTGGCGGACGCGAGCATCACTCAGTGCCGTCGTTTCAGTGTTGATCGCAATAAAGGATACGTTGTTGGCTGGCGTAGCAGTTAGCTCAAGATTGTCATTTTCTTGAATAACGGGTATTTGGCTCGAAATAGGCGAAGAGAGCACATCGCACTCGTTTCTTAAAAGTTTCGCCAAGGTACCAGTGCCTCTGTGAGAGATATCGAACACCACTTGTTCCATTTTTGCTGGTGACTTCCAGTAATTAGAATGACGCTCTAATCGAATCAAGTCGTTCACTTGGTACTCTTTTAGTTGATATGGGCCGGTACCGATAGGAAGTTGGTCGATTTCTTCTTTATGATCTTTTGCTGCCAGTTGCTGTCCGTACTCCGCAGACAATATGACAGCATGGCTGGTGGCAATATTTGCCAAGAAGGAAAAATTTGGCTGAGATAAGGTAAACCTTACAGTATGCTCGTCAATCGCAGTCACGTCTTGCAGCAGGTTTTGAAAATCTAACCCTGCAAACCATGGATAAAAACCACCACCTACTTGGTGAAAAGGATGGTCTACATCAATGATTCGCTTGAAGCTAAATACCACATCCTTTGCATTCAATGGGCGAGTGGGAGTGAACCAGGACGTGGTTTGGAATTGAACATTACGTTTAAGCTTAAACGTGTATTCCGTTCCTGACTCATTCACAGACCAACTCTCAGCGATATTTGCTACTGGCTGATGTGATTTAGGATCGAGCGTGAGCAGCGTATCGTACAACTGCGGGCTCAGTGCCTCTGCGGTAATACCGCTATCAATAAGCTGAGGGTTAAACGTAGTTGGCTTACCTTGTCCGCAAAACACAAAGCCAGCTTTGCGAATGTCATTGTGGTCAATTTCATCACCACAAGCGGTCAGTAGGCTAATCCCAATAAGGCTCAGCGATAATCTTATAAAAGCATTCATAATATGAAATGTTCATTGGATCTTGCTTGTTTCATTTGATCTTACTCTTTCAGAGCTAACAAGCGAAAATGATCTCGCTAATTTATCACCTTTGTGAACTCGCTCCAAACATAAAATCCATACACTGTAAGGTGTTATGCTTGAAAGACATACAAATTAGAGCGCTGTCACTCGCTCGCTAACCGATCAAGCACCTTCGACCTAGCTAGCTTTGCCCGACTAAACCATATTTTCTAACCATCCCTCGTAATTGGTGGTAGCTCAAACCAAGTAACTCGGCTGCTTGTCGTTGATTAAACTTGGCTTCTTCCAATGCGCGATTGAGTAAGTGGATGTCTTGCTCTTCTTGCCACTGTTTATAGTCTAGAGGGAATTGAACTGCGCTGCTTGGTGCTTCCTCTTCTTGCTGCTGTTCGGCTTGCTCGGCGTTATGACCAAGCGTGTTATTCCAAACTGTTTCAAAAGGATTGAAAATCAGTTCATCAATTGGATCGGCACTGAGACCATGTTGGTAAATAGCACGTTCAATCACGTTTTTTAGTTCACGGACATTACCTGGCCATTCATATTCAAGAAGCGAATGCTGTGCTTTTGAGGTAAAACCGACAAAATATTCCAGTTGAAGTTCACGACACATCTTCATCGCGTAGTGCTCTGCTAAAGAGAGGATGTCTTCTTTTCGTTCACGAAGAGGAGGCAGCATGATGACATCAAACGCTAAACGATCGAGTAAGTCGGCACGGAAATCGCCTTGTTCCGCCAATTTTGGTAAGTCCGCATTGGTTGCACAAACAAGTCGAACATCCGCATTGAGAGCGGTATGACCGCCAACTCGTTCATATTCACCATATTCGATGACACGCAACAGCTTTTCTTGAACTAAAAGTGGTGCGGTGGCCAGTTCGTCGAGAAACAAAGTGCCGCCTTCGGCGCGTTCGAAACGTCCTTTATGCTTGCCCTTAGAACCTGTAAAAGAACCGGATTCATGACCAAATAGCTCTGAATCTATTAGTCCTTCGCTTAAGGTCGCACAGTTGAGTGATAGTAGTGGCTTATCCCAACGTCTTGATAAATAATGCAAACGCTGAGCGATGAGTTCTTTACCCGTTCCTCGTTCACCGATAATGAGGACTGGACGCTCAATAGGCGCAAGTTGTGATACTTTATCTAGTACGGCGAGAAAAGCAGGTGATTCACCAATCAGGTTTTGCTTCATAAAGTCCTTCTTATTTAACAGCCGAGCCATGATTTACATATGGAGTTGGTGAATTTCACCAACAGTTGGTGAAAAACATCATAGCATAATAGTGCGTAACGACAACAAAATGCATAAACTGATGATTTTAAATGTAATTTTAAGTTGGCATGCTACTTGTAATGTATTCAGGGAGACGCAAGGTCAATCACCACCTTGTCGAGTTTTAATAGGAAAAAAGAGGAGTTCCGTTATGGGTATTTTTTCTCGATTTGCAGATATCGTTAACTCAAACATCAGTGCATTGCTGGACAAGGCGGAAGATCCTGAAAAAATGATCCGTCTTATCATTCAAGAAATGGAAGACACACTTGTTGAAGTGCGTACTAACTCGGCTAAAGCGATTGCAGACAAAAAAGAGTTGGCTCGTAAAGTTGAAACGTTAGAAGAGCAAATTGGCGAATGGAGCCAAAAAGCGAGCCTAGCGTTGGTAAAACAGCGTGAAGATTTGGCTCGTGCAGCATTAATTGAAAAGCAAAAGCTTGAGCAAGTGATTAAAGGCCTTCACACTGAGCAGACGTTAGTAGAAGAAACGATCGACAAGCTTACAGGCGAGATCGGTAAGTTAGAAAGCAAAATTGCAGAAACGCGTGCAAAACAGCAAGCACTAGCAATTCGTAACCAAACCGCCTCTAACCGTCGTGATGTGCAAAAACACCTGCACACTAGCCGTACTAATGAAGCGATGGCAAAGTTTGAGCAGTACTCGCGTAAAGTGGATGAAATGGAAGCGGAAGCAGATTTGTACGCACAAACTGGTAATGCAAAATCGCTAGAGCAAGAGTTTGCAGAGCTTCAAGCTCAAGATGAAATCGAAAAAGAGTTGGCAAAACTGAAAGAACAGATGTCATCGAAAGATAAATAACAAAGGAGCCATTTATGTCGGCATTTTTTATAGCAGGACCAGTGATTGTCTTTTTAATCTTTGTCGCTCCACTATGGCTCTTCTTACACTATCGCAGCAAACGCAAAACAGATAGTGCACTGTCGAGCCAAGATTTAGAGCGCCTTCAGGTACTATCTGAAAAAGCGGAAGCGATGCAGTCCCGAGTTGATACATTGGAGCGCATCTTGGATGCTGAGTCACCAACATGGAGACGCAAGTATGACTAATCGAGAGCTGTATCGTGACCCAGTAAATGGCAAAATCTCCGGTGTTTGCGCCGGAATCGCCAACTACTTTGGTGCAGAGGTTTGGTTGATTCGTATTGTAGTGATTTCTGCAGCGCTGTTGGGCGGTACGTTTTTGGTGTTGTTAGCATACGTCGCGATGGCGTTTATGTTAGAAAAGCAACCAGTGACGTATTCTGAAAATATCCGAGCGCAACAAGAACACACACTTAAAAGTAAGCCTTGGCAGAAAGGACAAAGTCCGGACCAATTGCTCAGTGTGTTGGAACGCGATTTTGACCGTCTTGATGGCAAAATCCGTAACATGGAAGCGTATGTTACGTCTGATACATATAGGGTGAATCGGGAGTTCAGCAAGCTCTAAACACTCCGCATCCAAAGAAGATTTAAACGAAGCAGGCGCAAAGCCTGCTTTTTTGTCACAAATTACTAATTTTAAAGCACTATTAATCTTTTCAACTCTGGAAGTTCGCCCAGAATTCATCTACTTTAAAAATAATCCCTTAATTTTTTATGGATGAATGTAATGAGAAGATTGCTCATTCCTGTCGCCATCTCGGCTGTGTTGTCGGGGTGTGGTAAAGAACTTCCCCCTGTTCCAGAACCCGAATCCCGCCCCGCGAAGCTATTTACAGTATCTGTTGGCAATGCCCAATTTGAACGACACTTTCCTGCCACGACGGAAGCTGGTGATAAAGCGGTACTGACGTTTCGAGTTCCTGGACTTCTTCAAACGATTGAGGTGAATGAAGGTCAAGTCGTTAGCAAAGGCGATGTATTGGCTTCATTAAACCCTGATGAATATTCTCTGCTTGAACAGCAAGCTCGGGCAAATTTCGCGCTCGCAGACGTGCAGTACAAGCGATACCAAAAGTTACGTAAAGACCAAGTGGTGTCCGAACAAGATTTTGATGAGGCAAAAGCGAATCACAATTCAGCCAAAGCTCAGTGGAATCAAGCAAAGGCAAATTTAAGGTATACCAAACTTGTCGCGCCATATGATGGTACGATTTCGTATATTCCAGCAGAAAACCATGAGTATGTCGCCGCAAAAGAAGGCGTGATGAATATCCAATCCAACCAACTGCTTAAGGTGATATTCCAAGTCCCTGACTATCTGCTAAATCGTTACACCCAGGGTAGCGATGTCTCTGCCAGAATGGTCTTTGACGCTTTCCCCGAGCAGTCATTTGACTTGACCTTTCAAGAAATCGATACAGAAGCCGATCCAAAAACCGGTAGTTACAAAGTCACTATGGTTATGGAGCGACCATCAGAAATAGGCCTTTTACCGGGCATGTCTGGTAATGCTTACCTCCTATCTAAAAATGCTGGTGCAACAAAAATTCCTAATTCCGCGCTGCTAGAAGAGAACGGCAAAACATACGTTTGGCGTGTTGATGAGCAAGGCATTGTGTCCAAAGCCGCTATTGAGATGAATGACAAAAACCAAGTGTTAGCGGGGCTTAACGATGGCGATCAAATCATTATCTCTGGTGTTAGTGTAATTGAACCCGGAATTAAGGTAAGAGCGTGGATTAAGGAAAGAGGGTTGTAATATGAAAGGAATCATCTCTCTAGCGGCATTATTTTCAACGTTTCTTCTTGTTGGTTGTGGCGATAAGGCACCAGAAAAAGCTCTTGAGACACCGCGTGTAAGAGTTACCTCATTAGCGGGAAATAAGGTGGATGACAACTTATATTTCCCTGCGGTTGCGAATGCAGCGGATCGCTCTCATTTGAGTTTCAGAGTGGCAGGAGAAGTCAGCCGCATCATGGTAAAAGAGGGCGATAAAGTCACGAAGGGTGATGTTATCGCAACGTTGGACCCTACGGACTATGAGTTGGATGTAGATAATGCGAGTGCGCGTTTTTCTGTTGTTGACAGTCAGTATCGCCGTTCACGTCCATTGGTTGATAAAGGTCTATTAGCTAAGTCTCAGTTTGATGAAATTGCAGCACAACGACAAATCGCTCTGGCTGAGCTTAAGTTAGCGAAACTCCGTTTATCATTTACTGCCTTAAAGGCGCCTGTGGATGGGATCATTTCTCGAGTTAATATCGAGCAATTCGAAAATGTCCAAGTCGGACAGCATATCGTCAATATTCATAGTTTGGAGCGAGTAGAGGTGCTGATTCAACTTCCAGACCGGCTCTATGTGAACCAACCGCCAACGGAAGAAAGACTTACCGCGATAAAAGCATTGGTGCGCGTCCCTAGTGGTAACGAGTACAACGCGACCGTGAAAGAATTTACGACTGAGCCAGACCCAACCACAGGCACGTTTACCGTCACATTGTCGCTTCCTATGCCGGAAGAAGAATACATCCTAGATGGGATGGCCGTTGAAGTGACCTCCAAAGATAAGAACGTTGGCTTGGATCTCAATTTAGGAATTAATGTTCCTATTGAAGCCATTTTTAATGCGGACGGTGACGAGCTGGGGCGCGAAAACAAATTTGTTTGGGTACTGAATGATGACAACACGGTATCGCGCAGGCAGGTGCGAGCAGGTAAAGCATCTAAAACGTCCATTCAAATCCTTGATGGTCTCATGCTCAAAGACAAAGTTGTGATTGCCGGTGTTTCTCGGTTAAGGGATGGCATGAAAGTGGAAGTGATACAGGAAATGGCTACGCAGGAGGCCGGTCTATGAGCGATCTTAATAAATCAGCGCCTCAAAGTGATGATGATGTGACCGGTATTGCTGCATACTTCATCCGAAATCGTGTCATCAGTTGGATGGTCGCACTGATCTTTTTGATTGGTGGTATCGCTGCATTCTTTGGGTTAGGGCGTCTTGAAGACCCTGCTTTTACTATCAAAGATGCCATGGTGGTGACCTCTTATCCTGGTGCGACGCCGCAACAAGTCGAAGAAGAAGTTACTTATCCGATCGAAAAAGCGATTCAGCAGCTTACTTATGTCGATGAAGTGAATTCGATTTCTAGTCGAGGATTATCTCAAATCACGGTCACGATGAAGAACAATTATGGCCCTGATGATCTACCACAAATCTGGGATGAGTTACGCCGTAAAGTGAATGACCTTAAAGGGACGTTGCCTCCGGGTGTGAATGAACCTCAAGTGATCGATGATTTTGGTGATGTTTACGGGATTTTGTTAGCGGTGACTGGCGACGGTTATAGCTATAAGGAGCTACTGGATTACGTCGATTACTTACGCCGAGAGCTCGAACTGGTTGATGGCGTGAGCAAAGTTTCGGTATCCGGGCAGCAGCAAGAGCAAGTTTTCATCGAAGTATCGATGAAAAAGCTGAGCAGTATAGGACTTTCTCCCGATACGGTCTTTAATCTTCTCTCGACGCAAAACGTGGTTTCTGACGCAGGGGCGATCAGAATTGGTGACGAGTACATCAGAATTCAGCCGACTGGCGAATTCCAGAGTGTGGATGAGCTGGGCGATTTGTTGATTACTGAGTCGGGTGCTCAGGGGCTCATCTTCTTGAAAGATGTGGCGGAAATAAAACGTGGCTATGTAGAAGTCCCGAATAATATTATTAATTTCAACGGCAGCCTCGCACTGAACGTGGGGGTTTCTTTTGCTGAAGGCGTCAATGTCGTTGAAGTCGGAAAAGCGTTTGATCATCGCCTTGCCGAGCTAAAGTACCAACAACCTGTCGGTATCGAAATTTCCGAAATTTACAGTCAGCCTAAAGAGGTGGATAAATCGGTTAGCGGTTTTGTTGTCAGCTTGGCTCAAGCCGTCGGTATCGTCATTATCGTACTTCTGTTCTTTATGGGGCTACGTTCAGGTCTGCTTATCGGTTTAATTTTACTGCTGACGGTGTTGGGTACGTTCATTTTCATGAAGTACCTCGCGATAGATTTGCAGCGGATTTCATTAGGTGCCTTGGTTATCGCGTTAGGTATGTTGGTGGACAATGCAATCGTCGTGGTTGAAGGGATTTTGATTGGTACTCAAAAAGGACGAACTCGACTCCAAGCCGCGACTGACATTGTTACCCAAACCAAGTGGCCATTACTTGGGGCAACTGTGATCGCGGTAACTGCATTTGCGCCCATTGGACTGTCTGAAGACTCGACGGGTGAATACTGTGGCACTTTGTTTACGGTTCTTCTTATCTCATTGATGTTGAGTTGGTTTACCGCTATCTCGTTGACACCGTTCTTCGCTGACATCTTCTTTAAAGGCCAGAAGATTAAACAAGGTGAAGGGGAAGAAAATGATCCATATAACGGGGTTATTTTCGTTATTTATAAAAAGTTTCTTCAGTTTTGTATGCGTCGTGCTTGGTTTACCGTTGTGGTGCTGATTGCGGGATTAGCGGCAAGTGTTTACGGGTTCACCTTTGTGAAGCAAGCGTTTTTCCCATCTTCGACAACGCCGATTTTTCAGTTAGATGTATGGATGCCAGAAGGAACTGATATTCGAGCAACCAACACAACGCTTAAAGAGTTAGAAAGTTGGTTAGCTAAGCAAGAGCATGTTGACCATATCACGACGACCGCGGGTAAAGGCTTACAGCGCTTCATGTTAACGTACGCGCCCGAGAAAAGTTATGCGGCTTATGGTGAGATAACCACTCGTATGGAAAATTACGAAGCGTTGAAACCATTAATGGCGAAGTTTCGAGAGTATTTAAAAGCCAACTACCCAGAAATCAATTACAAGCTCAAACAGATTGAGTTAGGTCCAGGTGGTGGTGCAAAAATTGAAGCGCGCATTATTGGCTCTGATCCAACCGTCCTTCGTACGATAGCCGCTCAGGTCAAGGACATCATGTACGCCGATCCTCAGGCAACAAATATCAGGCATGATTGGCGTGAACGAACCCAAGTTCTTGAGCCTCAGTTTAATGAGAGTCAGGCACGTCGCTATGGCATTACAAAATCAGATGTCGATGACTTCTTGTCCATGTCATTCTCTGGAATGACGATAGGCCTTTACCGAGACGGCACGACGCTCATGCCTATCGTGGCTCGCTTACCTGAAGATGAACGCATCGATATTCGTAACATTGAAGGCATGAAAATATGGAGTCCAGCACAGAGTGAGTTTATCCCACTTCAACAAGTCACAATGGGTTACGACATGCGTTGGGAGGATCCTATCATCGTACGTAAGAACCGTAAGCGTATGCTCACTGTGATGGCAGACCCTGATATTCTTGGTGAAGAAACCGCATCGACGTTGCAAAAACGTTTACAGCCCCAAATCGAAGCGATTCAAATGCCTCCTGGCTATTCACTAGAATGGGGGGGGGAATACGAATCTTCAGGTGATGCTCAAGAGTCACTGTTTACTACTATGCCAATGGGGTACTTGTTCATGTTCTTGATCACCGTATTCCTATTTAACTCTATCAAAGAGCCACTCATTGTTTGGCTTACCGTGCCGTTGGCGTTAATTGGTGTCACCACCGGTTTGTTAGCACTCAACACGCCGTTTGGTTTTATGGCTTTGCTCGGCTTCTTAAGCTTATCGGGAATGGTGCTCAAAAATGGCATCGTATTACTGGACCAAATTGAAATAGAAATGAAATCGGGTAAAGAGGCTTATGATGCGGTCGTTGATGCTGCGGTAAGCCGTGTTCGTCCTGTGTGTATGGCTGCAATCACGACGATCCTTGGTATGATCCCACTATTACCAGATATTTTCTTCAAACCAATGGCGGTTACGATTATGTTTGGTTTGGGCTTTGCGACAGTCCTGACACTGATTGTCGTGCCAGTGTTGTATCGTTTATTCCATAAAGTGGCAGTACCGAAACAGGCTTAGTGCTACTGATATAACGATGAAAAGTATCGCCCCTCTAGCTCATCAGTTAGAGGCGCTTTTTAAGGAAGAATAATGCCAGAACAAAAAACGTGTGCGTGGGCGATGAATCACCCATTGGAGCGCGAATATCATGATTCCGAATGGGGCGTGCCAGTATATGACGACCAAACCCTGTTTGAATTTATTACGTTGGAAGGTGCGCAAGCTGGGCTTAGTTGGATTACCATTCTTAAAAAGCGCGAAGGATATAGAGAAGCGTTCGAGAACTACGACCTAGATGCGTTGGAACAAAGAAATGAAGAACGTGCTGAATACATCGTGGAAAACTTCGATGTTGTAAGGCATCGCGGAAAGATTAACTCGGTTTTCAGTAATGCCAAAGCGGCCAAAGCGTTAATTGCTGAATACGGAAGTTTATCAGACGCGTTGTGGCAGTTCGTGGACGGCGAACCAATCATTAATCAATGGCAACATATGAGTGACGTGCCAGCTTCGACAGAGCAATCCAAAGCCATGAGTAAATTCCTTAAAAAGAAAGGCTTCAAGTTTGTCGGTGAAACCATCTGTTATGCTTTCATGCAAGCCGTCGGCATGGTGGATGACCATATCGTTGGATGTCCTAAAAAGCAGAATAAGTAACGTTTGGCTTATTAAGTTTATGTTGTTAGTTCTGGTTATCATGAATACGTTCCAAAGCTTCGATTCGACGCCATTGAGTGGCATCGAAGCTTTGCTTTCTTAAAGCAATGATTTCTGCCTGTTTTTCGTCTTGCCCTAGAAAATCCCTATGCAGAATCTCTTGACGCTGTTTTAAGTAAGTGGCGAGTTGAGTCTCAAATGATGCTCTTTGCTCATCAAGCTTTTGCAGCCTTTGCGCTCCAGCGTCTCCCACCAGTGCAACACGGGCGATGTACTTATCTTGTGAATCAAGCTGAGAAGCTTGCTCGAGCTGCTCTGCTAATGCGTTATTGCGTTCACTTTCTCGTATGTAATCCGGTTGTTCTGATAACGCTTGATTGAGAAGGTGTGTCTGAATCTCGATATCCGATGCCTGTTTTTTAATCGTCAGCTTTTCTAATGCAAGTTGGCGAAGTCGGTTTTCTTCGTCAAACAATTGGGTTATCTGCACCTCGCTAAAGTATTGAAGCTGCAAGTTCAGTATTGCTTCATTCAGCATGGTTAACTGTTCAAGCGTTAGTTGGTTGTGGTCAAAAGGCTCTAATGCAGAGAGCGCTTGCTTGTAGGAAAGGTAGGTCTGGAAGAGTTTGGCATCAATATTCAGTGTTTGTTTTGCTAAAGTGTCTTCATTGACTTCCGCTTTGATCGTATCGAGATCTTCTTCGCCCAGCCGGCTAAGAGAATATTCGAAGAAGTCTTTTGGGGAAGAGACATCGGCGGCTATGTCTTGCTGAGATTGCGAATGGCTAGAGGTTATCTCTTGTTGTTTGTCGCTTTGCAATAGAGAAAGCGCTCCCATGCCAAATATTGAGAGCAGGATAAAAGTGGTGAGAGCGACTTTCTTCATTGTGATGACCTCTTATAAACCTTGAAGTTTGAGACGATTTGCATGTTGGCGATAAAGCGTGACTGGATCGGTTTCAAAAAGATGATGAATACCGAGTAGACCGTTAATTTCATCCAAATGGTTCATTTGATAATCATCACGTATGACTTTGCCTAAATGTGTGCTGCACGCACCAACTAAGCCATCATTCGGCCCATCAAAGGCTAAGCCAAGTACCATCATGGCAGCGTCAGTCGGATCGAAAACGTTTGTAAAAGTGGATGATCCGGTCCATGAGTAGTAATAAACGCCATTTGAAGCTAGCCAGTCGCCATTACCACATTCGCTAGTAGGCACTCCCTCTGGGTAGTGCTGGTTAAACGCCAATGATCCTTCCGTGGTCAAGGCTGCTAATGAGGCCAAAGGGTCTTGGTCGAGATCAGAACCGCCTGATAGAAGATTAATAAGAGTGGTTAAGCCTTGCGCCAGTTTTACCGCGAGCTGCTCGCTACCAGAGCCCTCAGATACGGTGCCACGAACTAAATCTGCCACTTTAGACCCTTTATTAACGCCACCGATACTCGTAACTGATGCGACTAGGTCAGGACGGACAGAGGCGACGTAGCGCGTTGTTGGACCACCATGACTGTGACCGATGAGATTGACTTTCTCTGCGCCTGTTGCAGCAAGTAAGGTTTCTACTTGAGCAAGCAGTTGCTCCCCTCGAACTTCGCTGCTGTTGGTCGCGGATACCTGCGCTACATAAACTTTAGCGCCGTCTTTCGTTAAGGAATGTGGTATTCCGAAAAAGTAATCTACGCCTGCGAGGGTATCAAAACCAAATAATCCATGAACCAGAACAATCGGATACTTGGTTTGGGTATAACCCGTTGCGGCGTGTACGGTGGTTATTGGGACGGTAATTAAGGTAAAAAGCATTAGCGCTATGAATTTGAGTTTCAAAACTATCTCCTTGTGGTATGACCTCTTATGAATGATAAAAAGTAGGAGAGAAACTCTAAATTTGGAAAGCCTATT
This sequence comes from Vibrio sp. J2-4, assembly GCF_021728155.1. NCBI lineage: Bacteria > Pseudomonadati > Pseudomonadota > Gammaproteobacteria > Vibrionales > Vibrionaceae > Vibrio > Vibrio sp. J2-4. The sequence continues at coordinate 665,922 of NZ_JAKKCN010000001.1, forward strand.
TGTGGCACATTATTTCATTCTGTGACTGCTCAATTGAAAAACAACACAAATGATTAACATTAACGAATAGGTGGTGGGAATGTTAGGTAATTCTAATTAAGTCAGCGAGTTATAAAAATGCCCCGCGAAGCAGGGCGATTCAATTACTATTTTAGAGAGACTTCTTTTTCTAAAATTAACGCGTTATAGCGTGCAAAACCAGCCTCTAGATCGGCGAGCAAGTCATCCACGTCTTCTAAGCCAATATGAATACGAACTAAAGTGCCCTCAAAGTGTGGGTGCGCTACGGTTCTCAAGCTGTTAAAGCTCTTTGGTTCGTTAGCTAGAATGAGGCTTTCATACCCGCCCCAAGAATAACCCATACTGAAGTGTTTCATACCGTCAAGCAGAGCCGTCGTCGCTTTTGGATAAGACGTTTTGAGGACAAACGAAAATAAGCCGTTTCCGCCAGTGAAATCGCGTTTGAAAAACTCATGCCCAGGGCATGATTCCAAAGCTGGATGGCGGACATGATCAACTTCCGGACGAGAAGCTAGCCACTTGGCGACTTTCAAGCTACTTTCTGCGTGTTGTCTTAGGCGAACATCCAGCGTGCGAATACCACGAAGGCCTAGGTATGCGTCGTCAGGAGAAACGCACTGACCCATCAAGTAGCTTTGTTCACGCAGTTGGGGCCAGTATTTTTCGGAAGCTACGGCTGTACCTAACATTACATCAGAGTGACCAACTATGTATTTGGTGGCGGCTTGAATGGAAATATCGACACCATGTTCAAATGGTGAGAAGTTCACGCCAGCTCCCCATGTGTTGTCAAGCATCACAATAATATCGTGCTCGTGAGCAATGCGCGCCAATGTTGGTACGTCCTGCACCTCCATTGTGACTGACCCCGGAGATTCTAGGAAAAGGACTTTGGTATTCGGCTGAATTAAGTCTCGGATACCTTCACCGATCATTGGGTCATAATAGGTAGTTTCGATGCCCATCTTCTTCATGATGGTGTTACAAAAGTCACGAGTTGGTTCGTAACAAGTGTCCACCATTAGAATGTGATCGCCAGTTTCAACGAAAGAGAGGATGGCGTTTGAAATTGCTGCCGTTCCACAAGGGTAAAGCGCGCAACCAGCTCCACCTTCAATCTCAACCATTGCGTCTTGGAAAGCAAAGTGCGTGTTGGTGCCTCGGCGACCATAAAACAACGTTTTGTTTGCACGATTAATGGTGGCTTGGTTCTTTTCTGCAACGGTATTGAATACCACAGTTGAAGCGCGTTGAACGGGTGGGTTTACAACACCGTTTGTCCACTTTTTATCGCGGCCAGCGGTAATTAGCTTGGTTTTTTTGCCCTCTGACATAAAAGTTCCCTGTCTTAAATATTACGATTTTGATTATTTAAAACATGGACGACATAACGTTTGCAAGGGAAAAGTCAACTATCACCCAATAATAGCCGAGATTATCGAGTGAAGGCGTCAAAGCTGAAAGGTTGAGTTGTAGGCTTAGAGTGTATCGCTAAGGTGGAAAACGTAAGTAGAACAAACCTCCAGCAAGACGCTTGAAGCGCTGGAGGCTTTTTAGTCGGTGTATTTGAGGTATTAGAGGAGTGGATTGAAGAGATAGAACACTCGCTCTAAGAATCGAGAAAATAGGCTTCTTTTCTCCCATTCTTCCAATACAACAGTGTGAGATTGCTTAATATAGCTATCTTGTAACCAAGACATTTGCTTCGTGAACTCTTCGTCGTCAACGGCGAGGGTAACTTCGAAGTTTAGCCACAAGCTGCGCATATCCATGTTTACGGTGCCAACTAAACAGAATTGGTCGTCAATTACGACGGATTTCGTATGCAGCAAACCACCATAAAACTCATAGATTTTGACTCCTGCACACAAAAGCTCACTATAAAACGCGCGTGACGCCCATTGCACCATCATCGAGTCATTTTTATGTGGAATAATGAGTTCAACATCAATGCCTCGTTGTGCTGTCATCTTTAACGTTTCAAGTAAGTCTGCATTGGGCACGAAATATGGCGTTGTAATTCGTACCGAGCGATTGGCTTGGTTGATTGCCAATGTTAATACTTGATAGATCAGATATTCCGGCATACCAGGGCCAGAAGGCACAACCTGAATAGGGTGTTGGAATTCACTCTCATCGATCTTGCATTCAGGTAGTCTCGGTAAATGACGTTCGCCAGTTTCGACTTCCCAATCCCAACAGTGGATAGCACTCAATACGTTTACCGTTGGTCCCGTAATGCGAACCATGATGTCCACCCAATGCCCGACGCCACTGTTTTGTTTGAAGTAAGCCGGGTCAACCAAGTTCATTGAACCTGTATAAGCAATTTCATCATCAATTACGATGATCTTGCGATGTTGGCGAAGATCAAGACGACGTAAGAAAATACGCCACATCTTCACTTCTAGCGCTTGAATAACTTCAATTCCAGCATCCTGCATCATTCGATACCAAGGACTTCTGAAAAAACGTGGACTACCTGCTGAATCGAGCAATAGTTTGACATCTACGCCGCGTTTAGCCGCTTGGATAAGTGCAGAAGCGACAGAGTCAGCCAAACCACCTGGATGCCAAATGTAGAATACCATTCGAATACTGCTCTGCGCGTTTTCGATGTCTTCAATAATGGAATGCAAAATCTCATTAGGTGACTGTTGCAGCGACAATGTATTACCGCTCAATGCGGGAAGACCAAGGCGGTTGTTACAAAGTTCATCAATTCGGTAGATGTGCCTTCCCATCGTTTCTGGGTTGTGCGCGTTACAGTCGTTCAACTGACTGAACCACTTCTCGAATGGTGTAAACATCTCTTTTGCGCGTTCGGCCCGTTTTCTGCCTAAGTTCAGTTCACCGAAGAGGAAATAACACGCGACACCCAGAACGGGAAGGATATAAATGATCATTAGCCAAGCTAAAGACACGCTCACTGCACGGCGCTTTAAAACGACACGAATGGTCACACCTGCGACCAGTAACCAATATAGCCCGATGCCAGCTAAAGTAAGAAAGTGATAAAACTTGTCCATATACGCTCAGAGTAATATGCCCTTCTAGGATATTAAGCATAAAAGTGGGTTGGGGGAATAGATTTCCCATTTAGACGTGGGATTGACCTTATATGAGGAACAAATTTCATAACAGCTGATTCTGTTATTTTAATGTGAAAAATAAGGTCATTCTTTAACTTTTGAACAAAAAAGCAGCATTTAACCTGCGTAACTCGACACTTGTGCGATAAATGTACTTTTTTGGGGTTCCAATTTTAAAGGGGAGCTGCTTTACTTTCTAGACATAGTGCGTCGAACGCTTATTTTATAAGTGTACAATAATTTTTACATAAACTTTTTAGACGCCTATCTCTATGCATACACAACAAACTAATTTTGGAGAAAAAGCGTGGCTACAACTAATACAGCAGCACCACGTGATACGTGGGGGTCTAAACTAGGCTTCGTAATGGCAGCAGCGGGTTCCGCTGTCGGTTTAGGCAATATATGGAAATTCCCTTACACAGCGGGTGAGAGTGGCGGCGGTGCATTCGTTGCTATCTACCTTATCTTTGTTATTTTTATCGGCTTTAGCGTGATGCTGACAGAGTTCGCTATTGGTCGTAAGACAGGTCTTTCTGCCGTAGGTGCATTCAAAACAACTGACCGACGCTGGACGTTCACTGGCGTTATGGGAGTCTTCAGTGGTCTTTTGATCATGGGCTTCTACCCAGTGGTTGGTGGTTGGGCATTGGCCTACATCTTTAAAGTGGGCGGTGGTCTACTCAGCGCGCCAGAAGCAATTGGCGACAGCTTTGGCGGTTTCATCTCAGATCCGATTCAACCTTTAATGTGGATGGGTGTTTACCTGTTCCTTAACGTCATGATTGTGATGAAAGGGATTTCGGGTGGTATTGAGAAAGCCGGTAAGGTTCTGATGCCGCTTTTGTTCTTAATCCTAATCGTTGTTTCTGTTAAAGGCTTGATGCTGCCAGGTGCAATGGCTGGCCTTGAGTTCTTATTCATGCCGGACTTTTCTAAAGTCGATAGCAATGTGGTTCTTGCTGCACTAGGGCAGGCGTTCTTCTCACTTAGCTTAGGTATGGGCTGTATGATGACGTACGGTTCTTACCTGAAGAAGAAAGAGAACCTAGTTCAAACAACCGGTATGGTTACTGCGATGGATACAGGTGTAGCGATTCTTGCTGGTGTTGCTATGTTCCCGGCTATGTTTGCCTTTGGCATGGAGCCTGCGGCAGGCCCTGGTCTTGTATTCGTTGTCGTTCCTCAACTATTTGCTGAAATGGGCGGTGTGATTGGGTTGCTATTCGCGTTGCTATTTTTCATCGGCTTGACGGTGGCGGCATTAACTTCTTCTGTATCATTACTGGAAGTTGTCGTGTCTTACCTAATCGACGAGAAAGGCATGAAGCGCTCTAACGCTGTTCTGTCTGCAAGTGCTGTCATGGCGGCACTATGTATCTTTGCGTCACTATCGTTAGGTGGAATGGGGCCAACGCTGTTCGGTACCGGTGCCTTTGATATCTTCGACTTGCTAACGGACAAAATCTTCTTAGCAGTTGGTGGTATGTTGGTTTGTATCTTTGCAGGATGGCGCCTAAGCCGTGCTGAGCTAGAAAAAGAGATCACTAATGACGGCGAAGTAGCCTTCCCGCTATTTGGATTGTGGTACAACCTAGTTAAATACCTGATTCCTGTTGCGATTGCTATTGTTGCCTTCATGGGGATTAAGTCTGGCTTTGACAGTGGCAAAGGTGAAATCATGCTGCTGGGTATCGCAATCATTGGTCTTGCTGGTATTTTCTCTAGAAAGCTCTAGCTCAGGCCTTGGGGAAAGCCTCGATAGCTTTGTCCGATAACTTATGTATACTGCTGGCTCCAAACGTGGAGCCAGTTTTTTTATGTTCGATATTCTACATACCCATCCCGATTTTCTGATCATCAATAAGCATCCCAACGTCTCTGTTCATAAAGACGATGGCGACACAATGCTGCTGCAAGAAGTGGCTAAGCAGAGCGGTGATGAGCAGCTCTATCTTATCCATCGCTTGGATAAAATGACATCTGGTATTCTGCTCCTCGGACGCAACGCCAAAGCGGCCAGTGCGTTATCGCAAGCCTTTGCTGACCGCCAAGTGGAAAAGTTCTATCTGGCGATTGGCTCTAAAAAGCCGAAAAAGAAACAAGGTTTGGTCGTTGGTGATATGGAGCGTTCGCGCCGTTCATCATGGAAGCTGGTCAACAACAAAAATAACCCAGCCGTTACCCAGTTTTTCTCTCTTGCGGCAGAGCCCGGAGAACGCCTATTTTTATGTAAGCCGCACACTGGTAAAACGCATCAAATCCGCGTGGCATTAAAATCGGTTGGCTCAGGTATTGTTGGTGACCCGATTTACAATGCAGGCAATGAGGCTGATCGCGGTTATCTGCATGCATTTTCACTTTGCTTCCAATACCGAGATGAGCAATATCGCTTTGTTTGCGATCCACGAGAATACCAAGTGCTAGGTAGCAAATGGCACAGTGAAATCGTCTCTCAGGGTTTGGATACTTGGCTTTCCCCTTGGGAACTGAACTGGCCTACGATCAAATAACCGTCACAAAGAAAACTAATAAGAGAACTCGATGCAAGCATCACAACTTCCGCTGTTCTTTCAGCATCTAGAAACCGAGCTCGCGCAAGCTCCGAATGAAATTCGTCGACTGTTTCATGGTCGTGGCCGCCGTTTTGAGGGCCTAGAGCAAATAACCTGTGATTGGTTACAAGGTCAGTTGATTATCAATTTGTTTAAAGAAGTCGACGACGCGTTTCTCGCTGAGCTGAAAAGCGGCCTCAATGCGTTGGCACAATCACAACTGTGGGCAGATAAGCAAGGTCGCACTATGGTTCTTCAGCACCGTTATGCCGATGGTGCGCCTTCAGAAGTGCTTGTCGGTGAATTAGACGCTCGCCCTGTCGTTGAAGAAAGCGGTTTGAAATACCAATTGGATATTGGCCGCAATCAAAACTTCGGTTTGTTTTTGGACATGCGCTACGGTCGTGATTGGGTTCGCGAAAATGCGAAGCATAAAAACGTGCTCAACTTGTTTGCTTACACGTGTGGCTTTTCTGTCGCTGCCATTGCGGGTGGCGCAGATAAAGTGGTTAACGTCGACATGGCAAAAGCGTCGCTGTCTAAAGGTCGTGAGAACCACAAGCTAAATGGTCATAACATCAACCAGGTAAGCTTTATGGGGCACGATATCTTTAAATCGTGGGGTAAGATTAAAAAATCTGGTCAGTATGACTTGATTATCATCGATCCGCCTTCATTCCAGAAAGGCAGCTTTGCGCTGACGAAAGATTACAAAAAGATTCTACGTCGATTGCCGGATTTGTTGGCAGAAGGCGGTCAAGTGATGGCATGTGTGAACTCGCCATCTGTGACAAGCGACTTCTTGATTGAAAGCATGAAAGAAGAAGCGCCAGAGTTGACATTCCGTGAGCGTCTGGATAACCCACCAGAGTTTATGGACGTAGACAGCGAAGCAGCATTGAAAGTGTTGTTGTTTAGCTAAAAGACTTTTGTTGCAACAGAAGTAACATCAAAAAAAGCGCCGCGAAACAACTAGACAGACGTATCGCGGCGCTTTTTGTATTTGGAAAACTAACCTATCTGCACTTCAAGATCCGCTTTGATGGTTGATGAGCAGGCGAGCACATAGCCTTGTTCAATTTCTTCTGGCGTTAATGTTTCTAGGCTGGTGGAAGAGACGTTGCCTTGACGAACCTTGCATTTGCACGAGCCACAAATGCCGCTACGACAAGCGACGATTAATGGTAAACCTGCGCCTTCAAGCACATCGGCCAGTACCTGACCTTTTTGCGCATCGATGGTTTGAGCAAAGTCGGGAACAGAAACACGAACAACTTCATCGGAGACCGATGTTTCTGCGCCGGTCGCAGGCGTAAAACTCTCTTGGTAGAAGTTCGTCATGTCAAAACCAAGGTCATTCAAATAGCCGTGAACATCTTGCATGAACTGACTTGGACCACACAGGTAAACGGTGCGTTGCTTGAAATCAGGAACAAGCTCTTTAAGCCAGTCGGCATTCAAACGACCTTGTGGGTGTGACGTTCCTTCGCGGTTTTTCAGCAACAGCTTTAAATGGAAGTTGGGATACACAGCGTCGAACGTTTCTAGCTGATCGTAGTAAATCGTCTCTTCTGGGCTGCGTGCGATATGAAGAAATGCGATGTCCACATCGTTGTCGTTTTCATCTTGATTACTCAGCCAGTGTTTTGCCATCGAAAATACGGGCGTGACGCCGCAACCTGCACTGATAAGCAAGGCTTTTGTTTCGCCATCACGTAAAACGGGTGGATGGTCAATGCAGTTAAATTCGCCCGCTGGTGGTAATGCTTGAACGGTATCACCGAGCAGCAGCGAGTCAACGATGTAGTTCGATACTTTACCGCCAGATACTCGTTTGATGGTGAGTTGAAGGTGATCGTCTTCATTGATAGAGCTGATTGAATAGGCGCGAAACTCCATTTTTCCATCAATTTCGACGCCCAAGTTAATAAACTGGCCAGGCTTAAACTGAAACAGAAGTGACTCGGTTAGTTCAGCCAACTTAATGCTAACGGTGTCGTGTGTTTCGAAGTATTTGTCGATGCAACGGAGTGTGACGGGTTGGTTACCTTGCCATTCAAAAAACATAACAATCTCTTTGGTTGTGGCTATTTTTAGTTTGAAATAGATAACGCCTCCGCGTAAGGAGGCGCGTAACAAGCAAGTTTATTAAGCTGCTAGGATGGCTTTTAGATCATCCTGAACATTGCCAATACTGCGCATATCGAACTTCTCTTGGATGATGGCGATTAGGTTTGGCGTTAGGAATGCTGGTGCAGTAGGGCCTGTGTAAATGCCTTTCACGCCCAATGCAAATAGCGTTAGCAAGATAACGATCGCTTTTTGCTCGAACCAAGAAAGCACAAGTGTGAGTGGCAGTTCATTGATGTCACAGTCAAACTCTTTCGCCAGTGCAAGTGCAAGCTGGATTGCAGAGTAAGCATCGTTACATTGGCCCACATCCAATAGGCGAGGGATGCCGTTGATATCGCCAAACGTATTCTTGTTGAAGCGGAACTTACCACACGCCAACGTCAGGATTAGCGTATCTTCTGGCGCTTCAGCCGTAAAATCGGTGTAGTAGCTGCGTTCCGCTTTATCGCCGTCACAACCGCCGACTAGGAAGAAGTGCTTGATGTTACCTTGCTTCACTTGGTCGATAACCGCAGGGGCGGCGTTCATCAGTGCATTGCGCCCAAAACCAACCGTGATGTGGTGTTCGATTTCATCGTGTTGGAAACCGTCTTGCGCTAGGGCACATTCAATCACTTGGCTAAAATCATCGCCTTCGATGTGAGCCACACCAGGCCAGCCAACAATACTACGGGTGAATAGACGGTCTGCGTATTGACCCACATTTGGATTCAACAAGCAGTTTGACGTCATTACGATTGCGCCAGGGAAGTTTGCGAATTCTTTCTGTTGGTTTTGCCATGCGCTACCGTAGTTGCCGACAAGATGAGGGTATTTCTTCAGCTCAGGGTAGCCGTGTGCAGGCAGCATTTCGCCGTTGGTGTAAACGTTAATGCCTTTGCCTTCAGTCTGTTGCAAGATTTTTTCTAGGTCATGCAAATCATGGCCAGAAACAAGAATACATTTGCCTTTTACTGGCTTGACGTTCACCGTGGTTGGTTCTGGATGACCGAAGGTCGTTGTTTCACCTTGGTCAAGCATTTCCATCACTTTGTAGTTCATCAGGCCAATGCGCATTGAGCAATCAAGTAGTTCACCGAGATCTTCAGGATCAGTACCTAACCACGCCATGATTTCATGGTATTCGGCATAGATATCGTTGTTGGTTTGCTCAAGAACACGTGCGTGCTCCATGTACGCTGCGGCACCTTTAAGGCCGTATAGGCAAAGTAGGCGTAGGCCAATTACGTCTTCATGCAGTTGGTCTTTACCACGGTTAACCGCGACTTGAGGAGCAAATGCCAGGATTGCTTCTGCACTGTTTGGCAGCTCAAAGTGAGCAACCGCAGGAATGTCAGCAACTTCGGTATCGGCGAGCGTGGCGGCAGACATCACTTGTTCTTTTAGCAATGCTTTGTACGTTGCAGCTTGAGAAGTTAACTCTAAGATGCGTTCAGGGTCGAAGTTTACGTTCGTCAATGTAGAGAAAAATGCTTTTGGTGCCCATTGGTTGATTTCATCGTTAATGATATTGAATTCAAGTGCTTTTGATGCCCAAAAAGAAACCCCTTGCAGTGTGTAAACCAACACGTCTTGTAGGTCTGATACTTCAGAAGTTTTGCCACACATGCCTTGTGCAAAAGAACAACCTTTAACAGCAGGGGTTTGAATTGTCTGTTCACATTGAATACAGAACATATTGGGTTCTCCAGTGATTATTTTAATAGTCGTGATGTTGACCACTAGAGAGCAGAATGCGTGCCAATTGTTATCTTATTGATTTATATTTAATTTTATCGTTTTTAGATGAGTGGTTGATGTAATTAAGACAACGCAGTTGATGTCTTAATTACATCGGCTTCTTGTGGTTGGTTATTTATTGATCCCGAGCTTTTTACCCATTCGATATAAGTTCCCGCGATCCATTTGTAAAAACTCCGCTGCTTTTGCCCAAACGCCACCAGTTTGGCTCAAAGCATGTTCAATTAAATCACGCTGATAGCTTTCTATCAGCTCCCGCATTGGTTGGCTTTCTTTAGGCAGATAATGCGATGTGTTTTTTACATCATCGAGAGCCAATGAGGTGTCGAAATGGTTAAGCATGATTGTGCTCGCGCCTTGTTGAATGGCGTGTAAAGCCGCGCGAGTTAAAGTGTGTTCGAGCTCGCGTACGTTTCCGTACCAAGGCAAAGACTCCAGTTGAGTCAACACCTTAGGATGAACGTGCAGATTGGGCGCATTAAATTGTTGGCGTACTTTTTCTAACAGGTATCCTGCTAAAACGGGAATATCACCGTCACGGGCACGCAGTGGGGGGACTTGGATTGGGAACACGTTCAAACGGTGGAAGAGGTCTGCTCGAAATACGCCAGCTTCGACCTCTTTTTCTAGTTGTCGATTGGTCGCGGCGATGATGCGCACATTGACCATCAAATGCTGATCGCTACCCACACGTTGCAGCTCGCCTTGCTGAATTACGCGCAGCAATTTTGCCTGTAAAATCAAAGGCAGTTCGCCCACTTCATCGAGGAAGATAGTTCCGCCGTCTGCCAGTTCAAACTTACCGGCGCGGTGGCTATTGGCTCCAGTGAATGCGCCTTTGACATGACCAAACAGTTCACTCTCTGCCAACCCTTCAGGCAGGGCTGCACAGTTTACGTAGATCATCGGCTTATCGCTACGATGAGATTGCGCGTGCACCGAGTGCGCGACCAGTTCTTTACCAGTACCGGTCTCTCCTGTGATAAGTACCGCGTAATCTGATTGAGCAACGGTCGCAATGTTGCTTCGTAACTGGTTAATCTGCGGACTCAAACCCACCATTTCGCCATGTTGAGAACGGGCTTGCTGGATAAGGGTTTGAGTGACGCTTTTTTGCTTCTGGTTTTGCGCTTTGAGTGCTTTTAATTGAGCAATGTTACGCAATGTCGCAGCGGTCAAAGCCGCAAAGGTTTCGATAGCGACAGGGTCAATGTCATCAAACGCGCCCACCGTTAGAGCATCCATAGTTAGTGCGCCAACAAGTTGGCCTTCTACATACAAGCTAAAGCCCATGCAATCGTGAACATCAATGCACTGGTCTTCGGTTAATAGTGTGCCGTCAAAAGGATCAGGCAGTGAACAATCGGCATCGAAACGCACCGGTTCGCGGCTATGAATAATGGCATCTAAGCGTGGATGCGCTTTGGGGAAATAGCGACGACCTAAGACCGAGCTGGATAAGCCTTTTACCGCGACAGGAGTCAGAAACCCATCCTCATCGAAGATAAACAGGCAACTAGCATCACATGGGAATACTTGCGCGACCCCATCAATGAGGTTTTGATATTGCTGTTCGTGAGAGCGATTAGAGCTGAGGTTTAGCGCGATATTAAGGAGTACGTGGTCAACAGTCGGAGTCATAACAAGCCCAAAGTTATCTGGAATGGGCTCATGCTAGCAACTTGATGTCATTTGAACATCGAAAGGTGTGGGAGTTTGATGTTCCATTGACGACGATCAAACTTGATACAAATAGAATCGCGCAAGCCGATGAGTAAGCAACGTACGCTTGCGCGGATTAAGCTCTTTGAACCAAAACAGCAGACCAATGGAAAGGAGTAACTGTGTTCAAATTAGCGAGGAACAACCCTTGCTTCATTGCCAGACATGTTGATTTGAACGGCTTGGCCTGGCTGAAAAATCATGTTTGGGTTTGCTTCTTGAACGACAGAGATTATTTTTCCATCCTCTAAGCGAATAGTAAGATTCACACCATTTCGTTTCGCGGTTGCTTCAGCGGCTTTACTGCCGGCATAACCACCCAGCAGACCCCCACCAATGGCTGCGATATCCGAGCCAGAGCCGCCCCCGACTTTTGAGCCTAATATACCACCCACGGCGGCACCAGCGATTGTGCCTATGGCGTTGGATTGGGTAGAGGCATCAATGGTTACTGGTTCAACTTTTTCTATCGTTCCGTAGTAAACCTGCTGAACTTTGCGCGTGTCTGAAGAGCCGTATGCATCTCCGTACGGGTTAGGTGAGGTACAGCCGCTAAGCATAACAATACAAGACATGATGAGCAGCATACCTAGCTCGACGTATTTTTTCATATAGCCTCCGAATGATTTCTCTCCATCCAAAGAGTATATACCCCAATTTAATGTGTGCTTTAGTGTTTTATAAAACAGTGACTTAGCGGCTGTTCTCTCAAGACAACGTGAACTGCTAAGTGGTTTAATGGCCTTTAAGCGTATGAAACCCAGAGTAAATACGTGTGAAGGTGGTAAACCAACACGCTGCACCAAAGATATAAGCAATGACGGCAAAGTGTTGCGGTAACAAACAAAATAGCACCAAACAACCAATGGTTTCAGTACCTTCGGTTAAACCGCTCATGTAGTAGAGAGATTTGTGTTTATACACTGGATTATCGATGCCTTGTTTGCCTGCCATGATGGCAAAAGCCAAAAAGCTGCTTCCCGTCCCGACAAAGGAAAAAATCAAAAATGCCCCTGCAATGGCATTTTGTTCTGGATTTGCCAACACAAAACCAAAAGGAATCAGGGAATAGAACAGAAAATCCAAGCTGATATCGAGAAAACCACCCGCATCGGTAATGCCTTGAATTCTCGCCAGTGCGCCGTCTAATCCATCACAGATTCTGTTCAGCAAAATAAACAGCAACGCCAACAAGTACTGTTCGGCGATCAAAGCCGGTAGGGCAAAACAGCCAAGCACAAAACCAAATACTGTCGTCTGATTTGCGGTGATGCCACATTTATCGAGGTATGTCGCACTGATGGCCAGCGGTTTGCGGATGAGCTTTATACTCAGGCTATCAAGCATGGTTTGTCTCCCACGGCCAATTTAGGCAGCGGCTGCCATTAGGAATATCATCCTCATCGTGCGTTACCATCAAAGTAGGGATGTTCGCTTGCTGTAATTGTTCGACCACCCAATTGCGAAATTGTACACGCAGGTCTTTATCCAACTTGCTATAGGGTTCATCAAGTAGCGCAACTTTCGGCTTTGCCAGCAGCATACGAGTCAATGAGATACGGGCGCGTTGTCCTCCGGAGATTTGATCTGGGAAGGATTCGGCAAGTTTGGTCAATGCAATGTTCTTCAGTGCTTGCATGGCGTGTGCTTTACGCTCCTCACCTTTGATTGAGTTTGGTAGCGCGAAGGCAAGGTTCTCCCACACCGTCAAGTGAGGGAAGAGCAAATCGTCTTGGAATAGAATACCGACCTGACGCTTATGGGCAGGGAGGGCATCCAACTTTTCGTTATCAAGCGTAATGGATCCAGAGTAGTTGAACTCGGCGGAGAGATGTCCAGCAATGGCATCCAACAAAGTGGATTTACCACAACCGCTTGGTCCCATCAGAGTAACAATTTCACCTTTCTCTACGGTCATGTTGAACGCTGAGAAAAGCGTGTCGCCATTGGTTTTACGGATGGCGAGGTTTTCGAGACAAAGACTCATTCAGTAGTAAACCTTTTATAGACAAGCGGCGATACTTCACATGTAATCGGCTTAGTAGTATCGCAAAAGAGAAGAACAAGAATGGCAGCAGAGCTTGCCAAATGGCGTAAATCGCGGTGACACGTCGGTCAAAACCACTGGATAGCGCAACGGCTTCGGTTGTAATGGTGCTGATGCGCCCAGCCCCTAGCACCAATGTCGGCAGGTATTGCGCCAGACTTACGCTAATACCGACAGCCCATGCGAATGCAATCGCAGGTAGTAAAATTGGCAGTTTCACTTTTAACCAAGCTTGCATCGGTGATTTACCCAAGCTGAGTGCGACTCGAGTTAACCCATTGTCGAAGCTGCGCCACGGACCGTCTAGCGAGAGGTAAATAAATGGGAATGCGAAGAACACATGCGCCCAGCATACCCAAAAGAAATACGCGTTACTGTTTAAGTACAGCGTTACTACTTGCATACCGAATAGCACGGATAGCTGAGGAATCAGCATTGGGATGGCGATGATGTAACCGGGCACCTGCCAGCGATAACGAAGGCGATACTCGTGTGCGATCAAGGCAAGGGCTAGAGCGATGGTCGCGCTGATAACGGCAATCAGCATGCTCTGCTCCAGTGTGCCAAGAATGCTGTGCCACTCATATTCCCAAAATCGCAGGCTGTAGCGGCTCGGTAGTAAATCTGGAAAGCGCCAGCGTTGAGCAAAGCTCCACACCACCATGAGTGGAATCATTAGAAGTGCGAGTAGCGCAATCAGTGAAAACAGGGTCTTACCGGGTAAACGAAACCCGTTTCGACCAGAGTACTGCCAGCGTTTGAAGCCTTTGGTAATACACCATTCCATCAAGCGTGCAAATCCAATCAAAAGGCTAGCGATCGAAAACAACACGACCGCGCCTGCGGCAGCTCTTGGTAGAAGTGATAAATCTGGGTCGTTAAACCACTGCCATACCAAAACCGCAAACGTTGGTGGGTTGGTAGGGCCAATAATCAATGCAACATCGACAACCGACAAGCTGTAAGCCAATACCGCCAGCATTGGAAAGCGCAGTTTTGCTATCCATTGTGGGAACACGCATTTCCACCACGCTTGCGCCGAACTGTAGCCCATCGAATGACTGACTTTTTCAATCTTATCGACTTTCAATTGCTGAAGAATTGGAATACTCATCAACAATAAAAACGGCACTTCTTTAATCGCAAGCATGATGATCAAACCGAGTGCATGCGGAGCTTTAATCAGCAATGCTAAGTCATTCACCGTTTGCGCATTGGGATCGTAACCAAACAGTTGGTTGAGAACCCTAACGCCCATACCAGTTGGGGCAAACAAGAACGCAAAGCCAATCGCAAACGCTACGTGCGGCATGGCAAGAAGTGGCGAGAGGCTTACTTCAATTTTTCGCCAAAACTTGCTGCCCCACGATGCTTGCAAAATCGCAAATGTGATCAAGCAAGCCAAGTAACTACTGAAAATGGCAGAGTAGAAAGTAAGCCCGATGGATGTCCAAACACCCTCCCAATCAAAAACAGCGTTAAAGCCATCTAAAGAAAAGTGGTGCAAGCCGATAGGAGGTACATAACCGAGCGCAGAGACCACCACTCCGAGTAGTCCCGGAATGGTAGGCAAAATACAAACTGCGATAATGACTAAATATAGCGCTCTTAACATGGGCTCTTATTAATTCCCGTAGCGTTTCAACCATTCTTTTTCTAAGGCAGATTGCCAACTTGGATGCGGCTCAGCGATAGATTTGAATTGTTGAGTATGTTTAGCCGAACCTGTTAGGTATTGGCTGCTTAGCACTGAAGGATCGCCCCAGATGTTAAGGTTACCTTTGCGAGATTGTGCTTCAGGGCTCAATAAAAAGTTTATCGCAACTTGCGCACCGGCACTGGCATTTGCGTTCCAAGGAATCGCTAAGAAGTGAATGTTTGAGAGTGCACCTGCGTCCATCGCATACGCTTTGGTGGTTTCTGCAAGGTTACCGCTCGACTGAGCAGAGAAAACCGCGTTCGGGTTAAAGGTAATTGCCAGGTCAGTCTGACCATCATCTAGTAGTTGAAGGGTTTCTGCTGTACCGCCTGGGAACTGTTTACCACCGCGCCAAGCGACTTTATGGAACTCATCTAGATAAGCCCACAGCGGTTGAGTGATTTGCTCAAATGTTTCACCAGTGACTGGTTTTTGTAAAGCGGGATCGTTGTTGGTCAACTCAATCAACAGTGCTTTAATAAAGCTTGTACCATGAAACTCTGGTGGGCGAGGGTAAGTTAGGCGATTTGGAAACGCTTTTGCGTAACTCAGCATTTCTGCGAATGATTTTGGAGGGTTATGCAGGGTTTGCTCATCATGGATAAACACTAATTGCCCCACCCCCCAAGGTGCTTCCAGACCTTCAGTCGGCTCTGAAAAATCCACATCAATTGGCAATGATTTATCGACGTATTGCCAGCTTGGCAAACCTTCAACAAAAGGACCAAACAGCAATTGGTTATCCTTCATTGATTTGAAGTTTTCGCCATTGATCCAAACCATATCAACACTGCCACCTCTGTTTTTACCTGCGGCTTTTTCTGCGATAAGTCGAGTGGTGGTCTCAGAAATATCGGTGACTTTAACGTGGTTTAGCGTCACGTTATAACGCGATTTTAGCTCTCTACTCGCCCACTGGATGTAGCGATTAATTTCTTGGCTTCCGCCCCAAGCATGAAAGTAGACGGATTGTCCGTCGGCTTGTTGTTCGATTTTTTGCCATTCACTAGCAACCGATGAGTTGGCAAAAGAAGATGTCGCGAAAGTGGTGGCTAAAATGCCAACGGTACTGAGTAGCTTTTTCATATCTATTCCGTGTTATGTCTTTTTATTCTCGTTTCCGGCGTTATTGACGTCTAAACAAGTCGCTCCGCTTTGTTACAAGGATAGTAATCCATCTCTGTCTATTATCAATGCCAATCCCAAACGGAATCACTCATTGATTCAAAGAATTATTCTCAATGTGAAGCAAAACGAAGAAAGGACAATTCTGGTGTCGTTTTAGGTATACAGGAGCGGACCGCTTGTTTGACGATATTCTTTCAAGTAATTGAAAATTATTGTCCTCAAGCAACTTCGATATGTTGATTTGGAAGACTGAACCCGCGTCGTAGACGTGGCGTTGAGGGCGTAAAGAGGGAAAGAGTTTGTCGTTTTAAACGATTTTTCTAACCGAAACGTGCGAAACAGACATCCTGCCTGCTTTGATATGGATTAGGAGACATAAAAAAAGCAGCCATTTTATGGCTGCTCTTAGAATATGAAATGGGACTTAGTTTACCCAATCACGCAACTGAAACGTTAGTTCGTGAACGTCATTTTTAAGCATTAGCCCTTCTTTGGTTAGCGTTATATCACTCCATTCAGTAAGAGTTTCAGACATCGCTTGCTCAATTTTCATTTGGTCATCCATACACATCTTCATGGTCATTCCCATTTTTTCGATGCGTAGTTGATTGTTTTTTAGTTCAGCTTGACCAAAGAAGTTGTTACACCCCGCGTTACCATTTGCAGTCAGATTTTCTCCGATTTCTAAGCGAGGCGCTTGCTGACGTTCTTTTAATTCGATGTTTTTACCATCAATCTGAACCAGCTCCCAATTATGGTGCTGTAAATCTTGAGCCGTAATTTCTTTCACATTGTCACCGTTGCTAGCACATGCAGTCATAAGAACAGGAAGAGAGATTGCTGTAACTAACGTTTTTAGGCTAAGCTTCATTTTATAGACTCCGTTTTTAGAAAACGTGGTAAGTATAGGTAATAAAACACTGTTTTTGTCAGCATAAGGTAATAGTTTCGTATTACTGTGACAGAGTCCAGTTTATATACTCAAACGGCTTCAAGGTGCAAGATGTATAGCACTGTTGGGAGCGTATCTTGAAGTCGTTATAATATCATTACAGCACAGCGAGCAAAAAACGGTTAGAGCATGGAGCAACTAGAGTTTTTTACCGTCCCAAACCCTTGCGTTGGTATTTGTAGTGTGGACGAGAAAGGGTATTGCAAAGGATGTATGCGTAAAAGAGAAGAGCGATTTAACTGGCTCACTTATACGCCTGCTCAACAGTTGCATGTGATTAAACTATGCCGTCAGCGCTATAGAAGAAAGGTATTGGCAGGGAAGGGAAAGGCAGAAGAGTCTCAAGAAGAATTATCACCACAGCAAGATCTCTTTTAAATTTCGAATTATCCCGGCTCGGCAATAATCAATGATGAGCCGGGACTGTATTAGCTCTTACTATGCGGTGCGTGTAAGGCAAACTCGTTAAATTAGCGCTACTTCATTGACCAACGGTCACTGACCCATCCCCCAGCATGTTCGTCAAAGTGGCTTCCTGAAAATCGATGATTGAATTCAACATCTAATTTACTAGTAGGGCGTTCATCCATCAGTTGATGAATGTATCTTGCCATAGGGTCCGTGCAAGCTTCGCGCTCTCTACGGGTAACCACTTCTTTGATCATTTGAAGTCTGTAGCTATTGCTGGCTCGTTTCATTTTTGACCTCCTGAACTCGATGGCAGCAGTTTGAACATATTGACGTCCAGATCGCTGCTCATTGGTGAACGCTTGGCGGCGAATCACCTTCGTTTTAGGTCAAAAAGACAAATTGTTTGAGAGCAGTGTTTGTAACGCCATTCACATCTTTCCTAGAATCATCCACTAAGCTACGAAACTTCATAGCGAAAAGTTAGTTGATGAATCTGTATTTTCGAAAGACCTTATCAAACATAGAAGCCCAGCACATGGGCGTCAACAACACAAATGAATAATTTTTGAACACTTTATGAAGGGCGATAATTTTCAGCACTTTAACGAAAATAAAAAAACCGAAGCGTCACGCTTCGGTTTTTAGGGAGGCACTGACGGAACAACTTCTAAAAGCGCTTCACGTCAGAGTGTAAGGTGTTTTTAGCTATTAGTTGCTGGGCAACCTTTCACAGCTTGACCGTTACTGAAGTACTTGATGTTTTCTAAGTTCTTGTTGTAGCTATCCGCAGAGATCTGTGGGTTATTTACGAAGAACTCACGTAAAACGTATGCATCGGTTAGCTGGGTAGATTGAACATCGATGATTGGATAGTTATCGCCACCAGCAGCACTGAAGCTGATTACAGAGAATGTGTACGTTGCGTCTAGATCGAAGCCTTTATTGTTAATGTCGGTAATGGTTACTGAGCCAGCATCACAATTTACATCTAAAGTGATGTTATCTAGTTGAGCGTAAGCACCAGAGCCTGCAGATTTCGTCGCAACCACATCTAGGTATTCTTTAACTTCTTTACCTGTCATAGTTGCTTTAGTCACGAAGTTACCAAATGGCTGAACGGTTAGTACATCACGGTAAGTGATATCACCATCTTGGATTGAATCACGCACACCGCCAGAGTTCATCACACCAAAGTCAGCACCTACCGTTTTGTAAGTACGATATGCCTCGCCCAGTAGATGACCTAGGTTAGTTTGTTGAGAGCGAACTACGTTACGATCACCTTCTAACTTACCCGTCGTATTAGAAATCTTCTCATCTAATAACTCTTGACCTTGCTGTTGGTATGGCAGTAGTAACGCTTTTACCGTCGCATCTTGTTGAATGCGTTCACCGATCACTTCATCGTTGTCGTCCAAAAGGTTTACAGGAATCAGTGCATAGTTCGCTAAGTGAAGCTTGCCGTCGTAATATTCGAAGTCCGCACGACCCACATATTTACCCCACTCATGCGCTTGCATAATCCAAGTGCCTTTTTGTTGGTCTGGCGCGCAATCATCACCAGGTTTGAAATCAGCATACTCATTGGTACCTGGCTCCATACACACTGGGTTTTGTGAGTGACCACCGATGATAGCGTCTAGTTGTCCCTCTTCAAGAGAGCGAGCGAGCTTCACGTCCCCTGGTGCTTCACTACCATTGTTACCATCTTGGTAGTGACCCATGTGCGTCGTTGCAAATACTAGGTCTACTTTTTCGTTTTCTTCGATTTCCTTAAGTACTTTTTTGATTTCAACTTGAGGGTCTTCGAAGTGGATGTTTGATACGTTGTCTGGATTAACGAGCTTCGCTGTGTCCTGGGTGGTTAGACCAATAACAGCGATCTTAAGGCCGTTGATAGTAAATACTTTGTAAGGGTCGAAGTAACGCTCATTGGTATCTTTCTTATAGATATTCGCAGCCAGCATAGGGAAGTCAGCTAGCTCAGCTTGCATGTCGAGAATATCTAGTGAGTTATCAAACTCGTGGTTACCGACAGCCATTGCATCGTAACCAAGTAGGTTCATCCCTACGAAGTCTGGAACCGCATCTTGCATGTCTGATTCTGGTACGCCGGTATTAATATCACCGCCAGACAGCAGAATGGTTTCACCGCCTTTTGCTTCGACTTCTGCGCGAATAGATTCGATTAAAGTGTGACGCGCAGCCATGCCATATTCGCCGTCGCTGTTATGCCAAAAGCGACCGTGGTTATCGTTAGTGTGGAGAACGGTGAACTTAGTACAAGAATCTGCAGTCTCGCAGGTTACTGGAGAATTATCGCTGTCTGAGCCGCATCCTGCTAGCGCAGCGCCCACTGCCATTACCAAAAGAGATTTGGAAAACTTCATAAGGGATCCTTTCTTTGTGATTTTGTTATTGTTACGGCGTGAAATATACGGAATTAATGTGAAACTTTAGTGATCTATCTCTTATTTATACTTCTATCGGAGACATGAATTAATAAGCCTGCAAACTACGTCTCCAATTAAACAGAAATAGTTTTTAGTATATTGAAATTAGAGGGAGGGGGCTATTTTGTGAAGTGGCCAATTGAATGAATGTGGTTTGTGTGAATCAATGCGCATTTTTGCGAAGTATAGCGCTGATTTTGGTGATTATTTTGCCAAGTTCATGTTTTTCTTAGCAGCTATGACACAAATCGTTATAAATTTTCGCTCTGATGATGAGGGAAATGTTTTGTATATAAAATGATCACTGTAAAACCCAAACTCGTTTGATCTTGGCTTACTCTGTTTAATACAACCAGAAAGGGTATTTCTCTCTGTACTATAATTGCGACCGTTTAGAAATCTTATGCCTTAGATATCGTTTATTTATTCTTATTCGATACCTTACCGTGTTTATCCCGCTTTCGATACCCGGATGTTAAAACAAATAGATTCAATCTAATGAGCGAAAGTGAAACGTAAATAACGAGGCGTTTTCTTCGGATATTACGATGTGCACTATCATTGAATTAATGAAAATGAAATGGAGTAATGTAAAGCGTTGCATCTGTGGCTGCTCGCTTTGAGCTTCGATTTAAAGAGTAGGGTTGAAAGAATTTGTAAGTGGTGAATTTTAAGAAAGGATAGTAATGAGATACACAGTAAGGAACGCAGTCAGAGAGGAAGCAACTCAAATCGCCAAGATACATGTTGATTCGTGGCAGGTAGCATACAAAGGGTTAATGCCACAGAGCTACATCGATCAGTTTACGATTGAGCGCCGAGAAAGGATGTGGACGCGAGTCATGACTGAGCAACTGGCCCAATTGATCGTCGTTGAGAGACAAGGGGAAATCGTCGGCTTTTTAAGTTACGAACTACCTAACCACACCTGTGAAGATAAAACGGCGTGGGTAACATGTTGCTATGTCTCTCCTTTGCATTATGGGCAAGGGGCAGGGAGTGCATTGTTAGATGAACTAGAAACGCGTCTACTCTCTACGCCCGTTATGCAGATAAGCCTGAAAGCACTGGATACCAATAAACAGGGGCTTAACTTCTACAAGAAGTGTGGTTTTGTACGTACTGGAGAGGAAGAGACGGAAATCATAGACCGTATGACGCTGACGGATCTCACTTTAGTGAAGTACGTTGCCCGTTCATAAATCAATTGTTATATGCCACATATAGTAAAACCCCGGAGGTGGTAAGACTCCGGGGTTTTGAAATTTTTTAGATGTCTCGGTTGGTAAGTCCGATTATCTTTAATGCAAAAGGTTTGGATTTAATCCGATTAATTCCTTGGTAGGGAATTAGATACGGATGAAGTCCATGTGTTCAACTTTTGGCTTGAACGCGTGACGTTGAACGTCTTGTGGCTTAACTTTAACTTCTTTGCCATCGATAACTAGAACTAGGCCTTCGTAGAATTCAGGCTTGTCCATTTGGTTTACGATGTCGTCGTGGTTAAGAACGATAGCTACTGCTGCCTCTTCACCGCCGTATACAACTGCAGGGAATTTGCCAGCGTGACGTAGGCGGCGGCTCGCACCTTTACCTAGTTCAGTACGTACTACTGCTTCGAATTTCATAGTATTTACTCTCAAATTAGTAAAAATCAAATGTTCACAATCAACAATGCGACCTTGTTGTTCGTGGTAAAGCTTGAAACAGGAACTGTTCAAGCGAGCGCGGATACTATCATTCCACTTATAAATGGGCAACCCAAATCGTCCCCAAATCAACAAAAAGGTATGATTTATCTGGGTGTAAGGCTATCCCTTTTAACGCTTTGCTTGGATTTTGTTCACATCGGCTTCATTTTCATCGGTTTACTAATCATGGTCCGAAGAACAAAGTTTATGCGTTATATGCTTTATGTTCGGCTGAGATGCAAGACTAAAGATGCTTTTAAGCCACCTAAAGCGCTCGCTTCCAGTGTTAATTGACCTCGGTAACTGTGTGCCATTTCACTGACTATATTTAGACCAAGACCTGACCCAGGGGTCGCTTCATCCAATCTAACGCCTCTCTTGATTACTTGACTCAGTTTCTCTTTAGGGATACCTGGTCCGTCATCTTCAATGATGATGTGTATATTGTCTTTATCCTGAGAGGAGTGCACACGAATCATGTTGTTGGCCCACTTATAGGCATTTTCAAGCAAGTTACCCAGCATTTCGTCGAGATCGGTCTGCTCTACCGCTACATTCAGCTCTGAATCAAGTTCATTAATTAAGGAGATATCTCGGCTCGCATACACTTTATCAAACGCCATTGAGATAGCATCCACACGCTCTGCTGGGTTCGATTTCACTGATAAAATATTCATAGACCCCGCCATGCGGGCACGGCCCAGATGGTAATCGATATGATCTTGTATTTGATTGATCGGAGTACGCAGGCGGGATTGCGTCTCAGGTTCTAACGTCTGTACTTCATTTTTTAGGACAGAAAGTGGGGTTTTTAGCGCGTGTGAAAGATTGCCTGCATGATTCCTAGCTCGTTCTAACAATTCCTGATAATGGAAAAGCAGAGCGTTGAGGTCGAAGATAAGAGGAGAAATCTCTTTCGGATAGGTTTCTTCTAGACTCTTTTTGTTACCAGACTTCAGCTCGGCCAACTCTTTTTGTAACTTCGTAAGCGGACTCAATGACCATGCAATTTGCAGCAAAATGACGGCAAGAACCCCTGCGAATAATAAGCCTAAAATAAGCCAGAGTTGCCCGATTAGCGTTTGCAGGGTGCTTTTGATAGGCTCTTCGTCAATACCAATAATGATATGGATAGGCCCATCGTAATCTGGTAAGTACAGAGCTTTTTCTATGGTAATCAGCCTTTCGCCTCTCGCGCCGTAAGCATCGTTATCCAGACCTTTGTATTCGATTTTTTTGTCCCACAAAGAACGAGAACGCTCGAGACTCGTCTCAGTAGAGGCACTCCAATATAAACCACTGTAAGGTCGGTTAAATCGAGGATCTGAGAGCAGAGCAGCGAGTGAGAGGTGCCCAGTCTCATCGACTTCTAACTGAGCGGCGATTTCATCCATAAAAATGCTCAGCTGTGAGCGAGTGTCGTCAACCATATAGTTGTACACTTGGGTCGGTATCGTCACACCAGCTGCGAGGATCATTGCCGTCAACCAAACGATCGCCGCTAAAACGAGGCGACTTTTGATACTCAGTCGTTTTATTGCGTTCAACGGTAGCCTGTTCTTATTCGGCATTTAATTGGTATCCCAACCCTCGGACAGTTTTGATGATCTTTGGCGCGATTTTTTTGCGAATTCGGCCGATAAAAACTTCGATTGTGTTGGAGTCACGATCAAAGTCTTGTTTGTAAATGTGCTCGACGAGTTCGGTGCGAGAAATTACTTTTTCTGGGTTATGCATAAAGTAAGCGACCACTTTATACTCCAGCGCCGTTAAGCTTACTGCTTGCCCTTGCCACATTACTTTGGAAGTGCGCGTATCCAAGCTCAAGTCGCCAATTTGCATCACAGGAGAGGCGTTACCTGATGCTCTTCGCAGTTGCGCGCGAATACGAGCGATAAGCTCAACCATTTCAAACGGCTTAGTTAGGTAATCGTCTGCACCTGCGTTTAGACCTTCAACTCGCTGCGTTAGGGTATCGCGAGCACTCAGGATAACGACAGGGGTATTGATGTTTTCATCTCGAATGCCTTTTAGCACGGTAAGGCCATCCAATTTCGGCAGTCCTAGATCAAGAACAATAGCGTCCCATTCTTCCGATGTCGCGCGATACAGAGCGTCTATGCCATCTTGAGATAATTCTGGTACCCAGCCGGTACTTTCTAATGTTTCGATGATTTGCTCGCCTAAACGAGGGTCATCTTCAACGACAAGTATTTTCATATTGGTGATTCTTATTATGTTGGGAGTGTTATCGAAGTAAGCTACGCATTGCGTCGGGATTACGCATTAGACCAGTTTAGTTGTTTTGTGGCTTTAACGCTTTGTTAAAGCTGCGACCTTTGATCTCAAGCATTTCCAGCGTGGCGGCGTCATACTCAACTTTCAAGACGCTATTGTTGTACAGGATTTTCAGTTCATACACCCAAGCATCATCATCTTCTTCAAGCTCGACCTTGATGATACGGCCGTATAGGTCGTTTTCTACTGCGGCGTAAAGGTCCGAAAATGGTCGTATATATCCTTGTTGAACCGCGCGATAGACCTCATCTTGATCTTCATCGAATTCAATACGTGTTCCAGGCTTTTCGACATCTTGCACGATGGCGTGACCATTTTGTGAGGCATAGTAGTCGTCATGCTTGGCGAAACTTGGTGCACACATCAATGTCGTGATAAGGCCGAAAAGTAACGCAGAATGTTGAGAAGTCGTTGCTTTATACATAGTCAAACCTTTTCTAGAACGTTAGCCGCAGTATATCGGATATAGATGAACAGAGAGTGAATCATCGAGTTCAGTTTTACTAAATGTTGCAGAGGTTATTTCAACTCGTCTTCAAAAATTTTGTCTCGCAATTTCCAAAAGCGACCGGATTTCCTTGCAATAACAAACTGAGGTAAACGGAAACGATGTTGATTGGCAACAACACGTGTCGGTGAAGCCTCTTCAAAAGGGCGATGCTTGTCTGCCAAGTGAGGGCGCACAAACTGGTCTTTAAACGTTTGTTTTTGTTTTTTGGTACTCAATGACCAAAACTCATGAACTAACGCATTGCCTTCTCCTTGGTATGGTTCACCAGAATACGTCACCTTGAGTTGAGATTTACCATCACTGGACTTGAATACTGACAGGTCCATTTCTGTGCATTCAAAGATTAATGCATCCTTCAGATTAAGGGCTTCTTTTAATTTTTTATCTGGATCAACAAGCGTTGCGTCACACTCATGACAAATGCGCGCAGCAATATCGTTGTCGGCACCACATTCACCACAGTATTTGGCACGAAAACGGTAGCCACAGTGTTCACGCTCGCCTGTGTCTTCATCTTCAAAGTAACCCTGGCAACGTCTGCCAAAGTGTTCAACCAAGAAACCGTTACTATCCAACTTACCCCAGAAGTTGTTATTGAATCCGCAAGCCGGGCAGGGAATCGTGATAATTTCACTGTCAGAGTCTGGTTTGGGATCACCGACTTCAGGTTGGTATAAATCGTAGCTGTTGCCTGCGTAATCAAGCACTAAACATTCTGATTTTCCGTCTGATAAGCGTAATCCTCGCCCTACAATCTGCTGGTATAGACTGACTGACTCTGTTGGTCGCAAAATCGCGATTAAATCGACATGCGGCGCATCAAACCCGGTAGTCAGTACCGAAACATTGACCATATATTTTATTTGACGATTCTTGAACGCTTGGATGATCGCGTCACGTTCCGGCGTAGGTGTATCACCAATGACGATTTCAGTTTCGCCTTCTGGCAGTAAACTGTGGATCTCTTGTGCGTGTCGGACAGTCGCGGCGAAGATCATGACACCTTGACGTTCTCTCGCATATTGCATGATTTGCTCAACAATTTGCGGAGTGGCGCGTTTGGCTTTATCGATCACCATGTCCATTTCTGCTTCTTTGTAGCGTCCGGTGTTTGCGGGTTTCAGTTGCGAGAAGTCGTAAGACAAAACGGGCGCGTCCATCATGCGGGCTGGAGTGAGGAAGTTTTCGTCGAGCAAGTAACGGATCGGTAGTTCGAAAATACAATCGCGGAAGAATCGAGGCTCTTCGGTGCGTACTTGACCTCGGGTGTGATACTGATAAATCCAGCCCATTCCTAAACGATAGGGCGTTGCAGTTAGTCCCAGCACCTTAATGCCTGGGTTCAGTTCTCGTAAGTGAGTAATAACTTTTTGGTAGCTGCTGTTTTTGTCATCCGGCACACGATGGCACTCATCAATAACGAGCAGAGAAAACTGGTTTTTGAACGAATCTAAGTTACGTACGACCGATTGAACCGAAGCAAACACGACTTGCTGGTCAGTTTCTTTTCGCCCCAATCCTGCTGAGAAGATGGAACCTTTTAAACCATAACCTTCATACTTCGCGTGGTTTTGCTCGACCAGCTCTTTAACGTGAGCGAGGACTAACACTCTCCCTTTCGCAAGGCGAGCAAGTTCTGCGATCACCAAGCTTTTTCCGGCACCGGTTGGCAGCACGATCACTGCTGGTGTCGAGTGTTTACGAAAGTAATGAATGACTGCTTTAACCGAGTCGGCTTGATAAGGACGAAGTGTGTACATGAAAATATGTGAAATTGCTCAACTATTCGAACGAGGAACGCTATAATACCTGACTTTTATACCCAAGTGACCTTTAAACCAAGATTTGGAGATCACTTGGGTATAATTCAATGAGGTATTCATGCGTTTAGATAAATATTTGTGTGATGCTCTGGGTGCAACACGCAAACAGGCAACAAAGATCATCAAAAGTGGAGACATCACCGTTGACGGTGAGGTTCAAAAAAGTGGTGCATTTAAAGTACCTGAAGGTGCAGAAGTAATGTGGGAAGACCGCGTTATAGGTGCTCCTGGTCCTCGTTACATTATGTTGTATAAGCCTGCTGACTTTGTTTGTTCACATGAAGATGGCTACAACCAAACTGCATTCGCATTGCTTGATGAGCCTAAAATTGAAAACCTTCACTTTGCAGGCCGATTAGACGTAGACACAACCGGTTTGGTGTTGATTACGGATGATGGTAAGTGGTCTCACCGTATTACCTCACCTAAGCATAAGTGTGAGAAAACGTACCGTGTTTGGCTTGTCGATGCGATTCAGCCTGATTACGCGGAAAAGCTCGAACAAGGCATCATTTTGCGCAATGAATCAGAAGCAACATTACCTGCTCGTTTGGAGATCGTGAACGAGGCCGAGAATGAAGTATTGTTAACTATTGTGGAAGGTAAGTATCACCAAGTGAAACGCATGTTTGCGGCGTTAGGAAATAAAGTTGAGTACTTACATCGTGAGCGTATTGGTTCGATTGAACTCGATGAGGCACTAGAACCTGGCGATTATCGCTACCTCACGCCGGAAGAAATTGATTCTATTTGGAATTAATTATCGGCATGGGAAATTCTTTAGTTCCCAATTGGAACTAGTTTTTTGGTAGGAATTGGCTCAAAATTAATTTTCCTACCAAAATTAGTGCCTAGACGATTCCGGTGTGCTTACTCATCTCAGTGATATGCCTTTGCATTTAGCTGAGGCATGCATACTCTTATTGCAAAGCCTTCGGCTACGGTGAATAAATGGTGGAATCAATTCCATCATTTTTACTGCATTGTGTTTGTTTCCCATAAACACATTTCGCTTTCACATGCTTTTCTATGTCGAGTTCGTCAAGGTCACACCTTGGTACATATTTGCCCTTATGATTCTCGAACGTTGGATAGAACAGGTCTTTGGCTTCTGCATTCCGCGATATGAGAACTGTCCGTTATTTTCACTTTGCTCTGCAAGTATTGACGGTAGGGCTCCAACAAGAGGTAAAAGAATGACAGAAAAAGCTCAAAGTGCTCCGCAATCCCAAATCAGTTTTCTATTGTTTCTTGTATTAGGAGCGATTGGTGCTTTGACGCCTTTGGCGATCGACATGTATCTGCCTGCAATGCCAACCATCGCGAAAGATTTGGGGGTCGCGCCTGGCGCGGTTCAGATTACGTTGACGGCTTATACGGCAGGTTTTGCGATTGGCCAGTTAATTCATGGGCCGCTTGCCGATAGTTTTGGCCGTAGACCTGTACTGATTTTGGGTGTGCTTTTCTTTGGATTAGCGGCGGTAGTGAGTGCGACCACAAACGGCATCGATGCATTGACTTATGTGCGAACAGCACAAGGTTTTGCTGGCGCAGCAGCGGCGGTCATTATCCAAGCCGTCGTGCGTGATATGTTTGACCGTGAAGACTTTGCCCGTGCAATGTCTTTCGTCACCTTAGTGATCACCATGGCACCCTTGGTCGCGCCTATGATAGGTGGTCACCTAGCGATCTGGTTTGGTTGGCGTTCTATTTTTTGGGTATTAGCCATTTTCGCTGTGGTGGTAATTCTACTGGTACTTTGGAAAATCCCAGAGACGTTGAAACCAGAAAATCGTCAGCCGCTTCGTTTTCGCACTACGATGAGAAACTACGCCAGATTATGCTCCAACCCTGAAGCGATAGGTTTGATGCTTTCTGGAGCGTTTTCATTTTCCGGAATGTTTGCATTCCTGACTGCGGGCTCGTTTGTTTATATTGATTTATATGGTGTTCGACCAGACCACTTTGGTTATTTATTTGGTTTGAACATTGTTGCGATGATCATCATGACCAGTATTAATGGTCGCTTGGTGAAGAAAGTTGGCTCTCATGCCATGCTTCGTTTTGGGTTGTTCGTGCAACTTTTGGCTGGCATTGGTCTGTTCGTAAGTTGGTTGATGGACTTCGGATTGTGGGGCATCGTGCCTTTTGTTGTGCTGTTTATCGGTACATTGTCGACGATTGGTAGTAATGCGATGGCGCTGCTTTTAAGTGGCTACCCATCAATGGCGGGTACGGCATCGTCTCTGGCGGGGACGTTAAGATTCGGTATCGGCTCATTGGTTGGCGCGCTGGTGGCATCACTACCAGGTAATGTTGCGTGGCCGATGATCATCGTTATGTTTGCTTGTTCTGTGCTTTCAGCACAGTTTTATTGGACTTTAGGAAGAAAGGCGTAATGTCGAATTACACCAAAGAAATTCAAAACTTGGTTAACTCTGCTCTGAATGAACTGGAGCAGGAACATCGTTCTGGCAAGTTGGCCAATGCGCCAGTAGCGAACAACCACTATCTTGTTCGTTGGGTAACAAAAGCTCTGAAATCTCAGCGTTTTGGTCGAACGGTCGGCGATGACTTAACTCGTTGGCAAAAGGCGGGGCGTTCAAAGGGGAATAACGCTGGTTTGTTGTTTATCTTCAAACGTATTTCTGCTTTCTACGCGCAATTCTTCCCTGAAGGTGAAGATTCAAAAGTGATCAAAGACTCTGACGTCGAAGCTTTTTTGGACGTAATGGAGCAAGCGGGTTGGGAGGTTTCTACCTCTGAACAATTGGTTGGTTGTGGCAAAATCCAAATCTTCACGGAAGGTCAAAACTCTTTGGCGCTATGTGCAGATCAATGCGAAAGCTGCTTCGACGGCGAGCTGCTCGTCAAACCAATGAGCTGGTTTGTACGTGGCAACCATGCTGAGTTTGTTGAGAAAGCAGCGCAAGCGGGCTTTATGGTGCATAAAGTGACGGACTACAAATCGATGGTGAAATACCACGGCGAGTACCTTATCTTTCCTGCAAACGAAGGTAACCAATTGGCTGAGATTCCGTTGAGCTTCCAAGCTTAATCAACTTCTCACAGCAGTAGAATTGAAATACGAAAGCATCAGGCGTTTGAAACGTCTGATGCTTTTTTTTGTTACGTCACTCTGTATTTAAAAGCGATATTTCCAATAGACGCCACCATATAGACCTTCATAGCTTTGCAAAACGTCGCCCATCGTTTCGGTTTCGTTATTAAACAAGTAATCCTCTTCTGAGTAGTCTTCATAACGGAGGTTAAGCTGCACGTTTTGATTTTCAGATACTTCATAGTCAGCGATGACTTCAAATCGGTACGAGTTCGCCTCGTTATCAGGATATTGGTAGCCATCAGATGTGGTTGAAGATTTTCCATCAGCTTGGCTGTAGCTGTAATCAAACGAGATAGAAAGTTTGTCGTCTAGTAGCTGCTCTTTACTCACACCAAAGCCAATGGTTGTTATGTCATCTTTGAGTTTGGTGGTGTAGCGATTCCAACCGACAACGTCAGAGTTTGCTTGTTGTTGCTCGGAGCGGATGATCTGTTGATTGTAAAAAACATGCCCGCTTAGTCCGTCGAGTAAATTGAAGTTGACGCTGATATCGTAGCCGTAATCTTTTCCTTCGCTTAAACCTATATCGGGTTTAACATAGTCGTCGTTTCCGTACCAAAGCTCAGCAAGTAACTGGACATCGTTTGTTACGTCATAGCCGCCGTCGCCACGGAGCTCAATCCTCTCTTTATCGGCTAAATAGTATTGGCGCAAATTAGGCGAGTCGCTGCTGTCGTCCTGCCAATCAGAGCCATCGCGGAAAGAGTAGGAGACTTTACCGCCTAATTGCCACGGACTGTTTGGTCTGTACTGAGCACCAACAAAAACGCGTTGTTCATCGGTACGTTTTCGGTCGGCATAGCTTCGCTCGTCTTGTTTGAAGTGATAACCCGCATTCACCTTCACATCAGACGCAACACGATGCGTCAACGTTGTTTCCAGTTTGGTTTTTGTGTGGTCGTATTTTTCTCTGGTAGAGCCGATGATGGTGTTTCTATCGGAGTTATCGTCTTTGTCTGAATAGTCTGCAGAAATGGCGAAAGCTGTGTCTCGCGAAAGTTTGTTGTGGTAATCCGCGCTCATTTGCCAAGTGTTGGTTTCGCCATGGAATGTATTAGAGTTAACGGGGGACTGCGGGAATGGATTTAACCCGCCTTCAGAAGACGTCTGTGACCAAAGTAAGCGGCCACTGAACGTTTGTTGATTCAACCGATAATTCCCCGTGACAGCAAATTGGTGAAAGTCGTTGTCAGGCTCATACGCAAGGTGGTTGGCGTAAGGGTTAGTAACACCGCCGTAATAGAGTGCGGACTTGTCATTGCGGAAAAACGAGCCGCGATACGCAATATCCACCAGCCACAAATCTTCAATGTAGCTTACTCCTACTTGAGTATTTAAGGTTTCATGATCGACGGCTTTGGGTATGAATCCCGGCGCGTTGGCGTAACCCGGAATGGTCGATGAATAGAGCGAAGTTGTGCCTTCTTTACGTTCGTGCTTCATGGATGCATATGGCTTCCATAGCGTATGTGGTGTGTACTTGAGTTCTAACTTAAACGTCTCTCGCGTCACTGAGTTTTCATATTTCGATAGGTCACCACTAACGAGTGCATCTTCTCTTGGATGATACGCACTGAGTGAGGACTGATTCCAGAAATACGGAGTTTCGCTGTAACTGCCGAGGACACGTAATCCGTCGTACTGGCCCATTTCCCACTGCAGTAAGAAGCGTTGCAAACCAAGATCTTCGACGACGATTCGATTGTAGAATCCGTTGTCTTCATATTGTTCGATATCGGCGTTTAGGCTCGCGTTAAAGTGCTTATTGTCAGAGTTTGTACCGTAAACGGGCGGATTCCAATTATAGAATCGAGAGGAACCGTCGTTGTTAAGGTAACCGACGCCCGCGCTGACTTCTCCACTCCACGTGCTGTCGCTGCTGCATTCACTGCACTGCCAGCGGCTAGTGTCGGCTGGTTGAGAACGTTGTAACGAATAATCGTTGGCGTGCGCTTGCACAGCAAAAGCAAGGGAAATAGCGATGCACAGTTGAGATCGTTTCATGCCTCCCTCCTAATAACTTAATGTTTGACCACGTGGGTGGTTAGAGCCATGTACTTGATTGTGGCAGTTCAAACAACTTCCGCCACGCACTCTCAAGTCGTTTTCAGGAATGGCTACGTTTGCATGTGGCACACGGTGACATTCCTGACATAGCATTGGCAGCCGTTTATTGAGCAGGGCTTTGTTCACTGAACCATGAGGTGTGTGGCAGGATGTACAATCTTCAGTTACAGGCTCATGCTCCCATAAGAATGGGCCGCGTTTTTCTGCATGACACTCGTAACAAGCGTTATTGACGGTTGACCAGTTCAGGCTTGCTTCATTTAATGCCTGATGTGGATTGTGGCAGCTAGAACAAGTCATGACGCCGTCAATGATAGGATGACGACTGCGTTTGTGGATATCCGATTTGGTGCGGGAGTGGCAATCGGTGCATTTGTCTGCTTGCATTTCGGCAACCATCATCGGATCGTTTTTTTGATGCAGTTGGTGACAGCTTGCACAAGACAGCCCTTCAAAAGCGTGCTCACTGCTATGCCAAGTCGAGCGTTTCGCATCTTGGTGGCAAGATAAACACACGCTGTTTTGCTTTTCGGCCGGAACAGGGGAGTTTGGCCCAAAGGTGATCATCGGCTCACGAACTTGTCCTTTTCGCGGATTGCGCGCGTGATTGTTTGCTGGGCCATGGCATGCTTCACATTGTTTATCATTCATTGGCCCATGCAAATTCGCTGACTTGCCGTGGATGTTGTCGAAAATACCGGTTGCAGGTTTGTCTGAGGTATCGTCATGGCAACGAAGGCAGCCATCTGCTCCACGGCGTGAGTATTTCCCCTCAGAAAATTTGGTGTCCAATATAGTTTCAATTTCTTCTTGAGTTAACGTCGCCGCTTCGGGTTCTGGCTTGGCGACATCTTCCGAACTGACGGTGAAGATGACGCCTAACCCAAGTATCCCAGCTACCAACCACCGCAGAAACATTGCTTTCATAGCTCTTCCTTTTCTTATCCTTAGTTGTCAAAGCATTGTGTTCAATGACGAATTCAACGGTAGTCGTATACCTTGTGAACCTTATCTACCCCTTGGGACTGACCAATGGCATGGCAAGTCGCACATTGTTCGGAGCCCGTTGCTTGTGCTGCTGTGTCTGCTCCAAATACCGCGCCGTGATTCAGCATATGGTTCAGAGGCGCATCTCCTGCCACGGTATCCGGGTCAGCATTAGCTAAAGATGACTCTAAGTGACACGCGCCACAGGCGACTAATGCAGGACTAAAGTATTTACCACTCGCAAGAGAAGGGCGCGTATTTTGTTGGCTAGGTAAGTTGTATTGAGCATTGGTATGGCAGGCCTCACAGTTGTTGACTGCGCCAGGGAAAGGCGCTTCACCGCTATGAGCGGAGCCAAAGGCATGGAATGAGTGCACGTGGTACTTTAGATCAGCCGCCATTCCAGGATAAAACGCAGAACGTTCTGAGTTATGGCAATTTTTACATTGTTGGAAGTCGGTGGCAGCATGTGGATGCTCACCGAGCTTATGGATAGTCAGCTCTTTGTGACAATCGTTACACGATGAAATGTCCGCGCCCACTGGCAGTTTGTGTTGCTTGTTGATACCAGACACATCAAACGAGCCAGATGCGTTATTGGCGGCAATGACGAAAGGCGATTTGATAAGATCGATGCCTTCAAACGTGACGCATTCGGCGAGCTCGCCATCTCTACGGTTGGCACAAAGTGGCATGTCGGCGATGTTAACCGTCAACGTAGAGTTGGAGGTTGGCTTAATCGCAGCGTCAGTGAAGTCTTTATGACACAAGAATAGGCCTTCTCCTTGAGCCTCACAGCCGTCACCAAGTGCGCCATCATCGGCGACGTTGAGACTGTTGTTTGCGACCATCGGGCCTTGGCCGTTATCCCAGTTCAGCAACAAATTGAGGTGGCCATGTTCATTGATGAAAGGTGTCAGTTCGTCGATGGATCCAATACCTGAGCCCGCTTTCGACACTCTTAGTTCAACCTCAAACTGGTCATCAATAAATCGCGCGCTTTCAACGTTGATTTCAAGCGAATCACGTGCCTTTGCAAGATTCTCTAAACGCATTACGTGAACCGTTTTAGCACTTCGGCTCGCGTCTTGGCCGATGATTGGAGCGCCATTGTCATCTCGGTCATAAGGTCGGTGACAGCCCGAGCAGGAGTTTTGTGGCTCGCCGTTTCTTATCCAAGCCGTACCGATTTGGTTATCATGCGCGCCTCTGTCTCGGTACAAGTGACAGGTCTCACAGGCAACTTGGCTTGGGTGTTCAAACCAATTGTTGGCGTCTGATGCTTTCGCGACATCGGTTGAATGGCAGGTTGTACAGTTGCGGGCATCTTGCGGGAAAGGGTTGCCTTCAATGACTAAACCATTGATGTCGGTAACGAGCACGTCATTCTCGTCGACAGGCTGTTTGTAAGTCTCGGTGTTATTTCTGTCGCTACCTAATTTGAAAACATTACCGTGGTATTGATGAACAATGGCAGCGAGAGGGCGTCTGGCTGGCGCAGCGCCAGGGTTACTGTCATTGTGGCAAGCGGTACAAACGGCAATGTTGTTATCAATTGAGCGATAGCCCGGTCCATGATGAAGCGGTTCGCCCATATGACAGTTTTCACAGGTGCCTGTTTCAATCACATTGCGGGAGACAGCCGTATCTGAACTTTCTTGCGGCACCCATTCAAACACGTAGGTAAAACCGTTGCCTTGCTCGCCATACGCCATGACGATTCGGTGGAGTTTATTCGCATCCCAAGCGATAAAACCATTGTTGCTAGAAGAGTCGGCAGTATAAGGATCGGACACTTTCAAAACGTCAGGAATGGCAAACGTGTAGCGATATCCCTCGTCTATTTTTACTAATGTTCCATCCCAAACACTCTCCATGCTTGCACGGTTATTTGCGGTGTTGCTTGAGTGATGGAAACTCTTCCAATAAGTGTTTCCATGACGCCCATTGAAGGCAAAGGCTGGATCGCTCGAGTTTTGTGTATCGACACGAGAGGGCATTGCTTTAAGAAGTGCGATGCGAAAATCTCTCGTTTCGTCTAGCTCATGAGGTCTGCCACTGGCGTCTTTGACGGTAAAATTGACCACCAGTTTGGTTTCCCCGGTTTCTTGAGTGACCAATGATGGCTCGGAAACACTGATCTCGAAATCACCAAGTGCAGGTGGTGGTGTATTCTGATCGTTTTTGCTGTCTGGACCACATCCGGTGAGCAGTAAAATAAACAATATTAATGTAGCGATCGACTTTAAACCGTTCATAGTCCCTCTCGATTCGTCCTAAAGTAAGTGGGAATGCATGGGAATGGTTGAATATTTCAATAAACGATTGATTGAAATATTAATTTTATATTCAAGACAAAAGAAAAATATCCATATTTACATCGCTTGAATAAATCGAAATACATGGCTTGTAAGAGTATAGACGCAATATGAAATATTATTAAAATAAACCGCTATTTTTGTGTGTGAATTTTGGGGTTGGATTTATTATCATTTTAAATCAATTGTTTGGGTTGGATTTTCTGCGATTTAAGAGGTCGGCGCAGAAAAAGTGAGGGTATTGAACTACGCTACTTTAAATAGTTGACGGCTTAATATTTTTATCTTGGATATCGTTGGTTTTAAGTCGCGTTTATAAATTGATTTTCTTATCGTTTATTCGCTGTCTGGTTTTGATTAATAAAGATAATTACTACGGAGTCAGTCTAATATGCACCAGATAATTAAATTCTCACTAAAAATTTCCTCAGTGTTAGCCATCAGTTCTGCTTTGGTTTCCCACAGTTTAGCATCACCAAGTGAGCTAATTTCACAATACGAATGTGAAGCCTGTCATGGGCCAGACGGTGTTAGTTCCGACACGAATATTCCTACCATCGCAGGGATTCCCGAGTTCAACTTTTTTGACCAGATGTTGCGTTACCTTGAAGGCAGACCCTCAGCTTCGGTTAATCACGTATACGGAGACACGAGCAAAAAAGGCGACATGGTGTCGATAGTTAAATCTTTATCTGAGGCGCAGATTGAAGAGTTAGCAAAACATTATGCTGGGCTCGAGTTTGTGCCAGCTAAGCAGTCTTTTGATCAAGCGTTAGCGATGAAAGGTAAGGCTATCCACGCGAAAAGTTGCGAGAACTGTCATTCGGATGGTGGCAGTAACGCTCTGGATGAAGCTTCGATTTTAGCTGGTCAGCAGAAGGGCTATCTTGCCACTACGTTGCAACAGTTTAAGCAAGGCAAACGCTCCGTTGATAAAAAAATGGATGAGGCGTTCAAAGGGCTTAGTGCCGATGATTTAAACGCGCTCGTAGAATACTATGCGAGTTATCGCTAGCGCTGCTTTGGGATGAACACCAATGAGTTTATGGCGTAAACCAAACAGAAAATGGATGCTCGGTATACCAATTGGTGGCTTATTGGCGTTT
This sequence comes from Vibrio sp. J2-4, assembly GCF_021728155.1. Lineage (NCBI taxonomy): Bacteria > Pseudomonadati > Pseudomonadota > Gammaproteobacteria > Vibrionales > Vibrionaceae > Vibrio > Vibrio sp. J2-4. Next base: position 701,800 of record NZ_JAKKCN010000001.1, read on the forward strand.
ATCCTTGGTGGGGCAGTATTCAGTGTTTTTCACTTTGGTATGGATTACACCAATCGCAACGAGTTTTGTTACAGTTGCCATATTGGGATGGATACGATAGTTGAGGAGTACCAAGCATCCCCACACTTCAAAAATGCTCAGGGTGTGGTTGCCGCTACGTGCAGTGATTGCCATGTCCCTAGGGAGTTTTTTGCTAAAATCGCATTGAAAATCGGCGCTACAGCCGACATCTATCACAAACTGACTGGAGAAATTACGTTAGAGAACTTCGAGGCGGAGCATCGTCCGAGGTTGGCTGCTGAAGTCACACAGCAGTTTATCGAGAATAAATCAAAACAGTGTCGATATTGCCATTCCGTTGACAAGATGGATTTCGAAGCGCAAGGACGAACCGTTGCGCGTCGACATCAAATGATGGAAAGTCGAGAGCAATCGTGCATTGATTGCCATGCGGGGATTGCTCATCACCTGCCTATTTCTCTAGATTCTCCAGAGACTGTCCCACCTGAGGAGTAATACTGATACTTTCGGCTTCTTTCGCGATGGCTTTGACCATGCCTTTGAATATGAATAGATGGGCTGGCATCATGGCAAACCAGTAAAGCAGCCCGAGAAACCCCTGTGGGTGCCACCAAGCGGTGATATCCAGTTCTCGTTCATCACCATGGTCTTTGATGGTAATTTCTAAACGTCCAAGCCCTGGGCCTTTCATCCCAAAAAACAGGGAGAGGAACTGATCTTCCTCGCAGCGAATCACTTTCCAAGAGTCAATATAATCGCCGACTTTGAGCTCCGGCCCCGGAGGAGAAACGCGAATCGGTTTCCCGCCACCAAAAAAGATGTCGAGCCATTCACGTGTGCGCCACAAAATGTTGGCAAAGTAATAGCCTTTTTCACGACTCCCGATTTTTTGAGCCACTTTCCATAATGCCGCAGCGGAGGCTTGAGTTTTTATGCTCGCACCGGCTTGTTTAGGGTAGTAGCCATACCCCGGTTGCCATCGACGAAGTGCCGCTGGCTCAAAGCCCCAAACATTGCTGCGCACAAACGTGCCTTCATCTTGAATGGTATCGGATACCGCTTGCTCGTAGCTGATCAGCGTTTGCGGAAATCGTGCTTCAATCGCTTTGGAATCGGCAATGTAGTCATGCTCTAACCCCGCGAGTAATGCTTTGCCGATGTTTGCTGGTACAGAGGTGACCAAGCCGAGCCAGTAAGATGCCATTTTTGGGGTAAGCAACGGTGTCGACCACAGCCGATAAGGCTTGTTGGTGATTCGGCAAATGACTTTAAACTGCTCGCGGTAGCTGAGTGTATCTGGCCCACCAACTTCATAAATTTGGTTTTCTTCTGGGGGTGATGCTTCGGCCAGCTGCAATAAATAGTGATTGAGGTTGGGTAGGGCAATAGGGTTGGCTTTTGAGTCGACCCATTTAGGCGCGATCAAAATAGGTAAGTTGTAGACAAAATCTCGCATGATCTCGAAAGCCGCGGAGCCGGGGCCAATGATGACGCCTGCACGCAATTCAGTTACTGGAACGCCAGACTGTCGGATAATTTTGCCCGTTGCTTTGCGTGCGGCTAAATGGCGCGAGTTTCCGGTTTGCGGTTGGATGGCACTTAAATAAATGACATGTTTGACACGGCTTTGCTCCAATGCGTATTTAAAGTTCAAAGCAAGGTTTAGCTCGTACTCAACAAAGTCATCGCCTTGTGCCATTCCGTGCACTAGGAAAAATACCAAGTCAAAATCGTTCACCACAGCGAGCGTGGCTTCTGCGTCGGCTAGGTCTAAATACCGCAACGTTAAATTAGGATGGGGCCGAGTCCTTGACTCCAAATAATCGATATGTCGCGCTGCGGCCGTGACGGCGTAACCTTGTTCTAAGAGTAACGGAAGAAGTTGAGAACCAATGTAACCCGAGGCGCCTAGCACCAACACCTTTTTCATTATCTGTCCTTTTAATCGTTGGTGGAATAAACACCACAGAGTATAATCATGAGACACTTTCCCCATTCTATCAATAAGTTGTCGTTGGAGCGCTTGTGACTTTTCTCTCTCAACTCTCAATACATGCAGATAAAGCATTCTTACGTCGCTTATTTGCGATCGCGCTACCAATTACACTGCAAAGCATGATGTTTTCTAGCCGAAGCCTCGTCGATGTGCTTATGCTCGGCCAACTTGGTGAGGCTGAAATAGCCGCTGTTGGGGTAGCGGCGCGCGCGACGTTTGTTACTACCATCATGTTAGTTGGGGTGACGACGGGTGGTGCATTACTGACCGCACAATATTGGGGGGCAGGCGATAAAGTCGGGGTACGTCGCAGTACCGCTTTAACATGGATGATAGCCATGGTGTTTGCCGCCATTGCCGTTGCTTTGTTTGTTATTTTCCCACAGCCAGTCATGAAACTGACGACAGACTCACAAGAAGTGATTGAGTTAGGGGCCAGCTATCTAATTATTTCATCCGTTAGCATGTTTGCTGTTGCGTGTGTCGCTAGTATGTCGGTGGGCTTGAGAGCGATGCACCAACCGGGGCTGAGCACATTTTTTAGTGGCATAGGCATTCTGTCTAATGTTTTCCTCAACTGGGTGTTAATTTTTGGTCACTTAGGTTTTCCTGCTTTAGGGATTACAGGGGCAGCCATTGCAACGGTTATCAGTGGCGCTATCGAAGTCGGTTGTCTATTTGGCTATTTATGGCTGAAGAAACACATAATTGCATTTGGTTGGGATGATATACGCGCAGGTTTGGTTTTAGACAAAATAACGCGTTTCTTGAGCCTTTCCTTACCGACTACATTTAACTTTTTGGCATGGGCTGGTGGATTGTTCGCTTACCATGCCATCATGGGACAAGCGGGTGTGCAAGGTTTGGCAGCGTTGTCGGTGATGACGCCCGTTGAGTCAATCTCTCTCGCTATGATGATTGGCCTATCGAATGCAGCTGCGGTTTTAGTGGGTAACCAACTCGGCGCGAAAAACTTTGAACCTGTGTATTACCAAGCTTGGGCTACGGTCATTTTGAATGTGTTTATCGCATTTGTGGTCGCAGTTGTATTGATAGTGTCCAATCAATGGATCCTTAATGCGTTTAGTGCACTGACAGCGGATACTCGCCAGTTAGCTGAACAGTTTATGGTGATTCTTGCTTTAGGTGTCGTATTACGCTCGGTGCCGATGATGGTCATTGTTGGGGTATTACGTGCGGGTGGCGACGTTAAGTTTTGTTTGTATCAAGACATTCTTGCGCAGTGGGTGATTGGGATTCCACTCGCGGCATTTGCAGCGATTCAGCTCGGTTGGGACCCACAATGGGTTTACTTACTCTTTTTGACCGAGGAAGTTGTGAAGTGGACGATTTGTCTGCCAAGAATGGTGAGCCGAAAATGGATGAAAAACCTTATCGGTCAATAGAGGTAAACAGAGCTTTCTGCAGCTGCAAAAATCTGCTCAATACGTCAACAAAATTAGGAACAGAAAGTGAATCGAGTTGCATTTGTACTCTCATAGTGTGATCAAGCATTCAAAATACTTTCTACTAACAGGATTTTAGTGTAGATTCTGATCCCAATTTTTAAATACCATCCGAGCGGCATAATCAATGTTAAAACTGTCAGACCTATGTAAAGGCTATGTAGACGGGGGAGAATTTCACCCTGTATTACAAGGGGCAGAATTAACATTACAGCAAGGTGACCAAGTCGCTCTGATGGGAGAAAGTGGTTCGGGTAAAAGTACTTTGCTGAACTTAATTGCCGGACTGGATACTGCAGACTCTGGTGAAGTTCAGTTTCCAAATTTTGCCATGCATGATGCGCCAGAGCATTTGAGAACCCTTTATCGCCGCAACAATATTGGTAATATCTTCCAACAGTTCAACCTGCTTCCTACGCTCAATATTGCCGACAATATTCGTTTTTGTCGTCAGTTAAAAGGTTTGCCAGAAGATAAAGAGTTGTGGCGTCAAATTCTTTCTGCTCTGGATTTAATGCCTCTGCTAGGGCGCTACCCGGAAGAAGCATCTGGTGGTCAGCAACAACGTGCTGCTATTGCTCGTGCACTCTATATGGAACCTAAAATCCTACTCGCTGATGAGCCAACTGGTAGCCTAGACGAGCGAAACGCAGAAGCGGTAATGCGCTTATTGACGAGTCTCGCTCGCCAACTGGAATGCACTTTATTGTTGGTGACACACAGTGAAAAAGTGGCGGCCCATATGGAAGGTAAGATTCGACTTCAAGGAGGGCAACTGCATGTTATGGCCCGTAGTTAAGGCACTACTCGGTCATTACCGTCGTTACCCACTACAAATTATTCTTGTCTGGCTAGGGTTAACCTTAGGCGTGTCCCTTCTTGTTGGTGTTACTTCTATCAACCAGCATGCAAAACAAAGTTATGCGACAGGAGAAAAGCTTTTCTCCAATCCTTTGCCATACAGAATCCGAACTAAACACTCTGCCAATAAAATCCCTCAAGGTTTCTATATCCAGTTGCGTCGAGCTGGGTTTAACCAATGTGCGCCGTTTGACGTGCTACATCTAGATGCTAAAACCGATATGAGCTTGATGCTGGTGGGGATTGATCCTGTCGCGATGATTCCATTGCAGCAAGGCAAATCTTTGGGTGAGATGCCCGTTCTATCATTAATGAAACCTCCTTATCCCATTCTAGTTAGTCAAGATTTGGCCGCTTACATGAGTTGGCAGGATGGGGACTTTATTGAGATGAATGACGGAAGTCGTCTCGGACCGATTCAAGTCGATAAAAACAAAATGCTCTCAGGGACTCGGCTGGTTACTGATATATCGTTGTTGCGTATGCTCAAGCGGAGCTCAGGTTTATCTGCGATTTCTTGTGGTGAAATGCCAGAGGAAAAGCTAATAGCGCTGAAAAATATGCTTCCCAATGGCATGACGCTCGTTAGGAATACGCGCACGGAGCTTGAGTCGTTAACTAATGCATTCCACATGAACCTCACCGCGATGGGGATGCTGTCATTTTTGGTCGGGTTGTTTATTTTTTATCAAGCGATGTCTTTGTCATTCATTCAGCGACAACGTTTGGTGGGTATTTTGAGACAGACGGGGGTCAACGGAACGCAGTTGGCTCAAGCATTGTTGTTAGAGTTGTCGTTGCTCGTCTTTATTGCGTGGGCGTGTGGTAACTTTTTTGGTTTGATCTTGGCAAATGAGCTGATCCCTGCAGTCTCATCGAGCCTGAGCGATTTGTACGATGCCAACGTAGGCTTAACAATAGGGTGGTCTTGGCAGTCCAGCTTATATAGTCTGATCATGGCAGCGATGGGCGCATTAATATCGTGTTTGTGGCCATTGATTCGTTTGTTGAAGTCACAGCCAATTCGTCTATCTTCTCGACTGTCATTAATGCGATTTGCAGGGCGTGAGTTCTCTTGGCAGGCTCTTGCTGCGTGTGCGTTTTGTGTCGCGGCAATCGCAGTGTATCAAGCACCGAAAACACAAGAAACTGGCTTTGCCATTATTGCGCTGATGTTGGTTAGTGTGGCCTTGTTCATGCCATTTATTATGTGGCATATGTTCCAGAGCTTTTCTTACACCATGCGTTGGGTACGTGTACGTTGGTTTTTTGCCGATGCGGCTGCGAGCATGAGTTATCGCGGTGTGGCAACAATGGCGTTTATGTTGGCACTGGCGGCAAATATCGGCGTAGAAACGATGGTAGGCAGTTTTAGGGATACAACCGATAAATGGCTCAGCCAGCGATTAGCAGCGGATATTTATATCTATCCGACAAATAACTCAGCAGCTCGGATGAGTGCGTGGCTGCAAAACCAACCAGAAGTCAACTCGGTTTGGTGGCGTTGGGAAAAAGATATGCCAACCGAACATGGTGCTTTGCAAGTGGTGAGTACAGGCTCTTCTGAAGGTGAGCTAGATGCACTGACGGTAAAACTAGGTGTCCCGAATTACTGGTATCAACTGCACGCGACCAAGAGCTTGATGGTGAGTGAATCGATGGCCTTGAAGTTGGATATTCGCCCAGGAGACTTCATTAACTTGCAGGAACCACTGGGTGGAGACTGGCAAGTCGTTGGTGTTTATTACGATTATGGAAACCCGTATAACCAGGTGATGATGTCGCACCGGAATTGGCTGTATGCATTTGCAGGGACGGGCAATGTTGGCCTTGGTGTGGTGTTAAAAGATAGCGTTAATGGGGAGGGGCTGAAAAATCGCTTAGAAAATGTATTCCGCCTCCCGCAAGACCGTGTGTTTGATAATGGTAATATTTATAGTCAGGCAATGAGGGTATTTGATCATACCTTCGCTATTGCAGGAACCTTGGGCAACATCACACTGATTATTGCTGTGTTTGGCTTATTCTTCGCGACATTGGCGGGCGAGCTGTCGCGGCAGCGGCACTTCTCTTTGCTGAGATGTATGGGTGTATCCGGAAAGGAACTTGTCGCATTGGGTGGTTTGCAGTTGTTTGTCTTCGGGGCCATTTCCGCGATTATTGCGGTGCCACTTGGTCTGGCACTTGCACACTTGATCGTTGATATTATCATTAAGCAATCATTCGGCTGGTCTCTGGAGCTTCAAACGATCCCTTGGGAATACGCTCAAACTATTGCTTGGGCGATGCTTGCCATCATGATTGCTGGCGCATTGCCAGTTATTAGAATGATTAAGAGTACGCCAATGAAGTCATTAAGGGACGCGTTGTAATGAAAAAAGTGGGCTCTAAAAAACGCTTGTTAGTTTCAACGATCATTGTTATTACGTTTGCCTTTTTGACCGGGGCTGTTTTTTACTCAACTTTTTGGTTGGAAGCGACAGCGACACAAGAAAGCGAGCTTAATTCTATTCTAACGCGTGAAAATCAAACGATTTTCGAACCTGTATTACCTGACGAGCATGTCTCTTTACCGTCAGACTTTCGCTTTCATCCTGAGTACCAACATGAATGGTGGCACTACTTTGCGAAACTGAAAGATGAACAAGGGAAAATATACAATGTTCAATGGAGTTACTTCAGGGTCGCGACGGACGAGAGAGAAACCAGCGGATGGCAAAACCCTCAACTGTACATTTCACATGTTGTCGTTAGCCATGGTTCGCACGTCTGGAAAGAGCAACGTGTAGCGAGAGGCGGGATAGGCCAAGCTGGCATGACTAATCGTCCTTTCAGGTTATGGATTGATAATTGGACGTGGCGTTCACTTGGTGCAACGCCTTTCCCTGGTAACTTGAATGTGACTACCGATACGTTTGGTTTAGATCTCAATACTATGACAAATGGCCCCTTTGTCGTGAATGGAGACAAAGGTTTTCAGGTTAAACATGCGTTGCAATCTGTTGCCTCTTTCAGTTTTAGTGCGCCATTTTTAAAGGTGAAAGGGAGTTTGAACATTAATGGCAAACGCTTCTCTGTTGCTGGCTCTGCTTGGGCTCAGAAAGAGTGGGGCAGTGGCTTAATTGGTGAAGGGCAACAGGGTTGGGATTGGTTTGTATTTAATTTAGATGATGGTCGAGCACTGACAGTCAGCCGCTACCGCCACCATGGACAAACAGCGCATGTGTTTGGCACCTTGTCCACACGCTCAGGTAAAGTCATCAATCTCTCAGACGATGATATCCGTATTAAACCAATGCAAGTGACCAGTTTATCAAATGGAAGAAGGCTGCCTTTGCAGTGGATTATTAATATTCCAAAGCATCAAATTAACTTGACCACTCGTATTATCAAATCAGATATGTGGCTTCCTTTTGTTATACCGTATTGGGAAGGTCCTACCTTAGCTTCTGGCTCCAACGAGGCTTGGGGCTTTATGCAGCTCACTGGTTATTAAATTCTGATAAAAACCACCCCAATGGGTGGTTTTTTAGTGGATGAAACTTCCTGAATTTTTCTCAAAAGTATGGGGTTATCATGACAGTACATGCCATGTTATGCTGATTTTCTCATAATCTTGATAAACATTTGGCGCGATAGCAACAAGTACACGCTGTGATCAAAATTGAGTGTTATGTTGGAAAATACGATGTATAGTAAACTTCATATCGGAAAAATCGAAGTTTATACTCTGAAGAAGCGATTATTCTAAAGTTTTCGACCGCTATACACTCTTATCATTCTTTGTTAATCGTTTATTAAGATAATAAATATAAGGACGAAACCATGAACGATGTCATTCGTGACTTTTTCAAAATGGAATCAGCTGGTGGTATTCTTCTCGTGATTGCCGCGGCAATTGCGATGACCATTGCTAACTCACCGCTGGGCGAAACTTATCAATCTGTACTGCATACTTATGTATTTGGTATGTCAGTTTCTCACTGGATTAATGACGGCCTAATGGCTGTTTTCTTCTTACTCATTGGCCTTGAAGTTAAGCGAGAGCTACTTGAAGGTGCGTTAAAATCAAAAGAAACCGCAATTTTCCCTGCGATTGCAGCGGTTGGCGGTATGTTAGCTCCTGCTCTTATTTACGTAGCCTTTAATGCCAACGATCCTGAGGCGATTTCTGGTTGGGCAATTCCAGCGGCGACAGATATCGCTTTTGCTTTAGGTATCATGGCGTTATTAGGTAAGCGTGTACCAGTAAGCCTAAAAGTGTTCTTGCTAGCGCTTGCTATCATCGATGATTTGGGCGTGGTTGTTATTATCGCGCTATTTTACACCGGTGACCTGTCGACCATGGCGTTGCTTGTTGGCTTCATCATGACTGGTGTCCTATTCATGTTGAATGCGAAGGAAGTAACAAAACTTACGCCATACATGATCGTCGGTGCGATCTTATGGTTCGCGGTGCTTAAATCCGGTGTTCACGCAACATTGGCAGGTGTAGTGATTGGTTTTGCTATCCCACTAAAGGGAAAGCAGGGCGAACATTCTCCACTTAAACATATGGAGCACGCGCTTCACCCATACGTGGCATTTGGTATTCTGCCTCTATTCGCATTTGCCAATGCAGGGATTTCGTTAGAAGGCGTATCGATGTCAGGTCTGACTTCAATGCTGCCACTCGGTATTGCTTTGGGTCTACTGGTTGGTAAGCCTCTAGGTATCTTTACCTTTAGCTGGGCAGCGGTAAAAATGGGCGTTGCTAAGTTACCTGAAGGCGTTAACTTCAAGCATATCTTTGCGGTATCTGTGTTGTGTGGTATTGGCTTTACAATGTCTATCTTCATTTCCTCTTTAGCGTTCGGAAATGTAAGTCCTGAATTTGATACGTATGCTCGACTCGGTATCTTAATGGGTTCGACGACAGCAGCATTACTTGGCTATGCCTTACTGCACTTTTCTTTGCCTAAGAAAGCACAAGCGTAAGATAAAAAATGCGCTATTTTGTAAAGCCTCCCAATCGGGAGGCTTTTTTATACCCATAGTTCAGTACATCAGCGACTTAATAGCGACACTTTCGTATTAAGCGGATGTCTAGCCCATGGAGATGAACGGAATCATCGAAAAAGGTAGGTTGGCAGATCTGCAGGCGAAAAAAAGCCCAGCCGAAAATTTGACTGGGCGGATACAAACATAGGAGTTAATAAGAAAAAAGCAGCAACGTAACAATTAGATGGAAACAAGTTTGACGGCCAGTGAAACTTAAAATGCCCTAGTTGTTACATTTATTCAGACCGAGCCTTTTCCAAACAGTTCCATTTTTTTTCAAAAAAATTCGATTTAATTCTTTCTGCCCGCTTGTATCGTAAAGAGGTAAGAGAAGAAGCGAACAGCGTAACCAACTTAATGGCGGTTTGAAACTCGATAGCCCTCTTTTCTATAGTAGCTATAAACTTAAATTGCATTTCAAACTCGCACCTCCTGCTCCGACCGCCTAACGACATTGCTAGCGTTTCAAATACGATGGTTTGCGAAACTTGGTCATTTTCTTCAGGCGAGCATCATTTGCTTATTAGACTTAAATTCAAAAGATTAGATCACACCTTCTAAGTTCTGGTCAGACCAATTGGTGAAAGTGTGATGTTAATCATTTGTTAATCTAAAGTTTCAGGAGTATATTTTCAAACAGTTGTTTAATACGAGTGATTAAAATGGCCCCGAGAACATCAACAAAAGAAAAAATACTCGATGTCGCAGAAGGACTCTTTGCTGAACATGGTTTTAATGATACTTCGCTAAGAACGATAACAGGTAAAGCGAACGTCAACTTAGCATCGGTAAATTATCACTTTGGCGATAAAAAAACGCTAGTTAGAGCGGTTTTAGATAGATACCTAGAAGCGCTCATGCCGAGCATTAAAACCTCACTAATCGAGTTAAACACGCGTGATAGCTACGACATGGACGACGTCTTTGAATCATTGCGTTTACCTTTGCGTACATTAAATGATGTGCGCCCCAATGGTACTGCATTATTCATGTTGTTAATTGGCCGTGGTTACACAGACGTACAAGGTCATCTGCGTTGGTTCATCACCACTCGATATGAAGAGGTACTTAACCTCTTCACCTTCTCGATAATGAAGGCAAACCCGGAACTATGTGAGGAGCAGCTGTTTTGGCGACTGCACTTCACACTAGGTACCTGCGTATTTACGATGGCTTCAAGCCAGGCTCTTTCGGAGCTTGCTGAAAGTAAATTTGAAAAGGAAGTCGATGTGAAATCTGTCGTCGATTTACTGATTCCTTATTTGTCAGCAGGAATGTCAGCGAAGCAGTTGGCACAAGACAAATAAGAAAGTTAAACCAATAATAAAATTATGCCCAGAGCGGTTACGTGAACAAAAGGATCTGAACTATGAGCTCTCTACGAAGAAAATGGATTAGTGACCCAGCTTTTAAAGTGTTCAAAAAAGTATTGCCACCTCTCTCTAGCACCGAGAAAGAGGCGATGGAAGCGGGTAGTGTGTGGTGGGATGCCGAACTATTTTCAGGCAAGCCTAACTTCACTACATTGCACCATTATCCAACGCCGACACTGACAGCAGAAGAGCAGTCATTTATGGATAATGAGCTTGAAACCCTTCTAGAAATGCTTGATGACCAGAAGATTGTCAAAGAAGACAGGGATTTACCGCCTGAAGTATGGGAGTACTTACGTAAAGAGCGATTTTTCTCACTGATCATTTCAAAAGCGTATGGTGGTCGTGAATTTTCCGCTTTAGCGAACTCAACCATTGTTTCTCGTATTGCGACTCGTAGCATCAGCACTGCGGTATCGGTAATGGTACCGAACTCTCTTGGTCCAGGTGAGCTTTTATCGCACTATGGTACGCAAGAGCAAAAAGATTACTGGTTGCCTCGTCTTGCTGATGGTACCGACATTCCTTGTTTTGCATTAACAGGGCCCGAAGCGGGATCTGACGCCGGTGGTATACCAGATCAAGGCGTAGTTTGTTATGGCACTCACGAAGGCAAAGAAGTGCTTGGCGTGCGAGTTAGCTGGAATAAACGCTACATCACACTTGCGCCAGTGGCGACAGTGCTCGGATTAGCATTTAAGCTACAGGATCCAGAAGGGCTACTTGGTGATAAGAAAGAGGTTGGAATCACATGTGCATTGATCCCCGCTGACCATGAAGGTGTCGAGATAGGCGAGCGCCATGATCCTCTGGGTTCTGCATTCATGAATGGTCCGACTCGTGGTGAAGATGTCTTCATCCCTATGGACTGGTTGATCGGTGGCGCTGATTACGCAGGCAAAGGTTGGCGTATGCTGGTTGAGTGTCTTTCTGCTGGTCGTGGTATCTCTCTCCCAGCGCTTGGCACAGCGATTGGTCATCTTACTACACGTACAACCGGTGCTTATGCTTACGTGCGTAAACAGTTTGGTATGTCGATCGGTAAGTTTGAAGGTGTCGCAGAAGCAATGGGGCGCATTGGTGGTCTTACTTACCTACTAGAAGCGACACGTACGCTGACGACGACTTCTCTCGATATGAAAGAAAAACCTGGGATCGTAACCGCGATTGCCAAGTACCACATGACGGAAATCGCGCGTACTATTCTAAATGATTCGTTTGATATCCATGCGGGTCGTGCGATTCAAGATGGCCCAATGAACTATCTTGCTAAACATTATCTCGGTATTCCAGTTGCTATCACTGTTGAAGGCGCGAATATTCTGACTCGTAACCTGATGATTTTTGGTCAAGGTGCGACTCGTTGTCACCCATATGTACTGAAAGAAATGGAAGCCGCGGCGAATCCAGATTCTGAACAAGGGGCGAAAGAATTTGACAACTTGCTCTTTAAACACATCAAACATGCGGTAGGCAATACATTTGGTGCATTTGGCGCGGCGCTAACTGGTTCTCGGTTTGTCAAAGCACACATGAGTGGCCCAACACAGCAGTACTACAAAGAAATCACAAGATTAAGCCGAGCGCTTGCTGTTAGTGCTGACTTCGCGATGTTAACACTAGGCGGTGATTTGAAGCGTAAAGAAATGATTTCCGCACGTCTGGGTGATGGCTTAAGTTATCTATATATGGCGTCTGCCGCACTGAAAAAGTATGAAGATGAAGGACGTCAACAAGGCGATCTAGATTTTGTCCACTACGCCGTTCAACATTGTTTGTATAACGCATCTAAGTCATTAAATGAGGCTTATACCAACTTCCCTGTGAAATACGTTGGCGGTGTGCTGAAAGGGTTATTGTTCCCACTTGGTAATCATTTTAATAAGCCAAGCGATGAACTGTGTGTGAATCTGGCGGAAGCGATGATGACGCCAGGAACACAACGCGATCGACTCACGCATCTTTGCTACATCGGAAAATCCGACGACGACAGCGTAGGCTTAATGGAGAAAGCCTTCCTCGCAATGTACGAAATCAAACCTTTAGAGCGTAAGCTTATGAAGGCGGCGAAGGATGGGAAAGTGGCTCGTAAAGGTCTGCTACACGACCGTCTGCAGCAAGCATTTGAAATTGGCGTGTTAACTGAGCAAGAAATTGACCAAATCATGGCGGCAGACAAATTGCGTTACAAGGCGATTCAAGTTGACCACTTTAGTCATGACTTTTCTGAAGTACGAACCGATTGCCCAAAAAAGTCGCATTTGAACCCGGCGGCATAGTAAACCGTTAATACTAAGAAAAGCACCTCAATGAGGTGCTTTTTTGTGTTCTTGCAGAGTGGATGTTGGGATAGTGCTCCAACCACTTGCCTTTTCAGAGCATTTTTACAGAAATTAGATGCGAAATCCCGACGAAACTTTTATCCTAACAAGGTTTTTTAAAGGAAGTTGAATATGATCATCAAACCTAGAATTCGTGGATTTATCTGTACTACAACGCACCCTGTTGGTTGTGAAGCTAACGTAAAAGAACAAATTGCGTACACTAAAGCGCAAGGCCCAATCAAAAACGCACCTAAGCGCGTTCTTGTTGTCGGTGCATCAAGTGGCTACGGTCTATCTTCTCGTATCGCTGCGGCATTTGGTGGCGGTGCATCAACTATCGGTGTTTTCTTCGAAAAAGAAGGCACTGAGAAGAAACCAGGTACGGCAGGTTTCTACAATGCAGCTGCTTTTGAAAAGCTAGCGCGTGAAGAAGGCCTGTACGCAAAAAGCCTAAACGGCGACGCTTTCTCAAATGAAGCGAAACAGAAAACTATCGAACTGATCAAAGAAGATTTAGGTCAGATCGATATGGTGGTTTACTCACTGGCTTCCCCAGTACGTAAAATGCCAGAAACTGGCGAGTTAGTTCGTTCAGCGCTTAAGCCTATCGGTGAAACTTACACATCAACTGCCGTTGATACCAACAAAGATGTGATCATCGAAGCAAGTGTTGAGCCTGCAACAGAAGAAGAAATCAAAGACACAGTAACCGTTATGGGCGGTGAAGACTGGGAGCTTTGGATCAATGCACTGTCTGATGCTGGTGTTCTTGCTGAAGGCTGTAAGACAGTCGCGTACAGCTACATTGGTACTGAGCTAACTTGGCCAATCTACTGGGATGGCGCACTAGGTAAAGCGAAAATGGACCTAGATCGTGCGGCGAAAGCGCTAAACGACAAGTTAGCAGCGACAGGCGGCAGTGCAAATGTTGCTGTACTTAAATCTGTTGTAACTCAGGCAAGTTCCGCAATTCCTGTTATGCCACTGTACATTGCAATGGTATTCAAGAAAATGCGCGAAGAAGGCGTACACGAAGGCTGTATGGAACAAATCTACCGTATGTTCAGCCAACGTCTGTACAAAGAAGATGGTAGCGCAGCAGAAGTGGATGAGATGAACCGTCTACGTCTGGATGACTGGGAACTTCGTGACGACATTCAGCAGCACTGTCGTGAGCTATGGCCTCAAATTACGACTGAGAACCTAAAAGAACTGACTGACTACGTAGAGTACAAAGAAGAGTTCTTGAAACTATTTGGTTTCGGTGTTGAAGGCGTAGATTACGAAGCGGATGTAGATCCAGCGGTTGAAGCTGATTTTATCCAAATCTAATCGAATGACTGATTAGACAACCGATATACAAAAGGCGCTCATTGAGCGCCTTTTTTGCTTTCATCAGTCAAAGTTATTAACTTAATATTATCAGGATCGTACCAGCCAACGTCATCAGAATATTGGCAATCGCATAGGTACCCGCATAGCCAAGAGCTGGGATGGTGGATTTAGCGTAGTCGTTGACGACATCCATAGCTGGGGCACAAGTTCGGGCACCAATAATGGCACCGAAGAGCAGGGCACGGTTCATCTTGAGTATGTGTGCGCCCACTAAATAGGCCAGTACCACAGGCACAACACTAACAATGAATGCTAAACCAATCACTTTTGGACCAACTTGAGTCAAGTGCTCGAACATCTTTCCGCCTGCACTTAGGCCTATTCCCACCATAAAGAACATCAAACCCAAATCTTTGACCATATTCAGTGCCCCCTGCGGGACATAGCCGAAAGTAGGGTGATTTGCTCGTAAGAAACCAAGTGTAATACCAGATAACAAAAGACCTACCGCGTTACCCAAGCTGAACGAAACCTGACCGAATGTCATCGTGATGAGGCCAAACAGAATACCCAAAATAAAGAAGCTGCAAAAAGCGAGTAAATCGGCCATTTGACTGTGGATCGAGATGAAACCGATTTTTTCCGCGAGTCCATGTACTCGGCTTTTCTCGCCGCTCACCTGAAGGACGTCACCTTTAGCGAGCACAATGTCTAAGTCCATAGGCATTTCAATCTGAGCGCGAACTACGCGGTTTAAGAAACAGCCAAACTCAGACAAATTTAAATCCGATAAACGTTTACCAGCGATAGCGTCACTTTTTACGACGATTTCTTCTTCAACGATGCGTAAATCAAGCAAGTTACGGTCGAATACTTCTTTACCATTACGGAAGCTAGGGTCTAATCGAGCATGGCTGTCAGGGAAGCCAACCAGTGCAATTTCATCTCCCTCTTGCAAAATCGCATCACCATCTGGATGGGCGAGAATACCGTTACGACGGATTCGCTCAATGTAGCAGCCAGTTTGACGATAAATGCCCAGTTCACGCAAGTTCTTGCCGTCAGTCCAGTCAATCAATTCTGGGCCGACTCGGTAAGCACGAATAATCGGTAAGTACACTTTTCTTTGGCTTGAATTTCCAAGGCCACGTTCTTGAGCAATTTGCTGCGCAGAATCAGACAGGTTCTGCTTCTGCAGTTTTGGCAATAGCTTCGCGAACATGATCATGCTTATTAGGCCGACCAGATAAGCCATCGCGTAACCCACGGATAGATTTTCTAATACCAAAGAAAAATCCATATTGCGCGGTATAGTCGCAAGGCCAGAGTTAAGAGCATCTTGAGCTCCAACTAGCACTGGTGTTGCTGTCAACGCGCCGGCCATCATACCGGCTGACAAGCCAAAGTCGAGGCCGAAATAGTGGCTCAAGCCATACGTTAAGCTGACTGCGGACACGAGAACGGTCATACTTAAAATAAAGTAATGCTTACCATCTCTGAAGAATATGCCAAAAAAGTTTGGTCCAGCTTCAATGCCAACGCAATAGATAAACAGCATAAAGCCAATGGTTAATGCTTCTGCATTGAATGAGAAGCCAAGGTGACCCATTACCAACGAGGTAATTAGAACGCCTATGGAGTTGCCTAGTTGTAATTTGCCAAATCGGATTTTTCCGATGGCAAGGCCAATGGCTAATACGACGAAGATTAGAAGGATAGGGTTTTGCTCAAGAAGGTATACGACGTCTATGTTCACTGTGTGGCTCGGTAAAGTGTGTGCCAAAAAGATTAAGAATTGCGAATTGTAACTAAATATAGCAAAAAGATAAGTGAATTTTTTTAGGTTTTACCATTAGTTGACGTAAGGTAATAACCAACTGAAAAATAATAAAAAAGCCGCATGAAGCGGCTTTCTTAAAAACTGTCTTTATTATTCGTCAAATAGACCTAGGTGCTCTTTCGCGTATGCTTCGAACTCGTCGCAGCCACCGATGTGCTCTTGGTCGATAAAGATTTGAGGAACAGTTTCAACTGGTTTACCAACTGTTTTCTCAAGATCTGCTTTAGAAATACCTTCAGCATGGATATCAACGTAACGGTAGTTGAAGTCGTCACGCTTCGCTTTTAGCGTTTCTGCGTGTTCTTTTGCACGAACACAGAAAGGACATGCAGGGCGACCAAAGATAACAACGAACATAATCTTATTTCTCCTAAATCTATTCTTTTTTGAAAGCGTACAAAACATAGCGGCTGAGTGCGCTCTCTTTTGTTGCAGCAACTATGCCCGATCCAGATACGGAAATAAAGCAGCAATTACCTCTTGGTTCTATAGGTGAAATCTATCGAATAAAAACTAAACGCGCTCCCTTATTCTATGGCTCTAAAGTATGTGAAGTGACGCATAAAAAACATACATTTTAAGGGGTTAATGATGGCAAGGTGGAATTGGTCAATTTTTTTTATTCAAAAACATAGCAATCTAATCTGGCTATACGAAAATGACTTCAACTCTTACATAAGTGTTAAATCAGAGGGCAAGAGGTTATTTGGGTATATTATTTTGGGAGGATGTGTATGTTTCAGTTTATGACTGCAACAAGGATTATATTTGGTGAAGGTGCACTTCAGTCTTCATTATCCGTTATCAACCAATTTGGCTACAGTGTTTTGCTGGTAACTGGGAAGGACACCCAACGAGCCACGCCCATCATTAACTACCTTAAAGCTCAAAATATGCGTTACCAACACGTAGCAATCAATGGCGAACCTTATATCACAATGGTAGAAGAGACCGCGGTACTCGGTAGAAAATTCCAGCCTGATATGGTGATTGCTATTGGCGGTGGCAGTGTCATCGATATGGGTAAAGCCCTAGCCGCTATTATTCCTAATCAAGGCAATGTTTACGATTACGTCGAAGTGGTAGGAAGAAACGTACCATTGAAGGCAAAACCTCTTCATTTTATTGCAATTCCTACGACAGCAAGCACGGGCTCAGAGGTGACTCGAAATGCGGTGTTGAAGTCTGGACAAGATAAAGTGAAAGTGAGTCTTCGAAGCCCTGATATGCTGGCAGACGTTGCCATTGTAGATCCGACGCTCACTTATGGAACCGATCAATACACATCCGGGCGTGGCGCGATGGATGCGTTCACTCATTTGATGGAAGCGTATGTGTGTGGTGAGCCAAACCCTCTTACAGATATGGTGTGCGAAGAGGGACTTCGTCGTTTAAGCCGTTCAGTGATTGCTGCTTGTAAGCAAGATAATCATAAGGCTCGGTCGGATTTATCGTTCGCTGCGTTGCTCGGTGGCATGGCCATTACTAATGCCAAATTAGGTGCTGCGCATGGGCTTGCGTCGGCGTTAGGAGGTAAGTTAGATGCTCCCCACAGCGTGATCACGGCGCGTCTTGCACCGCACGTGATGCAGGAAAATATTAATGCCGCGAAGCTCGCTGGCAGGAATGATGTGATAAGTCGTTATCGTAAACTTGCCCAATTGGTTACCGATCGTGCGAACGCGAATGAGCACGATGGGGTTCTTTGGGTAAATATGGTGTTAGATAAGTTAGCGTTGCCGTTACTTGGCCAATTCGGAGTATGCCAAACTTCTTTTGAACAAGTGGCGAACGATGCGCTTAAGTCGATGGCGATCAAAGGCAACCCGCTACCCCTTAATCAGGAACGTTTGATATACATATTGCAGCAAGTCTGTGATTGCAGTGGAGAGTGTGTGGCAGAGAGCACACAACACGTGAGCTCTGTAGAAGTGCTTGAATCGAGAACGGACTTATCGAGTGTGAACGACTTGGGTTGATGTATTGATCTAAAGCACATTGAAAAAAGGGGAACGTTGAGCTCCCCTTTATTAAATCTTTCACTAAACAGCAGGACTTAGTACTGACTTAGCTTGTCATAGCGACTGTCTTTCAACGCATCTTTTACGCGTTTTAGGTTCTCTCGGAAACCTGTACCACGGCGAAGTGTGAAGCCAGTTGCCAGTACATCAATCACCGTCATCTGTACAACTCGACTCGCCATTGGCATATAAACGTCGGTATCTTCAGGAATATCAAGCGTAATAGCGAGTGAACTTGCCTTTTCTAGCGGTGAGTCCTTTGCTGTAATCGCAATGACCGTCGCGCCGTTTTCACGAGCAAGGTTTGCTATTTCGACCTGACTCTTTGTTCGACCTGTGTGAGAAATAAGAACCACAACATCATTATCACTGCAGTTAATACAACTCATACGCTGCATGACAATGTCTTCAAAACAAGTAATTGGAATATTAAAGCGAATAAACTTGTTTTGTGCGTCTCGGGCTACAGAAGATGATGCACCAAGGCCAAAGAATGAAATGCGTTTCGCTTGCGTTAGCAAATCGACCGCACGGTTCACTTGCATTGGATCTAGGCTGTTTTTCGCGACATCTAAACACGCCATGGTCGATTCGAAAATCTTATGGGTGTACGCGTCTGGGCCATCGTCTTCTTCCACGTTACGGTTAACGTAAGGGGTACCGTTGGCTAGGCTCTGTGCCAAGTGAAGCTTAAAATCTGGAAAGCCCTTGGTGTCCAGACGACGACAGAAGCGGTTTACAGTGGGCTCACTAACATCAGCCATTTTAGCCAACGTTGCAATGCTTGAATGAATTGCAGTTTGTGGAGACGCCATAATTACTTCCGCAACTTTGCGCTCTGACTTACTGAAATTCTCCAGGTTTTTTTGAATTTTTTCTAATGTATTCATAGTGTTCACGAGGGTATAGAGAACAACTCGCTGGCTCTGTTAACGAAAGGAAACACGAAGATTCCAGAGTAGAGTGGGGCGTTAACGAAAACAACCAGCGCCATAGAATCAGTATAAACCTGATCTTCAATCAGTCTAAACCAATAACGGATACTATTTAGTGAGAATTTGACAGGCCTCAAACAAAATGTTGTAAAAACTACAGAATTGGATGTGTAATCGATGTTTTGTTGCGCCAGTCGCACGAGAATGATGTTTGAGTTACATCAAAACGAAAAAAAATTTCAAATTGATGTAACTCTTTCGGGCCATTAAGACGATTGGATATCAGTGACCACCTGCTGAATTCTTTCCATCAAATTTGGTGCTTGCTTGGCGATTTCACGCTGTTCATCAAGCACCGAACTCAAAATTTCTTTGGTCGTCAGCGGATTCGCCAAAACCACTCGGAACACAATCGTGTTCATGCGCTGCCATTGGTCTGGGTTCAGTCTTGTACGTGAAACAAACGATTTGCCCGTTTCACGCTGACGCTTTTGAATAAACTGTGTTAATTCATTAATCAGTTCATTCAGTTGTTCTTTTTGTGAACCTTCCGCTTTTGCTAATGCCTCACGGATGAATGGCGGCAAGTAGCGGTATGTGAGCAGACAAAGCTCTGGTTCAGAAACCAATTCGAAATCATCTTGCTGCTTGATTAAATCCGCAAAGTAGCGAGCTTTTTCAATGCTTTGGTCTATCAGCAGCTCATAGCCAGGGCGGCTGATGATGTGCATTGCGGCATAGACTAACATTGCCATGCCCGAACGAGAGCCTTCTAATGTATGGCTGCCTAGGTCTTTTGAGCCTTTACGCAAGATATATTGAGCGTGATGCTCTATGGATTTCATTGCGTCAGGGTCTTTGAACAGAACCATACCAGCGCCCATCGGGATGTAGAGTTGCTTGTGCGCATCAATGGTTACTGAGTCTGCCATTTCCACACCGTTAAGAAGGTGACGGTGGTGATTAGACATAAGTGTTGCGCCACCCCATGCGGCATCCACATGGAAATGACAACCGTGAGCTTGGCAGACTTCTGCGATTTCAGGTAGCGGGTCGACATTACCTGTCTCTGTTGTACCAGCTACACCAATAACAGCAATAGGCTTGATGTTTTGTTTCTCTAGTTCAACAATTTTCGCTTTAAGGTCGTCGACAATAATACGGTTGTTGGCATCTGTTTTAACCGCAACCAAGCCTTCTTGACCTAGACCTAGTACATCGGCTGCTTTCTTAAGGGAGTAGTGACCACGCTCAGACACCAATACCGCTAAGCCATCGTAGCCATAATGCTTCATGGCTTTAAATAGGCCTTCTTTCTCAACGCCTTTAAATGAACCATTGGCTCTTAACGCCTTGTTACGTGCTACCCAAAGTGCAGTGATATTGGCAATGGTACCGCCGGAGCAAAATGCGCCCAATGAGTGGTTTGCGCTATGCATCCACTGATCGTAAAACGTATCGCTCTGACCATAGATCAAGCGATGTAGCATGCCCAAAACTTGACGTTCAAGCGGGGTAAAGGCTTTAGAAGTCTCTATCTTTACCAGGTTTTGGTTTAAGGCGATCATGATCTTTGACAGTGGCATCAAGAAATAAGGCAGCGCCGATGTCATATGACCAATGAAGCTTGGTGAAGAAGTGTGAACGGAGTGCGACACCAAAGTGTCGAGTAAGTGTTCTGTATGATCTGACACGAACTCTGGCTGCTCAGGAATCTGAGCAGAAGAAAAGTCTTTTTCGATTTCGCGTAAAGGCTTTTCTTCTGCCACGATGTGTTCACGAAGAAATTGATTTAGATTTCGCGAGAGGCTCTCGTCAATTTTGGTTAACGTTGAGTCAGGACCTTCTGGGACAGTGAAGATCTTTAGCAAGCTCTCAAAGCTAACGTCAGCGGTTTTTTGTTCCTTAACCATAGCAAAGAATCTTTGTAGTTATTTTGGTAATGCGAGCGGCACAATCTAAACTAAAACGGGCGCAAAGTCCCGTTTTAATTGTTGAAACCCATGTTGCTGAAATGAAAATTTTAGGTGAGGGTTACAATCTTCGCATTAAAAAATCGTTGATTTTAATGTGTTAAAACACTCGGTGTTTTCGAGCATCCCCAACGATTAATTAATCACACTTCTGCTTTTCAATCTTCTCTATTGACTGATTGTACTTATTAAGCGCGGTATCAATTTGTTGTGGATGGCTAAGCAGGTCGGCGAATGCTGAACGAAGCTCGTAGTTTTTGGGGTGGTTAGTCGATTGACGGTCACTAAACGTTTGTTTTGCAACTTCACCTAACTTATCACTTCGGCTTGCTAGCTGCTTAACGTCGTGTTGTTCTAATTTTAGCCATGCTTCGATTGGCTGTTCTGTTGCAACACGGCTAGGATCGTTCTCTAGAAAATAGTGAACTGCTTCACGGTTTAATTCAAAGTGATGTTTACGGCCGTCCAAGAACCACTGGCTAACTTCTTTTAGATCTGGATACTGTGTAACCGTCAAATCAACAAGATCTTGATACCACTGTAGTGAGGCATCAACATAGCCGTCGTATTTGCTTGCAAGACATTGTTGATCTGCGGCAAACGTAAAAGTTGAGCTTGTAGCGAGGAGCGCTGCAACGACAAAGCGTTTCATTCTTCTTCCTTCTGGTTGTTATCCCTTTATTAACGCAAGGCACATAAGTTGATGTTTCACCCTTCTTTCTCTTTAGTCGTGATAAATCATTGGGCTAATTGATAAAAAGAAAGCGGATTATTGCCAAAATCTTGATCACTTTGACGTTAACTGGGTATTTGAATTTTTGCCGTATTGTAATGGATGTTAAAGCGAAAACCTGAGATCTAGCTAGCAAGTGATACAAAGAAAAGCATCATAACTGGTACCAGTAAACTCAAAATAAACCCACTAACGATGGCGACTGGGACACAACGCACACCACCTGTAGTCTGAATGACAGGTAGTGTAAAGTCCATCGCTGTTGCCCCCGCATAACCAATTGCTGTGCACGGATAGCTGCGAATAAAGAGAGGAATGGCTACCAGCGCGACCAGCTCTCTCATCAATTCGATCAGGAAAGATGCTCCCCCAAACACGGGGCCAAAAGCGTCTCCCATCAAAATTCCTGCGAGTGAATACCAGCCAAAGCCTGAAGCCATCGCGAGGGCTTTATAGAGAGGAAGGTCCAAAAGTATCGCTGCAATAACGCCACCAAGCATACATGTTGCGATCACAACTGCCGCAATGGCCATACCCTGTTTATTTAATAGAATTTGGCGAAGAGTAAGACCACTATTGCGAAGCTGAATACCAATAAAAAATAGGAGCAGGAAGAGTATCCATTCGCTCGCTGTATCCACCCAACTTAAATCGATGGGTAACAGCAGACCAACTACTAGCCCGCCACCAACGACAACAATCAGCTTTACTGATTCTAAAGCCATCGAGGATAGTGGCAGCTTCTTTTGATTCTGATTGGTCTGGAGAGGAATAATCCTATCGATAATAGGCAGCGCCAACAGATTACAGGTACTTAAACATAAAAAGAAAGTACTCGCATAGAGGAGAATACTCTGTAAGTTGCTACTTAAGTTATCGAGCGCTGCTAGGCTAAGTCCCATCAACGACAAAATGACGTAAATAAGGTAGGACGTTGATTGATTGATCTTCTCCAGTAACGAGGCTCGAGATATAGGAATTAGATACCCCACAACAAGTGGAGCGAAAATAAATAGCATCCCTGAGAACATAAAGCTCTATGATTCCTTTTTTGAGATAATACCAACACACATAAATCAAATTATTTATCGGTTGAAATTAGAGAGATATTTCACCAAATACCAAACGCTGCTCAGCCTTGAGCGAATCGTTTATCGCGAAATAGGTGTGAGAAAACGATAAATTACAAGCCGCTAGCACTTAGTACTGCACGTATTTGGTCATTGAAGTCAGTATCACTCATATTGCTGAGTTCATACAAGACCTCTGCACCTGTTAAGTTGAATTCAACTTCGTGTTCATCAATGCGTTCATCATGATTGCGGAACATCAATAGGTGATGCGCGATTCTTGCAATGTCTAAATAACTCACTTCCGGTCGCGTTTGCTCGTACTTCTCGTTTGAGGAGACCTCTCTAAAGTCATTGTCAAATCCCCAGCGCTCGAGCACCAGTTTGCTTGTTGCTGAACAACGAGTTTGGAAGATTTGCAACGCAATTTCAGGATCTAGGTAATTGCCTCTATCTAAGTACAGGTGGTACTCGTTAATTAGACAAAACAAACCGATATCGGCTAGCAGACCAACCAGCAATGCTTTTTCTTGCTCCAAGTGCCCATAAGTACCTGGCTCGTGTTTACGAAACGATTGAACCAATATCACCATGACGGCACCGAGTTCTCGGGATACCGCTGCACTTTTCACCAAGATGGCATTACATTCTTTGGTTAAATTTACTGAATGTTTAAGTTGTTCAATCGCTTGTGCGGTAACAATATCACGCACGCGCAGTATACCAAGGCGAGATACTGCGGTAGTTAAGTCGTTGCAGGTAATGTTTCTGCGATTGAAAATTACAGAGTTTGCTACTCGCAGAACGACCGCCGCCAAGCCGGGATCTTCTAACAAACAGTTAGCAACATCTGAAATAGTGGTGTGTTCTTCGACACATAACTGCTGAATTTTAAGCACGACATCAGGAATAGGGGGTAATGAAATCTTACCCGTTGAGATGGACTGTTCTACCAGCTGAGCAAACTCGGATTCCAGTGCGTTTATAAGCTTATCTTTATTATTTGGCAGCCAAAAAAATGATAAATGTTCCATTGTGACGCTGTACTTGAGATCTTTCGTACAGTGTACCCTTACAGCGTATTCTTTATCAATTAAATGCGTATCACGTGCTCGTAATTGCCAGCGAGATCATAATGATGGCGTGTTTTGGGCATGCCGTGCGTCAAAAAAATATCACCACATGAATAATAAGTGTGAAACTAATCACGTATGCAGAATATATACTTTTTTATATGTGACCTATGTCCTAACTTATTTTTCAACGTTAAGTATGATTAAGCAAGTTGGTGAGCACAACTCACAAAAATATCGCCAACAAATCGACATTTATAATTCGCTATAAGCTGCTGTTTATCTGGTGACATCGCTAATCGGGGTAATTTATTCAGATTAAAGAGGTCAATGGACATGACAGACCAAGCTTTTTTTAAATATGTACGCAACTTTAGTGAGTATCAAAAACGTTCTATGTTCGGTGGTATCGGTTTATTCACCGATGATGCTATGTTTGCGCTTGTCAGCAATGATTGCTGCTACTTACGTGGTGGTAATGGATTGGACGAAGTGTTTACTCAACTGAATTGCGAAAAATATAAGCACGTCAAAAAACAGACGACGGCAACCGTAAATTATTATGACGTAACAGATTTGTTTGAATCCGGATATGCAGGACTCGATGAACTGGTACAAAAATCAATTGAATACTCAATTAAGGAACGAAAATATCAAAAGTCTTCTGCCAGTAGACGTTTGAGAGATCTGCCAAATATGCAGTTAACTCTTGAGCGAATGGTCAAGAAAGCAGGTGTTGATGACGTAGAAACCTTTTTAGAACTTGGACCTGTAAAAGTCTTCAACAAAGTTAAAGTGGCTTATGGCAATGACGTTGATGTTAAGTTGCTTTGGAAATTCGCTGGTGCAACTGACGGTGTTCATTGGAAACTGATTCAAGAGCCGCGTAAAAAGCAGTTATTGGCGCTGTGTGAGTAAGCAAGCTGAACGCACGATGATTGACTCGTTTTGATGGAGTTAGCGGGTCGTAAAGGCAAGTGTTGAAAGCGGAAAAAGGACATTGAAGTTTTTGACCACTTCATTGAGTTAGTCATTAGATTAGACAAAAAACCGAGGCATGGGCCTCGGTTTTTGTTTTTTAATTTGCTCTTTTCTTAAAGCACAAATCTTAAAACTTAAAACGCGTGGTGAACATTACCTGATCACCATAAAAGTCGTTGATACGCGCTTCAGCACCTAGAGAGAAAAGCTCAGTTGAGTGGAAACGAGCGTATGCTGCACCGGTCCAGTCGTCATCGTTATCAATAGAAACGTAGCCGACTTTGCCGCCTACTTCTAATTGAGGACCTAACCATTGACGAACACCTAAGTTCAGTTCCATACCTACGTCAGTGCTGCTATCGCTTGAAGGTTGTACAACGCGCATTAGCATTTCACCTGTAAGGTCAGCCCAGTTGTTTAGTGGCGAATGAAAGCCAAAACCAGCGGCTGAGTCAAAATCACTTTCAAACTCAGAGTCGATACGAGCAATAACATGTGCGTTAGGGTGAATTGATTTGCTGAATCCAGCACCAAATGTCACAGGACTTGCGCCAATACGTGCTTCGAAATAGTCGTAGCTAAAGTTGCTCATAGTTGCTGGCGCATTGCGGTCGTTTGCGGCTAGGGCATGGCTTGATGCCACTAGTAAGGCAGCGGCTAATAGTGTTTTACGCATAACTAACGATAAACCTTGTTCATTATTTCCATGGATTCAAGCAACCACTTGAACCGTAATCTGATTTGTCCGACATCATAATAAAAAGGAAGGTCCACGACCAACAAAAATGTGTCGATGTTTTGTCAATTAACTTAATAGTTAGTTGGTTTAAGCAAAAACTACGCCATATACATAACGTCTAAGAGCATCAATCGGATAAATAGTGATGCTTTTTCATACTCGCGCTATTGCGCGAAATAACGTGGATCAGCTGGCTTTGGTGACATTCAAGCTAGAGCCACGCATATTACTCGCCGAAGCTTGCTCTGCGTTCAGCCATGGCATTGAGGATCGCCTCAGAATCAAGGACTTGAGTCCAAGATAATAAGTTATCATCATTTGCAATCATAAAAGCAGTAAGCTGAGACACGATTGCTTTTCTCAACTCTTCACCTCTCCATGGTTTGGCTATGTAATAGTCCAGACTTGCGTTATTGACGGCCTCAACGGTGTCTTCTAAGCCGGCTTGTCCTGTAAGTAAGACTTTGCGGGCCGTTTTTGTGTCACCATTTTGACTGAGTTCGATTAAGAAGCTAATCCCAGTTTGCTCCGGCATAATGTGGTCGCATAAAATGAGCGCAAGCTGAACTTCCTCTTCCGCCATCTCCTCGATCACTTGCCTTGCTTCAGTGACTGATTCCGCTCCTTCGACAATAAAATGTTCCTCAAAGGGAGCGAGATCCTGGAGCACGCTATCCAAGACTTCTCGTTCGTCATCGACACATAAAATTAAATACTTGGTCATATTTCATCTCCTTTTTCGATGACTGGTAACCAGACTGTCATTCGTGTGAACTTGTCGAGCTCTGATTCGACGTCAATCCATCCCTTATGTGCTGTCACGATTTGCTGGCAGATGGACAGCCCAATGCCTAAACCAAAGTTGCCTTCTTTTTTCGTCGTGAAGTTGAGCTCGAAAATGGCTTCTCTTTGCGATTCAGGAATGCCACACCCATTATCTTCAAACGAGATAACGGCGTAATGTGTATGATCTTTTTCTGCAAGACGTGTTTGTATTTTTAAAACGCCTTTTTCCGGAAATGCATCAATGGCGTTAGAGACCAAATTCGTCCATACCTGTTGGAGTGCGATTGGTTGACAAAGGATGGGAGGTAAATCCGCATAATCAGTGGAAACCTGATGCATTTTTAGTTTGTTTTCGAAGATCACCAAGGTGTCTTCAATACCTTCATGAATATCAGCATAGTGCTGGATCTCATCATCTGAGCGTGCGTAACCTTTAAGGCTTTTCACCATATCTGCAATTCGCGCAGCACAGACGTTAATTGAGCGAAGAGTAGAACCAGCTTTGTGGTATTGCTCAAGAGTATCGAGAACATGAGAAGATACTTGCTGTTTTTTCGTTAGTTGAGTGAGTAACTCGTGATCTGACTCTAGCCCAAGGTTCACCACTTTCTTTGCCAATGTTCGGTCTGGAAGGGCATGATTAAGTGCTTTAACGCGTGATCTGAGCTCAGCGGTTGAAGCGGGTTTTACGGTTTGAGCTTTGCTCAACAACTCAATGCCTTTGGTTTGTATATCGGAACTGGGTACTTCGTTAAGTAATCTTTCTAGCGTATGCGTTAAATTCTCTACGCCCCTCAATATCGCTGCTATCGGATTATTTAGTTCATGCGCCACGCCCGCAACCAACTGGCCGAGCATCGCCATTTTTTCTCTTTCAATGAGTTGCTGGTGGGCAGACTCCAGCGATTCGAGCGTTTTTTGAAGTTGCAACTTGGTATTGATGCTTCTTTGTAATCGGCGGTTGAAGTGGCGTAAGAGCAAGTTTGTAAAAAGAGGCAGCAAGTTTGAGTCGCTTTGCATCACTTTATTGAATACGTTGCGATCGAGTTTGATGACCTCTGTCTTTGTCAGCGTTAGGGCTGTCGAGAAAGAACATTCTCCAGTAACAAACGACATGCCTCCGACAATATTACCTTTGTTATGGCGTACAACCTCTCGCTGCATGCCTTGCTCATCGCGCTTGTACAGAGCCACTTCACCATCGGTGATAAACCACAAGAAGCTATTTGGCTCGCCTTCTACGGTTAATAGGTGTTCAGTTGAATAGGTGCGGCAGGCTCTTGTTTCGTCATTGTCTTTAAAAAACTGTTGGAGAGCTGAGATCACTTGCTCGGCTAACTCAGCATCAGACATCGAGTGGTAGTCGTGTAAAAAGCCCGCTTGATAATGGCTCATCTGATTATTGATGTGCGCTTGCAACAAGCTGTGATGATCCAATATCTGACTGTAACTTAGCAGGTCTTCTTTACCGTTTCGCAATATAAATTGGGTCAGCTCTTTTTGCACTGTGTTAAATAAGACGTGCTCTGGCAAAGGTTTAGTGAGGCAGTGGTCGAGCCTGCCCTCATTAACGGCAGTGAGAATTGCCTCTATATCAGACGAGCAGCTAATAAGAATTTTTCTTGCTTGCTCGGTATGCGGCATCCGGTCTAAACCAATAAGAAAATCCACGCCATTAAAATGAGCGTGATGGCTCGCTATGACTAAAGCAACAGTCTGTTCTCTTTCTTCCAGATACTCTAAAGCGCTTTGAGCCTCTTCTATCGACTCGACAGAAAAGATATCAAATTTACTTGAGAAGGCAGACAGCTCCAATCGAAATTGTTCAGCACTGATTGGGTTGTTGTCGAGACACAACACAGCATAACGATTCACAGATGTTTTAGCTCCGGTTAAAACTTCGCCACGCAAACTTTAACAATAAAAGGACATGATGAGTGGGAGCCAAGTATGATTCCTGATTAATGGACTAGAATAAGCATCAATAGTCTGATTTGTCTCAATGTTTTCTCCGCAGAAGGTTTGGGGTAGACTGACCGAAAATACCTAATAAGTGACGTTATGCAAAATCTTAAAAAAATCGGCGCCATTGGTGGTGCTATCTCATTAGCGCTGTGTTGGCCATTGGCTGTCGGACAAATTGGTCAGTCCATCATTGAAGATGGTATTACCAATATGAATGATGAAATGATTAAAGGCGAAGTGGTCGAGTATCAGCGTGGCTATTTGTCTTCAGTCGTGCTGACTCGTTATTCAGTTGTTGATCCTGAGCTTAAAACGCAGCTAGAGCGTGATGGTATGCCAACGACGTTTGACGTAACCAGTGATGTTAGCCACGGTCTAACAAGCCTAACAGCAGATTCAAAATTGGTGGACAATGACTTTTTGCCTCTCACGATGCACAGTCAGACTCAACTAAATGGCAACACGGCATTCACCCTTGACCTAGACAGTTGGCATTATCGTAACGAAGCGCAAGGTGTTTCTGTTTCTACAAGCCCTGCAAAAGTGACAGGGGATGTGACGGTATTGGGTGATCTCAATTACCAAGTTTCTGTTCCCTCTGTTCAAGTGGATTTTGAAAACGGTGAAGAGCTTCATCTGAATGCATTGACAGGTCAGGGTAAAGGTAAGCAAGCAAAAGGCTATTGGCTGGGTGAGCAATCTTTTTCTCTAGAGAAGCTGGATGTGGTTGATTCGAACTTAACGCCTGTCTTTTTGATTGAGAATGCGAGTTACCGCGGCAACACTACGATGAATGAGTCTGGTGATAAGCTGAACAGTCAGCTGAACCTAGATGCTAAGAAACTGCGTTTAACTGATGGTACGGATGTCGATAACTTTAAGTTGGATTTCTCAATTGCAGATGTGGATAGCCAGTCATTTGACCAAATTATGTCTATCTATCAAAGCTCTCCAATGTTAGACGAGCAGGAAATTGCGAGCTTATTGCCGCATGTTGACACGCTGTTTAGCAAAGGTTTTGATTTATCCGTGAATGAGCTTTCACTTGCGTTTGGTGACGGTAAGTTCCATAACGAGTGGCAATTATCCATTCCTGAAGGTACTGACCACATTACTCAAGACCCAATGAAGTTGATGACGGCGACTACTGGTGAGCTCAGTACTTACTTCTCTGACGAATTAGTGACGCACTACCCATTTATTCAAGAAGGAATCGATGAGCTGCTCATCATGGAGTTGATCGAGAAAGTCGAGGGCGGTTATCAACTCAAAGCAGAAATCGGTGAAGGTAAATTAAAGTTCGAAAATGGACATGAGTTCCCATTAGTGGCGCTACTTATGCCCGCCTTGATGCAACAACAGTAGCCAAGTATTGTTGCGGAATTAATCCAATTTAACGCTTAGTCTTTAAAAAGAGGTCGTAAGACCTCTTTTCTTGTTTTTATCGCTGCGAAAACGTGATATTAATTTCGTAATATTTACATAGCAGGAGCAATGAGCATCATGGAACAAAATACGGACAACGTATTTAACTTCAGTGCAGGGCCAGCAGGTCTGCCTAAAGCAGTTATGCAGCAAGCACAACAGGAACTAATCGATTGGCAAGGCCTTGGTACTTCGGTCATGGAAATCAGCCATCGAAGCAAAGAGTTCATCAAAGTTGCAGAAGAAGCCGAGCAAGATTTACGTGATCTTCTGAATATTCCGGACAACTATAAAGTGCTGTTCTGCCAAGGTGGTGCTCGTGCTCAGTTTGCTGCTGTTCCTCTAAACCTACTTGGTGATGCCGAGACGGCAACTTACATCGACGGCGGTTATTGGGCTGAAAGTGCGGTAGCTGAAGCGAAAAAATACTGCGAGCCAGACGTATTTGATGCAAAAACAGAAATCAACGGAAAAGTAGCCGTTCTACCTGCAAACGAATGGAAAATTGCTCCAGAAGCGGCTTACGTGCATTTTTGTCCAAATGAAACCATTGACGGTATCGAGATTAACGATCTTCCTGTCACCGACAAACCAATCGTTGCTGACATGTCTTCGACGATTCTTTCTCGTGAGATTGATGTATCGAAATACGGTGTGATTTATGCGGGCGCTCAGAAAAACATTGGTCCTTCAGGCATTGCTATCGCTATCGTGCGCGACGACTTGTTAGGTATGGCGAAGCAGGTACTGCCAAGTATCTTGGATTACACTGTTCTGGCTGAGAAAGAATCAATGTTCAACACGCCACCAACCTTTGCATGGTACCTGTCTGGTCTTGTTTTCAAATGGTTGAAGGCGCAGGGTGGGGTAAAAGCGATCGAGCAAGTGAACCGCGCTAAAGCCGCACTACTGTATGATTACATCGATCAGTCTGATTTCTACCGTAATGGCGTGCACTCAGCAAACCGTTCTTTGATGAATGTGCCATTCCAACTTGCGAAACCTGAACTGGATGCGACGTTCCTTGAACTAGCAGATGCCAAAGGGCTGAAATCACTAAAAGGGCACCGAGCCGTTGGTGGTATGCGAGCTTCCATTTATAACGCCATGCCGTTAGAAGGTGTACAAGCGTTAGTCGATTTTATGCAAGAGTTTGAGAAAAACTACGCATAAAATCAAATTCACTGTTATTCATTAAAGCGTCGCAATTGCGGCGCTTTTGTTTATCTCAACTCACATCACTCCAGGAAGGTAAAATGACCAAGGCGAATATTGAAGCGCTGATCAAGCAGTTCCCACTCTTGGCGCCACTTATTGATCTTGAAGAGGTCTGCTGGTTTAACCCAAACATAACCTCTTTAGCAGAAGGTTTGCCCTATGTGAGGCTAGATGAGAAAGATATTCAAGCTGCGAGTGAACGGCTAGCACGATTTGCGCCTTATTTGATGAAAGCGTTTCCCGAAACGGAAGCTTCGCATGGCATCATTGAGTCTTCTGTGGTGGATGTTCCCAAGATGAAAGTGCGTTTGGAGCAGCAATACGACACGCCAATATTGGGTCGTTTAATGCTTAAAAAGGACAGCCATCTGCCAATTTCTGGTTCTATCAAAGCGAGAGGTGGCATTTATGAAGTGCTCACCCATGCAGAAAAGTTGGCGTTTGAAGCTGGCTTACTCTGCGAAACCGATGATTACAGCAAATTGTTCAGCAATGAGTTTCGGCAGTTTTTTAAGCAGTACAGTATTGCGGTTGGGTCAACGGGTAACCTCGGTATGTCCATTGGCATCATGAGTGCAAAGCTTGGTTTTTCAGTCTCGGTTCACATGTCTTCTGATGCGCGTGAGTGGAAGAAAAATAAGCTCCGATCACATGGCGTCAAAGTGGTGGAGTACCAGCAAGACTATGGTGTTGCCGTTGAGCAAGGTCGTAAAGAAGCTGAGCAAGACCCTAACTGCTTCTTTATTGATGATGAAAACTCGCAGACGTTGTTTCTAGGTTACTCTGTTGCGGGTGAGCGTCTTAAGCAGCAGTTTGATGACTTGGGAATCGTGGTTGATGAGCATCATCCGCTGTTTGTTTATCTACCCTGTGGTGTTGGCGGTGGGCCTGGTGGCGTGGCATTTGGTTTGAAAGTCGCGTTTGGTGATCATGTTCATTGTATTTTCGCAGAGCCAACACACTCTCCGTGCATGTTGTTGGGCGTGCATACCGGCTTGCATGACGAGATTGCGGTACAAGATTTGGGTATCGACAACATAACTGCCGCTGATGGTTTGGCAGTAGGGCGTGCGTCGGGATTTGTCGGTAGAGCGATGGAAAGGCTAATTGATGGCTTTTACACCATTGATGATGCTCGTATGTATCACCACTTGGGTGAGTTAAGTGAACTCGAAGGCATTAACCTAGAGCCTTCTGCATTAGCTGGTATGGTTGGGGTAGTGCATGTCTCGAATAATCATGCTTATCAGTCTCGAGTGCAATTTGACGAAGAAAAACTCAGAAACGCCACGCATCTTGTTTGGGCAACAGGTGGAGGCATGGTTCCGGAAGATGAAATGGCGGCTTATCTCAAAAAATCAGGTCGGTAAATCAGCCCTGTATACGTACTTAACTAGACAATTGACAATACAGGAATAGCAAAAGGGTCCATCGTTTGATGAGCCCTTCTCGTCACAGAATATCGAATTATAGAGACTGTAATAGCTGGTAGTAACGACCTTTCTGAGCGAGTAGCGTTGGATGATCGCCTTGCTCGATGATCTCACCTTGTTCCATCAAACAGATGCTATCCATGTTTTCTAATTCTATAAGTCGGTGTGTAATGAATACCACTGTCTTATTAGCAAAGTGCTCATTGAAAAGCGCCATCACTTTTTGTTCCGTACGCTTATCGAGGCCTTCAGTCGGTTCATCTAAGAGTAGGATTGGGGCATCACGTAGCAATGCGCGAGCGATACCGATTCGGCGTTTCTCACCACCAGATAACTGACGACCACCGTCGCCTAACCAAGCATCTAACCCTGGAGCCTCAAGAAGGCCACCAAGTTCGACTTTTTGAAGAATCTCAGACAGTCGCTCATCACTTGCTTCTGGAGCGGCCATAAGTAAGTTGTCACGCAGTGTTCCATTCAGTACATCAACGCGTTGACTTACCACTGTCATTGCTTCTCGCAGGTCAGACTCGCTCCAATCTTGCAGCTTTGTACCACCGATTCGAACTTCACCTTGGTTTACATCCCAGTAGCGACAAAGAAGCTGAATCAGTGTTGATTTACCTGAACCTGTTTGACCTACAATCGCTGTTTTAGTGCCCAACGGTAGTGAGAGTGACAAGTCTTTCAGCACCTTTTGCTGACCGTCAGGGTAAGTGAAGTCAATGTTGTCGAATTCAATGTCTGACGTTGTGTCTTTATATTTTGATTGCTCAGGGAAGACAACGTCAGGTTCAGCCAAAATTACTTCATTTAAACGACGAGCAGAAGTCAACGTTTGACCCAGGTACTGGAACGCGCCCGCAATAGGCATCAAAATTTCAAAACTTGCCATCGTTGCAAATGCAAACAACGCAATCCAAGGATCAGGAGCACGACCTCCTACGCCGTCTGCAGCAAACCAAAGCATCACAACCAGTGTAAGACCGTTCACAAGCATAAGCAGGCCTGAAGCCATGCCCGTTAAATTCGCGTTCACAAACTGATTAGACAAAAGCTGCTTTTGCTTCTCTAGAATGAGATTGCGATAACGCTCTTCTGCTCCAAAGATACTCAGTTCGCTGTATCCTTGAAGCCAGTCCAGAGTCACCACTCGCAATTGCGCTTTATGATGAGTGAGATTCTCGCCATTACTTTTACCAAGTTTATAGAACAACACTGGCCATACAAACAACATGACGGTAAGAATCGAGCCAAGCAGCAGCGCGAGATGCCAATCAAAGAACGCCAGGACAGCCGTTAAACTCAATATGCCAAAAATGCCAATCACGACAGGGCTGATAAGTCGAAGATAAACGTGATCCATCGCGTCAACGTCCGCCACTAGGCGGTTGAGCAGATCAGCATCACGCATCGTAGAGACACGACCCGGAATCAGTGGTGCAAGTTTCTTAAAGAAGAAGATACGTAGATCGGTAAGTAACTTGAACGTCGCATTGTGGCTGACGACACGTTCTCCCCATCGACCTGCGGTTCGAGCCATTGCAGCGCCGCGTACCCCGGCACCTGGTAACATGTAGTTGAAGGTCTCACGAGCAACCGTCAAGCCTGCCACCGCTGCGGCTGAAATAAACCAACCCGATAGCGTTAATAAGCCAATAGATGCAGCTAAGGTCAGAAATGCCAATAGCATACCTAGAGAAAGACCAAACCAATGTTTCTTATAGAGTTTTAGATAAGGGAGTAAATCACGCATCTAAGTTCCCCTTGTCTGTTTCACGTTGTGCGAGGTTCGCTTCCAACATGTCTTTAAATAAGCCATCTTCTGTCGACAGTGTGTCGTAATCACCACGTTGAACAATCAGGCCGTCCTGCATAACAAGAATTTGCGATACGCTTTGTAAAGGCGCCAACTGGTGAGTAATCATCAAATTCGTTGTGGCATGTGCGTACTTGTTAATGCCTTCCATGACGAGTTTTTCACTACGAGCATCTAAGCTTGCGGTCGGTTCATCTAATAACCAAAAACGACCATTTTGTAGCATAGCGCGAGCCAACGCTAAACGCTGGGCTTGGCCGACGGATAAACCACCAGAGCGGTCAGATATCGGGTAATCCAACCCATGCATTTCAACAAATTCAGCAGCATGAGAGTCATTCAAAACAGAATGAACGTCTGCATCTTGAATGTTGTGTTTGCCTAACGTGACGTTATCTCGAATGCTGCCATGTAATAGCATTGGGTTTTGACCAATCCAGCTTACGGCCTCTCGCCATGTGGCGAGATCCAGTTGTGACAATTCACAACCATTAATCTTCAAGCTACCTTGATAAGGCATGAAACCGAGGATGGTGTTTACCAAGCTTGTTTTACCTGCGCCACTTGGTCCAACTAAAGCCGTACTTTTGTTGGCTTCAAGAGAGAAGGATAGGGGACCCGCGAGCTGCTTACCTTCCGGGCTAAAAATGGTTAGCTCGTCCGCTTCAATATGGATAGGGCTGTTTTTATCTAACGCTTGGGTACCATCTTTGATTTGATCGACTTCCAAATCCAGAAACTCGACAATGCTTTCTGCTGCGCCAACCGCTTGCTGTTTCGCATGATAGAACGTGCCCAAATCACGTAATGGCTGATAAAACTCTGGCGCAAGAATCAGAATGAACAAACCAGCAAACAGCGTAACACCAGTGCCGTAGTAGCCGAAATCGAGCTCTCCGATATAACTAAAGCCAAAGTAGACGGCGGTAATTGCAATAGAAATGGAAGTGAAAAACTCTAAAACTGCTGAAGATAGAAACGCGATTTTCAGAACGTCCATGGTGCGAGTACGAAAGACTTCCGAAGCACCCTTCAGAGTTTCAGTTTCAGATTTTGTTCTATCGAATAAGCGAATGGTCGTCATTGCTTGCAAGCGGTCATAAAAGTGACCGGACAAACGCTGCATCGCTTTAAAGTTTTTACGGTTTGCTTCTGCGGCTTTCATCCCAACCAGTGCCATGAAAATAGGCACTAGTGGTGCTGTGACGAGGAAGATCAAGCCTGCCGCCCAGTTTACTGGGAATACGACAACCAAAATAATGAAAGGCACTAATACCGATAATGACATCTGAGGCAAGTAGCGAGAGAAGAAATCTTGCATATCTTCTACCTGCTCTAAGATGAGCGTCGCCCAGCTACCGGCAGGTTTGCCTTTGATGTAAGCTGGCCCAAGTTTATGAACTTTATCTAAAATGAGTTGGCGAATATAAACTCGAATTTGCTCACCGCAACGGTAACCGGCAAGCTCTCGACCCCAGGTACAAGCAGCTCGACCGATAACCGTGCCACCAAGCCCAACAAAATGCCAAATGAGGTCGGCTTTGTCGACTTGGTCAATGATTAACTGGTGCAGAATGGAGGCGAGCAGGGCTGCTTGAGCCAATAAAAACACGCTTGAAAGTACGCCTAGGCCTATCGCAATCATAAGCCAGCGCTTGGCTAACTTACTTTGTTGCTTCAGCCACTTATTCAAGCTGCTTTGCTTTTTCTTATCCATCGTGAAGGCTTAATGATAATTGTTTTAATGAGGCGGTAGTATACAAAAGAAAACCCAGCGGGAATACCGCTGGGCTTTAAGGATATGACACAAATGTGAAAAGTTATTTGTCACCAAGTGAGTCTAAGAAACGCTCAGCATCTAATGCCGCCATACAACCTGTACCTGCAGATGTGATAGCTTGACGGTAGTTATGGTCCATAACGTCGCCTGCTGCAAATACACCTTCAATGCTAGTTTGTGTCGCGTTGCCTTCTAGGCCAGACTTAACGATGATGTAGCCATCTTTCATGTCTACTTGGCCTTCAAAGATTTGTGTGTTTGGCTGGTGGCCGATCGCAATAAACGCCCCCATCACTTCAAGGTCTTCAGTCGCACCTGTGTTGACGTCTTTAATACGAACGCCAGTTACGCCCATGTCGTCGCCAAGTACTTCATCGAGAGTTCGATCGGTATGAAGAACGATATTACCGCTTTCAACTTTATCCATCAGACGTTTCACAAGGATCTTCTCTGCACGGAATGAATCGCGGCGGTGGATCAGGTGAACTTCTGACGCAATGTTAGATAGGTAAAGTGCTTCCTCAACAGCAGTGTTACCACCGCCCACAACTGCAACTTTCTGATTACGGTAGAAGAAACCGTCACAGGTTGCACAAGCAGAAACGCCGCGACCTTTAAATGCTTCTTCAGACTCAAGGCCAAGGTATTTTGCTGATGCACCTGTAGAAATAATCAATGCGTCACATGTGTACTCGCCAGAATCGCCTTTTAAACGAAATGGGCGTTGTGATAGTTCTACTTCGTTGATGTGATCAAACACGATTTCAGTTTCGAAACGCTCGGCGTGCTCTTTCATGCGATCCATCAATGCAGGACCTGTCAGACCTTCAGCGTCGCCGGGCCAGTTTTCAACTTCAGTAGTGGTGGTTAGCTGACCACCTTGTTGCATTCCCGTCACAAGCACAGGGTTTAGGTTGGCACGCGCTGCGTAGACGGCAGCTGTGTATCCTGCTGGACCAGAACCAAGAATTAATAGTTTACAATGTTTTACGTCGCTCATTATGGCTCCAAAAAGGGCTGAACATTTCTCTCGATTGTATGGAAATTCTTAGTGCTTTAAAAGCATAAACAACGATTGTGATCGAATAATTGGTTATAGATTAGAACCCACTAAAGATTGATAAAGAACGTTGACTTCTAGCATAAAATTCTATTCGTAGTAGAGAAGTCTAGTTTCAAATATCGCCAAAGCGCAAAACTGAAACATGGTTCTGTATTTGTGCTTTGGATTGGTCTATTATGTTGTTTTTGTTATTTTGTTGAAGCTATCAACGTTAAAAGCTGGCAATTGCAGAATATTTGCGTAACCTAGTGTGTAAATTAAATGTTAATTAATGTGCCTCATTAAAGGAGACAATGATGTTACATTCACGTGAGAATACTTTGCATTTAACACAGCTCAGCATGGCAGCAATTGAGCAGCTTTCCCCATCGTTTGAAGAACTGCCTCGTACCGAGCATGCAGATGGTCAGTATCGACTAAGACGTTATTCTGTGGTTGGTTTTGATAATGGCAAAGTCATTGACTTAAACAAAAACAGCTTTGTTCAATCGTCTGATATCAACCGATTCCAAGGTGATGTTGTAAGACAATTTGAGCCGATTGAGAAGGATATTCTCACCAGTGATGGTTTCCGAGAAATGTGCGAATTGTTTGTCAATGCGAATCATCTGCCTAACGGCCAGGAAATAGAAATTCACCAAATCCGAATCACAGCGCTAGAAGAAGAAACTCAAGTGGCACCTGAAGGTGTACACCAAGACGGTTTTGATCACATTGCAATGGTTGGCGTGGGACGTCATAACATCATTGGTGGCGACATCATGCTGTACAGCAGTCATAACCAAGCCCCATTTTTCCGTAAGGTGTTAGAAACGGGTGAGGTTGCAATATTGGCAGACAGTAAACTGTGGCACAACGCGTGCCCAATCCGTTCTGTCATTGATGATGAAGCGGGTCATATGGATGTGTTTGTACTCACGGCTACGGATAAGCGCAATGAACTTCAATCTTAATCTGATCAGAGAGCAGTTTCCGGCACTCGCTCAATACCATAACGACAAACCTGTGACGTTTTTTGATGGTCCAGGCGGGTCACAGGTACCTCAATCGGTTCTAGATAGCATGGTGGGGTATTTAGGTCGTTTCAACGCCAACTTAGGCGGGCATTATTTTTCTAGCCAAAAGACGGTTGACGTGATGCAAAATGCACGCGAGTCAGCGCAAGCTCTGCTTAACGCGCCGTCATCTGGCAATATCGTCTTCGGTGCGAACATGACATCGTTAACCTTTCAGCTTAGTCGTGCGATTAGCCGAGATTGGCAAGAGGGAGATGAGATCATTGTTTCTGCTTTGGACCACTATTCGAATGTGTCCAGCTGGCAACAAGCGGCAGAAGATCAAGGCGTTACGGTTCATCAGGTTCGTATCAACGAAGATGATTGTACGTTGGACTTGGAGCATTTAAGCAGTCTTCTTTCTGATAAAACGCGCCTTGTAGCGGTGACCTATGCATCGAATACGACTGGTTCTATCGTGGATGTGCAGCGAGTAGTAAGCATGGCGCACAACGTCGGGGCACAAGTTTATGTGGATGCCGTTCATTACGCGCCGCATCACTTGGTTGATGTTCAAGCGTTGGGTTGTGACTTTTTAGCGTGCTCTGTTTACAAGTTTTTCGGCCCGCACGTTGGTATTGCTTACATTGCCGATCAGTGGCTGCACAGTATTCGTCCGTACAAAGTCGAGCCTGCAACCAATATTGGCCCAGGCCGATTTGAAACGGGGACGCAAAGTTTTGAAGGTCTTGCTGGTGTCGTTGCTGCGGTTGAGTATCTGGCTCAATTTGGTGAAGCCGGTTTACCTCTTCGTCAACGATTGGAGCAAAGTTACCAATTGTATGAACAACATGAGCAACGCTTGAGTGAGCGTTTCTTACAGCGTCTGAGTGCACTAGATGGTGTCAATCTATTTGGCATTGCGAAAGAAGATAGCCAACTCCGCACACCAACTTTTGCGCTAACATTCGACCTATATTCTCCAGAATTCATCGCGAAAACGCTGGGTGAACACAACATCTGTGTTTGGAACGGCCACTTTTATGCGCTGGGTTTAGTTCGTCAACTTGGTCTAGAAGAGTCGGGTGGTGTAGTACGAATTGGTTGCATGCATTACAACACAATAGAAGAAGTCGATATGTTGTTCGATGTACTAGAAAACATCCTTGATGCGTAACTGATCATATCTTCCTGATAGAAAAACAAAAGCTCGAGTCAAACTCGAGCTTTTTCGTTTTTATTTCAATAAACCAGCTACATACGAAACTAGGCGCTTACTTCCACTTCATAGGAAGTGAATTTTCTTACGTTGATCACGCCAGTGTCAAAAATGAGGTATTGACCTTTGATGCCTTGCAAAGTGCCAGTAACAACCGGGTTTTTATCGAAATTATGCGAGGTGATCTTAGTTGGGTGCTGTTGCACCGGATAGCTAAGGTCGGTAATGCTTTCGCTTAATATTTCAATTGCATCTTCACCGAATTGCTGTTTTATCTCAGCAATCTTATCTTCGACTAAAGGTAATAGCTCAGCAAAACGATCTTGCAGTGCCATTGGTTCACCGTCGCCTTTCAGCAGTGTGCGCCAATTGGTTTTATCTGCGATATGTTTCGCCAGTTCAACTTCAATTAAACCGGAGATATGGCGAGTTTTTACCTTAAAAATTGGCAAACCCTGAGTCGCACCTTGATCAATCCAACGAGTTGGGATTTGCGTATGACGAGTGATACCAACTTTTAAGCTGGATGTATTGGATAGGTAGACAAAGTGATCCACCATGCAGTTCTCTTCGCCCCATTGTGGCTCGCGACAAGTCCCTTGGTCGTAGTGACAAGTCTCTGGTTTCATGATGCACATATCGCAGCTTGCTAGCTTTTTCATACAGACAAAACAATGGCCTTGCGAATAACTCTTTTTCGTTTTCTTACCACATGAGCAACAAAAAATATTGCCCGTGTGAGTCAGTGTGAGCGTTTTACCCAGAAACGGCGATAGATCAATTTCTTCCTCACCAACAGGTAGACGGTAACTGACAGCACCGTCCAGAGATGCACGCATTTTATTTAGCGTACCAGTTGCAATTAATGACATGACATTACTCATTATTGTGTTTTTGCACAGTATATCCGAAGTGGTGATGAGATGCAGGGTTGACAGACACATTAAAGCGAAATGTATCGCTCTGAAATGTTATGCACTGGCCTTCATGGGTTAGGAAATACGGCTGTGAAATGCTTCGCAAATAACAAGTGAACCGCATTTTTGAGAGATTTAAAAACGTGATAACGGTTCAAAACACGTTACCATGTATCGAAAGTAAGAACGAAGACTAAAAGTAATTTTGTTTCTTGATAAATGACTTTGTTTGAAGTTCGAAAAAATCATTGAGTACATTGTGTTGTATATAAGCTGAGCAGGTCACTCGCCCATGAAGTGGATCCATAAATTTATCTTTGCCCTCTCTATTTGCACTATTAGTTTGGTTGCGCTGTATAGTGTTCTTGGCGATACACGAAAGCTGACCATTACACCAGAACATTTCAATATCTATGCGACTAAAGACGCCAGCGAAGGTGGCTTGAGTGAGGCTGATATTATTTACGATAAGCAAAGCCTAGTTCTCAGTTGTGACTTAAAGCAAAGCTCGTATGCTTGGCCTTATTGCGGAATCTCTGTTTATACCGATTCCACAACGCCAACACAGGGGATTGACCTTTCCAACTACCATACGATTCGATTGAAAGTGAGATATGAAGAGGCGGGGGTGGGGCCCAATCCGAGCCATGATTTGCGTTTATATCTGCGCAACTATAACCCTGAGTATTCCAAACCAGACGACGAGTACACGATTAAATACAATGGCATGCAGTTTTCTCCGTCCGGTTCAAACGATATCATCGAAATTCCGATTAAAAATTTACAGGTGATGACGTGGTGGTTAGTAGACAACAAAGTCGCGATTGAACACTCTGCACCTGAATTTTCAAACATCACACGTATTGATATCGCGACCGGATCTGGTGCGGCACTTGGCGAGCACAAAATTGTGATTGATAAAATTGAGTTTGAAGGCGCTTACCTTGCACAAGAAACGTTACTGTATGCGCTCTTACTCTCTTGGATGGCGCTTGGACTGGCATTTTCGCTGCACGAATTACGAAAAAATCGAGTCGCTTATGAAAAAGCGAAAAAACGTCATCGTCATTTAGAGAAGGTGAATGGTACGTTGCGAGCTCAAAACTATGAGTTTGCAGAGTTGGCGCATCGCGATGCGTTGACGGGAGCGATGAACCGTCACGCAGTTCAGCACTGGCTTGAGCAGCAATCACGGCAAGTTCGCTGGGGGCATAGTACATTCAGTATCCTTTATATGGATTTGGATAAATTTAAGAAGGTGAATGACAAATTTGGGCACCAAATGGGGGATGACATATTGCGCGAATTTGTCATGGTGGTGGCAAGTTCCATCTACCCAGATGACCGACTTGTTCGTTGGGGGGGAGAAGAATTTGTTGTATTTTGCCCTGACACCAATATTGATCAAGCTGTGAAGAAGTCGGAAATGATTCGCAAAAATGTGGAGAGTCATTTGTGGGTACACGGTGAATCATTAACATGCAGCATTGGCGTCGCCCAAATGCAAAATGAACGCGTCTCAGAAACCATGGCGAGAGCAGATGAAGTGCTCTATCAAGCGAAGCGCAATGGTCGTAACCGGGTCGAGGTTCATTATGGTTTGCTTGCCTGCGAAAAGAAGCAAGCCTAACGATTCGTCACTCAAAGGAATAAAAAAAGGTGGCCAACTGGCCACCAAGAGGGAAACTGCTGAACGCCACTTAGGGGGAAGTTTGGGTCATCGATGTGATTACCGTGAGCAGCAGTGTAGTGCTAATCGAACTTGCTGTTTTTACCAGAACAACCAAGCGAAAAGCGTTAGTGCAGCAATACAGGCAATGTTTAAGACGAAACCAATTCGCATCATTTCTTTTTGCTTGATATGACCCGTACCGAACACAATCGCGTTTGGAGGTGTTGCAACAGGTAACATAAATGCACAAGATGCAGCGACGGCAATTAATGCAGAGAGAATGACCGGAGACATGCCTAAGGCCTCTGCGATGGTTGCAAATACAGGGACCAGCAGTGCAGCACTAGCGGTGTTACTTGCAAACTCAGTCAAGAAGACAACAAAAGCAACCACTGCAAGAATCGTTAGGAGAATACCGGCTTGCTCAAGGAAGCCTGACAAGCTATGAGCCAAAAATACGCTTGTTCCGGTTGCTTTTAGAACGTTGCTCAAACAGATACCACCACCAAATAGGATTAACACACCCCAGTCGGTTGTTTTCTCAATATCTTTCCACTCGACGGCGCGAGAAGCCCCAAGCAGAAGGATCGCACCTATTGCGACAAGGGTATCGAACTTAGCGAAGCCACCTAGCATAGCGTTAATAGGCTTACTGAAAATCCACAACGTGACCGTCAGTAAGAAAATCGCCAGCGTAATCATTTTGCCGTTTGTCCACTCGACTGGTTGATGGTCAAGGTCAAACTTGTGGCTAAGGTCAGGCTTAGTCATGGTGTACAAAACGAGAATAGCGATTGGCATTAGTACTAATGAGATAGGCACACCGAGCTTCATCCACTCAGTAAAACTTAGGCCGACTTCAGCTGCTGCAATGGCGTTTGGTGGGCTACCAACCAGCGTTGCAATACCACCAATCGAAGCGCTGTAAGCGATGCCGAGCAGAACAAACAAAAAGGTATTGTGATTTTTCTTCGCGTCTAGCTTTGTCATCACACCCAGTACAAGGGGCAGCATCATAGCGGCAGTGGCGGTGTTTGAAATCCACATCGACAGGCCAGCACTAACACCAAATAGCATGAATACAGCGACAGACATTTTGCCTCGTGCGAGTAACAGCACTTTATCAGCAATAGCTTGGTCTAACTTCTGTTTATGCAAAGCCGCAGCAAGTGCAAAACCACCTAAGAATAGAAAGATGATGGAGTTGGAGAAGTTGTTCAGCGCGGTCTGAGTGTTAAACACGCCTAAAAATACCGCAAGTAATGGTATAAGCAGCGCGGTTATGCTGACGTGAATCGCTTCGGTTAGCCAAAGAATAGCAACAAAAACTAAGATGCTTAGGCCAGTTACTACTTGTGGCTCAAAGGGTAGGGTATTAAACAAGATAATGAACAATACGATATTCGCGTTCAAAATCATGCTGTTGCGAGTGAAGAACCAGTTCTTCAATGTCACAGCGAGTGCGGTCATGGGTAGTGCTCCTTTTGCATTGCCTTTTGTCGGTTTTTTTATGGCAAAGTAACTGACTTGTAGTTATTTATTGATTAAATGTTACTTGGAATGCAAAAAAGAGTTTTGCCTGAATCGTAGAGCAAATTAGAAAATGTGATGTTGAGAATTGGAAATGGGTAGAAAACTACCCATTTGTTTTATAGAAATGTTATTAGCCTTGTGAGCTGCGTTGTTACTCTATTCGACGGGAACTTGCAGAGGCTCATTAGAGATTTTTTCAGGCTCTTTTACTGCAACGATAGGTTCTTGAGGACCAAGAAACTTGGGCTGCGTATTAATAATGTAGAGGTCTAAAAAGGCTTTCACACGGGCGAGCAACTCTCGAATACGCATTGATGTTTTTTGTTTGTTTGTCGTAGGTCCTGCTACCGCAAGACACTGCGCATCAATGTTGTAAGCATCGGCAATAAACAGCGCTCGCTCACAATGAAAGCGCTGAGTCACAATCAGAAAGCGCTCCGAAGCAAAAATCTTTTTCGCCCTCACAATCGAATCTAGAGTACGAAAGCCAGCATAATCAAGGTGAATCACTTCCTCAGGCACGCCGGCTTTAAGTAAGTCGCGTTTCATCGTCCACGGTTCGTTGTAGGAGCGATGGGCGTTATCGCCACTCAATAAAAACTGTTTTACTTTGCCTTGGTTGTAAAGCTCAATCGCTGCATTAATGCGATGAGTGTAGTAAGTGTTGAGGATCTTACCGATGTATTTACTGGTACCGAGAACCACAGCAACCTCATGTTGAGGTATTTGTTCGTATTCAGTGAAAATGCTTTCTTTGGCTTGTAAAACCACCCACCGGTCGATGGCAATAACAGAAACAAGCAGACTAAGTACAGAGATCGACAAAATCAAAGCAAGTCGCTTCCAGGAAAATTTCAGCTTCCACTTTGATCTTATGCGAGAAAACAACAAAACGTTTTATATCCTTAACTAAAAATGTAGTTCTCATCATATCTGATAGAAACAAAAAGAGAGA
The DNA here is from genome assembly GCF_021728155.1 of Vibrio sp. J2-4. NCBI lineage: Bacteria > Pseudomonadati > Pseudomonadota > Gammaproteobacteria > Vibrionales > Vibrionaceae > Vibrio > Vibrio sp. J2-4. Next base: position 746,361 of record NZ_JAKKCN010000001.1, read on the forward strand.
AGCCCATTTATGCCAAAATCTGGTTAGGATGATAAAAAAATAAAAGCCCCTACATGGTAGGGGCTAATTATTAAACGAAATGTCTCAAGCTTAAAACGCAGTGCGTTTGTAGCGACGGTAAACTGGCTGCCAGAACGATTGTTCAATCGCCACGTTCAATGCTTCATCAGTAATTTCTAACGCCACACCTTGCTCGATTGCCTTCTTACCAACAGCAAACGCGATCTTTTTCGATACCGAGTGGATCTCTTCCAACGGTGGAAGTAGCGCACCACGACCGTTGATTGCTAGAGGAGAGCATGTTGCGAGCGCACGGCTTGATTCCATTAGCATCTCGTCGGTGACACGTTTTGCGTTTACAGCAAGTACACCAAGGCCAATGCCAGGGAAGATGTAGCTGTTGTTACATTGGGCAATAGGGTAAGTGCGACCTTCATGAACCACAGGCTCAAATGGGCTACCTGTTGCAACCAGTGCTTCACCATTTGTCCAACGAATGATGTCGTTCGGTGTTGCTTCTACGCGGCTTGTTGGGTTTGACAGTGGGAAGACAATCGGACGCTTACAGTGTTTATGCATTTCTTCGATGACTTCTTGGCTAAATAGGCCAGGAGCACCAGAAACACCAATTAGTACCGTTGGTTTGGCGTTACGCATAACGTCGAGGAGTGAGAAGCCATTTCCTTCATTTTCCCACTCTTTCGTATTGGTATGTTTCTGCACCAGGCGTTGTTGGAAATCAAGAAGGTTAGGCATGCCTTCTTGTAACAGACCCCAACGGTCAACCATGTAAACTTGAGAGCGAGCTTGCTCGTCAGAAATCCCTTCCGATACCATTTGTGCGATGATCGCTTCTGCGATACCGCAACCAGCAGAGCCAGCGCCCAAGAAGGTGATACGCTGCTTAGACAGCTGAGTGCCTGCTGCTTTACAGGCTGCAAGTAGAGAGCCAACAGTAACGGCCGCCGTGCCTTGAATATCATCATTGAAGCAGCACACGCGATCTTTGTAACGCTCAAGAAGAGGCATCGCATTTTTCTGAGCAAAGTCTTCGAACTGGATCAAGGCATCAGGCCAACGGCGCTGTACTGCTTGAATAAACTCTTCTACAAATGCATCGTATTCTGCACCCGTAATACGAGGGTGACGCCAACCCATGTACATCGGATCAGCTAAACGTTGCGGGTTATTGGTACCCACATCAAGCACGATTGGTAGCGTGTAAGCAGGGCTGATACCACCACACGCGGTATAAAGTGACAGTTTACCAATAGGAATACCCATGCCGCCGATACCTTGGTCACCCAAGCCAAGGATACGTTCACCATCTGTCACAACAATCACTTTAACGTTGTGGTTTGCTGCATTATTCAGCAAGTCGTCAATACGGTCACGGTTCGGATATGAAATGAATAGACCACGACCACGGCGGTAAATGTTAGAGAAGTTTTCACATGCTGCGCCGACAGTTGGCGTGTAGATGATAGGCATCATCTCAGAAATGTGGTTTTGCACTAGGCGGTAATACAGTGTTTCGTTGGTGTCTTGGATATTACGCAGATAAATGTGCTTATCCATATCGCTTTCGAAACTCTTGTATTGCTGGTAGGCACGTTCCACCTGCTCTTGGATTGTTTCGGTAGACTCTGGAAGCAAGCCTTCTAAGTTGAATGAACTACGTTCTTCAGCAGAGAATGCACTGCCTTTGTTCAAAAGAGGGGTTGCTAAAAGAGCCGGACCCGCATATGGAATATATAGTGGGCGTTTATCGTTGTTCATTGGGTGCCTTATGTAGGGTTGAAGGATGCGCACCAAATTTTAACGGGTTCACCATTTAGTTGTAAACATGCGTTGATGCACATCAATGTAATGTCGCAAAAAAACTCAGATACCGCCGAAAATATCGGCAATATTGGTTGTTTAGAGATACCTAAAGCAGGATTTTTTTACTTGGGTATAATGTTCTGCATCATCAAATCAAATCCAATTTCTATGTTTCAACTACCTATCGACAGCCTGCAAGCTGAGTTTGACCAACATGTGAACCAAAACCATCTCGTGGTGGAAGCCGAAACCGGGTCAGGTAAATCTACCCGTTTGCCTATGTGGGCGGCAAAACACGGACGCGTGCTGGTTATTGAACCACGTCGAATTGCTTGTACCTCGTTGGCTGAATATCTTGCGGAGCAATCTGGTGAGCCAATAGGTCGCAAAGTCGGTTACGCGATCAAGCTTCATGCCTACTTTGATGAAAAAACCGAAGTTGTATTTGTGACTCCGGGAGTCGCACTGCGTTGGTTTGCGGAAAACAAGCTAGCAGGCTTCGATATCGTGATAGTGGACGAATTTCACGAGCGACGCTGGGATATTGATCTATTAACCGCAATTTTGAAGCAAGAAAATCAACATCGGTTGATCGTCACTTCCGCTACGCTGGAGGGCGAAAAGCTAGCGCGTTACCTGAATGCGAAGCGTCTGCGATCTGAAGGGCGTTGCTTTCCAGTCACGGTGACACATCGTTCTTTAGACAGCCGTTATTTACCGAATAAGAAGGGATGTGAACAAGAGGTTTTCAGAGCGGTAAAAGAAGCATTGGAAGATGAAGATGGCGATATTCTTGTTTTCCTGCCTGGACGCAAAGAGATCACCCAATGTGCTCAGATGCTACAAAGTTGCGGCGAAGTCATGGTGGTCAAACTTCATGCCTCGGTTAGTGATGAAGAACGGCACCGCGCGTTAACTACGCAAAAACAACGAAAAGTCGTATTGGCAACCAATGTTGCGGAAACCTCCTTAACGATACCTAACATCCGAGTTGTCATTGATAGCGGCTTAGAGCGCAGAACTGTACAACGAAATGGACGTACAGCACTGACGCTAACCAACATTTCTAAGGCCAGTGCCGCGCAGCGAATGGGGCGAGCAGGTCGCGTTGCCGAAGGGGCTTGTATTCGTCTATATGGTGAGCACGCGCCTTTAGAGTTGGTGACACCTCCAGAATTACACAGAGAAGAGCTCGTCGAGCCCATGCTGGCAGCAGCTTGTTGTGGGTATCGTCTCTCAACACTCGATTTTCTCGACTCAATTCCCCCAAAGTCGCTAGAGGCATCTCATTTAACCTTGTTGTCCATGGAAGCGATTGATGAAGGCGGCAATGTCACGAAGCACGGGAGAAAAGTATACCCACTACCTATTGATGCACTGTTTGCCGATCTCGTTACCAGAATTCAAGCGAAGACAGAGAAGGAAGCAATGATTGACTTGGCAGCAGCATTATCTGTGCCTGCTCAACTCTATCAGCGACAAAGTGGTGAAGTCGCTGAGCTTCTATCTCAAGAGGAGCCATACGGATGTGATGCCTCTTTGCTAATCCGTTTGGTTCGGGGGGAGCTACTCCCTGGTATTGTCATTGATGCCAGCGCACTCGAAGAGGCACAAGGTTTAGCGAAACAAATGCGAGAAGTATTTGAATTACCGGAACTTGACGTTGCCTCTCGATATAAACGTGAAGCGCTCTTTTCCTCCATCGCCTCATTGCACCCTGAGCTTGTGTTTGTCCGACGAACTCGTCGAAGAGATGCATTGGGAAATGGTGTTGCCGAAATGCTGGTTGGGCGTAACAGTCGCTTTCCTGATAAAGAAGAAGCGGCCATCGTGCTAGATAGCCATAGCGTGCCAGGACGAGGCGTTAAGCAAACACTGAACCTCGCATCGGTCATGATGCCTATCCCGCTGACGTTGTTACGCGAACTTGAATTTGGGGAGTGGCAACAAGGCGAGACGAATTATGAAGAGGAGACCCCAAGAGCAACGATGCATTTGGTCTACGCCGGGCGAACAGTCTGTTCTGAACACCAAGCGTTACAAGGTGATGTTGCTGTTCAGTCTATTGTCGAAATGATAGAAGATGAGACACTGTTACCAGGTTTTGCTTCTCAAAGAAAACAACAAATCCAACACTGGAAACTCTACAACGCATTGGGCCTTAATGTCGAAGGAGAAGAGGTTAACGACTTAGCCTCCTTGACATTTTCTAGCTGGTTAAAGGATCAGTTGGAAACATTAGGCGTCGAAAATGTCGATGATATGGCGTTGTTTGAACCGGAAGACTTAACATTTAACGGTGTTCCGGAATGGGAATACGACGATTTCACGGAGCAGTACCCTTTAGAACTTTCGCTGCCAGAACTCCAACTGGATGTTGAGTATTACGCGTCTCGCAAGCTGGTACAGGTCGTTTATCGAGAGGGAAACCGTAAGGGAGACCCGAAGCGCTGGGAGCTGCCACGCTGGGCTGGTTGGAAGATACAGTATAAAAAGGCCAGTCGAGTGATTGATGTGAAGTAGGTAGGTGGATGACGTTGTGACAAGAATTGATATTTTCTTGGTGAATCTATAATGATTTCATATTGATAGCGTTACTTACGTGTTGTTTTTAGTTTCTTAATTGAAATATTAATCAATTGAATGCTTATATATGGCGAAGCTGTACATCAGTTGTTACAAAGCTGGTTTTAATATTTCCTTTTGCATGTAAATTAGGGCATAAAAGACGAATGTTTTATATCCCATTGCTATATCAAAACAGTTGAACGATATTTGGTATATCTCATTTTCGAGTGTCGGGGGCATAGAATGGATCAACAAGGAAAGACGTGCATTGAATTCGACTACACTAGCTTTTTAGGGGCGACAGGTAGTAAAAAATGGACCTTTTTAGAGGCATTTGCCACCATCGCGCCTATTTTCGGTTTGATGTGGAAACAGAACATTGCGGAATTGAGCAAGCCTGAAGATCGGTTGTGGGATGCCGCATTAAAATCGATGTCTTCTCGTAAAAGTGATGAATCCAATTTGGTCCGCTTAACCCAGTTAGCTAAACATGAAGGGATCAACGAATTGCGAGTCGTTATGCCATATTCGCTCGATGTTCAGCAAATCGAGTACATAGAATCTCGCAGTCAGTTGAAGGTGGACACGTCAGAACAAGATGTCCTTAACATCAAGTTTTAGGCTGAGCATTTCCACTTCATCAATGTACCACTTAACAATAGTGCAATGAAAAGCGACCTCAAAGTAGGTCGCTTTTTTATTTTGAGGTTTTTGTCACAGGTCTTGGAAGTGTGATGAATATAGAGTATTTGCACTTAAATTAACAAAAATGTAACGTTTGGAAATGCAATTGTCATAACTAGCTTCTAACTTTGTGTTTTTAGGACAAATTACCGACTAAGTGGTTGGTACTGTAAGTTCGAATTAACGTCCCTTATTGGCACACAAGGATGATTGAGTCACCACGTCATTTGGGCATAAAAACAAACACAATAAGAAAGGAAGTCAATATGTCTTTGTCTCGTCGAGACTTTATGAAAGCTGCCTCTTCAACGGCGATTGTTACCGGGCTGGTGGGCTGTGGTAGCGATGCTAGTGAATCTGTTGCGGTTACCTTTGAGCACGGAGTGGCGAGTGGAGATCCTACTCAAACACAAGTAATCATTTGGACTCGTGTTACGACCTCAGCAAGCTACGCAGATGTAAGCTGGCAAGTTTCATCTAACGAAAATTTTACTGATATCGTGCAAAGTGGCACTTTTGCCACAGACACGAGCCGAGATTTCACGGTAAAAGTCGATGTTCAAAATCTCAACGCAAATTCTCGCTACTACTATCGATTCATGGTTGGAGATGTCACTAGCGAAGTCGGGCAAACTCAAACATTACCAAAGGATGGTGTAGAAAAGGCATCCATGGCGGTTGTTTCTTGTGCAAACTATCCTGCAGGCTATTTCCATGTGTATCGAGAGATCTTAAATCAACATGAACAAGACCCGTTTGATGTGGTGCTTCATCTCGGTGATTACATTTATGAGTATGGTGCTGGTGGCTACGCTAGTGAAGATGCTGAGGCACTAGGGCGAGAGCCAAGCAAAGGCACTGAATGTATTACCTTAGATGATTACCGAAAACGGTATGCGCAATATCGCCAAGATGCTGATCTGCAAGCGTTACATGCGAGCCTACCAATGATTGCTGTCTGGGATGACCATGAGCTTGCAAATGATACTTGGAAAAATGGTGCGGAAAACCATCAAGAAGAGGAAGGCAGCTTTAATGATCGTCGTGCAGCTGCGGCTGCCGCGTGGACAGAATGGTTGCCCGTTCGTGAAAACACTTTCTCAAATATGCTGATTTACCGTCAGTTTTCGTTTGGAAGTTTAGTCAATTTGATGATGCTCGACACGCGACTTGTGGGGCGTGATAAACCGTTGGATTACTTCTCGCTCAGCTCACCAACGATGGAAGCGATTGGCGGTTTAGTTGCTCAGTCGCGCAGTGAAGACCGAGAGCTGTTAGGCGCTGACCAACTCGCTTGGCTGATGGATGCGTTCAGTACGCACGACGCAACTTGGAATGTGCTAGGGCAACAAGTGTTAATGTCTCGTATGGAGCTGCCAAGTTCGGTTATGACCGCTATGTTTCAATTGTTTACTGCCACTGAAGAACAAAAAACAGAGGCGTTATTAGCAGTAAACTCTGCGATTACGGGTTACCTCTCTGACCCAAGTTCAGATACCATTTCTCTCCCGTATAACCTAGATGCATGGGATGGTTACTACGTTGAGCGAGAGAAAGTTTATCAACTGGCCAAAGCCAACAGTGGTAACTTTGTCTGCTTGGCAGGAGATACGCACAACGCATGGGCAAGTGAGCTTAAAGACGTATCTAAGCATCCTATCGGGATAGAGTTTGCGACTAGCTCGGTGAGTTCCCCTGGGCTAGAGGCCTACCTAGCGTTAGATCCTGTTGCGATCGCTCAAATGGAATACACGTTGCCGCACTTAGTGTCAGAATTACAGTGGGCAGACATCAAACAGCGTGGCTTTATACGCGTTACTTTTACGCCCGACAAAGCAGAGTCGACCTGGTATTTCGTATCAACGATTAAAGACAAAACATATCAGGTGACGACTAAGTCAGCCTCTACAACAGATGGCACTACGTTAAATATCGGCTAAACTGAGCCTAATACGAAAAAAGTCCGCAAGCTAGTGCGGACTTTTTATTGGAAAGCGTTTAGCAATCTAGCGACAGTGCTAGTCAATCAATCCGTATTCTTTGCTCAGAACTTCGATGATTTCCGCTTTCGGATTCTCACTCAAATGAATCGGCTTGCCTGTAATCTTCTCGGCAATACCAATGTAGGTGCTCGAAATCGCCATCAAAGATTCGACGGGTAAAGCATTATCACGAGCGAGTGCTTCGCGCTCTGGCATACGTTCTTTGTTTAGCAAGATATCTGGGTCAGGGAAGTGGTTAAGTAGGAACTGGCGGAAACCTTCTTTTGAGTTCTCTACGATGTGACCTGCTTGGTATTCTTTAGCATCCCATATACGAGACGAGTCTGGTGTACCCACTTCATCCATGTAAATCAGCTTTTCATTGCCAGCAGCATCATGAACATAACCAAATTCGAATTTGGTATCGACAAAGATTTGGTCGATTTCTTCTAACGCTTGGCTGATAACGTTAAAGCCTTCTTTCAGCAGTTTTTCGTAGAGTGCGATATCGTCGGCACTTGAGAAGTTAAATGCTTCGTAGTTGTCTACGATGTTTTGACGAGTAATATTCACGTCGTCCGCTTCTGGCACACCGGGAATGCCTTTTAGAATGCCTTTTGTGGATGGGGTCATGAGCAACTCTGGCAGTGCTTTGTCTTTTTCTAACCCTTCAGGAAGTTGGATTCCACAAAACTCGCGCTCGCCATTTGCGTAAGCGCGCCACATCGAACCCGTGATGTATTTGCGGCAGATGGCTTCGATTTTTACAGGTTTGGCTTTTTGTACAATCCAAACAAAAGGGTGAGGAATGTCTAGAATGTGGCTATCTGCTAAGCCATTTTCTTTGAACAGTTTGAACCAGTGATTAGAAATCGCATTAAGCGCAGCCCCTTTACCTGGGACACCATTAAGACCACCTTCAGCATGCCAAATACAATCGAATGCAGAGATTCGGTCACTAATCACCATGATAGCCAAAGGCGCATCAGGAGCGACATCGTATCCTTTTTCTTTGATCAGTCGGGCGCTGTCTTCTTCAGTTAACCAGTAAACTGAACGAACTTTTCCGCTATGAACGGGTTTATGGGTGCGAATTGGCAGGTCGTCATTGACGGCAAGTACTTGATTAGCAAGGCTCATTGCGACATTCCTATCATCTTAATCAAACGTCAGAAAGAGAAGATATTCAGCAAAATGTGGGCGCTGAATAAATCGAATGTGGGCATCATACCAGAACTATTTTAACTCGCCAGAGAAAAAAGCAAACGTTTGCTTGTTTTCTTTAATACAAAAAAAGCCCCCTTAAAAAGGAGGCGAGATGCAGGATGGATAACGTCGAACTTATTAGTGGTACTTATTAACTCTGCCTTCGACGAAAAAAACCTCACACTGATAGCGCTGCGCCATGTCGCGCAACATAGATTGATTCATAAGTGCAATTTTATTTGATGCGACAACAGCACTGGCATTGCCTGATCGGATGGCTTTGATCACGATCTCGACTTCTGAAAGCTGTTGAGAGGGCTTCATTTGAATCACGTTTTTACAGCAAATATTAGAAGCAGTGAGTTGTTCAAAGTCTGGACGAGGGCAGTCTGCTGTAAACAAAATCCATTGTTTCTGCTGCGATAAAACAGCCAGCTTAGATAGAAGCTGATCCGAAACGGCCATAGGCTGAGTTGTTTGTGCCAATACGTTGTAACGAGAGTATGTATGAGATTGACTTTGTAACTGCATCTTACTGTTCCTTTATACATGCTGTATGTGTATACAGTAGTTTGTTTTGGCGACCTGATCAACCAGTTTCTCAAAAGTTATTTGCGGTTTTTTGAGAAGAAAATAAAAAGATTATGTTTTAAGTGTTTGAATTTATTTGATTATTTTTTATTTCTGATATGTCTAACATCAATTTAAAAATGTGAGATGAGTAGAAAATTGGACGAGATACATACAGGGGTTCACTACTGTATATACAGGTGTTGTTACACGGACAGTGGTTTGTATACAGTAGGAGAGGGGCTGATAACCGATGCGACATGCTATGTAGGATAGGAGGGAATACGAGATAGAGATTGGAAATAGACTTGGGCGATCAAAAAAGCGCCTTAAAAGGCGCCTTTGAAAATCAGTTCCGTTGATTCCGTCTTGCTTAGCTCGCTCGTTGCAAGCGTTCGCGCATTTGCAATTCGCCTTGGTTAAATAGACGCACGTCGATTTTTGCCATGTCGTAACAAGCTTTACATGAGTAATGGTGCTTGCCATCTAAATAATCGTGACGAGTTACAAGACTAGGTTTTTTACACCAATCACAGGTGCCTTCTTCAGTGAACATTGATTTTCTCCCCACCTAGATTAATTTGAGTCGTTAGGTGTTATTTTGCGCTGAGCATTATGGCATAAAAGCGAGACTTAAGTTAAATGTCTGTTAATTTGTTTGAGAGGGAGATCGATTGCGGCGCTTGATTATATGGGTCTAAAAGCATGCTAGCCAAAGTATCTTTACCGATTTTTACTGTTTTGTAACATTTTGTGAGACAAGCTTAAAGGCATGATTGAGTCGCTTCATTTCTTCTTCACTGCCTCTTGTGTCCGGATGATAAAGCTTTGATAGCTGTCTATAGCGTAGCTTTATTGCTTGTAAATCAGGGATGTGTTGTGGTGTGTAGCCAAACATGGCGCATGCGACGCTTAGCTTATGGTTTTCTGCCTGGGTTTTGGATTTCTTAAATTCTTTGAATACTTTCTCTAGCTGGCGTTTCAGTTGCTTGTTCGTAAACTCTAGCTCTTTTATTTTTTCCGCCATTCGTTGATTTTGGCTTTCCTCTTTGGCTTCAAGCGCTTTTCTATTCTGCTTAAGTTTCTTGATTACGAGAAAACTTAAGCCGCTGATGATGAGTATCGCCGCTAGCCAGATCAGCCATAAAAACTGCGAGTATTCTACGTTGGGTTTTGCAATTGCTGTGCTTTTCTCTTCTTGTGTTTGCTCCGCCTTTTTATCGAGCGACTTTATTTGTGAGACTTGTTTAGCTCGCAGTTGATTGAAGCGCTGCTCTAACAGTTGATTATAAGCCTGTTCTGCTGCTGGATTATGCTGAGAAGCCATTTGATACAAAGCTTCAGTCAATTGAAAAGCTGTGACCTTGTCTTGATTGTGCTGAATAAAGTTAGCGAGAAGAAAGCCACGATCGGTTGGGTCATTGAGTGCGATAGAGGTCAGCCAATATAACGCTTGTGTTTCATTCTTTTCGCCATATATCCCCTCAGCAAAGTCGTTCGCGAGCTGTTTTTGCGCAGGGAGGTAACCTTGGTTGGCGGATTGCTCTAGCCAGTAGCGTGTTTCTGTTGAGGCTTCAGCTTTGTTTGATGCCAATAATTGCTGTGCGTACTCATATTGCTCTATGGGGTCATTTGGAGCCTGAGAGGCAAGCAGGTAACCAGAAAAGCTGAGGCTAAATAAGCAGAGTAGGGCAGACGTTTTGACAGACATTGATATGCCAGGCCTAACGATTATGGTTAGGCCTGCTCCGGTAATTTTTTATTATTACCGCTATGGTGCAACCAAATTACTTCAGTGGCAAGATCTGGATTTCAACACGACGGTTGCACGCACGACCTTCAGAAGTTTGGTTTGAGCAAATTGGGTTACGTTCGCCGTAGCCACGTGCAATTGCACGACCAGGTGCAACGTTTTGAGATACTAGGAATTGACGTACGGACTCTGCACGACGCTCAGACAACGTTTGGTTGTATGACTCACTGCCCGTGCTATCAGTGTAACCGTCGATAACAAGGCTGGTATCTGGGTATTCAACCAAGATGCGAGCAACACCGCGTAGCTTATTATGAATGCTAGCATCAAGCTGGTAAGAGCTTGAAGAGAAGCCGATACCATTTTCCATACGCAGTAAAAGCTGGTTCTCACCAACACGCTGAACTTGTACACCAGAGTTTAGCAAAGCGCGACGCAATTCTGCTTCTTGTTGGTCAAAGTAGTAACCAACGCCAGCGCCAGTCGCTCCGCCTGCGGCCGCACCAATGAGTGCATGCTGACGACGTTCTTTAGCGTCATCGCCCGTTGCTAGACCGATTGCTGCACCAGCGATAGCACCAATAAGCGCGCCTTGCGTGGTTGAGTTAGTTTCGTATTCACCCGTTGTTGCATTTTGGCGTTGAGTGGCTTGACAGCCAGTAAGAGCTAGCACTAGAGCTAGTGCAATAGGCATCTTTTTCAAGGGAAAATCTCCGTATAAAACTGAGGCGAAACCATGCCTCATAATGGGATGCGAATTATGAATAAGTAAGCATTGATATTTGTTATGAGAAAGTAAGATTGATAAGAGTTTCTGTAAGAAAATTCTTATCGTTACTATCATAACTTTAAAAAGTAGGTCCCAATAACATTGAAATATTGGGACCTACGTTAATCAATTGCTGTTCTAGTTATTTCGATGGATTGCCCAACATTTTACGCGCTTGCTCGCCGCCAACACCACGGTTAACGGAGACTCTTCTACCTTTTTTCAAGCCCACTTCGTAGTCTTCGGTTAGGTTTTTCATCGCTTCTTTCAGTTGCTTCTTGAAGGTTTCGCGGTCAATGTTTTGGAATTCTTTATCAATATAATCATTGATTTTGTTGGCCGACTCTTCGTCTGGGGAAATGACTGGAAGTTTCTCTATCGCTCCCTCTACCCAGCCAGATACAAATGAGTTCACGCGGCGAGTCACTTCTTGAGAAGAGGTGCCCGTACCTGCGAAACTATTTCGGAATTGTCCGGTACTTTCGTTCATCTCGCGATAAATAATATCGAAAGCAAATGCAGCAAAAATCGCGCGATCTGCTTCACCGATAAACTCGACACGTTTGAGCCCTTTGTGATTCAACAACACCGCTTCAACACCGAATTTAGTGTTAATGCCGCGAATCACTCGCAATATGGTAGAACTGATATTCGCTGGTAGTAGGTGGGAAGACTGTGTTTTCCCCATTCTGATAAACTCAATATCGTCCTTATCCAGACCATATTTGAGCATGAGGCGATGTGCCATTTTGATAGCATTGGCAGCCTCATTAACATTAGCGGAATTGCCCAGTTCTAAGCACTTGGCGATTTTTTTCAGAGCTTTTTGTTTATCCATCGACAACCAGTAACGAAAGCAGAAAATTTATGAAGTCAGACATATTACCTTTTTTGACATAAAAACGAAATACAAGGTGGGAGTGAAGGTGGTTTATGGACATAAAAAGAAGCCCCGCGGAAGGCGAGGCTAGGCGTTTTAGTTCGTCATAATCAGTATGAAGTCGTACTTGTGTCTAAGAAGCCATTCTTCATTAAGATTAGTTGGAATTACAATCCGAGCTGGTTGAGTAAATCATCTGCGTCATCGTTGGAACTCGACGATTTAGATTCTTTCTCAGCCATATTTTTACGTGTTGCTTCTAAAATATCGTCTGGATTTTCGTCTTCTTCGATTTCAAACTCTTCTAGTTGGATGAACTCAGTTTTGTCCATTGCCAACTCTAGGTAGAAAATGTTGTTATTTTCGGTGGAGAACGTCACTCGGCGAGCTTGAGGGCGGTCAAGGTTGGTATCCACTTGTAAGATGACTTGCTTATTCAGCGCCATCATTTTTGGCTGGTTTTGTGTGATGTTCGTTTGCAGCTCTTTACGAATTTTATTGGTGAAATCTCCAACCAGTTGGTTCATTAGCTCACCCAGAACATCTCCCACCTCGTCAGAAGTATGAGATATTGCCAGTTCTTCTTCTGGCATACCCATATTACGCATGTAGTTGGTGTAGATCTCTAATGCGGCTTTTGCCGTAAAATTAATTACGACTAGCCCGGTAAACCCGCCATCAAACAGAACAAAACAGCCAAAATCTGGCTTGAGGCTAGTCTTGTGGATTTTTTGCACCATTGCAGAGTAATTTACTTGAGAAGATGTCGCCGAAGTTAGGACGCCAGAAACAGACTGGCAAAGTTTGAGAAGGATATCTTCAGTGGTCACAATTTTATTTTTTTTCATTCTGAAAACTCATCTAGAAACGCGATTCGTTCCCCAATGTAAGGCATCAAGCGTGAAAAAATAAAGCATAAGTTTAATTATTGTATCGAGATTCTGATTTGCTCGTCTTTTTAAATGTTGTAAAGTGACGAAATTCAAAGAATATTACTTCACTTACTCTTTTGTGGTGTTTTGTTTCGCTGAACGCCAACTTGTATGATAAGTGAGCAAATAATTACATAACCCGCAGCTGATCGGATTCAGCGTCGTAGGGGCAGGAAGCAAATGTTACCAAGATTACACTCGCAAACTGATGTCGATCCTCTTGTTCTTAGTTTTCTGAAAGAGCTTGAGCACGCCGGATTCACTGGTGATATCGAAAGCCAATATTCAAGCCGACTAGCGGTTGCCACTGACAACAGTATTTACCAGCAACTTCCTCAGGCAGTCGTCCATCCTAAAACGACAGAAGATGTTTCTCTCCTCGGGAAACTAAGCAATAAAGAAAAGTACGAACGAATTACCTTTTCACCTCGTGGTGGTGGCACAGGGACCAATGGTCAGTCGCTAACCAAAGGTATTGTGGTGGATATGTCTCGCCACATGAACAAAGTGCTTGAGATTAATGAGAAAGAAGGCTGGGTTCGTGTACAAACTGGTGTAGTGAAAGACCAGTTAAATGATGCGGTTCGCCCTTACGGTTACTTCTTCTCTCCAGACTTATCTACCAGTAACCGTGCAACGATTGGCGGTATGGTCAACACTGATGCTTCTGGTCAAGGTTCTCTGAAATACGGAAAAACATCCGATCATGTTTTGTCGCTACAAGCGGTGTTTGCTGATGGCTCAGTTTTAGAATCAGATCTGTCCAACGGCTACCCAAAAGAAGGCGAGTTTGCTGCCAAGGCGCTACGTGTAACGGAATCCGTATGTCGTGAAAAACGCCAGCAGATCGTAGATAAGTTTCCTCCTCTCAACCGCTTTTTAACGGGGTACGATTTAAAAAATGCCTTGAATGAAGACGATGACCGTTTCGACATCACACGAGTGCTGTGTGGCGCGGAAGGTTCATTGGCATTTATTACCGAAGCGAAGCTAAATCTGACGCCAATTCCGAAAGCACGTACTTTGGTTAACGTTAAATACAACAGCTTTGACTCTGCGCTCCGTAATGCACCGTTGATGGTCGAAGCGAAAGCGCTATCTGTAGAAACCGTTGACTCGAAAGTGCTTAATCTCGCGAAGCAAGATATCGTCTGGCACACCGTGAGTGATTTGCTTACCGATGTTCCAAATAAAGAGATGCTTGGCATCAATATGGTGGAATATGCAGGTCAGGACGAAGAAGAAGTTGCAGCGCAGGTTGCAGCGCTGACCGCCAAGCTCGATACCATGCTGGAAACAGAAGAAGCGGGCATCATCGGTTACCAAGTCTGTAACGATGTAGCGAGTATCGGGCGTATTTACAACATGCGTAAAAAAGCGGTGGGTTTGTTAGGCGCAGCAAAAGGCCGCGCTAAACCGGTCGCATTTGCTGAAGATACCTGTGTGCCACCAGAAAACCTGGCGGATTTCATTGTTGAGTTTCGCGAACTATTAGATAGTAAATCGCTGAATTACGGCATGTTTGGTCATGTGGATGCAGGGGTGCTGCATGTGCGTCCTGCGTTGGATTTGTGTGACCCGCACCAAGAAGCATTGATGCACGAAGTTTCTGATGAAGTGGTTAAGCTGGTGGCGAAATACGGCGGTTTGATGTGGGGTGAACACGGCAAAGGTTTCCGTTCAGAATATGGCCCTGAGTTTTTCGGTGATGAGTTGTTTACTGAGCTGAGACGTGTGAAGGCGGCATTCGATCCACACAACAAAATGAACCCGGGCAAAATCTGTACGCCGCTTGATAGTGATGCAGAGTTAGTAAAAGTTACCGATACCAAACGTGGTTACTTCGATCGTCAGATTGACGTTCAAGTACGTGACAGCTTTAAGCAAGCGATGGAGTGTAACGGTAACGGTTTGTGTTTTAACTACGATACCAGCTCGCCAATGTGTCCATCGATGAAAGTAACAGCCGATCGTCGTCATTCACCGAAAGGTCGTGCGGGTTTGGTTCGCGAGTGGCTGCGTCAGCTTACTGAGCAAGGTATTGATATTCTTGACTTAGAAAAGCAAACGCTAGAAAACAAAACATCAATCAAAACCATGATTGACCGCGTACGTCATTCTATCAATCGTCGTCACGAATACGATTTCTCCCACGAAGTGTATGAAGCGATGAATGGTTGTTTAGCGTGTAAAGCGTGTGCGAGCCAGTGTCCGATTAAAGTCGACGTTCCGAGTTTCCGCTCACGCTTTTTAAACATTTATCACTCTCGTTACCAACGTCCAGCAAAAGATTATCTGGTTGCGAACATAGAGACTATGCTGCCGGTGATGGCGAAAGCGCCAGGTGTCGTAAACGGTGTTTTGAAGCAGTCGTGGGTCAAGAGCTTAACGGCTTCAACAGTTGGGTATGTCGATGCGCCGTTGTTATCAGTACCTACATTGAAACAACGAGTAGAGTCGCTGACAACGCCTTATGATCTGCAAGCGCTCAGCGGTTTGTCTTCATCTGAAAAGAGCAAGCATGTTTTAATTGTTCAAGACCCATTCACTAGCTACTACGACGCCGATGTCGTAGAAGACTTCGTTAAATTATTGAAAAAGCTTGGCATGAATCCGGTGCTTCTGCCATTTAAGCCGAATGGTAAAGCACAACACATTAAAGGCTTTCTACGTCAGTTTAAGGATACAGCAGCCGATACAGCGAAGTTTTTGGCGATGGTAGCGGATCTGGATATTCCTTTAGTTGGTGTCGATCCTGCATTGGTGCTGTGTTATCGAGATGAATACGCTGAAGTACTTGGCAGTAAGCGAGGTGATTTCGATGTACTAACGGCCCACGAATGGCTTTACCCAAGACTAGAAGCGTATGAAAGCGGAGAGCATAAGGCGCAGGAACCTTGGTATCTGTTTGCGCACTGTACTGAAAAAACCAAAATGCCGAATGCGGAAAAAGAGTGGGGCGCTATTTTTGCTCACTTTGGTGCAGTTTTAAATACGGTTCCTGTTGGTTGTTGTGGTATGGCGGGCACGTTTGGTCACGAGGTCGATAAGTTGTCGATGTCGAAAGACATTTACAATTTAAGCTGGAAGCCAAACCTAGATAAGTTAGATAACGAGAGATGTTTGATTACTGGCTACTCTTGCCGCAGCCAAGTGAAACGCTTTGAAGGAACAAAGCCCAAACATCCCGTTCAGGCGCTGTTAACTTTGATATAATCACATCAAATTAAGCCCAGTTTTACTGGGCTTTTTTAGAAGTCACATACAACAATTTCAAAGGATATGAATCTTGAGAAAACTTGAACTCAAAGTCCCACCTGTTGCGGTGTTTTTGTTGGCCATACTACTCATGTATGGACTGACAGTTCTGGTGCCGAGCCTGAATATTAGCGTGCCCTTTGTCGAGGTTGTGGTTGGCGGGTTAACTTTGCTCTCTGGTTATATGGGCATTGCTGGTGTGTATGAATTCCATAAAGTAAAAACGACGGTTAACCCTGTAAAGCCTGACACGGCCTCTTCCGTGGTGAGAACTGGCGTATTTTCTTTTTCGCGCAACCCGATGTATATGGCGCTACTGCTTCTAATCATTGCAATTGGTTTGTGGTGGCAGCACTTGAGTGTGGTGCTTTGTAGCGTCGTATTTGTCAGTTATATGAATCGATTTCAAATCAAGCCAGAGGAACGTGTTCTAGAGCGATTGTTTGGTGAAGAGTATGTGGATTACAAAAACCACGTCCGCCGCTGGATCTAAGCATTGCGTTTAGTTTTATTTGGATGAGACATAAAAAGAAAGCCCAACGATCGACGTTGGGCTTTCTTTTAGTAAACACGTTTTTTGTGCGCTTCTGATAGGGCAGTCGACTAGGCTGCCTTAACGAACTTTGCTAGGAATGCATCCTTACGTTCATTAAAGCGGCGTACAAGGTCGTCAACCGCTTCTTGGTCATATGGTTTCAAGCCGCTTGCAACCATGCGCTTGATGCCTTTGCCAACAACTTCACCGTCTTCTTTGAACGCAAAGTTTAAGGTGACTACCCCACGTTTGCCTTCCACGTCGAACGTTGCGCCAGTGAAATCCACTTCAGGATGCGTAAGGTCTAAGCGTGAAAATTCAACTTCCATGCTTTCATAAATAACTAATGGACGTTGGCAGTTGATCATCATTTGCTTCTCTTCCATAAGAGGAACCATGATGTGAGGGAAGTTCATGCCAGAGAA
The DNA here is from genome assembly GCF_021728155.1 of Vibrio sp. J2-4. Lineage (NCBI taxonomy): Bacteria > Pseudomonadati > Pseudomonadota > Gammaproteobacteria > Vibrionales > Vibrionaceae > Vibrio > Vibrio sp. J2-4. Next base: position 763,747 of record NZ_JAKKCN010000001.1, read on the forward strand.
TTGCACGTAATTTGTTACGACATGCTCAATAAATGCGGGATCGTGATTAGTCTCACCTTCACGGGACATGTGTAAGTATTCTTTACCTGCCTCGTCAACAACGGCGCTTTCTTTTTCACACTTATTTTCAATATGAAGTGCTACACCATCGTTTACCATGCCAGAGAAGTTAAAACGCATCTTTTGGCTGACGCCTTCTTTACTAAGAAGCACTGCGAAAAGTAAGTCCCCAGGGACACAAAAGCGTTTGTTGTCTTCATCGTGGATTGGGTTATAGTCACCTGCGACACGTTTTGCAAAGTGGCTTGCTTGTTCGCGAGTGAACTGAAACTGGTGATTAGTGTTTGAAAAATAAGGTGTTAGAAACATAATTTTTACGTAGTAACCAAAACTGTGTGGGATTATATGCGAATATCTGCGTAGCAATGGTCCATCCAGTGAAAACTTCACCGTATCCTAACAATAAGACACTATTTCGGCGGATAAATCGTTAAAAACGCATACTTTAGCAACGCTTTTATTTGTGAAAGCAATAAACAGCGACTTTATTACGTCGGCTATTTTTAAAAGTATAGCAATAACAATATGCAAGTGTTCATAAAGATCGCTGGGAATACCTTTAATGAGGAGATAAAAAAGGCTCCACGCTAAACGTGGAGCCTTCAAGCTATCATCCGGTTTTTAGGTTAAGTGCTAGTAATGCTGGATTACTGAACACTTGGTAACAGGCTCTCTGGCATGAGCGTGTTGTGAATAGCCAGCTTAAGCAGAGTATTGGCCTGTTCAATGTCCGGCGCAAAGTAGCGATCTTTATCGTAGAACGATACTTTTTCACGCAACATTTGTTTGGCAATCTCGATACGCTCAGAGGACTTGTTTGGTGCTCTAAAGTCTAGGCCTTGTGCTGCTGAGAGGTATTCGACCGCTAGAATACCGCGAGTGTTTTCGCCCATTTCTTTCAATCTGCGAGCCGCGAATGTTGCCATTGACACGTGATCTTCTTGGTTTGCTGATGTTGGCAAGCTGTCTACTGACGCTGGGTGAGCGAGCGTTTTGTTTTCGCTTGCTAGCGCAGCAGAGGTGACCTGGGCAATCATGAAACCAGAGTTCACACCACCATTATCGACTAAGAACGGTGGTAATTTTGATAATGCGCTATCGATAAGCAATGCCATACGACGTTCAGACAGGCTGCCGATCTCAGCAATCGCCAGTGCTAGGTTGTCAGCTGCCATTGCAACAGGCTCAGCGTGGAAGTTACCGCCAGAGATGATGTCGTCATCTTCAGCAAACACCAACGGGTTATCTGATACGGAGTTCGCTTCTACTTGCAATACTTCGGCGGCGTTGCGGATTTGCTGCAAACACGCCCCCATTACTTGAGGCTGACAGCGCAACGAATACGGGTCTTGTACTTTTTCACAGTTAGTATGCGAATCACCAATGTCACTTGATGTATCCAATAGATGACGGTAGGCCAGTGCAGCGTCCATTTGGCTGCGATGACCACGTACACGATGAATGCGCGGATCGAATGGACGTCGGCTGCCGAGAGCGGCTTCGACAGACATTGCCCCACATACTGTAGCCGAAGCGAAAAGATCTTCCGCGATAAACAGACCTTCTAATGCGAACGCTGTTGATGCCTGGGTACCATTTAGCAGCGCTAAACCTTCTTTCGGCGCCAGAGTTATGGGTTCTAGACCTGCGATTTTTAACGCTTCTTGCCCAGAAATGATATTACCGTTGTGACGAGCTTGTCCTTCACCTAGTAATACTGTGCTCATGTGGGCCAGAGGAGCTAAGTCACCTGATGCGCCAACAGAGCCCTTTTTAGGTACACAAGGGTAAACTTGTGCGTTAACTAGGTCGGTCAGCATATTAATGACTTTTAGGCGAATACCAGAAAAACCACGAGACAGACTATTGATTTTCAATACCATCATCAGACGAACCGTTTCGTCTGACATAAACTCACCGATGCCTGCTGCATGAGAAAGAACGATACTGCGTTGCAGAGTTTCTAAATCTTCTGGTGCTATTCGTGTGTTAGCCAATAGACCAAAACCAGTGTTAATCCCGTAAACCGTTCGATCTTCCGCGATGACACGATCCACGACTTGCGTGCTTTCTTCAATGGCCGGAATGGCTTCAGGATCCAAAGTAAGGTTGACTGGTGAACGGCTCACTTGGCGTAGTTCGTTTAAGCTAATATGACCTGGCTTTAGCGTTAAATTTAACATCTCTTTCATCCTTACTTGAGCTTCTTCAGTTCTTCGTTGAGCATTGGCAAATCTAGCCCTTGCTCTGCTGCACATTGTTTAGCAATATCGTATCCCGCATCAGCATGACGCATCACGCCTGTTGCTGGGTCGTTATGCAGCACGCGGGCAATACGTTTTGAGGCATCTTCACTGCCGTCACAGCAGATAACCATACCTGAGTGTTGCGAGAAGCCCATACCTACACCACCACCGTGGTGCAGTGAAACCCAAGTTGCGCCGCCCGCCGTATTGAGTAGTGCGTTTAATAGTGGCCAGTCTGATACGGCGTCAGAACCGTCCATCATGCCTTCTGTTTCTCGGTTCGGGCTTGCAACGGAGCCAGAGTCTAAGTGGTCACGACCAATGACAACAGGCGCCTTAAGTTCGCCATTTTTCACCATTTCGTTGAATGCTTGACCAAGACGCTCACGATCTTTAAGACCAACCCAGCAAATACGCGCAGGTAAACCTTGGAACTGGATGCGCTCGCGAGCCATATCTAGCCAGTTATGTAAGTGCGGATTATCTGGAATTAGCTCTTTTACTTTTTGGTCGGTTTTATAAATGTCCTCAGGATCGCCAGAGAGAGCAGCCCAACGGAAAGGACCGATACCTTCGCAGAATAGTGGGCGAATGTAGGCTGGAACAAAGCCAGGGAAATCAAATGCGTTTTCTACGCCTTCTTCCAAGGCCATCTGGCGGATGTTGTTACCGTAGTCGAGTGTTGCGGCGCCGCGATTTTGTAGCTCTAACATGGCTTGAACTTGCACTGCCATGGATTTTTTGGCTGCTTTAACAACCATTGCTTCATCTTGCAAACGCATTTCTGCCGCGTGAGACATGCTCCAGCCTTGTGGTAAGTAGCCATTGAGCGGGTCGTGTGCAGATGTTTGGTCTGTTACTACATCAGGCGTGATATTACGTTCTACCAACTCAGAGAAAACGTCTGCTGCATTACCTAGTAGACCAACTGATACTGGTGTGTCTGATTCTTTGATGATAGCAAGCGCTTCATCTAAAGATGTCGCTTTCTTATCGACATAGCCTGTACGTAGGCGGTAATCGATACGCGATTCATCACACTCTATCGCAATCATGGAGAAGCCCGCCATCGTACCAGCTAGAGGCTGAGCACCACCCATACCACCAAGACCGCCAGTTAGAATCCATCGGCCTTTTGCTTCGCCGTCAAAGTGCTTTTTCGCAACAGATACGAATGTTTCGTATGTGCCTTGGACGATGCCTTGTGAGCCAATGTATATCCAGCTGCCAGCGGTCATTTGGCCGTACATCATCAAGCCTTGTTTATCGAGCTCGTTGAAGTGTTCCCAGTTTGCCCAATGAGGAACGAGGTTTGAGTTTGCGATAAGCACGCGTGGGGCGTTTTTATGGGTAGGGAAAACACCAACAGGCTTGCCTGATTGAACTAAAAGCGTTTGGTCATCTTCGAGTCTTTCAAGTACTTCAACAATCTTGTCGTAACATTCCCAGTTTCGTGCCGCACGGCCAATGCCGCCATATACAACCAGCGAATGTGGATGTTCTGCAACATCAGGATCGAGGTTGTTCATCAGCATACGAAGAGGGGCTTCGGTTAGCCAAGATTTTGCGCGCAGTTTATCTCCGTGAGGTGCACGAATTGTTCTGCTTGTATCAAGTCGTGGATCTTGTCCCTGGCGCTGTGTCATTTCAGACTCCTTTAGTTTCTCGTGATGACCAAGTACTTGCTTGGTCGTAATAATAAGTGGCATCTAGGATGCGTTATGGTTTGTGTTGCTTTTCCGCCATCGCGTTGGCGATATCCCAACACAAACGGGCAGCTAAGCGTGCAGTTTGACTATCGACGTCATAATTAGGGTTGTATTCGGCGATATCAGCCAGCATGAGCTTATTTTTGTAATGAAGAATTCGATCTAAAAAGGGGGCAATAGTGTCGTAACTAACTCCCCGAGCTGCTGGTGCGCTGACCCCAGGTGCGGTTGCCGCAGGAAATACATCCAGATCAATGGTCAAATAGAGGTAGTCACAGTCGTCAATAAAGTGTTGAAGCTGGGTTAAGTGATAACTGTGGTTTAGGTAACAAAGCTGATTGTCTTCTACATACCAAACATTTAACGCATCTGCTTTTTCAAACAGCGCTTTAGTGTTGCTGCTGCGGCTTACGCCAATGCAAGCGTAATGAAAGTCCCAATCGTTACGTTGGCAAAAATGATGAATTTGGTTGAAGGGGGTGCCAGAGCTTGGTTTGATGTCGGCGATGCTGCTCTCGAATGCGCGTAAATCGAAATGCGCATCGAAATTGATAATACCGATTTTAGGCTTCTTTTCTGGATGGTGCGCTTTAAAATACTCCGCTAAGCCGGAAAACGAGGCCCACGCAATCTCATGCCCACCACCTAACACGATGACTGGCGTATGAGGTAGTGCGCTTGAAATGGTTGCCGCACATAGAGATTGGTTCTCTTCCAGTAAGTCGTCTTCGCACACCACGGTGCCTAAGTCATATAGTGGGACGTCTTGGTGCCATGCTAAATTAGCTAGTGCTCGTCGGATTAAATCTGGCGCTTTTTTCGCACCAATGCGTCCTTTGTTTCTGGCTACGCCAGCGTCGGTAGCAAAACCCAGTAATGAGACGCCATGCGCAACGCCCCCCAACTCATCTGCTTTCTGGCGTTGAACCACGTGATGAATTCGCTGACCAAGTTTGCCGTCCTCGGCATCATGACGGCCTTGCCAATGAAATAGGGGAGAGTGTAAGTCGAATTGAGACATATTATTGGCCTCCGTGTGAAATGTATTCACCATTTACTATACGACCTACCAGACGTTTTGCTCCGACTTGATAGCTTAAATCTGCAGGGCTTTCGATATCCCAGATAGAGAAGTCCGCATCAAACCCTACTTTGATTTCGCCACGTGAATTTTGATAACCCAGAGCTTTGGCTGCATGTTGCGTTACACCACGCAGTGCTTCTTGCGGTGTAAGGCGAAATAGTGTGCACGCCATATTCAGCATGAGTGTGAGATCAGAAAACGGTGATGTACCTGGGTTGACGTCCGTAGCAATTGCCATCGGCACGTTATGCTCTCTCAACAGCTCAATCGGTGGTAACTGAGTTTCTCTTAGAAAATAAAAAGCGCCAGGCAATAGAGTGGCGACAGTGTTTGATCGAGCAAGTGCTTTAACACCTTGCTCATCTAAAAACTCGATGTGATCCGCTGACAGACCGTTGTATTGCGCAGTGAGGGCTGTACCACCGAGATTCGAAAGTTGCTCTGTATGCCCTTTAACCTTTAAGCCGTGGCGTTTTGCAGCTACAAACACTTTTTCTGTTTGTTCAAGATTGAAACCAATCGATTCACAAAAAACATCGACACTTGTGGCTAATTCTTCCTTTGCGACAACAGGGATTATGTCCTGACAAATGTGCTCAATATAATCATCTGCACGGCCTTGGAACTCTGGCGGAATGGCGTGAGCGGCGAGAAGTGTAGTGGTGATTTTAACTTTACGCTCTTGTTCAAGCATTTTGGCTGCACGGAGCATTTTTACTTCATCATTCAGTGTCAATCCGTAGCCTGATTTCACTTCGACAGAAGTGACGCCGCTCGCGAGTAGCCCGTCTAAACGTGGCAACGCTAACTCAACTAATTGCGCTTCGGTTGCTGAACGCGTCGCATGCACCGTTGAAAGTATCCCACCGCCTTGTTTGGAAATTTCTTGATATGGTACGCCGTTTAAGCGCATTTCAAATTCGTTGGCACGATTGCCCGCATAAATAAGATGAGTGTGGCAGTCGATCAAACCTGGCAGAACTAACTTGCCTTGAAGGTCGATACTCTGAGCGTAATGTTGGGCAGACAGCAGAGACTCGGTTTGCGGTTCGTCTTCACCAATTGCACAGGTACTGATCGCAACGATTTTTCCAGATTGAATGCCAATACGAGCAGGAGACGTTGGCAGATAACCGCGCTCTCCCGGTTGCATGGTGACCAGACGTGCGTTTTCAATCAGCAAATCCATGTTTGTGTCCCTGTGTTTATTTGTATCATTAAATGTATATACAAATAAATAGAGCAAAATAAGAACACTGACAAGATTGATGTTGCTAAAATGTGATCAAACGTAGATCTATAGGACCAATCTTGTCATTAAATGAGCACTTTTGAGCTCAGCTTATATTTGTTACCAGGGTGATAAAGTAGGGCGGTACTGACTAACTTATCTTGGCTCCACGTTCTGCGATTCAAGAGAAGGCAAGGCTCATTGGCTTGCATTTTTAAGTCTTGCTTAATACGGCCGTCAGGCACAATTGCCTCTACGGTATGTTCAATAGCGCTGAGTGGGCAATTATCTGACAGGTATTGATTCGGAGTGATTTGTGTGAAGTCTTGATTTAAATAACTCGGGGCATATTGGCTGTTCACCCAGCGGAGTTCCAATTGAATAGGCGTTTGGTCTTCATAGTGAATGATTTCACTGTAAAACACCGTTGTGCCAAGCATGACGCCGAGTTTTGTCGCAATGCTGTCATCTGCTTTTATGGCAACTTGTTTGAGCACTTTACTGCTATATTGTCGCCCTCGGTCGCTGACTTCTTCGGCAATGTTTCGAATGTCTAACAGAGGAGATTCTGACTTTTCACCAGGATCACACACAAACGTACCTAAGCGTGGGCGACGTTGTAATCGGCCCTCATTAACTAAGTCCCGAATTGCTTTGTTCACTGTCATTCTACTGACACCAAATTGCTCGGTAAGCTCAATCTCTGTGGCGATACGATGACCAACTATCCACTCTCCAGCATCAATTTTATCGAGGATAAATTGTTTGATTTGAATGTAGAGTGGTGCAGACATAATGATTCCCTTTTATTTGACTATACAAATACTGCTTAATTTAGGTACAAATTGCAAACATTTCTCGACAAATGCACCACTTAGTGACAGAACAATCCTATTGTGGGGCTGAATGATTCTTGCTGTTGAGCATTATTTGGATTGATGATGGAATTCGAACATTTTCTTGTGGTCTATTGCTTGCAGAGTATAAAACAATTGTGTAAACAAACGATTATGAGAAGAAAAGTCGCTAAAAAGGAAAAACATGTTTAAAAAATTGAAAGCATCACTGGGGATCGGTTCTGCAAAAGTAGATACGATTTTAGACGAAATGAGCGTGTTTCAAGGAGCGACGCTGAAAGGGCATGTTCATATCAAAGGCGGAGACGTCGAACAACAAATTGATGCTATTACTATTAAATTGAACACAGAGATGAAAGTCGAAGTGGATGATAGCGTAAGTTACCAAACGTTCACTATTGATCAGCTGAAGGCGGTAGACCCCTTTGTGATTCAACCGAATGAAGAGAAGCAGGTTCCGTTTGAGCTAAAACTGCATGATGAAACGCCAATTACTGCGGTTAGCGCACTTAAGAATCAATGCCATGTTTGGGTTGAAACGACATTAGATATTGATTTTGCGATTGACCCGCGTGACCGTGACTATATTGAAGTGAAACCACTACCAGTAGCATCTCGCGTTATTCAAGCGATCGAGCAAGCTGGTTTCACTATGGTTAAAGCCGATGTTGAAAAAGGCTTTTTGCGCGGTGGCTCGTTTGCTTCTCGCTCTGGAATTTATCAAGAGCTAGAGTTCCGAAATAACGGCTTTATCTCATCAAAAGAAATTGAGCTTTCTTTTATTCTGGAAGGGCAGGTCATGCATTGTTTGGCGGAGGTTGACCGTTCGCTCAGCTTGGCTGGGGACCAGTATCGCTCGTTTACGTTGCCGATCAATGCAACTGATGCTCAAGTCGCTGCCGCGGTTGCACCAACGCTAAATCTATAGTTCTCATCAACTTGATGAGAATATGTACCGATATCCTATTGTGAAAGCGATATCGGTACTGTTATCCATGTTTCGTGCGTTCTCTACGGCTAAAAACTCAAGCGCGGAGTTTTCCATTAGATATCGATAGCCTAATACCAGTTCATTAGAGGCATCAGCAAACTCTGCGGGTCCTTCTGTTGAGCCTTGATACCAATGGTATTCAAACATCAGGTGGTGGTTATCTTCCAACGCATAACGGTACCCAGCTGCAACGGCAATCGTATTATGCCGATAGGGTAGATCCAGCAAGGCGCGATCATCTGAGCGAAAAGTCATGCCAACCATCGAGTAAAATGCATGGGCGTCACTCAAATAACTGTAATTTATTTGGAAGCCTTGCTCGAAATTACAGCCTTGAAAAGTCCCGTGAGCAACATCATTAAAATATAAGCTGCCACCAATAGATAGGCCGTGATGTTCATTCTGAAACACTTGATATTGCAAATAAGTAGATAAGTTGTTGGCAAGCGTTTGTCCTTCGAAATCATCTTCTAGCACATCATATTGCGGCATTGATATGTAAAAACGATCTCTGTCTACTTTGTCTCGGCCATTCTGTCCGATACCGAAAAGGTTATGGAAGCTTTTAGTCAGTCCATCTAAATGGTTATCAGCGGCAAAAACCCACCGATAATTGAGTTCCCATTGCCAACTGCTATTGATTTGCCACTTGCTGCCAATTTCGATTTGGTTGTGGTAATAATCCAGTGCGTATTCATCAGTATGAGCCCAAACACTGGCCACGGTTCCTGAGCCATAGGTTTCGACAAAATCAGAGGGAAGGCTATGCCCTGAGCGCAGTATATTGGTATGGCTAACCACTTGCATCGGAGATTGTGCGTAAGAACGTAGCGGCCCATACAGGTCATTTGATGCCATGGCTGGTACACAGCATATTGAAGTGCTTAGAAGCCCCATAAAGCGCGATTTGAAATAGATCATGATGAACACCTACATGCAAACTACTCAATAAAACAACTATATACCTAAATTGCACTTTGAGGTGGAACTAGGTGTGCTGGGTCCTGTGTTAGTTAATATGTATTAGGAACTATTATACCAGTTGTGTATTCAAGTTCTATTGGGAGGGGGGAACTCTGTTTACAAGTGATGTGAGCCCTTAAGAAGAATCATCAGATTGTTGCCACGAGGGTTGAGGTTAAGTTCTTATGATAAAACAAAATCGCGCTTTGCAATCTAAATGTGAGCTAGGTACAATCCCATTTTCGATAACGGTCCGGTATTCGTGTTACCGAGAGGCCTTTATTGACTCTCAACTATTTTCAACAAATAGCTTCTAATTTGAATAACATGTGTTGCTTGGTGTGCAACACCACTGTAAAGGACATAGCATGCCTATTATTACTCTTCCTGACGGCAGTCAGCGTCAATTTGACAACCCAGTTTCTACTATGGAAGTTGCGCAATCGATCGGTCCTGGTCTTGCAAAAGCAACGATCGCTGGTCGTGTAAACGGTAACCGCGTTGATGCGTGTGACCTAATTGAAGAAGACGCAAGCCTTGAAATCATCACAGTAAAAGATGAAGTAGACGGTTTAGAAATCGTTCGTCACTCTTGTGCTCACCTTCTTGGTCACGCTCTTAAGCAGCTTTACCCACAAGCTAAAATGGCGATTGGTCCAACCATCGACAACGGCTTCTACTACGATATCGATCTAGATGAGTCTCTAACGCAAGAAGATCTTGAAAAGATTGAAAAGCGTATGAAAGAGCTAGCGAAAACCAAGTACGAAGTTGTTAAGAAAAAAGTAAGCTGGCAGGAAGCGCGTGATACGTTTGAATCACGTGGCGAACCATACAAAGTGGAAATCCTAGACGAAAACGTATCTCGTGATGATCGTCCAGGTCTTTACCACCATGAAGAATACATCGACATGTGTCGTGGTCCTCACGTTCCTAACATGAGCTTCTGTCAACACTTCACTCTATTGAATGTGGCAGGTGCTTACTGGCGTGGTAACAGCGACAATAAAATGCTTCAACGTATCTACGGTACGGCTTTCCACGATAAGAAAGCACTGAAAGCGCATCTAACTCGCCTAGAAGAAGCAGCGAAGCGTGACCACCGTAAGATTGGTAAGCAACTAGACCTATTCCACATGCAGCAAGAAGCACCGGGTATGGTGTTCTGGCATCACAATGGTTGGTCTATTTTCCGTGATCTGGAAGTATTCATCCGCGCTAAGCTAGATGAGTACGGTTACCAAGAAGTAAAAGGTCCGCTAATGATGGACCGTGTTCTTTGGGAACGCTCAGGTCACTGGGATAAATACGCTGATGCAATGTTCACAACTTCTTCTGAGAACCGTGAATACGCAATTAAGCCAATGAACTGTCCAGGTCACGTACAGATCTTCAACCAAGGTCTAAAATCGTACCGCGACCTACCGCTACGTATGGCAGAGTTCGGCTCATGTCACCGTAACGAACCATCTGGTGCACTGCACGGCATTATGCGTGTACGTGGCTTTACTCAGGATGATGCTCACATTTTCTGTACTGAGAGCCAAATCCAAGAAGAAGTAACAAACTGCATCAAGATGGTGTACGATACGTACCAAACATTTGGTTTCGACAACATCGTAGTGAAACTGTCTACTCGTCCAGAGAAACGTGTAGGTTCAGATGAAATCTGGGATCAATCTGAAGAAGCATTGAAGCAGTCTCTTGAATCGATGGATATCCCATACGAAATTCAAGAAGGTGAGGGTGCGTTCTACGGTCCTAAGATTGAATTCACACTATACGATTGTCTAGACCGCGCTTGGCAGTGTGGTACTGTCCAGCTAGACTTCAACCTACCAGGTCGCCTAGGCGCTACTTATGTAGGTGAAAATAACGAACGTCTTGTACCGGTAATGATTCACCGTGCGATTCTAGGTTCACTAGAGCGCTTCATTGGTATCCTTATCGAAGAATATGCTGGTTTCTTCCCAACTTGGTTGGCGCCAGAACAAGCAGTTCTTATGAACATTACTGATAAACAGTCAGGTTATGTTCAAGAAATAGTACAAAAACTACAAAAAAGTGGAATTAGAGCTAAAGCGGACTTGAGAAATGAGAAGATTGGCTTTAAAATCCGCGAACATACTTTGAAGCGTGTACCGTATATGCTTGTTGTTGGTGACCAAGAAATGGAAGCTGGCGAAATTGCAGTACGTACTCGTAAAGGTAAAGATCTTGGTAAATTTAAAGTGGATGATTTTATTGCATACATCCAAGACGAGATCTCTAGCCGTAAGCTCAATCTGGAGGAATAAGCTATTAAAGGCGGAAGACGTGGCCAACAGCCGGTAAAACAAAACCCGCACCGTATCAACGGTGAAATTCGTGGTATTCGTGAAGTTCGACTAACAGGCGCTGACGGTGAATCAGTTGGTGTTGTATCGATTCAAGAAGCCATTGCAGCTGCTGAAGAAGCTGGTATGGATCTCGTTGAGATCAGTCCTAACGCCGAGCCACCTGTTTGTCGTGTGATGGACTATGGTAAGTTCCTCTTCGAGAAGAGCAAAACTGCTAAAGAGCAGAAGAAGAAGCAAAAGCAGGTCCAGATCAAGGAAGTAAAATTCCGTCCTGGAACTGATATTGGAGACTATCAGGTAAAACTACGCAACCTGACGCGTTTCCTTGAAGAAGGCAACAAAGTGAAGGTAACAATTCGCTTCCGTGGCCGAGAGATGGCACACCAAGACATCGGTGTTGACGTTCTAAATCGTCTTAAGGAAGATACTGCAGAACTTGCTGTGGTTGAATCTTTCCCTAAGAAGATTGAAGGTCGCCAGATGATCATGGTGCTAGCCCCTAAAAAGAAGTAATTAACGGCTCATCAAGTAATTAAAACCTAGCCGCTTTCCTTTCGATAAAGGCATAACGGCTGGGTTTTGTTCGCCCTAATTACGTTGTTTATTAAACCTACTCAATGCGGAGTTATTCATCATGCCTAAGATGAAAACCAACAAAGGTGCTGCTAAGCGTTTTAAGAAAACTGCTGGTGGTATTAAGTACAAGCACGCTACAAAACGTCACATCCTGACTAAGCGTACTACTAAGAACAAGCGTCAACTACGTCCGAATGCAATCCTTCCAAAATGTGAAGTGGCTGCAGTAATCCGTATGTTGCCATACGCTTAATTCTTTTTAGTTATCAATCGTTTAGTTTAGGAGAAGCATAATGCCTCGCGTAAAACGTGGTGTACAAGCTCGTGCACGTCATAAGAAAGTTCTAAAACAAGCTAAAGGTTACTACGGTGCGCGTTCACGTGTTTACCGCGTAGCTTTCCAAGCAGTTACTAAAGCTGGTCAATACGCTTACCGTGACCGTCGCGCTAAGAAACGTCAATTCCGTCAACTATGGATTGCACGTATCAATGCGGCATCTCGTCAAAATGGTCTATCTTACAGCCGTTTCATCAATGGTCTTAAGAAAGCATCTATCGAGATCGACCGTAAGATCCTTGCGGACATCGCAGTATTCGACAAAGCTGCATTTGCAGTTCTAGTTGAAAAAGCGAAAGCTGCTCTTTAATTAGCAGTTTAGGATTAAGAGAAGGAGAGCATTAGCTCTCCTTTTTTATTGCTAAAATATATACCCAAATGACTTTTAGCTTGGCTATTTAGAGTATTGTTTATCAGTCTTCTCAACTTATTGGTTAGCATCTTATGTTAGTTATAAGGTAGCTTGGGTATAAATTTTTACGTTTATAAGGAATTAAAAATGATCTACACAACGACCGAAAGCATTCCAGGCAAGCAGATCTCTGAAATCAGAGGGGTTGTAACTGGTAATGTTGTTCAATCAAAGCATATTGGCCGTGACTTCATGGCGGGTATCAAAAGCATTGTTGGCGGCGAAATTCGCGGTTACACGGAAATGATGACCGACGCGCGTGATATAGCTATACAGCGCATGGTAGCAGACGCTGAATCTAAAGGTGCAGATGCGATTGTAGGGATTCGATTTACCACGAGCTCAATCGTAGATGGTTCTTCGGAAATTTTGGCATTTGGTACTGCGGTGAAACTTGCGGACTAATATACGAGGAAAAGCGTTGCTAGGGATGGTGAATTTTTATTCATTTGTCGTTTTTTCTTTTTAGGTTAATTATTCTAGATTTTCGCAGAGCGAATAGGCTTATATTCTTAACTTTACGTTACTATTAAAATTAATCCTAATAATTTAGAGTAATTGCTTCACTTTTGTTTTGTGTATCATTTTATATTCATAATGAAATTGAATTCATATTGAATTTTCCATTTATCGTGTGAATTTTGATTTCGATATATTAATTCATGTTTTTCTTATAAAAATATGAACTTATACCTTGCCAAGCGGTTCTAAATTGTTACAAATACTATACAGCTGTAACATTGCCAAAAGGAATTGTAGATGAGAGATCTGACTCCCGAATACTTGCTAGCCGCATTACGCCAAGCGATTAAAACAAAAGGGCTAACATATCGAGAGCTATCTGAGAAAATGGGCATGCCGCTGTCCACTTTTAAGAGACACTTAACAAGCACAAATCTCGCTTTGGATAAACTGCTTGAATATTGTAGAGCTGTTGATTGCACGTTAGATGAACTACAAAAGCTTGCGAATCAATTACAAGGCGAAGACGAGGATTACTTTAGCCGTACGCAAGATGAAGTCTTTTTTCAATTTCCCCATCTTTACGATTTTTATCGTGAATTGAGAATGCTGCGAGGCAAAGATGGATATTCCATTTTAAAGAAAAAGTATGATTTGTCTGAGCAGAGCATGTCTGATTACCTAAAAGCTTTGGAGTTATTGGATCTTGTTTACGTTGATGAAGATAAAAATATAACGTTGCACGGGCCGTTATATTACAGCTATGCAGAAAACTCCAAGCTCAATGATAAATATACGGAAATCATAAAAGAACAGACAACAACCCACGATAAATGCGTTCGTGTGGCTTTGGCACGCATGAAAATTACCGAAGAGCAGCTTTTGCAATTGGAAGATCAAGTCGCAAAAACGGTTATCGATTTTCATTCCCAAAATGTTGTGGCAGAGAACTTCAACGTCTCTGATTTTACTAATATTGTTCTACTTGCAGGGCCACATCAACCAGTCACATTCTCTGATGGAATTATCGAGACAGAAGGGCGATTTATTGACGATATTCGTTATGCCATTGCATCTGCAGGTGATAAACCAAGCCTCTCGATTTAGAAATTCAGTCTTTTACTTAAAGAGAATCGCTTTCTCACTATGTTATTGAGTTTTGCAGCTCTAATATTGAAAGGAAGCAGTAAAAGAAAAGCCCAAGACAGAGCACACTTTGTAAATAGAGCATCTATCAGTTGCTGTTTTGAATCCAAACTTTAAGTGTTTTGGGCTTTTTTGAATAACATCATTTCAATATCACTCGTTGTCCAATTTTTAAGGTTCTGAATTTTGGGGTTATGTCCCCGCACTCCACTCTAGCCTTTCCTTACAATCAAATCATTCTCGCTGAACCAAGCATCTTGATGTTACTTGGTTATATATAATTAAAGCTTATTTTTCGGTTAGCTATAAATTCACACTTGCAATGTTTGTTTTTTGATCTATTATGACGAAGTGTCATTTATGACGGTTCGTCAAATTTAGTGGCGTTCCTGTATTCAAGAATCGTGTTACAATTATTGGGAGTGTGTTGGTATACGGATCAAAGGATTATGTTTAACTTTCGCTGTAAAAAAGATAGCAAGCAAGACGGATGTCGTACGTCTTCAGGGCTAACTAAAAAACAACAGGCGATTGCTGATCGTGAAATAGAGCTTATTCAATTGGCTAAGTCTCTGGTTCAAGAGCAAGGCTTTGCCAACTTAACGATGGACAAGCTCACAGCGGCAAGCCCTTACTCGAAGGGAACGATCTACAATCATTTTTGCAGCAAAGAAGATGTAATTCTTGCGCTTTGTATTCACTCGCTGAGAAGCGAAGCAATATTTTTCGAACGTACCGCTAAGTTCAATGGCAATACCAGAGAAAAAATCATTGCTATGCATGTAGGTTATCGTATTTACGCTCGTATGGAGCCTGTACTATCAACCTGTGCGATTGTTGCAAAGACGCCTTGGGTCCTAGAGAAAGCTTCGCCTAAGCGTGTGAATGAATTGAACAACTTAGAAGAACAAGTAATAGATGGTGCTGATGCGTTGGTGAATAATGCGGTGGAATGTGGGGACCTTAAGTTCTCTCCCGCAATTGGTTCTGATGCCATCGTATTTGCTAACTGGTCTATTGCCTTCGGTTCAAACGCTCTAGCGCAAAATGCATCGAACAGTCGATGTATTCAGCGAATTCAAGATCCATTCTCAGTACTGCATAACGCGAATATGTTACTTGATGGTTTAGGGTGGTCACCTTTATCGACAGAGTGGGATTACCGTAAAACGTGGCGTCGAGTGGAACAGGAATTGTTCAGCGAAGAGCTTGCTTATTTAGAGTCTGTGAATCGCTAATCGTTATAGAGGCCATCTAATATTTTAGTTGGCTTTTTTATTACACCATTGTGACGAATCGTCAAAAAATTAGAAATTGGTACTCAAATTACCGATCTCGAGAAGTATAGGAAGTTACTCAAAAACTAACTTATATAACCAAATAAATTCGATCTGATTTTTATATGTTGAAGTTATCTGGTTATCACAGCATTCGCTGTTTTTTTAGTTTTTAAATTTGACGAAACGTCACAAAAGGAGAGTGTGATGCCACATCACAACGTTCAACAACAAGCCCGAATCGGCTGGGTCAAGCTACCAACGAATTACAGTGTGTTGGTTGTGCTTGCTACCGTTTTATTGATTGTTATAGCAACTATTGGAGGAAAAAATCTTTACTTTAGAGGGGATTACGACATCTTTTTTGATGGAACAAATGAGCAGTTACTTGCGTTTGATGAAATTCAGACTACCTTTGCAAAATCTGACAGTCTTGCTTTGGTCATAGCGCCAAAAAATGGCACTGTTTTTACTCCGAACACCTTATCTCTTATTCAGCAGATCACTGACGAGGCGTGGCAAGTCCCATACTCCACCCGTGTTGATTCCCTTGCTAACTACCAGCATACCGAAGCGTTTGAAGATGATCTTCTTGTCGAAGATTTACTGTATAGCGAATATGAATTGACGCCTCAGCGAATCGAGAAAGTCAAAAGTATTGCGTTGAGTGAGCCGGTTTTGAAAAGTTCACTGATTTCCGAAAAAGGGGATGTCACGGTCGTGAATATTACGGTCCAACTCCCTGAGGTCGATAAAACCGCTGAAGTACAAGAAGTGGTTGCCTACATAAACGGAATGATTGAGCGTTATCAGCAAGTGTACCCGGATACTGATTTCCACAAAGCCGGTATTATTGCAATGAACTACGCGTTTATGACCGCAGCTCAAGATGACAGCGCGACGCTAGTGCCGACCATGCTACTAGTGATATTGGTTTTCCTGACTCTCATGTTGCGCTCATTGCTTAGCGTCATCGCGACACTCATCGTTATTATCGGCTCAGTTATGGTGACAATGGGCTTATCAGGATGGGCTGGTATGTTCTTAAGCACGGCGACAGTTAATGTGCCTACCTTGGTGATGACGCTTGCCGTCGCTGACTGTGTACACATCATAGCGACGATGCGTCAGTCTATGCAAAACGGCTTTAGTAAAGCCCATTCTATTGAACGAAGTATTGCGCTCAATTTCATGCCCATCCTGATTACCTCCATTACCACCGCGATCGGCTTTTTAATGATGAATATGTCGGATTCTCCAATCCTGAGAGATTTCGGCAACCTATCAGCCCTTGGCGTCATGATTGCTTGCTTCCTTTCCATCACATTACTTCCGGCGTTACTTCATATCCTTCCTGTTAGGGTGAAGTCAGACACTGCTGATGAAAGAAAGCACTTTATGGATCACTTAGGGGATTTCGTGGTGTCAAAGCGACATGCGTTATTGCCGTTGTCGGTGCTTGTTATTGTCGCGAGTGCGAGTTTGATTCCGCTGAACAAAGTCAACGATGAATCCGTCGAGTACTTTGGTCATAGCAATGAATTTCGTCGAGCGGCTGATTTTATGGAAGAGCGAATCAGTGGCATGGCGAACATCAGTATCGCGATAAAAACTAACGAATCGCAGGGTATTGCGGATCCTAATTTTCTCAATACCGTGGGTAAATTTACTGACTGGCTAAGGTTGCAGCCAGAAACGGACCATGTTGCGACCTTGAGCGATGTTTATAAGCGTCTAAACAAGAACATGCATGGAGATGATCAGGCTTATTACTCGCTCCCTCAAGACAGAGAATTAGCGGCTCAATATCTGCTGCTTTATGAAATGTCACTACCGTATGGCTTAGATTTGAACAACCAAATCAATGTTGATAAGTCGTCAATCAAGATGGTTCTCACTGTGGAGAACTTGGGCAGCGTCGAGCTTGTTGATTTGGAAAATCGTATTTACCAATGGTTTAACGAAAACGCGCCTCAGTATGATGTTGTTGCTTCTAGTCCATCACTGATGTTTGCGCATATTGGCGAAACGAATATGGCTAGCATGCTGTCAACCTTGCCTATCACTCTGGTCTTAATTTCGGCATTACTGATCTTTGCCTTACGCTCGTTCAAGCTCGGTTTAATCAGCCTGGTCCCGAATATCGCCCCTGCGCTTATTGGTTTTGGTATTTGGGCGCTGGTTTCTGGTGAAATTAATTTGGGGTTGTCTGTTGTTGTGACGTTGACGCTTGGCGTTGTGGTTGATGATGCCGTTCATTTTCTCTCTAAATACCAACACGCTCGTAAAGATGGCCATAGCGCGGAACAAGCGGTTCGTTACGCTTTTCGCACCGTGGGGCGCGCGCTTTGGGTTACGACTGTCGTGCTTGTTGCTGGTTTCTCCGTTTTGGCGATGTCGAGCTTCCGCTTAAATGCCGATATGGGGCAGTTGAGTGCCATTGTTATCTTCATTGCTCTTGTTGTGGATTTCATCTTTCTACCGACTCTACTGATGTTGTTTGACAAAGGCGTCTACGACGAGGTGGACCGCCGAAACAAGCTTAAATCAACTGACTCTCAAACCACGGCTGTTATTCAGTCATAACGAATCAAAGGATTGAACATGAATTTACTAAAAAATGCCTTAAAAGTATCTGCACTTTCTGTCTCGCTTTTTATGAGTCATGCGGTGTTAGCGGATGAAGCGAAAGGATTAGAAATTGCTCAAGAGCGCAAAGCCCGTGATGAAGGGTGGGGGGATTCTGTTGCTACTATGAAAATGATTCTGCGGAACGCACAAGGAGAAAGCAGCACACGTTTAATGCGCCTTCAATCACTCGAAGTTGAGGACGATGGTGACAAAGGACTCACAATATTTGATGAACCAAGAGATGTGAAAGGCACCGCGTTTCTCAACCACTCTCATACAGTGGGTGCCGATGACCAGTGGCTTTACCTTCCAGCACTGAAGCGTGTGAAACGTATTTCCTCGCGTAACAAATCAGGCCCTTTTATGGGCAGTGAATTTGCGTATGAGGATCTCAGTTCTTTTGAGATCGAAAAATATCGTTTCAATTACTTAAAAGATGACACCATAAATGGGCAAGATGTTTTCGTCATAGAGCAAATCCCGACCGACAAAAATTCAGGTTATACCAAGCAAACGGTGTGGTTAGATAAAGCGCATTACCGCCCACTGAAAGTTGAGTTTTACGATCGCAAAGGGTCGTTGTTAAAAACGCTTTCTTTCTCAGATTACAAGCAGTACCTCAACCAATATTGGCGAGCGCACACCATGGCGATGACAAATCATCAAACAGGAAAAAGCACTGAGCTAACAACAAGTGAAATGCGCTTTAACACTGGGCTCGAAGACAATGATTTTCATAAGAATGTGTTAAAGCGAGTGAGGTAGTGGAGGAGAAATGAACCGATCAAATGTTGGGTTGTTGCTTAGCGCAGCAACCTCTTTTTACTCGATGCCTCTTGCCGCCGTTGAGCTTGCTGGACAAGTCAATATTGAGCATCGTCAGTTTTTTGAAACTGGCTCTCAGGGCCAGAGCAAAGCGCAAACGTCATTGGTTTTGCAGCCAGAATTTTACTGGGAGATGCAAAATGGTGATGCGAGCTTTACCCTCACACCTTTCTATCGTTTGGATAGTCTAGACGATGAGCGAAGTCATGGAGACATAAGAGAGGCGCTTTATCTGACGTACTGGGATGATTATGAGCTTCGAGTTGGGATTAGTAAGGTTTTTTGGGGAGTGACGGAATCCGCCCATTTGGTTGATGTAGTAAACCAGACAGACGCCATTGAAGCCGTCGATGGTGAAGATAAGCTCGGTCAGCCGATGTTGCATTTTACCTCATTCAAAGATTGGGGCACCGTCCATGCAATGTTATTACCTTACTTTAGGGAGCGAACGTTTGCGGGTACTGACGGGCGCTTGCGAACCGAACCTGTTGTCTCAGATGATGCTATCTATGAATCAAGCAGAGAAGAAAAGCAGGTAGATGTGGCTTTTCGATATTCGAAAATGCTTGGCGATTGGGACGTAGGCCTGAGCTATTTATATGGAACAAACCGGGATCCTTACTTTCGTTTTGAGTACGGGGAATTAAAGCCTTACTACGCTCTGATGAGTCATGTCGGTCTCGATGTACAAGGAATCGTTGGCGATTGGTTATGGAAACTCGAAAGTGTTTATCGAGATAGTGCTGATAATCATGTTGGCCTTGTGACGGGATTTGAGTACACCTTCGTTGGCGCATTTGACACGGTTTGGGATGTGGGTGTGATTGGTGAATACCTCTATGACAGTCGTGGGAATAATGCACAAACTATCGGTCAAAATGATGTGTTTGCAGGCATTCGTTGGGCGCTCAACGACGAGGACGGAACGGAATTATTGACGGGAATCACAAAGGATTTAGATAACGCCGATGTTTACAATGCCAAGTTAGAAGCCTCGAGCCGAATATCGAATAACTTTAAGTGGCAAATTGATGCTTGGTTGTTCAAAAATGAAACGCCAAACGATTTGCTCTATTTCGCCCGAGATGACGATTTTATCGAGCTATCTATTCAATACTATTTCTAAAACACAAAGGGCACAACTTAACGGCAGATTAATGAAAGATGACATTTTTGACGTTTTTGTGCTCTTTTTATTCAATAACCTCTTCTTTTCGTAATTCAGTTTGGCATTGGTGCCCGGTTTGGCTACTATGTACAGCTATCAAAAAACCAATCACTCCCTTATGGACACTACCAACAGGTAGATGAGGAAACGATGCAACATCTAGAAGAGATCATTGCTAGCGCGAGCACTGCAATTGAAGCTGCCGAATCGCTAGTCGCACTTGATGAAGTGCGTGTTCAGTATCTGGGTAAAAAAGGTGAGCTAACTGCTCAACTTCAAAGCCTAGGCAAACTACCACCAGAAGAACGCCGTGAAGCTGGTCAAGAAATCAACAAAGCGAAAGGCGTCGTTCAGCAAGCTATCGCAGCTCGTAAAGACGCACTACAACGTGCAGAGCTTGAAGCGAAACTAGCCGCTGAAACAATTGACGTGACATTACCAGGTCGTCGTATTGAGAACGGTGGTTTACACCCAGTAACTCGTACTGTAGAGCGTATTGAGAAATTCTTTGGCGAACTTGGTTTTAACACCGAAGCTGGCCCAGAGATCGAAGATGCATTCCACAACTTTGATGCGCTAAATATTGCCGCTGATCACCCAGCGCGTACTGACCACGATACTTTCTTCTTCAATCCAGATTTGATGCTTCGTACTCATACGTCAGGCGTACAGATCCGTACGATGGAAAATGGTAAACCACCATTCCGTTTCATCGCACCGGGCCGTGTATACCGTAACGACTACGACCAAACTCATACCCCAATGTTCCACCAAGTGGAAGGTATGCTGGTTGATGAGAACGTAAACTTTGCACAGTTGAAAGGCATCCTGCACGATTTTCTATGTAACTTCTTCGAAGAAGAAGTAGAAGTACGTTTCCGTCCATCTTACTTCCCATTCACTGAACCTTCAGCTGAAGTAGACGTGAAAGGCAAAAACGGTAAATGGTTAGAGGTACTAGGCTGCGGTATGGTTCACCCGAACGTACTACGTAGCGTAGGCATCGATCCTGAAAAATACTCTGGTTTCGCATTCGGTATGGGTGTTGAGCGTCTAACGATGCTTCGTTACGGCGTGAACGATCTACGTGCGTTCTTCGAAAACGATCTTCGTTTCCTAAAACAGTTCAAGTAATCCAGAGGGTTCATCAACATGAAATTCAGCGAATCATGGCTTCGTGAGTGGGTACACCCAGCGGTTACTACTGACGAACTCACTCATCAAATTACAATGGCCGGCCTAGAGGTAGACGACGTTCTTCCTGTAGCGGGTTCTTTCACTGGCGTTAAAGTGGGTCACGTTGTTGAATGTGGTCAACACCCAGACGCAGACAAACTTCGCGTTACTAAAGTTGACGTGGGTGAAGAAGAGCTTCTAGACATCGTTTGTGGCGCACCTAACTGTCGCCAAGGTCTGAAAGTAGCGGTAGCAACAGTTGGTGCTGTTCTTCCAGGCGATTTCAAAATCAAAAAAGCGAAACTACGTGGCCAGCCATCTCACGGCATGCTTTGTTCGTTCACTGAACTAGGCATTGATGTTGAGTCAGACGGCATCATGGAACTAGCAGAAGACGCAGTAATCGGTACTGATTTCCGTGAATTCCTAGGTCTAGATGACGTAACGGTAGACGTAGATCTAACAGCAAACCGCGCTGACTGTTTCAGCATTCGTGGTTTAGCTCGTGAAGTTGGCGTACTAAACCGTGCTGACGTGACTGAGCCATCAGTAGAAGCAGTTGCGCCTTCAATCGATGATAAAGTGTTTATTGAAGTGAAAGCGCCAGCAGCGTGTCCACGTTACCTAGGTCGTGTAGTTAAGAACGTAAACGTTCAAGCTGAAACACCACTATGGATGCAAGAGAAACTGCGTCGTTGTGGTATTCGCTCTATCGACCCTGTTGTAGACATCACTAACTATGTTCTTCTAGAGCAAGGTCAACCAATGCACGCATTCGATCTAGCGAAGATCGAAGGTGGCATCGTAGTTCGTATGGCTGAGCAAGGTGAGAAGCTAACACTTCTTGACGGCAGCGAAGCAGAACTAAACGCAGATACATTAGTTGTTGCTGACCACAACAAAGCACTTGCAATCGCAGGTATCTTTGGTGGTGAAGAGTCTGGTGTAACAACTGAGACTAAAGACGTTCTACTAGAGTGTGCATTCTTTGCACCTGACCACATCCGTGGTCGCGCTCGTAGCTACGGTCTGCACACTGATTCTTCAATGCGTTTCGAGCGTGGTGTGGATTACGCACTGCAAGTGAGCGCAATGGAGCGTGCAACTCAGCTTCTTGTTGAAATTTGTGGCGGTGAAGTAGCACCTGTTGTTGCAGTAGAGTCTGAAGCAGATCTACCTAAGCCAAACAAAGTTGCTCTACGTCGTACGAAGCTAGACAACCTACTAGGTCACCACATTGCTGATGCTGACGTAGTAGAAATCCTAGAGCGCCTAGGTTTGACTGTTGAAGCTTCAGAAGAAGGTTGGATGGCAGTAGCGCCAACATGGCGTTTCGATATCGCTATCGAGCAAGACCTGATTGAAGAAGTTGGCCGTATCTACGGTTACGACAACATTCCTAACCAACACCCAGCTGCAGCACTTAAGATGCACAACCACGTTGAAGCGGATCTTCCACTGAAACGCGTTCGTGATCTTCTTGTTGACCGTGGTTACCACGAAGCAATCACATACAGCTTCGTTGAGCCTGAGCAACAAAAGCTAGTGGTACCTGGTGTTGAGCCTCTAGTGCTTCCAAACCCAATTTCTGCAGACATGTCAGCAATGCGTCTTGGTCTTATCCAAGGTCTGCTGAACACGGTTGTTCACAACCAGAAGCGTCAACAGCCACGTGTTCGTCTATTCGAATACGGCCTACGTTTCATCCCATGTGAATCTGCAGAAAACGGCATGCGCCAAGAGCCTATGCTTGCAGGTGTTATTGCTGGTACTCGCGGTGAAGAGCACTGGGATATCGAAACTAACACTGTTGATTTCTTCGACCTTAAGGGCGATCTAGAAGCGATTCTAGAGCTATCTGCGAACGAAAAAGCGTACTCTTTCGCAGCACTGTCACCTGAAAGCAAAAAAGCTAACCCAGCACTTCACCCAGGTCAATCTGCGGCAATCATCGTAGACGGCAAAGAAGTAGGCGTGATCGGTACCGTTCACCCTGAGCTTGAGCGTAAGTTTGGTCTAAACGGTCGTACTATCGTATTCGAAATCGAATGGTCTGCAATCAACAGTAAAGTGATCCCAGAAGCGGTTCAGCTTTCTAAATTCCCATCAAACCGTCGTGACATCGCAGTAGTTGTGGACGAAGCGGTAGCATCTGGTGACATCGTTAATGCTTGTTTAGAGCAAGGTGGCGAGTTCCTTAAAGATGCGAAACTGTTCGACGTGTACGTAGGTAAAGGCGTTGAAGACGGTAAGAAGAGCCTAGCAATCGCTTTGACTCTACAATCAGTTGAGCGCACGCTTGAAGATGCAGATATCGCAGGTGCGGTTGACGCTATCGTTGCTCACGTTTCTGAGAAGTTTGGTGCTGCTCTACGTGACTAATCGTTAGACGAACTATCTCTCTTAAGAAACTAAAAACCCTGTCAAATCGGCAGGGTTTTTTTATGTTGAGCATTATCTTATTGTGATTCACGTACTAGGCCGTTTACGTCAACTCCCACAACCTCAAAAATCTGGACCAAACTTGAGGTAACGCTTAATCGAGATTTGGCATATATCGTTTTTCCGCCAACAGACGCTAACGCAAGTTTATTGGCAGCTAGGCGGCGAGTGAGAGGGTATAGCTAAGCAGAAGTGGGAGCGTAAGAATACTGAAAAAGTTGCCAAATAGTACCATTGACGCCACTTTCATGGGCTCTATATTCAGCCTTTCCGCAAATAGGTAATTCATGACGGCTGGTGGCAGCATTGTGAAGAGTACCATCATTTGCAATTGCATCGTTGGAAGGGGAATTAACCAATAAATAAGTGCAAATGCAACCGCCCCAGTTGCCAGCGACTGCACGGTACACAATACACCAACCTTTAAACCGTCCACTCTTAAATGACACATTTGCGCCCCCAGGGATAAAAGCATCACGGGTACCGCCGCTTGGCCCAGTAGAGCAGTCGCTTCGTATAAAGGTGCCCATGCCCCCACATTTGACACGTTGAGAAACAGAGCCAACGACGCAGCTAAAAAGATTGGCATCTTGACTATTTGCTTAAAAGGGTTGCCATGACTAAGTAGCATTACACCTAAACTAATGTGCAAGCATGCTGACACGACAAATAGCAGTACTGCTGAGGATAGCGCAGTTTCTCCAAACGTATAGGTAAACAAAGGAATAGCAAGGTTTCCGCTATTGCGAAACATATGTGGTGGTGCCCAGGTTTTAAACGACAGTGACGTCAATCGACATACAGGGATCATGAGTAGTGCGGGAACCAAAACCGCGACAATTGCTGCAAAAAGGAGTGGTCCCTGATTCGAGTCTAACGGCATGCTAACGAGCGAAGAAAACACCAGCGCAGGTGTGAAAACCTCAATGTTAATGCGGTTGATTGGACGAAAGTCAGGCTTGATGTAACGACCTACCAAATAGCCGACGCCGACAAGAGCAAAAACAGGGAAAAGAATATTTATGATTTGATTAATCATGGTCGCCTAGATGAAGTGTAAGGAGCTAATGTGGAGATACACGAAGAAACACATTATCAACCTTTATATATTGCGTCATCGCTGAACAGTGAGAAGCGTGGGTTTAATCAAGCTTTCTAAGCACAGTTACAAAGCCAGGTGGTCATACCATTTAGTTCAATTGTTACGTATCGAGTTACATACAAATCACTGAATTTACGACAAGTTCTATGTCAAGTGTCTGTTAAATAACCAATCTCTGATATTTTTATTAAATAGTGATTAATGTTGATATTTTAACTACTTTTAGTTTTATCAGCTGGATTTTTTTCCTATTAAAGAGAAAACAAAAACAAAAATATCAAAATGTTGGCGTTTAACAATAATTTACATAGTGCTATTCCTTTTGTTCGCCAAGAAAAAAGTTGGCGAAAATCATAAGCTTGTCATACACTTCCTGATGTAACCCCGATATGTTGTTGAATTGGTAGGGTAAAACTGCTCTGGCGCTACACTAACGTAGCATTGTTTAACATAGCTTTGAGGAAAGTTTTATGGCGCTCACAAAAGCCGAACTGGCAGAAAACCTGTTTGATAAATTAGGATTTAGTAAGCGGGACGCCAAGGAAACGGTGGAAGTGTTCTTTGAAGAGATTCGTAAGGCACTGGAAAGTGGCGAACAGGTAAAACTGTCAGGTTTTGGTAACTTTGATCTTCGTGACAAGAATGAACGACCTGGTCGTAACCCGAAAACTGGTGAAGATATTCCAATTACTGCTCGACGTGTAGTGACTTTTCGCCCGGGTCAGAAGTTAAAAGCTCGTGTAGAAAACCTGAAGAAAGTACAGTAAGCCGAATAAATGGATCACGCTAAGGCGTGGTCTTTTTTTTGCGTAAAACTTGTGTCGCATATAAACGAAAACCACCGCAATGCGGTGGTTTTTCTGTTTTTGAGTATATCTTAATGATATGGATTACGCTGCTTCTAGGTGCGTTGTTAAGTATGGTTGCCATGCTTGTTGGTACAAGTTTTTAGACTGTGCACGCATGTTGCGAATAGAAGCGAGTTCTAGTTCGCTTAGTTCGCGTTTCTCCATCATCGCTTGGCGTTCTAGTTTCTGGATTTTTTCGTATAGGTCGTGTTCAGGACCGCTTTTCACATCTGCGATGGCTTTTAAGTGCAGTTGAACTTCGGCAACTAGATTTGTCTTTGGTAAACGAACGAGTAAGTTCAAGTCTCTATAGCCTGAAGGACCAGGTTTTTTGAAGCGATTTTTTACTTTAACAATTGTTGTTTCACGCTCTAAGGTTTCATAAATGGAGACTAAGCTCGCGACGTCTTCAGCAACAATCGTGGCACGGGCTAGGTCAGTAATGCGTTCGACTTTTCCATCTAACTCCAAAGCTATTTTTTCTTCTGCTCGTTGTTTGGACTTTACGCCTGCGAAGTATGGCTGAGCATCATTAAGAAGTGCGGTACTTTTACAGATAGTTTCAAGCTCAAATTGTGCTTGGTGAGCTTTGCTGTAAAGAATGTCGAAGTCAGTGTATGGCTGAATTGGAGTTGCGTCGATTGACTGAATACCATACAAGCCGCTAAGGCTATGTTTAAAGAGTTTCGAACAAACTTCGTTTTGACTTGTTGAACGATTTTGATCGCCACTCGGCGCTGGGGTAATTGGAAGTGCGGCAAATGCCGGTGCACGGCTAAGTACCAAAAGCATCAATGCTGTAGTACGAAGAAATAAGCTCATTCACTCTCCTTAACTTGCTTGTACTTAGAAAATAGGGAACATAAAGGTCGCTAAGTTCGGCAAATCAGGTACTAACTTATTAATGGGGTCATTACGAAAGATTCCAAGGTTTCAGTTTTGTCTTGAAGTGGAATCGTGCGTTAGATCACCATTTCTCTTTTCTTTATTCTGTTTATCAGATAAAGGCGTGGTTCCTATAAGAACGTTTACATCCTATCACCGCTGTATTAACCAAAGATGAACGGCATAGACAAATTGAAAAAAATCGTTAGTCTTACTTCTCAAAATGAAAATCAGCCGACAAGTAGAAAGTAAAATGAGAGACCAAGAGTTTTGGCATAATAAATGGGCCAGTAATCAAATCGGATTTCACTTGGAAGATGTAAACCCGCTATTACCTGCATATTGGCAACACACAAACCCAAAGCGTGAAGACAAAGTGTTAGTGCCTTTGTGTGGAAAGTCAGAAGACTTGATTTGGTTGGCGATGAAGCATGATTCAGTTGAAGGTGTTGAGCTGAGCCATATCGCTGTTCGTGCCTTTTTTGCTGAACATTTTTATACGCCAACCGTGACGCCTGTTAATGGTATGCACGAGCTTTATCAATTTGATGAGCTCTCTATTTATACTGGGGACTTTTTCACTGTACCAGTATCTCAAGCCGATATCATTTATGATCGCGCCGCGTTGGTTGCTTTACCGCAAGATATGCGAGAGGAGTATGTAGAGCGTCTCAAGCAACTTTTGAATCCAGGCGGTCGTATTTTGCTTGTTACACTCAACTATCCTCAAGAAGAGATGGCAGGGCCTCCATTTAGCGTGCCAGTCGAAGAGATTGAGCAGTTATTTTCAGGTTACAAAGTTACCTGTTTGAACGTAGATGAAGCTGATGAAAACCATCCTAAAATTGCGAAAAAAGGCTTAAGTCGCTTCTCTGAAGAAGTGTACCTAATCGAGAGTGAATAGGTTTTTTTGGTTTGTAAAACGAAATAGCGCAGCAATTTGAGCTGCGCTATTTTTGTATAAGTGGTTCGTATTTAATAAGTGATATTAACTTTTGAAGCACTTTCAACAGCATCTTGAACGGCTTCTTCGGTGGTTTTTCGTCGCGTAAGGACAACACCTAAACGACGGCGACCATCGATTTCTGGCTTGCCGAATAGACGAACTTGCGTTTGAGGTTGAGCTAAGGCTTTGGTTAGGTTGTCAAAGCGAATGTTTGTGGAAGTCCCTTGACCAAGAATAACGGCCGACGCAGATGGACCATATTGTACGATATTATTAATCGGCATTCCGGTAAATGCACGTACGTGGAGAGCAAACTCTGACATTTCCTGAGAAATCATAGTGACCATGCCTGTATCGTGTGGGCGAGGAGAGACCTCATTGAAAATGACCTTATCGCCTTTAACAAATAACTCTACACCAAAGATGCCGTAGCCACCGAGTGCGTTGACTACTTTCTCAGCCGTGTATTCAGCTGCTTTTACTGCGTTTTCTGACATAGCTTGCGGTTGCCATGATTCGCGGTAGTCGCCATCTTCCTGACGATGGCCAATTGGAGCACAGAAATGCACACCGTCAACGGCTCTTACAGTCAATAAAGTGATTTCGTAATCGAAGTCGATAAAACCCTCCACGATCACGCGACCTGCCCCCGTACGTCCGCCTTCCTGTGCGTAATCCCATGCCTTTGCAACGTCGTCTTCGGTCTTGATGACACTTTGCCCTTTACCTGAAGAGCTCATAACTGGCTTTACTACGCACGGGATGCCTACATGCTCAACCGCGGCTTTGAAGTCTTCAAAAGTATCTGCAAAACGATAAGGTGATGTCGTCAGTTCTAGTTCTTCTGCAGCCAAACGTCGGATACCTTCACGATTCATTGTTAGCTTGGTTGCCTTAGCGGTTGGAACAACATTCAGCCCTTTTTCTTCAAGCTCTACCAGTTTGTCGGTTGCGATAGCTTCGATTTCAGGTACGACGTAAGTAGGTTGTTCCTTCGTAATAACTTCTTCTAAGGCGCTTCCATCTAACATATCGATGACGTAACTACGGTGAGCAACTTGCATCGCTGGAGCATTAGCATAGCGATCACAAGCAATCACTTCTAAACCAAGTCTCTGACATTCAATTGCGACTTCTTTACCGAGTTCGCCAGAGCCTAAAAGTAATACACGGGTAGCATTTGCGCTGGTTGCAGTGCCAAACATAGTGTTCCCTTACAAAATAGAGTGGTGAGACAGAAATTGCAGGAGATCATACTGAAGTTTCATGACAAAGCAAACGTTTGCTTTTGGTTTTTAGGCAATAAAAAAAGCTCTACATGCCGTAGAGCTTTTTATACTGAAATTGTCGCTTATACGTTGACAAAACTAAGTGGAATATCTGGATTCAACGCTTCTAACGTTGATTGCGTATCAGCCAAATGACTGATCTTGCCTTCTGAGTTTTCTACCAGAGCAGCGGCTTTGATATTGTCAAAAGTTTCACCCGCAAGTAGTACTTGGATCAGCGCAACTTGTAATGGCGGCAAGCTAGGGTTAAACGCCGCATTTTCCGCATAAGCACCTTGGAATACACGGCCGCTAGCCATTTCTAATGCTAAGCCACTCAAGTTGTTGGTATATGGTGAGTGGCTCATGTTCATCGCTTCAACAGCGCTTTGAATTAGAGTGTCTTCATCATCGCATGAGAACTGATGCTTTACTTCTGCCATTAAGCCGGATTCGATACCGAGATCGTTTGGTCCAAAGGCTTCAGGTAGGTATTCATGCAGCGACTTTTCTTCGCGTTCTGGGAGCTGAATTTTAAGCTCGTTTGCGGTAGATAACTCGTTCATGAACTGACGGCAGTGACCACATGGGCTGAAGTTAATAGTGATATCTTTAATACCACGTTCACCTTTCATCCAAGCGTGGCTAATTGCAGACTGCTCAGCGTGAACTGTTTGACCTAACTGAACACCAAAGAATTCCATGTTGGCACCGAAGTAAAGGCGACCTGAGAGACCACGAACGATAGCACCGACATAAAATTCAGAAAGAGGAGCATAGGAATATGCTGCGGCAAAAGGAAGTAGAGCAACACGAAGCTCTTTATCTGATAGACCGGTAGCTGAAAGCAACTGCTCAAACTGTTGAACTGAAAGCGTAGCATCAAAATCATCAGCTTGGATGATAGGAGCAAGTTGTTTGGAAAGTGCTTCTGGAGCGCCTGCTAGCGCCTGTTCAATGCGACTTTTCATGTTGAATCCTTGTTATTGCATGGACAGTTATTCTATGTGAAGGATAGAAATGTTCCGTGCGTTAGATCACGATAAATAATGCAATTGATAATTCTGTTGCATAATTAGAGTGAGCTCACACATGTATTCGATTGCACTGACGTGAAGCGTTATCTCCGTCTCACAATTAACCATATCAGTATATATTCATATGACCAAGACGCTGGGATATGTTAATTACGATGCCTACATGTCCACACAACGTTATTCCTAGATATCTAAGCAACGTTGAGTCAGTAATATTGCACTGAATGTTGAAGTTATTAGTGTGTATCTCGTCAGAGTACCTTAACGATCTTACTAGAACGGGTTGTTAGATGAGGTAATACAGAATTTTGGAAGGGATAAGGAAGAAACGGGAAGGCCACGGCCTGCCGGAAGGAGGGCAGACCGAGAGCGCTTAACTATTGATATAGCCAGACAGCCAAAGCAAAAAAGCTTGGAGCCAAAATAGAAGTGATGATGCCGCATAAAACCAATGCGAGTGATGAGAACGCGGCATCAATGGGCTGTTTCTCTGCACATGTCGCGGTGCCTAAGGCATGAGACACGGTACCCATTGTTAGGCCACGTGCAATCGGGTGTTTAATTCCAATTAAGTTGTAAATTGGGTATGCCAAAATCGCGCCCAATAAACCAACAATCAGAACCAAGATCGCCGCAACGGCAGCTTCACCACCGAGGTGACTCGAAATTTCCATTGCTATTGGCGTAGTGACGGATTTACCCACTAGACTTGCGATTAAACTGATATCCGCTTTGAAAGCGACTGCGATCAAGGTGGTTGTCATCATCGACATCACACTGCCTACTGTGCAAGCAAAAGTGATGATTCGCCAGTTTGCTTTAATCTGTGGTAGTTGTTCATATAACGGGTAAGCCAGAGCAACTACGGCTGGTTGAAGTAAAAAACTGATCCCTTCGTTATCCGCATAATACGTTTCAAACGGTACATTTAAGTAAGTAAGCAAAGGAATGAGCACTGCAATACTGATTAGCAAAGGATTTGCTAGAGGATTATTCACTTTGATTGCGATTTGGCGCGCGACAAGAAAAACCGCAATGGTAACAACTAACCACATATCAGTGCTTCTCCTTTAGCAAGTAGTCCAGCAGCCAAGCGAGGCTGACCAGTACAATGAGTGAGCCTCCAACTGCGCTAGCAATGATAGGGAGGGCATTAGCGAGTAGCATATCGAAATGTTGCATTAATCCCACGCTAATAGGAACGAACAACAAAATCATGTAGCGGATAAATAGCGTGGCGCCCGGTTTGACCCAATCGACCTTTACAAGCCCAAGAGTCATGGAGAAAAACAGTACGAGCATACCGATGACACTTCCTGGGACGGAAACGCCAGTGAACTTTTGAATGGTAATTCCGATGCCAAGTGCCCCCATGATGAGGAAGATTGAAATGAGCAGTTGGATCAGTTGTAAGAATCGTTCTTTAATCATTTTGACAGTATATAAACAACAAGCACACCATAAGGTGCGCTTGTATTAGGAGGAGTTAAGAAGCTAAGCTCTCTACATAACGGTACACGGATTTTAATATCGCAATCTTCTTTTCGTCACTTTCATGTTCGTGAACTAAGTTTTCTAAATTCAGCATGTACTCTTCAATTTGGCTTTCAAACACTTCTCGACAGTGTAATGCCCAGCGTCTCTGTTCTTGTTCGTCTAATGTGCCTGGGAAGTTACGCGCACGATAGCGGAACAATAGAGGTTTAATGCGCTTGTCATCAAATTCAATGTCCAATGCGGCAAGATTGTTCGGGTCGGTTTCTCGAATGATATCCATGGCTGCGCGATCGGCCGGAGAGAAGAATCCGTCGTAAAGTTGTGTATCGACGTCATCACTTTTATCGAATTTACGCTCGACTGAAAAGAGGCTAATCAGCTTTTCTCTAATTTCAGGATGTTGGCGCAACAAAGCGAGATTAGCGAGACATTGCTGGCGATCAATGCCAATAGACTCTGCATTTTCAGCCGTTAACGTTTTTGCAGGGGCGAGAATAGGGCATTTGTTCAAATGAACTAGTTTAACTGGCACTGGTAGCAATTCACCAAGATCTTCTCGCTTAGTGTAGAGTCTTTCGTGTAGCTCTTCTGCGGATAGCTCAAGAATAGGTTGAGGGTCTTTCGCTAAATCGATAGTGATAACAGCGTTGTTATTGGTTGGATGCCAAGCAATAGGCACAATCCAGCTAGTGTACTGGCATTCGCGCCCTAGCATGCCTGAAACGTGCATCAACGGCGTCATGTTGACGATGTCGACTAATTCATTGAGCTTGCGCTTTTGGCGCATAGAAAAGAAGTAGTCAAACAATTTTGGTTGCGCTGCTTTGACTTTTTTCGCCATTTCGATAGTCGCAATCACGTCTGCCATCGCATCGTGCGCGTTACTATGTTCTATGCCGTTAGCAACAGACAAGTGCTCTAATTTAAAACTAGTGAAGCCATCTTCGTTTTCTGGCCATTCTACGCCTTCTGGGCGAAGGGCGTGGCATGCGCGTAGCACATCGAGTAAATCCCAGCGCGAGTTACCGTTTTGCCAACTCCATGCGTATGGGTCGATAAAGTTACGATAACAAGTATAACGGGTCACTTCGTCATCAAAGCGAATGCTGTTGTAGCCTAAACTGGTTGTATTTGGTTTCGCGAGTTCAGCGTGAATCTTAGCGATAAACTCAGGCTCAGAAAGGCCTTCTTGAACCGTTTTTTGCGGAGTAATACCAGTAATAAGCGCAGCTTCAGGAGACGGAAGATAATCAGCAGGTGGCTGGCAGTACATGACTAAAGGTTCGCCGATGATATTGAAGTTTTCATCTGTGCGGACACCAGCGAACTGGCTTGGGCGATCTTTCGCGGGGTTTGTTCCCCATGTCTCATAATCAAAGAAGAAAAAAGTGGGCTGATTATCTTGGTGCATTCTGCTTACCGTTTACAAAACCGATGACAGTATTAGACCATTCAACGCCTTGACTAGCAACGAAAGATGCAAGTTGAATTTTTGAAAATGAAAAAGCCGATGGCGAACCATCGGCTTGATACTTTACGTTTTATCGCTTTGGAAAGAATTTGAGTTCTATGCTCGTGTTTCTTCCAATGTTGCTTCACTTTCTGGTGACTTCAGCACTCGGCTAGCAATTGTACCCGCAGTCATTGATCCTGAAACGTTCAGTGCGGTACGTGCCATATCGATCAATGGTTCAATAGAGATAAGCAGCGCCGCGATGGTGACAGGCAAGCCCATTGCAGGAAGAACAATCAATGCTGCAAACGTCGCGCCGCCACCCACACCAGCGATACCAAATGAACTGATGGTGATAATCGCAATCAATGACAGGATAAAGTGTAGATCCAGTGGGTTGATGCCCATTGTCGGAGCTACCATCACTGCCAGCATTGCAGGATAGATACCTGCACATCCGTTTTGGCCGATAGTGGCACCAAACGATGCTGATAGGTTTGCAATTGCTGGTGGAACGTTAAGCTTGGTGATTTGCGCTTCTACGTTTAGTGGGATCGTTGCTGCTGAGCTACGAGATGTAAACGCGAAGGTCAGTACAGGCCAGATTTTCTTAAAGTATTCCGCAGGGCTAACGCCGACAAACGAGACTAATACGCCGTGAACAACAAACATCAGAGCGATAGCAACATAAGACGCCACAATAAAGCCAAGTAGGTTTAGGATGTCGCCTGCGCTTGATGTCGCTACCACTTTTGCCATCAGTGCTGCGATGCCGTATGGCGTTAACGCCATGATCATCTTCACTAATCGCATAACGATTGATTGAGCTGCTTCTACGAAAGTACGAATCGGTGATTCTAACTCTGCTTTTTCCATCATCACCTTACGAGCGGCGATACCGGTTAATACACCGAAGATAACGACAGCGATAATTGAGGTCGAGCGAGCACCTGTTAGATCAGCAAATGGGTTGGTTGGAATGAAGCTAACTAGCATTTGAGGAATAGTCAGGTCACTTACTGTACCAGCACGGCTTTCTAAAACGGCGATACGAGCGGTTTCACGAGCACCTTCAGTTAACCCTTCTGCTGACAGGCCAAATGTTGTTGTCACCAAGATACCGATAAGTGCAGCAATTGCAGTCGTTACTAGAAGAACAGAGATGGTCAGGCCAGAAATTTTACCTAATGATCCACCTTTCTCCAATTTAACAACTGCAGAGATCATCGATACCAATACTAGTGGCATGATGACCATTTTCAGTAGACCAACGTAGCCACTGCCTACAATGCCTACCCATTCAAGTGTTTGAGCAATTGCGCTGTTGCCTTCACCGTGAATGAGTTGCAAAGCAAGACCAAAAAGAGAACCAGTAACAAGACCGATTAAAACGAGACGAGAAAGTGTGTGTTTCTTTTGTTGTTGGTTAAAAAGAAAGAACAATATGCCAACAAAGACGGCTAGAGAGGCTATCACTGCAAAATTCATAATCTGACCTTATCAACCTGCCGAAATGGCGGTTGTTTTTTATACGGGGTTTTATACGGATTTGTTTATGGGGCGTAAGATAACGCTCGCGATATAACTTTAAAAATGACAAACGGGTATTAGCTAGATCTAAAATGAATATAAAAACGAGATCTAAGTCGCGTGAGAGTGTGAATTAGAACGTTAAATGTACAAAATGGTTATTCGTAGTGATGCAGTAAGTCACGCATTTCTTGCCTTTGTAAGTAAACCACCGAGTCTTCTTGATAACTGAAAAGTTGATAAATCATCGCTTTGGCGACATCTTCCGCTCGAATAGGTAAAAAGTTGGACAGTTTGCCAAGCATGAATGGGCGAATTACCTTAAACAGAGTTTGCACTAACTTCTCGTCCGTTCTTGGGCTTTGACGTTGACCAACAAGCGGGCCTGGGCGAACAAACACGATTTCCTCAAAACCCATAGCTTCGATTCTTTGTTCCATTTGTCCTTTACAGGCTAAGTAATGGGATGGTGATTTACTATTTGCACCAAGGCTAGAAACAACCGCAAGGCGTTTGACTCCGATCGTTTTCATCTGTTGGGCGACTTTACACACCAGATCAACATCTACTCTACGTAAATTATCCTTACTGCCTGCTTGCTTAAGAGTTGTGCCTAAACAAATAAAGCCGATGGTCGGTGTTGGCTGGTTATCATCCCATTGGTGGATAGAGAGGTCGGCATCAATGAGAGGAACAAGCTTATTGTCCGCATCTAGGACGCCATCGAGTGGGCGGCGAGAAAGATAATATAAGGTACCAACACCTGATTGATTTATGAGGTTTGTAATGACTTTTGAACCGACTAAGCCAGTCGCCCCAGCGATGATGGCGCAGGTGTTGTTATCCATATCCTTTCTCCTATATGGGAATATAGCCTAAGCTATTGTAGCGGATTTCAAGGAGTTACTTATAATCGAATGCTCGAAAGGTGAGACGCTCTGCGAACTCAGTAGACTTTCCTAACAGAAATCTGATTAGCGCTGCCCCAAGCGGATGCAAGGGTATACAATAGTGGACGCTCAAAACTGGGGCTGAGCAAGATTTCTTAATCAATGGAACACCTCTCACCCAGACAACATCAAAGGAACGTAAAAAATGGATGACTCTTTTGCAGCGGAGATACAAGCGCGCATAGATAACAAAACCAAACCCGTCGGTTCTTTAGGCTTATTGGAAAAGGTGGCACTACAGCTAGCTCTTATTCAAAGTCAGGATAAACCTCAGCCAGTTGATTCCATCGCTATCTGTAAACCGAGCATGCTGGTGTTTGCTGGAGATCACGGCGTTGCAGAGGAAGGCGTAAGCATTGCGCCAAGCGAAGTCACTCAGCAAATGGTGGCTAACTTTCTCGCCGGCGGCGCAGCCATCAACTGCTTTTGCGACATCAATGGCATCCAACTCAAAGTAATAGATTGCGGCATGTTGGCACCTATTGATGTGCTGGTTCCAGAATTTAAGTTTCATCCAAACTTGGTTGAACAACGGTTGGGTAACGGTACGGCTAATTTTTCTAAACAATCAGCGATGTCCCCAGAACAAGTGGCGCTAGGTTTAGAGTATGGTGCGAAGATTGCTGAGCAAACCATTTTGTCTGGCTCAAATCTATTGATGTTCGGTGAGATGGGCATTGGTAACACCAGTTCGGCTTCCGCACTGTTATCGGCGCTGAGTTCATTAGATATTGATTATTGTGTTGGTGTCGGTACAGGAATCAATCAACAGCAGTTGAGCCGTAAATATAAACTAGTGGCACAGGGCGTGAACCGATGTCGAGGTCTTGATACTAAAGCGATTCTCGCACAGGTTGGAGGCTTTGAAATCGTACAAATGGTGGGCGCATTTTTAGAAGCCAAGCGGCTTAAAACCCCAGTTTTAGTGGATGGATTTATCGTATCGGTTGCTGCGTATATTGCAACGTTGCTAGACGAAGAAGCACGCGAATACATGTTGTTTGCCCACCGCTCCGAAGAAAATGGACATAAGTTTGTATTAGAGTACCTAAAAGCAGAACCTCTACTCGATCTTGGTTTACGATTAGGGGAGGGAACCGGAGCCGCTCTTGCCTTACCCTTGTTAAAAGCTGCTGCCCAGTTTTACAACAAGATGGCGAGCTTTGAGAGTGCAGGAGTTACAGTATAGTGTCAGTCCCTGATAATTCTGAGAACGTCACGCCATCATCGTTAAGATACCAGTGGGAGTTGTTTCTATTAGCTATCAGTTTTTTTAGTCGCTTACCCGTACCCCAAGCGTTGCCATACAGTGAAGAACGCATGAATCAGGCCGGACGTTATTTCGCGTTAGTTGGTCTCGTAATTGGAGCGCTTTGTGCTCTGGTATTTTCGCTCACCTCAATTCTTTTCCCAGAATCGGTTGCCATAGTATTAACAATGGTGTTTAGCTTATTGTTAACAGGGGCATTTCACGAAGACGGCTTGACTGATATGGCGGATGGCATTGGCGGTGGCATGACTGTCGAGCGACGCCTCTCTATTATGAAGGACAGCCGCATTGGCACTTATGGTGCAGCCACTCTCATTATGGCGTTATTGGCTAAGTATGTTTTTTGGAGTGAACTGGCTAACTTGCCGCAGTTTTGGTTGGTCATTGTCGTCGCTTATACCGCAAGCCGAGCACTAGCCGCGACGCTTATTTATGACATGCCCTATGTCAGTGACAGTGATACGTCGAAAAGTAAACCGCTGGCAAATAGCCAGTCTTCTTTAGAAGTCTCCATTTTGTTGTTTACTGGTGGCATAACATTGCTTGTGCTTGGTATCACGCAGGCGATCTTTATATCGCTTGTTCTCGTGGTATTTCGTTTGATGTTCAAACGTTGGTTAACCAAGCGAATTGGCGGCTTTACGGGGGATTGTCTTGGCGCAGCGCAGCAGCTATCGGAACTGCTTGTTTATCTCACTATGATTGGGTTTTATCACATCTCATGAAGCAATTGATACTCGGTGGCGCGCGCTCTGGGAAGTCGCATTTGGCGGAAAAAACAGCCAAGCAATTATCGACCACTTCTCAACACTCATTACATTATGTTGCAACCGCGCAGCCATTTGACCAAGAAATGCGAGAGCGAATAGCGCATCATCAAAAGCAACGAGGGGGCGAGTGGCAAGAGCATGAATGCCCCCTTCATTTATCTGAGTTACTGACAAATTTCGCTAACACCGATGTTGTACTGGTCGATTGTTTAACCTTGTGGCTCAATAATTGGATATTTGAGTTAGGTGATGAATGTTCCAATGAGAAGCTAGAAGCAGAAATTGAAAAGCTTATACAGGTGGTACGTGGCTCAGATGCGACGTTAATATTCGTCTCTAACGAGGTTGGAATGGGTATTGTGCCTTTGGGGGCGGTTAGTCGTTACTTTGTGGATAATGCAGGACGGATGAATCAAAAACTAGCCAGTGTTTGCCATCGTGTTACCTTTGTTGCTGCTGGTTTGCCGTTGGTTCTTAAAGAGTAGGATGGAACAAAATGAAAACACTCAATATCTATCTTGTGCGTCATGGAAAAGTAGATGCTCCACCAGGACTCCATGGCCAAACAGATGTAAAAGTTACGCCTGCTGACCAAGAAAGCATTGCTCGGGCTTGGATCGAGAGTGGACGAGGTGTGGGTGGAGTGATTTGTTCTCCGCTTTCACGTTGTCAAGAACTGGCAAATATAATTGCTGAACAGCAATTATTACCAGTAATGACGGATGAATCTTTACAAGAGATGGCATTTGGTGATTTTGATGGTATGCCTTTTGATATGCTCACTGAGCAGTGGAAAAAGCTAGATGCTTTTTGGCAATCGCCAGCACAACATACGTTGCCGAACGCTGAGAGCTTAAGCACATTTTCTGAGCGCATATGTCGCGTTTGGTCTCAAATCATCAACGATATCAATGACAATCTACTTATCGTCACGCATGGTGGCGTCATTCGTATGATTCTTGCTCATGTATTGGAGTTAGATTGGCGTAACCCCAAGTGGTATTCGACGTTGTCGATAGGAAACGCTTCTGTCACGCATATAACAATTACCATAGATGAGCAAATTTACGCCTCGGTGCGTTCGATTGGCGTACCTCTTTTAACTCGTTAATTTATAAATATTAAAATGCCCAAAGCGATACTGCTTATGGGCATAGTCACGGAAGATGTCAGTGGAAGCCCATCTGCTAGGTGCAGGAAGCGAAAATTGACTCAGTTACATAAAAAGGAAATATAGAAATGACAACGCCGAGTTGGGATTTGTCCATCGTTTATAACGACCTTTCTGACCCACGAATTCAAGACGATATTGCTCTTGTTGAACAATGTATTGATCTTTTGAATAAACAATCAGCAGATTGCGGCAACGTAGAGATCATGCAAAATGCGATTTTGACCAATGAAGCCGCGAGTCGTTTAGCGGGCACAGTTGCAAATTTTGCGAGTTGTTATGCTTCTGTTGATGCAACAAACGCCGAAGCGAAATCGTTACTTGGTAAAATGACCCGCATCTTTTCGGAGCTTTCTCAAGCGTTCAGTCCCTTTGATTTGACACTAACGCATGCCGACGAAGAGTTTATCTTGCGCGTGTTAGATCATGAGAATCCTGATATCAGTGGGCAAGCATTTTCTATCTTGAACTCCAGAAAGCTGGCGGATACTCGTCTTAGTAACGCCGAAGAACAGTTACTTGCTGCGATGAGTGTGGATGGTAAATCGGCTTGGGGTAACCTATACGATAACCTGACTGGCTCATTGAAAGTGAAGCTTGAGTATGCAGATGGTAAGAGTGAAGTGCTTGGGTTTTCTCAAGCGGCAAGCATTCTTTATGGTTCTGAATTCGAGCGTCAAGAAGCCGCTTGGCGAGGCGTACAAGATGCAATGCAAACGCACCAAGAATCATTCGCTGCAATTTTGAATGCGTTAGCAGGATGGCGTTTAACTGAAAACAAAAAGCGTTCGACGAAGCGTGAAGTTCACTTCCTAGAGCCGAGTTTGCATGGTAGCCGAATCCAAGCTGAAACTTTAAATGCGATGATGACCGTAGCCAAAGACAGTCGAGCTATTGGTCAGAAAGCGGGTTTATTGATGGCGAAAGTACATGGTCTGGATGAGATGAAACCTTGGAATCATCTGGCGGCTATGCCTGCTTTGAGCGGTGAAGCGAAGGTCTACGACTTTGATGAAGCGATTGATGTTATTTGTGAAGCATTTGAAACAGTAAACCCTGAGATGTCGGAGTTTGTCCGTTTGATGGTACAAAACGGATGGATTGATGCCGCGCCAAATGCCAGCAAGCGCCTTGGTGCATACTGCACCAAACTGCCAGCAACGCGAACACCACTTGTGTTTATGACTTGGAGTGGCAGTCGCTCAGACCTGATGACTCTCGCGCATGAACTTGGCCATGCGTTCCATAACTGGGTTATTCGTGATTTGCCACTTTGCCAAACTTACTACCCAATGACGTTAGCAGAAACCGCCTCTATTTTTGCAGAAAACATCGTTCGTGATCATTTGATTTCGAAAGCGGAGAGCGTCGATGAAAAGCTAGAGATGTTGTGGGAAGAGTTGTCATCTGCGCTAGCTTTAATGATCAACATTCCGGTCCGCTATGAGTTTGAGAAATCGTTCTATGAACGCCGCCAGGATGGAGAGTTAACCGCAGATGAATTCTGTGAGTTGATGTCTGAAACTTGGAAAGAATGGTATGGCGACGTAATGAGCGAGCCGGATCCGTACTTCTGGGCAAGCAAGCTGCACTTTTCTATCGATAGTGTGAGTTTTTATAACTACCCATACCTGTTTGGTTTCTTATTCAGCAAGGGTATTTATGCACAGCGAGAAACCAAAGGCGAAGCGTTTTACACCGATTACATCAATTTGCTGCGCGATACTGGCTGCATGATGGCGGAAGATGTTGTCGAAAAGCATCTATCGATGGATTTAACTCAACCAACGTTTTGGCAGCAGAGCGTTGAGCTAGTGCGTGAAAAAGTCGATGAGTTTGAGCGTTTGCTCGCACAGCGCGGCTAAGTTTTTCGCAGTGTTGATGCATAATCTGCTTTATAGCTACAAAAATTTGATCAAATCATAATGATCTTAATCAGGGCTGTGGTAAAGTTCACAGCCCTAACACTTTGTAATTGTTTAAAAATTAAACGCCTCAATGCTTGATTTGAGTGCCTGGCGCGAAAAGGTATCGGATTTTCGAGGGAAATAGTGATTTCTACTCATAAGTGAGATCGCAGCAACAAAAATCCTTTGTACAATTTATTAACATACCCGCCGTGCTATTAAGGAGTAACGCATGACGAAGTCTCTCTTTCGCCAATCGTTTTTAACTGACACGTTAGATGTTCATATCGATGTTGCACCAGCGGAGCAGGTGCTTTCTAACGGTGTAAAACTTAAACTCTATCAGCGTGGTGTACTAGAAGTGATCCCTGAGAACTATACTCAGGATACGAAGAACGTCATCATCTCTTGTGGGGTTCACGGAGATGAAACGGCACCGATGGAGCTGGTGGATTCCATTATTCAAGACATAGAATCTGGGTTCCAGACGGTCGATACCCGTTGTCTATTCATTATCGCTCATCCAGAATCCACTCTTGCGCACACGCGATTCCTTGAAGAAAACCTCAACCGTCTGTTTGACGAAAAAGAACACAAACAGACAAAAGAGCTTGTCATCGCTGATACGCTTAAGCTGCTTGTTCGAGATTTTTATCAGGATACCGACCCGACAACACGCTGGCACCTTGATTTACACTGCGCGATTAGAGGTTCGAAGCACTATACGTTTGCAGTAAGTCCTAAGACTCGTCATCCTGTGCGAAGCAAGGCATTAATCGATTTCTTGGACAGTGCACACATTGAAGCTGTGCTCTTGTCAAACTCACCATCTAGTACGTTTAGCTGGTACAGTGCCGAGAACTTTGGTGCGCAAGCTCTCACAATGGAGCTTGGTCGTGTGGCTCGTATTGGTGAAAATGACCTCGATAAATTGACTGCGTTTGATTTGTCTTTACGTAATTTGATTGCGGAAACGAAGCCAGAACACCTACCAAAACCATGCATTAAATATCGCGTAAGTCGCACAATCGTTCGCCTGAACGAAGACTTTGACTTTATGTTCGACGACAATGTTGAAAACTTCACTTCATTTGTTCACGGCGAAGTGTTTGGTCATGATGGCGACAAACCATTAATGGCGAAGAACGAAAATGAAGCGATTGTCTTCCCGAACCGCCATGTCGCAATAGGTCAACGTGCAGCTCTGATGGTTTGTGAAGTGAAAACCCGTTTTGAAGAGGGCGAGTTGGTTTACGATTAATCCAACATTGCTTTGAGAAGTTAATTGCAATTTACCGAGGCTTAACTGTAAGGTTAAGCCTCGTTTGTTTTTATCGGCCGCTATGGATTTTCAACAACTTATCCTGAACAAGGAACGACGCTGGCAACGTAACCTGATGGTTATGTCGATCGTGCTCGCTGTACTCTCTGCCATCCACTTGATGGTCGGAGAAATTTTCCTTTCTCCTTTTCAATCTTTATCTGCATTTGAACATAAGCTACTGGTGGACTTGCGTTTACCGAGGTTGGTGTCTGCGGCAATTATTGGTGCTGCGTTAGCGGTATCTGGCGCGACGTTACAAGTGTTGCTTGGGAACGTTTTGGCTGAACCCGGCGTGCTTGGTATATCTGGTGGTGCAAGCTTAGCAATGGTCTTAATCATGTTCGCGTCACCTGTTCTTCCCACCCCGATTGTTTTTATGTTGGCAGCGATTGCAGGCTCGATGGTATTCACGTTTGTTTTGGTGGCGATAGCAAGGGCAATGCACCTGACGACGGCTCGATTGCTTTTGGTTGGGGTCGCATTGGGTATTTTATCGAGCGCGATTGTGACGTGGGCTTTTTACTTTAGTGATGATCTTAGCTTACGCCAACTGATGTATTGGTTAATGGGCAGCATTGGTGGTGCAAGTTGGTATCAACATACCGTTACCTTGGTGATGCTGCCGGTGCTTATCTGGTTGTGTTGTAAAGGCAAGTCGCTTGATAAATTGATGCTGGGTGAGATTCATGCGACCCAATTGGGTGTCGATGTACATCAAATGCGTTGGAAACTGATCCTAGCCATTTCTGTTTTGGTAGGTAGTTCAGTCGCTTTGGGTGGCATCATCAGCTTTGTTGGCTTGGTGGTACCGCACTTGTTGCGTTTGGCTTTTGGTACAGAAAACCGTTATTTATTGCCACTTTCTGCAATATCTGGCGCAGCGTTACTTGTATTTGCTGATATCGGCGCAAGACTTTTATTGGACTCCGCTGAGTTACCTTTAGGTGTCATGACAACATCGATTGGCGCACCCATTTTCATCTGGATGCTGGTGAAGAGTCATGATGCACGTTAAACATATATCGGTTGGTAGTCGATTATTGCCTCTTTCTTTTGAATGCAAAGCAGGCGAAATCGTACATGTCGTTGGGCCTAATGGTTCCGGTAAGAGCACTTTATTGGCTGCGATTTCTGGCACGTTAAGCCACCGAGAGGGTATGAGTGGTGAAGTGTACGTTGGCAACAAAAACTTGCTTACTTTACCGTTGTCAGAGCAAGCACATGTTCGAGGTTATTTGTGTCAGCAATCACGTCCAGCATTTAATGTCGATGTTTTTCAGTATCTCGCCCTATCTCTGCCGAGTGGCGCTGAGATTGCGGATATCAAAGTGCGTGATGCCGTCAATATGGTGGTGGAGCTGGTACAACTGCAAGATAAGCTTCATCGCAGTATTCAAACATTATCCGGTGGTGAGTGGCAGCGTGTCCGATTAGCAGGTGTATGTTTGCAGGTGTGGCGTACCATTAATCCTTTTTCGCAGTTTTTAATTTTGGATGAGCCAGCAGCACCGTTAGATATTGCGCAAGAGTGTCTGCTCTATCAATTGATTAACGCTATGGCGGCGCAGGGAATTGGAGTATTGGTTGCTAATCACGATCTCAACCGCACATTAAAGCACGCAGATAAAGTATTGTTGCTTAACAATGGTGTGCTGCACTCATCAGGAAATGCCGATACTGTGCTAACGGAAGAAGCCCTCGGGGAAGTATTCAATACTCAAGTCAAAAAGGTCATCGTAGATGAGCAACCTTATTTAATCTTTGATTAGTATTTAAGGGACAATAAAAAACGACCTACTTGAGGTCGTTTTTTAATCGAGATAGCCAAACTCAACGCTTACTGAGTTAGCGGTTTTAGATCTGCTGGGCGGTAGTAAACTGATTTGAGTACTTTGCCTTTACGAATGGTTTTACCTTCCGATACGAAATCTTCGGCGCATTTCGCGATGATGTATTCACCTTTCTGCACCGCCATCAACTTGATGCCTTGTTCCGCGTAAAATGCTTCTGTCTCTGAGTACTCTTGCTCGTTACGGCATACTTTGCTCATGTTGCTTGAATGTACTTCATCCCAGCAAGGAATAAATTCGATACCACGGTTTACCGCAACGTTTAATAGAAGATCAATTAAGTAGCTGATCGCTAGGTTGTCTTCTACTTTGCTGTGGCCAAGATGAACGAGACGGCCCATTAATACATACACGCTGTCTACGATGGCATCTGCTTGCTCAGTTTTACAATCTGCTTCTGCTAGCTCTGTTAGCTCTTCGATCGCCAAAGAGGTGTGTAGTGTATCTGCTTGTGCATCAAGGCTTGCAGCGTCTGCGACTGGTAAGTCGAACGTACTACGGAACTCGGTGATATCACGGTATAAGTGATCAAAAATCTCTTGGGTTAGCTTTGACAGTTGCATTCTAATTTCCATTGAATCGATTGAAGCGGCAATGATACCAAACCGCACTTTGAACCCCAAGGGCATTGCATCCAACTGGTGATAAATCTGCCTTTGGGTAATGGTGGTGCTTAACGAAATAGGTAAGGAAACAGCTTTTTACGTTCTTCCTCTGAAAGGGCGGAAACACGAGCGATGTTCGTATCGGGAATGGATTCAGGATCAGGATAGTGTTTTAGTACCTTTTCCATACTCTCTTCGCGAATCAAATGGAAGATTGGGTAAGGAGAACGATTGGTCAGGTTTTCGTCGTCTTCAGGCCTTGCGCCGCCAAAACAGTAATCAGGATGGAAAGTCGCCACTTGGAAAATACCTTCCCAGTTTTGCTGCTTAATTAGTCCTTCAACCCAATCTATGCAAAAGTTGTAGTCCCAGAAATCTTGTAGCATGTTGGGAACCACAACCAACGTGGTCTCAAGCTGTTCGGGTTCTGTGTTACTCAGCTCAATCAGCTGCAATAAAATATCTTCAAGAAGCGCTGCTTCTTGAGTCGCTTCACTAACAAAGATTTTGATTTGTTTATTACGTTGCGGTTTGGCAGCAAACGGACAAAGGTTGAGTCCGATTACCACATCGTTGAGCCATTGATCGACCTGT
Organism: Vibrio sp. J2-4; assembly: GCF_021728155.1. Classification (NCBI taxonomy): domain Bacteria; kingdom Pseudomonadati; phylum Pseudomonadota; class Gammaproteobacteria; order Vibrionales; family Vibrionaceae; genus Vibrio; species Vibrio sp. J2-4. Next base: position 808,686 of record NZ_JAKKCN010000001.1, read on the forward strand.
TGAGTGATCGCTTCGATATCTGTGTTTTGTGTTGAACGCGTTGACATACGACTTTCTGGTTTTTATTAAAGTAGCCCAAGCATAGCAGAGTTGGTTATCCAAGTAACCAGAGAGGTATTACGCAAATGAGCGTACCTTAGCTACTCTTTAAACTCGCAGCGTCAGGTGTTTGGTCAGTATGCTTTCTTTCGGCAATGTGTTTCAAATACGCAATTGCAGCAAACATTGCTAGGTAGACGGCGCTTCCCCCCAGAAGAACACTCGACCAACCACCATGTTGCCAACAATAAAGAAGTAAGAATCCTCCCAAACTACCGCCTACATAGTAGTGTACTAAGTAGAGCGCTGTCGCGGTGGCTTTGGCGCGAGTGGCATTCTGACCGACCCAACCGTAGGCGAGGGTATGAGTAAAGAAGGCACCAAAACTTATCAGCAACAACCCAGCTAGCATTGCGGTCAGACTCTCAACCGCAGCAATCCACATTCCCGTCATGCTCACTATCGCGCCTAAGAACATACCGAGGATTGATGAATAACGTTTACTCCAGTGGCCTGCGCAACGAGAGGAGAAAGTCCCTCCCAAGTAACAAATAAAGATCAGTGAGGCCAACCCGACGGGCACATTGTGAGGTTCACTCACCAGACGGAAACCCATGACGGAGTAAAGGTTGACGAACAAAGCAAAGTTTAGTCCTCCTATCAGCATCGCGAACCACACGCGTTGGTTTTTAAAATGACCAATAAGCGCACGATTTTGATGGCGCAAGCTGCTTGATGACGGGGTGAAGTTGCGCTGTGTTGGCAATAAATAGTGAACGCCAATGACACCAAGAAGAGTGAACACCATCATAACTTCAATGGCAACATCAACACTGAAATTGTCCGCCAATAAGCCGCCGCTAATACGCCCTGCAATACCGCCTAATGAGTTAGCCGCAATGTACGTTCCAATTGCCATCGAGAAAGCGTGCTTGTCGAGCTCTTCTGCCATGTAAGCCACGGCGACCGCAGCAAAAGCTGCGAGCGCGACACCGATCAGTGCTCGACATACCACCAAAAACAGAAATGAGTCACCAAACAGCATCAAAGCGGAAAGGGTAGGAATCGAAAACAGACCAACCATCATGACTGGCTTTCTTCCCACTGATTCTGACAACACAGCCATTGGAACGAGGCTAAAAGAGAGAGCGAGTGTTGAGGCCGCAAATAACCAGTTCACTTGCGTTTCTGAGATCGTGAAAATTTGAGCAAAAGTGGGCAGCATTGGCTGTAGTAGGTATAAATTTGAAAAAACCAAGAAGGAACCAAGCGCTAGCGAGAGCGTAATGCGTTTGTATTCCGGTGTGCCAAAACTGACCATGAATCCTGCCTAATGTGAGCAAATGGAGAGACTGTGATCAATCTATCAGTTCGTTATAAATTAAAAAAATATATTAAAAATATGGACACCATATATTTTTGATCTAATGGAATCGAAACAACTTAAACATTTTCTGGCGGTCGCTGAACATGGAAATATTACCCATGCGGCGAAAGCCCTGCATATTGCCCAGCCCGCATTAAGCATTTCTATCAAAAAGTTTGAGCAGTCTTTGGGCGTGACCCTATTTCGCCGTGATGATAAAAAAATCAGCTTAACGAAAGAGGGCGAAACGCTACTTATACATGCTAAGCGGGTGATTCAACAGTTGCACGACGCGCAGCTCGCGATTGATGAGTTGAAAGGTTTAGCGAAAGGCGAAGTAAGGCTCGGGACGCCATCAATGATGGGCAGTTATTTCTTTCCACGAATCGTGATGGCGTTTAAAAGCCAGTTCCCGGAGTTAAAATTGACCTTGGTCGAAGCTGGGACTCAATCGATTCGTCGTATGCTGCTTAATGGTCAACTCGATATCGGTGTGATCAGTTGTGATAACGTGCCTGATGACCTAGAAACTGACCATTTATTTACTAGCCAAATGGTCGCAGTTGTTTCTCCTGAGCATGAGTTAGCCCAGCGAGACTCTCTTACTTTTGATGAGTTCTTTGAACACGATTTGGTTATGTTTCAGCATGGCTATTTTCACCGCGAATTTTTGGATCAGGTGAGTGAGGAGCATGGGTTTACCATGAAGTCATCATTCGAGACCAACTTACTGCCTTTGATTTTGAGTATTGTGAAACAAGAGTTTGCGATTACCGCGTTACTGGAATTGGTGACCCAACATGAGTCGGGCGTTGTTGGCTTACCGTTTGAACCACCAGTTACGCTGGATCTGGCACTTGCTTGGCGCAAGCAGGGGTACTTATCAATAGCAGATCGAACGTTTATCGACTTTATCAAGCGCTACGTTTAAACGCAGCGCAGATTCATCGTCCGAGCACTAGTCGCCTTTGTACATCTTCTCGAAGTTCTTTGGGTTCCAGCCAATCATTACCCGATCACCAATTTTTAAAACTGGCACTGAACGAGCACCAAGCGCATCAAGTTCTTTGCGACCGCGTTGCATCTTAGCATTGCACAAACGATAGTTAATATTTTTCGAATCCAGATAACGTTGAGCATCTTTGCAGTGAGGGCATTTGTCTTTGACATAAAGAACGACACGTTTCATTGAATTTCTCTCCATTATCATTGGGAGGCGAAGTTTAACGGCCTTTCGTCATAAATGAAAGGCGAAAGCTAAGGTGAAACTGTCCTTTATCTCAGGTATATTGAGCGCCTTTATTTTGTCATAACAGACGTTAATTCTATGCATCCGTCACTTCGATACATTCAAGGCTACCCACAAAACATCGTAGAGCAGGTGAGCTCATTGATAGCGAGTGGCAAGTTTGTTCCTTGGTTCGAAAAGCGTTATCCCGATAGGCACCAAATCAAAAGCGAAAGGGCGCTCTATGAGTACGCCATGGCAATCAAAAACCGCTACATGAAGAAAGCCGCGCCAATCAGTAAAGTTGTCTACGATAAGAAAATTCACGCGGTAAACAATGCGCTTGGTTTGCACAGTGTTATCAGTAGAAACCATGGCGGTAAGCTGAAGTCGAAAAACGAGATTCGCATTGCCAATGTATTTAAGGATGCGCCCGAGCCACTATTAAGAATGCTGGTGGTACATGAGTTGGCGCATACTCGTGAGAAAAGCCACGACAAGGCGTTCTATCAGCTATGTTGCTACATGGAGCCTGAGTATCACCAACTCGAATTTGATGCTCGTTTGTTTATGATTTACCTCGATTTAAAAGCGAATTTGAATGAAGAACAATAATCACAACGCGAAGCAAGCAAAGCCAAAGACTTCAAAGGCGGCTCAGAATAAAGACGCGAATAAAGCCAAGCCGAAGCGTGTTAAAGACAAAGTTGCGAGCAAATCCCCGCAGCCTGCAGGAAAGAGCGAAGTCGAGTTCATAAAAATAGCGAAGAATGGTTTGCATGAGCGTAATGTTCATCGAGGTCGTTACGATTTTAAAAAACTCGTGGAAAGTGAACCACAGTTAAAGCCATTCGTTATCAAAAATCCGAAAGGGGAATATTCCATAAACTTCTCTGATCCTAACGCTGTCAAAATGCTCAATAAAGCATTGCTTGCTGCGTATTATGGTATCGAGTTCTGGGACATTCCCGACACCTATCTTTGCCCACCGATTCCGGGCCGAGCTGATTACATTCACCGAGTGGCAGAACTACTTGATGGTGAAGTAAAAGGTCAGTACGCGCACCAAAAAGTGAAAGCGTTGGACATTGGCGTGGGAGCAAACTGTATTTATCCGATTGTTGGTGTAACAAAATACGGTTGGCACTATACGGGCAGCGATGTCGATCCAAAATCCATCCAATCGGCTCAAACGATCGTAGAGCACAATCGTGTTTTGACGGGAAAAATTGCACTGGTACAGCAACACAATGATGCCAATATTTATCGAGGTATCATTCAACAGAATGATCGTTATGATGTGACGACATGTAATCCGCCATTCCACCGTTCGGCGGAAGATGCCGCTATGGGCAGCCAGCGTAAAATCGATAATCTAAAAGCAAACCAGCGTAAGAAAGGGCTAAAACCTCAAACCGCACAAGTAAAGACAAGTAAACCTGCGTTGAATTTTGGCGGTCAAAACGCTGAATTGTGGTGTGAAGGCGGAGAAGCGGCGTTTATCCGAAAAATGGCGAATGAAAGCCAAGCTTTTGCCGCGCAGGTCTTGTGGTTTACAACACTCATATCCAAAAAAGACAACGTTCGCCCGATGCGCAAGCAGCTTGAAAAATTGGGTGTGAAAGCCATTCGTGTTGTTGAAATGAGTCAAGGACAGAAAGTGAGCCGCTTTGTAGCTTGGTCATACATGGATAAACAACAGCGCAAAGCATGGATTGAATTAAAGTAACATTGACCGTTTCACACTGAACAATAAAGTAGGAAGCCCGCTGATATCAGCGGGCTTCTATTTTGGGAGATCTAAAACTTAATGATGGGCTCACAATCTAGTGAACTGAGAGAGACAAAAGTATCTGTTTTGGCATAGTACAAGCCACAGGTTTCACCTCTTATCTGCAACGTATATTGGTCTGGAAGATCCGTATAGCTGCCATCCAACAGTTGATTGTTGTTCCCTTTTACTCGTCCTTTTTCAATCAACAAATGCGGTGAGGATTCAAATACGTTATTTGCGATTCTAGGTGCTGGTGTCCCTTGGATTTCTGCGATCGCGTTTTGAATCTCTATGACTGTTTCCGGAGAGTTCTTTTTACTCAATGCTTCAACGGGTTCTTGTGACATAGCTTGGCATCCTATCAAAGAAATCGAAGTGCCTAAGAAAAGCGCAACCCGAATCAGCATTCGTAAAAAGTTAGTTGATCTCAACATGAATTGCCTCTGTTCGTAGCGGAGAGCGAAGATCGCTTAACTCCGGAGATGAAATGTTACGCGGCATGGCGTTGAAACTTGAAGAGGAGACTGGCGGACAGGTTCCAGTTTCCATGTAGTTTAGTGCCGCAGAAAGCATACCTTCAGACGGATCGCCTAATGGTTTTGTTAGGTCGTCATTGACCCAGCAACCTTCCACTCTATTGTTTAAGCCTAGCTCGGTATTGATTTGGCTCTTTGGAGTAGGAATAAAACCATCAGAGAAGTCGCCAAATTTTTTCTCGTTCGCTGACTTGAACTGAATAGTGTAGTACATAGTGCCGCAGTTTTGTTCCGCTGAGAACCCATACGGTTTACCTGTGGTTGTTGAGCCTATTTGGATAACCTCAACATCAATGCCGCGCAAAGCGTTGATCAACAGTTCACTTGAGGAAGCCGTGCCTCCTGAAGTCAGCACATATACGCGCTTTTTGTTCAGTGTCGGCAGCACTTGGTCCGAATACTTTTGTGCTGCCCAGTCTATTGCTAGATTCGTAAAGCGATAGATGTTATCCCCATCTTTAATGGTACGCATCACTTTGTCGTTGTGAATCAACTCACTGAAGACTCGGTTCTGACCAGCACCGCTTAGCATGTAGCCTACTTGCGAGGACTGAAGGACTAAGCCACCGCCGTTGTAACGTAAATCAACGACGATCTCGTCAACATTCTCTGCCGAGAGCGTACTGAACGCCTCAATAAGTGGGGCTTGAGCGCTTGGTTCAAATGAGTTGTATTGTAGATAGCCGATCTGCATACCATTGTGTGCGATCACTTTGGCATTTTTAACTGGAGAAGTCATGACATCAGAGGCGGTAAGCGTCACGGTTTTCTCCAGGCCGTCAACACTCTCAAATGTGAAGGTGTAATCTTGATTGATGTCAGGGTTAAATAGAGTTTTATTAATAAAATCAATGTCGGACTGACTACCGGTGTTAACAACATCAATATTATTGATTTTAAGAAGCTTATCACCGCGAGCAATGCCGTTTCTATCAGCTGGAGAAGCTTCTTCAGTATAGGAGATACGAACGTCTCTAGGTTGTACGCCGCGTAGGAATGCCCAGTTAAAACCAAACCCAGCGACTAAACCAGATTGCGATGACTTCATATCATCTTCATAAGGGACGGTAAAGTGGAAGCGATCTTTCGGTTTACCAGTCGTGGTAGTAGCAGAGGTGACCAATGTGTTGAAGTAATCCGTCACGGTTTTGTAGTTTGCTGGATTATTATCAGGAACTTCGTCATACCAAAGGTAAGTTTCGTTAGTAAAAGCTCTTAAAAAGAGTTTTTCGTGTAAAGCAGAACCTAATTCATCTGGATAGGCGGCATAATTGTTATATGGGTCTCGACCCACTCGTGGGGTTTCACATTGGTTGACAAACGAGCTTGATGGTTGGCTAAAATCACCGGCTTTCCATGTTGGTCCGGTTGCGCTGCTAGTTGACGGAGTAGATGAACCATCACCGCCGCCACCGCCACAACCTTGTAATAATGCGAGAGTGACTGCCGTTGCTAAAGAATACTTAAATTTCACTTTTCTATGTCCTTATAAATAATAGAATTATAATTATCTGTTTTGCTTTTGTTTTTATTAGCTAAGTGAATGTATTAATTTAATTCGTTCGTCTGCAAATTTATATTTAAAGAGTGTGAGGTAAATAACGTAAAAATGTTTATCTTTTATTCTTATAAATCCATTAGTTATTCCTTAAGTTCCTTAGTAGTTTCAGCGTAATAATAAGGAAAAAAACAAAGATGAAATGGAGGGTTCTCTTAGTCGACTAATTGTTGTTTGCTAAATAGAAAGTAAGTTTCGGGACGGGAAACTCTACTTATTAGAGATTTGGTAGGAATAAATGATGCGTTCTAGGTTTGGGGTAAATTTTTAATCTGATGTTTTAATTTATTTTAGTCAATTGGGCGACGTGCTTTAACAGGCTTCCATCAATATCCGGCAAGTCATCTGCGAAAAATATCTGAGCGCCAGGAGTGCAGCGCATTAATATATTTGTTAGTTCACCTTCGTTGTTGGAAGTGTTAACTGCGTTAAGTTTCGCTAATTTATTACAAAGCTCGTCCTCTATTTGCACTTTTTGCTCTTCGGTGAGCCTAATGCGACCCACACACACACCTGGGTTGATGTTATGAGAAAGCGACTCTTGTTGAAATCGCTCTTTGAATAAGGTGTCCAATGCGGTACCTTCTTCCATAATAAATCGACGACCAGAACGGTAAAACAAGCCGTCTCCGAAGTTTTCGACATATCCTAGAATTTCCGCGATACGCAAATAGAATCGTAAGCTTGTATCAGAAAGTCCGTAAGTATGGGCTATCTCTTGCGGTTTAATATCACGAGAAGTCAGCATATAAATAAAATCAAGTAAATAAGGATGCTCAACGAAAAGGGCACTCTCTTCATCTGTTAGCATTTGCTCGTTTTGGTGCTGAAGCTCGTTGGCTAAGGTTGCGAGTTCGATGAGATCGGTATTCAGGTAGTTCAGATAAACAAGTACTTTATCCAAACCTAAAGCAGGATTATGTAGGTGGCGTTTAATACTAGATAAAGGGATGCCACTTTTCTCTGACAAGGAATTATAGCAAAGCCCTTCTTCTTTAATTTTTTGTCGTAGCGCTGCGAGTAAAAACTTTGGTCCAACATTCATCCTTGAATATCACCTTATTCGTTATTCCGTTTACTGGCTGATATTTTGCCTTTCAAGCAGCAGGTTTCGAATCGCTGTGCCTGCTTCTAGAATGTGTTTTTTCAGCAGGTACTTGGCGCCTTCTATATCGCGATTTTGGCACATTTCAAACAAGCTTAAGTGCTCTTCTTCTGCCTTTTTAATGCCTGTTGTGAACAATAGCTGCATACGTATGTATCGGTCACACTTTGTGTTCAAGTTGTAAATGACGTCCATAGTTTCAGGCATGTTGGCTGGCGCATATAGGGCTTTGTGGAACTCGTAGTTGTAGTTGCTCCATTCTTCTACTTCGTCGCCACTGTTCACTACTGACTCGAAACGTTCGCGAACTTCGCGCGCCCGTTCAAGGTCAGCGTCTGTCATATTTTGAATCGCACGCTCTAAAATGTGGCATTCCACGACAGCGCGCAGTTCAAATAGCTCATTGATTTTCTCTGGAGATAGCTCAGTGACCGTCGCACCTTTGTGAGGTTCAAAGCTAACGAGTCCTTGTGCTTCCAATTGAACTAACGCTTCACGCACAGGAATTCGGCTAACATTAAACTCTTTTGCTAACGCATCTTGACGTAAAGGTTGACCAGTTTTTAACTCGCCCTTCAAGATCTGAGTTCGAATTGCTTCCTCAACGAGCTGAGTGCGCGTTTTAAAAACAGGTTTCTGTGACATTGAAGTCTCCCGTGAAATTAATATTGTATCCAATCCATTTTACTTTAGTAGTTTATTGTTTTTCTGGCACAAACCAACTAGGAAAGAAGGTTTTGAGAAGTAGAGTGAAATAAAAGGCATCAGTTGATGCCTTTTTGAGCCATTTGGTGATCTTATTGGGACACACTGCCATCTATGGCGCGTTGAATACCCAGTGGGTTCGACGCTTTTAATGAATCCGGCAATAAAGATTCTGGTAAAGCTTGATAAGCGACGGGACGCAACCAACGATGAATAGCCTCTGCCCCGACAGATGTTGAGGCAGAATTGGTTGAAGCCGGATATGGTCCACCATGAACCATAGCGTAACCAACCTCGACGCCAGTTGGCCAACCGTTGAATACAAGGCGTCCGGCGATTTCTTCCAAACTTGGAAGCAGTTGCTTGGCTTGTTCTTCGTCTTCAGCGGTAGCGTGAAGGGTTGCGGTGAGCGAGCCAGTCAGTGAATCACTCAGTTTCAACATGTCATCGAAATCTTCACAGATTACGATTAACGATTGAGGACCAAATATTTCTTCCTCCCATTGTGGGTTTTTACGCCAGTTTTTACTGTCCGTCACGAACAGTACTGGTGCGACATTGGTCACTTCTGCTTGTTCAGAGCGAGTGACGTTAATGCCTGTTTCGGAAGTTCGCTTATCCACTTCGGATTCATATGTTTCTCGGATTCCTTGCGTTAGCAAAGTGGCCGTTGATTGTTGTCGAATTAACCCTTGAGCGGTTTCGATAAAGGCTTGCGTTTCTGGGCAATTCAAGACAAATACAACGCCTGGTTTTGTACAAAATTGTCCACAGCCCAAAGTCATAGAAGCCACAAATTCTTCAGCCAATGATGCGTTTGCCCGTATGGCTGAAGGGAGAATAAATGTTGGATTAATCGCCCCTAGTTCGCCATAGAAGGGGATTGGCTCTGGTCTTTGCTGGGCTAGATTGAACAGCGCACGGCCACCACCGACTGAACCTGTAAACCCAACCCCTTTAATTTTTGGATGGGTAACGAGTGCTTGGCCAAGTGCACGTTTGTTACCTTGCAATAGCGTGAAGATGGCTTGCGGTAAGCACTCTTTCTCAAGTGCAGCCTCAATACACTCAGCAACAAGTTGACTGGTGCCAGGGTGGGCGGTATGGCCTTTTACAATCACAGGGCAGCCAGCAGCCAGTGCCGAAGCCGTATCACCACCTGCAGTAGAAAATGCGAGCGGAAAATTAGACGCACCAAACACGGCGACAGGGCCAATTGCTATTTGCTGACGACGAATATCTGGTTTCGGCAGTGGTTGACGGTCTGGGTTTGGCGTATCGAAAATTGCTTGATGGTGATTACCCGAGCTCACAACCTCGGCAAATAGTCGTAATTGGTTGGCGGTACGTCCTATTTCACCGCTTAAACGTGCTTCGGGAAGGGCAGTTTCTAAATGAGCACGAGCAACGATTTCTTCACTCTTCACTTCCAATTCAGAGGCGATAGAGCAAAGTAAGCTCGCTCGCTTTGCATTGCTTAGTTGGCGAAACTCACGCGCAACGTTTTGGGCGGCTGAGGCGGCTTGATTAACTTCTTGCTCTCCATGTACCGGAAACGCTGTGGGTAGAGGCTCACCAGTAAAGGTGTTGACTGCGTAAAAAGTGGTTGGTTCTTGTGGGTTCATCATTCTTCCTTACTATCCTTATTACTTCACTTCAAATCCGTACGCATATGGGTCTTCATCGTCTACCCATATCGTGTTGTGACCGTATACTTGTGCCCATCCTTCAATACTTGGCAAAATAGCTGCTTTGCCATTCACTTCGGTAATGCCTTCTATACGTCCTTGAAATAGGCTGCCGATGATACTTTCGTGAACAAAGTCTTCTCCTTGATTGAGTTTGCCTCTTGCATGCCATTGCGCCATGCGTGCACTAGTGCCCGTACCACATGGCGAGCGATCCAACGCTTTGTCGCCGTAAAACACAGCATTTCGAGCGGTGGCGTTTTCTTGAGTGGGCTCTCCGGTCCATAGCACGTGAGAAACACCGCATACTGTTGGATCTTCTGGATGTACGCACTCAACCGCTCGAGATACCGCTTCGCGAACTTTTGGAGAAAGCATCAAAATTTCATCTGGAGAGTAGTGTTCAAGTCCGGCGTAGTTTTCTTGAGGGTCGACGATTACGTAATAGTTTCCGCCATAAGCAACATCGACAGTGAGCTCACCTAAGCCCTCTATGTCCACGGTTACGTCTTGGTGGGCAAGGTAAGCCGGTACGTTAAATATCTTTACCGACGTGACCTTGTCACCTTTTGTTTGGTAGTGCACTTCGATTTGTCCTGCTGGGACATCAAGTATCAAACGGCCTTCTTTTTTGGGAGTGATAAGGCGATTCTCGATAGCGGTAGTGACGGTTCCAATGGTGCCGTGGCCACACATTGGTAAGCAGCCACTGGTTTCAATAAACAGAATAGAAGCGTCTGCGTTATCGCTGCAAGGAGGCAAGACAACGGACCCCGACATCATTGAGTGTCCGCGAGGCTCAAACATGAGTGCCTCGCGAATCCAATCATAATGCTCAAGAAAGTATTGGCGCTTTTCGCTCATGGTATTGCCTTCGAGTGGAGGCACACCGCCTGCGACCAGCCTAACTGGGTTGCCGCAGGTGTGGGCATCAATACAGAAAAAAGTTCCTTGTCTCATTTTTCGCTCCTTGCTGAAAAAATGGTTGAATTAAACAATAGTGATGTTAACGTAATGTAAAATATATTGTATACAATCCACGTTTTCAAGTGTGACTCGGAGCATATTTATGTTGGTCAAGGATGAAACCAAAAAGGAAAGGATCGCCGTGATAGGTGCGGGGATTATCGGCTTATCAATTGGATTGAAGTTGCAGCAGCAAGGTTATCAAGTCACGATTTTTGATCCCAATGGCGTGGGGAATGGATGCTCTAAGGGAAATGCAGGTCATATCGCGACTGAGCAAATCTTCCCTCTTGCAACGCCAGCGCTGTTTCCACAATTACCTAAAATGCTGCTAGATCCCAAAAGTCCGGTTTCGATCCGTTGGCAAGATATTCCAAACACAATCGGGTGGATGATTCGTTTTCTATTACAAACAAAGCCATCAGCCGCGGAGCAGGCAAAAAACGCGATTAAAACTCTTAACGAGCGGTCAGTGGCAAGTTGGCGTGGCGTGCTTGATTCAATCGGAAAAGCGCATCTAATAAAAATGAATGGTTCATTGCTCACTTTTGAAAACGAGAAACTGTTTAAAGACTACCAAAGTACGCTTAACTCACTGGCTAAAAACGGTGTGGCGTATCAAGTTTGGACGCAAGAGGCGATTCGAAAGCGGATACCTGATCTCAGCCATAAGGTTCGTGTCGGAGTCTTTTTTCCCGATACAGGACATACGCTAGACCCTTATCAGATCTGTGTTGAGCTAAGTGAAGCTTTTGAAGCTCTTGGCGGTAAGATTTTACAAAAAGGTGTATCTGCGTTGGAGAAAAATGGTGATGTGTTGGTTGAGTCTCAAACACATTCATTTGACCGAATCATTGTTGCCGCTGGTGTACATTCTAAGCTTTTGATACGGCAACTAACCGGAGTCAAAGTGCCTATTCAAGCCGAGCGTGGTTATCACCTAATGGTGGATGACAAGCGTGATGTATTGCCATTTCCTATTAGCTCTGCCGATAGAAAATTCATCATGACTCCGATGTCAGGTGGGCTACGATTGGCAGGCACTGTTGAGTATGCCGATGTAGAGTCACCGCCCAATATGAAACGTTCAGAAATGCTTTTTCAGTTAGGTGATGAGATGTTTGAATCGGGGTTACATCCACTCAAGCAAGGAGAAAAGTGGATGGGTAATCGGCCTTCAACAGTCGACTCGTTACCGGTTATTGATAGCATTTGGGATGGAAATGTATTACTGGCATTTGGCCACCAACACCTTGGATTAACTCAAGCGGCGATTACGGCAGATCTCCTTTTAGAGCTTATCGAAGGAAAGCCGACATCGATTGATCTTTCACCTTTTTCATTACAACGATTTGCCTGAAAAATTTAATATTAAATATTGTATAAAATATATTAAATGCTAATGTTAACTTAATTTTAACAAAACTGGTATCCAACAGCCGTACTCGGATGCCTCCAGAAAAACAACCAAAAGGAGTAAAACATGTCACGAATGACCAAAGCACCATTGGCGCTGTTGATTTCAGGAATGCTGTTGGGGACCTCTGCTTATGCTGAAGACAAATTGACGGTCGTATCTTGGGGTGGTGCATTCACCAAGAGCCAAGTGGAGGCATATCACAAGCCTTTCATTAAAAAAACAGGTGTCGAGATCGTATCCGAGGATTTCAGCGGCGGATTAGCCGAAATTAAAGCGCAGGTGGAAGCGAACAACGTGCGCTGGGATTTGGTTTCTCTCGACAAGCCGGACATTGTTCGTGGTTGTGCAGAAGGGCTATTAGAACCAGTGAACCCAAGTATTTTGCCTCCGGGCGCAGATGGAACACCAGCACAAGAGGATTTCATTGATGGTGCGATTCACGAGTGTGCAATCAATACCATCGTTGTGTCCACAGTATTAGCGGTGAACGAAGACGCGTTTAAAGGTAAGGTTTTGCCTAGCAAGTTGACCGATCTTTTTGACCTAAAAACCTTTCCAGGTCGACGTGCATTGCAAAAACAACCTCAGGGCAATCTTGAGTGGGCACTATTGGCTGATGGTGTAAAGCCAGAAGAGGTCTACAGCCTGCTCGAAACCGAAGCGGGGCGTGAGCGTGCTTTTGCTAAGTTGGATACGATCAAATCAGAAGTGCTGTGGTGGACAACCGGTGCCCAGCCACCTCAAATGCTTGCAGACAAAGAAGTGGTGATCGCCTCGGCGTTTAACGGCCGAATTCACAATGCCCGTAAAGATGAAGGTCAACCATTTCGGATTATATGGGACCGTCAAATGGGTTACATGAATGGATGGGCGATACCTAAAGGGAGTGAGAACACAAAGCTTGCATTGGACTTCATCGCTTTTTCTTCAGGAACAAAACCATTAGCTGATCAAGCTAAGTACGTTGCCTATGGGCCTACGCGTAAATCGTCTTCGGCGGAGGTGAACCCAGACATTTTAGCGAACCTTCCTACCGCACCTCAAAACTTCCAAACCGCCTTCCTGATAAACGATGAATGGTGGTCAGACTACGCGGATGAACTAAATGAAGAGTTTAATACTTGGCTGCTTAACTAGGTGTTAATTTGTGTATGGGGCCGAGTTTTCATCCATAAGCTAGGTTCCGTACTTTTCCTCAACTGTATTTATGTTTTCGGAGAAATGATGAAAGTCATCGAAGCACAGCAAGTCGCGCAATGTTTAACAATGAAGTCTCTTATTGAAACGATGCGTGAAATGTACTCGCGGCCAGCGACAATACCTCAACGCCGAGTCATACCCTTAGAAGAGGGAGAATACGAGGCGTTTGCGCTACTTCCAGCTTGGAACCAGGAGTTGATTGCGGTGAAAGCCTTTACGTATTTCCCGCATAACCCTGAGCAAGGCAAAGATACGCTTGCATCTAAGCTACTTGTTTTCAGACGAAATGATGGTGAGCCGATTGCACTCGTAGACGGTAAAGTTTTAACGTTTTGGCGCACCGCCGCAGCTTCTGCACTGGCAGCGGACTATTTAGCGCGCCCCGATGCTGATCGTTTGTTGATCTGCGGAACGGGCAATCTTGCGCCTTATTTTGCGTGGGCATACGCTGCGGTTCGCCCACTTAAGCAGGTTTACATTTGGGGGCGCAACTCAGACAAAGCCGAGGCGACGGTAGATGCCATTGTGTCATCTTCAGAGTATCAGTCGCTTCCTGATGAGCGTCGGTTTCGCGTTTCAGTTGTAGAAAATGTGGACCACGTTATCAAACACGTTGACATCATCAGCTGTATTACCGCATCAGCAGAGCCTTTGTTTAATGGCGCAGACGTGCAGCCGGGCACCCATATTGATTTGGTCGGTAATCATGACTTGGACAAGCGTGAATGCGACTCTAAAGCAGTGCAACGAGCGCAGGTGTATGTCGATAGCCGCATTAATGTATTAGCCGAAGCGGGCGATCTTCTCATTCCAATTCAAGAGGGCGTGTTCACGTCAGACGATATCAAAGGGGAATTACCGCAGCTTTGCGCTCGACAAATCTCAGGACGTCAAAACGATGAGGTCATTACTTTATACAAATCAGTTGGCAGTGCTTTGGCTGACTTGGCCGCTGTAAAGGCGGTGTTGTTAGAAAATGGCATAGATAGCCATGTCTGAGCATTTTCGCTCGTTCATTTAAATTGCATACAATATACATATAAGGAAAGTAGTTCATGAAAATTGATTGGAAAGGTGTTTATCCGGCGGTCAGTACGCAATTTCGTCAAGATCAGTCAATCGACTTAGACGCAACGCAAACCGTTATAGACAACCAGATTAAAGATGGTGTGAATGGCATTATCTGCTTGGGTACCGTCGGTGAGAACTGCGCGTTGTACCCGGAGGAGAAACGCCAGGTCTTGCAAGCGGCAAAAGAAGTCGTAAATGGCCGTGTGCCTTTGATTGCTGGTACAGCAGAGTCTATTACTACAGCAGCTGTTGATTACATGCAGGATGCGTACAAAATTGGTATCGATGGTTGTATGGTGATGCCTGCCATGGTTTACCGCACGTCTGAGAGCGAAACGTTCGAATATTACCGCACGCTAGCAGAAGCAACGCCAGAAATGCCAATCATGATTTACAACAACCCGGTTGCTTATGGTGTCGATGTAAACCTCGATATCATGGCGCAACTGGCTGAGTTTGAAAGCATTGTAGCTATCAAAGAGTCGACCACTGATACTCGTCGTATCACCGAGCTTTACAATAAATTTGATGACCGCTTTACCGTGTTCAGTGGTGTTGATGACATCGCTCTTGAATCATTGATGCTAGGTGCGACTGGCTGGATTTCTGGTTTAACCAACGCATTCCCAGAAGAGTCCGTCGCGATTTATAAACTGGCAAGCCAAGGTCGTTATGCTGAAGCGTTAGAAATCTACCGTTGGTTCTTACCGCTACTGCGTTTAGACACCATTCCTACGCTGGTTCAGTGCATTAAATTGGCCGAGCAAGTCTGCGGACGTGGATCTGAACAAGTTCGTGCGCCACGCCAACTTTTACAAGGTGAAGAGCGTCAACAAGTCATTCAAATGGTTGAACATGCGTTAGAAACCCGCTTAGACCTATCCAAATACAATCTGTAATTGTGCTGTTTAGTAGAGCGTTAACTGACGCTCTACTCATTCGTAATATTCAAAAAATGAGAAGAGGGAAGTCATGAGCACGGAAAACAAGGACTATGTCAGCTTTCAACACGTTAAGAAAACCTACGATGGCACGAATTTGGTGGTGAAAGACTTCAACTTAGATATTGCTCCTGGAGAGTTTGTTACTATGTTGGGGCCGTCAGGATCGGGCAAGACCACTTGCTTGATGATGCTAGCAGGCTTTGAAACTGCGACCGGTGGAGACATTTATATTGATGGCGTTCCTGTTAATCATCTCGCGCCGCACAAGCGCGATATCGGTATGGTGTTTCAAAACTATGCGTTGTTTCCACATATGACCATTGCTGAGAATCTTGCGTTTCCTTTAAAGGTGCGAAAACTCGACAGTGACACGATTCAAAGCAAAGTTCAGAGTGTATTAGAAATGGTCGAGCTTGAGCATGTTGCGACTCGATACCCAAAGCAGTTATCAGGTGGTCAACAACAACGTGTTGCGCTAGCGCGAGCATTAGTGTTTGAGCCTAAACTTGTGTTGATGGATGAACCGCTCGGCGCATTAGATAAGCAGTTGCGTGAGCAAATGCAGATGGAAATTAAACATTTGCATGAAAAGCTTGGCATCACCATTTTGTATGTGACGCACGATCAAGACGAAGCTCTCACTATGTCCGACCGTATTGCGGTTTTTAATCACGGCGAAGTGCAACAACTCGCGACACCAACCGAGCTTTATGAATCTCCGAGTAATACGTTTGTGGCGCAGTTTATCGGAGAAAACAACCAACTCTCAGGTTTAGTCAAAGAGTGGAACGGAAAGTATTGCCAAGTGCTCGTTGGGAAAGAGTTATTTACTGCGAAACCTGTCAGAGTATCTGAGCAAGGACAGAGAACAACACTTTCCATTCGGCCAGAAAAGATTGTTATTCAACCAGAGAAAGCGTCTTGTGAGAACCAAGTCTCGGGCGTTCTACGAGAATTGATTTATCACGGTGATCATTATCGTCTGGTCGTCGAAGTAGAGAGCGTTGGTCACTTCATCGTTAAAGTACCTAACGATAATCGTAAACACTTGCAGTTAACGCCTGGCTCAATTTGTCGTATTGGTTGGCAAAGTGAGGATTGCCATGCTCTTGATGGGACACAAACTCAAAGTAGCGAGGTAGCAGCATGAGTCGAGAGCTAACCGCATTAGATTCTGTATTGGAAATCGAACGTCAAGTTCATCAACAAGAAACCAATCTGAAAGCGCAGTTGCAAAAGGCAGAGCGCCGAAAAAAGCTTCGCTCCATTATGCTCACAACGCCATTGGTGTGTTTTATTCTGCTTACGTTTGCTTTTCCTATCCTCGACATGCTTTATCGAAGCGTGGATAACCGAGAAATATCCCAGTCACTACCACAAACTATTCAAGCCTTAGAAAGTTGGGATTATCAAGGTCAGCCTCATCAAGAAGTCATTGAGGCATTCTCTGTTGAAGTACTTGCGCTTTATCAAAGCAAAGAGCTACCGAAAATAGCCAGCCGAATGAATATTGAAGTGTCTGGTATGCGCAGCTTATTGATGAAAACAGGTAGAAAGTTGTCTCGTTTGGCGTCGCTGCCGAGCTCGGTGACACAGCTAGCTAAGCTGGATAAGCGTTGGGCTAATCCTAAATATTGGGCGGCGTTTAAGAATCTTAGTGGCGCATTAACATTCAGTCATTATCTTGCAGCGCTAGACTTGCAAGTGAATGAGTTTGGAGACATTGAGCCCCAACCAGAAAAACGCCAAATATACGTCGACCTTTTCTTTAAAACTTTTTGGATGTCTATTTCAATCACCTTAATTTGTTTGGTGATGGCGTACCCCGTTGCTTACCTGCTTGCCAATTTACCTGATAAGCGCGCGAACTTACTTTTAATTATTGTGCTGCTGCCATTTTGGACATCATTGTTAGTCAGAACCACGTCTTGGATTGTTCTGCTGCAAAACCAAGGGGTCATTAATGATCTCCTTATTTGGTCGGGTTTTACTTCCGAGCGAATTCAGATGATTCACAATACCTTCGGAACGGTGGTGTCTATGGTTCACATTCTGTTGCCGTTTATGATCCTGCCTCTGTATAGCGTAATGAAAGGAATTAGCCCAACTTATTTCCGTGCAGCTCGTTCTCTAGGCGCGACGCCTTTCATTGCGTTCATGAAAGTTTATATGCCGCTTACGTTACCAGGGATAGGTGCGGGGGCCTTGCTCACTTTCATTCTTTCTATTGGTTTCTACATTACGCCCGCTTTGGTTGGTGGAAGAAGCGGACAGATGATATCCAATATGATTGCCTATCATATGCAGACATCACTGAACTGGGGGATGGCTGGCGCATTGGGTGGACTGCTTTTGTTCGTTGTACTGGTTCTGTTTTATATGTTCAACCGTGTGGTTGGCATTAACAACCTTAAGGTAGGGGGATAACCATGGCATTACCAAACTATGCATCAAAAGTAGAGCGAGTCGCTTACGCAGGTTACTTAGTTTTTTGTGGGTTGGTGCTGTTCTTTTTAATCGCTCCAATTCTGACCATCATCCCGTTATCGTTTAATGCAACGCCTTACTTTACTTTTACCGAGGGGATGCTAAACCTTGATTCGGCAGCGTATTCTACTCGCTGGTATCAAGAAATGTTTACTAGTGATCAGTGGCTGTTGGCGCTGAAAAACAGCACGTTCATTGCTTTTATGGCGACACTCGTTGCAACAGGGCTAGGAACTCTGGCGGCGTTGGGTTTAGCCAGTAGTAATTTGCCTTTTCGCAATACGATTATGGCGCTGTTGATCTCACCTATGATCGTACCAGTCATTATCTCTGCTGCTGCGATGTACTTTTTCTACACACGCCTTGGCTTATCACAAACTTATCTAGGCGTCATTTTGGCACACGCCGCGTTAGGTACGCCTTTTGTTGTCATTACAGTTACTGCGACCTTAAGCGGCTTTGATCATAGCCTGGTAAAAGCGGCGGCTAGCTTAGGAGCAAACCCTGTTTATACTTTCAGACACATTACCTTTCCGCTGATTCGTCCGGGGATGATTTCTGGCGGCTTGTTTGCTTTTGGCACATCGTTCGACGAGGTTGTGGTGGCGTTATTCCTGACTGGGGCAGAACAAAAAACCGTTCCGAGGCAGATGTGGTCAGGAATTCGAGAGCAAATTAGTCCGACCATATTGGCGGTCGCTACGTTGCTGATTTTTATGTCGGTGTGTTTGCTCGTGACTTTAGAAGTTCTACGTAGGCGTAATGTACGCATTCGAGGCATTCAAGAATAACCAAACTTTTTCTTTGTTGCTCGCTATGCACTTTTGTTTAGGGGCTCCTCAATTTTTGACCAAATGCGCCTCATTGTAGGCGCTTGTCTTTTGTGTTTATCGTCAGCGATGACTGACATGTCACTCTTGTAGCTTAATGCCAGCCTGCTCGAAACGTGCCAAAGGCGACTTGTTCGATTGCTGATACCAACTAGCTGGCATGTTTGGTTTAAGTCGGGCTTTTTCTTCCTTGCTAATCACAACATAGTGTAAAAACGCATCAAGTGTGGTTCCCATCACGTCAAACGTCATTTCCCCATCTTTGCTGACGGTTTTCAATAATCCAACGACGGCTTCCTCAGGGACTAACGGTTCAACCACCGCGTTTTTTCGCTCTTTTATTGATGTTGAAGCGGGCAGTCTTGCACGTGCCGTCTCCCAGCAAACTTTGTTGGTTTTACTGACAAGGTTGTGCTTGTAGCAGTAGTAACTGAATAAAAAGCGTGGCAGGTTTTGCCAGCGTTCGGCTTGGACTTCTAACCAAAGGTGTTGTAGCTCGATATCAGCGTCGGTCATAAATATTATGCTAGGTTACCAGAGTAGTGGCATTCTAACGTTTCATCAGTAACCCCGTCTATGATCAGCATAGTCCGATGTAGTATGTTGAAATTTTGGTTCTCAATGAAATAGTGGCTTTTCATTACTGTAAATAGTGAGTGTTTTGTCCAATCTCTGACATTGATATTTGACTTTGGTAGTAGAGTGTGAGCGTTTTTGTTTTTATAGTGTCAATTTTATACCGTTACATACTTGGGATTGCCTTTTCTAAAATAAATACTTTTATCAAAGTAACTGTGTGATTTTCATTCAAATAGTTGGTGGTTCTAAGTGATGAAAATTCTGTTTATTACGTTACAATCGAGATTAGGTAGTAATGTGTAGCGTGCTGACGAAAACCTCGCGTCTTCTATCTTGCTTTTTGTGTGCTACTTTTTAGTAAGTATCTTTTGGGTGGATTTTTATGTTTGGAGTTAAAAGAAATGCTGCTATATCTGGCTTGTATCAAGCAAGTGAGTTAAAAGCAAAGCTGTTCTCCAAGGAGTTGGAAATCTTAAGACTTAGGGCTGAGTCTGAGTTTAATAAAGTGCTCGATGAGTTACTAAGAATTAAAGATAACAATACCAGACTACGTGAAAGTGGACTTATTGATAAGCTCGAGCAAGAAAAGTCTAAGTGGAACAGCGGTCAGCTTAAAGATATCGAACAGCGCATAAGTAACGTTGAGCTCTTTATCAAGGATTGTGTTTTATATATCAGCAACATTGAAACCCAATTCGCTAAAGATAGCGACTCAGGGTATGGTGAATTGAGTTGCCGTGCTCTTGAAGATGAATTGGAAACACTGTCTTTTAGTAAGATCCTTAACGCATCAGCGCATGAGTACTTTTATAATTCTAAAGAGTATGAAATGTACCTTGAAAACACACCAAATACCGAATTTTTGCACGCGTTAAAAGAACAAATTACCGCACTCTTCGACCACAAAGCAGCCTAGAACCTACAGAGTATTAGCCCATTGTCCGATTCCTTCTTTAGGGGCTTTGATTCGCGAATTTTTACCGACCCGCTTTGGAGTATACCTAGCCATTTAACGTGCTGGGTATACCCGTTTAACTACACGTTTCTTCTCTAGCTCATCTCTATTTTTTAACAAATACGAATTTTTAAAGCTCACTCCGTGTTCCTTCTGGTACCAAAAACTGATACCGCCACACCCAGTTGTTAACAAAATGTTTCTTCTTGTCTTGCGAGTAGATTATATGGAGATGCTCTTGCAGTAATAAGGGCAGTGGCGATGCAAAAGACGTAATGCATCAAAGGAAAACTCAATATAGAAGAAATTAGATGGAACTGAAGATTTTGAGTGTCGCGATTGCGACAACATTAACCAGCACTGGCGTATTTGCGTTAAGCGAGCCAGTTTCTCAAGTTACAGAGCAACATGCACATTCGGCTCATACACACGGTGTTGAATCCAATCGAGTTGAATACCAACCAACCGCAACTCTCCCAATTCAGCCCTCTAAGGCAACTCGAGTACAGTCACTTGAAAGCCTTGATGAGTCGAGCACTGCTTGTGATTTGGAGGCATTGATTACCGAAAGTAGTAACCAATTGATCAGCGAAATTTTAAGTCAGGGCGCGACGTGTGTGAACCAGTTATTCTCTGCTGAAAGTCGGATTCAAGAGTCGGTATTTAGCTCCGATCATATGTACAACATCGCTAAGCACACTACGACATTGGCGAAGGGGTATACAGGTGGCGGGAGCGATGAACTAGAAACGTTGTTCTTATACTTACGCGCGGGTTATTACGCCGAGTTTTACAATGACAACATCTCATTTATTGAATGGGTCACCCCAGCGGTGAAAGAATCAGTGGATGCGTTTGTTAACAACGCAAACTTCTACGAGAACAGCGACCGTCACGGCAAAGTGCTTAGTGAGGTCATCATCACTATGGATAGTGCGGGCTTGCAGCACGTGTACTTACCACAAGTGACCCAGTGGCTTACTCGTTGGAATGATCAATACGCCCAGCACTGGTATATGCGCAATGCGGTTAATGGTGTTTTCACTATTTTGTTTGGTGGGCAGTGGAACGAGCAATTTGTGCAAATAATTGGCAACCAAACGGACCTTGCCAAAGCTTTAGGCGATTTTGCTCTAAGGGCGTCATCAATCGGTGCTGAAGATGAGTTTATGGCCGCGAATGCGGGGCGAGAGCTCGGGCGTCTGACCAAGTATACGGGTAACGCGAGTTCTGTTGTGAAGAGTCAGCTGAGTCGAATCTTTGAACAGTATGAAATGTATGGTCGGGGTGACGCGGTTTGGCTTGCGGCGGCGGACACCGCCTCATATTACGCAGATTGTAGTGAGTTCGGAATTTGTAATTTCGAAACTGCGCTAAAAGGCTTGGTGCTATCGCAAACTTATACTTGTAGCCCGACAATCCGAATTTTGTCTCAGAATATGACGCAAGAGCAACACGCGGCCGCATGTTCTAAAATGGGCTACGAAGAGGGTTACTTTCATCAGTCATTAGAAACTGGTGAACAGCCAGTAAAAGATGACTACAACACTCAGCTCCAAGTCAATATCTTCGATTCAAGCACTGATTATGGTAAGTACGCAGGGCCAATTTTCGATATTAGTACTGACAATGGCGGTATGTACTTGGAGGGCGACCCTTCCCAGCCGGGGAATATTCCCAACTTTATTGCTTATGAAGCCTCTTATGCGAACGCGGATCACTTTGTCTGGAACCTAGAGCACGAATACGTGCATTACTTAGATGGTCGATTTGATCTCTATGGAGGGTTTAGTCATCCAACTGAAAAAATAGTGTGGTGGAGTGAAGGCATTGCAGAGTATGTCGCTCAAGAAAATGACAACCAAGCAGCACTTGAGACGATTTTAGACGGCTCGAAGTATACCTTAAGCGAGATTTTCGAGACTACTTATGATGGGTTTGATGTTGATCGAATTTATCGTTGGGGGTACTTAGCTGTACGTTTTATGTTTGAAAATCATAAAGATGACGTAAACCAAATGCTGGTGGAAACACGCCAAGGGAATTGGAGCAATTACAAAGCAACGATCACCCAATGGGCGAATTTATATCAAAGTGAGTTTGAGCAGTGGCAGCAAGCCCTTGTCTCAAATGGTGCACCTAATGCAGTCATAACCGCAAACAACAAGGGGAAAGTCGGTGAAAGCATTACATTTAGCAGTGAAAACAGTACAGACCCAAACGGGAAGATCGTCAGCGTCTTATGGGACTTCGGTGATGGCTCGACAAGTACACAAACCAAGCCGACGCACCAATATGGGAGTGAAGGGGAGTATTCGGTCAGCCTAAGTGTGACAGACAGTGAAGGCTTGACGGCAACCGCCACTCATACTGTTGTTATCTCAGCGTTGGGCGGTAATGACACATTGCCACAAGACTGCGCGGTGCAAAGTAAAGTAAGCGGTGGACGCCTAACAGCAGGAGAGCCTGTTTGCTTGGCAAATCAACAAACCATTTGGCTGAGCGTGCCAGCGGTGAATGAGAGCTCAAATCTGGCGATAACGACGGGGAATGGTACGGGCAACCTAAAGCTTGAATACAGTAACTCTGGTTGGCCGGATGATACTAATCTTCACGGGTGGTCAGATAATATTGGTAATGGAGAGTGTATTACGTTGTCAAATCAGAGTAACTACTGGGGCTACGTTAAAGTCTCTGGTGACTTTGAGAATGCCGCCATCGTCTTTGATTTTGATGCTCAGAAGTGTCGTCAGTAGGGCAATTTAACTACGTCATTTAAACTAAGTGGAGCGCCTCGCTAACATCGCGGGGCGTTTTTGTTTTTACGCCGTTATCTCTATAAAAAAAACCAGCCCGAAGGCTGGCAAACAAGGAGTTTGAGATGAAAATGAAAACGTTATAAAACTTGCTGATATCCTATTTCTCAATAAGTTGGGTTGTGCTTTGCAGCCAGTTTTTATCTTGCGCATCAAG
Organism: Vibrio sp. J2-4; assembly: GCF_021728155.1. Classification (NCBI taxonomy): domain Bacteria; kingdom Pseudomonadati; phylum Pseudomonadota; class Gammaproteobacteria; order Vibrionales; family Vibrionaceae; genus Vibrio; species Vibrio sp. J2-4. The sequence goes on from NZ_JAKKCN010000001.1 coordinate 832,110, forward strand.
AAAAGGGCTAAGCGCCTGATAGACACGTGAATGGTAATGATTAAGCCAGTCTAGCTCTGCTTGATCTAGCATTGATAAATCAAGGGCGTTGGTCGCAATGGGAGCAAGAGTGATGGTCTCAAAACCGTAGAACGTGCCGAACTCATTTTGTTCTACTTCTACAACTTTAAGAATGTTCTCTATTCTTACCCCGTACTCACCTTCGCGATAAACGCCTGGTTCATTAGTAATGACCATACCTGGTTTTAGCTCAACCTCGTGGTGGCTTTGCGAGAAATTTTGTGGGCCTTCGTGAACATTCAAGCAAATGCCTACGCCGTGTCCAGTGCCGCACTTGTAATCAATACCATGTTGCCATAAGACGCCACGCGCCATGATATCAAGATTGGCACCCGTAGAGCCTTTCATGAATCGAGTCTGAGTCAGTCGGATGACCGCTTTGAGCACCAAGGTATAATCTTTGCGCTGCTTAACGGTCGGTGACCCGAAGTGGAAAGTACGGGTGATGTCTGTTGTCCCGCCAAGGTACTGACCACCAGAATCGATGAGAAAGAAGTTGCTTTCATTGACTGCCGCATTGCTTTCTTCATCGGCGGCATAATGCATTTTTGCCCCGTGAGCAGCGAAGCCTGCGATAGTGCGGAAACTGTCACTCACATAATGTCGGGTTTGACGGCGATAGTGATTCAGTTGTGCCTCAGCAGACAATTCTGTAACGAGTCCGCTTGGAACTTGCTCTTCTAGCCAGTTCATAAACCTTACGATTGCCACACCATCATCTGTTAATGCCTGTTCTAGGCTAGTTAGCTCGGTCGCATTTTTTATGGCCTTCATTGCCGTTACAGGGCAAGCCATTGGCTTTAGATTCACATTCCCTTCAATCGAACTCACCAATAAGCTGTCTGTGTGGGTCGGGTTAAAAGCGAGCGATAATCCCTCACATTGCTGATTCAAATACTGACTTACGTAGTTGTAATGGCGAATGTGTACACTCTGCTCGGTCAGCGCTCTTTCAACGTCTTGAGGCAGTTTGGCTTTATCAATAAACAGTGTCGCAAGTGATTGCTCTACGACTAGATAGGCTTCAGAAACTGGGCAGTAATTCGTATCACCACCTCGAATATTCATTGTCCACATGACATCATCTAGCGTTGACACTAATAAGCTATCTACTTGGTTCTCGGTTAACCAAGAACGGATTCTCGCTAACTTATTTTCTGTGTCAACGCCAGCAAAAGCGGTGGGGTGCTCGAATACGGGGGCACTTGGGCGAGGTGGTCTTTCAAGCCAAATCGGTGTGAGCAAATCTAGGTCGAGAATGATCTTAATGTTTTTCGCTTCAAAGGCTTGTTTGAGGCCTTGATAAAAAGCGAAACTGATGGCGCGCCCGTCAACCGCGACAATACTGTTTTCTGGGAGCGTGGTAGCCAGCCATTTGGTAATTGTCGGCGTTTCTGGTTGTTTGGCTTTAAACAGTTCCAGCCCTGTGCCGTGTAACTGTTCTTCAGCTTGAATATAGTAACGACCATCAGTCCACAGGCCACCACCTTGTTGGGTAATGACGACATCGCCTGCTGAGCCGGTAAAACCTGAAATCCAGCTTCGCGCTAACCAATGATCCGCTGAGTATTCGCTGTTATGCGGGTCATTGTTGGTCACGATATATGCAGACACGTTGTGAAAGGACATTGCCTCACGCAATAACGTAAGGCGTTGGTTTACTGAGTTAGTATCGTTCATTAAATGGTTCCTAAAGTCATATTTGAGCAATAGATATGATGCTGCTCCGAGCCTGTTTTTATTGGGTTCTGTTGCCCGCATACTTCTGTGGCTTCTGGACATCGAGTACGAAAAACGCAACCGCTCGGTGGGTTAAGTGGAGAAGGGAGGTCGCCGGGCAGTAGTTGTATTTCACGGTCACGTGCTAATTGCGGATTAGCTATCGGGACGGCGGATAACAGTGCTTTGGTGTAGGGGTGTTGAGCATCATCAAATACTTGATCGTAACGTCCTACTTCCATAGGTTTACCAAGATACATCACCATAACGCGGTCGCTGATGTGGCGCACCACGCTTAAGTCGTGCGCAATCATCACCAGTGTTAACCCCATTTCTTGTTTAAGATCGTCTAGAAGATTGATGACCTGAGCTTGTATGGAGACATCTAGCGCACTAACAGGTTCATCACACACGACCAAATCTGGATTGAGAATTAACGCTCTGGCAATGCCCACACGCTGGCATTGACCTCCGGAAAATTCATGTGGATAGCGGTTTCGCTGGCTCGCCAAGAGACCCACTTTATCCATCATAGCGATGACACGCTTTTCTACCTCTGCCCGTTTAAGTTGTGGCTCGTGGGTGAGCAGTGGTTCGGCGATGCATTCTGAGATGGTTAATCTCGGATTCAAACAAGCGGATGGGTCTTGAAACACCATCTGAAATTCTCTGCGTCGAGAGGAAAGCTCTTTTTTACTAAACCCGCGCATGTCTTGACCTTTCCAAGTCAACTCGCCATGTGTAGGTTCAATTAAGCGAAGTAAGGCGCGTGCAAGCGTTGATTTTCCGCAGCCTGATTCCCCCACAATGCCAAGTGTTTCGCCTCGATAAACATCTAAGTCGATACCATTGACCGCTTTCACGATTTTACGTCGACTTGGAATAAGGTGACGCGACACAGGAAAGTGGACGTTTAAATCACGAGCAGACATGAGGACTTCTTTTTTATTCATAACGCCTCCTTAAGCTTTTATTTGAATAGGAGTGATAACACTGGGTGCGTTAACGTGACAGGCAATGGACTGGCTCGTGTTTAATGGAGAAAACCGTGGGGTTTCGTATTGGCAACGCGTCTCTCGATGCTCGCACCGCTCTCTAAACGGACACCCTTGATGGTTAATCAACGCACTTGGTGGGTTACCTGGGATGGTTGGTAAACGTGGCATATCTTCAGTGATAGAAGGAATAGCCTTTAGCAGGCCTTGAGTATAGGGGTGCGCAGGTTGAGCGAACAATGTCTCGGTATCTGATTGCTCCATTTTTTGACCACCATACATGACCAATACGCGATCACACATCTCGGCGACGACGCCCATGTCGTGAGTGATCAGTAAAATAGCCGTGTTGAACTCTTGTTGTAAGTCTCGTAATAGCGTCAAAATTTGAGCCTGAACGGTTACATCTAACGCGGTGGTTGGTTCGTCTGCAATTAACAGCTCGGGCTTACACAACAACGCCATCGCTATCATGATTCGCTGACGCATTCCGCCAGATAGCTCGTGAGGGTATTGATTCATCCGAGTTTCGGGAGAGGGAATACGCACCGCATCCAACATGTGAATCGATTCAACTTTTGCTTGTTTTCGGCTCATTCCTTTATGAATCATGAGAACTTCACAAAGCTGTTTGCCAATTTTCATGAATGGATTGAGTGACGTCATCGGATCTTGAAAGATCATTCCGATTTTCTCTGCACGGATGCGGTTGAGCTGCTTTTTAGACATCGCGAGTAAATCATCACCGTGGAACATCGCGCTGCCAGACACGGCGCCGTTGTCCGCGGTTAACCCCATTAATGCGAAAACAGACTGGCTTTTTCCCGAACCTGATTCCCCAACAATCCCAAGAGTTTCGCCCGCTTTAATCGAGTAGGAGAGATTACTGACCGCTTGCACTTGCCCATCTGGCGTATCGAAGCGCACGTTCATGTTTTCAATAGATAGCATGGGTTTGTCCTTATCGGTCTTTCGGGTCAAGAGCATCACGTAAGCCATCGCCGATGAAGTTAAAACAAAAGAGGGTGGCAACTAAAAACAGAGAGGGAAAAAGCAGCATCCACAATGCAACGTCAATCGTTTTTGCGCCTTCGGAAATTAGGATTCCCCAGCTCGTGTCGGGTGGTTGAACACCAAGCCCTAAGAAGCTTAAAAACGATTCGAACATAATAAATCCTGGTACCATTAAGGAGGAATAAACCATCACGATCCCAAGCACATTAGGCAGAACATGGCGTCGGACAATTGTCAATTTAGAAACCCCAATAGAGTGCGCGGCTTCGATGAACTCTCGCTTTTTGAGACCGAAGGTGACACCACGTACAACACGAGCAATGCCCAACCAAGATACCATTCCGATCACGATAAAAATCAGATAGATGTTATTGCCAAAAAGGGTAACGAACAGGATAACCATAAACATAAATGGTACCGAATCGAGCACCTCAATAATGCGCATCATTACGCTGTCGACAACGCCACCAAGATAGCCGGAAATACTTCCCCAAATCGTACCAATAACAACGGCGACTAAGGCCCCAACAAAACCCACCAAAATAGAGAGCCTGCCGCCTTGCATCGTGCGAGCAAAGACATCTTGCCCGAGGTCATCAGTACCAAAGTAATGGCCACTGCTCAGTGAAGGTCTCCCTAGCTCGTATGGATCGATGAGCACTTCCCAGTCAATTTCATCATGGCCAAAAGCGGCAAGAGAGGGGCCGAAGGTGATGCATAAGGTAATGAACGCCAAAACATACACTGATGTCATCGCGGCTCTGTTTTTACGAAATCGAGTCCATGCATCCTGCCAAAGACTGCGACCTTCGACGGCTTCAATATTGTCGACGACTTGATCTTGAAGAGCTTGTGTATCCAGTTTTTTGATCGTTAACATGCCGGACTCCTAAACGCGTATACGAGGGTCGATAATCGTATATAGCAAGTCGACCACAAGGTTAAAGAAGATAGTGAGTGAAGCGACAATCAGAGTAATGCCCATTACTAGGCCGTAGTCGCGGTTGAGAGCCCCAGACACAAAGTGTTGTCCCATGCCACCTGTACCAAAGAAAATGTCGATAATCACCGAGCCTGTCACGACAGACACAAACGCAGGGCCGAGCATCGCAACGACGGGAATCAAGGATGGTCGCAAAGCGTGATGGAATAAAATGTAGGTTGTGGACAAACCTTTGGCTTTTGCCGTTCGAATGTATGGTTGGTTGAGCGTTTCAATCATTGCGCCACGCATGACGCGTGCAATACTCGCAATGGAGCCAATCGCCAGGCTGAGCACGGGAAGAACAAGAAAAGCCAGTTTTCCTCCTTCCCAACCACCAGCAGGGAACCAGCCAAGCTGAATAGCGAAAATCATGACTAAAACTGGAGCAAGCACGAACGCTGGAACTACAACTCCAGTCATCGAAAGTGTCATCAGGCCGTAATCTAGGCGGCTATTTCGGTTCAATGCCGCAATGGTGCCAAGTAACATGCCAAGTGGAACGGAGATACAAAAAGAGAGTACGCCTAATACTGCTGAAACTGGCCATGATTGTGCGACGAGCTGTGTAACACTGAAGTCTTGATAAACGAAGCTCGGACCGAGATCTCCTTGTATGAAATTACCAATGTAAATCCAAAACTGAGTAAGGAAAGGTTGGTCCAGATGGAATTTTGCTTCAATATTCGCACGCACCACTTCTGGCATAGGCCGTTCCATATCAAATGGTCCCCCTGGTGCAATGTGCATCAGCCAAAATGATACGAGTGCGATGAATAGAAGCGTGGGGATAGCGATAGCTAATCGCTTAACAATGTACCAAATCATGATCCATCATCCTTTGGTCATCCGAAATCACTTCGAACGGTTATGAATAAAAAATGGTCTGAGCTCAGGTTGCCTTCTCCACCGAGAGATATGAGGAACGACAAGTAAACATTGAACTTGCCGACTCAGACCGAAAACATGCTTTTAGAGGGCTTTCACATAGACATTCTTGCGGTAATACGACGACTCAGGGTTTGTCAGTTCGTAGCCGCCCACATAAGGCTTGATGAGGTATTGATCGTTACCCGGACGATAAATAGGAATAATGGCCATGTCTTCAATCAGCATGCTTTCTGCTTGTAGATACAGTTCTGATGGATTGCTCATGGTCTTTGAACGAGCCATTAACTCGTCGTATTGCGGGTTGTTATAACGAGAATCGTTGTACTCGCCATTAGAAACAAAGATATCTAACCACGTAGAGGCTTCATTGTAGTCGGCCGTCCAGCCGCCGCGAGTAATGTCGGTCGGCTCTTTAAGTGCGTAGAACACTTTCGGTTCTAGCTGTTTTATTGTGACTTGCGCACCCAAGCGGCTTTTCCACATACCTGCCATGGTCGTTGCCACTTTTACGTCCATCGAGAAAGTTGGTACGGTAAACGTTAACTTAAGCGGATTGCTTTTATCGTATCCAGCTTCTGACAGTAATTGCTGCGCTTTTTCGATACGTTTATGGCGGTTCCAAGTTGCGAACTCAGGAGTGTGAGATTTAAAACCATCTGTTTGAGGTGGCACAAGGGTATACATTGGAACCCCACCGTTTCTCAAGATAGCACTCGTTAACAGTTGACGGTCAATGGCATATGAGAGGGCTTTACGGACCCGCACGTCTTTTGTTGGTCCTTGTTGAGTGTTGAGGTAATAGAATGTGGAGCCAAGAGACGCACTGGTGCTTGCCACTTCTTGCGGGCGTTGTTGAATTAACTTTTTCTTCTGAGCGGCAGGAATGGAAACCGCTTGGTCTATCTCACCAGCGAGGTAGCGGTTTAGCACTACGTTTGCATCACCAATTGGTAGCCAGGTGACTTTTTCCAGCACTACATTGCTTGCGTCCCAGTAATGTGGGTTTTTAACCATCACCATTTTTTCGTTAACTTTCCATTCAGAGACAGTAAACGCACCATTTGTAACGATATGTTCTGGCTGGGTCCAACGGTTGCCATGTTTTTCAACGGTCTCTTTGTGAACGGGGGCAAGCACTGGATGACTTAATAGTTTCGTAAAGAAGGGAATCGGCTCTTCGAGTGTTACCTGGAATGTTTTTTCATCCAGCGCCTTCACGCCCAAAGACTCGGGTTCGGCTTCGCCCTTCATAATGGCTTGTGAGTTTTCGATATTTGGAATGGCCGCAAACCAAGCGTACGGCGAAGCAGTGCTTGGATTCAGTAAGCGTTGCCAGCTGTAGACAAAATCTTGTGCAGTGACCGTTTCGCCATTTGACCATTTTGCATCACGTAAGTGGAAGGTATAAACCGTATTGTTGTCATTGACTGACCAAGACTCAGCAACACCAGGAATGGTTTTACCTTGCTTATCTTGAATGACCAGACCTTCAAACAGGTCTCGACCGAGATTAAAAGCGGGCTCTGCGGCTTGCTTGGCTGGGTCAATAGAAGTAACTTCAGCCCCATTGTTTAGCGTAATTTCCTGTGTCTCATCGAGGGTCACACCTGCGGGATACGGCGCGGCATAGCTTGATGTTGCCAGTATTGGACTCATCATCGACGCTAATAAAAGCAACTTAGGTAATTTCATCCTTGTCTCACTCTTTTCATCCTGAAAGATGCTAGAAATGTATATTGTATAAATTGTCCACACAATCGAGTTTTAACAATGTTGTAACAGGGTGCCAAATGTTGGGCTATTTGGTATCAAAAAGTGAGCTGGGGGGGATTGATATGGAGCTGGTGCTAAGTCTGCATTACGGGGTAGGCTTTGTTTCGCGCAAATAAAAAATCCCCTTCAAGCGCGCGCTAAAAGGGGAGGGTAGTTCGTCTGCTCTTCAAAAGGTACGACGTTAACTGACTAGGAAATGTTTTACGAACTCAGTGATTTTGACCATATCACTTACCGCGATAAACTCTTCTGTCGTGTGTACTTTTGCCATGCCAGTTGAAAGATTGACCGTTGTGAGACCTTTCTTGTTAAAGTTGTTAGCATCGCTACCGCCGCCAGTGCCTTTTGTGAAAGCCTCAATTCCCAACTCTGCAAACGCCGCTTTTATAGCGCTAACGTGTGGGTGGTTTTCTTCAATAACAAATGCATCGTAGGCTCGGCTAGATTCAATGTCGACTTCTGCACTGTGTTTTTCACAGACAGACTCTAATGTTGAGATCATATGATTGACCTGAGCATCTAGTTTATCGCCATTCAGTGAGCGTGCTTCTGCCACGATTTTTAATTCAGGCATAACAATGTTTGTGGCCTGACCGCCATTCACTATACCGATGTTGGCTGTCGTTTCTTCGTCGATGCGAAGCAGCTTCATTTGGTTGATAGCATCTGCCGCCACCATGATCGCACTGATGCCTTCTTCTGGCGCAAGCCCTGCATGTGCTGGTCGACCTTTGATTGTTGCCACGATTTTTTGCTGGCCTGGGGCTGCGGTCACAATAGTGCCAATAGGACCACCCGTATCTAACACGATTGCTTCCGTTGAAGTGACGTGTGACATATCGAAGTATTGTGAACCGAATAAACCGCCTTCTTCATACACGGTGAAAGCAAGTTCTAACGTTTTGTGCTCACGGTTTTCCGCTTGAATACAACGAACGGCTTCCATGATGGCAGCAATACCAGATTTATCATCGCCACCAAGAATCGTATTGCCTTTTGAACGGATAATGCCGTCTTCGGTGATTGGCTCAATGCCAACGCCCGGTGTGACCGTATCCATGTGGCAGCTCATTAGGATAGAGCCGTCTTTTTTGCCGTCTAAACGAGCGTACACGTTAAAGCCGTTAGAAATGTGCTCAGGCACTGGAAGCTTGTGCACGGTAAATCCTAGCCCGCCTAGCTGCTCTGCCAGTGTTTCTGCAATTTGTTTTTCGTTTGTTGATTCGCTATCGATACGTACTAGTTGGCAAAAATGTTCAACTAAGCGTTCTTGATTGATGTGTGTCATTAGATGTCTCTTTTTCTGATCGAGCGTGAAGCACTGTCGCTAGGGCTCGATAGGGAACAGAGCACCACTTATGGCACAGTTACTTTTGAATAAAACTGAGGTGAATCAATAAAGGGGGATCCATGACACGATTCTGACCGATGAGTCTTTCGAACTGTATGAAGCGTCACGAAACATTACTTTTGATGTTTTACAGGAGCAAATGAATAAATCGGATAGAGATAGGGTGCAATAGATTTTCAATCCCCTTTTACTTTTGAGCTACGTTGCCAAGATAAAATACCAAAGTAACAACTTGTTTACATTTTATGTGTTTGCGTAAAGCCGAAAATATCAATCTAAAATATTGAAAATAAGTAGTTTATTTGATGTTTACGAAAGTGGGTTCGATGAGTTTTCTGTGTGTAACATATATTTTACAATTATGCGTAAAAATCGCCAAGGTAAAGATTTCTCCCAACGTATTCCAATTTCTCAAGACCTGCGCCAAGTTAGAAAAATAAGTCCAAACAAAAGCTACTGAGACAAGGAGAAAGTCATGGTTGATGCATATAACCCACTAGGAACAGACGGATTTGAGTTTGTTGAATATACCGCTGCTGACAACAAAGGCATTCAACAGCTTAAAGATCTGTTTATATCGTTAGGTTTTGCGGAAATTGCAAAGCATCGCTCAAAAGAAGCGTGGTTATATCGACAAGGTGACATTAGCTTTATTGTGAATGCGCAGCCGCATAGCCAAGCTGAGGGATTCGCCAAAGTTCACGGTCCGTCGGTTTGTGGCATGGCATTTCGTGTGAAAGACGCCACCGTTGCTCTGGCGCATGCGTTAGACAATGGCGGTAAAGAATATAAAACGGAAATTGGGCCGATGGAGCTTAGCATTCCTGCTATTTATGGCATCGGTGAAAGCTTGCTTTATTTTGTCGATCGTTATGGAAAGCAGAGTATTTATGATGTCGATTTTCGTTTTTATGATGATGCTGATGAGCGTTTATCAAAAGCGAATGTTGGTCTTTACGAAATCGACCACTTAACGCACAACGTTAAGCAAGGCAACATGGATGTCTGGTCTGGTTTCTATGAGCGCATTGGTAACTTCCGCGAAATTCGTTATTTCGATATCGAAGGTAAGCTGACTGGTCTTGTCAGCCGTGCGATGACCGCACCTTGCGGCAAAATCCGAATTCCTATCAATGAGTCGTCAGATGATAAATCACAGATTGAAGAGTTTATCCGTGAATACAATGGCGAAGGTATTCAACACATCGCATTGACCACAGACGACATCTACGAAACGGTCAAAACTTTGCGTGAGCGAGGCATGGACTTTATGCCAACGCCAGATACTTATTACGAGAAAGTCGATCAGCGTGTTGAAGGCCACGGTGAAGATGTAAGCAAGCTTCGTGATTTGCAGATTCTTATTGATGGTGCGCCAACGAAAGATGGCATCTTGCTACAAATCTTTACTCAAACCGTTATCGGCCCTGTGTTCTTCGAAATCATCCAACGTAAAGGCAATGAAGGCTTTGGCGAGGGTAACTTCAAAGCGTTGTTTGAATCGATAGAAGAAGACCAAATTCGCCGAGGAGTATTGAGCGATGCATAAATGGATCACATTCCCTCACCGGGAGGGAGTGTGCTCTAAACAAGCGCATGCTGACTTCCCGGAAGAGGCAATTTATGAACGTGAGGCAGGTCGAAGTGGTTTTTTTGGCCCAGCAACACATTTTCATCATCAACATGCCCCAACGGGATGGTCTGAGTGGGAGGGCGAGCTACGTCCACGAGCGTTCGATTTTAATTTAGTCGAGAAAGCCAGCCATATTACCCCTTGGGCAGTCCCGCATCTATTACACAACGCGAATTGTAAAGTTCGTGTCTGGCGTATGGATGAAAAAATGGACTTCTTGGTGAGAAACGCTGATGGCGACGAACTGCTATTCATCCACCAAGGTACGGCAGATCTGTATTGTGATTATGGTCATTTGAAAGTGAGCGAAGGGGATTATGTCATGATCCCACGCTCAACGAGCTGGCGTTTAGAGCCTAGCGAGCCGATGTTCATTTTGATGATCGAAAACACCGATGCGGCCTATACATTGCCCGAAAAAGGCATGGTTGGAAACCACGCGGTGTTTGATCCGGCGGTTTTGGAAACGCCGTCGATCAACGATCAGTTCCGTGCTCAATATTCTGAGAATCAAACACAGGTTCAGGTGAAACGCCACGATAAAGTCAGTGTTATCACTTACCCATTCAACCCGTTGGATGCGATTGGTTGGCATGGTGATTTGGCGGTGGTAAAAGTGAATTGGCGTGATATTCGTCCACTCATGTCACATCGTTACCACTTACCACCTTCTGCACATACTACATTTGTAGGAGCAGGATTTGTGGTGTGTACCTTTGTTCCTCGTCCAATTGAAAGTGATCCTGGAGCGCTCAAAGTACCGTTCTACCACAACAATGACGACTATGACGAAGTCTTGTTCTACCATGCAGGTGACTTCTTTAGTCGTGACAACATTGAAGCGGGTATGGTGACATTCCATCCAGCAGGATTTACACATGGCCCTCACCCGAAAGCTTTCAAAGCAGGGCGAGAGCATAAGAAAACTTTTACCGACGAAGTCGCGGTCATGATCGATACGCGTCACGCACTTCAGTTTTCGGATGAGCTGGAAAAAGTAGAAAACAAAGAATACGTCTATAGCTGGCAAGAGAAGTAAGAGGCAAGGATGAAATTAGCAACCAAGAAAAATGGCACTCGTGACGGTTTGTTGATGGTCGTGAGCAAAGACTTAACGCGCTGCGTACCTGCGACAGAAATTTTCCACCCAATGAATTTGGCACCGACGATGCAGGTGGCGCTTGATAACTGGGATGCGCTAGCACCGCAGCTGGAAGAGCTGTACGTCGCACTGAACAACGGTACGGTCGCAGGGTATGAAGAGTTTGAAGCGCACTACTGTGAGTCGCCGCTTCCTCGCGCTTATCAGTGGGCTGATGGCAGTGCTTACGTAAACCACGTTGAGTTGGTTCGAAAAGCTCGCGGCGCTGAAATGCCTGAAAGTTTTTGGACGGATCCGTTGATGTACCAAGGAGGCTCTGATGCCTTTATTGGACCTTGTGACAACATCGAGTTTGCGAGTGATGAATGGGGTATTGATTTCGAAGGTGAAGTTGCTGTGGTAACTGGTGACGTACCAATGGGCGCGAGTGTTGCAGAGGCTCAGGAGTCGATTCGTTTGATCATGCTGGTGAATGATGTGTCGCTGCGTGGACTAATTCCCGCAGAATTAGCTAAAGGGTTTGGTTTTTTCCAATCTAAACCTTCCTCTGCGTTTTCTCCTGTGGCAGTAACACCTGACGAACTAGGCGATGCGTGGTACGAGAACAAAGTGCATTTACCATTGGTCTCGACATACAACCACAAGCCGTTTGGTCGCCCAAATGCGGGTATCGATATGACGTTTGATTTTGCAGACTTAATTGTTCATGCGACTAAAACGCGCCCGCTATCTGCTGGGGCGATTATTGGTTCTGGCACGGTATCTAATAAGCAAGGCACCGAACATGGCACTTCGATTGAGGAGGGTGGCGTTGGCTATTCATGTATCGCGGAAGTTCGCATGATTGAAACCATTCGTGATGGTAAACCGTCGACTAACTTCATGTCGTTTGGAGATTCAATCAGATTGGAAATGTTCGATGCGGATGGCAACAACATCTTTGGCTCGATTGACCAACAAGTTAGCCAATATCTCAAGCATTAAGAGCGCCAGTTGGGAGACGATATGAGCGATAGCATGGTTTTGTACGGATATTGGCGGTCTTCAGCGGCGTATCGTGTGCGTATTTGTTTGAATCTTAAAGAGTTATCGTATGATTCAAAATCGGTACACTTGGTGCGCAATGGTGGCGAACAACACAGTGACGAGTACCATGAGTTAAACGCTTCTGAACTGGTTCCTGTGTTGGTGGATGGGGAGGTTCAGTTAACCCAGTCACTGGCCATCATTCAATACTTAGAAGAACACTATCCGGATGTCACTGTGATCCCCGAGCAAACGCCGCTTCGATATCAAGCACTGGCTTTGGCTCAGGATATTGCAATGGAGATTCATCCCCTGAATAACTTAAGAGTTCTGCAGTATTTAGAGGGGGAGTTAGCTTGCGAGCCAGAGCGCAAAGTCGCTTGGATTCATCACTGGATTCACAAAGGTTTTACAGCATTAGAAGAGAAACTTCAGAAGCATCGTAAACTAAATGGTGATTGTAAGTTTAGCCTGACAAGCTCGCCATCTATTGTCGATATTTGTCTGGTACCACAATTTTATAACGCACAACGCTTTGGTGTAGATACTTCTCTTTATCCAACCATTAACGCGGTTGTGCAGTCATGCAATCAACTGCCTGCTTTTATTGATGCGATGCCAGAGAATCAGCCAGACGCTAATAGTTGATTCTTAGCATCATAATGTATTAACAAAAAATTTAAACGAGCCAATCCAAGTGTGTGATTGGCTCGTTTTTATTGGGGAGTCAAATTTTCTGTATCACGCTATCGTAGTGGCTCCTCAAAATTGCGAGGTTTTGTTGCTCTGCATAGCATTTCCATTTACGCTTTGAGCAACGAGTTGTTTTGGATGCACTTTATTTATGACCAACATTTTTATCATTGTTGTTCTTCTGGTTTTATTCTTCTTTGTTATTCAAAAGTACGTGATTAAGCACGACGACACGCGTGATTATCCTTATCGCTCGAAAGGTCCTCTGCTCAGAGGTCAAGAGGGTGCGTTCTATAATGCGTTAAGAGCGGCGGTAGGGGAGCATGCCGTAGTATTCGCGAAAGTAAACATGTCCAGTTTGGTTACGCCAAAAGAAATCAAAAATAAGAAGCAGTTTTTTGTCGCGAACAATCGCATATCTCGAAGTTATTTTGATTACGTTATTTGTGATCCTAGGACGCTAGAGCCGCGTGTGATCGTTGAATTGGATAACGGGCAAGAGTTAAGCAAGGGCAAGGTAGAAAGACAAAAGTTACTGATCCATGTTTGTAAGACGGCAAACCTACCTTTAATCGGCGCTTCGATAAAGCACAGTTATCAAGTTGGGCGATTACGTCGTTTGCTTGCGGCACATATAGATTTGATTGAGCCTGATAAAGAAGTGCGCTTTTGCAAAAAATGCGGCAGCCCGATGATCATTAAAACCGCAAGCCAAGGTGAATTCAAAGGTCGACGCTTCTTTACTTGCAGCCGCCAACCAAATTGTACTTACACCGAGAATTACAATGTGGTGTTTGAGTCGGACGACTAAAGACGACAGTTGAACAGCAAAACTGATGAGGCTTTGATTCGAGACAATCAAAGCCTTTTTTGTATCAGTCCTCAAGGCAAGACCTATACTTTGAAAAAGAGTGCAGAATAGGGAAGCCATATGCGATACGGATGGATTTTGTCAGCGTTGTTCATCGCATCTAATGTTAGTGCGATACCTAATTTGAAACCACTGGAGTGTGAGTTAACGGAGACACCCCAAGATCATTTCTTGTTTTACCGAGAGCAAATGGTTTACCACAGTGAGCAGTTTGTCATATTTCAAAACTTCAAAGGCAGGGTGAGCACTCAAGTGGATGTTAAAACAGGAGAGTTGATCCGTACAACCTATATCGGCGAACCATTTAAACCTAAATATCAGATTTTGTTTGGTACTTGCCCCAATGTATCGCAAACCTTACAGATTTGGATGCTCAGTGAAGTGCCTTACGACAATTAAGTGAGATAATAAAAGTTATATAGATCACACTTTTAAACCCTACAGGCCCAGTCCTTGTCGATAAAATCATCTGAAAACGCGTGTTGAGTTTACATTTTCGCCAAACGGTTCAAAGTTGGCAAATTTGTGCTTGCACCGTCGTTCGCTTATAGCTAATATCCTCGTCGTTCCAGAGAAATGCGTCCGTAGCTCAGCTGGTTAGAGTATCGCCTTGACATGGCGGGGGTCGGTGGTTCGAGTCCACTCGGACGCACCATTCTGAATTGAATGGTTAGGAACACAAAATTTGGGTCCGTAGCTCAGTTGGTTAGAGTACTACCTTGACATGGTAGGGGTCGGCGATTCGAGTTCGCCCGGACCCACCAAATTTTAGAAGAAGCCCACCTTTCTGGTGGGCTTTTTTGTGTCTGTAACTTATTGATATTCAAGTGAAATTCCTTCTTTTGTCCTTTTTTCTCCCCTTGTTATTACTCTGCGTTAGTACTGAGTAAAGTTCGAGGGGGTGGTAAAAGGGTGGTAAAAAGGTGGTAAAATACAGTAGTTTGTACAGCGCTTGAAATGGGCTATATTGCGACGCTTATGGCTGGTACTTCATGCCATTCTACGTCGTGACTATCAGTGTAAATCTGAGTGGTTCTATCACTGGCATGTGCCATGCGTTGGCGAGGGTTTACACCCATTTCATCGATGAGTTTTGCCGATAGTCTCCGGATTTCATGGAAAGTAGGGCGCTTTGCTTTTTCTACGTTAGAGTACAAACCGAGTTCGTCGCGTACTTTGGAAAATGTTTCGCTGATCATGCGACTGGTTACTTGGTAACGGTGGTCACACTGCTTAGCTATATTATTGTTTCTTGCAGGTCTACGATGCACTACGTAAGGGCAATGTAGCTTATCTGTTTTAGATAGCTCTACAACTTCTTTAATAGCGCTTGTCACCGGAATAGCAACATAAGACGTTTTAGCATTCTTAACCTTTGCTCGGTGTATGTACAAGGTACCAAATACCATTTCTCCGTTCTCTGGTTTTGGAGTATCAAACCAGACAATTCCACACGTATCCGGTTTTGGTTTTGGTATCCGGTATTTTATTCTATGTAGTTCAGCTACTGCGTGAGTCGATTGAATCGATAACCCCATAGCTACTTTTAAAAATAGAGGGGCCTCTTTTTCAATTGCTTTGAATGCCTCTATATCTAAATCCAAGCGTTCTTTCTTATTATCCGAAGCATTTAGCCGTTTCGGTTTTTTGTTCAACATGAAGTTTTCACCAATTGCGGATTCATCTGCTAGATAGCTAAAGATCTTCTTTAATCGAGAAAGTTTCTTGTTATAAACCTCTTTGGATTTATCACCATAATATGTATTTAGAAAGTCGTTCATGGTTTCTAAGTTAATTGACTTGGAAAACTTGTCTCCTAAAAACTCATTAAGTCGAGCTATATCACTCGATACTTGTCTAAGGATTTCTACTGACAGTTCTTCTTCGTTTTTAATTCTAACCATTACATGCTCAAGCCACTCATTCATCGGGCGGTTGAATTTGTCTTTTCTAGATCTAGGGGAAATTTGGAAGTGTTGTGTTGGTCTGTGCTCGTCATTGTATGCGTTAGCTGCTGCAATAATGTCATCTAAAGAAAACTCAGCTGGCATTAGCATTTTGGTACCATCGATAAGAGTAAAGCGATACCTTGTTTGGCCTTTTCGTTTTTCTACATACAAGTGTTTGGGAATGCGCTCACGACCAGTAGTTCGCTTGCGAGCATTCATAGGTTAACTGCCCCCGTTCATCAACTTTAGAAGCTGTGCTGCTTTGGGTGTAGTAGTTAACTCTGGGTCATTCGCTGCGTCAGGTATGCAAATGAGCCAGCGGCCGGTAGGTGTTTTACGAGCCTGAAGGATTCCTTGTCTGATCCAATTTCGAATAGTTTGGCTGCAAAGAGCAGGATAATAATTGCGTTTGTATTGGGGAATGGTCATTTCACGCATTTTAGAAGTCTCCGATTACCTAATCATTTGAACTTGTGTCAGAGTTCATTTCTTTGATTTCAATTTCGATGATTTTTGCTTCCAAGTTTGTAGCGCTACAACCACCATCCCATTTTAGGTCACAGTTATCACACCCTAAAATGTTGCATTTAGTGTTCACGACATTTATCAAACGTTCATTTAGTTCTTCTTTGTATGAGTTACTCATAGCATTACCTCTGTTTTTTGCAGATTGACGAGCGACGGTAATAGCGTCTCGATGAGACTGGTTGTTTATATTTAGCTCATGCAATGCAATAGGTTTCTTATTTT
This sequence comes from Vibrio sp. J2-4, assembly GCF_021728155.1. Classification (NCBI taxonomy): domain Bacteria; kingdom Pseudomonadati; phylum Pseudomonadota; class Gammaproteobacteria; order Vibrionales; family Vibrionaceae; genus Vibrio; species Vibrio sp. J2-4. The sequence continues at coordinate 848,919 of NZ_JAKKCN010000001.1, forward strand.
ATAGTAGTGAGAAATTTCATTGCTTCAAGATGCAGCCCTATAGAGACAACGAGTGTACCCGTAGGCTTAGTCGATAGAGTGTGTCGGCTCGAACCACGCCTCGCTACTTGTGGTGAAGAAGGGCTCACTGGTGGGTAGATTGAATAGCCCCGTTGTTTTAAGTAGTGAAAAAATGCCTCAGCTAAGTGAGGCTCAATTTGTAGGGTGAATATACTCATTTTTATTTTCTCAGTACGACTTGTTGAGGCTGAGACTCATACCAAGCAAAATCTAGCTCTTCACCATCATCTAGCGCTTTTCTTATTGCGTCCTCATCAGGGACAAAACGAACTTCGCGTATTAGATATTTCTCAGGAAGGTGGGCTTCCTCGTATCGAAGTTTGGCTGGATTGTTTTTGATGTAAAAAGTACCGTATGCACCTTTCATTTTTTCGATATTTAACATTTGGAATAAATTCAGAAGCGGGTAGGTCATTCGACTGCGTTCGTCTTTTAAAGACTTGGCGCGGTCACCGTATGGTTTTGCTTGCTCGGCATATACTTTTTTCTCCGCATCTGCCAGCTTCGCTGCTGTTTCTAACTTATCCATGTATCGACGGTAGGCCATGAGTTTGTCATCAATAGAACACTCGATACCTGCCAAATTATCCGCAATGGTTTGCTCGTCCCATTCTTCTTGTTTGGCCAGCTCCAACAGGTCAAAGACCTGCTGGTTAATATTGTTCATGCTTTCTGTCTTATCAGCCATTTGCCTGATCCTTATCTTTAATGTCAGCGTTGAAGTCTTTTATTGCCGATTCTGCTTGCTCCGCGATTCGAGAAAGCGCTTTGTCTTTCTTGGCTTTGCTTGCCTTGTCGTGGGTAGGGATTGCATCCAGAGCTGTTTCAGCTAGCTTTTGAAGTCGCTTGATTTCTGCCAGAGAAGGAGCAGTAGAGAACTTGTCAGTGTATGACTTAGCCTTATCTAGCGCCTGTTGTGTTGCTTTCGCATCAAACTCAAGCTGTTTAAGCGCATTGTCGGTTGTCTTCGTCATTTGCGAACGGTTGATGATGTTTTCATCGTCGTATTCACCCATGTATACGTCACCACAAATGCCTAACATTGAAAGCGCTTTACCTGTCGCGTCGGTAAGTGACTTTTTACGGCACTCTCCGTTTTTGATCATGCGACTGTAATTGTGTGACCAATAGAAACGCTCAGTCTCACCAAAAGCTGTTAATGTGCATCGTTCGCCACTGTTAGGGTGGATGTACCAAAGCTCAACTTCCATGTTGTGGACGGACTCATTCACTCCGGTATACGTACCGTTAGCGAAAATTGGCAAACCGTCCTCAATCCACTCCCGCTTAACATCGACACCCCAACCTTTGCCACGAGGACCAAATATTTCGGTTGCTTTCATTTGGCGGTATTGAGCATTGATGGATAATCGACCTGTCGATGGGTCTTGCTTAGTGAAATTCAAATCGGTTTTAAATGACTGATTCCAAATACCCATATTTGAATTGCTTTCGTCTAAATCGACATCTGGAATTTCAGGATCGTTAGCTGGCTCTTGCTCTACAATATTTTGAGGAACGTCAGTGCCGCTAATGTTGTTATCAGAATCGGCAAGATGCTCATCATTAGCAGATTCGGGTAAAGGTGCGTTTTTGGTAACCTTAGGCTTTCCATTACCATCGGTTGGTTCTTTTTTGCCTTGTTCTGGTAACTTTTGGGCTTCTTTTTGTTCATTATTGCCACTTGAAAGCTCATTATTACCATCGGCTTTGGGTTGGCCGGTAAACTTCATTACTAGGTTAACCGACTCAGTTGAATGCCAAATGATCACCGGATTTTTAAGCTGTTTGATGTAATCAGCTAAAGCGTTAATGTCGGTGTCTTTGGTAATGATTTTTAATAAGTGGGTATAGGCACGCTCAGGTGTTACTGCGTGATTTTCATGTGCCAAGCGTTCAGCTATGGCGAGCAAGAGAGATGGATGCTCTACTTCTGATATCAGAGTGTTGGATGCTGGCTCCATACTTTCAATAAGTTCGATATTTTCTCGAAAGACAGCGCGAAGAGTTCGGATGTTTAGAAATGATTTTGACACCTCGCTTGCATCATCAAAATCAATGTTGCGTATGTTTTCTAGTGTTTTGTCTTTAACGAAAGTTAAGTATTTACCGTTGTGTTCCCGTTCTCCGTTGTGCCAATTAGTGAGTTCATCTACTACGGCAGCAAGCTTCTCTCCTGCCTCTTCATACTGCTCTGTTGTTAGATATGGGCTACCATCACTAATGCGAGAAAATATTTCAGCAATAAAGCATTCATACTCATTTTCTAAATTATGTGCTGGTTTGTGTTGAATGTTATTTTTAGTAACCGTACATCTGGCCACTAGATACTCAGCCTCACTTTCATTAAATAAAACCCCACATCTTTCCAAGCCGTTAATTGTCTCCACTAGTTCTTCGATGTCGGTTTGAGCTGTGATGTGAGGTTGTAGTGCATCCATAGCGAGTTTTACTTCGCCCTCTGTCATTCTTGCTGTAGGGCGACGAGCTAGGCGTTCACGTACTGCATTTTCTATTGGTGAACATTCGTTAGATGGTAAGTCTTCGCTATCCATCACCTCAATGCAATTTTCTTCGAACTCCTGAATGTATGGAGATTTCATAAAAATCTTAGCTAGACTTAATGAGCTATCGTACTTGTACAGAGCGTCAATAATTGCCTGACCAGCCATCTTGATCACTTCTTTTCGGGTGGTAGCAAACTCACAGCCAAAGTCGTTAGCGTCACCGAATGCGCGTTCTGCTTTCTGATTGCCTTCGACAGCATATTGCCACCCGTCGTCACCACAATCTCGGATTGCAATAACGACGTGTAATTCATCGGTTACAGGGAGAGCGGCTTTCCAGCATTTAGGTTCAATGATGGATTCATTGGCTGCTGGCTTGTCGATAACATCTTCAATATGTTTCATCGACTGTTTCGTTTTCTCGGTTAGTACGGCAGGAAGGTAAGGTTTTAAGCTCTCGGTGAAAGCTTCTAAATCGTATAGAACATCAATCGTTACCATTGAGTTCACATGCTCAATTGCTTGATTTGGGGATTTATCTAAAGGCCAGATATCCGCAAAATGACCTTCAACAACTTCTAAATAATCGCTGTGGGCTTCTAATGCGTTCTTTGCGTCTGGGTGCTGTGATAGTGCTGTTATAAACAGTTCACTGGGTTCTTGAAATGCATGATAAAAATCATGTTTCATCGTTGCGGAGACAAAGGTTTTTTGGTCTTCTGGGCCAAACTCATCTTGGTAATCTAGGAATTTTTCAAGGCGTTCCACCGCTTTATCAATCGCGTCGTCACGTTTTTCTTCGGTTCGGTCTAAGTTCATTTTTTCGTGCTTATCGAAGTCACCAAACTTAAATCGGAATCCGTAAGCATATTGGCTATGGCCAACTCTCAGAATGAAGACCTTAGCAGCTTTCATACTGTCGGTTTCGCTACTGTAAATGAAAGAGGAATCTTCAACTTGAGGATCTTTTGTGTCGTAGTATCCATCTTGGCCTAGGGTAGGGTACGGGGTATCCGGAACATTTATTTGTTGTTCATCTGAGTGAATGAACTCGCCTTCGTCAAACCCCTTGGCTTCTAATTCTATAATTGCTGCGTTGTAATCTTCTTCTGATATTTTTTCGGCCTTAACGCCTTTGAAGAAATCACTGTATCCGGAATTTTCATTTTCGGTGCATAGTGGGTGAGTTGCTTCAACCTTGCAAACAGCTTCCGATTTGGCTAGTTCTTGGGTTGCGGCTTTAATGTAGTGAATTACAGGTTCCAAATCGCCAGATTCTTTTACCGCTTTGTGCGATACCTTTTTATTACAGGTTAATTTGAAATACTTATCAGCCATTTTAAGGTGTCCTTATACAGCTAAGCTGCCTTGAATTTTGAGGGAAGATGCAGTTTCAAAATTTTCTTCAACCGAGTCAGGACTACGGAAACCATGCTTCCGGCAGTAATCGGTCATAATTTTTCGATCGTGCGGTAGTTTTTTTACCGAGAGCCAGAACTGCTCAACGGATTCTTGGGAAGGTCTGTCCACAGTCAATTCCTTAGTAGAGACATTAAACAGAACACGCATAAGCCAGAGCTGGCTAGGTGGGAGAGAGGTTGCAATGGGTGCGCTCTTTAATACCTCTAAAGAAAGTCTTGTGCTTGTTGGGACGTGTGTGTACTAGGGTAAATTGCGGTACCGGATAAAAATTAATACACAGATCTTAAAGACCGGTCCGATACCGCAATTTTGAAATGCCCCTAACGCGATTTATCAAGGCTCAGTCGGTTGTCACTATCAAAATCGACCGACCGTTAAGAGCATTTCAAAATGGCTCTCATAAGAAAGCCAAAGCCCGTTACTACTAGAGTACCTATGGGATAGGTCTAGTCACCTCACTATGTCGGGTGACCGTAGATTTACTTTCGTTACTCATCTATCAGCCCTTTGCTGATAGGTGCTCTCAAACGTTTTGTACCACCTAGTGGTCTCGCTCATCCGTTTAAGTGTTTCACGCCATCGAAAGCGGGGCGTATCAGTTTATTTTGGGTTTCCAACAGTTTTAAAGAGCCTCAAGGCATCGCCTTGGTATAATTAATATTCCATAATGGTATTTGAATGTAAATGCCAAAATGGAATTATTTTTGATGGTAGGATGAATTCTGAAATATGGGGGGCAGATTTTAGACAATAAAAAACCGCCACTAGGGCGGTTATCATCAAATTGGTGGGGGGATTACTCTGTGTAGATTCTATGCTCAGGTAAGTTTGACGTTAATCTTAGCATCAACCACTACACCTACAATCTTACAGTTACCATTAATTGGCAGTTTGGGGAATGATGGGTTTAACGGACTGAGAAACTTCTGTCCAGCGTCAATGATGAGTTGTTTGAATGTGGCTTCGTTAACATCATCAAGCTTGGCAACAACCAGTGACTTATTAACCGCTTCAACCTCAGGATCGACTAGAACGCGAACACCCGTAGGGAAACTAAGTGGTGAACCGGGCGGTGCGGTCATCGAATCGCCTTCAACTGTTAGCCAAAATGAACTTGAACTCGCTTTCTCAGTTGTTGCCAGCATTTGTGCGTCTTTAACGTTATACGGTTCGCAAGCTTCTCTCCATTGTCCCGCTTGCACCGAACTGATTAAAGGGAATAGCCCTTTGGTTTCAGGTTGGTCATCTATTGATTTTACATTAGCAAAACCATCAGGTGTAACAGAGCCGTCAGAAAGCAAAGTCATTTGACTAAGTCCGACGTGCTTCATCATTTCGGCAATCGTATCAAGGCTTGGTTCTCGCTTCTCGTTTAAGTAGCGAGCAATAGTTCCCTGAGCCACTCCCATTAATTCAGCAAGATCTGATTGGGTTATGCCTGAGGTCTTCATCCTGGATTTAACCAGTTCATTCCAATTTGTTTTCATTCGCTAATTATGCCACTGCGGTATTTTTTAAAAACAACCGTTATGGAATATATCGATTGCATGTGGAATTCCAAATTGGTATAAATGTCCTCATGTGACGGAGGACATATGAACCGAATTAAAGATTACCGTACCAATTTAGGAATAACTCAGCAGCAACTTGCTGATGAGCTAGGTGTTTATCAAGCAACAGTTAATCGATATGAAAAAGGGCGTAGCCCGAATCTAAAAACATGCTGGCAGATAATTAATGCTCTCTGCTCTTTGGGTGCTAAATGCAAGTTCCAAGATGTATTTCCAGATAATACAGCACCAAAGAAAACTGCATAACTACAAGGAGTTATTGATTATGTTAGTGAAGTTTGACTCGAAAAAAGAAGTGGTCAAAGAAATCATCAAGAAGACCAAGGGCGGTCGAGGTGCTTTAGCTGGCGCAATTGGTATGTCTGAAACCACCTTCAACAACAAGCTCTATGAACGAAACGGTTGCCGTTTTTTCGATGATGAAGATCTAGAAGCAATGGAAATCCACGCTGGTACCTACTTTCTGGCTCAATATCGCGCAGGCCAACGCGGTGGTTTGTTTGTTCCTATGGCGGAACTCGAACTTGACGCGGAAGAGCTTAGCGAAATCCAGATCAAAGAGATGGCTGCACTTGGTGAAGCGAATGTCGAGATTTGCCGAGCACTCGCAGATGACCAAATGATCGACAACAAAGAAGCGAAAGCTATTAAGTCAGCTGCTATTGAAGCAGCTGCACGAGTTATCGCGAGCAAGTTAGCTGCGATTCGAGTTTATGGGATGGACAAATGAAAAAAGGCGTAATTGATAAATCATTAATTCCCGTTTCTGAAATCGTAACAATCACTGCTCCAGTTCAAGTCGTCATCAGAGATGGAGAGTTTACGGTTAAAGAGTTAGTCGTGGCAGGAAAGACCGTTGATTGTTATCAGGGGCTTACGAATATATTGCTGGAAAAGCAGCGCGAGTTTGACCGCCATAAAAGTCAAACGCTTAACGATTGGTGAGAGGGTTGTTGGTTTTACCTCTAGGCGTATAAGAAAAGCGCAGCGTAGCGCTGGAAGTCAAGAATATGAGTAGACGAGCTACAGATTGGGCGTGGCGACAAGATATCAAGGCCACGATGAAGTTAATTCTTCTATCTCTTGCCGATCGAGCTGATGAGTATCATAGAGCATATCCGAGTGCGGAGCGTATAGAGCTCGATACTCGCTTAAACATCAAAACAATTCGTTCGAACCTAAAGGTAATGCAAGAGCTTGGGATCATTCGAGATTCTGGGAAAAGAAAGGGGTCAACGAATCAGGTTGTTGTATGGGAATTGTTAGGCATAGAAGACGATGTGAAGCATCAAGTCCCAAAATCATCAAGAACCACGAGCCCTGAAAAGAAGGTACCCGAAAATGGACACCTTCCGAAGGTACCCAAAATTGGACTTGAAAGGTACCCAAAAACGGATTTGAAAGGTACCCAAAATTGGGTAACAGAACCAGTCATAGAACCAACCATTGATCCTTTAAAAGATTTTATTCCAAGCAATGATGAATTGCTTGAAACCAGAAAACCTGAATCTGAATTTGAATTTCCAACGAATCGTCGTGGTGAGATTTATTCCGTGTACATGGAGGACATATTCGAGTTCAGAAAGCTGTATCCGTCTGTAGATGTTTATCAGGAATTTCGAAACATGCTTGGTTGGTTGAAATCTAATCCCACCAGACGCAAGACCAAAAGTGGAATCCCTAGATTTATCAATTCTTGGTTAGCCAAAGAGCAGAACAAGGGACGATGCAATAAAAACCTAGAGTCACCAGTTCAGCTTGACTGTACAGCCCAAATTGAGAACGAGATACGTCTAGCTGAATCTAAAGTAGCAGGTTTGCAGCAGAACATTATGCAGCATCAACAATGGAACATTCCTGGTGGCGATAAAGCTATTGTCAGTTTCCAAGCGGATATTGAAAAGTTAAAGAAATTCATCCAGCAACAACGACAAATCCGAGAGCGATTGCAGGGGGAGAGATGATCTACTACCTACCGAAGTTTTGGTATGCCGGTTCTAAAAAGTGGGGCATTCCATCTGATCTGCCGTTTATCGAGGGTAAGTTGCAACGCCTGAATATGGCAAATCAAAAAGTTGCTAGTGAACAATATGAGGATATCTACAAGCACTTTCACAATTGTGGAGAGTGGCGCAAAGCGCGTGAGTTAGCGAATCAGATGTTAAACGACATAGCGAATGATTATGGCATTACTCTCAAAGATTATGAGCAGATGACCGCGGCTAACGATGATGACTCTGAAAACACTCAGTTTCGTGTCGACTTGATGATAGAGAAAGCCAAAAAAGCTCAAAAGTTGGCGAAACCAAGAATTCACTTTAAGGAGTTGAAACGTGCGTAGTTGTTTAACTGTGAAGGCGAAAAAAGAAACGACAGAGATCATCGGTGCAATTGGTACTGGTGGTTATATTCAGTACGCAACACCTGAAATGCGCGAAAAGGCAGCTACGATGCGTGGACGCGTTGTGGCTATTAAGCCTAAGTCTAAAGCGAAAGCCCGTGTTTTGGATCACCACCGTAAGTTTTTTGCGTTGATACACCTAGGATTCGAGTATTGGTCTCCCGACGTAAGCCTAATCAGCGAACCAGAGTATTACATAGCACATGAAACTGCGAAGCAATTCTGTCAGTTGGCTGGACGAGAAGACATGTATGAAACACATGGTATTGAGATTGCCAACATCGTCTTATCGAAAATAAAAAAACAGCGAGAAAGTCACTGCGACCCAGAGGCTTACAAGTGTATTGAGAACTACCGATACCAAGTGATGATCGAAGCTGGTTATTTTGATTTAGAAATGCTCCCCAATGGTGGAACAGTAAAGCGGCCTTGGTCTATCGCTTTTGAGAACGCAGACCAAGAACAATTCGAAAAAATTTACAAAGGTTGTTTTAACGTCATATGGAACCAATCACTTTTTCAAGTATTTAACGACGAGCAAGAGATGCAAAACGCCGTATATCGCTTTATGGAGTTCGCATGATACGTCTGTTATTTGCCTTATTTACGGTGGTTAGTGCGATAGCAGTGGTATCGTCAGCATTCTTGCAATTCTGCTTTCTCTTCGCTGGGCGTGGCTTCCATTTCGATAGTTTGTTTCTCATCTACCTAACGGCTCTTTTTACTGGATTTGTGGGGCTGTGGCTGACAAATGAAAATTAAGAAATACGGGTGTCGAGTTCAAAAAGCTCAAGAACAATTTAACCGTTTTATCGTGTTACGCGATAGCGGAAAACCGTGTGCTAGCTGTGGACGCTACTTGCCTCTGTGTTGCGGCCACTTTCGTTCTGTAGGCGCAGCCCCTGAACTTAGATTCAATGAAGACAATGCCCATGGCCAGTGCTACGAATGCAACGGGAACAAATCGGGGAATTCGAAAGAGTACCGACGTGGACTTATCGAACGTATCGGACTATCTCGCTTAGAAACGTTAGAAAGTTATCACTCTCCGCAGAACTGGACGGTGTATGACCTATACGACATTGAGAAAGTCTACAAGGCCAAAGCTGACGTGATGAGTACTAATTTTGAGTATTTCTACGAGTCAGGTTAGTTCACACCAACATGTAATTGAAGTAATGGTATCAATATGAAAGATCAAGATTTAGAACGTACACGAGTACTGTTAAGAGGGTGGGGGAACTGGTCACACAACAATACTGGTTGTCATTGGTATACGCAGATGTGTGGGCTATCGAATGTCCTGCCTGTGACTCCAGACTTAAGATATAAGCTATGTGATGATGATGCTCTAGTCATTGATAAGTTGGTTGCTTGTATGATGGATGAGGAAAATCCAAGGCCAATGACATTTTTTGTTCTTCACTATGTCTATGGACTTAACAAAAGTGAGATTGCAAGAAGGGCGACAAGAGAAGACAAAAAGCAATGCACGGAAGGCAAGGTTCGCTCACTGTTGCTTTTAATGGAATCAATGGTTTGCGGAATGCTCATTCAGCGTGAACAAATGGGATTTAAGTTGCAGGTTGAGAATTAGTAACAATGTGTTGCTTGGTCGTTGTGAAGTACACAAGAGAGTTAATAGCCCAGATACGAAAAGAGGCCTGATATGGCCTCTTTGAATTTTAACTAAGCATAAAGTCATCTAACTCATTAGATGACTTTATTATTAGAGAGTCTGAGACGCCGTATGCTTTGGCTAACTTAACACTGCTATCAAGTAGGTTGTTGTTGAAATCGAAAGCTGCGGTAGTTAAATCTCCCAGTTTATCGAACTCTTTGTTGATACGTTCTAATGCTTGACGAGAAATAGCATCTAAATTTTTGGTGAATTCATCCATCATGCTGTTGAGTTCTTTAGCCAGTTGACTATTCGCTGAACCTGCCATATCTACAAACATTTTTCCAGCAATTGAACCAATAACAGCTCCTAGGACTGGGATAGGAATTATTGCTTGTCCTGCTGCTGTAAATACCCCAACCATCGCAGACTCAGAACAAACTACTAATCCCAAGTTCATATATTCGTCAAAAGTTATTTCTCCATTTATATACTGGTTAGTAAGTATACCTACCCCTTTTGACGCGGAAACGACGGCACTGGCAAAAGGAGCTGCCATCGAAGCGTAGTTTGTTAATCCATAGATTGCAGCCGAGGATACCGCACCAATAGCTGCCCCCTTGGATGTTTCCAGGCCTACTTCTTTCCAGTCATCTTGGTTAAAATCACCAGCAAAGACATTCTTACCAGATTTATACTTGTTGTAAATTTTAGACGCAAATGCAACTCCACCACCAACGGCACCGCCAGTGAGGGCTACTCTCCCCATCTCTTGAAAGGACGGTCCGTAATCTTGCTCAAGTTGGTCTTTTTGTCGCTCACTTTCTTTACGTAGATCTTCTTCATGCTTATTCAGAGTTTCATCGATGGCTCCGCGCTGAACTTCCGCGTAATCTGAAACTCCGGGTTGGACAACGGTATTAAACGGCTGACCAGTAACTTTCTCAATTTCAGAGACCTTCGCTTTTATTGCGTCAATGCTTCTTTGAGATAACCCATCAACGTCTTCACCTGACATGATTTTACTGATTAGCTCGTGTGTATCCTTCGGAATATGGTAGAACGAACCATCTCGACCAAAATTGGGATACTTATCCATGTGGTCTAATACATGCTTAAGGTTGTTGTTAGCGCCGTTGATAAATTTAGATTGTACTTCGGTGTTGTTCAGCAAATAATCGGCCGCACCAGTGCGCGATACGCTATCAATATCCGCAGGTAGATTATCTATACCTTCAAGAGCTGCCCTTGCGTTGCGTATCCCGACTTCTACTTGTTCTGCAATTTCACCATGTTTCGTTGCATCTGACCCCAAAATGCCTTCAGGGTTGCTGATAAAAGTCCGAACTTTATCAACTTGTTCCTGGGCCAGGTAAAAGGCTTCATTGACTTTGTCGATCTCCATGTCTTTCTCATAGAGACGAGTGTGGTTAACGTTATCGACTACTGCACCTAAAACTTGGTCTGTTAATGCGCTATTTCTAACAATACTCATAGTGAGTACCTACTTAACATTTTTGTTTAACAACTCAGACAAAGAGCGAATATGATTGATGAGTGCACCTAATGACATTTTGTTCTCTTCAGTAAATTGATTGTAATCTGAAGGTGCAGTGCTCTTCAAAGAGCTTAGAATGTGCTTCATACCTTGTGAGTGTTGTTTCGTCAACCCGATCAATAGCTTGATCTCTGTAGTGCTAACATCTAATTGAGCTGTATGTGCTTTGATTTCTTTTTCTTGCGCTTTTGCTTTTCTAGCGATTTCGCCATTTTTCTTTCGAGCTAGTAGACCACCACCAGCCAAAGCAGTTATGCCAATTCCCCAGCCAACTGGTCCTGCTAAAGCAAGCAATGCACTACCACCTGACATGCCACCGCCTCCAGCCACAAGCGCACCACCGCCAAGCCATGCTAACGCAGCGTTTGTTGCAGCAGCCCCGCTTAGTGACGCAATCGCGGTTCCTGTTGATGCTGTGCCAAAAGTAGTGGCAATCGCCATAGCAGCTGTTGGTGCAAAAGCAGCGACACCAGCACCGGCAGCAATACCAGCTCCAGCAGTTCCCCCAGCTTTGATGTTGGCGTCTGCTACTTCATCTTCTATTTGTTGAAGTACGTTCTTAAATTCTTTTACTTGGGCCTTATATTCACCAAAAGATTTTTCAAACTCTTTAGGTGAGTTAGCTAAGGTATTCACGAAACCTTCGCACTCAACAATTAACTCTGTACTACAATATTGTCGTAGCTCAAACAGCTCTACTGACGATTTTTGAACTGTTTTAACTGCTACTTTGTATCGACCGTCGGCGTGCTCTAAATCTTTGATAGCCTGCTTTTTGACGTCGTGATTAAACATATGAATATCCAGCCTTTATTTTCTGATTGGTAGTTAGAATCGGATTTCGAATTTACCACCTGTATTACATAAAAACTTTATGTTAGTTCCAATTATGTGCATTTGGTGGATTATTAAATCTTGCAAGCAAATCGGTTGAAGGTTTTGTATACAAAAACATTTTAGATTCAATGTTATGTGACGACGAAATCTAAAAGACCGCTCTAAAACCTGCTTTCACTACGGATGCTCTCGACACTATGTAGAAAAGATGTAGCCGTATTGTGGGTTGTGTATAGTTATGCGCTATTCGCAACCTAACTCCTCATTACTTTAAGTAACTTATTGATTAGTAATTGAGAATTAAAAAGAAAAAATGCACTATAGAGTGATGGGAAATGGCTTTCTACTGCATAGAAAGCGTTATGCCAATTTGGAGAAATAATGAGTTCAGTTGAATATGGTGCAATTAGCATCGACACATCAATATTTGATGGTAATGGTTTACGTATTGAGTCGGGGTTGTTTAAAAAGTTAGAGCAATTTAAACCTACCGATGTAGATGTTGTTCTTTCTGATATTGTTTATCAAGAAGTGGAGACGCATCTAAAGAAAAAAGTTAGTGACGCTAGATCTTCATTAGAGAAATCACTAAAAAGCACAAATGTGCATCTAAATGTGGATGAATCTGTTGTAATTGATGCAAAAGGCTTGTTATTGGCTAACTCCATCGATGAAGTAACAGCAATTCGATTACAATCTTTCGTGGAAAATACTGGATTACTAGTCATTGACTCAGAAGATCATCTTGACGTTAAATCATTAATCAGTGCTTACTTCCAAAATGAGCCTCCATTTGCACAAAGTGGCAACAAAAAAAATGAGTTTCCAGATGCAATCGCCCTTCTGACACTTGAAGCATGGGCTGAGGAAAATGATAAGAAAATAATCGCGGTCACCAGTGATAATGATTGGTTAAAGTATGCTGAAAACTCAGAATGGATTGATTGCACTCAAGACTTTGCTGAAGCATTGTCGATATTCCAACCAAAAACGGCGCCTTACACTTTCTTCACTTCGCTTGCGAAAACGCTGGTTGAGGAAAGCGACAGTCCTTTTTACTCGCAAATTGAAAAAAGTGCGACTAACTATACTGATGGTTTGGACCTTGATGTAGATGCTTGTTCAGGTTTTTTCTGGGAACAAAATGACATGGTTGAAGTGTCGTTTAACTCAATGGAGTTTGTATCAGACGGAGCTTCTCCAAGCTTACAACTAGTAGAAGTTGATTCTGAACAAGTTGTTGTACAAGCAATATTAAACATAGAGGCTGACGCCTCTTGTTCGTTTTCGTTATCGGTTCATGACTCCATTGATAAAGATTATGTATTTTTAGATGGATGCTCAGCTACCACTACATTTAATTACGAAACAGAGGCTCTAATCACTTTTTCTGGTGATTTTACAGATAGTGATGACTTTACCTCTGTTGAGATAACAGATATCGAGTTCTTGTCGTCACCATCGAGAGTTAATTTTGGTGAGCTAGAGCCTGACTTTTTGGGGTGAGTAAATTGGTATAACAAACTGTTTAAAAGTGATTCGTAACGCTTGGCATTTTTGCTCTGCGTTGTATTTACGGTGGTGTGGTTGAGTATCGTGATAGAGTTGCTCACACCTTAATGCTGCGTTATGTGAATGGGGTCAATCTTGAAAATATCAGTTGTTAAAAGTGGTCAGATTGAGGCTTACGAAGCTGAACTTAATGCTCATCTAAACTCCGTTTTTGGCCAAGATCCCATGTTCATTTTCAATCGAGAATTCGTCTGTGCAATTCTCATTGAAGATGATAATCAGATTATCGCTACTGGTTTTGCTTATAGCCGTTTAATGAAGCAGGACTCAATAAGCTTCAGAGGGGGAATAATTGGTGGTATTGCCATTACACCAAGTAAGCGTGGTTTGGGCTTAGCTAAAGTCATCGTGAAAGAACTCGATCGATGCTTAGTGTCTTTTGGGGTAACTCATTCTTTCCTCTTCGCTTATGAGCCAGATGTCTATCGAAGCTCAGGATATTCGGAGTTAGTTTTGCCTATCCATTACTTCGACGTGCAGCAGAATAAATGGAATCAGTTTGTCTACCGTGGAGGTATGGTTAAGTCTTTCGATGGCGGTCATACTTTAAGCGATCAACTCATTGAATTTAATGGTTGTGTATATTGAACACTCTGAAAAATACACACAACAAAGCGTTGCAGAGTTTGGCTCGCGTGGATTTTTAGTATGAGTTAAGTTCAATGTTTATCGCGCTGTGCGGGCGCTTTTGTATTGCGTGCCGGCACCTCTTAGCTCGGCCTTATGTACTTTGGAGAAAATATGGAAGTAGTTGCTACTGAAAAACACGTCTCAGAATATCCTAATCCGTTTTATTTGAAACCAGGTGATAGAGTAGCTCTCGGTGCAATTGACGACGAGTTTTCCAATTGGATCTTTATAACCTGTAGTGAAGGGATGCAGGGTTGGGCTCCAGTTCAATATATCGAAAAGATTGAAGGAACTTCAGAAGGTATTTTGCTTCAAGACTATGACAATGTTGAGCTCAATACAGTCATTGGTGAAAAGCTGTCAGTGTTGTTTGAACTCAATGAGTGGTATCGAGTTTCGAGGTCAACGGGTGAAATTGGTTGGGTACCAGCGCGCTCGGTACAACGTACATAACAAACAGTTCAAGAGGGAGGTTAGCAACGCGTGGAGTTTTGCTTATGCCGTAAGGTTGGTGTTGATATGTCATGCGGCGGTCTTCACTCGGAAATGTCCAGAAGTGAAGTGTGTAAGTATCAAATTGTTCATCATCTTATCTTTGCCAAAAGCGCTTGCTGATAGCAATATGCTCACTCATTGTTTGCTCTAGCAAAGTTTCCTTGCCAATTGAGCTCTCCTTTCCAAAAATATTATTAACTATCGGCTAAGGAGTGTTCAACGCTACAGTCTAACCTAAGTCATAACGCTAAAATTGACCTATAAGGAAGAACCAGAAGCGTTGTAACCACTCTTTAGCGTTCTATGAGCTTTGTGTTTTCAATTGGTGGTAATAAATGTAAGCGAGCCCTAAAGGTGCAACAAAAATAGCAGCTGCCCAGCAAAGAACCATCGTGAAAGCTTTTACAGTAAGCATCAATACTGCATTAACAAAGAAGACGTTGTTGCCCATCACAAACTCTACGATTCTTTCGTACACAAACCTTGAGTACGGGTACAACAAGGTATTAACAGTAAATACCGCTATTGTTGCGATGCTTAGATCCTGCCCATTCTTCGTTGCGGCACTGAAAAAAACAGCAGCAATCAACGCTCCGAAAATGTATTGTCTAACCAAGTACGACGTTTTGAGACCGCCAAAAGTACATTTTACAAATTCCTTCATTATTTCCTCTGCTTCCATGAAATAGTTGGATTAATCTTATACATCGCTATCTAAAACACGCTCAGCAGCTCTTCTTCAAACCGGAGTCCACGCAAGTCATAGTGGTCACATAAGCGTTTAAAAGATTCAGTGGCATACAGTCTTTGGCAACCTTCAAGTCGTGATTTAAATAGATATCGCTTCTCGATATCAGATTCTTCGAAATAAAGTGTTTCGTAACCATCTTCGATACCATCAAGATATTTCTTCACGCAAACAGATTCGTCTTCTTGGCCAAAGGAGAGGCAGTTAAAGACATAAACTTGTTCCTCACCGGCAGTTACCAATAGAAACTCACCTTCATTTTCTAAGATGGGTTTTAATATTTCGTAAGCACGATGGGACAGTACTAGGTATGTCATAGACCACAGCGACACATCAGGGATGTCAGCGTTGGTTCCTAAAACGTCATCGAATGAGGCGGATACATTTTTCCAAATATCTAGTAATGACGTGTTCTGAGAGCGCTGGCGGTGTATGGTCATTAGATGTTGTTTGCCTATGGCACCGAAGAGTTCCGTTGGACCTAATTGCAAAGCCTTGTAATCATGCGGCATCTCTTTCAATTGGTAGACGTTCATTATTCACCATTCCAGTTCGGGTTTTTGCTAGAAATCATACCTTCGGGGTAAGTAGAAGTTTTTAATTTAATTTTGATATTACGAAGACGGTTAATGAATACATCTTTTTTAAGAGAGTCATTGCTTAAATTTGTAACTATCCATGTTTCATAGTTATAGCGATGAACTTTTTTATGTGCTTCAGCATCTGGAGAACTCCAGTGTCCTTTGTCTTTCACATTTCGAGGCAACCAAACACCATTGGATGGGTCATTGATTCCAAGACCAAACGTATGAAGGTTGAGTCTTGCAAGCATCATTTCCATTTTTCGGAATTGCCCAGTTCCCATAATAATATGGTGAGGATCATGTCGTTTAGTTGGCTTGATTTCACCGATACTGGTTAGGTTTCTTGCCAAAACACGGGTAGGGTGATGAGGTTCATCCATTAAATCGTCTGGCGAAGTAGCTGCGCTTCGCTCTTGATATTCTGTAAGTTGTTTTTGTAATGATACCTGTGCGCTTAAGCTACGTCTCAAAGTTTTGAGGTGTTTCAAATCCTCTTGAGAAGCTTTTAAAGATTTAGGGTCGCTCTCATCCAAACTTTGATTATAAAGTTTAATAGCCGAAACCTCATATCGGTGTACAGCTAGTTCTAGTGCCGTTGGGTTTTTGGGACGTAGTGGTATAGAAAGTGGTTTGCCTCTAGGTTGCACAACATAATCTCCATTTACGATTGTGCGCTTACCATATGCACAACTACAGATAGCTTCAACGCGAATTAATTGATATTGAAATTAGCTCTCAAAAATGTCCTTGGTTGTTTATAACTCTATAGATGGCGGCTACTTGTGAGTGCATTAAGTTCTTTGAGAGCACACCTAAAGAAGCGAGTGCACATTACTCATTCAACATAATTGAAAGTTTTGAAAAATTGATTATGTTTTATATGGTCGGATGTGCATACATCTATGTCTTTAATGGTTGATTTGTCAATAATATTGTGGGGCTTCTATGTCTGGAAAATTTGAACTTTATAAAGATACAGCGGGAGAATATCGCTTTCGTTTAAAAGCAGGAAATGGACAAAATATCTTAGCTAGTGAGGGCTACACAACAAAATCAAGTTGTGAAAATGGCATTGATTCAGTGAAAAAGAATGCGCCTGACGATTCAAAATATGAAAGAAAACAAACTGTAGCTGGAAAATACATGTTCAACCTAAAAGCTGGTAACCATCAAGTGATAGGTACAAGCCAATCTTATGAAAGCGCAGCGTCTCGAGATAACGGTATTGAATCGGTAAAAACCAACGCACCAAACGCACCAACTGAAGACCTTACACAATAATTCTTTAATTAGTCGCTCGCGATGAGTTCCTTTTAATTATGTGAAAAGGGTATTCGTTACGAATTTTTCAGTCTATTGTGACAGCATGAGACTTCGCGACTCACTGTTGCAACATCTAAATTATCTTATAACCGCCCATTGTGGCGGTTTTTTTATGTCCAAAATAGAGTGTTCTAATGTTGAAATTTTTCTCGTCCCAAGCGGTATCGACGCGCATAAATGCAGTTTTGTTTCGGGGTGAAATGACAAAGGAGCAGTCATTGGGTTGTGAGCGCTATATGCTTGCTTACTTTTTACTGCGCTCTAAACGAATGCGTATTCCACTGAGTTACTTAGCCTACTCACTAGCTACTGTATATCACGAAACCGCATACAACATGCAGCCTGTCGAGGAGTATGGTAAAGGCGTTGGCCATGAGTATGGGATACCAGATCCAATAACAGGGCAAGCCTATTACGGGCGAGGTGATGTTCAGGTCACATGGAAATACAACTACGAACGTTTAAGCCGGTTGCTATTTAACATTTATACGTTAGAGCTGGGTGTCGACTTGGTGAATAACCCTAACTTACTGCTTACTCCAATCTACTCTGCACAAGCGACTTTAATTGGGATGGCCACCGGCTTGTTTACCGGCTCAAAGTATTCAGATTATTTAGACCAAGAAATTCCCGATTATGTAAACGCTCGTCGAATCATCAACGGAACTGACAGAGCCGAAACTATTGCCGGATACGCACATGATTTTGAGCGTGCCCTAAAACTCGCTTTTGGATTTTCACTGGATAGAACAACGGTAAGAAATGGTGCTCGCGGCGTGGATGTGCGAGAGCTACAACTAAACCTTGGCTTAAATGCTGACGGCATTTTCGGTAATGGTACCGAAGCAAGCGTTAAAGCGTTTCAAAACAAGTACGGCCTTTCCAATGATGGAATTGTCGGTAAAAACACATGGAAGAAAATTGAAGCAGTATTTTATTGGGGCGAAGCATGAAAACTTTAGCAGTGGTTGTGTTTGTACTACTCATCAATGGTTGCACATCGGTAGCCTATGTCGAGAACGGGGTAGTAAGTGGCTCGCAGTGCAAGAACACGGTAAAAATTGACGATAGTGGTTTGCGCGCTGTCAGTATGTGCTCGGGAGACAGTGAAGAGAAATGAGAGCGTTATTAAT
This sequence comes from Vibrio sp. J2-4, assembly GCF_021728155.1. NCBI lineage: Bacteria > Pseudomonadati > Pseudomonadota > Gammaproteobacteria > Vibrionales > Vibrionaceae > Vibrio > Vibrio sp. J2-4. The sequence goes on from NZ_JAKKCN010000001.1 coordinate 867,381, forward strand.
GTTAAGTGTTTTGTTAGCTGGTGGGTGTACTAGTTACCACGTAGAACAAAACAGTCGTAATGGAATGGCTTCATGTGGAGAGAAAGGGTCATCTGGAAACATCATTCTAAAGAAAGAGTGTAAAATCGAAGTTGATCCAAAAGCAGGGAAATAGCGATTTTTGAAGAGTACTTGTGCGTATTCAATAACTCCCCAAAAGCTTATAGAAAGTAGTATCTAGTTGTTTATTTCTATGCGCTTTTAGTTCAAAACGAATATCAAGCCCAAACGAAAAGCATCAAAAGTGCACTTTTCGGAAATCACGATTTGAGAAAAAGCCGTTTTGCTACTCCCACATCATGGGAGCGGCTGCGGCTTTTTTTAATTTTTATTTTTCTCATTTTTCACAAGAAAGAGCAAAAGCGCATTTAACGAAAATAAAGATTTTCTAAATTTGGAGATTTTCAGTGTCCAGACAGACGAAACGAACGAGGGCACGAGACAAGCGATTTTTTGAAGCATTAGAACAGGGAGCGACTATAGGCGAGGCTGCTAAAAACGCTGGTTACAATCGTCGCTCTATTTATCACTATTCTGAAAACGACCCTACGTTCGCTCAGCAGTTAGAAGACGCAAAAGCAGACTTAATTGAGAAGCTTGAAAAGGAAGCTGACCGAAGAGCCATTGATGGTGTCGTTGACTACAAATCACTAAAGGTTACTCAGGACGGAAAGACCATTAGCAAGATAGTCCCTATTCGCCGTTATTCAGATTCGCTGCTTCAATTTCGCCTTCGAAGACTGGACCCGAAAAATTATCGAGAGAATTACAAGGAAGATGATTTGCCAGATGATTTCGACGATTTAGAACTTGAGGACATTACTCAGGACTTGGGGAGTGCACTAAAAGCCTTTTTAGAAGTAGAGACTAACGATGAGTCAACAGATAACTCCTGAAGAAGTTGTAGAGATGTTGGCTAAGGTCGATGTTGACGGTCTGATAGGAAAGCTAGAAAGACGAAATAACAAAAAAGAGGCATTACACCTACGGAGAATGATAAAGGCGTTTTCTAAGAAAATGCTTTTAAAGACTAAAGAGAAATTTAGCATTCCTCCTATTTACCGAAAGATATTCGGTGATGAAGCTGCTAAGTACATCGTTTTAAAAGGTGGCCGCGGTTCTGGTAAAACCTTCGCAATTATCTGTTACATGCTTGAACAATCGTTTGAGGAAAAATACCGTGATTCGCTTTTTTTGGTTTTACGTGAAATCCAGACTTCAATTGAAGATTCCGTTCACTCAGTCGTTAGTGACTTAATCAAGCAGGCTGGTCTTGAACAATATTTCAAAATTACCCATAGCAAAATCATCAACAAACTAACGAATGTTGAATTTGCATTTACTGGCTTGCGCTCCACAGGCGGCAAAACATCCTTTAGCCAAGTAAACAAAATTAAGGGTAAGCATAAAGTGCGCATGGTCTTCATGGACGAAGCGCAGGATGCGTCACAAGATTCTCTTGATGTGCTTTTCCCTACAGTAAACCGTTCAGGCAATGTTTCGTTTACGTCTGAATATGAGCGCTTGTTGAGATTGGCATTTGGTGCGGAAGAGGTTGACTTAACAGAAGCTCGTTTCTTCTTCGCAATGAACCCTAACTTTGCAGAAGACCCGGTAATCACGAAAGTGCGATCATTTGGTGATCGCGCTGTCATTAAGCACATCAACATTTTCGATTTACCTAAACGCTACCAAGACACCCAATTACTTGAACAAGCAGAAAGGGAGAGAGGCGAGGTTACTTGGCCACACGTTTGGCTTGGTGAGCCTTCACCGAAAATTTCCGGCTACCCATTCGCAGAAACGCCGGTGGTTACAGCTGAGGAAGATGAAGAGCTGTTGCCGTGTGTTGCCTTTTTGGACCCTTCCTACAAAGGCGGCGACTTTACGGCTCTATCCTTCGTTTCCCAGACTCGCGGATACGTATTCGCGTGGGGATATTGCTTTCCTCATTCTTGGAACTCAGCGATTGACCAAATTGCCGAAAAAATCAATTCGTTTCCGGTTGTTGAGTTTTATTACGAGGACAACGGAGTCGGGACTGCACCTCAGGATTATTTCTCCGTTCGTGGCATTGATGCCATACCACGTACAACGCTAGGTAATAAGCACGACAGGATATTTCGTGTCGGAGCGTTTTTGAACTTAATGCGTTTGCGCCTTGTTGAAAACTGGTCAAATCAAGAATGGCTCACCCAACACAAGAAATTTAATAAAGACGCTGAGCATGATGATGCACCGGACGCTACAACAAACTGCGCCGTAAGAAGCGGTATTGTTTCAGACAAGATCAAAATAAGAGGTAGACACTAATGGGCATATTTGACGAGCCAGAAGATAAAGCTGGTGGTTCTGAGTCGCCTCCTGACAAAAAACAGGATTTTGAAAAATATTACCAGTTCCTTCGCGCCAAAGACCCACGATTGCTCCCGGTTATTACTGAATTTGACCCGTTCTCATTGGCAAGAGAGCGATATATTGAAATAGCTATTCGAGAGCTCTATTCGCGCATTATGTATGTGACGTTAGAAATTGTCGCAATACCAGATGAGATAGGAAGCTCGGATTTTTCAAAAACGATTTACGATTCTCACTCACCAAAACTACAGCGTGGTTTGATGTATTACGTCATTGAGGCTATGTCGGAGGAGAGCAAGGTTGTGCTTCGTAAGCGGCCAATCCACGGTCGTGAGCACGCTTTCTATTTCGAAGAGCGCACGTATACCGTTTTCTCTAAAAAAGTAAATAAGCTCGATTTTGTTGAGTTGGATTTTGAAGAATTCCATCGGACAGAATTGTTAGAGGCCTATTTCGGAATGGTGTTTGATGCCATCGTTGGTGCAGCAAAGCTAATACGTGTTGGCGGGGCTGTACTTCTGAAGATTAGTGATTTGAGCGAACTCATTTCAGACAAAGAGGTGCTAACGGCAGTCGAAACGCAAATCAATAAAATCAACGATGCGCTTAAGAAAAGCAGTGTGGCGTACATTGATGCTCAATCGGCTTTAGAAATGCCAAAGGTCGATGTTAAGCCAGTAAAAGAGCAGCTTGAGTACGCTTACTCTCTAATCTGTAACGCAACAGGCCGTCCAATGTCATTTATTAACGGTCAGTTGGTCGGTTCCCTTAATTCAACGGGTGACGGTGACCGCAAGCAAAACCGCTTGGCTTCAGTACGTGATTTTAACGAGGTACTAAGGGGCGTATTTGAATCGGTCTTTGGTGCCGACTTTATGATTAAGCCCGACATTGAACAATTGCCAGAAATATCCAACTTCTTAAATTCAATCGAAATGAGCTCGCTTTTCACTGACGGCGAAAAGCGAAAAATGGTTGAAACCGTTCTACCCATTGCCGAGCTAGGAATTAGCAAAAATTAGTAAGGGGACAGCATGTATCTGTATCCCTACACAATGGCTGAAAACCTACTTGATTGGTTTGGGATTAACTTTGAGCGTATTTACAACGAGCATGGAGGAATGCAGCGTGAACAGCTAAAACTCATCAATAAATATTCAATTCTCATGGACGCCAAGTCCAACGCCTACATGACGATCAAAAGGCTGGAAAAATCCAAAAACAAATCAAACTTGGATTTCGCAGCAAACATCAAAAACACAATGACTGGCACGCTCAGCAGCGAGATTGTTCAAACCCTCTCAAGCTCAGAACACGCCGACGAAATCATTATTGAGTGGCAACCATCTTCAGCAGAAGAGGAACGCGCCACGCACGCTCTGCACTACGGTAAACGCATGACCATTAAACAGGCTGAAAAATTAGGGCTTGGGGTTGAGTACAACTGTCAGTGTGGAATGAAGATTACATCTGGGCAATCTCACGCTCAGCAAATTGTTAATAAAATCAACCGAGGTAAAGCAGCATGAATTTACATCAATTACTTGCACTACTATTGGCCGGCGGTAATCAAAACCAATTTAGCAACGAACAACAAAACCCACTAATCGCGCTTTTGAGTGGTAATCAACAACAGGATCCAACGGAGCAATTAATTGCGTTATTAAGTGGTGCTACTGGTCAGCAGCAAAATGCGATTAATCCGAAACTGTTACAGCTCTTGAGTGGTGGTCAGCAACCAAATGACGCGAATGCGCAATTATTGCAGTTATTGGCTGGTGGTAAGCCACAACAACCTAAAGATGATGCATCAGAGTTGCTTTTGCAATTATTGACCGGAGGTCAACAGCAGCAGCCTAATGTTACGCCTGATGTCAATAAACTGCTTGAACTGTGGGGTGGCAAGCCAACGGCTGGGAATGAAGATGATGACATTCTTGCAAAACTTCAGCAACGCCTAGAAAAGCAGAATGAAGAAGAGAACACAGAGGCGGACTTAACTGACGCTATCAAGTTCAACCTTGAATTCGACAAGTTCATGGAAGATAACTCTGAAATGTTTCCTGATTGGTTTGATATTAAGGAAGTCAAAGAAGACGTTGAAAAATGGGCTAAGACACCGGCTGAACGCGCTCAGGGTCTTGCGGCTGCCACGGTTCGCGCCTTTTTCAAAAATGAAAAAATGCTCGATTTATTAGAAGAGCGTGACCGCAATACGGTTAAAGAAAAAATCATCAAAGACGGTATTAAGTCTCACGAAATTGATCGCAAGCTTGCATGGCCTTTGATTGAACGATCAATGTTTAACAAAGGCAAGCTGGAAGAAGGTGGTCGTGAAGTCTCTGTCACAAAAGATAGTGAAGCCATGAAGGACTACGGCTCCATTTTCGAAATGGGCCAACAGGCAAACAACGCCGAATCTGCGTAAACGAAAACTCAATTCGTACATTTAAATCAAAATAATCAATTCTAGAAATAAGGAGATCATCATGGCTCGTGAAATTCCGTTAGGTGCAACTCGTTACGCTGGTAATAGTGACGTCGTTTCCCCTTGTGCGTTTGAAGGTGATTTGGTTGCTGGCGTTGCGCTTTCCTCTGTAGCCGTTAATGGTGAGCAACCTAAAGTAGCTCTGTTTAATGGATCTGCGTTTGCTGGGTTCGCAGTCCACGACCTTTGTAACATCCGTAAGGTAACGGGTGTTGTTGAACAAGGTAAGGGCATTCCTGTTCGTGTAAAAGATGGTGTAACGCTAGCGGCTGGTAATGGCTTTGCCGTTGATAATGCCACTGGCGAAGTGGTACCGATCGGCACCGCTGACTCGACAGCTATCATGGGTAAAATTGACGAACTAGACATTAACGGTTTGGATGAAAATTGCGAAATCGTTGAGGGCTGCGTTTTAGTGACACTTTATGGTGGTTCTGCTCCTGCGGGTTCTGATGGCGCAGCTGGCGTAACGAGTGTAAATGGCAAAACGGGTGACGTAACACTAGTTCCTGCTGATATTGGTGGTGTGGAAGAAGCACCTGCGGATGGCACGCCTTACGAACGCCAAGACGCGGGCTGGGTTGCGGCTTCGGCTCCAGCCGGTGCGCCAACGCCAGAAAGTGCGGATTCTAAAACAGTTTCTCGCTCTACAGCGAAAAAATAATTGGTGCCAAACTCACACTATGCAGAGTAAGGCCAAAATTAATTTGATACCAAAAGGGCTTAGCCAGGATGACCGGCAAGCCCTTTTTTGATACCAGAAGGAAATCAAGATATGGCAACTAACGTTGTATGTAAATCAAAGGTCGAGCGTCGCTACAATGCAAAAATCATGGGTAGCAACAAGCGCACATACGTACCTTATACCGCTAATCTCGCAGGCACTGATGAAGATTACTCAGACGGTAAATTGCAACAGGCAACAGTAATTCACATTAACTATGATGTGACTGGTAAGTTCCCAGACGATAAGTTTGCTGAGGCATTAACGCCATCAACCACTGAACTGGCTCAAGCGCATGCAAAAGAGGTTGAGTTCTCTTACCATCGTCAACCTACTCACATTGAATTTCGCTTGTCTAGCATGCAGAACGTCAATGACGTAAACATCAATGCGGGTCTTTTAAACCGCCTATTGATGCAATACGACTATGAGCACTTCCACGGCAAACACGGTAACAGTGGCATGATGCAAAATAAAAATGCCATTGAGTATGATGAAGCAGTAGTAACCGTATCGGATATTTCTGGCGTACTAACGGTGATTAACGCCATTTACGAAGAGCAAGCCAAAGCTCTTGGCCTAGGCGAAGCCGATCACGTAAACATGACTTTAAGTTACACATCAGATATTGCAGCAATTATGCGCAAGCCGATCACGTCGTCTGGTGGTGACGTGGTGACGGGCAAGTCTGCGGTGCAACGAGCTTATGAGAACGTGAAAATGTTAGAGGTTCCATCCATTCTAGGGACTAGCTCTCATATTTCATTGACTTACCGACCTGCGGTAAATAACCACCATGGTTCAGTACCCGGTATTTACTCAAAAGAATCTGGCGATCACGGTTTGGTTCAGAAAAGCTTATTTACTTATGAAAGTGCAGCTAACGAGCTTGAGGCCAAAGGTTCTTACGTTTACCAGCTCACTGAAACGGCAGCGTCTCGCGCTTTGAAAGAGCGTGCGAAAGAAGCAAATAAATAACCGGTCAAAGTAGGGGCTCATTGTTGAGTCCCTTTTCTTTTGGAGAGAATGATGATTTCCGAAGATTCACAAATTCTCATCGACACAATACTTCGAAACTGCGGATCAGAAGCAATGCTTCAGGATGAGATTGATTTTGCCAACGCTATCAATGCAAATCCAGAAGGTGAATGTGAGTGCTATCAGTTTTCACAAAAGGTGCTAATTGAACGAGTTTCTCAAGATAGCAATAAACGTTTCACTCTGGTTCGCTTAAAGGCGCTGGCAGAGGCTAACGGGTGCTCTCTTTCTGATAAACAGCCTGTTGTGAAACCTGCCCGAATTCCAATCATTGGCGGAGGGTTTTAATGTTCACGTTAGACATTGAACTGGATTTCACCAATTTAGAAAAAGAGATGAAAAACTTTAATTCCCACCATATTCGAATTGGCGTTTTAGACAAAAGCAAAACGGCAAGAATGGCTGACCACGAAAAACCACTTAAATCGTTTCAAGGAAAGCAAGCGTCTCGGGTTAAGACAGGTACCCAAGGTAAGACCAACCTAAAAATGACCAAACTTGCCGAATACATGGACACCCGTTACGGGGTTTTCTCAAAAGCGGAAAGTCATTTTCAAAACCAAGATGTTATCCGAGTCACCAACGAACTGATAAGGCTATTCAATGCTGGCTCAGTAAGCCCTGAAATGATTCGTCGTATTGAGAGCGCAGCCCGCGCTTTAGTGCGCAACCCGATCATGCGAAAAGACTATGGCAGCAACGCTCGAACAACGATTAAGGGCGGGACCGGTTACAACGGATACAACGTTCAAGGTAAAGGTTTTGACTGGCCTATGGTCGATACTGGCTCATTCTTTAACTCGATAAAGGCTCAGTATGTTTAGAAAAGCTCTACATGATGAGATCCGCAATATTTTCGGTCTGAAGGCGGTTGATTGGGCTGGGGCGTTACATGACGGTGCTGACATTGTTTATGTCGAATACCTAAGTGTGCGTGAGCAGTACTTCTCTGAATCACACATTCGCTTTTTTGGGATCATTCGATTGTCGCTCGCTGATATGGGGCGAGATAAGCCTGTTTTTGGCGTCCTAGGTAGCAAGTTTGATCGCTACAAAAAGCGCAGTGGCAGTAAAACCTCACTGGCTTCAGTAAATATGGAAGCCTCATCCGATTGGCTCTCTGTTGGCGTCCTTTCAGTGGCTAAAGAATTTCACTTTGCGTGCGAAATCGAGTTCGACAAAACACGCGAAAAAATCAAACATTTTAAGTGGATAGACTATGAGTAATACACTTGTTTTCGATTATGCGGTGAGCATCAGCGAAGCTCAATCCGCTACAGAGGCCGACTACAGTTTTTTGTATAAATGCCTAGTTATGGTTACTGGTAGTTACACGCCACCAGCGGAAGAGGGCGAGGAAGCCCCAGTAAAAACCAGTAAAAAATCAGCCAAGGCAACACGCGATATTATTGACCCTGCGTTGTACAAAGTAGTGCCAATTTATGATCCGACGCTTATTGCCAATTACACGGAAAATACAGAAGTTCAATACTTGATGACTGGTGGCTTGGAGAAATTCTATTTGCTAATTCTTGCAGATGAAGTTGATCCAGAAAGCACAGATGCAATCGACTTTGATCCGACCGATTACTTTACGCTTTGCTTTTCTAAAGAGATTGATATTGCCACGGCGCAAACTATCGACTTTACGGATTTTGACGGCGTGAGAGCTTACGCCACCAGCGACGAAGCATTGGCTGAACAAATCGCGATGAAAGATACCGTCTTTCTTGATGATGCGGGTTCATACACTGGATGCTATGAAGCGTTTGGTCGATTACTGTCACAAGCTTACTGGCGAAATTGCCAATACTACGTGCTTGATTCATCCAATCCTGCGTCAGTAGTGTTTACTGTAGGCAAAGCCGACGATTTGTTTAACAAGCGTATTTCTTTCTTCTTGAATGGCTCTGATGGGCCGACTTTAGGCTTCTTTGGTAATGGTGGTTCCGCAATTACTAAAGCTTACATCGACCGTCAAGCACAGCTAAAAACACAAGAGGCGATCACCTCTTACATTCAAACCAACGAACCGAACAATACAGCCGTTCAGCGAGTAAACATTGAAGAGGCCGCGTCCGAAGTTATCGAGACTTACGAAGGCTTCCCATATTTCTACTTAGATCCTGATGCAAATAACTACATTTCCATCGTCAAATCTGATGAGCAATATGTGGTTGGTGGTAAAGCAGAAGTGAAAGACGCTGAACCTATTTGGCGTGCAAGAATTGAAGTAACGGAGGCTCAATAATGGCTGGCAGCAATTTTCGAATTGGGGAAATGGAAACTACCGTTGTTTATGACGGTGAGGAATACAGCTATATCTCGGTGATTGAGCTTGGACGAAACAACCAAAAGGTAGTGCAGATGTTTTGCGATCCTAATGGTTATGGTGACGGTGAAATTGTCGGTACCGGATTAACTCAGCCTATCGAGCTATCAGTAAAGCTTCGAAACGTATCTCAACAGCATTTGGAGCTTTACGTAAAATTGTTCTTAGGCGAAGAGCGTTTTCAGTTCACATCGTACAACAAGAAAAACGGACGAACTCTTGTTTCCAAGCAATGTATTTTGAAAAACGATCCTCGCAATGGCACGGCTAATGAATCCGAATCTACGTTAGACGTTGAATTGACTATTCAAGTCGCGCCTAAAAACTTCAAAGACGAATTTAAAGCGGTGGCGTAATGATAGCTAAATTTAAAGGGTCAAAAGCATGGAATGCTTATATGGCTTATTTAGGGTTCATTCTTCACCTTCCACGCGCTAGAACCATGCGCATTCAAGGGCTTGTCGATCACGACCAAGCAAAACAGTATTTCACTTCGCTGGATGCAGAAAACAAGAAAACGGTCATCATGGATTTAATGGAATTTCAGCGAATTGACTATTACGACATGATGGCGCTGGTGGCTGTCCATGAAAATAAACATGGTATGTCAATCGACGCTTCGAGCATCGACAACTACGAGTTGCCAGAACTTGCAGAAATGGTGTTGGAAACTTTGGTTAAGTGCTCGACGCTAAAAGACGCAGGGCTTTTTTTCTAAGCCCTACCGAACTTGAGGAACTTGCTAAGTTCCGAGTCGCTGGTGATGGGTTTGCCGCTGACATTATCGAGAATAGTCCCGATATCGACGGCGGCGATCTTATTGGTCTGATTTTGCGAAAAGCTTATCGACAGTTAAAACAACAGGAGGAGATGGTTAATGACGGCTAGTTCAGAATTTATCCTCGCTCCTAGGCTCGATGAACGCAAAATGAAAGAAGAGTCGAAGAAAATGGAAGTGCAGCTTCGACGCGCTTCAAAACAGGCAGCAGATGACTTTGAGTTTTGGTTCGGTAAAGGCTTCGAGAAGGGAGCTGAAAAGGGCAGTCAAAAAGTAAAATCTAAACTTGGTAAGTTACAAGGCTTCATGATCCTTACTGGTGCCAATCTTGCCAGTGAAGCGATTGCAACGGCGGCTGGTGTGGCAAAGGATATTGCCACTAAAGCTTTTCAAGGCGCAGAGGAATACACCCAAATAGCCAGAGAGCGCTTAAATGAAATGTCGGACATTAGCGATACGGCTGATGCTTTAGGCATCAACAGAGGGCGCTACGCTGCTCTTAGTGCGGTTGGCATATCTGCTCGTCTAGATCAATCTGACATTCGAGGTATTTTGTCTGGTTTTGTCGGTGCCCTAGAACGTCCAGAAATGGCATCGTACAAAGAGGCAGCAAACCAAAACGGTATTGATAATGCGTTTCTGGATTTTGTCGGAACAATGGCAAAGCTTAAACCGGAAGTTGCAGCCCAATACATGAATGATGTTTTCGGTGATGAAGATGCATTGCTGGCCTCAAGATTCATGAAACCTTTCAAAGCATTACTCGCTGAAAATAAAGACCTCACTTTTCAGAACATCATGGACACAATGCTTGGCTCAAAAGTAAGGACAGAGGAACTAGACAAAGCGCTAAATCGCTCTGACAAATCATCAAGCATTTTGGCAATCGGTGACGCCAAGGCTTTTGAAAAGAAAATCATAGACGGTGTGACGCAAGGCCAAGCCCAAGCGGTGGTTTCTTCCGACGCTTCCGAGGCTAAACGCATTCAAGCAAACTTGGATGTTTTGGATCTCAAAGTAAAAGGCAAGATCATTGCCGACGAAGCAGAAATAGCCGCTGTTAAAGTAGAAAACTCTTTTGTCAAAAGCACCATATCTTACGCTAGCGAGTTAGCCAAGCGAGGCAGCGATCTAATCAAAGCTGGACAGCAGCCAATCAATAGCATGGAAACTTGGGAGGCGTTTTTCGACAAACTCATTCAGTTTGGTACCTATACGCCAATTGAGGCTGCAACAGGTAAAACCCCAATGCAAATGTTTGGTGATTACGTTGAAAAACGTGGGGGCGAGATTAACCAAATGATGGTTGATATTGCTGAGAAAGAGTCACGTAACAACAAAACCAGAACAGACGTAGGACCGTTGAAATGATTTCAGAGAAAGCACCTCCGCTGTTCCTCATTTATCTCGATGATACGTTGTCGAGCGAAGAGCAAAAGGAACTACTTGAACTAGACGCCAAGGCTGATTTAACGAAAGACGATCAGGCGCGCATTAAGGTTCTGACCGAAGAATATCAAGACTTGCGAAAAACTACGCCAATTCCCATTCCAATAATTGGAGATTTAATCGGCATGATACCGGACGGATACAAACAGTCCGTCGTTAAAACTATCGACGTTGCTGGTGGTACGCCAGTGTTAAAGGGGAACATCAACACTTCGACTATAACGCTCCGAAGCAGTAGTAGTGACTTTATAAACGCCATGATTGGTTTAGCTAGTTGGCTTTTCCAAAAGCAAGATTCGTTACCGCGAGTTTCCTTTTTCAGTCCAGAAATGGTGATTATTGGTGGCACGCTATTAAACATGACGTTGGCGACCAAATCGGATACGACAGAAAAAGTCTTAACTTTCGAAATGCAAAAAGGTGACACATCAATTATTGGTAGTTCGTCATCGCAAAACCAAGTAACCAATATTCCCAAAACAGTTGAGGTTTTAACATGAGCAAAAATCTCGTCCTAATGGGGATTGCAGTTGATGATTTCACTTGGTACGAAGTGGGAAAGGTAGAGTCATTTATTGCTCGAAGTCTTCCTCAAATCGTTAACGAGCTGGCGGTCGACGGTGAGCCACTAACGGTCGTCACGGTAAACCAAACAGAGGTGACAGGATACGAAGAAATGCAAGTTGCCTTGATATTCGAAAACCTGTTTTTGCCTGTTTATGAAAATGGCGATTTCTACATCAAACCTAATGGTAAATATGCCACCAGAAAGCGCGGTGACGGGTACGCGCTGCTAGGGATTAGAAATGAGAGTTAGAGCTACGTTAAACAGTGACTATCTCCTCTCGATGGAATATTGGGAGAGAAACCACTTTTACGCTTCCTCTTTGCCTGAACTCGTACCCACAACGCTAGGCTACACGTTCGCCAAATATGACGAAGTGCCCAAACAGATGATCCAAGGCGCAGAGTTTCTAGAAGAGCCCCAACCAAGGTCGAGGGCAATTAGCTGCGCAACAGATTTTCTCGAAGAGCTTGGTTTTACACTGGATGTTAACGCTGGTGATTTTGTGAAAACGGAAAACATCCTAGAAAGAGCAAATCGAACAATTGTCACTGACGCTTATCGTTTTGTCTGCAACCACATTCCCCAACTCAACTATCCATACAACGGCAAACGTATCGTTGCCATCGACGGCGACTACGATCTAGCTACCCAAACTTTCAAGGGATCGCTTTCGTTTCAATAGCCTCAACTGAGGTTTTAAAAAGGAAGCAATACCCAAACAAGCTGCGCTGGTTACTGCCGTGATGTCAGTTTGATTCGCGCAATCTGGCCAAGCGCTTAAATACCAAAGGTGAATTATGACGACTTTAGCTAACCAAGCATCGGTGTTTGGTGAATGGACCGATGCTGGCGTTCCTGATGGCTCAGCTGTACTTGTGCAAAACCAAAGTTCCGATGGTATTGGTATTTACATTTATACCGGGACTGATGTGCCAGCTGAGTTTGAAGGGATTTTAGTGAGAGACTGGATTTCTTTTACGATGAAAGCTGGCGAAAAGCTTTTCCACACACCAGCACAAAAACCACACGAAGCATTTAACCAAACATCAATTAGAGTCGATGCGTCATGAGCTATTTCGTGCACATCCCATTTCAACGTGGAATGGTGGCACCACCTACGGGAAGTGGAGCCAGCGTTATCTCACCTGTAAGTGTGACTATTAACGAAACCATTAGTTCGCTTAACGTAGGGGATTTTGGGTTGTTAACGGCTACCGTGTATTACAGTGACAGCTCACAGGTAAACTCTTCAGATGCACCAAATGTTGTCAACTGGTCTTCATCTGATGCGACGGTAATGTCGATAGATACAACCGGAAATTACGAGGCTGTTTCGCCTGGTACCGCAAGTATCATCGTTCAAGTTTCAAGCGACAGTTCAATACAAACATCGACTTCGATTGAGGTAAGTTCAGCAAAGTTGGTTGAGCTGTACAATTTTGGCATTTTTGATGAGCCAGAATCGGACGGCGGTAACTTAGTTTATGACACTGGATATTCCAATAAGCAGCCTTGGCTAACCGTCGAAGAATACGAAAACAACATGTCAGACTTGGGCAACAAGCTTATTGCTCAGGCTGGCGACGTTGTGTATGGCGGTGTGATGATTTTTAGCTCAGAGCTAGAAAGGGCAATCGTCTCTCTCTACAAGCGAGTCGAAGGTGGTTATGAGCTTGTGCTTGATAGTGGCGAATTATTCGGTGTGGTTGGTATTAACGAATTTCACTTAGTCGAGTTCTCGGTGCCAGAAACAGTGCTAGAAGAAGGCGAACAATACTTTTTAGGCGTAATGAATACGTCATCGTCAGAGGAAGGGGCCGCTGTGGTTTCATCACTCAACGAGCTATCAAATAAATATCCACCAGCATTAGCCGATGAATCTCCTGCGCTGTTGCTCGACTCCGAAGTCGATTCTACGTCGCTATGGTCAAGAGCTGCGATATTCAAAATCTCTCGAGATGTTACTGACTGGCACAGCATGACTGCCGCGAGAATTGTTGATGGTGAAGTCAATGGTTTTAACTCCTCCCATGGCAGCATTGTTCCTAGCGATGTAAATGGCGGCACTATCATTGCTCTGGAAGCGTCGACAACCAGTAATTGGATTCGAGTAACTGTAGATACCGCCGCTTTAGGTAAACCATTCGCTGCGATTTACCTTGAGTACAAGGGTAAGCAGTACGTGGCACCATTCACTACTGGGTTCCGATATGAACTGCACGATACAGCGAAAACGTTGGATCTATTTAACGCCCTTGAACAAAACATAGGCGTAGAAAGCAAAATGCAGATTATTGGCCTAACTTCCGAGTCTTACGACTTTACGCTTGGGATCGGCACACACAGCACTGCGTCAACGGAAAACTCTGGCTTTAAGTCTTCTTGGGCTATGGGTAGCTGCAATGGCGAGTTCCCTGTTACAAAAACTCAAGTTGATATGCTCTATGCCTCAAGTGGTCTTGATGCTGATAGTAATCCGCAGTTTAAGATTTTCTTTGGAACGGCAAATTCCGAAAAGTGGTTTAGCGCAAACGCAGTAGTTCTCAAGATTACTTTTGAGGATTCAACAGAAATTACCACGCCAAGCCTTCCTTGGGTTTCAAGTAAATATCAGATTATTGATGCGTCGGCTCAGGCGGTTTTTGATGCCCTCACAGCAAAAGATGGCCAATCGGTGGTTGTGCATGTTGAAGCTGACCTAAGCCTACGAACGAAGGATTTCTGATGAAACTACTAAAAGCAATAATTTCAGATGGAAAGCTTGAGGTCGAAATTGACGGTAAAACCTACCAGCCAAACGATGTAATCAACGTATCCGCAGGGGAAGCTGACAGTGAAGGTTTTCTCATTATGGGCGAAGAGTTTTCAATCTACATTACAAATACTCAGTTAGACGCTCAGACAATCATAGACAAGGCGATTGGTATTGCTGAACAGGCTATCTCAATTGCAGGTCAAAACGTTGTGGTGTCCGTTACGGGCGGCTCTGGTTCACCTGCAGTTGGAGAGGTAAGAGTGCTTGATGAAGGTGCCAAGAGCCAACTTGAACAACTCAAATCAGATCTCGAAGATTTAAAACTGAGGTAATTATGGCATCGCTAAGTGGGTATTTAGGAAAAGGGAGAAACGTTGCTCGCTTCGAGAACAACTTTCAAACCAATCAAGGCAGTTTGTACTACGCGCCTAGTATTGGTTTTGATTTTGATTACTGGTACATGCCAGAGGTTAACTTTAACGCAGCAGCTTTTAACACATGGATTATTAACGAATCAGTGAAACGTTCGATTATGGTTCTTAACAGTAAAGTCGAGGTAGAAGGCTTTACGTTAAAAATGAGTTACACGTTAGCTGGCACCGCAGAAACTCAATATGTTACAGGTTCATACACATGATATGGGATTCATCTACGGGTCTAACTCCTGATGACTTTGACACGATAATTGAAGCGTACTTTGAGGCGTTTAAAGAGTCAGATGATAAATTCTCTGGCTTGGCGTTTAACACCTTTGTCGCTAGTGATGAATACAAAGTGTTTTATGCTAGTGCGCAAATCGATATGACCATCGAAACCATCATTGCATCTCTCTTCGTGAAAATGTCCGAGTTTATCCAAAACTCAAACTTAAAAATAAACAATCCAACAACAACCCCAAATGCCCTCATTGCCGGGCTTGAAGAAAACTTTGGGTTCAAGTCTTCCATTATGCAAATGACGGAAGAGAATTCAGGGAAAATGCACGTTGCCATTGATTACACTCCTTCGGCTAACATCAACTACCAAATCGCGTCGTATATGGAAAAAACGGCTGTGGTTGCGAGTACCTACATGGTCGGTGATATCGAGCAAGACATTGTTCTAACCAAGGGTGGCGTTGAGACTTACCGATGGACCGCAAAAGAAGAAAAGCCGATTTTGTGGAAGCTCACTCTCACTAAATCAAGAAACACAAATGCGGTGGTCGATAACCAAGATGACATTGTGAGTAAGTTTCTTGCCAACTTTGATGCGTTTTTTTGGATCGGAATGGATATCGAACCAGAAAAGTATTTTGAAATAAACCGTGATGCTTTGTATGCGTCAAACATCAAAGCCGAGTATTCGTTAGATGATGGTACCAGTTGGTCGGAAGGCATTTATAAAACACCCTATAACGTAAAATTCATTCCGGATTTGCCTGTAGAGAATGTGATTATTACTGATGCTTAATTGGAGGGGAAATGACGCAGTTATTTCGAAACGATGAAGCGTGCGAGTTTTTCTATAATATAACCCTCACAGCTAAGCAGCGAGTGATCATTAATGAGTTAGTTCAGATGAACTCTGAAATGGTTGGTTCAAAACCATTTGGTTACTTGCTTTACGATAACAACACATTTCCGGTGCTTACCGGACTTAACCGCGATTTCTTTGCCGAAAACTACATGGCCATTTTGCAGGCAATGCAAACGGCTGGCACTTACGATTCATATACATTGGTCATTGAGCAAGTCGTAGGTAATGGAGTAGGGATACAGTATTCATCACCAAGGCCAAGACACTTAGTTATCAATATCTACAATGTTGAGTCGTACCAATCGAGACTGATCACTCCATCGAATCTATGGCTGGTTACGCCTTCTAATTTTGGATTGCTGGTACCGCAACCAGTATCGGAGTTTAAGTTGGCCCAACTTACCAAAATATTAGAAGTTCTCGCTAACCCATCTGGTACCTACTTAGAAATCACGTTTATTGAACCTATATTGCCAAACACAGTGACAATATCTGGCGTTCCAGCTTCGGTATTTCGAGGTGATACTGGTACGTTGTCAGCGACAGTGACTTATAGCGACGGCAACTCATCAACTACAGCGGAAGATTCTGGAATAGTCACATGGTCATCTAGCGATGAGTCAATACTTACAATCGATAGCTTAGGCAATTTTAATGCCTTAGACGCTGGCTCGGTAACGATAACGGCTTTAGCTACATCCACCGATCCTGCTTATGGCAATAATATAAGTGGCGATGCAACGTTTGACATTTCACCAGTCGTACCTTCATCAATTATCGTGTCTTCATTTCCAGATACGGTTTTTTCTGGCGATACTGGAACACTTACCGCGACAGTAACGTATGTAGACGAGCACGTCATAAGTACGTTAGATAACCCTAGCGTTGTGCAGTGGACGTCAAGTAATGAGTCAATATTAACGATTGATTCTAATGGCGCCTATACAGCTATAGCTGGTGGTGACGTTACAGTTACTGCCTTAGCTGTATCGGAAGATGAAACTTACGACGACAGCGTTTTTCAAACCATCACAAAAACTATCACTGCGGTTGTTCCTACCGCTGTTTTTATTACATCGCCAGTTCCCGAGCTTGCAGTTGGCGACACTGGCAGAACTACAGCTAGTGTGACGTACAACAACGGGATTGTTGTCAGTTCTACAGATAACCCATCGGTTGTGAATTGGAGCTCAAGTGATAGTACGAAAGCGTCCATAGATGCCAACGGATATTACTCGGCCTTAGCGAAATCTGATGAAGTGACATTCACTGCTACATCATCCGAGGACGCCACTTTAAGCAATGGCGCAACTTTCAAAATTACGGATTTTGACTACACAAAAACAAAACTGGTAACACCATCAAACCTATGGTTAATCACCCCAGCTAATGAGGGCATTGCCGTACCACTGGAGACTAAATAATGAGCGACGTTGAGAAGTTACAATCAGAATTAGAAGCTATGGCAAAGCGAGTTGTAATGCTTGAGCAATTTATAAATTCAGCAACAAGAAGTGAGCCGGCAGGAACAACGACGGTAGGTTCGCTAACTAATATTTCAGACACTCAGCTTGCAGATAACCCACTGTTTTATGTTGAGCATGCTGATGGTGGATTGAATGTATATTTGAGTCAGATGGTGGCTCAAGCACAAAAAGATATAGATGCTGAATCTATTACCTCTGGTACGTTAAACACTGGTCGATTGCCAGTTATTCCAATAGCGAAAGTACCAGCAGCAAACAACTCTTCAGCGGCGGGATCTGGTTTCGGTGGTTTTCGTTATACCGTTTCTGGAAGCATGTTAAACCTGTATACGAGTTAATTTATGGCTATCTATTTTAATGGTGTAGAAATCGGAACGTTAAAGTTAAATGACGTTAATATTGATGAAGTTTACCTTGATGGTGAAAAGGTCGCACGCAAACCGATGATAACCACTCAACCAGTGGGTGGCACAATTACGGACTCTCAAAACTTAACACTGTCCGTTGTCGCTGATGGTCTAGGATCCACGTTGTCTTATCAGTGGTACAACGGAAGCACTCCAATCTCTGGCGCTACTGGATCTAGCTACGTGTTTGCTCCGTCATCAACTGGCAACAATGCGTTCTTTTGTCGTGTATTTGGCTTTGGTGGATATACGGATACAAGCACGGTTACGATTGTTGTTGAACCGTCAATTGTGGCACCCACAATCACAACAAACCCATCGAGCGGAACAATTACAGAGGCACAAGACTACACTGCTTCAATTACCGTTGATTGGGGCGGGGAAACGGGAACAATCGTTTGGTTCTTGGATAATGTCGCACAACCTAGCAGCAACTCAACAACTTACACATTTGTTGAGCCAAGCTTAGGGACTCACACAATCAGAGCTGAAGCAACCAACTCAAAAGGTAATGCTGTTTCAAGCGATGCAACACTCACAGTTGATCAAGTTATTTCTGTGATGACTGTTACTGATAAAGGAGTTACCAAGCCAACAATGAGAGGCTATCAGCTCAACGTATTTGGCTCTTTGACTAATCCAGAATATACAATACGGCCACCAGTAGGAAAACTATACGACATCATTGCTAGGGATGGTTTGATTGATGGCGCATCAGGTGCGCATATCATGGATATTAAATTCTCAGCAGATAAGACGACATATACAACCTTTGTTGTAAAAATGGGCGGTCTTAGCGTAACTTTTACTTACAACACAGATAATTGGTTTATTAATACAGAAGTTGATGCGGATGGTAATTACACATATACGGCATTGCTTTTAGATGATCTTGTGGTTGGTGATGTAAGAACACTTTGGGATCTTATCTGGAATGGAGTTGGAAACGATTATCCATTTGAAATCGATATTTCATAAATAAAAAACGCCGCTCGGTTTAAGCGGCTTTTTTGTTTAAAATTTATATCCAACGCTTAGATTTAATCTAACGTCTCGATCATCAAAATAATCAACATCTGTTACACCAATACCATAAGCAAGGGAATTACTTATCATCATAAAATCAATGCCATATGAGATGCCGTAATTGTCTTTTCTGTCCGTATTGATGAAATCCTGACAACCTAACAAAACTGAACAATTTGTGTCTGCAAATTTGTTTTTGTATTTGCTATATGTAAAGCCAATTTTTGGTATAACATAAAATTCATCTATAACACCATAAGTTAAACCGCCCATGATGTTATAATGTTGAAATGATTCCGATTCTTTGCCTACGTTTTCTACAAAATTACCATCTTTATCAAAATTTTGTGCATCAGCAGAAAGAGTAAAGCCAACATTTCCAGTACCGCGAATATGAGAGAATGCAATGCCAAATAATGCTTGGTTTTCCCCAGCAAATTTAGTATCCGAATATCGCAATGATATTATCTCATTTCCATCTGGTTCAATTGTCGATGCATTAGCAAAGAATGGTATAAGTAAAGCGAATAAGATTTTTTTCATAACTTCTCCAATATCAATAAATTAAAGGTTTTTAGACTTAATGTAATAGGGCATTTCAGGCTCGTTAAGTTAGCGGGTTGTCAGTAGTTTTCTTTTTGAGTTTCCTAGTCACGTTTTTTGAGTGCACGAAAGAAAAAGAGTGGGGGATTAGACTGGTTGAGAGGGTGAGTTTACGGTCGGAGTCTGCAAATAAAAAAGCCCTTGCAAAATAGAAAGGGCTTTTTTATTTATAATGTCTAACCGAGTTACCAAGCGAAACCAAACTGGAACCTTAAAATGCTATGGGTATGCGTCACTTTTAGGGAAGTTATTAGTTCCTTACCATTCCATGGGAAATTCCACCAAAACCGCTTGTATACAAAACTATTTTACAGGCGTCACTAAATTAGCAATTAATGAATTTAGAAACTCTTTCGGTTTTAAGTGAATGAATCATGTAGTTTCTTGGAAGGGTCAAAAACTATATTTTTCGTGAGTTAGGATGAAGGTTCTCAGTTGAAGAGTCTACTAGACTTTGTTTTTAAAGTGTCAGGATAGTACCAATGAAATGAAAAGAACCCCAATTGGGGCTCTTCACTAACGTAGTACTGCTTTGAATATTCTTAACCAAGAGTTTAAAGTTTTGGACCTTCTTCTTGCTGTGTTTGAGTTGAGTGAAGGTACACAGTCGAGCAAGAATTGATAACCGCTACCATCTTCAATATCTAGCAAAGTTTTACCGGAAGACCACTTTATCCAAGCCCAGCCACAATCACTACTTTGGAACCTCATAGCTGCTGACAGTAGCTTTTCCTCACGAGATAGCATGTTGAACTGCATAGCTGCGGAAGTTGGCTGATTTGATTGATTGAGGTATCCCAATGTTCTAGCTGCATGTAGGTAGTAAGCGACCTGTCTTGGAGTGATCTTTAAGGTATATTCATTAACTTCTTCAAAGCAAGCCTTGGCGTCGACCACCGAAAATACTCGGTAAAGGTCATCAGCTTGAGGCACTTTTAAGCTCGATAAATAGGTTAACTCAGAAGTTTTTATTTCATTTAGTATGCGTTCAGCATTTACTTTTGAGAGGAAATGCTGACTTCCAAATTCACCTAAAGGAGTTACCTTAAAATCATAAGAAGAGTCTACAATCAGAGATAGAAAGTCTTTAACTACTTCGACATCTATCCCCATCTCAATGAAGGTGAGATGTATATCGTCGGAGCTAGCCATCACACCAAAGAAATCATCGATTACCGGTGCAACCTGGTCATAGTGGTTAGATTCTAGGCGTAAAGTAAAAGAGCCTGGTCTTGCATCCACCGGAATTAATCTATCTTTTAGGTTAATAGTACGAACAAACTCACCGTATAGGGATGACCAACCATCTAGCACTTTAGAAATGCTGTTTAGTTGCATAGTCCCTCGACGACTAGGACGAGAAATGTGAATTTCGTGATTTACAGATAGAATTGATTCTTCGATTTCTTCCGACTCAATGTCTTCTATTCTGAAGTCGCATGGTGGAAGATCCTCTTCTGGGATATCTTCTGCAGCTAAGATCTCAATATTATGGTTATTACCATCGAATGCAGTAAAGATTTTGAAAATTGAATTTTCTTCAGGGTAAAGAAAAGCATCTCTCAAAAGGCGAGAACCTGTTTCGAGAGATTCTAATCGTTTGGCAGACATAGGAACGTAAAGCCAGACGTCTCCATCTTCTAGTTCATCTATCCAATAAACTAAGAAATAGAGGCCTAGGGCATTCACTACACTAAATAGTTTAGGCCCATCGTATTCTTCGTAGACCTTATTTATCTCTATAGTGCCTAAGCTTTTCTCTTGAACTAAAGGGTACATTACATCATTCTTCTATACATTCGAATCGCGTGTGTGGTTCAGAGTCCGTTTTAAACCATACAGTTATATGGTGGTGGCCTCCGGTTTCTTTCATCACTCCGTCGTCTTCAATAAGCGCGCCCGTTGACAATAGCTTTTTTCGAAGAGGTTTGAACAACTTCTTCTTTTTGAGCGCTTCTTTTTTCTGAGTGAATAACGATGAGCCATAAAGCATTTCTCTATCAGTTGGCTTTTTCGCTTTTCTTCCAGGGTTTTCTTCAAGTGTAGAACTAAAACAGGTTTTTACAGGTGGATTACTATTCACCAATCGGAAAGCTGTTCCAGATGCAGCGATCGCATCTTTTGGAGGCATATCATCGGGATAGTAATCTGGGTAATCACTCATACATATGCACAGGTTCGTAAAAAAAACATTGTTGCATATTAGTTAGGTTCTATTTGTTAATCAACGGCCTAATACGTGTTTGTGTGATAGAAATCGCTTCCTCTGATAGATCATTACCCCAAAATTTGCGGTCATGACTCAAAGCTGAAACACCTACAGCGCCAGCTCCCATAAATGGGTCACAAACAAGTTCGCCTTCTGTCGAGCTTTGTTTTATTAGAATATCCATCAATTCAACGGGTTTTTCTGTAGGATAACCTCTATGAATGCGGGGAACTGAAAGCACGTCCGGAACACCCAAATCGTTTAGCTTTCGTTTTCCCTTTTCGAAAAACAATATGAACTCATATCTTGCTCTATAGTGATACCCCATACCAATGCGAACTTTGTCCCAAATTACCGGTTTCCAAAATTTAAATCCTACGGATTCAGCAATTGGTTTTACTATAAAAGCGGTTTCCTGATCACAAAACAGATAGAAGTGAGAGTTCTTTTTTAGAACTCTATAAACCTCTGTAAGTAGCTCCTCAAACCTTTCATTCGGGAATATTTCAAACCACTGATTACTAGATGCTTTACTGTTTTTAAGGCGTGTAGTTGTACCGACCTTTCTATGTTTCTCCAAGGACTCATATGGAGGATCAGTAATGAGCAAATCTATTGAAGCGTCGTCAATGCTTTTGAGCCACTCGACCGCATCTAGATTGTATAGACCACAATGTAGGCCTCTAGCGCTATTATTAAACAACTTAAATTTACCCATACCTGTAAAAATTCGGTGATCAAAAACGCCGTATTTTATACGAAATTGCATGCAAATACAGCTTCAAATTTGAGGGTGTAAGTTATACCTCATTAATAGGTAGTGCAAGTTTACATTTACAAGATGTGCATGAATATTTAATCTAAGTGGTTTTGGGGAAAAAGTGAGCTAGAGTAATAGGTCAGATCACGTCCTGACTAATCCACATAAAAACAACCATCGATACAAAAGGCATTTTTTATCGACAACAGTGACTTCTTGTTTGTCATTTTCAGCGGACATATCTCTTTCCTTATCGCCGATAATAAGTCGTTAGTTTAGTCTAGTAGGTTGCATAGTTCTTTGAGAGGAAGATTGTTTTTGAAGGCTCATACACTACAATGCAAATACTGATTCGAAGGAAAGCAATATACGCAACGCACGATAGCGCGCCTTGCGAATCACTCGCTCAGTCCGGACCGCGGTTTTACAATAACTCTACTCGTTCATCTAAACATTCATTAGAACCCATTTCGAATTCACGGCAAATCCAAGGTCTATTTTCATAAATAGTACACATTAATGTGCCTCTGTCTAAAGCTGAGCACCAACCATCATTTAGCCGCATCATGGTTTCGCCTCCATGCTGGTCACGTACAATAAATTCTTCAGGTACGCCAGTATCTGAAATAATCATAACCTCGAGACGGCAACAACAAGCCTTACAGTTGGAGCAAGATACATTTGAGGGAAGGGGAGAGGAAATTCTAGTTGGTATAATCATGAATAACTCAATTGGGTCAATTGTGCATGATACCGTAAATTCAGCGCGAACTATGTTTATTTCTGAAATGACTCATTTATGAACAGAAATCCATTCTTTAAGTTTTGCTGTGTCTTGCCATTCAGTTCGAAGGACTGCCAAATTACTGTATCCCACCACTGGCCTTTGAAAAAGCGATGCTCTCTAAAATGAGCTTCTTGACGCATACCTAAAGACTTACAGAGTTTAATTGCTGGTAGATTCCTACTAATGGTCTTCGCATAGATACGGTGAATTCCCAATTCCGAAAAACCAAAATCTGCGAGAGCTAAGGCGGCTTCATAGCTCAACTTATCACCCTGAGATGCTCTAGAGAACGCACACCCAATTGAAGCTTGCTGATTGCCCTCTAAACGTAAACAAATAGTCCCAACGAACTTTCCTGACACCTTACACTCAACAGCTAATTGATATGATTTTCTTGGATTTTCAGAGGCCTGAACAATGAATAAGTCTGTTAGTTCTCTGTATTTACTAGGGTCACAATCACTCTCATCATAAAAACGTTGATATTTAGCATCCTGAGACATAGCAACAAAAGCGCTTTTATCTTTTAGGCTCATGTCCCTAACAATCAATCGCTTAGTCTCAATCTTAAACATAATCAGTTCCTTTTTCTTTGCGAATCACTCTTGAATGCCTGTTAGTTTTGTGCAATGGATTGCACAAAAAAAGGGGTGTGCTATTCTGTTCTGCGTGTCTATTCGAGGGTTTACAATGTTAGTTTATGTTAACGATTTTGAGCTAAGTGGCAACAATGCTACAGAACGTGCACTTCAATCGGTATGTGGCTGGATTAAATTCAAAACAAAGGAAGAGTTTGATGTTGAAACGCTAAAAAGCGGTTGCAACTACAAATTTGATAATATAACCGTGCGTACATTCTGTGCAGTCGCACTAGAACCTAAAATGTACTCTGTACTTCTTACTCACCCAGATCATGAAATTAAAGGTCGTCACTGGGAAACTGAAATCGGAATTAAAGAAGAGGACGGAATGACCAAGTTCTCGATTCAGTTGAAAGTAAACGATATTAGTACTCAGGTGCGAGGAACAGTCGTTACTACGCGACCTTTAATTGTTAAATACCTTTCTGATAGTCGACTGCTTAAACGTGATACCGTCGGACTAAAAGTAAACTTCTTAAATACTGAAGACGATATTCGCGCGCTAAAATGGGAAATTTTTCGGCCTGAGAGAGACTACCCACTAGTGCTTGTTAGTAAGAACAAATACATCCATAACATCGGACTACAGCAACAATTACTTGGTCTTGCGCAAGTGGTGGTTTTTCCAGAAGATACAGATGATGGCTTTATGGAAAGCGTATTGACTAAACGCTATTCAGCTTGGGATGGAGCCGTTAATATTGTTCAACCACTTTTTGGTGGAGATGTTCCGCGCAATTCATTAGTTCTTAGCGATCAAATCGAATCGTGGAAGCAAGAAAATATACACGTGTTACATGAGTTGCTGTCTCTCGTAACACACACAACAAACGGGAGATATCGTAAAGAGCACTTTTCACCGACAGATGTTCGAGCTAAGCGGCAAAAAGATCAGCGAATTGCTTTAACTAGAAAAGTTTCTTCATTAACAGAAGACTCAGATTACAAGCAGTTGCTAGAAGAAGCGATGGAAGAGCTTGATCGCCAACAAGAAACGTCTAATGCAGAGATTGAAAAGCTAACCACTAACCTTACAGATACAGAAAGTATGTATTATGATTCCGAATCAGATAAGGAAGAGCTGGAAAACAATTTGTTGATCCTAAGAGCTAAAATTGAACACCTTGAAACGCGTTTTGAAGGACAACACTTTGGTGTGCCTGCATTGAATATGGGTAAAGAGCGTGAGCTTTATGAAGGTGAGATCCTAAACATTTTAGTCGATAGTCTCAAACTGGCCTATGAGTCAGCAAAACAATATTCACGCCGTAAGGATGTCCTTCTAGATATCATCCAGAACAATGAGACATCCGAATTGAAAACGAAGTTTTTTGAAGAACTTAAGAAAGAACTGAGGGATTATCGCTCTTTGACACCAAAGCTTCGAGAAATTTTTGCCATGGCGAATATAGAAGTTATAACTGAAGGTAGCCACAACAAAGCCAAGTTTATTGGTGATGAGCGATATGGTGTTACATTTGCTAAAACGGCTAGCGATTCGCATGCTGGCAAAAACAATGTAGCCATTATTCGAGACAACTTATTCTAAGCCTTCATTTAATTCCCGTATTCTATTAGAGCACGGGAAAACTTACGCCTTGTTAAGGTGTGAGGCACGCAATACCGAAGCTTCTGCATACCACCTTAACCACTAAAAACAACGCATAATGAAAATGCCACGCGTTGCGAACCCCTCTTGAACAGTTTGTTATATGCCCGAACTCATTGTGTATTCGGAATGTCCAGTGTGCTCATCCAATTGCTCAATCACGACTTTGAAGCCTTGAGACAAATAGAATTGATAACTAGCCTGATTTTCCTTGTATACAGAAAGACTCAATACCGCCCTCTGAGTTTTAGCATGACTCAATAGTTGCTTACCAATGCCTTTACCTTGAAGTTCAGGAGAGACAAATATAGCAGCTAGGCTATTTTCATACAGTGCGTAAAAGCCGACTACTTTCGACTCAGCTTCGTAAACGTAAGTTTCTGAAGCTGGAATGTAGATGCTACGCATGTTTTCTACTTGAGATTCCCAGAACTCAGCCGAAATGAAATCGTGAGCTTTAACTGACGCTTTAAGCCAAATTTCAAGAACTGAATCCATGTCATTTTCGTTGTACTTTCTTATCATTTTAAAGCTCTAAATAGCCGAATTTATCGGGGCAATATAACGCCCAATTAAGGGGTGAGTAACGCAATACCAATGCCGCTGCAAACCACCTTAATCACAAAAATCAACGCATAGTAAAAATGCCACGCGTTACGAATCCCTCTTGAATTGTTTGTTAGCTGACAATTTCACCGAGTGCTTCTATCCATTGCTCTGGCTTCGCTACAATAAACTCGTAACACGTATTGTTGGCTAATTTTATACGAAATGCATCCGTAGTGATTGGAATTACACCACCACCTTTGCCCAAGCACTTAGCTACGGCAGTAATGTCTTGGCGCTTTAATTGATATGGACCAAAACCCAACTTTTCGTTGTACGGAATAAAAATTAAATCCGACTCCGTTAGTTCTAATTTCCCATCTGCTTTAGTCGCACCGACTTGAATTGTAGTTGTTGAAGACTTAATTACTTTATCAGACATAATGCACCCTCTTCCTTGATTTACTTTTGTCTGCTAACGCCGCATTAAGGTGTGAGCGACGCTTGGCTATACTTGAGCGAAGCGAAACTGCCAAGCGTTGCGAATCACTCTTAAATGCCTTGTTAGTTTTTGCTACTCAACACCTACAAAAACTTCTCTATGAGGACTTCGTCTACGTATTCCCCGCGAACTTTTGCATGCTTCTTCGCAGTACCTACAATTTCAAAGTCTTGTTTAAGATAAGCTGCCAAAGCTCGCTCATTATCACTACGGACGTAAGCAAATAGCTTTTCATAGCCCTTTTGCTTTGCAACTTCGAATGTCGAGTTGAAAAGCTCTTTTGAAACACCTTGACCACGAGCATTTTCACTGACAAAAGTACCAATTATGCCTACGTGGTCAAAAGCTTTTGTGTATTGTGCGAACGGCTCAATATTTTGGAAACCAATAACCGTTGAGTCACTTCCGGACAACGCAACTGTAAACACACCGCGCTCAGGAAATTGAGCAATAAACTCTTTTTCTTCTTCAGGGGTAAAGGTTGTGTCCAATACCGTGTATAAGCCTTCAATAATGATGGGATTGAGGACATTTGTAATGCCTTCAGCATCATCGAGAGTCACCTGACGTACAACTAAACTCATGCAACTTAACTCCTATTGTAATTGGAATTGCTTTGTACATGAGTTCAAGATTTCCGGCAACAACTAACGCCGCATTAAGGTGTGAGCCACGCTACCACGAAACTTAACCATACCACCGTAAACACGAAACCCAACGATGGAATGAAAAATGCCAAGCGTTGGGAATCACTCTTAAATGCTTTGTTAGTTAACTTCTAAACGAGTAAATATTTTCTTTTTTAGATCTTCATTTTTTAGTTCTAGTTGATCGACTTCGTTTATCAGCTCTTCAATCTTTGAAAGATCAACTAGTATGTAATACAGACGGTACGCTATCTCTTTCAAGTTATCTCTTGGAGGTTTGCCATAATGATGATGGCGCGAATCAGAGACACGCTGTAACGCGTAATTATGATCCTTACATAATTCAAATATCTCAACCGATGACTGATAACGATCATCAAAATCAACTAACAAGTCTAAAACTTTAATGTTTAAATCTCTTGATTCAAAATGCTTTATATAAAAAGAGTTATCTAAGTCAGGCACTTCAATAATTTCATTAGAGTAATCCTTGCGAACTGACGTGAATGGCATTAATAAATCTTTATATAATGGTAATATTAAATTACGCAATGCAAGAATTTTTTTATCAATAACGCTTTTAACTTTTCTTTTAGATCTGTCCTTTATAAACATAAATATAGCATAGGAAAAAATAACATTTACATAAGCTTTCAATACATTAACCAAACGATCTACATTATCATCTGATTGAAGATCAAGTTCCTTAATTAACTGAGCAACCTTACTTTCAAACTCTCGAGAAAGAGAAACTGCATTAGAATAGATATCAGATGTAAAGTCATCTTCCTCATCATGCATTTCGATGAAATCCAACAGGATGTTATATTTAACCTCTAGTTCGCTATATTCCTGTTTTAGATTTTGCTCTTTTATCTTACATAACACTTCTTTTATATCAAATTGATATATATAGTTATTGTTAACTTGAATAAATGTATTTGGGAAAATTTCTGATTCATGTCTAGATTTTTTTTCAAATCGAACAACTTGTTTTGTTCGATTATCCCTTACTACAACTTCATCTCGCTTAAATTCGCCAGCTTCAACCTTTTTATCAATGTCAGCTTGAGATAACTCTGAATAACCCATTACTGTTCCTAGCCAATATTCTCAATAGGCATTTATTATAGCCTATCGCTTATTACTGATGAAGCTAAATACTTACGTGTTGTTAACTAACGCTTGTTAAACAGCTACAAGCCGTCTTTGATTTTTAATCATGCAGTTTTTTACATGTACCTTCAAAGATAAATTAGAAAGTTAGTGATTGTGGTGGTTAATTAGATTGCAAAAAGCAGCTTGATACATTGCTTAAACTTTGTGCCATCTCGTTGGCAAGGTTAGGGCTCGTTAGGGTGGTAAAATACAGTAGTTTCATTTCAGTAAGTGGTTGATTTTTAAGTGTGCACATTTTGCAAATTCCCGCTTTTTTGAGTGATAAAATACATAGAGAATTATGCGCAACCTTATGAAAATAAAATGAAAAAATATAATTTTCATCCTATCTTGACATGGTAGGGGTCGGCGATTCGAGTTCGCCCGGACCCACCAAATTTTAGAAAAAGCCCACCAAACGGTGGGCTTTTTTGTATCCATAATTTGTTGATACTCAGATTTAAACACCTTACTTTTCCTTTGCACACTTTCTACAAATACTCCGCATTGCCATCAGTGTAAATTTGAGTGGTTTTACAAGAATTTAACTCGTTCATCTAAACATTCATTGGAGCCCATTTCGAATTCGCGGCAAATCCAAGGCCTATTTTCGTAAATCGTACACATTAATGTGTCTCTGTCTAAAGCTGCACACCAACCATCATTTAGCCGCATCATTGTTTCGCCTCCATATTGGTCACGCGCAATAAACTCTTCAGGTACGCCAGTATCTGAAATAATCATAACCTCGAGACGGCAACAACAAGCCTTACAGTTAGAGCAAGATACATCAGAGGGCAGGGGAGAGGGAGTCTTAGTTGGTATAATCATGAATAACTACAATTTGGTCAATTGTGCATGGTACCGTAAATTTAGCACGAATGAACTTTATTTCTGAAATAGAACACCCTATGAACGATAAACCTAGTGAACGCATTTCATGCGTTCACTTGCATTTCTTTCCGAGTAAGTCGGTAGAACTGACAGTGATTCACACCAATTAACCTTATAGTCAGTGTAAATTTGAACGCCGGTTCTTTGGCATACATGTACTTTACACAAGAGCTGCTTCTGTAAAGTTTGTTTTAAATGTGAAAGCAAATGGCGTATCTCCGTTTTCGCGCAAATGCTGAAGGCGTAACAAGGCTTCTTGTGGTGTTGGTATATAACCGTCTTCTACCCACCACAGAACATAGCTATCCTCCGCTAGACGATGAAACCATTCGCTTTTTCGGCGCATAAAATCTCTATGACCGGTACGAAACATAAAGTTTTTAAGTGAGTCAGTACTTTCCCAAATAGACATGTTTACAATCATGTTCGGGTCATTAAATAATTTAATGCTTGTTGCATCACCGGAGTCGTCTTTTAGACGCCAGATAAAGCCTTCACTTTCTTCAGCTATACCATTAATTAAGTCCAAATTGTCTACGAAATCTTTAATTTCTGGTGCATCCAAAGGATATTTAGCAAGCGCAATATTTAATTGAGCTAATTTCATTTCATGACCCTCCCTGGTCGATAAGCCTGTAATGCTGGTAAAAAGCTCTAAGTAGCTTTTCCTATTTTATCATGCAGTGTGTTGCTAGTGCCTTCAAAGGTCAATTGGAAAGTTAGTGACTGTGGCGAGTCATTGGATGGCAAAAAAGTCGTTTTATACATTGGTTATGTTGAGCATAAGCCCCTCTTTTCTCGCGATTATCGTCGGTAAGTCTCACTCAAGAGAGTTGCTATCTTGGATATGCAGCAGTACTCTCATTTTCTGTGGCAAGCCTTGCGCTTCTATACTTCTTATTGAGATTCGATCCTCACTTTTTGGTGTGTGAACGTGAGATAGTGTTCATGTCACTCATTAATTTAAGTTGTTTGGCTGAACGTTAGGAGGAGCTTTGATTACAAAGATAACAAGAAATGCCATTTTGCTTGGCCTAGTTCCCATTGCTGTTTTTGTTGTGGCTTTTAATTCAATAGCCAATTTTTACATCAGCTATATCAAAGAGACTAAAATAGACACCTATGTCGATTATTTACACCAACGATCCATGTATTTGGATGAGGCGATTGTAAAGCAGGTTGCGCAGTTAGATTTCACGTGCAGTAATAGTGATGTTAGAACATTACGCGATCCACGTTTTTATAACCATTACATCCGTTTTATTGCGATGGAAACGAGTGACGGTAAAACATGCTCCACGATTGGTCGTGAAGTATCTCATTTATCCAATGCGCAACGATTTCAGCTTGGCGAAAACTTTTTTGCATCACTTATTTTACCGGAACACCAAGATCAAGTTGAGTGGATGGTCATTTATGAAAATGAACATGTTGAAGTTGTCTGGGTTCTCGATAATAGTTGGGTTAAAGAAGTGATAAAAACGCCTTGTGAAGACTGTTTGTTCGTCGAGTTTATATATGATGAGCCTGTATTTGGAGATTTAACAATAAGTCGAGGAAAACCAGCCATTGCAGCAGAAGAAGCGGCAGTTTCAAAAGAGTTATTCTTCTCGGCTGATTCTCAAGCCAATATGCTCATCAAAATACACAGTGGCGAGAAACTGAAGAGTTATGCTCAGGAAAGAGTCTTTCTATGGGGAGGCCTAGTCAGTGTGCTTATGGGGCTGGCTTTTGCGTTTGTATATGTGTTCAGTAAGAGCTTGAGAAAGTCTATCAAAGGCTTGATCCAGAATGGGATTAATAATGCGGAATTTGTCCCTTATTACCAAGCGATTGTCGATAGCCGTGATGGTGTAACAGTGGGGTATGAAGCACTGATTCGGTGGTCTCGCCGTGATGGTATGGTGCCGCCAAACATGTTCATCGGCGCTGCAGAAGAAAGTGGTCTGATTGTCCCAATGACGAATCAGCTTATTCGTAAAATCATACAAGATCTTAGTGTGTTACCTGAGCATGTGTGGGTCAGCATCAATATTGTTTCTTCCCATTTAGAGTCAGGTGAACTCACTAAGTTACTGTCAGAACTGAATTGGCCATGTCCGAAGAGAGTGCATTTTGAGTTGACCGAGCGAATTCCTGTAAAAGATACAGAGGCAGCGAAAAAAGAGATTTTGTATCTGGCGAATAAAGGCTACAAGTTCAAAATTGACGATTTTGGGACTGGGTATGGCGGCTTTTCTTATTTGCAAGATCTGGGTATCCGATGCTTAAAAGTGGATAAGATGTTCATCGATCCAATAGGCTCTGATGACCAAAAATTGAAAGTGTTAGATTCTATTGTCTCGGCAGCAAAGAAAGCGGAATGTGAGATGATTGCAGAAGGTGTAGAGAGCGAGGCTCAAGTCGCGTATTTGGCTCAGCATTCTATTTACCTTATTCAAGGGTATGTCTACGCTAAACCAGAGCCTATTAACAACCTTGTGATGACTTAAAGCAAGGCATAATGGGGCGTATTCATTATTAAAGGTGTCTTTCGGCACCTTTTTTATTACTGAACCTTTTTGGGTTCACTGTTCGATAAAAAGCCTGTTGAAGTCTTAGAATTCAAACAGAGTTTACAGAGAATATGAACGCCCGATTTTAGCACCGGGCGTTAGGATTTTACTTAGGAAGAAAGGGCGGCTTTTTTGGTTTTTAATGAAGCGATCAATTGAGGGAGCAATGACATAACAATCATCCCTAGCATCAAGCTGTATTGGAGAGGGGTGAAAGTCTCACCTAATAGCAGCAAACCTGACACAATGCCCGCAACGGGGTTGGCAATGCCACCAAAAGTAAAGTCAACGACCGACATACGCTGCAATAGCCAAACATACATGCCGTAGCCTAATGCAGTGTTCAGAATGATCACCCACAGCAGCCCAAGGGTGTTCGTCATTGATAAGTTTTGAATGGCTGTAACGTATGGCTCTGGATTGTTTATTGCCAGCACGCTTGTTGCGACAGACATAATCACACCACCCAAAATGAGCTGCCATGTTAATACTGTCCACCAATGTATTTTCGTTCCTAGTGACTTCGTTACGCTACTGCCTACCACAATACACATGATGGCGGAGATCATCGCCAGCAAACCCATAGGGTTGAGCGAAATAGAGCTAGGATCAAATAAGAACCAAGCCAAAGCAATCAAAGTCGCTCCACTTATTGCCTGTATTGCGCTTGGCTGGCGCTTATAGACTGCCCAGCCAAACAGCATCGCAAAAACGGGCACTGATACCATACCGACACCTGAGATCGCAGAAGGAAGCGTCAACGCCATGACAAAAATGAGACCAAAGAAGCAAGCGATGTTGATAGTTCCTAAAACAAGCAGCACTTTCCATTCACTCTTTTTTGGGAAAGATGGCTTTATTGCGAGGAGCAAAAGACCCGCAGGCAATGCTCTTAGCGCACCAAGTAAAACGGGAGGCCAGTCCGGAAGCGTAAACTGAGTAACAGCATAAGTTGTCCCCCAAAAAAAAGCCGGGATCATTGCAAGCAAAATGTTCATGTTAAATATCTTTACGTTGAGGTAATTAATTGTAAAGATATCGGTAAGGTTACTTTTTGTAAAGTATCTTTATGTTAAAATAAAAATTAAATGACGTTTGGAGAGAAACTATGGACGCAATTGATAGAGTGGTAGAGCAGTGGGCTAAGGAGAAGCCAGAGCTCGACACTGAACCGATGGCAATTATGGGTCGGCTAATGCGAATTGCTAAGCACATGGAGTGTCGGGTCGCTGACCTACATAAGAAGTACGATCTTAAGATGGGTGAATTTGATGTGTTGGCGACACTTCGACGAGCAGGTTCACCATATTGCCTTACTCCCTCGGCGCTAATTGATTCGATGATGCTCACTTCGGGCGCGATGACGAACCGATTAGATAAACTCGAGAAGAAAGGCTTTATTACCAGAACACACAGTAAAGAAGATAGACGCAGTGTCACCGTTGAGTTAACTGAAAAGGGCTTAACCTTAATTGACAAGTTGATCTTAGAGCATGTGGACGTTCAGCAATCGCTGCTACATGGTTTAGAAGGTAATGAGAAAGCGCAGGTTAACCAGGCGTTAAGACTACTATTGCCTTTGTTTGAGTAAAAGATACAGGAAGGGTGGGACGGAATGAGAAGCAAAGAGTTAGAAGGTTATTTAAGTACCTTTATGTGTGCAGAGAGTGATTTCCCATTTGGGCCAGAAGCGCTTGTATACAAAATCAAAGGTAAAATGTTTGCGATTATTGCAGAGAGAAACGGTCGGGAGTATGTCAGCGTAAAAGTAAAACCAGAAGATGGAGAAGTCTTAACATCGCAGTTTACGGACATCACTCCTGGTTATCACTTAAATAAGCGTCACTGGATAACGGTTTATTTTAATGGTGATGTGGAAGATGGATTGATTCAGGATTTATGTGAACGCTCTTATACTCTCGTCGTTGCCAAACTACCAAAAGTGCAACGAGCATTGCTTGGTCAGTAATAGTTATTACAGAAAAATTCGCACCTTTTCCATCCTCAAGCTATATAAGTAAGTAGGCGGAAAAGTAGGAATGATATGCGAGCATTATCTGAATGGCTAAAAGAATATGGGGAGAGCCATCAAAATCCCATCAACCAAAAGATTCACACAATCGCAGTTCCGGGTATTTACCTATCTGTGGTCGGCCTAATTTGGTCAATTCCTCAAATCTCCATCTTGGGTTTCGAGTTTAACTGGGTCTGGATTGCTGTCATACCCGTATGGGTTTTCTATTTTCGTTTGTCTCTCAGCGTCTTTATGATGATGTTAGGGTATACATTAGCGTGCATCGGCCTGATATGGTCTTTGGAGGTATTGGCGCTGCCCGTACTGCATATTTCGATGCTCCTATTCGGTGTACTGTGGATCTTGCAGTTCATTGGTCACAAAATAGAAGGGAAGAAACCGTCTTTTTTCGAAGATTTGCAGTTTCTTCTTATTGGTCCAATTTGGGTGTTCCGAAAACATTAACTCACTCCGTGATTAACAAGCTGATATCTCCCTGTATTGCGCGATCATGCTAGCGTCCATAAAGTCGTAAAATGCGCAGCATGATGTGCAGCTTTCTCATTGCCATGACAAGCATTCGCTTCTAATTCACACTATCATTAGAGTGCAGCTAAAGCCTGTTACTTTGCCTGAATGTTTGTGGCTAGTGACATTGTCACTTGGGGGATGAATGTACGACCGACAACATAAATATGCCTATTGGCGAGAAGAGCGTAAAAAAGGCAAATGGCATTACATCATGAAGTCTTTTTTTATGATTTGTTGCGCACTATTGCTTGGTAAAGTCATTGGTTTATTCATTTTTGGTGAGCTGCACTCCCTGAGTGATATTTTGGAGCAACTGCCCGCGGATCTTTTTATCATGATGCTAGTGGGCTTCCCGGTTAGTGTTATCGGCTGGTATCACGAGGAGTCGAAGTTTTTCCGAGCGTTACGACGTAAAGAAAAGCGCTTGAAAATGAAACGAGATAAACAAAGCTAACTCTGCACCGAGCTTTGTGTTATTTACTCGTCTGATTCACATATTTCTTTCAAGTTATTCGGTATTTTGCGTTAGGCCTCGTACGCATGTCATTAAACTTATTGCAAAAAACGACATAGTGCATTCTGTTAGCCAATCTTGACAGGAACTCGTATGGCGAGGTGTTCCAGCAGCCTGAAGCTACTGGGCAGATAGAACGGAGGATATTATGGATAGTGAATCAATGCTTCATAGTCAGCAAATATATTTTTGTAATGATGAAGCGTTAGTCGAGCAGCAAACACAGTGTTTAGAAGTTCTTTACGATTACAACCAAACTCGGCCTTCTGAATCTGAAAAGCGTACAGAAATATTACGACGTTTGCTCGGCGCTGTTGGTGACAACTGCTATTTTGAGCCGCCGCTTCGAGCGAATTGGGGGAGGCATACATACGTTGGTGATAACGTGTATGCAAACTTTAACTTAACCCTAGTCGATGATACGTATATCTACATTGGCAATAGTGTCATGATTGGTCCCAATGTGACACTAGCAACGGCAGGCCACCCGATTGAACCGGAGCTCAGAAGAGAAGTTGCGCAATTCAATATCCCTATTCATATTGGTGATAATGTATGGATCGGCGCTAACTCAGTGGTATTGCCTGGCGTCAAGATTGGAGAAAACAGCGTAATTGGTGCTGGTAGCGTGGTAACGAAAGATATACCAAGTAATGTTGTTGCGGTAGGGAACCCGTGTCGTGTATTGCGAGAGATAGGCGAACATGACAAAGAATTCTATTACAAAGAGCGTCAAATCACGCACAACATGTATCAACGATAACAAAGGTAAATGCCCATGATTTATACGATGTCAGTATAGAAAAGTTAAAAAACGAAATTTAACATCAGGGTGTAAAGATTGGCGCTGTTATCTTCTGGTATTGATGAAAACGCGCCAGTATCGTTATTGTGGGCGTTAAACTTTTGCCATTCAGCATTCAGTGACACGTTATAATCTAGGTCGTATCTCACCCCAAACAGATAGCTGTCCCCATTCTTTGTATCACTGCTATTAAACTGTTGGCCGTAAACTATGTAGGGGGTCAATTTATTCACGTTGTAACTCGTTGTTGCGTACCAAGAGGAGGAAATGTTGCTGGTTTGTCCTTCCGCCATTATCACAACGTTATCAAGCTCATACCTTACGCCTAGAGAAAACTGGTCAATCGTATTGCCTTTTTCTTTTAGAACCAAACGGTCAATTAACATGGCTCCTCCTTCAGGTGTGGATTGCTTGGTATTGGAGAGAACCGTAGTTTGGTCATAATCGCCATGTAGATAAGAAAAGTTCAAACGGTAGGCATTTCCGCTGAGTGTTAAGTTTATTCCGGCTGTGTTGTCTGATTCGATCTTCAGTTCAGTGTCTTCGTTGAGGGTGACATCACTGCTGTCTTTAAACCCTATAAACGGCATTGCAGTAAGCATGATTTGCTCATTGAGGTCGTGATTCCAGCGAATGGATAAACCATTGTAAGCGGTGATGCCTAATAT
This sequence comes from Vibrio sp. J2-4, assembly GCF_021728155.1. Taxonomy (NCBI): domain Bacteria; kingdom Pseudomonadati; phylum Pseudomonadota; class Gammaproteobacteria; order Vibrionales; family Vibrionaceae; genus Vibrio; species Vibrio sp. J2-4. The sequence continues at coordinate 903,791 of NZ_JAKKCN010000001.1, forward strand.
GCTGTCATACACTTCATTTGGTGGTCGAGCTTGAGTAAAAGCGTGACCGACATAATTATACTCAGACATCAAAAACAGCGGCAGCCTCAATCGTCCCCCACGTATCTCTACATTTTTATAGGTATAAGCTAAATATGCCCACTCTAATTGGGGCGAGTTCCAATGATCTTGCGGACGCTTGACTATCTGTGCGGATGCTCGAAATGCCTTGTAAAAGTAATCAAGTTGCAGGCCGAAGGTTGTGTCACAATCGTAGCAGGCTTCATCATGAATAAAGCGGTTGACGAGAACCGTTGTGGAGTTATCCGACTTAGACCAAGATGTCGAACCAAAACCACTCAAAGACAGGTGATCTGATAACTCAATGGTGGCTAAGCTCGGAAAGGCGACAACACTCAGTGATAACATGGTCAAATATTTTTTCATATTAATCCTCCGAGCTCACCACACACAAAATACGAGCATTTCCAGGCACGCTCGACGCAGGGGCATAACCAATCCGATTGGGCTTTTCTTGCATCCACGTGATCAGCGCATCAATGCTAGAGTTTGCAATCACTTTGGGTGGTCTCGCTTTGCCTGAAAAAGACAAGCTTGCCCAGTGCGCGTTCATTTGCGCCAAGTTTTTATTGAGAAGGTAGCGATAGAACTCCGCTCTCTCCGCTGATGTCGCTGGCCAGTCAGATAGCTCAATTCTCTGCCCTTGTAAGAGTTGCGTTTTTCCTCTGTACAACTTTCGCGCTTTATTGATGGTTAGGGGCGAGAACTCATTATTAAACGAGAAAACGGCGTAGCTCTCTGCAGCAAGTACTTGACTATCTATGGGTAGAAGGAAAACAACAATGAATAGGTAGCGTTTTATGCAGCGCAAAAGAAAACAGAGGAGAGAAATGTCGCCGCTCATCATCGCTGCCTATATCGCATTTTCAATCTGGTACAACAGCTTTTCTCTACGAACAGGCTTGGGTACATAAGCGTCCATGCCTGAATCGAAGCAGCGTTGAATGTCATCATCCACAACACTTGCCGTTAGCGCGATGATGGGAGTCTTCGGAAGACCTTTACTTGCTTCGTAGGCGCGTATTTGTCGCGAGGCTTCGAACCCATCCATGATCGGCATCATGCAGTCCATCAAAATGATGTCGAACCCACCATCTTTTTGGAACATTTCGACCGCAACCTGTCCGTTTTCGGCAACTTCAAATTGATAACCAGCTTTGGATAAAAGCAGCGAAGCGACTTTTTGATTTACTCTGTTATCTTCGACGAGCAAAATCCGTTCTGAGCGAATAGGCGTCACGGTCGCTTCTGATTGTTCAGCATGCGAGGTTTTTTCAGGAGTGTGAGTGGTGTTTGTTGCCAGTCGCTTTTCATCAGAAACAATATTGGAAATGCGTAGTCCAATGGCTTTATCTAATTTCTCTTTCAACAAACCCGCTTTAAAAGGTTTGGGCACATAATCATCCATTCCAACATCAAAACACTTTTGAATGTCATCATCGACTACACTTGCTGTTAGCGCGATAATTGGGATTCTGACCGTCCGTTTTTCTTTTGCTTCAATTTGACGGATCATTTTGGTTGCTTCAAACCCATCCATCACAGGCATCATGCAATCCATTAAGATTAAGCTGTATTGATTCTGTTGAAACATATCTACGGCTTCTTCTCCGTTTACGGCGATATCAAAGTCGAAGCCCGCTTTTGTGACGTGTAATCCAGCGATTTTTTGATTAACGGTGTTGTCGTCGACCACCAAGATTTTTGGGAGAGTCTTAGCATTGGGTGTTGTCGTGTTCTCCTGGTTTGCTTGAGGGAAGTTTGCAGCACAAGTTTCAAGTGCTTTTACTAAGCGCTGTCCTAAGAGGGGTTGAGTTACCAATGCACTAATGCTGTTACCAAAATCACGTTGGGCACTATGAAGGTGTTTAATAAGACAAACTCGAACATTTTGCATGCAAAGTCTTTTCATTTCACCTAGATGTTTGGCTGCGGTATTTGGAGAAGTTTCTACGTTGATAACAATGATGCGCTCGTTATCAATCCACGTTGGCAGAGCATCCAGTGTATTTACTGATTGCTGAACATTGATGTGGAAAAAGCTCAACTCGTCACGCAGCTTTTGCTCCAAAGTAGGGTTGTTGCAAACTATCCATATATCGTTGTGATTAAGGGAGTGATAGCCATTGAACTCTTGAGTCACAATTGGAGCCGTAAGTTCGAAGAAAAATCGGCTACCTTTGCCTTTCTCGGATTCAAGCTGAATCTCACCGCCCATCAATTCTACCAGCTGCGTGCTAATTGCAAGCCCAAGCCCTGTCCCTCCAAACTGTCGGGTGGTGGAGTTATCTTCTTGGGCGAAAGGAGCAAATATCTTCTTTTGTTGCTGCTCATCAATACCGACCCCTGAGTCTTTGACTGAAAACTCGATGCTCGCTTCACCATTTTTGATTTCTCTAGTGATGACAGAGAGTTCAACGCAGCCTTGTTCGGTGAACTTTACGGCATTGGACATGAAGTTCATGATAATTTGGCGTATACGGTGATCATCCAACATAACGTGATAGGGCGTATTGCGGCTGATGCTGACTTGAACGTCGATGCCTTTTTCTTTCGCTTTCGGGGAAATAATAGAAGCAATATCGTAGATGGATTCACGAACACAGGTTGAATGAGGGCTGATAAGCAACATACCAGATTCAATTTTAGAGAAGTCCAGAACGTCATTTATTAGGCTCAACAGTAATTGCGAGGAGGTTTCTATCGTGTCGACATAATCACGCTGTGTCGCCGTTAGCGGCGTGTCTGACAAAACTTCTGAAATGCCAATAACGCCGTTTAACGGGGTTCGAATCTCATGAGACATATTCGCCAGAAAGCTACTTTTGGCTTTGCTTGCCTCGATGGCATCATCTTTCGCCTTTTCAGCATCTTCTTTGGCTTGAGTTAACTTTTGTCTTGACTGCTCACGTTCGTAACTCAGTTTTTTTACCTCTTTAGCAAACTTACTGAGCTCATCTTTCCCTTTGGTCAACTCTGTCAGTGGTGAGTTTTCATTGTTGTCCTCTTCGTAAGTGTCTCGACTTAGGAATTCGAGGACTAAATTCAAGTTGCCAGTGACTTTGCGCACTAACCTCAGTGTCAAACTCACAACCAGCAATGTCACGAGGCTCATTAGCGCAATGAAGCCAATGCGGTGCTGTGTTGTTTCACTGATCGTCTTGGATATATCCTTAATAAGTTGCTGTTCCATCTGGTCATCAACGTTACGTAATAAACTTAAGCGTTTATAAAGCGCAGATAACCCGTCATCTATTTGAGTGGGTGTCAATACTCTAAGGTTTGATGGCTGCAACAAATTGGCTCGAAATGCTTGGCTTTTAGCAAAGACATTATCGGTAAAGGTTTCGATGAGGAGGTTGACTTGCTGCTTATTCGCATTAAGTGTGACAAAGCGTTCGAACAGCAGTTGTTGGTTCTGGATTAATGATTGGATACTGGCTTGGATAGCTGGATCGTAAATCTGCCCCTGCTCTGTAGATTCCACTAAGTATTTGCTGAGTCTATGCTCTTCTGTTGACCAAAACATTAACCACTCAAGCTGCATCAATGAGGAGAGGTGAGTATTGGTTTCATAACTTACATGGCTGAAATAGACTCTATCCAAACTCAAAAGAATCTCTTTGAATGTGTCGGCACGCCACTCAGCAGCATCTAACTTATCTTCTGTATTATTGGACGAGAGCATTGACAGTGTTGCTTCTTCGAAATTCGTGAGCTGATTTAATATATCGGCATTGTCGCCAAAAACAGGTGAAGCTGTATCTTGTAAAGTTTGAACGAGCTGGCGGGTTTCTTGAGCGTTATTCGCGACCCTTGGATCGCTCGTCAAATAATACAGTGAGGAAACACGATCTATATATTGGGAGAAGAGTTGTGCTTTTTGAAGTTCTTGAGCTTGGATAGAGAGGTTTTGTACATGTTTACCTGCAAGAAGCAATAACAATAAGATTGGTAGTAGGACCAATCCAAAAAGTTTCTGCTTTACAGACAGGTTGTTCCAAGCAAATATCCCGACCACACGCGTTTCCATATCCAAAGAGTTGATATGAAAAGTGTAGTTTACCTATCTCAAATGTTAGAATTTAAGAGGAAATTCATACTTGTGAGATGGCGAAGTGTGACCAATATTGCAGAACGAATCCCCTTTAATTCAATGAACGCGATAAATTATTCAGTTAAGCGTAGTTGCTGGCGGTTGAATCATCTATTGCTTGACGTTGTTGCTCAAACTCTATGATTTCTTCTGCCGGCACCGGTCTACCCAAGAAAAAGCCTTGAACAACGTCGCAGTGAAGTGATTCCATTCTTGTTAGTTGGGTCTGGGTTTCTATGCCTTCAGCTACCACTCTCATTCTTAGGTTATGAGCCATGGATATAATCGCACGGATTAATGAATCATCTTGTTCATTTTTTTTGATTTGAGCGATAAATGAACGGTCAATTTTAAGCCCATCAAACGACATTTGTTGTAGGTAGGCGAGGGCAGAGTACCCAGTTCCAAAATCATCTAGCCACACTTCTACGCCGTTATCTTTTAATTTTTTGAGCACGTACTGCGCTTTCTCAATATCATCAATAAACAGAGACTCTGTCACTTCAACATGAATGGTTTGAGGGGAGACTTGATATTGTTGTAAATATTTCGAAAAGATCTGACTTAAATCTTGGCGGTAGATCTGCCTAGGAGACAAATTTAATGCGATATGAAAATCAGCAGCGAAATGATCCGCCCATTGTGCTCGCTGGCTAATTGCTGTCTCGATGAGGTATTCACCAAGCTCTAAAATTAAGTCACTTTGTTCTGCAATCGGGATAAATAATTCTGGGCTGATATAACCCTTCTCTGGGTGATTCCACCTAACCAATGCTTCGACACCAATCAACTGGTAGGTGTTGAGGTCGAACTGGGGTTGATACCAAAGCTCGAACTGAGATAAATCACGTATTGAGCGGCGCAGTTCTTTTTCTATGTATAAGCGCTGCTTCACTGTCTCATCAAACGCGGAATCGTATATCGTCATGATATCTTTGCCGCGTCGTTTAGATTCTTGCGCCGCCAGTGAGGAGAGTTGTAAAAGAGACTCTGCATTCGAGCCAAATTCCGGATACACCGCGACTCCAAGGCTTGCCGTAATTTGAATATCGTTCTCTTCCAAATTAAAAGGAGAAAGCAATTGGCGATGAATATCGTCCGCTTTTTCTCTAGCGTGGAGGCTGTCTTTGCATGGAAAGACCAGCACAAATTCGTCAGCGCCGACTCGGCTTACGATGGTTGAAAGACGGTAAAGAGGCTGGAAGTAACTCGGCAAACGACCTTGAAGTTCAGAGGCGAGATGACCTAGCAATTTATCCCCGATGTTATGCCCGTAGTTATCGTTAATATGTTTAAAGTCATCCAGATCAATAAAAACAACCGCGAGTGAGGGAGATCTGCGGTTCGTTATTTGCTTTTGGATATCAATGAGCAATTTTTCTCGGTTAGGCAGGGAGGTCAGAATATCGTGATACGCCATGAACTCCACCCGGCTTGTGTATCGGTTCACTTTGTTCGACATTTTGTTATACGCCGAAATAAGATCACCCACTTCATCTTTACTTTTTATATCAGTGATTGGCAGTGCTTGAGTATTTGACTCTGTAAATTGTTCTTTAAGTTGTTTGAGTGGTTTTATTAATGAGCGACCCAAAGCATACGCGATGGTACTTCCGAGCAGAACGGATATCGCACTGATCGTGAGCAGCAAGTTAAACATCTTTTGCTTATCGTTTGAGGTAAGCGCTTGTACTTGCGCAATGTTTTGTTCTTTCTCTTCTAATAGATGTGCTAGGTTGAGTTCAAGATACACTGCGCCCAGTGTGATATTCGATTGCTGAATCGGTGCCGCAATTTCTAATTGATGATTAGAAAAAGAAATGAGAATTCTAGACTCTTCTATTGCTTTTAAAATAAAGCGAGAACGGTAATGAGGCTGGGCAAACATACTCAGCTGAGTCGTACCGTCGTGAAAGATTAGCCCTTCATTATCAACAACGTGTATCTTCGAGACATCTGGTTGGCTTAATGTCGCTTTAATTTGCTCGTACGCTTGGCTGATATTATCCGTATAGAGTGGGTCAAAAAGTTGTTTTGATAATAACTCTGCGTAAACCAATCCTTTTTGCTTGACGTAAGACTCTGTTTTTTCTTGTGAGTTCTCGGTGATTTGGCGGGTTAAGTTATTTGAGTACGTATCGTAACCATGCATATATAGTGCGAGGTTTATCACTACGACAAACAGGACAACAAAAATGGTCGAGCAAATGTATTTAGTTTCGAGTGAGAGTTTGTGGAACATCAATCCACCTTCGGTAACAAGTGAATAGATGTTCGAACGGTATTTAAGGACGCGGACATTTCTGGCGTTAGAGCGGTGATCTTTTTCGTGTTTTGGAACTGTTTAAGTGCTAGAGCACCTTGCTGAGATGTCTCCATACCGAGCAATATTGACGTGATTTTATGTTGCTGATCTTGGCTTAAGGTCGGAGAGGCGAGAATTAAGTCTCTAGGTATTTCTACCGAGCGAGCGAAAATCGTTAGTTTGTCTTTCATGCTTTCTGGAAGATCTTTAGGGTTGCTCCAATTGAAATTGCTGAACGCTCCTGCTGCGACTCTCTGCTTATACACCCATACTGAAAGGTTGATTTCATTCGATTGAGCCAAGTGCTCGTCAAGGAATAAATATCCAATACTGTCTTTGGCTGGTTTGTCATCGGAGGAGGGGAGGTATTCTAATTTCTCCCCTTGATTAAGCAGTGTAATAGCGGGTAAGTAATAGCTGCTGGTGGATGTACGCTTTTCAAAAACAAGTGTTTTTCCGCGCAGGTCAGAAATCGACTCGATACCACTCTCTTTGTGGGTAAAGAATACCGTATGATATTTTTGTAAACCTTTTTTCCAGCGTATGGCAATGGCTTGGCTACCAGACTCTGCCTCGAGGGTCATTGCATTGAAGGGGGTGGCTGTTGCAATTTGAACGGTGCCATTTTCAAGTGCCACCGCGAGCTGGCGATAATTTTTAAATACTTTTACAGCACCCTTGGTGTATCCGTATTCAGCCAAACCATTGGTCACGTACTGCGTGAAAGGCGTCGACTTTTTGATTTTGCTTTGAGCTTTATTGGAAACAATGCCAAACGTGAATGTTTTTTCAATATTTTCTTGTGCACTGACGACAAAAGGCGAACTCAGCAAAGTGAGTGATAACAGAGTGCAGGCAGGTTTCATCCGGCTTCAACTTCCTTCTGGTGCATGTCAGTAATATTTAGCATTTATCAATGCGCCCCAAATCAATAGTAGAAACAGTATGATGTACAAATTTCGTTTTACTAGCGCACTTTTATAACGTGACTTGGTCACTTATTCCGTTCAAATAGTACCGAATTTGAAGTTTATGTACAGGATGAATGTTTCACCGTGGGTTTTAATTCACTGGATTCTTAGTCAAGTTCAGTAGTGTCTGTGAGCGAGTACACCTTCTTTATCATGATGTCGTGTTAAGAAAATATCTCCAATTGCTTTTGATATTTTTTCTCGAGTGCTTCATTACCTGCTGCACGTTCAAGTTGAATCATGAGCTGTAAAGAGGGTTTCTTAACGCCATACATTTGATTAAATCTCATTAATCGAATTCTGGCTTCAGTGTAATTGCCGCTATCAATTTCTAGCTTGGCTAGCTGCAAAATAGATTTTGGCCTATGAGGGTCATGATCAATAGCTCGGGCGAAGTAGTATTTCGCTTTGTCTTTATCTTGTGACTTCAACGCGCAAAATGCGGCGTTTTCATAACTGGCCGGAATGAGATAGTAATAAGGTTGCTCAATGGCTCGATTAAACATTTGATCGGCTTTCTCGAAGTCACCCCGCTTGCAAAGAAAGGTGCCGTAGTTATTGAGCACGTTACCGTTTTTGGTGTGTTGGCGTAGAGAGCGTTTATACATTTGCTCGGCTTTAGCATCTTCACCAACCGTTTCATAGTAGTGAGCCATCGATAACTGAGCACGATAGTATTGAGGTGCGTGGGTTAAGGCTTGTTGCAAGTTATCATGCGCGCGAATCATATTGCCGCCTTCTAAATAACCTAGGCCAAGTGCGATACGTGATTCTGCCATTGCTACAGGATCGGCTTTAACGACAGGACTACCATCTTCTTTCACCGTCACGCAGCCCACAAGTGCAAACTGAGAGATTAATAGTAGTGCACCGAGCTTTGTTGTTTTCATTCTTTGTCCCTACATCCCTGAATCTCCCAGCATGATATGAATTACGTAGCAAAAGCCTATGGAGGAAAAAACACTATGCGATCAGGTTTGCAAACTGGTATGAAAAAGCCGCCATATGGCGGCTTGGTTCACATATTACATTTAGGCATCATAAGCGCTTTGTTTGCGTGCTTTGAGGTTAATCGTCTTTAGTAAAAGCGTCTTCACTGAAGTGATCAAGATCATAAGGTGTTTGCTGGTAAACGCAGTAGTTCAGCCAGTTTAAAAAGAGGAGATGTCCATGGCTTCTCCAACTGGCAATTGGTGGATTATCAGGATTGTTGTTTGGATAGTAGTTGACGGGAATGGCTGGTTCCATGCCTTCGCTTAAATCGCGGATATATTCGTTATGTAAGGTATGCGAATCGTATTCAGGATGCCCAGTAACAAACACATTTCTCTTGTCTTTTGTTGTCGCTAAGTAAACACCTGCAACATCCGATGTGGCTAGGATGTCTAAGTCGGTATGTTCTTCTAAAAAGTGAGGTGAAAAGTCGGCATAGCGTGAATGAGGCGCTAAAAATGTGTCATCAAACCCACGTAACATAGGATGGAATTGATGATGAATCTGGTGATGGTACACGCCTGAAAGTTTCTCTTTACGCGTTTTTTTAGGTAGATCGTAGAGCAACTTCAGTCCTGCTTGTGCTGCCCAGCAGACATAAAGAGTCGATGTCACATGATCTTTTGCCCATTCCATGATGGTTTTTAGGTGGTCCCAATAAATGACATCTTCAAATTGAACCAAACCTAGTGGGGCACCAGTAATGATCATGCCATCGAAATTTTTATCTCTCACCATTTCAAATTGACGATAAAAAGTATCCAAATGTTCGGTTGGCGTATTTTTGCTTGGGCGGTTATCAATGCGCAATAACTCGACATTGACTTGTAATGGGCTGTTTGAGAGTAGACGCAAAAACTGAGTTTCAGTTTCTATTTTTTTGGGCATCAGATTCAGGATCAGCACTCGTAAAGGACGTATTTCCTGACTCGCAGCACGCGTTTCACTCATTACGAAGATGTTCTCTGTCCTTAGCACATCGGTGGCTGGTAATTGATCTGGAATTCTAATTGGCACGACTTTCTCTCCCTAAGTATAGTCAATCTAGACGTCTATACTTCTAAAGCTAACTTAATTAAGTTTAGATGTCGATACGAAATATGACTTTTCAATCTACTCTTTACATTATGGTAAACCGAGCTTAAAGCTGTCACACAATTGTGACTAGAGCGGAGTTTCTGATGAGATATGTTTGAAACGCTGTTCGTACTATTTGCTGGTAATTATGTGATCACGTTAATATGCGAAAGTGACTTCGTTGTAAGGAAGTCTCAGATTAATGAGCCATACTAAAAACAATCAGCTCACCAATATGCATTGAAGTGTATATTTGGAAACATCGTCAGTGGAGGACATTATGTTCGGTATTTTTAAAAGAAAGACAAAAATTCAGAGCATCGCTCAAGAGGTTCCTAGCGTACTATTGCGCTTGTTTGGCGATAAAGACACTTATACGCCGAAAGAAATTGATCAAGCCCTTCAAGAGCTTGGTTATGATAAGAGCAAGGACCTAAGTCATTATCAGTATGCCTATGGAATGTTTGCCAATGAAGCTTCTTACGAGCAGCTAGGGCTGACGGATGAGTTAGGTAATTATGGTCACTTTCAACGAGAAGTGGGCAAGATGCTGCTCAATACACCAGAGCCAATTGATATGCACATCTACTTTGAAATTGCTCGGCAGCACCAAAAAGCAGGCTTGTCGCTTACTCATCAAGAAGTGAGTGAAAGCGATGGCGTGTGAATGTCTCTATATTCAAATAATCACGCTGTGAATCCTGCATTTTGAAGCCGCTTGAGTCAGAGGTATTCCATCGAGAGATGAGTTGGGTATAATGCGCGACCTAATTATCCGGACGTGTTGTCGGTTACATTTCTGTTGAGCGTTAATGCCTTATGTTCAAAATGCTTGTCTCTATGCCGCCAATGTTGGCGCTGTCGATCGCGATTGTATGTGAAGTGATTGCCACTTCCTATATTCCCAAAACAGAGCAATTTACGAAAATGATGCCGAGTACAGTCGTTCTGATTGGTTACGGCATTGCTTTCTTCTTGCTTTCCGTCACGGTAAAAACGATGCCTGTTGGGGTTGTTTACGCCATATGGAGTGGAGCGGGTATTGTTTTAGTTGCGACGGTTGGCTACTTTGTTTATGGACAGCGGCTAGATTTGCCTGCGCTTGTTGGTATTGGGTTTATCCTCACTGGTGTGATGATCGTTAACCTGTTATCCAGGACTGTAGGACACGGATAACCAATACTACTTGTGATGCCAAATAAAAAGCCGTAGCGAGAAATTGCTGCGGCTTTTTAATGTCAACCCAATAGTTAACTTACTAGTACCTCAAGCATTTTGCTTTGTTGACGATGTTTTCGAGTGCGATACATCACGGCGGCGAACGCTGGGAGGCTAAATGTGATAAACCCTAATATCAGTACATATGCCCCAGTTTTTGCGCTAATTCCTGCTGGCACGTCAAAAGATACAACAATCGTCACCAAGCAACTTATCAAGCCTAACCCTGCCACTAAACACATTCCTATTTTTCCGCCCGCAACTCGAAATGGGCGCTCAATATCTGCGTGTTTGTATCGTGAGACCAAAAAGCTAACAAAAATACAGATGTACATCACCATATAGAGCTGAGTCATCAGGATATTCAATAGCCACATGCCTTGATTGACGTTAGGAACAAAAACGAAAACCAAAGAGAGCACGCTAACAATCGCGCCTTGCAAGAGCAACAATGAGACGGGGGCTTGGTTGCGGTTTTCTTTGGCGAGCGACATCGGCATGAAACTATCTTTTGCGGCAACATGCAGACTTTTAGTTGGGGCGATTATCCAGTTATTCAGGCTTGCAAGCGTGCCAAAAACAATAGCAAGGGCAATGACAGGCAGCAGGAATGAGAGGTGCAGATCATCAAAAAAAGCTTTGAAGGCAAGTATCACTCCTTCACTCAAACTAGAATGGTCACTTGAGACGACCGAAGAAATAGACAGTGAGCACGCCGTCAGAGAAACCAAGATTAAGATTGTGGAGATCAGCAGAGCTTTGGGATAGGCTTTTTGCGGATTTTCGACTTCGCTTGCATAAGAGGTCGTGATTTCAAGGCCTGTAAGTGACAGGACTACCGCAGTAAACCCCGCTCCTATCCCATCTTGAGAAAGGTCCGGTAACCAGTCAGATACGTGGCGAAGCGAGATATGAGACTCTCCAGGATGGGTATACGCCCAGTACCCGCCTAATCCGATAATCAATAGAATCGGAAATATCAAACCTAGGGTGCCGAATACATTTGTAATCAGGGAAGAGAGGCGCAAGCCAAAGATATTAACTAAAGTTAACGCCCAAAAAATCACATTAATCATCACCAACATAAACATGTTGTTTTGCACCAGATCTGGGAAAAAAGGGTAGGCCCCCGTTGCAACAATGAATGAAATTAAAGGTGGATAGTAAACAATATTTTCAGCGTATTGATACCACACTGTGGCAAAGCCAAAGTTTGGCCCTAGTGTTTCTTTGCCCCAAAGATATACACCACCTTGCTCTGGATAAGTGGTACTTAGCTCAGCACACACTAGCGCTGTAGGGACAAAAAAACAGAGCCCAGCAAGTAAGAAGAAAGAGATGGCATGGCTACCAAACAAAGCCGCCCCAGGAATGTTCCTTATGCTGTCGACCGAAGTTACGGTGATCATGATGATAGAAAAAACACTCAATTTAACGGCGGATTTAACGATATTGCTCATTCGATACCTTTAATGGATGAGCGCACAACTTCTAGGTTGTAAAAGTAGCGTGCTACAAGTAAGACTCGCGTATTGTAGATTCCTCATAAATAGTGGGTATATAGCGAAAAACGGTATGTATTTATCCGAAAATGAGCTGAAAACAACACGCTTTATTTCCATGGGATATAAACGAGTGATATATCGGATAAATAAACACTTATAGCGATAAATTAGAACCTTTAGGTAAAGGTTTGACTTTCCCCTAAGGTCAAGGAGTACATTAACGCCATATCGAAATGAAACGATGGAGAAACACAATGGGATGCTGTAATCAAGCGCCAAAAGGTGGCACCGGAAAGTTGTCTTACTTGTTCAGGGTAATGGTTATCATGTTTATTGTTATTTTCATGATAGCTGCATTATGGGGTTAAAAAAACACCATTATCTAGAGTATTGAAAACACAAAGTTATGTTTGTCCAAACTTTATGAAAGTGCGGTAGATTAATCACTCCAATCGATGTTAACGTGGTGATTCATCTTTGCTGCTTTTTCATCCCCCTACATATTTCTGCAAAGTTCTTATTGTGTAGTGTGTCGAAGAACCATAGAATCCGCGCGCTTTAATTTATGTTATTAGCGCTATCAATGATAAAAGTGCAGTCCATTATCATTGTTTTTATCACTTATAGATGGGCACATCTGACAATACTCACATGAATAAATACCAAAAGCCTGAATTCAAGGCTGAATTTCTTTTGCCTCGTTACTGGGGAACCTTAATTATCATCAGCGTAATGTACTTACTCAGTCTCCTTCCTTTCAAAGTTCAGTTAGCATTAGGACGTGGCATTGGCCGTTTAGCTATGCGAATCATGAAAAAACGTCAAGTTACGATTAGGCGCAATCTTGAGCTTTGCTTTCCTCAGATGGAAGAATGCCAACGCGAAGCAATTTTAAAAGACAATATCGACAATACAGGTATTGCGCTATTTGAGACGGCGATGGCATGGTTTTGGTCTGATAAACGGGTAAACAAACACGTTACGATAAAAGGAATGGAGCACCTCGAGGCTTTAGAAAAATCAGGCAAAGGGGCATTAATGTTGGCCGTACACTCGATGAACTTAGAGTTAGGTGCTCGTGCTTTTGGCATTAAAAAGTCTGGCACTGGTGTTTATCGCCCAAACAACAATCCGTGTTTTGATTACTTTCAATACAAGGGGCGTTCTCGCTCTAATCGTACGCTTATTGATCGCAAGAACGTTAAAGCCATGCTTGAAGCGCTTAGAACGGGTGAGCGGGTCTGGTATGCACCGGATCATGATTATGGAAACCGACGCTCAACGTTTGCGCCATTATTTGCCGTTAAAAATGCTTGCACGACGACAGGTACAAGTCTGCTGGTTGATTCGACAGATTGTGCCATCGTGCCTTTTACGATGGTAAGAGGAAAGGACGGACACTATACCTTGACGATTAGTGCGCCAGTCGACGGTTTCCCGAAAGAAGATCCTCAAGGTGCGGCAGTTTTCGTGAATAAGATAGTTGAAACGTCAATCATGGCAAGTCCGAGCCAATATATGTGGCTTCACCGTCGGTTTAAAACCAGACCTGAAGGCGAGGATTGTTTGTACAAGCCCAGACTTATCCCTAGCTTGGCATAGCATAGAAAGAGCTTAAAAAAGCCCAAGGAACATACGAACCTTGGGCTTTTACGTTCTATTCTTTTTCTATTTACAAGTAGCGGCCTTTTAGGTGCGCTTGGAAGTGCTTAGCATTTAGTGTTTCACCCGTTGCTTCTCTTACGAGATCATCTGTTGTTAATAAGCTGCCTTTACTCCAGATGTTCTTCGACAGCCAATGGAATATCGGCGTCAGATCGCCAGAGCGAATAACCGCGTCCACATCTACTGTTTGCTTCATTGCGGCCATGAACTGGGCTGCGTACATCGCACCGAGAGTGTAGGACGGGAAATATCCAAAACTTCCATCCGTCCAATGAATGTCCTGCATACAACCGTTTTTGAAATTGCCTTCCGTTGAGAGTCCCAAATACGCTTTCATTTTTTCGTTCCAGAGCTCTGGTACGTCTGTATGCTTGATGGCACCGTTCATAAGATCACGTTCAATCTCATATCGAAGAATAACGTGGGCAGGGTATGTTAATTCGTCCGCATCTACGCGAATAAAGCCTTTCTCTACGCGAGTGTAGATTTTGGCTAGATTGTCTTTTTCAAACTCATCTCCAGAAAAATGCTTGGAAGCCATGTGAGCAAGATGGTCGATAAATGCGTTGTTTCGTCCTATTTGCATTTCAAAGAAGAGCGACTGTGACTCATGAATTCCCATAGAGCGGGCTTGACCAGCTGGTGTTCCTGCTAAATCTTTTGGTAGCCCTTGCTCGTATCGGGCATGGCCAGTTTCGTGGACGATCCCCATCAATGATTGGACAAACTCGCTTTCATCATAACGTGTTGTAATACGCACATCTGTTGGCACACCGCCACAAAATGGATGGACACTTTCATCAAGCCGACCGTGTTCAAAATCGAATTGAAGTAGCTTCATGACTTCCAGTCCCAGCGCTTTTTGTTTTTCCGCAGGGTAGTGCGCAGTTGGCAATAAGATGTTGTCTGATTGCTGTTTTTCAAGCGCTTCGTCTATCAAGGAAGGTAGCCACGTTTTTACGTCAGCAAAAAGCGTGTCTAACGATGCAGACGTTGTGCCTGGTTCATAAATATCAAGCATGGCATCGTAAGGCGTTGTGCCGTTTGCTTCGGCTCTAATTTGCGCTTCTTCTTGCGATAGCTTGACGACTTCTGCCCAGTTCTTTTCAAAGCCAGACCAGTCATTTTCTCCGCGTTGCGTACGCCATGCATGTTCACATTTGGAGCCAGCAAGAGATTGAGCTTGAACTAATGATTCTGGTAGCAAGTTAGCTTGTTGCCATTCACGTTTCATTTCTCGTAGGATGGACTTTTCACTTGCAGATAGCGTCTCTTCTTCTGCCTGAGCGAAAAGCTCGCCCAAGTGTGGCTGAGTCATCAATGAGTGGATGTGTACATTAAGTTCTGCCATAGCATTGGAGCGCGCTTCAGCGCCACCAGATGGCATGACCGCTGCTTGGTCCCAACCTATGATGGCAGAGAGGTGCTCAAAATTTGCCACTTTTTTGGAATGTTCAATGAGTTTTGTAAATGCTTTCATGTGACTACTCTTATTCTTTTGTTCTTTCCCTAAACACCCGATAACGGGTCCTTTACGTCGAGTTGCACGAAACAACCTGCGTTAATTTACTAATAATTAACAATTAATCGTCACTCATTGTCCATAAATTCACCCAGTTGTATAGCTCTCTTAAAAAAGAAGCTTGCGAATCTCGTGGATTGACGGTATTGATGACGGATTAACAATTAATTATCACGATAATATGGATATCTTGAATTTTGAGGCATTTATTATTGCCATCACTATTTTAACGCTAACGCCGGGTTTAGATACGGCCCTTGTTATCCGTAATACCAGTCGCGCGGGTTTAAAAGACGGATGTACAACCAGTTTAGGGATTTGCTTTGGCTTATTTGTGCATGCTTTCTTTTCAGCGGTTGGTATTTCGGCCATTCTGGCGCAATCTGCAGAGTTGTTCCAAATCGTAAAAATGATTGGTGCAGCTTATCTTATTTGGCTTGGTCTGAGCAGTTTAAAAGCCCTGATGTCGTCGAAGAATGGTTTGTCAGTGACTGAGCAGGTTCATGAAGTGTTTAATGGCAAACGCTCTTTTAGAGAGGGCTTTCTTTCTAACGTCTTGAACCCAAAAACGGCAGTTTTCTACTTGGCGTTCTTGCCACAGTTTGTGAATCCAGAAGGTTCTCCTTTGCTTCAATCAATGATGATGGCATCCGTGCACTTTATTATTGCGATGGTTTGGCAGTGTGGTTTGGCTGGCGCACTTAACTCAGCTAAGAGCCTGTTAAAGAATGCAAGCTTTATGAAGTGGATGGAAGGGGCGACGGGCGCTGTCTTAGTCGCACTTGGCGTAAAGTTATTGATTGAAAAGCCCGTGTAATGCGCAATATTTACCACCTTTTGATATTGCTCGTTGTGTTTATTACTGGCGTGGTTGGTGCCATTGTTTGGCAGACATGGCCACAGGTACAGTTTGCGCAACGTGGCATGACCTGGTCTTGGCACTGGGGCTATTTCGAGCCATTTTCCAATGGAATACAACAGACGCGAACTCAAGACACGAAACAGCTATTACTTCGACGTGTGTATATGAATGACGGTATTGTCGTTTTTGTCTCGACAACAATGGACAATAAATTTGAAGTTGATGTTGTAAAAGAGCAAAGCTGCGAACCTAAAACGACAACTTGGGCTTCAGTATCCGTCAACCATCAACGCATGAGACATGTGCCGATGGTTTGTGATGCACTGGGGCAGAGCTACTTTTATCGCTACATCGGGAAGCATCTTGAATCGATTGAAGTTGGGGTTGGAGATTCGTTCGTAACAGAGGCGTTTTCAGACTGGCCGCTATCAGAGCTGAAGTCGGATCAATTCAAGCAAAAAAATGCGAAGTTTTTTCAAGAACGTGGAGAAAAGGTTGAGCATCAATGGTTGAGAGATTAACCGCTTAACTTAAGATAAAATAAAGCCCGCTGAATACCAGCGGGCTTTATGTTTTTACCATTTCCAATTTACTTTCAGCGATTGACGGTTCATTACTGAACACTTGTCATGTCACTAAGCTTTTACTGCTTCAATTTCATCAGATTGCGATGCTGAGCTAAAGAACAGCTTGGTTTCTGCCAGCACGACGTGACGCAGTGCGATCAAACCGATTAGGTTAGGAATCGCCATCAGACCATTTACGATATCGGCGAGTAGCCAAATCATGTCTAGATGGAGGAACGCGCCTGATGCCACCAAACCAACGAAAATCAGCTTATAAGGAAGCACCGCTTTTGTACCAAAGAGGAACACAACGCAACGCTCACCGTAGTAGTTCCATCCAAGAATGGTTGTGAATGCAAAAAACATCAAACCAATTGACACCAGCATTGGGCCAAATGTATCCGCATTCAAACCTACCGCAAAGGCATGAGTCGTCATTGCTGCACCAGAAAAGTCGCTTTGCCATGCGCCAGTAAGGATCAAGGCTAGGCCCGTCATGGTACAAATAATGATGGTATCAAAGAAGGTACCTGTCATTGAAATCAGGCCTTGTTTCACACAAGAGTCTGTTTTCGCTGCCGCTGCTGCCATAGGCGCGCTACCCAAACCAGATTCGTTTGAGAATACGCCACGAGCGATACCTGATTGGATCGCCAGCATGATACTTGCACCTAAGAAACCGCCAGTCGCTGCTGTTGATGTAAATGCTGATACCAACACTAATTCAACGGCGTTGAACAATTGGTCTGCATTCATGATGATCACGCTTAAACACGCCAACACGTAAAATGCAGCCATGGTAGGAACCACTTTTCCTGCAACGTTAGCAATGGATTTGATGCCACCCAAAGTTACGAAAGCAACCAAAAGAGTCAGTACAAAGGCAGAGAGCTCACGGTCAACACCGAGAGATATCTCACTTGCATCCAGAATCGCGTTTACTTGTGGAAACGTACCAATACCAAAACAAGCAACACCCAAAGCAAACACTGCAAACATGATCGCGAGGGCTTTTGAGCCAACACCGTATTGCAGATAGTACATTGGGCCACCAATCATTTGGCCTTTATCATCTACTCTTCGGTATTTAACCGCTAACAAACATTCGGCGTATTTAGTCGCCATTCCGAAAAGGGCGGCGAGCCACATCCAGAATAGGGCACCTGGTCCACCAAGTTTGATCGCGGTGGCAACACCAACAATGTTACCAGTACCAATCGTTGCTGAGAGCGCAGTACAAAGTGCTGCAAAGCTAGAAACGTCACCTTGTTTATCAGATGACTTATCTTTACTGAATACCATCGCTAGCGCTGTTGGGAGATGTTTAAACTGGATCAAGCCGAGGCTAAAAGTGAAGTAAACACCGGTACCCACTAGCAAAATAAGCAGTGGTGGACCCCAGACAAAATTATCGATGGTTTGTAGTAAAGATTGTAGGTCGTTCATGATTTCCCCTTAATAAAACAACTAATAAGGAGAAGAGGGAAAGGACGAGATCAACGATCTCTAAAAGAACTAAGCTATTGGTTGTAGGCGGGAAGGCCAAGCAAAATAGTTAGGTTGTAACTTTCCACTCCTCTGTCCTTTTGCCTGAGAGTTTCACCTTGCGTGAGTGCAAGACTTGCTCCTTCGGCGACCGATTTAACGGTTCTCTCCAGAGGTTCCTCCAACTACAGTCCCCGCTACCTAGGTAGCACCTGAAATAGTTAATTCTTCGGCGAGTTATGCTAATCAAATGTTAAAATTTGATTAATAACCACTCTCCTGCAGTCTTCATCGGAACAATTACTCAATTAAATGAGTAAAGGTTAGTTAATGATGCTGGTCATCATTAACGTGTGAACTCTATCATGTTTTTGGTCCATTTCAACACCCTATGTCAATTTATTTTCAACGAAATAACCCCACTTATTTTCACGAAGCTATGTTTACCAAGTTTTTTGTGTGAGCAACTGCATAAACAAAACTCATTGGGCTAGGGAATAGAACCAAGAACACACTTCAGAACGATAAATGTGTTTCGATTATTACGACATAAGTTATTCAATTAAGGACACAAATTTGATTAAAATCGGAGCACTTATTTTAAAATCTACGCTAAGTTGACCTTATGGGGCGTATAAATGAGTTACAATAAATCTTTGTGAAACCGTCTATGGACCTAGGCAGTTTTTCATGAGTGGACAAGGAGGCGGTATGACCAGATTATTAGCCATTGCGGTGTTGATTGCAGTAGCATTTGTGCTGTTTCGTTATCGAACCAATGAAAAAGTCCAAAAAGCGACCGTTATAACATTAATTGGCGCCTTTCTGATTTATACAGCATCGATTATGTTTGCGGAATTGATCCGCTAGCAAAGTAAAAGAGTCCTTGGAGTAGTATACGGTGAGTTCTCAGAACAAGATGGAAGAACAAGACGACGTTGTTGTCATTGAAGAGCGTGACAAACGTACTCATATCTATATCGCGATTGCTGCGGTATTAGGCTTAGCATTTGGTGGCCTTGTTGGATCGATTGTCACTGCGAACAAGTGGGAATCGACTTATCATGTGCTAGAAGAAAAATACCAAGCGTTGACGCAAGATAAAACGCAGTTGGTGTCTCAAGTAAAAGTGCGTGAAGAAGCGCTCGACCAAGAAATACAAGATAAAGTCACTGAACTGCTCGCAGCGAAAGATGAAGCGCACGAGAAAGCGCTTAAGAAGTTACAAAAGCAATTGACTGAGGTCGAGAAAGTTAACCTGTCGCTAGAGTCTCAATTGAAACAACAGGCAGATAAGATCAATACGACAAAATCAGAAAATGAGAAGCTGAGTCGTCAAGCGGATATGCAAGCGACTATCTTTGAACGATCGCGCGAGGTGTTTCAAAAAGAGCTGAAAATTTCGCAAGAATTGGAGTCTCTAGAGAAAGAAAGGGCGAAACTATTGCCTAAGATCGAGAAACTCAAAAAAGAGTGTGATGTGTTTTTGGAAGGTAAATCTTGGGACGTGAAATCGGACGCGTGTGATAAACACGATGAAGCCAATTCACGACTAAGTCAGGTCGATCAAATGATTGAAGTTTATAAAATGGATCTCAAGCAAATCAAAGCAATAACGGAGGATATCGGCCTCTAGATCTTTTATACCTGATTTTGGAAAGTAAAAGGAGCTCTTTAAGAGCTCCTTTTTCGTTGCTAGCTTTAAACTCGGGAGCTAGCGTTTATTCTTAGATACGCGAGGCGTCATAGCCTGAAGCAAGCAGCAATTCTCGCTCATGTTTAATCAGTTGGGCGCGATCTTCAATCAGTTCATTGAGAGCTAGTGAGGGCTTGCCTGCTAAAGCCTTGAACGACTCAAAAGATTCCGCGGTGTCGATTTTATCAATCATCTGACTGATGACATTACGAGCCTCACACGGGTTACTCGTAGTGGTAAAGTATTCCACTTGCTTTGCTGCCGATTTCATCTCTGTCAACAGCTCAAGTGGGCTGCTCTCTTTTGCTACCGCCATGTAGTTATCCAGCACGCGCTTTGCATAAAGCAGTTCTTTGAGGGGGATATCTCTTCCACTCTCGATTAGAGATTCGCTAAGGATCATACTTGAGCTCATGGGCATTCCTTCTTATATACAACGCAGCTTTTGATGTTTCCCTGAGTCTAATTTATTGAAGTCACATTGGGAATGGGTAAAAAGCATTTTTAACGCATTTTTATTCACTAATGAAAACGCGAATGCGATGTTTATCCGGATCGGTAGCCACAAAATTTAAGCCATACACCGAAGTCATTGGTGGTTGAGCAAACTCAACGCCCATGTTTTTCCAACTGTTGTAAACGTGCTCTAACGTATGGCGGTTGCGCACTGCAAATGATAACTCGGTGCCACCACCTTTGATGTCGCTGGAAGGGGAAAGAACATCACTTTGCTTGAGTGTCAGTTTTAAGCCATTTGCGAGTGGCATAGAAGCAAATGTTGGAGACAAAAACGTGACCTCACAATCAAACAGTTTCGAGTAAAAAGCTTGGCTTACGTGGATGTCCTCAACATAGAGGACGAATGAATTGATAGTTAGCATGGTCTGTTTCTCAATTTACTAGAAGTATGAGGTTGAATCTAACGGAAGGGTAAGACAGGCTTTGTCAGTAGACCAAGTTAAAGTACCTTGTTTGAAATAGTGAGAAGTATCACTTTCAATTTTATTGGCTCAGGATCGAGCATATGAACATATCGTTTGCTTTGTATTTGATTCCATTTATCTTCTCGACATTTCCTTGTCAAAAGCAATCCCGTTCATATGTGTAAAACGATTAGTTCACTGTTAATTATTATTTTTTGTGTTACATGTTCATTAAGTATTTCAGCAAAAAATATAGAAAAGAAAGAAAGTCAAATTTTAACTATCAATGAAATTAATAATAAAGAAAAAATTCGTGATCTTACAGAAATAGAAAGAGTGAGCCTTTCAACTATCTATCTTCTTTACAAAAATGGAGTGATAACGGAGAGTGAAGCAAACCAAGAGTTTGGACACTTTCTCGAAAATGAAGACAGAAAAAATGCCTTATTGAAACTCGCTCACATTGATGACGCTCAAAAAGAGCTGAAGCAAGCCGAAGAAAGCAGTGACTGGGTGAAACTATTTAACTTAGTTAACCTGATGAAACTATGTGGAGTGTTGCTTCTTATCGCTGCTGTTGCTTATTTTATCGCTCAAACCTACGAACTTCTTCAAGATATCGGTAGGGTATTTTGGCGACTTATTTGCACATTACCCGCGATTTGTTACCAGATTCTATTTGTTATCATTGGCTTAACCCTAGCCTTAGTTCCAATGATTATCAGTATCTCAGAAGCGCAATATGTTGTCATTTTTGGTGTGTTGCTCGCTTATGTCGCACTAGTATGGTGGACTATTCATTACGAAGAGCAGTCAGAAATTCTCCTAGAAAAACTCTCTTTGGGTTTACCAATTGGTATGGTTTGGTCTTTTTATCATGCTATTTACTTTGGCTTTTTTGCCATCCGCGAAGAGATCGCATTTTTACAGCTAGTGACATTTGCATGGGTTGTTCTTGGTATTGCAGTGGGAATTTTTAGGTTATTTAACTTTGAAGACAAACCTTACAAAGGAACAAAGTGTTTTTCTTTAGCGTTATCATCGACCATTGTTACTTGCATAATACTATTCTTAAACCAGAGTTCAGATTGGATTACGCCATATTACAAATTTACTTATTATGGGTTAGTGCCATTGCTGTTGTTGTCCTTTTCTATTTCGGGTTTTTATCTACAAAAACCAAGTTGGGTTAAAAAAATTTCAAATATTATGATGTTTTCACTCCTATTTATTAGCGCACCCTTACCAAGTTTTGGTCTGGATAATTTGTACGCTATGATTAATAGTGGTGTATTTGCCTATGGTTTTATCACGATAACAACGATGGTATTTCGGGTCAGTTTTCTGTTTGGCTTGATATCAACAAGCCTCGTTGTTTACGTGTTGGCCTTAGTCATCGAACACAATCCTGAAAAGTTCATTCTCTACATATGAACTATGATTTTCTAGATACAAAGTGTGCGTTCCTCCATGTACTCTAAGAGTGAAGAGTCTTACAGAATAAAGAAAAGGAGCCATTTGGCTCCTTTTTAACTGAAGCAGCGGATATTAGTCGGGACGTTTCGAAGCGTACCAGTTGTTTTGATACGCCTTAGATGCAAACAATGCGTTTGCTTTTGCGCGTTCAATAACGGATTCATCGACTTCTAGCGGTTTCATGGTTTGGCTATCAAAGTCGTACGCCAGGGTCGATACTTTTTCACCAGGAGAAAGCACAACTAGGTTGTCACGCGTTAAATAACCAAAGTTTTTGTCGTATTGCATCATTGCGCGTTCATCTTCGCGAGCCAGTGGTTTCGTTAAATCACGACCAATCATCGGCGTTTTGGCGTCTACGCCAATAAGAGACAACAGCGTAGGCGGCATATCTATGTTGTTTGCGATACGGTCATCTTTACGTGGTTGAATGTCTTTACCAATGATCAATGCAGGAATGTGGAAGTGCTTAACTGGAACCAAGTTAGCGCCAGACACGCGGGCATCGTGGTCTGCAATGACAATGAAAATAGTATCATCCCAGTAGGATGAGTTTTTCGCTTTGTCAAAGAACGTACCCAAAGCGTAATCTGAATATTTTACCGCGTTATTACGCGTCATGTGTTCGGAATCGTATGGCTCAATTTTACCTTTCGGATACTCATAAGGACTGTGATTGCTTGACGTAAAAACTAAGCTGAAAAAAGGTTTGTCGCTTTTTGAAAGGCGTTCAAACTCTTCGTCTGCTTTGTTGTATAAGTCTTCATCACTGACCCCCCAAGAGCCAACAAAGCTTGGGTTATTGTAATCATCTTCTTCGACGATTTGATCAAAACCATTACCGAAGAAGAAGGTTTTCATGTTATCGAAGTTTGCTTCACCGCCATAAATAAATTGCGTGTGATAGCCTTGTGCTTTGAGTAAGTCTGCGATGGTAAAGAAGCCTGTTTGGCTTTTGCTTAGTTTCACCACTGCGCGAGAAGGGGATGGTGGAAAACCCGTGGTTACAGCTTCGATACCACGAACAGAACGAGTGCCCGTTGCGTACATTTGCGTGAACTGCCAACCTTCAGCCATGAGTTCATCTAGGTTTGGCGTAAGAGGCAGACCACCCAAAGAACCCACAAATTGCGCTCCTAAGCTCTCTTGTAGCAAGATCACTAAGTTCTTACGTTTACCATGGTAAGTCGCGGGGTTACTGTTCATGGTTGGAAGCAATGTTGGATCAAAGTCGGACTTTTTTGACGAAGCGCGAACTAGCTCCAGCATCTTTTGATTATCCATCTTGCCGTAGAACTGCTCTGCGCTTTTTTCTGACTTCATGCTGTTGACAGCAAACAGCAGTGAGTAAGATGAGTTTAATGCTAAGTCGTTAAGCAGTGGATCGTTAGAAAATGCCACCATAGCAGGGTTTAGTGGGCGGTGGCCTAAAGACGAGCGTGCGCCTGCAACACCAAGAAGTACAACAAAAATGGCTAATAGTGGGCGCCACTTCCATTTGATCTGCTGTGCATTGTCGGTCAGTTTTTTGCTCCACTTCCAACCTAAAACTAGAGTTAATGCCGTGCCTAACGCGCCAATAAACAGCTCTAGCTTATAGCCAGTCCAAAGCATGCCCATGACCTCTTTCGGATAGATAAGGTATTCCACAAACAGACGGTTTGGGCGTAGGTCATATTCTTGAATGAATGGTGCCGTTGCCAGTTCCATGTACACGAGAATCCAAAGCCCTACAACCATCCATATGCGCAATATCCATTTCCAGCAATGCCCAATCTTGCCGTTTAATGGCATTAGGGCTGAAAGCAGTGCAGGGAGGATGAATAACCAGCACAGTGTTGCAATGTCTACGCGTAGGCCTTGGCCTAGGATGTAAATTAAGTCGTTGAAAGAGTCAATTCGATCAAGTTGCCAAAAGGCGAGCAAAACGCGTGAGATAGACAAAAATATAAGTGAAAACAAAGAAAAAGCAGCAATTGGCTGCAAAGGCCCCCACACAGAGCCCTTAGATAAGTTTTTCATATTTATTCGAATAGTTTAATTGTTATGTTGTGTTGTTTTTAACAAAGCAAGCGTGAAATAAACGTGAATTATAATGTGGGTTTATGGTCGAGTAGTGTAAGTGTTGGTATGTCTATGTAAGTGTGGAATGAAGCTCATGTTCGGCTGGAACATAAATTAAACAGGTTATGGTCTGTATCGCTTTTGTTAGCACTTTGGGAAAGTGACGACAAACGTATTCCTACTATTTTCTCTGGGAATGAGCTCAAGTGTTGCACGGTGTAGTGCTGTAATGTCTTTGCAAATTGACATCCCTAAACCTGCACCGTCGCCATGTTCAGAATGACCCCGATAAAACTGTTCGAAGATTCTTTCACGAGTTTCTTTCGGGATTTCTGGGCCAGTATCGGAAATTAAGACTTTGATTGTATTATTGTTCTCAGTGACGCTGACTTGTATGTCACTGTGCTCGCCGGAGTAACGAATCGCATTATCGACGAGGTTACGAAATAACACCTCTAACAACATTCGATCACCGGATATAGCGATGTTGGAAGATGATAAACTGATGTCTTGCTTATGCTTCAATGCTAACGGTGCCAAATCAGCAACAACGGTTTGCAACAAAGGGGTTAGCTCAACGGTGTCGAATACACGTTCTGATAAGCTATCTACTTTAGCTAAAGTCAGTAGCTGATGGATAAGGCGGTCAGTGCGTTCAATGCCTTGCAGAATGTTGTGTAAATCTCCTCTCAGTTGCTCCGGATCATTACTTTCAAGTGCATTTTCTACGTTAAGACGAAGGATTGTTAGTGGGGTTTTTAGTTCATGCGCTGCAGCACGTGTAAAGCGTTTCTCTCTTTGCCAGGCTAACTCTAGTTCAGAGAGGAGAGAGTTGAGCGAATCGACAAGTGGTGCGAGTTCAACGGTGTTGTCTTTTACATGAATGCGATCTAATCGGTGTACGTTTCTTTGTGTGATGGCGGTGCGCAGGTCGTTAATCGGTCGGAAATGTTTATCGATCAACCAAAACAGCAAAAGCAACAAAGTTGGTAGTATCAGCAATTGTTCTATTGATGTGGATAGGGCAATTTCGTGGATGATCTCTTTACGTATCTTGTATTTTTCTGCAACCACGACGTATTCATTATCATGTTTTGTTTGTGGCAGTGAAATCTGAAATGTACGCCATTGTGTACCGTCTTTTACGATATCAGCGTAGCCGTTATTATCAAAGGACGTAGAGAGTGCGTGCAAGGTTTGATCAGAGCTCCAGAGCAGTGTGTTGTCTCGATAGAATTGGAAAACCAAGTTTTGTTCATAAGGGTGGCCGAACTTTGTGACATTGTCATCGTCAGACTTTGATATTGACTCAATGTTTTCCATCCACTCATTAAATAACTCTCGATGGTTAGCGAGAGTCCTCTCTTCCGTTGAAATTGAGAGCGTCAGCAACATTAATTTTGCGGATTGTCCAAGCCTAGCGTCATAAACTTCTTCGACCTCGTGCTTCGCAGATTGGAAACTGAAATAAAGTGAGATGAGTAAGAGAACACTTACCAACACGCCGACTGATAGAGTTAACTGACGTTTGATCGAGTACGATTTCTTATCTTTCAAGAATGTACCCCACACCGCGAATATTTTTAATGACCACTTTGGGCGCTTTTTTACGCAAATTGTGAATATGAACTTCGATAGCGTTGTCGCTTGAACCTTCATCCCAGCCGTGTAGTGATTGTTGCAATTGCTCCTTACTTTGCACGCGTCCGGCGTTCGTCATCAAACTGGTGAGGATTTTAAATTCATTGCGTGTGAGTTTAAGCGGCGCGTCATCGTAGCGAATGCTTTGTTCCGATAAGGATAAAGATAACTGTCCAACTTGAATGATTTCTTCTGCACTACCGGATTGACGGCGAATCAACACACGCAAGCGAGCGAGCAACTCTTCGAGTGCAAACGGTTTTCCGAGGTAATCATCTGCGCCGCCATCAAGGCCTTGAACGCGATCGCGAATGTCGTCTCGTGCGGTAAGTATCATCACTGGGAGCTTAAATCCGCCTTTGCGAATATTACGCAGAACTTCCAATCCATCGATATCGGGGAGAGTGAGATCCAATATTACGGCGGTGAACGCTTCTGTTTTGAGTGCGCTAGTCACGCCAGAGCCTTTTTCCACCCAATCCACGGTGTACCCATGGCGACTTAATGAAGTCACCATGGATTGACCGAGTAGTTTGTCATCTTCTACGAGTAATAAGCGCATGGATTATTTCAAACTCCCAAGAGTCGCTTTAATTTCCAGTTTTCGACCTTTATCAGCCAAAGGTCGGTCAGGGCGAGGTGACGCCTGCATTGCGCGAGTCAAATACACTTTCGCTTCCTTGTCTCGACCTTCTTCTGCAAGGAAGTCTCCATAAAAATAGTTCGGATCGATGCCTTTTGGATTGATCTCTAACGCTTTTTTCAACATTTCTTCGGCTTTATCGTCATCACCAAAGCCAATTGGCCACCCCGGAACTTTGTAATACAGAGAACCTAAACTGGTGTATGCAGATCCATCAAGCGCTTGCGGTGAAGTTGCAATTACCCCTTCGAGTAAAGATTTGGCTTCTTTGGCGAGTGATAGTGCACCCAAGCCACCTTGAGCACCAGCCAGCGATGCTTTATTGATTGCCAGCCAAACAGTGAGTTCGGGATTGCCCGGTTCTCTGTCGAGATAAATACTGGTTTTGGCAATCGCGCGATGGAAGCATTGTTCCTTTTCGTCACCATCGGGCGTGCTGTACTGACATTCCGCCCATTTCTTTTGAACCTGTTGCAGTGGAGCATTACCTGCCAACGCAGCGGTCGAAGCTAACGTTGAACAAACCGTCAAAGCGCAAAGTAGTTGTTTGGTATTCATCGTCCATGTCCTCTTCAGTGACTGACTCGGTTTACGTACTGGTGAATGGTTTCTTGTTGCTTACGAATCGCAGAAGAAACCACACTTGGAAGCAATTGGTTGATGCGAGCAAAAAGCTTTTCTGGCCAACCAATCCATTTCGCGGAAATTTCTTTTTCCAACATGGTGACAACGTGATCGGCAACAACTTGCGGCGAGTCCGTTTTGTTACCTAGCTGTCGATTCATTTCATTGACGGCATCGCTATTGAGTGAGGTTTCTGTCGCTCTTGGTGCCAAATACAGCGCACGGATTCCGGTTGCGAACAGTTCTCTGTCGAGCGATTCGGTAAAACGGTGCAACCCCGCTTTTGCCGCGCAATAGGAGGTATAGCCAGGGTAGCCAATTGAGCCGAATGTGGAACCAATATTGAGAATTACCCCAGGCTGTTTTAACCACGTCAACGCCGATTGGCACAGCAGCATCGGCGCAACGAGATTGAGTTGGATATCGTCTGCAATCTGCGTTGGTCGTTTGTGGCTTAACAACGAGAAATCGTTGCTGCCCGCATTGTTAATTAGTGCGTCCACTTTTTGATGTTGGCGCGCTCGATCTTTAATCGCTGTTAATCCTTCTGATGAGGTGATGTCTGCAACGACTAGGTTATGGCGCTCTGGATTCGACAGTTCACGCTGTAGTGTTTGCAAGCTCTCTTCGTTTCGCCCAACAAGAATGAGGCTGGCACCGCGTTTTGCTAACTCTTGCGCGATGGCTTGCCCAATTCCGCCCGTTGCGCCTGTCAGGAGAATGGTGCTGTTGTTAATGATCATGCTTCACCTCACGCCGCTTGTTGGGTTGAGAAAGAAGGCAAAGAACGCAGCATTTGTCCGTACAATGCGAACACCATTTTTGCGGAGTCGATGATGACTTGTTGATCTTCCACTTTGGTGATTTTGTTCATCAGTGATTCAAAAAATTGCAGATGATCTTGGTCTAACACGCTGTGTGAAATTAGGTAAGTCATTGCTGAAGGCGGTAGGCTTAGCGTTGACTGGATTTTTTCTGCCATTTGGCCACCAATGCCGACGCTGGTGCCTTCTAATACCCACACCATGCCAAACAGCGCGAGTGGGTTGTGGCGGTCAATGTTGTGGTAAAGGTAGGAAACCATCAATTCAATCGGCGCACCAACTTGGCCTACATCTTTGTTGTTGCGCACTGCTTCGGCATCGCCGCCGCACGCTTTGATGTCATTTAAAATCCATTCTTGATGGCCTTTCTCTTCCTCGATGTACTCGGCAATGGCATCTCGTACCCATTCGTATTCGCCAGATAGTCTGCCTCCACACGCCATCAGCAAGGGAACAGTGTGCTTAACGTGATGGTAAGCTTGGGTTAGAAAGGCGATATACATATCTTTGGAAATGTTGCCTTGTTGAACGTCTGCGATGACTGGCGCAGTTAACATTGCTTGTTGAGCAGCGGTAGTGCTTTGTTTGAGTTGTTCGAAAAATAAAGTCATAACCTTCTCCTTAAGAAGCCGTTAACTAAGATGCAGTTTGGAAAGACGTAATGTGTTGCTGGAAGGGCAAATCGATGCGTTGGATCTTTTGCGCTTGCAGCGTTAATTCAGGCGTTGTGCTCGCTAATAACTGAGCCACATCATGTTCGATTTGATTTCGTTTGAGCTTGCCGTTATCCGTGTACCAACCAGAGATGGCTCGTGGGTTGTCCAGCAGCAATAAGGTTCGGATTTGAGCATAATCGGGTAGCGTTCGGTTTAATGCATGAACCTTTGCTTCGACGTCTTCGCTATTGGCAATGACAGCACATAATGTTTGTTGGCTTTCGCCTGTAACGATCAGTGGCGTCATCGGAAAAAACGCCAACGCTTCTGATTCAATCCACTCCGGTGAGACATTTCTGCCATACGCGGTGACAATAAGGTTTTTCTTACGCCCCGAGAGAGAGACAAAGCCTTGTGCGTCAATTTGGGCTAAGTCGCCAGTCGCTAACCATTCTTGAGTAAACGGCTCATTCAAATAACCAAGAGCAACGTTGCCTTTGACGAGCAGTTCACCATCTTCCGCGATACGAATCTGAGCGTGGGGAAGTGGTTTGCCACACGTTCCTGCTTTAAATGCGGCTGGTGTATTCAAACAAACGACGGAGCCACATTCAGACAAGCCATAACCTTCAAATGCAGGGATGTTCAGCGCATGCGCGGTGTTAATCAGTTGTGGCGATACTCTTGCACCGCCAACGGCGACAAATTTTAGAGAATCCACAAGAGAGGGCTGCTGTTTCGCGATGTGAATGAGCGCAAGCAATAAAGCCGGTGTTAGCACTAAACTTTCTGGTTTGATGGTCGCTAATGCTTGTGCAAACAAACGCGGTTCGAATTGGCTTGAACCGAGTAGGCCGGTTTGCTCTCCGGGTAAAATATATGACGTCACGCCCAACATGAGTGGAACATAAACGCCTGTTATGTTCTCGAGAAGTGTCGATAACGGAAGCAGCACTAAGTGCGAGTGCGCCGCGCTGTTTACTGCGTCGGCGAGCGATTTCGCCACCAAACACAAATGATCATTGCTTAAACACACGCCTTTAGGCTGACCAGTCGAGCCAGACGTAAATGTGATTTTTCCGGTTTCTGGTAGATAAGCTACCTGTGTACCTTCATCTCCCAACTGGTTACGACGCAGCAAAGGCAAATTTGCAATGGAAAACGAATGGTCTTGCTGGTTAAAGCTTTGCTTAGGATGAGAAGCCAACCATGCTTGCCAATCGCCGACTAAAGCATCGACGCCTGATTGCTCTAATGTGTGTTCAACTTGTGCATCAGAGAAAAAAGTCGGAATAGGTACGACGACTATGTCTGCCGCCATCGCCGCCAAATCAACAATGGCCCAATCGATGCTGTTTTCTGCGCGTAGCGCGAGTGCTTTGATGTTCTGTGCAATAAGCTCGGCGGCAACGAGTTCGATCTTGTTTAACAATTCAGAGTAAGTCAGTTCAACCGTTTGATTCGCTTCGTAGCCGACAAGTGCTACTCGATCTGGTGTCGTTTTTGCCCATTTTGTAATGGCATCGAGGAGAATATTCATACATCACCTATATTCTGGCGTTGTGTTTAACCAAGTTGTTCTGGTTGTGTTTGCTTTTCTAACGACGTTTACTTTTCTATCTAGGCTTGTTTGCGTTTTCTTTCTTGGATTAATCGAAGACGTTCGAGTCCTTTTTGCAAATTGCCAGCTAACACACGCGGTTGATGTTCGTAGTACGACCCCCAAGTGGACTCGGCATCGGGGACTTTGTTTTGATCGGCCTGCGCGATGATATGAGGCTCCAACCCTAGGCGCGCCATCATGGCGTGAAGTGGGTCTGTCGCGGTGAAGATGCACCATTCAAAACCGAGATTGACCAGCATTTCTGCGATGAGGTAGAAGTGCAGAGACGACATGCCCTTAGCAAAAGATGCCAAGTGACCGAATTCCACTAAGTTCGAACGTTTTACGTCGCAGTTAAATACGTTAGAAACCAGCTTTTGGGCATCGTCTTCCAAATACTGTTCAAGGAACAAGGGCTCATTTTCGGCGATGCGAAAGCCGCATACGGAAATGATTTGACCGCCTTCGATGAGGGTTAAATACGCCGGCATAAACTGTTTGAGCTCGGCAAAGAATGCTTCTTGATAACGCTGAGAAACATGCTCGATAACTTGGCTCCAAAGCGGATGCATTGGATAGACGATGTCTAAAGTAAAGCCATCTGCAGAAATTTGTGCATGGTGTTTCATGAGCGCTTCCTTTGTTTGATTGGTTATCAACAAAATAAAACGCGAAACTTAAGAAACTCTTAAGGAATGAAATTAAGTAGAAACTTTAAGAAAATACTGAGGAGCAGGGCTCAATATTGTTGTAACCCTTTTTACTACGGTGAATAAAATTAGAGCCAACCGATGTGAACGGTTGGCTCTAAAGTTAGGTGTCACGTATTTTAATGGTTGTGCCGATTACATGGCTGCTTTTTTAGCTTCGTCTACCCATGCGTCGAACTTTTTCTGGTTCGCTTTGATCCAGCCATTTACATGAGACTCGATGTCTGCTGAGCTGTTCTTACCTTGGCTCATCATCATATTCTGCGCACTAACATCATTGATGTTTAGCTTGATGATTTCAAACAGCTTCGCTGCTGCTGGGTTCTTTTCAGTAAACTCTTTGTTCGCAACGATGCGCATAGAGTTCATCTCAAAGCCGTAGTTCTTACCGTTCTCTAGTGTTGTGTCGATGTCCTTACGCTCACCAGGAAGTGAAGAGAATGGCACTTCTAACCAAACAACATCTTTACCCGGAACTAAGACGCCACTTACCCAGTAAGGTGTCCAAGTGTAGTAAAGAATCGGATCGCCTTTTTTGTAACGAGAAATCGTGTCAGCGATAATCGCAGCGTAGTTACCTTGGTTGTGCGTTACTGTGTCACGAAGCTTGAACGCATCCAACTGATGCTCAACGACCATTTCACAACCCCAACCTGGGTTACAACCTGTTAAGTCCGCTTTACCGTCACCGTTGGCATCGAAAAGTTTCGCCAGTTTTGGATCTTTTAATTGACCAATATTTGTGATGCCATATTTTTCAGCGGTTTTTTTATCGATCAAGTAACCTTGAGCAGCACCACTTACATATTGACCTTTGCGGAAAAACTTATCATCACCGCCAGACATCGTGTACTTATCGGCGTGAAGAGGGAACCAACCTACAGCTAAGAAAGTGGCGTCGCCTTTAGCAATAGAGGTATAGCCTACGTTGTAATCGACTTCTTTAGTCGGTTTTACGTCGTAACCAAGCTCTTCAAGTGCACGGTTTACGATCAATGTTTGAAACGTTTCCTCTGCAACGGTTGATTGAACTGGCTGAACAGTCACACCTTCACCCGGTAGTTCGCTTGCCACACCATAAGTTGAAAATGCGATAGTACTTAGAGCTCCAACAGAGAGCGCTTTCTTCCATGAATTATTCATTGATGTTTCTCCTAAGTTTTAGATCGTCTTGGTTCGTCTTTGTTTTCAGTTTTAATAGGTATGAAACAGGACCTGTGTGATACCAGCGAAGCTTGGTGTTACCCGCATTAACCCCTAATACTTGGGTAATACGGTCTAATAAAATGGCAAGAATTACGATGCCTAAGCCACCGACGGCAGCAAGACCCATATCAAGTCGGCCGATACCACGAAGTACCATTTGGCCCAAGCCGCCAACCGCAATCATTGAAGCGATCACAACCATAGAAAGTGAAAGCATCAAGGTTTGGTTTACCCCTGCCATAATCGTTGGTAACGCCAATGGCAATTGGATGCGGTAAAGCATC
This sequence comes from Vibrio sp. J2-4, assembly GCF_021728155.1. Taxonomy (NCBI): domain Bacteria; kingdom Pseudomonadati; phylum Pseudomonadota; class Gammaproteobacteria; order Vibrionales; family Vibrionaceae; genus Vibrio; species Vibrio sp. J2-4. The sequence goes on from NZ_JAKKCN010000001.1 coordinate 936,466, forward strand.
TGTTTTTTGTTTGCCCCGAAAGAGTGGCCCGCTTCGATTAGCTCTTCAGGTACTTGCTGAATCCCTAAAATAGTCAGGCGCACAACGGGAGGCAGTGCGAAAATGATGGTTACTACAACGCCAGGAACGTTACCAATACCGAATAGCATAACGATTGGCACTAGATAAACGAACGCGGGGGTCGTTTGCATTGCATCGAGTATTGGTCTAACAAATTTGGCTGCGGTTTGGCTTCTCGCCAACCATATCCCCATCGGTAGCCCGATAAGCAAACAGAAGAAGACGGCGGTTAAAACCAGTGCGAGCGTTGTCATCGCCTGTGACCACGCACCAATTAGGCCGATAAAAACAAGGGATACAAGTGTTGAAAAACCGAGTTTTACATTGGAAAACTGCCACGCCAGCAAAAATAAAATGAGCACCATGATGGGCGCAGGTGTGGACACCAAAGCAGTTTCAAACGAGGTAAGAATAAAGTCGATTGGAACTCGAATTGCTTGGAAAACTGGGCGACCATGTTCCACCAACCAGTTCAATCCCGATTCTACCCAGCTATCAAGTGGTAGAACCGCATCTTGGAATGGGGTCATAATGTCGAATGGCGCTTGCTCTACAGTTTCTGAGCTTAACCAGTCATTACTTGGGGCAGCGTCAGCACCTACACCTTGTGACCAAGGATCATCTTGTGCAGGAGCGGTATTCGACCAGGGATCATTGTTAGTTTGCTCTGAAGACATCGTGTTAATCCTTATCTAGTGTTTGTAGAAGACGTGATTTAGTCACGACACCAAAGTAAGTACCTTGCTCATCAACGACAGGTACGGCATAAGGAACGCCTGCAACTAGCCCCAAAATGTCATTGATTGACTGCTCTGGCTGAAGAGTGACTTCATCCGTCAATTGAGCACTGGCTAGAGAGCGGTTTTCTTTGTGAGCCAAACGTAGTGAGTCAAGAGACACGATGCCGGAATATCGGCTAGATTTATCGACGACAATGCCGTAATCACGGTCATGATCCATCAGAATCTGCATCGCGGAGCCTGGGCCATCATTTTCCGATTTCTTAAAGACGGCGGCTGGCTTCTTGCGAGCGATATCTTTTGCTGTCAAGACACTTGCGATGTTTACGCCGCGGAAAAACGCTTCGACATAATCATTTGCTGGACTGTGCAATATTTCATCAGGTGTGCCAACCTGAACAACCTCACCGTTTTGCATGATGGCGATACGATCACCAATACGCATTGCTTCATCCAAATCATGAGAGATGAAGACAATTGTGCGTTTGTCATCGTTTTGTAGACGAATAAGCTCATCCTGCATCTCAGAACGGATTAATGGGTCTAAAGCGGAAAACGCCTCGTCCATTAATAGAATGTCTGGGTCACAAGCCAATGCCCTTGCTAAACCCACGCGCTGTTTCATACCACCGGATAACTCGTCAGGGAAAGATTCTGCATAAGGGTCTAAGCCAACTCTTTCCAAAGCGGAAAGGGCACTTTTCTGACGTTCATTAACATCAATGCCAGCAAGTTCTAAACCGAATGCAGCGTTTTCGATCACCGTCATGTGAGGCATAAGTGCGAAACTTTGAAACACCATTGAGATATTGTTGCGACGAACTTCTCGAAGTTCGTCTTCAGAGATATGGGCAATATCTTTCCCTTTTAGATAAACACTGCCTTTCGTTGGCTCAATGAGTCGGTTTAGGAGTCGAACGAGAGTAGATTTTCCCGAACCAGAAAGCCCCATGATTACGAAAATTTCACCTTCGTTAATGGTGAGAGATACATCGTTTACGCCGACTGTTAAACCTGTCTGTTCAAAAATACCGTCCTTATCGATACCTTTTTCGATAAGCGAGAAGGCTCTTTCTGGGTCTTCTCCAAACACTTTATACAGTCCCTTAACTTCCAGTATGGGATCCATGTTATCTGTCCTTTTTTGTGTGTTTATAACTGTTTAACGATTTGTACTCTAATTAATTTTAGTTCAACTTTCAACGAATGGGGTTCGGTTAATTGGATTTTATGTGCATACAATAAACAATGAAGGTGGTGTGGTTAAATAGTGTTTTTATTAACAAGAATAGATATTTACGATTGGTTTTGTCTTCGCTTAACTTTTCCATGACATTGGTTTGAATTTATTTTGAAGTTTTTAGTACATTTCAACTCAGCCCATCTGCATAGCTATAAGGAAAAATAGATTAGAGGTCTATATTTAAAAACATTAGAGCTCTAATTTTTGGTTGGAGTTTTATTCTGCGAACTAGGTTAGGTGTTGTTATTCTTAGATTTATTCATTGATTGATTTCAATCTTGGTGATATTTATCGCTGTAGTTTAGGCAACGTATGGAATAAAAGATGGAAGCCGAACAGTTAGAAGTGCTCAACTTCATTAGCCAGTACCCACCTTTCGATGATCTACCCGAAGAGCAGTTAAAAAAGATCGCTCTAAATGCCGAGGTTGCATACTTTCGGCAAGGCACAGAGATACTCAATTTTGGAGACACGATCCGCGACTTATATATGGTGAGAAGCGGCGCTGTGGAGATCTACCGACGTAAAGGCGAACTCTATAACAGGATTGACGCTGGTGGACTGTTTGGACAGATGGGGTTGTTAATGAACAACCGTGTGCGTATGCCTGCCAAAGCGATAGAAGACACCTTGGTTTACTGTATTCCGGAGGATATTTTCAACGAGCTTTGTGATGAGTTTGAAAACTTTGCTGACTACATGGAACTGGAAGACAGCGCGCGTTTGCGAAGCGCAATATCCAGCCGCTCAGAAAGCAATGACTTTACCACTGCCAAGGCACGTAAAATCTTAGCGAGAGATCCGGTAACGTTGGAGGCGACGGCATCGATTCAAGAAGCCGCGATACTGATGGCGGAGGAAAATGTCACCTCTTTGCTTATTGTTCGCCCAGCAGAAGAACTCACAGAAGAAGATGATGAACAACTACTTGGAATATTGACTGATCGCGATCTATGTATTCGCGTATTAGCTCAGGGCATTGATACCAATATCCCAGTGAGTGAGGTCATGAGTTATGACGTGGTGTCTCTGGATTACAACGCTTATGTCTTTGAAGCCATGTTAACCATGTTGCGCTACAACGTGCACCATCTCCCTATTTTAAAAGATAAAAAGCCGATAGGAATTATTGGCATGACGGATATTGTCCGTTATGAATCTCAAAACAGTTTGTTACTCGTTAGCTCCATCTTCCAACAAACCAGCGTTGAAGATCTCAAGCAAGTTTCTGAACAAGTGAAAGACTGCTTTGTACGAATGGTGAATGAAGATGCCAACGCTCATATGATTGGTCGAGCCATGTCGGTAATTGGTAGTAGCTTTAAACAGCGTTTGGCTGAATTAGCAGAGCAAGAGCTTGGCCCTGCGCCAATTCCGTATTGTTTGGTCGCTATGGGATCGATGGCCAGGGATGAGCAGTTAATTGTAACGGACCAAGACAACGCCCTTATTCTCGACAACAGTTATGATGTTGAGATGCACGGGGAGTACTTTGAAAAGTTTGCCAAATTCGTTTGTGATGGTTTAGCAGCATGCGGCTATGCTTACTGTACTGGCGACATTATGGCAACCAATCCAGAGTGGCGAAAAACCCGAGCGGAGTGGGAGGAGTGCTTTGGCAACTGGATAGATAACCCAACTCCTGAAAGGTTGTTAAACAGTAATATCTTTTTTGATTTGTTAGGTGTTCATGGGCGAGTGAAGTGGGCGGAACAGTTAAGCAGCTTTATTGTTAGGCGCGCGAAAAGAAACAACCGCTTCCTTGCATGTATGGCTTACAACGCGATACGTCGTACACCGCCATTGGGCTTCTTCAAAGATTTTGTTATGGAGAAAGATGGTCGTCACCGCAATTCTATTAACTTGAAAAGAAGAGGTACTGCGCCATTGGCAGATTTGATTCGAGTACATTCATTGGCAATTGGTTCCCGTTCGCAAAACTCGTTTGACCGTTTAGACGATATCAATGATGCGGGCATTTTACCTAAAGGGCGAGGAATGGACTTGAGGGATGCAATGGAATTGATTTACATGGTTCGAATTCGTCATCAAGCACTCGATATCGAAAATGGAGATGAACCAGATAACAACATTGAGCCAGAGAACATGTCAGAGTTTGAGCGCCGAAACTTAAAAGCTGCTTTCCAAATCCTTAGTAATGCGCAGAACTTCATCAAGTTCCGATACCAGAGAAGTAGCAAATAATGTGGTTCTCAAAAAAGGCAGCAAAAGATCAGCCGTTGTTGGATACGTCTCGGACGCCAGAGTGGTCAACGTTATTCAAACAGCTCGCGAAAGAAGCAAGAGACGAGAGGCTCAAACGTTATTACTCGACACCGATGGTTAATGGGGAAACACCAATTGAGGAAGTGCCGTTTGTCTCGGTAGATTTTGAAACGACAGGTTTGAATGCGGAAGAGGATGCAATTCTCACGATTGGACTTGTGCCGTTTACCATTGATCGTGTTCAATGTAGTGGCTCTGCGCATTGGGTTGTTAACCCTAATCGTGAGTTAAACGAAGAGTCAGTTGTGATTCATGGCATCACTGATTCTGAAGTCAAAAACGCGCCCCAATTAACCCACATTTTAGGGGAAATATTGGATGCGCTGTCAGGCAAAGTTGTGCTTGTTCATTATAAAAATATCGAAAGGCAGTTTTTTAATAACGCGTTGCTAAATAGCATTGGGGAGGGGATACAGTTTCCCGTTGTCGATACGCTAGACATTGAACACGCGATACAGCGCCGTGAATGCAGTGGCCTATTCAATAAGTTAAAAGGTAAGAAGCCAGGCTCTGTCAGGCTGGGGCATGCTCGTGAAAGGTATCGCCTTCCTGCTTATCAACCTCATCATGCTTTGACCGATGCGCTGGCAACTGCTGAACTGTTTCAAGCACAGTTGCAATATCATTTTAATCGAAGCATGCCAATCTCTTCGATTTGGCAATAAGCGTTGTTTATGATGAAGACAATAAAATGCAATGAAAGGTAGGGGGCTTTGCGATTATTATGGCGGACTGAGTAACCGCTTATAAGAACTATGTTTTTTGAACATGTGCTTGGTAGTGATGGGAGATTTCATCACTCAAACTCCGACGAAAGTAATTTAAATTTGGTCACGTATTTTTAAGGAGATTATCCGTGAGCACCGATAATAACGGTGGCATTCAACGCCCCGATGGAAAGGTAAACGCGATAGACACTGACTATCAAATTGGTCAGGATAACGTCGCGTTAAAAGTAGGCCCGTTTGGCCTTGATATTCATAACCGTGTTTTTGCAATTTCTGGTTTAGCAATCATCCTATTTGTTGTAGTAACACTATTATTTCGAGAACAGGTAGAGCCGTTTTTCGCAGATCTAAGAGCGGGTTTGTTACACCATTTGGATTGGTTCTTTCTCGCATCTGGTAATATTTTTGTCATTGTCTGTGTTGGGTTGATTTTTACACCGCTAGGTCGGGTACGAATCGGCGGTACAGAAGCGACGCCAGATTATTCCTATGCGGGTTGGCTGGCAATGCTCTTTGCAGCAGGTATGGGTATCGGTCTGGTGTTCTTTGGTGTATCAGAACCTATGTCTCATTTTAGTTCTGCTATTGGTGGCGTGAACGTTGAGAACGGTGTTCGTACTGACTGGGCCCCTCTAGGTGGTGCAGAAGGCGATGCAAGTGCTGCATCTGCACTAGGCATGGCGGCGACGATTTACCACTGGGCGCTTCATCCGTGGTCAATCTATGCGCTATTGGCTCTTGGTTTGGCGATTTTCTCGTTTAACAAAGGCTTACCACTTACCATGCGATCCATTTTTTACCCACTGTTTGGTGAGCGTGTATGGGGTTGGACTGGTCACATTATCGACATTCTTGCCGTTGTCGCGACAGTTTTTGGTCTGGCAACGTCTCTAGGTTACGGTGCGTCTCAAGCCGCAACGGGTTTGAACTTCCTGTTTGATGTTCCAATGACGAATACTACGCAGGTACTATTGATTATTGGCATCACCGCACTCGCTTTAATCTCAGTTGTTGCGGGACTAGACAAAGGCGTGAAAATCTTATCTGAGATCAACATGGGTCTCGCTGCGCTTTTACTGCTTTTTGTTATTGTTGTCGGCCCGACGATCGCGATTTTAACGGGCTTCTTCGAAAATATAGTGTCATATGTGGCTAATATTCCTGCCCTATCAATGCCATTTGGACGAGAAGACGTAAACTATTCTCAAGGTTGGACAGCATTCTACTGGGCTTGGTGGATTTCTTGGTCACCATTTGTAGGTATGTTCATTGCGCGTGTATCTCGTGGTCGTTCCGTTCGTGAGTTCATTATTTGCGTTATCCTTATCCCTTCTTCTGTTTGTGTGTTATGGATGACCGCTTTTGGTGGTAACGCTATAAGCCAATACGTGAGCGATGGTTATGAAGCCGTGTTCAACGCGGAATTACCGTTAAAACTATTTGCCATGTTAGATGTGATGCCTCTAGCTGAAATTACATCTTTCGTCGGTATTATTTTGGTGGTGGTATTCTTCATTACCTCTTCAGACTCTGGTTCACTGGTTATTGATACTATTGCTGCGGGCGGTAAGGTCGATGCGCCAACGCCTCAACGCGTGTTCTGGTGTACGTTTGAAGGCTTAGTTGCGATTGCATTGATGCTTGGTGGTGGCCTAGCGGCAGCTCAAGCAATGGCCGTGACCACAGGCCTACCATTTACGATTGTTCTGCTTGTTGCAACGGTTTCTCTAGTAAAAGGCTTGATGGATGAACCTCGTCCAAAAGCGGTTTCTAAGAAGAAATCGAAATAACCAACATCAGCAGTTAAATATTTGAATAAAGCGGCATGCGAAAGCATGCCGTTTTTTTTGATTTTTGAATTTTTTGCTGAGAAATGAAGACCATGGAGGACTGTTTTTTCTGTTCATTTTTTATACTTATTCTTTAAGTGATTTTTTAATAAATTAGACCTCGAACTATTTTAAGATTTGGTTAAATGGGGTATTTTTGTGACATTTGTCACAAAAATACCGATAAAAAGGCGGATTATTTGATTTTTAGTCGCGAGGAATGCCCATAATAAAAAGGAAATTTAATTAGACCTCAAAGGATATGTATTTCCACATGATCACATCAGCACCTTGGGTTCTTTATCCAGAGATTGGAGAAGACTCAAGTAAAAAATGGATTTTTCGTGAGCCTAAAATCTCTGATGGTGACGACATTTACAGCTTAATTGCAGACTGTCCTCCATTGGACATGAACTCATCTTATTGCAATTTCCTACAGTCTACGCATTTCAGCAAAACCAGTATTTTGGTTGAGCAAAAAGGCGAAATCGCAGGTTTCATTTCCGGTTATCAGAAACCAGACGAGCAAGACGTTTTATTTGTCTGGCAAGTTGCAGTCTCACCTCGCTTTAGAGGTCACGGTTTAGCATTCCGCATGTTGAAAGAACTTCTCACCCGAGAGGAATTGGGCGGTGTTAAATCGGTAGAAACTACCATCACGGAAGATAATAAAGCCTCTTGGGCATTGTTCAAAAAGTTAGATGCGATGAACGGCAACTCTGGCCAAGTAAGCACATTTTTGGACGAAGAAGCCCACTTTAAAGGCAAACACGATACAGAATATTTGTATCGCATTCCTCTCAAATAATCCTCAAACAATAGGAATTAAAAACGGTCTCATCATGGATATTTTCAAAAAGCAGGAATCCAATGTACGCTCATATTCAAACAATTTCCCAGTCGTTTTTCGTAAAGCGAAAGGCTGCTGGCTGGAAACAGAACAAGGTGAACGATACTTAGACTTCCTTGCTGGAGCGGGATCTCTAAATTACGGCCATAACAACCCAGTACTTAAGCAAGCACTGCTTGAGTACATTGAGATGGACGGTATTACTCACGGTTTGGATATGCACTCAGAAGCGAAAGCATCGTTTCTTGAAGCGTTGGATACTTACATCCTTAAACCAAGAAACTTGGACTACAAAGTTCAGTTTACTGGCCCAACCGGTACTAACGCCGTTGAGGCAGCACTTAAGTTAGCGAAAAAAGTAAAAGGTCGCGACAGCGTTGTTGCATTTACCAACGGTTTCCACGGTTGTACAGCTGGCGCACTGGCTGCAACGGGTAACCAGCATCACAGACAAGGTAACGGTTCTAGCTTAAGTAACGTCACTCGTATTCCATTTGAAGGTTACGCTGGCGTTGATGGTCTAGCATTGTTCGAAACCATGCTAAACGACAACTCTGCAGGTATGGATAAACCAGCCGCTGTACTTCTTGAAACTGTGCAGGGCGAGGGTGGTTTAAATGCTGCTTCAAACGAGTGGTTACAACGTTTGAGCAAAATCTGTAAAGCCAATGACATTCTTGTGATTGTCGATGACATTCAAGCTGGTTGTGGACGCACAGGTACTTTCTTTAGCTTTGAGCCGTCAGGTATTCAACCAGATATCGTGACACTATCGAAATCGATCGGTGGTTACGGTTTGCCAATGGCCGTCGTTCTACTTAAACCAGAGCTAGACCAGTGGAAGCCAGGTGAGCATAACGGCACGTTCCGTGGCAACAACCATGCATTTATTACCGCGGCGAAAGCATTAGAAATTTATTGGGCAAATGATGACTTTGAAACACACATCAAGCAGTGTTCAGACAAAGTAAGTGCTGTTATTGATCGCTGCGTTCGTCGCTTCCCACAAATGTTTGTGCAGAAAAAAGGTCGCGGCATGATGGTTGGTATTGAGTGTATCAACGGTGATATGGCATCTGAAATCGCGAAAAACTGTTTCGAAAACGGAATGGTAATTGAGACAGCTGGCCCTGACGACGAAGTCGTTAAGTTCTTCTGCCCACTTACGATTAGCGAGTCAGAATTAGACCAAGGACTAAGCATCTTTGAAAGTGCAGTGGAAACCATCGCTGCGAAACATTTCAAACAAGCATCTTAATAAGGATTATTAATTATGATCGTCAGAACACTCGATGAGTGTCGCAACAGTGAGCGACGTGTGGTTTCAGATAACTGGGAAAGTGTCCGTATGTTGTTGAAAGATGACAACATGGGTTTTTCTTTCCACATTACTACGATTTATGAAGGTACTGAAACACACATTCACTATCAAAATCACCTAGAATCGGTTTTTTGTATGAGCGGTGAAGGTGAAATTGAAGTCGTTGGTGGAGAAACTTACCCGATTAAACCGGGTACGTTATACATCCTTGATAAACACGATGAGCACTACTTGAGAGCTTATAAGAACAAAGAAATGGTAATGGCGTGTGTATTCAACCCACCAATTACCGGCGCTGAAGTGCACGATGAAAATGGTGTTTATCCTCTCGTTGACTAAAAGATAGAGGTGGGGTGCTTGTCGCCCCACGATCAACTATCTCTTCTTTTTTCTTTTAAAGTTACCAATCAAAAAAGGCTTATCATGACATTTACCGTAGAAAAAATCGGCGGTACATCAATGACAGCATTTGATGCTGTTCTCGACAACATTATTCTTCGTCCTAAATCGCCATACAATCGTATCTTTGTCGTCTCTGCATACGGCGGTATGACCGACGCGCTACTCGAATGTAAAAAAACCAGTAAGCCAGGTGTTTATCAGCTTATCGCGAAACGTGATGACAAATGGGAAGAAGCGCTAGCATATGTAGAAAGCCGTATGCTGCTCACAAATGAAAATATTTTCGCGGACCCAATGAACCGTATCCGTGCAGACAAATTCATTCGCTCACGTATTGCTGAAGCAAAAAACTGTATTGCGAACATTTTAGAAACGTGTCAGTACGGTCAGTTTTCGCTACGTCAGTATTTGCCTCAAATTCGAGAGTTTCTGTCGTCTATCGGTGAGGCGCACAGTGCTTACAACACGGCACTGAAACTAAAAAATATGGGTATTAACGCTAAGTTCGTTGACCTGTCCGGTTGGGACAATCAAGCGCCAAGAAGCCTTGATGAATCGATCAGTGATGCGTTTGCTGATATCGATGTGTCAAAAGAACTGCCAATCGTTACAGGTTATGCTTACTGTAAGGAAGGCCTAATGCACACTTATGACCGAGGTTATAGTGAGATGACATTTAGCCGAATTGCAGCGATAACAAAAGCGGATTTAGCGGTAATTCACAAAGAGTACCACTTGAGCTCTGCAGACCCGCGTGTTGTTGGTCCTGAAAAAGTTTTGCCAATTGGTAGTACAAACTATGATGTAGCAGACCAACTTGCTAACCTTGGCATGGAAGCGATTCACCCAAATGCAGCCGCAGGTTTACGTGAGAGTGGTATTGAGCTACAGATTAAAAATACATTTGAACCTGAACACGAAGGCACTTTGATCTCTTCAAGCTACCGCCCAGAAGAAGACAAAGTCGAAATTATCGCAGGTAAAGAAAAAGTGTTTGCACTGCATTTGTTTGACCAAGCGATGGTGGGAAAAGCCGATAACGTTAGCTACGAATTAATGGAAATTATCTCTGATGCGCGCGTAAGTTTAGTTGGTAAAGAGATGAACGCGAACTCTATTACTTACTATCTAGGTGGCAGTACTGATAGCTTGAACAAAGTATTGTATAAAGCTGAAAAACGCTATCCGAATGCGTCGATTAAAGGCCGTATGGTCGCGCTGATTTCAGCCATCGGTTCTCAAATTGACACTAACAAGACACTAGCGAAAGGTGTACTTTCTTTGATGAACAATGGCGTAACGCCAGTTGCACTTCACTCATCAATGAGAAATGTAAACGTTCAGTTCGTAGTGGGTGATAAAGAATATCAGCGTGCGATTTGCGCATTACATGATGAATTCTTTCAGAGCAATAGTTTAACTAAATCGGTTAACGTCGCTTAGTTTGTTCACGGTTAAAATACAAAGGAGAGCAGGTTTGCTCTCCTTTTTTGTTTTTCTGTGTTCTCAATATAGGCCCGCTTTGCATGGAGTAAACTACCGAGCTAAGTGTGTCCGTAGAGATACAGATAAGCCAGCAGAACTCTGCTGGCTCAGTAACGCAATCTAGAGTGATTAATTAAATTACTTAACTTTATTCACTTCTTGTTTAAGCATTTCTAACTGCTGCATCTTTTCTTGCATCTGCAAAGAGTCGTAATTTAAAGAAGCAGGGTTCATAGTTGTACCGCGTTGCATTGGGTATTCAGGTAACGTTTTAAAGAAGTCGCCAACAACGTCTTGAATTGGTACAAACAACCACATGTTGTCTGCCATCCAACGTAGGTACATTTGTGACTCGCTAGGACCTTTTTCAAATGGGTCAGCACGTAAGTGAATGATCTTAGGCCAGTTTGGTACAGATCGCACGGCGTCGCTTAGGTTTCCTTCCAGAGTTGCAAAGTGAAGTTTCCAGTCATTCCAGCGTACTGCGTTTAGTTCACCATTTGAGGTGAAGTAGAGCAGAGACTCACGTGGTCCTTTCTCTTCTTTTCCCTCGAAGTATGGCATGAAGTTGTAGCCGTCTATATGGACACGCCAGTCTTTACCATTTGCTTTGTAACCTTCAGCAAGCTTTTCTTTCACGTCAGGAACGCCAGCTGCCGCCAACAATGTTGGCAACCAGTCTTGATGAGCCATCATTTCGTTGATTTTCGTTCCTGGCTTAATGACACCTGGCCAACGCACAAGTTGAGGCACACGCATACCGCCTTCCCAAGTCGTGCCTTTCTCACCATGGAATGGGGTTGCGCCCCCATCAGGCCAAGTCATGGTCTCTGCGCCGTTATCTGTTGTATAAATAACGATGGTGTTGTCAGCAACGCCTAACTCATCGAGTTTGTCGAGCAATACGCCGACTTGATCGTCATGCTCTAACATGCCATCAGCGTAAATGCTAACACCGGATTTACCTCGGTACTTTTCTTGTAATCGGGTCCACACGTGCATGCGCGTAGAGTTATGCCAGATGAAGAAAGGCTTATCTGCTTTAACAGCTTTCTCCATAAACGATAAAGTGCTTTCGAGGAACTCTTCGTCCGCGTGTTCCATGCGTTTACGCGTCATTGGGCCAGTATCTTCAATCTTACCGTCGGCATAAGATTTAATTACACCACGAGGACCATAGTTTTTACGGAACTCTGGGTCTTTAGGGTAATAGTAGGTTTCGGGCTCTTCTTCTGCATTAAGGTGGTACAAGTTACCAAAGAATTCATCAAAACCATGATTGGTAGGTAGGTGCTTATCTTGATCGCCCAAGTGGTTTTTACCGAACTGAGCTGTCATATAACCTTGGTCTTTTAGTAAGTCAGCAATAGTTGGTGCCCAATCTGGAATCCCATGGTCGGAACCCGGCATACCAATTGTCAGCAAGCCAGTGCGAAATGGTTCTTCGCCAGTAATGAATGCTGCTCGACCCGCAGTACAAGACTGTTGGCCGTAATGGTCTGTAAACAAAGCACCTTCGTTCGCGATACGATCGATGTTAGGGGTTTTGTAACGCATCATACCTTGGTTATATGCGCTGATGCTCCAGTAACCGACATCGTCACCGAAAATTGCGAGTATGTTGGGTTTGTCTGCCGCCATCGCTGCGCTGGACGTTGCTAACAGCCCGACGCCTACTGCGATTTTTCTCAATTGGTTTGCCATAAAAAACTCCAGATGGTTGAGAGTAACGAGAAGCACAAGTAAACCTTGTGCTTAGGTGCTGCATAAGTTAATGATGTGTATAGAAAAATCCTCTTATACTCTTTATAACCATAAGTTATTGAGGGTATTTAACTATTTGTTTCTAAAGAAAAATACTTGTCATTCTGATGGTTTGGGGAGGTTTTAAAAATAGAGATGGGTCACTAATGAATACCAGAGCAGGTTGCTGGTGAGACGAATAAAGTTTCAGCAAAAACACCGAGATACTCCCTAATCGGGGGACGAAGAATGGAGCACTCATTTTGAAGGTCTTTCACTTCTAATTATTTGTATAACCAAGGGGTTAGCGACTATATTGATTCAAGTTGCACCATCTAAATACTAAGGATAGTTATGAGTCAGTGGGTAGGTCGGTTTCGGTGTTTATTTCTGGGTATCGTCATGGTGAGTGGTTCGTTTTTTCCCCAGGCATCAGTGATAGAGAGTCCCCAAAATACCACGAAGCTTGGGTTGGAATATGTCGGCACGCAAACGTGCGCGGAATGTCACCAACAAGAGGTGGAGGCTTGGAAGGGCTCTCATCACGATATGGCAATGAAACATGCAAACTCAGAATCTGTTCAAGGTGATTTTGATAACCGCACAGTGACGCATGATGGTCAACCCAACCGTTTTTTTAGACAAGGCGAGGAATATTGGGTCAATATTCAAGGCCCTGATGGTCAATGGCACGATTATAAAATTAGCTACACATTTGGCTGGGAACCGTTACAGCAATATATGGTGGAGTTTGAAGATGGTCGTGTACAGCTCATTCCTTTTGCGTGGGATTCAAGGACGAAATCGGAAGGTGGTCAGCGCTGGTTTCACCTTTATCCAGAGACAACAACGACAGATGAGTTTTACTGGACTAACACTGGGCAAAATTGGAATTTCATGTGTGCAGACTGTCATTCGACCAATGTAAAGAAGAACTATGACGCAATCAAAAATACCTACAACACGTCTTGGTCCGAGATCAATGTTGGTTGTGAAGCGTGTCATGGCCCTGCAAGTGGACACATCGAGTTGGCGAAAAAGTCCGCATCTACAGGAGGCTCTTTCGATACAGATAGTCACTATGGTTTTGACCGAAATTTATCTAAAGCGGTAACCGAGTGGGTATTTGAGAAGGGCCACAGAACGTTACAACCAAAAGCAATCGCAGAAACAAATCAAGTTCAGACGTGCGCACAATGTCACAGCCGTCGAACGCAGTTAAATGAGACAGGTGATCACATTCAAGGCTCATTTTTCGATAAATATCGGTTAAGCCTGATCACTCCAGAACTCTACTACCACGATGGCCAAATTTACGATGAAGACTATGTTTACGGTTCATTTCTTCAGTCTGAAATGGCTGAAAAAGGCGTAACATGCACCAATTGCCACGATCCTCATTCGGCAAAGCTAAACATCCCAGAAGAGGCGGTATGTTCACAATGTCATATTGCGTCAGAATATACCCCAGAAAACCACACCTTCCATGAAGCGGGAGCCAAAGCGTCACAATGTACGACTTGTCACATGCCAGAAACGACTTATATGCAAGTCGATCCTCGTAGAGACCACAGTTGGCACGTACCTAGACCTGACTTGAGTAAACACATCGACACGCCTAATGTATGTGCGTCTTGTCATGAGGATAAGAGTAACCAGTGGGCGGATGCGCAGATAGCCGAATGGTTTCCTCACTCTCAATACCGCAATCAACAACACTTTGCTGTCGCGTTTTATGCCGATGCAATTGGGCACAAAGGGGCGGCGAATGCTCTGGCTTACTCTGCTCAGGATTCATCATTAAAAGACATCATACGAGCTTCTGCATTAGAGCGAACGGGCGGTAATACTGACCAAAATACGACAGTTTCGCTCGCAAGGGCCGTTAAAAATGAGAATGAAATGATTAGACTCGGCGCAGTCGCGGGCTCGTCTGGTTATGAGTTTCATGATCGATGGCGAATTTTAGAACCACTGCTGGATGATCCCGTACTTTCAGTGAGGGCGGAGGCGGCTTCGGTATTAGTGACCAGCTATGCGCAAATGACGCCGTTACAAAAAGATAGGATTCAACCACCGCTTGAAGAGTACATGGACATTCAAAAGTTTAACGCCGATCGTGGTTTTGGTAGAACCAATTTGGCAAATGTATACCGCAGCTTAGGCGAAATCGATAAGGCAATTGCGTTATACCAAGAAGCGATAAGTATCGAGCCTTATTTCGAAAATAGTTACGTGAATTTATCGGACCTGTATAGACGCCTTGGGAAAGAAAAAGCTGCGCTCTCGGTGTTACAACAAGGGATGAAAGCTCAGCCTAGATCCAGCTCATTACCTTACAGTGCCGGTCTTTCTTTGTTACGCCAAGGCAAGGAAGATGAGGCCAAAGCCCTACTTAAACATGCCGCAGAACTAGGAAAGACTAACGCTCACTACTGGTATGTTTATGGTCTAGCTTTGGAAAAAAGTGACGTTCTGGAAGCCAGTAAGGCATTGCAGACTGCGTTTAAAGTCGGTGGGAACCCTCAACATTTATATGCTCAATGCGAAGTTCTAGCGAGAAATCATAAAAAAGGCGTTGTCGCTTTTGCTTTCGATAGGTGTCTAAAAGAGCTGAGTAATTATGCTCCTAAGCAGGCTATTGATCAGCTGAAAGCATCTATTGCGAATCTGTAGAGATTAAACACCAATAGTAAAAAGTGGAGCCTTTATCGCGCCACTTTCTCTACTTAGTTTAGTCTACGTCTTTCGCTAGTCTAAGGCCCATGTCAGACATAATGACGGATTGGCTGGCAAAATCGCGGCGATAGTTTTCAGATTCGTCTGCGTCATAAGCAAAGCTGCCGCCACGTACAGACTTGTGTGCAAGGCTTTCTTTTTCCTCTTTTGTGTTTACCGGATTATCACTGGGCGCTGTTTTGTAATAACCTTCGTCAAAAGCATCAATCACAAACTCGCCTACGTTACCTGTCATATCGTACAACCCGAGCTCGTTTGGTTGCTTTTGACCTACCTTATGAGCCTTATTGTGCGAGTTATTCGCATACCAAGCCACATCGTCAATATTGTTTGATCCAGAAAAAGTGAAGCCTTTACTTAAAATTCCGCCTTTAGCGGCAAACTCCCATTCAGCTTCTGTTGGTAGACGGTAATGCTCTCCCGTTTTTTCATTCAATTTCTTAATGAAATAATTGGCTTGTTGCCAACTAATATTATTGACGGGTGTATTTGGATCTCGAAAGTAGCTCAGAGAGGAGCCAGTGACAGCTTCAAAGACCGATTGAGTTACCTCGAATTTTGACAAATAGAATCCATCAACGTTAACAGTGCGAGCTGGGCGCTCTGACTTTTTGGCTGATGGATTATCTGCGCCCATCGTAAACTGCCCACCTTCGACAAGAACCATATCTTGATCGATTTTCTGAGCGAGAGAGTGTGGTGGGGTTGTTGCACACCCATTAATTATCAGCGTGACCGACATGGTTGAGACAAAGGAAATAATCTTACTTTTGGGATGCTTCATTCGGCGACTCCGTCAACGACTTTGGTCAGAAAGTCTAGCAAGCAAAACCATAACAAACGGTTATACACACTATAACAAGCGCCGAGAATAATTGAACATTATCATCACCCTAGGCGATTAACTCGATGATTAGGTTTGACATCATTGGGGACAGGTTAGCAACTAAGAAGGTGATGAATGCACATAATTCAAGGGCCGCAGTTCAACGGAAAAGCATCTAAGCGTTTACATGTGATGGCAAAGCCCATTGGTGCTGCTTGCAACATCGATTGCACTTATTGTTATTACTTAAGCAAACAAGATTTGTTGGAATATAAGCAAGGGTGCTCGCCAATAATGGATGACGAAACCTTAGAGAGCTATATCCGCCAATACATAGAAGGGCAGAACACACCTGAAATTATCTTCTCTTGGCAAGGTGGAGAGCCGACCATGCTGGGGTTGGATTACTTCAAAAGAATTGTTGAACTACAAGATCAATACCGCCCTCATGGTATTACGATCTCTAATGATCTTCAGACTAATGGCACGCTTCTTAATGATGAGTGGTGCGAGTTTCTAAAAGCGAACCACTTTCTTGTCGGTTTAAGCATCGATGGCCCTGAGATGATGCACAACGCTTACCGAACAAATCGAGCGGGAAGAGGCACATTTAAACAAGTGATGAGCGCCGTTGATCTATTACATAAGCATGAAGTGAAGTTTGCAACGCTTACGTGCGTGAACAACTTGACCAGCCGAAACCCATTGGAAGTGTATCGCTTCTTACGAGATGAAGTACGTTCCCCTCAAATGCAGTTTATTCCGATTGTTGAGCAGAAAACTTTCAGAACAACAGCGCCACAAACTTGGAAGCCCAATGAGCAACTAATGCAAGGTGATAAACGTCTGATTCCCGGCCACAAGGATTCAGTTGTCGAGCCATTTTGTGTGGCGGATGAAGCATGGGGTAACTTCCTTATCGCGATATTCAATGAGTGGGTCGTGCATGATATTGGTAACGTTTTTGTACAGTATTTTGAAGCAAGTTTGGAAACATGGATGGGAAGCAAAAACCCACTATGCACGCTAGGTGAAATCTGTGGCAAAGGTTTAGCAATGGAACCAAACGGTGATGTCTTTGCGTGTGACCACTATGTTTACCCGGAATACAAGATCGGAAATATTCACCGCGAAAAACTCGATACTCTCGCTTATAGCCCTGACCAGCAGAAATTCGGGTTTGCTAAAAGTCGTACACTGCCTCAACAGTGTGTTAATTGCGATTATCAGTTTGCATGCTTTGGAGAATGCCCTAAAAACCGCTTTATTCGCACCAGAGAAGGTGAGCCCGGCCTTAACTATCTATGTGCAGGTTGGAAGAAGTTTTTTGCGCATGCCGATAAATCAATGGCGTACATTTTACGAGCGATGGGCAACCCTGTGGTACACGGCAAATACAGTGATAAGGCTTTGCACCTGAAAGCGTCTAATCAACCTGTTTTTGACACTAAGTTCTAAGATTCAACTGGTCCAGTTTTATAAAAGTAAGGTCTCATCAATGCAAAAGATAACGCGTTTTACGAAGTCACTTTTAACTTTCACGCTGAGTGTAGCGTTAAGCCAAGGCGCTTGGGCTCAAGATAAACCTCCGCTCAATTCAGATAGAGTTTCACCCGTTGAGATAGCATCTCAAGAAGAACCAATGACGCTAGTACAGCAAGTCGAAAAGTTGTCTTATGATGCACAAAACAAGAAGTTGTCTTCAGAAAAGCGTATTGATGCTTTACGTGAACTGGCCAACTACCCCAGCCAAAACGCTTTGGTTGCCGTCGCTCGTGGTTTGAAAGATGCAGATGCTGGAATTCGTGAAGCAGCAATTGTAGGAGCTCAACCCTATATGATAGATCATCGCTGGCGTCTGGTTTCCCCGTTGCTAAGTGATGACGATGCAATGGTTCGAATTACCGCAGCGATAAACTTGGTTCGAGATTACGCCAGTTTAAGTTCGGAGCAGCAACAGTCACTTGAAGGCGCGGTGACTGATTTAACATCCTACTTGTCGCAGAAAACTGACAACGTTTCTAGATTACTCCTTGCCGATGTATATCGTTGGCATCGAGAGTGGGACAAAGCGGCATTGATTTATCCAGAGCTAACCAAGCTGATGCCAAGTAACCCCCAAGTCTGGTTAAGCTATGCGGACAATTTTCGAGCGCAACAAAAAGATCGACAAGCTATCCAAGTACTTGATGAAGCAATCACACTTTTTCCTGATAACGCTGCTTTGCATTACTCGAAGTCATTGGCGCTAGTAAGACTTGGTGAGAAGCATGATGCCGCTAGCGAAATTGAAAAGGCCGCTAACATGGCGAAGAACAACAGTTATTTTTGGTACTTAAATGGTGTTCTGCAAGAAGAGTTAGATCTTAAAAAATCTGTGCACGCTTTTGAAAAAGCTTATTTGATCTCTGGCGCGCCGGAGCAGCTTTACGCAGTGTGTGATATCTACATTCGGTACGATAACCCCAAGTCTGAACAGTGTTTAGCGGAACTTAAGAAAGTGGCTCCGGATTATGTGATTGATGAGCTTAATCAGAAAAAGGGACGTCAAAGTACTTCAGAGCAGGTTGACGCCAGCGAACTCAACACTTTATCAGTAAGCTTCTTTAATTAAAGCGTGTTTCTAGTTACAAGGTCACTTTCTGATGTCGTTGCATATGTTGCTCTGAATTGCGCTTGTTAATCGTGAACTATACTTTCATTTGGATTTGCATCCCGTACCTCAATATAAGGAATTAAAATGGCTATAAAGTTAAAGGTGATTGTCCTTGCGACAAGTTTTGCTCTGTCTAGCTATAGCATTGCTGCTGATGTGCAAGATCCTCTGCCGTCATGGAACAACACCGGTGCGAAGCAAGCTATTATGGCGTTTGTTACTAAAACGACGACTCAAGGCTCGGACGCTTATATTCCTGAAAGCCAAAGGATCGCTACGTTTGATAATGACGGGACGCTGTGGGCAGAAAAACCCGTTTATCTACAGCTGTTTTTTGCGATCGATAAAGTGAAAGAGATGGCCTCTGATCATCCTGATTGGAAAACAAAAGAACCTTTTGCTTCGGCAATAAAAGGTGACTTGGAGGGGGTTGGCAAGCAAGGCCTTGAAGGTGTGATGAAGCTTGTTATGGCGACTCACTCTGGAATGTCGACTGATCAGTTCCATCAAGAAGTGAAGGAGTGGATGAAAACGGCCGTTCATCCTACGACGGGAAAGCCATACACTGAAATGGTTTATCAACCGATGCTTGAGTTACTCGACTACTTGAGAGCAAATGACTACCAGACCTATATAATTTCTGGGGGTGGCATTGATTTCATGCGTGTTTGGGCACCAGAAGTATACGGGATCCCAACGCAAAATATCGTTGGGACGACATTAAAAGCGGAGTATCAGGTTGTTGATGGAAAGCCAGCGATTCAACGCTTGCCAGAAATTGATTTTGTGAATGATAAAGCGGTGAAGCCTGTCACGATTCAGAACTTCATTGGCAAGCGCCCGGTGATGGCATTTGGTAATTCTGACGGTGACTTACAAATGCTAGAGTGGACTAAAGCGGGGTCTGGCCCACGATTTTCAGCGGTTATCCATCACACGGATGACAAGCGTGAATGGGCGTATGATAAAGACTCTCACGTGGGGAAATTAGACAAATCATTTAAAGTGGGTGAAGAGCAAGGTTGGCTGTTTGTCGATATGAAACAAGATTGGAATCAAGTTTTTAAAGAAGCGATGAAAAAGTAGCGACCCAGCCAACGTAAACACTACACCAAACATTTTGTGATAGGGG
This sequence comes from Vibrio sp. J2-4, assembly GCF_021728155.1. Lineage (NCBI taxonomy): Bacteria > Pseudomonadati > Pseudomonadota > Gammaproteobacteria > Vibrionales > Vibrionaceae > Vibrio > Vibrio sp. J2-4. The sequence continues at coordinate 956,506 of NZ_JAKKCN010000001.1, forward strand.
GTGATGAGCAAAACGCTCTTCATCTCCTCAACTTAACAATTCTGTTTGGTATCAGCATAAGCAAATATTGCGTGCGTCCGTATTGGTTATTTGAATGCTGTGTGGCATTATTGCTTAAAACCACTTAAGTGAATTTAAGTAATGACGCAAGAAGAGCGATTGATAGAGCTCAGAGCCAAGCTAGAGCTACAAAACAAAATAACGTTATCGGAAGTTTGCGAGTATTTTGGCATCTCGCGAGATTCAGCGCGTCGAGACTTAGTTAAGTTGAGCCAACTACCGGGATTACAAAGAATCCGAGGTGGCGTCATGCTTGCCCCGATATCTTCCTCTACAGAAGCGTACTCTAATCGACCAATTAGTGACACTAAACATCGCCTCGCTCAAGCGGCCGCTAAGCTTTTGGGTGAGCGTGACCACCTTGTTATTGATACCAGTACTATCTTATCTCTGCTCCCACTTTACGTAGAAAAAGCACGCTGTGAAGAAGATAAGCTCAACGTGGTCACCAACAGTATTGACGTACTGCTCGCTGCTGAAAAAAGTGAATCAATGGACGTCCATTTCTTAGGTGGACACTTTGACCCCTACGCCAGAGCGATCTTGGGTGCACAAGCAGAACAGCAAATGAAGCAATATCATGTGAATAAGGCGTTTATTGGTGTGTGCGCGTTGTCATCCCGAGGGTTGACGACAAATAATGAGCTAGAAGCAACCATGAAACAAGCCATGATAGAGCAAGCTCAACAAGTCATTGTCGTTTGTGAATCCCGCAAAATTGGAAGCGATAATTTTCACCATGTATGTAATTTGTCAAAGATCGACATCGTTATTACCGATCATGCTCCTCAATCAGATTTTCAACAACTTCTCGACCACAATGATATTGAATGTATTGTTGTTTCACCGAAATAAGGAATCTTAGTATGGCTTACGATCCCGTAAAGACCGCCGTGATTGGTTACGGATATTCAGCAAAAACTTTCCACTTACCCTTCATTAAAGCACTGCCAAACTTGATGTTGAGCGCAATAAGTTCTCGTCAACAGGAAGCGGTCCAAAATGATTGGCCAGATGCTCAGTGGTTTGCTGATGCCAATACTTTACTTGATGACAGTGACGCTGAGCTTGTGATCATCACTGCGCCAAATGACGTGCACTACGAGCTCGCAAAGCGCGCGTTGAACAATGGCAAACATGTCATTGTCGAAAAACCGTTTGTAACGCGCATAGAAGATGGGAATGAGTTGATCGCCTTAGCAGAAGAAAAAGGATTGGTTCTGAGCGTTTTTCATAATAGGCGTTGGGATGGCGACTTTCTCACCGTTAAATCGCTCATCGAACAAGGTAAGTTAGGTGATGTGAGGCTGTTTGAGTCGCACTTTGATCGCTACCGTCCTGAAGTTCGTCAACGCTGGCGAGAGCAGGCTCAAGATGGCGGTGGTATTTTATTCGATCTTGCTCCCCATCTTCTCGATCAGGCCTTGGTGTTATTTGGTTTGCCAGACGCGATAGACGCACAGTGTCGAATGATGCGTCCGGGCGCGACGACGATTGATTACTACAACTTAGTGCTTCATTACCCAGATCATATTGTGCATTTACATTCAAACTTATACAGCCCAGAACCAAACCTGCGTTATAAAGTATTGGGTACTGAGGCTAAATATGAAAAATACGGATTAGATCCTCAAGAAGGTTACTTAAAAGAAGGCCGATTACCGGAGAACGATGCTTGGTCAGAAGAGGACGAGGCGCTATACGGTGTCCGCTACGACGAAGACGGTGCGCAAACTATTAAAACGGAGAGAGGTGCGTATCAAGCTTATTTTGTTGGTGTAGCAAATGCCATTCGTTTGGGTACTGATAACCCGGTTCCTGCCGTTCAAGCAGTACAGAATATCGCTCTGATTGAGATGGCATTGGAAAGCAGTAAAACGGGTAAAACGATTCAGGTGAAATCGTGAGCTTAACGCTTGAGCTCGTCGCTCAACAAGAGCATGAGCTTCAATTGAAAGAGTTTAACCATCAAGTTGCGTGGTCTATTGGTTTAGCTTTAAAAGAAGCGGCGGAAGCCTGTGACGCGGCTGTGGCTATTGAGGTCTACGGTTTTGGACAAACGCTATTTCAATACGCGATGACAGGAACGTGCGCTGACCATTTGGATTGGGTTCGTAGAAAGCGAAACTCAGTATTGAGATATGGTCACAGCTCTTACTACCTCTCGCTGTACAATAAGCAAAAGCAGCGTGATTTTGAAAATCAGCCACATCTCGATGCGCGTGAGTATCGTGCTCATGGCGGCGCGTTCCCAATTCGAATCTTGGGTTCTGGTTTAGTTGGGGTTGTGACGGTATCGGGTTTACCGCAGTTAGATGATCATCAGCTTGTTGTCGATGTATTAAAGGCAATGGTAATGACCAGCACAGAGCTTGCTTAAAGTTGTGCGATATTACAGTGGCACGGCATTTATTTTGTGTCACTGAATTCTCTTATTAGCTCATTTTGCGTCCTATTATGTGAGAAAATATTTAATATTGCTCCCAACTTCCTACCTGAAAATTAAATCGATTTCATATAACCTATACGCTCATTCATACAAAAAGCCATCGAAGCTGGCAGTTGGCAAATGTCCTTTAGAAGAAAAGAAAAACTTAATCTTAGAAACCTTATTGTAATCCTGTGTGTTTTCAGTGTGCTTGTCACTTTGATCAATGCGTTTTATTCGATCTATCGAGTGCAACGAGATCTCATCATCAATAACACGTTAGAGTCCAACCGCGTTTATGCGCAAAAAATGTCAGAAATGACGGACTCTTTCATAGAAAGCTCAATGTCGCAGCTAAAATACAGTGCGAACTTGCTAAAAGATAAGATGCACGATGCTCAGTTTCTTGACGAAGAGGCGGAGAGGCTGAGAAAGCAAACCAAATCATTCAACTCTGTGGTTGTCGTTAATGCGAAAGGCGTCATTATTTCTGTATCACCAGAGACACTTCAGGTGAAAGGTGTAAAGCTCGTTGGTGAAAGAAAACGTCAATCTTTAAATGCTCAAGCGCCCGTTGTCACTGAGCCATTCATCTCACCCGCAGGAAATTATCTGTTAACGATCTCATACCCTATATTTTCTCAGTCCAATGAATATTTAGGCTATATCGGCGGTACTATCTATTTAGAGAAGGACAATATTCTTGCGGAATTACTTAGCCAGCATGCTTACAAAGATGGCTCTTTCCTTTACGTTGTGGACGAAAGCAATACGCTGATCTACCACCCAGATAAATCGCGGGTTGGTGAAGTGATCAACGATAATATGGCAATTAACGCCGTGACAATGGGTCAGCGTGGTAACAAAGAAATTGTGAACTCTCGCGGTGTTGAAATGCTAGCAGGGTATGCACCAGTTGAATCATCAGGGTGGGGAATTGTCGCTCAGCGCCCGAAATCAATGACGTTAATGGTGCTAGATGAGCAGATGTGGAGTGTATTTTTCAAATCGATTCCAATTGGTTTATTAACTCTGCTGTTGATCTGGTTCTTCTCTCTACTTATTTCAAGACCATTATGGCAACTGGCTGGCGCTGTTCGAGGAGTGGAAGAACACTCTTCATCCATCGATGATTTGAAGCTGGTTAAGTCTTGGTATTTTGAGGCTTCACATTTGAAGCTCAGTTTCCTCAAAGCGTTTGGTATCGTTTCAAAAACCATTGATAAGCTGCAACTGGATACGCTAACAGACGCGATGACTGGGTTGTTAAATCGACGCGGCTTAGACAAAGTTCTAGGCTTGTTTAAGCAAGAAAACACCGCTTTTTCTATTTTAGCTTTGGATATTGATCATTTTAAGAGCGTCAATGATAACTATGGTCATGATGTGGGTGACAATCTACTCAAAGAATTCGCTCAGTTGATGAAAGAGCAAGCCCGAGCGAATGATCATCTTTGCCGTTCCGGTGGGGAAGAGTTCATGATGTTCCTTGAAGCGACGGATGTTCATCACGCGGTTGATGTCGCAGAGCGGATTAGGCATAACGTAGAAAAACACGATTTCCTGGTCGTTGGTAAGGTAACGGTATCACTTGGAGTTTCTCACTGGAAAGGCAACGATATGCCAATTGAAGCGGTAATGAAAGACGCTGACAACGCTCTGTATAAAGCAAAACGCAACGGAAGAAACAGAACCGAGTTAGGTGAAGACGCACAATAGGTATAGTGCTATGCGCTGAACGTAAAACGCGCCAGTTACCAAGCTTTTGTTTTACTCGTTGGCGTAGCCGCTACCAATTGCTCTAAATGGCAAGTCGAGTTCTAACTCCGGAATTTGCTTGCCCACCCAAGCCGGGAATGTATTGCTATTTGGTCCTGGAAACAACGTGTATTCTTCAGCCCAAGGGTATTGGTTGATAACGCTTTGTATTTTGGGGATAAGTTTATCGGCTTTTTCACCTTGTATTGAGAGTATTTTTTCTGGCTTCGCACCATACCAGTAGCGATCTGGTGTGCCCGTTTGGTATTGATACAGAGCGGGTTGTCCACGATTCACGCGCCACCCGACCACTTCATACACGGTATATTCGTTCGCATTTTCAGGCTTTATCGCAAACCAAGTGTGCACCGCAAACCAGCCTCGCCAACCAAATGCATCTGCGGCATAAAACTCAATTACGGCATGTTTCACATTGGAAGGGTCAGGCGCGATACCGGCAGGTTCTCTGCTTGCGGTACGCCAATCTCCTTGAGTGCATCCACCCATCAAAGCTGCGATTGATATCAAGCCAACTTTTAATAGATGAGTAAAACTGAGAGAGTTTTTCATTGATCGCTCCTAGACCAACCGATGTTGGAAATGCTTTATTGATTTTAGCTATAAAATAGGTGTAAGCCTTATTGTTAAATCTTCCCTTCGTTAAAAAGAAGGGAAGGCTAGCGCCACAATATCGGATCATACGTAATAATGAGGTAAGCAGATTTGTAACATGCGGCATAGACAATATTGTCTCTCTCTATTAACTTGCTTAGTTGCGTATGAAAAAGTAAGAGCTTGTACGTATATTGCTTACATTGTTTATTACTTTTAAATTCAATAAAAACAATTACTTGGGTGTTGTTGGTGGCGATTAAATAGGCTGGTTTATCCTCAGATGTATTGTGATTTCCCCATTTTTAGCGGAATTTTATCGTACATCCTTTTACTGTATTTAGAGACTTGCGTACACCTGTGGCACAATGGGCGATTACGGAAGGAGTGCTGTTTGGTAATGCAAATGGCAGAAAAATAACTAGAAATTGAATAACCAATGTTTAAATCAAAAAGTATACTTGCATTATGCACGTTCGCATTTGGCTGTTTTGCCAATCAAGATAGTGAACCAACGTCCGTTGTACTGAACTATGGTGACTCTTCACTCAGCGCTGATATTCAAGCAAATCGAAAATTTCATGTGGTTCAAGATAATGAAAGTGAACATGTGGAGTTTTCTGGAGGAGTCACGAAGGAATATTCCGATTACATTGTGAATATACATATCATCAGAAAAAGCAAAATACGCAGATCAAGTCGAGAGCTAAATACCACCGTATTGATGAACAGCGATCAGCTTGAAAAGCCTTTAGTGGTTGGTATTGAAAATGATGAATTCACCAGTATTACTTTGCGTTAATACTTGGTATTTATCGAATAGGAATGGTTGAACCGATGCTCTCAATACGTCGCTATCGTACAGAGGATGCTCCAATATTGTGGACACTTTTTTACCACACTGTACGAGTCATTAATCGTCGCGATTATACCGAATCACAAGTTTCAGCTTGGGCCCCATCAGATTTTGATCTCAATTCATGGCAACGCACAATGGATGCTATTCAACCCTATATCGCGGAAATAGAAGGGCAGGTCGTTGGCTATTGTGATTTGCAAAGTGACGGCTTGATTGACCATTTCTTTTGTCACCATGAATATCAAGGCCAAGGTATTGGTCGTGATTTGATGTCTTTTCTATTTTCACAGGCGAAAGTACAGGGGATAGAGCGACTGTACTCTGAGGTGAGTATCACTGCACGACCTTTCTACGAGAAAATGGGGTTCACAGTTAAGGTTCAGCAACGTGCTGAAGTTAGGGGAGAAACCTTAACTAACTTTATGATGGAAAAGTATATTTCACTGAAATCGTGAGCATTTAGTGAGCTTGAACACAGATATAAAATGTTTTCCAATGTGAAAACAAGTTCATTGATCTCGCACCAAAGTTTTGTTTGAAAACAGTGTGCATAATCTTCTCTGGAACAAGCCATTACTGCATTTTTCGTCTCTGAAGGCTTAGTCAGAGCCTAAAAGCCTCGGTATTGCGGTGGGTAATGGCGTTCCAAACGCCAAACGTGTCTGGCTAACCATCTCAGGAAGAGAAGTAGTACTATGCGCCCTTATCTCAAATACATTATTCCAACATTGATACCATTGCTTATTTGGTTAATGCCCCTCTCTGCATTCCCATTTGATGGCATTACTATCGTCCAGCAGAGAGTGATCGCAATCTTCTTGCTTGCTGCACTCTGCTGGGTGTTTGAACCTATTCCAATCTACGCGACTTCGGTCGTTATCATTGTGCTCGAACTATTGCTTGTTTCGAATAAAAGCATCGTACTTTTTCGCTTGCAAGAAGGGCAGCCACATTTTGGTGAGCTGTTGCAATATAACGAGATAATGGCGACTTTCGCTAGCCCGATTATTATGCTGTTTCTCGGCGGGTTCTTCTTAGCTATGGCGGCGACAAAGTACAGGCTGGATGTCAACTTAGCGCGCGTGTTGCTAAAACCATTTGGGCAAAACCCAAAGTTCGTTATGTTGGGTTTGATGTTGATCACCGCTGTCTTTTCCATGTTTATGTCAAACACCGCAACAACAGCGATGATGTTGTCGATTCTAACCCCTGTGATTGCGGTATTTGGGCCTAAAGATCCCGGTCGAATTGCGTTTGCCTTGTGTATTCCTGTTGCCGCCAACATTGGTGGTATTGGTACACCAATCGGCACGCCCCCGAATGCTATCGCGCTGAAATATTTGGTTGGTGATAACTTAATTACGTTTGGTGAATGGATGGTCTTTGGCGTGCCATTCGTCATTGTGATGATGGCGCTAGCGTGGTTTCTGATTGGCTTTTTGTATAAAGCCGAGCAAACCACCATTGATCTGAATATTAAGAGCAAGTTTTTGAAAACACCAAAAGCGATGATTGTCTATGTCACCTTCGCAGGTACGATTATTCTCTGGTTGATGGGGTCAGCACATGGGATGAACTCTTACACAGTGGCATTAATTCCGGTCGCGGTATTCTCATTGACGGGCATTATCAACAAGGAAGATTTGAAGAAAATTTCTTGGGACGTGCTTTGGTTGGTGTCAGGTGGTATCGCTCTGGGTCTTGCTCTGGATAAAACAGGGCTTGCGAAGCTGGTGGTACACAGTATTCCGTTTGATCAGTTCTCGCCATATGTGGTCTTGTTTGGTGCGGCGTTCTTGTGCTTGTTAATGGCAAACTTTATGTCGCATACGGCCACTGCAAACTTACTTATGCCGATTATGGCTGCGCTAGGTACCTCGATGACTTCGTTAACGCCATTGGGTGGAGAAGTGACGCTGATCTTAGTCGTGACATTTGCCGCGTCACTCGGTATGTCGTTACCAATCAGTACGCCACCAAACGCGTTAGCTCATGCTACTGGGCATGTCGAAAGCAGCCAAATGGCTCGTATCGGTGCAGTACTGGGCGTGATTGGTGTATTACTTAGTTTTGTTATGGTTTGGATTTTACATACCGTTGGGCATATTGGGTAACCCATGTACGAAACGAAACTAGATGCGTTAGTACAACGCTATTTTAACCATCTTGAACGCCGATTAACGGTTTTATCCGGATCGGTGCTGATCGAGCAAGCTGGCTACAACGATCGGTTGTACTACGTGCTTTCAGGAGAGTTGGCTGGCTATTATGCGGAAGACGACAAGAAGCCAATTCAGGTATTTTCTGCGTCTCAAGGTGCGTTTATTGGCGTACATAGTTTCTTTTCTGGTACATGGACGGCCTCTTCGACAGTTATTGCTCAAACCGACGTTGAACTGGCTTGGATACAGCGTGATACGCCCGCGGTGGAAGAGGCGACATACGGACCATTGACGACACAATTTATGCCTGTGATGGTGAACGAATTATCTCGGCGTCAACGGCGTGCAATGCAAGAGGCCTTAGCTAAAGAAAAAGCGTTGCAAAAGCTTCATACCGCAGAGCAAATGACAACGTTAGGACAGCTTGCCGCGGGTATTGCTCATGAGTTGAACAATGCTATTGGTGTGGTAAGCAGTAAATCTGAGCGACTCGAGTCGGTCATCATGGAATTGCTTGAAGAAGTTCATCCGGAAGCGAGTCAGTTTTTTGATTTTGGTTTGATGCAAGGACAGAAAGTCTCTTCCAGCGAAGCGAGAAAGCGGGGGCGTCACTTCGAAAAATATTACGGCTTACCTAAGGATCTCGCGCGTGATCTCGCTCGTGCCGTTCCAAATAATTTCCTGTCGGAGCATTGGTTAAAAAGACCCGAAGAAGCGATACGTTTCTGGCAAATGGGGCGAGACCTTCATGATTTGCGTATTGCCTCTAAACATACTGTTGGCATTGTACGTTCAGTGAAACAATTGGGGCGTACGGATATCGACTTGGATGAAGCTTTTAATATTAATGACTCAATCAATCGAGCGCTGGCCCTATTGCAAAGTGACTTAAGACGCGTGAGCGTACGTTTTAGCCCAGCGGAGTTGCCGGACTTTGTTGGCTCTCAAACCGAACTCGTCCAAGTTTGGGTCAATATTTTAAAGAATGCGTGTGATGCACTTGGTCAAACCGAAGATCCGGGGATCGAAATACATACTCGAGAGAGTAAGGGGAAAATTTTGGTCACGATTGCTAACAACGGACCAGAAATCGATGAAGCGACACGCAGAAAAATTTTCCGGCCAAACTTCACCACTAAAAAGGGTGGGTTGTCGTTTGGTTTAGGATTAGGGCTGTCGATTGTGAAACGCATTATCGCCGGATATAACGGCTCTATTGTGGTAAAGAGCGACAGTGAAAAAACAATTTTTAGAATCAAGTTACCAGTAGAGGGTGAACATGGAGAAGCTTAATGTAATTTGCGTTGATGACCAACGAGAGGTATTAAGCGCGGTTCTACAAGATTTAGAGCCGTTACATCAGTGGTTGAATATCGAAGACTGCGAATCCGCAGGTGAGGTTCTAGAACTGATGGATGAGCTTGATGCAGAAGGCGAGATGATCGCATTAATAATTTCCGATCATGTCATGCCAGGTAAAACAGGAGTGGAACTACTGACAGAGGTATCAAAAGACAGTCGTTTTGTTCGCACACGTAAAGTGCTTCTGACGGGGCAGGCGACACACACGGATACCATTAATGCGATTAACTCCGCAGGTATTGATCGCTACTTTGAGAAGCCATGGCAAGCGAGCCAATTGATTGAGTGCGTTAGAAACTTGGTGACTCAATATATCTTTGATATGGGCTTAGATTACACTCAATATCACGAACACTTAGATCAGGGTGTTGTTTTTGAGCGCCTACGTTAATCAAGGCTCTCTAAGGTTGTTTTCGTCACGGCCAGTTAGTGTCTGAAATTTACTGTGAGTAGTTCAGCATGCTTAACGTGGCCGTGCGGAATAGCGTTAATTCTGGGATTATTTCGCCGAAGAACGGTTTAGCTCAATGAATAGCGACTGGCACTGGCAACAGAGAGTGGTTTAGAGAACCAATAACCTTGCAAATAATCGACGCCCATCTCGGAAAAGAAGTCAGACATTTTTGCGTCTTCGATGCCTTCTATCACCACTTCAATATTATTTTCCTGACACATAGTGATAAGAAACTTCAAATACTCTTGAGAAGAGCGATTGGTCAGTGTCTTCCATGCCATCGACTTATCAATTTTGATTTGTGTCATCGGCAAGTCGAAGAAGCTATTTAATGAACTGTAACCAGAGCCAAAGTCATCGAGCGAGAGTGCAAAACCTAACTCCCTGAGCGTGCTTAGGGGGGCAATAGCCGTCTGGTTATTATCCAAAATAAACGTTTCTGTCAGTTCCAAAACAATGGACTCGGGGTCAACGCCTGCTTCATCCGCCATGGCTTTAATTCGCGTAGGGAATTCGCTGTTCATCAACTGAAGTACAGAAACGTTCACGTTAACACGAACTTGGTTTTGGTAACGTTCACGGTAGTTTTTGATGAATTCACACGCTTTGGCAAATACTTGATATCCCAGTTCGACGATCAATCCTTTGTTCTCTGCTACAGGGATAAACTCGTCGGGATAAATTTCGCCAAACTCTTTGCTACGCCAGCGCACTAGTGATTCGAAGCTCACCACTTTTGAGCTTTTGGCGTCAATAATTGGCTGGAACTTAACACTTAATGTCTGTTTTTCTAGCGCACTTTTAAGACCTTGCTCAATAAAGAAGTAGCGATCAACGGCATGCTGCGTCTTCTCACTGTAGACCGCGACGCGGTCTCTATTTTGTTCGCTCGCGTACTGACAAGTTCTTGCCGCTTTACGTAAAATTTCCTCTGCGGAGTGGCTAGGGTCAATACAAGGATACAAACCAATGCTAATGTTGCTACCTAGGTATTGGCCTTCTTCAATCACCGCTTCATGGTAGGTTTGTTTTAAACTTTCAGCGTAACTCTGTAGCGCTTCTATTGAGCACTCATCGTGAATCAAAATCGCAAAGTCATCATCATGCACGCGATACACCGAGCTGTTTGGAGAGGGCAAGTGACTGAGAGTTTGTAGCAACTTCTCTACTAACCCATCGACCAGTTCACTGCCATATTGATTCAAGTAAGATTTGATGTCTTCGATCTGAATATAACAAATAGACGCGCAAGAATCGGTGGTACGTACACTGTCCTCGATATCCAGCAAGAGATGGGCGCGGTTAGCCATGCCTGACGCGTTGTCATGAAATGCAACTTGATGGATGTAACTTTCCATCAGCTTACGCTCAGAAATATCGCGATGGCTGCCAACCATGTAATGGCCATGTTCTGTTTCTTTGGTCATGGCTACGCCTTCTATCCAGACGTATTGTCCATTGGGTTTACGCACTCGGTAAGTGGTTGTAACCCTCTTATTGTTGGTCGTGATGTGCGCATCGACCCTTGTGGACAGCCTTTCTCGATCAAGAGGATGAACAAGCTCTAACCACTGCTCTAAACTGATTCGGCCAGCGTTAATACCGAGCTGTTCATAGAAGCCTTTGTTGTAAAATACCATGGTACCAAACTCATCCATGTAGAAGAGGCCTTCGTTAAATACGTCGAAGATATGAATGAATCGTTCTTCAACGATTTTCAGGAACTCTCGGTCACTATCTGAGGCTTGTTGGTCAAATATGGTGGTCAAGATATTTCCTCCTCGAGCGTGTTAGCATCAGAGATGAGTGTGTGGGGGTGATAACATAGAGTTGATCTGTTGGCGTACATTACAATCACAAAAGTATCAGTTCAAATTGTTTGGCTATCATTTTATGCGCTACTAGGTTAATAACATACTAAGATTAGGCGGCTAATCATCGACATTTATAAAAAATAGTCAACAGTAAAAATCATTTATAAAATACAGTTATTGATGCAGTCCGCAATCTATAAATATTTATGAATAATTATCCTCAAGTTATTTTAAGACGTGTCGGTTAGAGGTTCTGCTCTTGAGTGTCATATCTGTATATTTGCTAGGCTAAAGACCATAATAACAAAAAGGGCTTAGTGATCGCGATGGGTTATTAATTGACAGGATGCTCATTAATAGTAATCAATTCTAATTTATTATCACGCCAATTAATCAAATCTCTTATAATACTGCCGTTAATATCGAGTAAGCTTTCTTTTTATGCAGTACGATCCAAAAAATTCAATCAAAATTGCGCTCGCTGATGTCGGCGTTGGTATGTTTGTTACCGCGATAGAGCACAACAAGCGCGTAAATTTAGCCAATGCAGGGCGGATATCTAGCCCAGAGGGCATTAAGAAGCTTACCGCGAGCGGCGTGAAGTATGTTTGGGTAGATCAAACATTATCTTCTCAGAAGTGTGTCTTTAAGCCTGTGGATGAATCCATTGTTGCCGTAGAAGAAGAGCGAGAGCCCAAGCCCTCTGACTTTTCGAAGGTTCAACGCGCTTATCGCTCGAGAGATGTTCAACATAAACGAGCCAAAAAGCTAATTGCGGAAGCAAAAGATCTGGCGCAGAAACTATTGAATCAAACTTTTGAAGGCAAAATCATTGAAGTTGATGAGGTAGAAGCTTGGGCCGATGATGTCATTGAAAGCGTTTTTATCGACTCAGATGCGTTGCAATGTGTTTCTGCACTCCGAAAAAAAGACTCCTACTTGTTGGAACACTCCGTCAATGTGGCTTGCCTTTTAGTGTCATTTGGTAAGTACTTGGGGTTAGATAAGCAGACATTAAAGCAGCTCGCTATTGGTGGCATCATTCATGATGTAGGTAAAATTAAAGTTGATGACAAGATTTTGCATAAACCAGCAAAGCTAACACCTGAAGAGTTTGAACACATGAAGCTACATCAAGTGTTCGCTGGTGAGATTATTCTCCATGTAAAGGGCCTTAGTGATGTGAGTCGCGATGTCTGTTTGATGCATCATGAGAAGTTAGATGGCAATGGCTACCCTAGAGGCTTGAAGGGCGATGAGATTCCGATTCACGGCCGCATGAGTTGTATTGTTGATATTTACGATGCGTTGACGGCCGATCGCTGCTACAAAAAAGGCATGAGCTCAGCAGAAGCGTTTAAAATCTTGTTGAGTTTAACGCCATTTCATTTAGATGCAGACCTAGTCTACAAGTTCATTAATTGCGTTGGGATGTACCCAGTGGGCTCTATTGTTGAGTTGAGTGATGGGCGTGTTGGTATTGTTTGGTCCTCAAATGACTCTCAAGCTTTAAAGCCAGAAGTGAAGTGTTTTTACTCACGCAAATATCAGCGTTATATCGATGTGGCGATGGTCGATTTGAAAAATAGCCTACACAAAATAGAAAGAGCAGTCGCTCCGTCATCGTTAGAAATCGATCCCAAGCCTTTTTATGATTAAGAAAAATAAACATGCTTTACAACCTTGCATGCAGAGCGTATTTTTATTGCATAACTATCTATTAATGGTTTCTAAATTATGTAGGGACTAGGTGGTTATTAAAGAATCGAGTTTCATGGATGGAAACCGAGTTAGGAATATCTCAATAAAGATTGAGGTATAACCCTCTACTTTTTGCGGGAAGGGATGCCAATGCAAATTGATACATGGATTTTTTACACTCTGGCCGTTTTGGTGCTTACTGCATCGCCTGGGCCAAGCTCGTTGCTGTGTTTAAGTAAAGGTGTGAGCAGTGGGTTTCGTATTGCCCTCATGACTGCGCTAGGCAGTTTATCAGCGATCACTATTATACTAACGCTTTCTTTTACCGGGTTAGGGGTTGTGATTGCCTCATCTGAGCTGGTCTTCAATATCATCAAATGGTGTGGTGCCGCTTATTTAATCTGGTTAGGCATTCAAGCGCTGCGCTCTTCTCAAACGGATTTTGACAAAACGGCAGCCGTCCAAAGCTCCTCGAATGCGCTCAGCGCTTTCACCAGTGGTTTTATTGTTGGCGCTAGTAACCCGAAAGCGATTGTCTTTTTTACCGCTTTGTTTCCTCAGTTCATTGATCCCTCTGCGCCTTTGTTGGCTCAATACGCGATTTTTGCATCTACATTTGTGGTGTTTGAGCTAAGTTGGCTAACATTTTATGCATTATTAGGTGTAAAAGCTTCAGACTGGCTGTTTGTCGCTGGAAGAGCCAAGTTGTTCAATCGCCTGACTGGCGGAGTATTTATTAGCGCGGGCGTCATGTTGTCGACGGCAAACCGATGAGAAAGCGCGTGTTCGGTGCATGGTTGGATTATTTCAATAGCGTAAGTTGCAATAACCTAATTTAGCGTTAGCTTATTTCCATTATGGAAATAGACGTTTTGTTTATTTTCATTAGTGGCAACAGGTAAGCCGGAGTAAAATCACGTTACTCTTTAGGGGTAGAATCCATGTTTTATCTTGTGGGTTTGTGGTTACTTTTTCAGGGACATCTCAGATGAAAAGCCTTTCTGAACTACAACAACGTTTTCTAGACATTGCGACTGATGTTCGTCTTTCTCCAAAACAAAAGTCGAACTTTTTGGCCTTGGAGGCGGAAGCATGTATTCCTTACATGTCGATTTCCCCATCGCTAAGACAAGCAATGGATGAAGGAATCATCTGTGATATGTTTGAAGGCCATGCACCTTTCAAACCACGCTATGTGCTGCCTGATTACGCTAAGTTCCTATCGCAAGGCTCTGAGTATCTAGAGTTGCTTCCAGCTGCCGATTTCGATGATGCGCTGAATATGCTCACCATCATTTACCATCATGTTCCATCGGTAACGAATATTCCGGTGTATTTAGGTCAGTTGGATCATGTCTTACTGCCTTACATAGGCGACCTGACAGAGAATCAAATTTACAAAAAGTTAAAACATTTTTGGATCATGTTGGATCGCACATTGCCAGATGCGTTTATGCACGTGAATGTCGGACCGACAGACAACATTATTTGTCGCACTATTTTAAAAGTGGACGCCGAGCTCAATCAGGTTGCGCCAAATCTTACGTTCATGTACGACGAGTCGGTCACGCCTGATGATTTACTTCGTCAAGCGACGCAGAATATTTGCGAGTGTAGTAAGCCTCATATTGCCAATTACCCTATGCACTCGAAAGCCTACAGCGGTTCACGTTTTGGTATTGTAAGTTGCTACAATTCACTGCCACTGGCTGGTGGTTCAAACACGCTGGTGCGAATGAACCTAAAAGAAGTCGCAGAACGAGCATCGGATTGTAACGACTTCTTAAACAGTGTTTTACCTCTATACCATCAATTAATGGTTGAGTTGATGGACGCTAGAAGTACGCACTTGCATGAAAAGTCCAATTTCTTTCAAGGATTTTTGACGCAAGAAGGGTTGATTGAAGAGTCCCGTTTCGCACCAATGTATGGCATTTATGGTATGGCAGAAGCGGTGAATCTTCTGTTCGAAAAAGAAGGCCAAACGGGGCAGTACGGAAAAGATGAACGTGCGAATGCCTTTGCTCATGATGTTTCAGCCACACTGGCGAAACTAGTGGAGTCAACCCCAGTGAAATATGGTTTGGATGGCAAAGCGCTCTTACATGCTCAAGGTGGTATTAGCTTAGATCTTGGCGTTACGCCAGGTGTGCGTCTTCCTTATGGCACGGAGCCAGACCCTGTCACTTATGTACAAGCAACAGCTGAGCATCACCAGTATTATCGTGCAGGTATCAGCGATATTTTGACGATTGATGAAACGGTGAAATCAAACCCAGAAGCGATGTTCAATTTGTGCAAAGGGGCGTTAAATGCTGGTTATCGTGAGTTTACCGCGAATGTGGCCTCAAATGATTTGATTCGCGTTACGGGATACATGGTCAAGCTTTCTGATATCGCAAAATATGATGCAGAAGGTTCGAGAACCAATACGACGTTTCTGGGAGCAGAGGCGGCAAAAAATACTGGGATTTTAGATCGCTCACCACGTGTGGTGAGTCATGAAATGACACCGACCTACACGCAGGCGTAAAGGTCGGTTTAGGAAAGAACAAGATGTCTAGACGAAGTGGAAGCCTTTTGGCAAAAGTCACTCGTATCCTTCCTTTCTCTTGTGTTGATGGGCCAGGAAACCGTCTAGTCATCTTTCTACAGGGTTGTAACTATCAGTGTTTGAACTGTCATAACCCTCATACAATAAACCATTGTAATCACTGTGGTGATTGTGTGAGTGAATGTCCGGCAGACGCACTGAAGTTCGACGAAAACAACAACGTTGTTTGGCTTAAAGAGGAGTGCACCCACTGCGATCATTGTATAGAGATATGTCAGAACCAATCTAATCCAAAAATTACTGACTACTCTGTGGTAACAATGCTCGATTTGATACGCAAGCATCGCTTTTTCATCAGTGGTGTTACATTATCCGGTGGGGAATCTACCTTACAACTTCCTTTCATTATTGAGCTGTTTAAAGGGATGAAGCAAGATCCTGAGTTACAGCACCTTTCTTGTTTCATCGACAGCAATGGCTCTTTATCAGTGACAGGTTGGCAGCGTGTGCTTCCTTTTATGGACGGTGCGATGATCGATTTGAAATCGTGGCAGACAGAGACGCACCAGTGGCTAACTGGGCGTGATAATCATCGTGTATTCAAAACGCTTCAGTACCTCGCAAAGCATGAAAAATTGTATGAAGTTCGGTTACTGCATATTCCAGGGAAAAGTGATTTAGATATAGAAATCGTAGCGATTGGGCGCTATTTGAGTACTTTGCCTGAATCGGTGCTTATCCGTTTAAATGCATTTCAACATCACGGAGTCATGGGGGAGGCGCTAACTTGGGATGTCTGCTCGCGCCATGATATCGAACGCTTAAAATCAGAACTTTTACGTTACGTGAGTAACCCCATCGCAGTGCCGACTGTACTCACGTAATGCAGTTTTGATTCGTTATCTTACTCACGTATCGCACGCGTCTAGCATGGCACAGGCATCGAGCAATTGTTTTTGTAGCCATTTTAAAGCCGGATCGTTCAAGCTCGCTTTGTTCCAGACGAGGCTGTAGGCTACCTGTCCATAATCGAATGGAAGGGATTGTTCAACCAAGCCTTTTGCTTGCATGGCCGCCCTTGCCCAAAGTTTGGAACAGGTGAACAAGTAATCTGAGTGCTGACACATCACCGCAGCTGAACCAAAATCCGCTACACGCATAGCCATATTTCGCTTCGAGTGCCTTTGTGTGAGGTTCTGCTCGAAATAAGGTTGTGAGAGATCTTTATCATGAATCCCAATGTGTCTTGCACAGAGGTAGCTTTCAACAGACAAAGGCTGTTTAGAGAGTGGATTTGATGGTCCCATTAAACAAACCATTTCGTCTTTCAGAATGGTTTGCCATACCAAGTCTTTGTTTTGCGTGGGCGGCTGACTAAGATCGTGTGGAAGCAGCAAAAAGTCCACTTGGCCTCTTACCAACGCATCGAAACTCATTTCCTCTTTTGCATGCACATTCAAATGTGCGTGATTACCGAGTTGCTGAGATAAATGTTGTAGAACTGGCGCAAAAAGCTCAAACGAACTTTCACGCATAGCTAATGAGAAACTGCCCTGATAGTAAGCTGGATTAAATGAGCCCTGATGTAATAATCCATTCATGCTAGAGAGTATGCCATGGATCGAGGGGCCAATGTGCAGCGCAAATGCCGTTGGTACCAAGCGAGTACCATCGCGATAGAAAAGGTCATCTTTCAGCGTTTCACGTAATTGCCCAAGTGTTTTACTGACGCTCGAAGGTGTCACACACAGGCGCTCTGCGGCAAGCGTAACACTGTGAGTGGTTAACAACATATGCAATACAGTGAGATGTTTTAGGCTAATGCGTGAAAGAGCAATGTAGTCCATAAATAGCATGGTTTCTTATGATTTTTGGCAGTATATCAGGATGAAACAAATTTTTACTATTGTTTATCTCGTAAATGAGCATCTTTCGCTTTGAGCTCAATGTATTTAACGTGTTGCGTAAAAATAACTTGAGTTTTGTAAGATCAAAGAATTCTCTTGGGTTTGTTAGGTCTTTGTCGTTTTCCTTTCTTCAATTTAAGAATTTCTATTTCATTTATCTTTCTAGTGCGAGGGCTGAATAGTTTGTGTACGAATGAAAAGCCGCCATTACCTTTAAAAATAGCCATTGTGTTGTTGATTATTTGGTGATTTACTCAAGATCCTTAAGTAACAGAGGTATAAATAATTAATGGACGACCCCTTTAGTCGACAGAACCCTTCACCGTATGTCTTCCCATCACTGGAGGCGTACTCATGTTAGAACTTTTCATGCAACCAGAGGCTTGGGCGATTTTTGCCACTTTGTTTGCGCTTGAAGTTGTCTTAGGCGTTGATAACGTCGTTTTTATCTCCGTCCTATGTGAAAGATTGCCACATCACCAACGTAAACTGGCAAGAAACCTTGGCATCGGCCTTGCCGTTATTGCTCGTATTGCATTGGTTTTTTCCATCTCTTGGATTATGCAGTTGACTCAACCACTGTTTTCTATCGTAAACCAGGCGTTTACCGGAAGAGACGTGATCATGATCGCGGGTGGTGCATTCTTATTGGCAAAAAGCCTGAAAGAGTTGTGGAGCTGGCTAAATCACAATGAATCTGGCCACTCGACTCATGCTCGTACTGGATTAGCGGTAGTGCTGCTGCAGATTGTTGCTGTGGATGCGGTATTCTCAATGGACTCGGTGATAACCGCCGTCGGTTTGACAAGTGATGTCCCGCTTATGGTCGCGGCGATTGTCTCGTCTGCAATCGTGATGGTAATGACTGCTGAAAAAATCAATAATCTGGTGACGCGCTATCCCGGCTTTAAAACGTTGGCATTGCTGTTCCTGGTTTTATTGGGTGGCTTATTGATGGCAGAAGGCTTCGCAATTCATATCAATAAAGGTTATGTGTACTTTGCGATGGCATTTGGTTTGATTCTGGAACTTTGTCATATCCAGCTAAAAAACAAACAGCGTCCTAGCATTAAGCGTCTTCGTCCGTTGCGAATTCGAGCAACGAGATTAGAAGCTCGTCAATAACAAACGACATTGCCGCTCACATGAGCGGCATTTTTGTATCTTGTATCGTCTATTTTAATTCTCGTTTTGCTTAGTTGTCGTCTCGATAAAAAATCGCATTTGTTGTTGTGTCGCAGATTTTTTATATAGAGCGCCCAACTAACACGAGTGAACGAAAATAATGAATAAAATGATCGATGCGTTAGCAACCAATGGCTACTACATCTGGGATGACTTTCTTTCTGAACAAGAGGTGGCTCAACTGCGAGATTGCATTCCAAGCAATTGGAAAAAAGCACGTATTGGTCGTAACGATGATGTTACTCGTATTGAATCTATTCGTAGTGACAAGATTCAATGGTTATCGCCAAATATGGGGCATGCTGTTACTTCTTACTTGGATAAAATGGAAGAGATCCGCCAAGAAGTGAACCGTCACTTGTTTCTTGGACTTTTTGAGTACGAAGCTCATTTTGCCAAGTACGAGAAAGGGGACTTCTACCAAAAACATTTAGATTGCTTCAAAGGTAACGAAAACCGTCGATTGACGACCGTTTTTTATATGAACGAATCCTGGACGGAAGAAGACGCGGGTGAATTAGTAGTATACGATTTGAATGACAATAAAATTGCAACCATTCCCCCACGCTCAGGGCGTTTGTTCGTATTCTTATCAGAGCAGTTCCCACATGAGGTGTTACCAACCAATGCCGAGCGTTTTAGTATCGCTGGTTGGTTCAGAATCAATGGTGTGCGAGATAATTTACTTGATATTGCTAGCTAACTATTTGTCGGCCTAGTCTTATCATCCTAAAAAAGGGGGGCGTGTGTTCGCCCCTGTTTTGATTAAACGTCGGTTGAGAGTTCGTAACACTCTGTCATGTTTCGTTCTAATACCGCATAAACGTCAGAGCAAAGCTCCTCTTTGGCTATTTGCTCACCCATAATGTCGGCGATCTGTGTTTGAGTCATTCGTCCTCGATAGGGGCGATCTTGAGACAGGGCTTGGAAGACATCCGCGACAGCAATGATACGCGATGGAACATCGAGCTCGTCGCCTGTTTTGTGATAGGGATAGCCCGACCCGTCTAAACGTTCATGATGATTGGAAGCCCACTCCGCTATTTTCGCGTTAGGGAAGACCTTATGCAATGCGAGCTGAGTATCAATGGTATGGCGTTTAATGCGTGTGTACTCTTGTTTGTTCAGAGAGCCTTCTTTGTGAAGGATTTCATCTGGTGTTTTTAACTTTCCAATATCATGCACCAGCCCTGCAATATATAACATTTCTTGGTCGTGCTCGTTTAGCCCAAGCTTAATTGCTAGATAACGAGATAATTCCGCTACTTTTTGTGAATGTTGATAAGTGAACGGGCTCTTTGCATCGACAATTTGAGCGATAAACATTCCCAAACTGTTCATATCTTGGATGGTTAATTGTTTTTGAAGCCAATCAATGCTTTTAAAATTTAGGCCTATGGTTTCAATATTTTCCGACTCCATCGCGAACCAAAACGCGTCGGTCATGACGAGTTTAACCATGGCTTCGGCCATGCTTGGATTAAACAAGGTTCCAACGTTTGCCATGATGCACTCAGCAATCAATTCTTCATGAAGCGTGACAATGTCACAGTGGCAGTTCATGACGTATTTTGAGCGCATAAAATCAAGGCGGTCCGATAAGTAGAGCAGGGCGGCCACCTCTTTTTCAAAAGGCGGTAAATCGAGCTCTTTTAGTTCGCTCCAATGTGTATGGTGGTAAAGAACTGGTGTCGCAAATTGGCGCAACAAACGACATTGCTTGAGGCTTCGGTACCCTCTTAAGCAGTGTGTTTTCACGTCTTGTGGCACCAGCTCTCCAAGTAACATTTTATGTTCTTGTGTTTCGGAGACTCCACAGTCGTGGATCATACCTGCGAAGTAACAAAACTCCGCTTTTTCTGGCTCCCAACCCATGACGCGAGCACATTGGTAAGCGATATAAGCGACACGATGGCTGTGGTGAGTATCGTCAACACCGACATAATCGAGTGCTCGAGCAACCCAGATAAGTGCTTGTTTTAGATCGACTTCAAAGCCCGTGTCCGTATGGGAATGGCAAGAATGATTCATGGTTTATACCGACATTGCTAATTAGCCCACGCGAAACCCAAATCAGAAGGTGATAGGAAAATTGGGTACGACAGCGAATAGACCCCAAAAAGGTGGGCGTTTAGACATAGTTTTAATTATGGGGCGGATAATAATCCTAGTTGCATAACAATATCACCTGAAGCTCATGATTAAGAGTCAGTTATTTGAACTAAGTATTAGTTTTGAAAGATTATTGTTGCTTTTATTGACTTATTTGAAAACGACAATAAATCATGATGTAACGCATTCTTATTTGTATTTTTATAAGTGATGTTCGGATTAGATTACTGATATACCGTACCGTTATGTGATTAAGTAGAATCCATATTTTTGAGTTTGTATGAATGATAAGGCACCTTCAATAACCACTTTATGATCGGCAAAGCCGAAGAGGGGTGAGTTATTAAGGTAACGCTAATGGAAAATCATAAAAAATAATTTTCTCTACAGCTCATGTGGTGTGGGGAGATCAAGATAACGGTATTGCTCCCTCAGCGGCATTTATGTGTTGATGAAATGACTTAATTAAAAAATGTGTGATTGCAAAGTAAGCATAGGTGATAAAAGTAGCTAGAATGATAGCTCTAAATGAAAAGGATTTCGTATGTTGAAGCATCGCTTATATCGGACTTACACCGCAGGGCTAAAAATAGCAGCTCTTATCCTTCCTATGCCGAGACCAACCTTGTTTTCCGGCCCTGGTTCGATGAATGAGCTATTAGAATCGATGACCGAACTGGGATTTAAGCGCGTCTTATTAGTTACCGACGAAGGGTTAGTCCAAGTCGGTATTGTCGATAAGGTGCTCAAGGCGGCAGCACAACTCGATTTACAGTTAGATGTTTTCTCGAAAGTGCAGCCCGATCCTACCTATGATCAGGTAGAAAGCGGTCTAGAGGCTTACCATCGTTTTCATTGTGAGGGCATATTAGCTTTGGGTGGTGGCTCGGCAATGGACTGCGCAAAGGTCATTGCTGCGAAAGTTACCAATAAACGGCCAATAAAAAAGTTAGCTGGACTATTGAAAGTATGGCGAATGCCAGCGCCTCTGTTTGCTATTCCAACGACCGCAGGAACAGGAAGTGAGGTCACCATCGCCGCGGTCGTATCAGATCCCTCCTCACACATTAAAACCCCTTTGATGGATCCAAAGTTGGTGCCACTAATGGCAGCTTTAGATGCGAACTTAATGATTGGTTTACCTCCTAAGATCACGGCTGATACTGGCGTTGATGCATTAACTCACGCTATTGAGGCGTATGTGTCGAGAAATGCTACTCAAGAAACTAGGGCTTACTCTGTTGCCGCCATTAAGTTAATTTTTAAGCATCTTCCTCGGGTCGTAGCGCAAGGGGATGATGTTGAAGCTCGACATAAAATGGCCATGGCATCCTACTATGCAGGTTTAGCATTTACGAAAGCGAGTTTGGGTTATGTTCATGCGTTTGCTCACACATTCGGTGCGAAATATGGAATACCTCATGGCATGGCAAACGGACTAGCCTTAATACCTGTGCTGCGCTTTTCATTATCAGAGATAGAGCCTCAACTAAGAAAACTCGATGCGTTGACGGCCGAAGGGCAGTCAGGTGAGGCGAGTGCTCAACACTTTTTGACGCACGTGGAGTCTTTGTTTGCAAGCATTGATATTAAGCAGAAAAGTGCACTCATTAAGCGCGAAGATGCTGATGCGCTTGTAGATTTAATTCTGAAAGAGGCGCACTGGAATTATCCTGTCCCTAAGTTCATGAGCAGGGAAGAATGTACTCAGCTATTGTTGGATATTAGTGGTGTGTAAATTTTTATTTACACTTGTGGTTTTTTATCCTTACACTTTGCTTGATCTTCTGCTGAAGATCCTACAATATCGACAGCATTACAAATATGGTATTGGTTTCGGTACGCCGTTGCCCGATCTAATACCGATAATCCCTAATAAAGTGTAAAGATAAATATACGATGAGTCGTTCTAAAGTATTCGGTAGTACTCTAATTATCGCGGGAACTACAATAGGTGCTGGCATGCTAGCCCTTCCACTTGCCTCTGCCGGCATTGGTTTTTCAACTTCAATCATCATCATGCTCAGTTTATGGGCTCTGATGGCTTTCACTGCCTTACTCATGCTAGAGCTTCATCAGCATGCAGAAAGTAGTGCAACTCTTCATACTTTAGCGAAACAGATCCTGGGCCAAAAAGGCAAGTGGGTGGCAAGTTTTGCGATGTTGTTTCTGTTCTACTCATTGTGTGCAGCGTACATCGCTGGCGGTGGTGCTCAGTTCGGAGACCGCCTTGCACAATGGTTTGACCTTGATATTTCAGGGCCTACATCAACGATAATCTTTACCTTGATTGTGACTTTAGTTGTGACAGTTGGTACAGGTACGGTCGATAAAGTTAACCGAGTGTTGTTCGCGATGAAACTTGTTGCGATGGTTGCTGTGCTTTCTTTTCTTGCTCCAAACGTTACGGAATCTTACTTATTGAGTATGCCGATTGAGCAAGGTCTTATTGTAGCGGCGATTCCTGTTATCTTTACTTCATTTGGTTTCCACGGAAGTATTCCGGCAATTGTGAATTACTTAGATGGCGATACTTCTTCTTTGCGCAAAGCCGTTATTATTGGCTCGACGATCCCGCTCGTGATTTACATCTTTTGGCAGATCGTGACATTGGGTGTGGTTAGCCAAAGTACGCTTATTGAAAACGGCGGGTTGAGCGCCCTTATTGGTCAACTATCGCAGACGGTGCACCAATCAAACTTAGGCAACATTGTCGGTGTATTTGCTGATTTGGCACTGTTAACGTCATTTCTTGGTGTGAGTTTAGGTCTATTCGAGTTTTTGGGTGACACCATCAAAGGGAGCAACGATAAGCCTAATCGCTTGGTTGCGGCACTCGTGACGTTTACCCCACCGCTGGGCTTCGCACTTTTTTACCCTCAAGGCTTTATTATGGCTTTGGGTTATGCAGCGATTGCCTTAGCGATTTTAGCCATCTTTTTGCCTTTGGTTATGGTGATCAAGGTTCGTAAATCGGATGATTTCACGGGGGAGTACCGAGTTGCTGGTGGCCAAGGAGCATTAGTGATAACGGGTATCGCTGGCACAGGTATCGTATTAGCTCAGGTGTTAATTACGTTGGGTGTGCTTCCTGCTCTGGGCTAGTTGTTTAGAACGTTCTCTGAATAACCTCTAGTTACTGAATCCATCGTAATCAATCAGTATTGTTAAGCCAACGAGTTTCGCTCGTTGGCTTTTTTAATCTGGATCAAATTACCGTAAGATATTCGGTGAAAGAATTGGTAGAAATGTGCTTTTATTTCGTACACTTAAGTTGTGGTATATCGATAATTTAAGTGGAGAAAACCGCTCAAAATACCATTGAATTTACAACACAATGAGCTTCTCTTGTTTCTCTGCTTGGGTGTGGAGGTGAAGTATGGCGCACCGGAGTTTTTACCCGTTTGCAAAACCGCTTAATGAGCAACTGCAAACGCTAAAGGGCAGGATGCAGGCGCACTTGCCGTGTATTGATAGGGTGTCATTTGCTAAATATCACCCAGACCAAGATGTGCTCAAATCATTTGCAGAAAGTGAGTTCGACACTTGGTGTTTAGCCCACCATGAGTCAGCATTCCGTAAACTCCACCACCTCAATATTGCCTCCAAAAACGCGATTCCTCGCATCGTCGAAGACCTTCACGATATTAATCATTGTCCTCGGGTTCAAACCTTACTCAAACAGGGATACCAGTCGTCGGTTGCGATTCCTTGTTACGACAATAAAGCATTTACAGGCTTTGTGTTTTTAAATTCCACTCAGCCCAATGCGTTTAGCTTAGAAGCGTTGAATAGTCTCAAACCTTATTTCGAAATGATTCAATTTGCGGTTGAATCAGAAGACCACGTCGTTAGCGCGATAGAAACGTTGGCGAACCGAATGCAATGTATGATGCCAGGCTACTCCCCTGAGTTTTACGCGCATACCAAGCGAATGAAGTATTACAGCCAAGTCATCGCAACGCAGTTAGCGGATCGTTATCACCTGAATGATGAAATGGTCGAAGATATTGGTATTTTTGCTCAATTCCATGCGCTCAGTGATATTCAGTTGCCAGTTGAAATTGCTAGTCGCCGAACAAATTATACTCAAGAACAAGAGGCGATATTGATGCAACATATTGAGCGTTGCATCGACTCGGCCGATGACATAGTGGCTCGTATCGGAAATCCGGTTCACCCGAGTGTGACTTTGTTTTTGCAGATGGTTACTTATCAATACGAAAACTTAAATGGTACTGGTTATCCGTATGGTTTAACCAGTGGCGATATACCAATAGCCGCGCAAATTACGGCTGTCGCGAATGCCTTTGATTTTATGACGACGCACCATCCGTACAGACAAGCGTGGTCCATCCCATACGCATTGTTAGAACTTGAAAAATGGGTATATCAGGGATGGTTATCTCGAGAATGTGTTAATGCTCTGCGAGAGCATCAAGGTTATATAAAGCAAATCATCCACAAATATCCGGAGCACTATACAGGCTTGGGGTTAATGTGAAGAGCAGTAACGAAGTTGAAATGTTGACGAGGAGGAATATTTAAACAATACTGTTTTTATATACAGTAGTGAGTTTGGAGGTGAAGTATGTTGTGGGAAACCCTTGAAAGAGTAAACCGCTTACGCCAACAAGCACTTGCAAATCCTGAGTTTGTTGAGTCAGCAAAAGAGCACGAACAAGCACTTCAGGAGCAAGAATACCATTATCAAACGAAGAAAAAGCGTTCAGCCAAAGACAAACAAGGTAAAAAGTCGCTAGCCGATATCTATAAAGAAGTAGAGTTTGGCGCTGACGCTCGTCATTAATTTATTCACTGCGGCATTTCTCATTTCTTCATGCGCCGCAGTATTCATTCAAATTTATGCGAGGGCAGTGGTAGACCGCTGCTCTCGTTGACCTGCCGACAATCCACTAATGAAGTCATCCGCAACAAATAATCATTAACGCTTAGTAATTCTCTCAATGATCTTGTTGATGTAATGATAATGACAACGGTTTGCATTTGTATCTTTGTTGTTATATAAAACCTCCCTTATTAATCGTTCTGTTGAATAAGAACGGCAAACGTGATGAACGAATGAAAGCGGTTGATTAGCTTTCATTTGTGAATGGCTATTAGGTGAAGTAGGGATGTTGGAAGCTAAAGCACTCCAGTTTGAGATTGAAGGCAAGTCATTGCTAAAAGCGTTTGATGTGACATTTGAACCCGGAAAAACATACGCTCTTGTTGGGCACAATGGTTCAGGAAAATCTACATTGTTAAAGTTGCTGGCACAGCAACAGCCATACACCGCTGGTGACGTGGTTCTACATGGAACGAGCATTAACGATCTCTCAGCGAAAAAATTCGCCCAACACATTGCCTACTTGCCTCAGCATCTTCCGGTGACCGACAGTATTTTAGGTCGCGATTTAGTCGGATTTGGTCGTTACCCATGGCATGGTTTACTTGGTCGTTTGAGCAAGAAAGATCATGACATTATTGAAGAATCAATGGCGATGACAGGAACACTAAAATACGCAGATCGCTTAGTTGATACGCTATCTGGAGGGGAGCGCCAACGAGTGTGGCTAGCCATGCTATTAGCGCAAAAAACCGAGTATTTGCTTCTTGATGAGCCTTTGTCTGCGTTAGATATTAGCCATCAAGTCGATATGTTGAAGCTCATCTCTAAACTCAGTAAAGAGTTGGGTTTGGGCGTTATTATCGTATTGCACGACATCAACTTAGCGGCGCGCTTTTGCGATCATATCGTTGCATTACATCAAGGTGATTTGATTGCACAAGGCAATGTTGAACAGGTGTTTACTGAACCTAAGCTGAGGGACATATACGGGATAGAGATGAAGATCTCTGACCACCCTGCGGGTTATCCGGTGGCGATGCCAAGCTAGAGGTTAAATAATGAGCAGTACAAACACTCGACTTAAGCATTTCTCTTTCGCTCTCTCACTTAGTGCGCTTTTGGTCAGTTCCTTTCAAGCAGTAGCTGAGGCGTCACCTCGGGTGATGTCGGTTGATTGGACACAAACTGAAACGATGTTGGCGTTAGGGGTCGTGCCCGTAGGCGTCGCTCAAGGGCAAGATTACGATGCTTGGGTAAAATCGCCACCGTTACCACCTCAAACTAAGGATGTAGGGTTAAGAACTCAACCCAATATAGAGCGTATTTACGAGCTCAGACCTGACCGTATTTTTATTGCCCCGTACTTCTCCTCAATGAAGCATCGCTTAGTCGATATCGCCCCCGTTACCACGATTGACTTATATGAAAGCGGGATTACAGATTGGTCGGTACTTACTCGTTTCACTCGGAGGTTTGGTGAAGAGCTAGGAAGAGAAGCGGAAGCTGAGGCACTTATACAAAAATATGAAGAACGTTTCTCTTTATTAAAACAGCGCATAAACAAAGACCAGCCGCCGCTTTTAATGATTCAGTTTATGGATACGAAGCACGTTCGTGTTTTTGGTCAGAATAGTCTTTACTCTCAGGCTATCGAAAAGATTGGGCTGAGTAATGCGTGGAACGAAGAGACAAATAGCTGGGGCTTCAGCTTAGTCGGCATCGATAAGTTAGCAGGTATAAGAGCCCAAATTGTTATCGTTGAGCCATTGCCTCACGGTGGCGAAAAGCAGCTCTCTCAAGATCCGTTTTGGCAATACGTTGTTCAACAGTCTGGTGAGAAGGTCATGCAAGTCGCGCCTGTTTGGAGTTTTGGTTCTATGCCTTCAGCGCTTCGGTTCGCGGAGTTAGTTACGGCGAGTAAGGTCGAGGAGTTAGAACAATGAAAGCCATGCCTTTAAGCCTTGTGGTGTTACTTTCGGCATTTACCTTTTCTATTGGTGCTTTCCAATTGTATCAAGCAAGTTCATTCTCACTGGCTCTTAGCAGTTTATGGAAACCTAACTTTCAATCTATCGATTCCGTCTTACTTCACTTTAGCTGGTGGCCTCGAGTCTTCACCACGATTATATCTGGTGCTGGATTAGCGGTTGCTGGGGTATTGATGCAGCAAGTTCTGCGTAACCCTCTCGCTTCACCCACGACACTTGGTGTGGCGAGCGGTTCAAGTTTTGCTTTGATGTTAGCTACGCTATTTGCCCCTTGGATGTTGGATATAGCACCTAATTTGGTTGCTCTCATCGGCGGTGTGACATCGATGGGGTTGGTGATGCTGTTGTCATGGCGACGAGCGTTATCTCCAACGGTTGTCGTCGTTTCTGGGTTAGTGATAAACCTGTACTTTGCATCATTAAGTACGGTTATTCTAATGATGAATACCGAAAAGCTGAATGGATTAATGATATGGGGAGCGGGCTCGCTTGTTCAGAGCGGATGGGGTGATTTCTCGTATCTTGCACCTCGAATCGCACTTGCTACGGTTATCGCATTTGTGTTTGCAAAGCCGTTAAGTCTGTTAGAACTCTCCGAGCAAGGTGCCAAGAGTTTAGGTGTCTCGCTAGCCAAACTGCGCTTTGTCTGTCTTGGGCTTGCGGTGTTAATCACTTCTTGGGTCGTTTCTGCAGTAGGAATCATCGGTTTCATCGGATTAGCAGCGCCAGCGATTACTCGATTGATAGGTATCAATAAAATCCAGCATAAGCTTTGGGTATCGATGCTGATTGGTGCCATGTTATTGACTTTAACCGATTTGGTTATTCAGCAACTGCCAGGGCTAATGGCGAGTTTTATACCAACGGGAGCAGCAACCGCTGCACTGGGCGCTCCGCTACTGTTATGGCTGCTACCTCGCTTATCACAAAAGACGCAGGGTCATACTCAAACGGTGTTAACTCGACATCGTCAACATGTTTACAAGCTAAACCCTAAAGCGATCTCATTGGCGTTGATCGGCACATTAATTTCCGTTGTTCTTTTTGCCACGGTTGCTGTGCAAAATGAAGGGTGGACAAACTTGTTTGCTAGCCAAAATTGGATTTTTTTGGAATGGCGCGCACCTAGATTATTTGCAGCAGCAATTGCGGGGGCAATGTTAGCGATTGCTGGCACCATGATTCAACGCCTAAGTGGAAACCCAATGGCCAGTCCAGAAGTGATCGGCATCAGTTCAGGGACAGCGATGGGATTGATCATCGCGATGTTTACTGGGTTAGGTTCGTCAATTTTCACTCTTTCTTTAGGCGGGCTTGTAGGTGCATTAGCGACGGTATTGGTCATTGTGCTGCTAAACCGTAAATCAGGTTTTCAGCCGGAGCGCATTTTGTTGACTGGTATTGCTATTACCGCACTGATGAATGCAATACAGAGCTTTATTCTAGCCACTGGTGACCCAAGAAGTTATCAAGCATTGGCTTGGTTGTCTGGGTCTACCTACTATGTTTCGGTTGAAACGTTACTCCCATTGTCTTTATCTGCGCTTGTTTTTATAGGGTTGAGTTTTCTCTGCGTAAGATGGCTAGATATTCTTCCTGTTGGCGCCGCTTCCTCTAAAGCACTTGGGATTCGCGTTGATCGTTCACGCTCGATACTGCTGCTTTTAGTTGCTTGTCTCACGGTCAGTGCGACATTGGTTGTTGGTCCTATTAGCTTTGTTGGGTTACTGGCTCCGCATTTAGCTCGCTTATTTGGCTTTAACAAAGCGTCACAACACATGTTATGCGCCGCGATATTGGGTTCCGGCGTGATGTTGTTGGCCGATTGGTTGGGACGACAAGTTCTTTACCCGCAAGAAGTACCAACAGGGCTTATGGCGTCTCTCATTGGCGGTTTGTATCTGATGTGGGGATTACGTCGTTTGTAGATACGAGCTACGCCTCAACCAAGAAAGTAATTATACAAACAAGCACTCGCAGTGGCATTCGCAACCTATGCGAGTGCTTTATGCAAAACCTCTGGTTTGTCTTTTATGGAAACAACTGGCGATGCCGTAACTCGCTTTTCTTTCAGCGATCGCTGAAGTCATGAAGGGTTGGTTTGGCTGCCGACAAAAAAGGAGAATAATATGACTCGGCAGTTTATGCTGACACCAACGTCAATGGCGGTTGTATTAGCGTTATCAACGCCAAATGTCTTGGCTCAGGAAGATGAAAATATAGTTGTGATTGGACAGCAGCAAGACAGTGCAGTTGGTCCTGATTTTAGTTATCTTGGAGCGAAGAGTCGGGCAGCGACGAAAACTGATATTGCCATCAATGAAACCCCAAGAGCGGTATCTGTTGTTACGCGAGAACAAATGGATGATCGTGCCTCTATTAGCATTTCTGACGCGCTACAGTACACACCAAGTATTCAAACTAATTATTTCGGCGAAGATAACAAGCAAGATTGGTTTATTATTCGTGGTTTTAAACAGGCGAACAGCGGGCTGTATCAAGATGGTACCCGTTTATATTCTTCTGGTTTCTATAGTTGGCAAATAGACCCGTTTGCGTTAGAAAGGGTTGAAGTGTTACGTGGTGCAGCGTCTGTTCTTTATGGGCAAAACCCTCCTGGTGGGGTTATCAATGTCGTCAGTAAGCGACCTCAATTTGATGGAGGCTCAGGGCTTGTATCTTTGGAGTACGGTTCTGAAGACCGTAAACAACTTTCTCTTGACGTAAACTCTGAGGTGAGTGAGCAGTTAGCTTTCCGCTTTCAAGGGTTAGCGAGAAAAAATGGGACGAGAATTAGTGGGGTAGAAGCAGAGCGCATTCTTCTCTCTCCATCAATGACGTACAAATTTAATGAGACGTCTGAAATTACCTTTCTAACGAGCTATCAAAAAGACGACTCAGATCCTTATCTGCAATTTTTGCCAGTTGAAGGAACGTTAACGCCAAACAAAAATGGAAAGATCAGTGATAGTTTAGCAATAGGCAATCCTAACTGGGAGACGTTTGAGCGTGAGCAGGTGTCTTTAGGCTATGAGTTTTCTCATGCATTTAATGATACTACTTCATTTGTTCAAGCTGCTCGTTATAGCGAAATGGATATTAAGTTGAGACAAATGTATTCGTACGTTTACTCGGCTGATGTGCCTGGGTTGGGGCCGATTTTAGACCCATCAAATGAACGCAAGACCATACTTCGGGGCGCTTCAACAGAAGATGGGTCATCCGATGCTTTTAATATTGATAATCGTTTGATGCACCAAGTAAATTGGGGAAGTGTTGAGCATAACTTGATGTTGGGTTTAGATTTTCAAACGATCAGTATCGATGGTATGGACTTTGCTAATGATCCTATCGTTGCTGATGGTAATGCACTCTTAAACACACCAATGGGAGCTTTGCCTGACCCTAGGTTTAATGTATTTAATCCCACTTATTCGGATAATATAATGTTACTCGATCCGAATACGCTACAGCCATTGAGCGAAACCGATAAGCAAAGAACGAAAATCGAGAACCGACAGCTCGGTGTCTACTTTCAAGATCATATGCTGATTAACGATAAATGGGCAATGTTATTGGGTGCTCGTTACGACGATACAAGTAACGAAGTACATAATGTTACCACGGGTGCTCGCACGAAAGTCGACAACGGAGAGTGGACGTTTAGTGTGGGAACGGCTTATATTTCTGATTCAGGCTTCACACCATACTTTAGTTACTCTCAGTACTTTGATCCAATTATTCAAGAAGATAGCAATGGTAAGCCAGCGAAGCCGGAAAGCGGTGATCAAATTGAAATCGGTGTAAAATACCAACCGGATTCATTCGATGGCTATTTCAATATCGCAACGTATCGGGCAACAAAAGAAAACTTGGCTCGTATCTACTTGAGTGAATTGACGCAAATAGGAAAAATAGAAAATAACGGCGTTGAGTTTGAAGCTGTAGCCAATGTGACACCTTCTTTAACATTAATCGGAAACATAGCCTATGTTGATGCAGAGATAAAAGAAGACGTCAATAAGACATGGGTTGGCAAAACACCTTCTCAAGTGGCGAATACCGTATCATCAGCTTGGGCACATTATCGTTTCTTTGATGGACCTCTTGATGGCTTTGCTGTTGGCTTAGGTGCGCGCTATACAGGTGAGTCATACGGAGATAATGAAGAGAGACTAAAAGTACCAAGTTACTTTTTAATGGATGCGACGGTCAGCTATCGCATTGGAGATTACAAGCTACAAGTCGCAGCCAAAAATATCACTGATAAAGAGTACATAGCGACATGTGATGGTTTTTGTTGGTATGGCGATCGACAAAATATTATTGCCAGTTTAACTTACGATTGGTGATTTAACGGATAAATAAACACCCCTAGTGTAGGGGTGTTTATTTAGAAATCGGCTTTGCGGACAAAATGTGGGTTTTTGTACTTTTTCTGCGGACCAAACGATGATACTACGAGCTTGTTCCATAACGTTTTGTCAAACTCACCCTTTGGAATCGAAGGGTAGAGGGTTTCCTCTTCTTCTCTTGCAAAGTTCATGTACTGTTTCTTCTTAATTTGATTGTACTTTTTGGCGATCTGGTTATGTTTTCTTACCCACTCCAGTTTGTAATTGTGGAGCACTTTTTCACCTTCTTCCGCACTCATTCGAGATAGGAATAATCGCTTGTACGAGACCTTTCTGTCCAACATTGTGCGCATGACGGTTTGGATATATTTACCGTGGTGCGTGACAGTAATATCTTTTTCGTCAACAGGAGTGACGCACCAGCCTTTAGGTAAAAAGTCTGGCTTCTTAAATTGCTTATTACGCTCCATTAGCGCCTGATGTAAAACTAAATCAGAGGTGCCGCGGAACGTTTTTTGCCATTTACCGATACGAATTTGAATCGAACCAGGCAAGCGATAGATGTTAGTAAACTTATCTTTGTCCATGGACTTGTGTCATGAGATTAATATGCATTATTAGAAAGTGAAAAACAGTCTAGTGCAAAGGGCACCAGACTGAAGTACCGTACGATTTTACAACGACCTTGCGTGATATAGCGAGGGGTTATGTCAATAATAGGTAAGAAATAGAAAATTAGTTCACATTATGAAGAAATTGGAAGCTAATCAGGCTAACTTTTGAAGTTGGGCCGATTATGCCCATGCCTACCAAATAAAAAGAAGGCATGGGTATAAAAATCACACCGCTTCTTCGAGTTGCTTGGTTTCTTCTTCAATCTGCTGTAAATGTCGGTTTGCTTGCTGTAACTGATACATTTGGGCATAACGACCATTTTGTTTCAACAGTGCTTTGTGTGTGCCTTTCTCTACTAACTCCCCATGATGAAGAACAATGATTTGGTCCGCATCCAAAATAGTTGAAAGTCGATGAGCGATAACGACTAGTGTCATGTCTTGTCTGAGTACTGCCAAGCTCTTTTGTATTAAAGCTTCTGTTCCTGAGTCAATATTGGCCGTTGCTTCATCTAATATCAATATTTTAGGTTTTACCACAAGCACACGTGCTAACGCTAAGAGCTGTTTTTGTCCAGCAGATAGATTGGTTTCACCTTGACCTAACTGCGTGTCTAGCCCATTAGGATAACGGTGAATTTGCTCTGCCAAACCTACCTTGTCTAACGCATCCCATATTTGAGTATCGTCAACCGCTCGACTAAGAGAGATGTTTTCTCTGACTGAAGCAGGGAGAATGTGCGGATCTTGCTGAACCATTGCCATATCTTTACGAAGGACGTCTTTCCCTAGTGTTTTAAGTGGACGACTATCGATGAGCAGTTCACCACATTGCGTTGGATAAAAGCCCATTAACAGTGACGCTAATGTGCTTTTACCGCTTCCTGTATGTCCGACAAGCGCGATAAAGTCTTGGTGGTTGGCCTTCAACGAAATGTCTTTTAGGACGTCCTGTTTACCATCGTAGCTAAATGTGAGGTCTTTAAGTTCGATAGCACCTGACCTTAATGGCTGATGGTCGTTCCCATAAGTTTGTTCTTTCGCATCAATCAATTCAAACACACGTTCGCTTGATACTAACGCTTGCTGAAGTAGAGCAAGCTGCTGAGTCATTTCAATTAATGGCTCAGTAACGCGCGCAAGATAACTGATAAACGCATACAGTACCCCCACACCAATCAACTCAATACCGTTAAAGCCAAAGATCGCAACCAAGCAAAGTAACGCGAGGCCAGCGAGCAAGTCCATCAATGGTCTTAGCAGATAGCCGTTTAGCCGAATCACTCGTTTAGATGCCACCAAATGCTCTGCGGTTAGCTCGTTGAACTGTTTATTAAAACGCTCTTCTTGTTGCATTAATTGAATGACACTCATCCCTTGAATGGATTCACTCAGATTCGCATTTATATCAGTCAATAGGTCACGCATCTTTCGGTAGCTTTCTGTACTTAGCTGCTTAAACAAGTACATAAAGCCGATGACGATCGGTAGCAATACAAGCACAACAAGTGTGAGTTTCCAGCTCATGAAAAACATAACGCCAAGCATCACCACAATCATGACCACGTTTTTCACCACGGTCGCGATCAAGAGCTCATAAAATTGCTGTAGAGATTCCGTATCGTTGGTGATTCGCGATACCAATTTTCCAGCAGGAGTGTAATCAAACGCAGATAACGGCTGCTTAATCACGCCAGAAAATACTTGCTTACGAATCGCTTTGATCGTGTTAGCCGCGACAATGCTAAATTGCAATGACTGAAAATACTGGAATGTTGCCGATACGATCTGAAGAGCGATATAACCTACTGCTAGCGAAATCAGAATATTTTGTGAATAGTCACCTTTAGCGATGTGCTCATCAATGAAATATTGAATTAACCAAGGGCCGCCGGCGCTGGCTAACGCTGCAATAAACAGCAAGGCGAGTCCTTTAATCATTGGCTTTGGTTGAGATAATGGGTAAGACATTAACCGTTTAAACGTACTGGTCTGCTTCATTCATTATTCCTCCATCGCCTGTTCTAGTTTTTGGTACTCGAACATTTCGGCGTACCAGCCTTTATGCGCTAATAAAGCGCTATGTTGCCCACGTTCAGTAATGTGTCCGTGATTCAATACAATGATCTCGTCTGCTGCTTCCAATGCGGTGAGGCGGTGCGCAATAACGATTAGGGCTTGATCACGGTAGTGCGTTTCCAAATTCTTAAGGATTTGATGTTCGGTCCGTCCATCAACAGCGGAAAGTGCATCGTCCAAAACCAACACTTGGGCATTCAACAGCATAGCGCGTGCTATCGCAATACGTTGTTTTTGCCCGCCGGAGAGTGTAATGCCTTTTTCACCGACTTCTGTTTGGTAGCCTTCAGGAAACTTCTCAATATCGTCATGTATACAGGCTAACTTTGCTGCTCTGTAGACTTCTTCCTTTCCCGCGTTAGGGTTGCCTAAGGCAATATTGTCAAAGATAGATTTTGAAAATAGAAACGGGCTTTGATTAACCACGGCAAAGCGGTTGCGCCACTGAGGAAGTAGGGCATCTTTAATCTCAACATCCCCGAATGTAATTGAACCGTTTGTTAGGTCGTGCTGACGCAAAAGCAGCGTTAGCAGGGTTGATTTTCCGCTTCCGACAGGGCCAGCTACTCCCAACATTTTACCGGGTTCAAGTTCGATTTTTATTTCGGCCAGAGCTGGTGGTAAATCACTGGACCAGTGGAAAGCATCGATATCAATTTTTAATGGCAGTGGTTTATCTTCTAATGGTTTATTTCCACTGACAATCTCTGGTGTTTCATCAAAGATCTCTTGTAGGCGATTCCATGCTGCGGAGCCTCGCTCTAAAATATTAAATAAGAAAGCGAAGGCCAGCATAGGCCATATCATTAACCCTAAATACATCGTAAAGGCTGTTAGATCACCAAGCGTGATCTCTCCCTTATCGACAAGGTAAGCACCAGCAGCGACACTGAGAAGGAAAGAGAGGCCGATGGTGAGTTGGATAGCTGGATCAAATCTCGCGTCGACTCTAGCGACGGCGATATTTTTCTGACCGGTATCATCGACTACATCTTCAAAGCGCTGTTGTTCTTGATTCTCTAACCCAAAAGCTCGCAACATTCGCACGCCGTTAAGTGACTCTTGCGTCATGTCTGACATGGTAGAAAAGGCTTCCTGAGCAATGCGGAAACGTTGATGCAGTATACGGACAATAAAAAAGATGATGATTGCAAGAAACGGCATTGGAAGAAGTGCCATAACGGTGAGCTTCCAGCTAACTTGCGTTACCATGATGATTAAAACTGCAATACCCGTGATCAAGGAATCGGCTGCCGTTAAAACCCCTTCGCCGGCTGTCATTACGATGTTACGTACATCATTAGTACCACGCGCCATCAGATCACCGGTCTTATAACGTTCGAAAAATCGGGGTGGTTGTGTCGATAAGTGCCTATAGAGGCGATTACGTAGAATGGTTCCGAGTTCCCAGCTTGCGCCGAAAAGCCAAATTCGCCATAAGATACGGCATCCATAAATGGCAAAGATCAGTGCAGTGAGTCCCAAGAGCCACAGAATCAGTGTATTTGTATCTAACGTGTTATCTACGACCCCATCAACGATGATACCGACCGCTTTAGGAGGAACAAGTTGTAGAGTTGATATCACAGCGAAAAGCAAAATCGATCCGACATAATGCTTCCACTTTTGTTGGAAATACCAACGTAACTGCCAGAATATTCTCATCACGCCTCCCGCTTTAAATTATTGAATTTGTTATAGAACTATTATTGAGCGAAATGATGAGTTTACAAGCACAAATTATTGGCGGTCGGAAAAACGATAGATTGTTTCGATTACGGGCGCGTGCGGTCGCTAATTACTTGTTTTCTCGCTGCAAGCTAACTATGAAACAACATTATGTGAAATAGTTGTTAATAATGGGTTTTGGGGCCAGTATTCTGCTAAAAGCGATGAAAGCACCAAAAGTGCAACTGTTACTTTCACTCACTAGGGGAACTAGCAGTCGTCAGTTTGTATTTTGTAGCTGACTTGGCCTCCTGGAGTTTCTGGGTAGTAAACTTCGACATAACACATATGGTCTGGACCAACAGGTTTGTTTGCAAAGCCGATAAGGAAATAGGGTTCGTCCGGGCTGTCTACCCCGTACCAAGTATTGATAGTGAGTTGAGGGTCGAAACCTGCCAGCTCTTTTGCGGGAATGACATTCTTAATGAATCCAAAGTAACCAATTAGGTCGTTATTGCCGTCATTATCTAGATCAATGTTATATTGTTTGTCGCCATCTACCGTCTCTTGAGATTGAATAACGGCTTTGGTGTACACAAAGTTGTTTGCAGTCATGAGCGCTTCCCTCGCGCCATATAGAACCGCCACTCGAGCATCTTTTTGCAGACCAAGAAATTTAGGAAGGGCAATAACACTAACGACACCAAGGATAATGATGCACACAATGAGTTCAATGAGGGTAAATCCTTGAGAGCGATGCACTGCCTTTTCTCCATGAGTCATGAATAGTTTGGCGGCTATTTTGATATAAAAATGCGCAGGTCAAGTATTAAAAAAGGATGGGAAGGAGTGACCAAGCTTGCAGATCTTAAATATAAAACAAGTTGCTTATTTATTACATGCTGGTGGGAGGCGGCTATCGAATAAGGGGAGAGAGTTAAATTCGGGAGGATAAAATACCTCCCGAAATGAGCAATTAAGACTCATTTGCGACGGCTTGACCGCTGCGCTTAAACACAAATCGCCAAATAAATAAGACAACGGCAATATAGGTTAGACCAACACCTAACGCTTGCCAGTGCATGCCGTTATACATTGCAATTGGCATAAGCGAGATGATGAAAATGTCCGTAATTGAGCCTGGAACATAAGCGATAGCATAGTCATCTAACACTTTACTGCGCATTTTGGGGTCGACAATGCGTAATAACGCGATACCCATAGCGACTGTACCTGTTAACCATCCCCAAGAGAAAATGCCTTTCTCAAACCAGTCATCTCCCATGATGCGAGGTGCAACCCAAAAGATAAGCCATAGCGTGAACGCGATACCACCAATTGCGAGCACTACCATTGGCATTAAATACTGTGCTAGAACCGTGATCTTAATCGCTGAGATACCAAAGATGATCAGGTAATCCGTACTAATACCCGCTGCGTGTTTGAATGCGCCGTCACATAGGTAATGAGATGCCTTGGTTTGCTTAGCGATGATTCGAACTAACATACCGCCCAGAAAGCCAGTAACGAAAGTCGGAATTTGTACCTTATCGTGGAAAGAAGATAAGTAGTTGGCTGCTACATAAGAGAAAGCGGTTACCACTACAACCAGCGCCGCGTGAATCGCGAAAGAATCGACTGACAATGATGACATCGTATCTTTCATCACAGGTTCTTGATCGTCAGGTTTCACTAAGCCTTTGCGCTCGTGTTCGTCCATGCTGTCGAATGTCGTAAAGCTACGAATCCAGCCCATTTTCAACGCAAACTGAAGCATTAACATGCCCACAGAGATTGAAATAAAGATCCCAACTGTGGCAAACGTTAAACCGAGCGTGAAGCCATCTTCCCAACCAAGTCCCGTGAAGATTTCACCGACTACAGATGCTGAACCATGTCCGCCCATGAATCCAGCGGACATGGTTACGCCAAACCCAGGATTAATCTCAGGCCAAAAGAAGGTGGTAAGTACTAAACCAAACATTGCTGCAAACAGCCATTGCGACACGGATGCAATTTGGTTAAACGCCCACAATGAGCCTGCTCGTTGAGCAACCACTTTTGGTGACGGGACATCTGTTGCTAAACCCAACGCAGAAAAAAGTGCAGCAGTTAAGAGGCTTGCGTTTGCGGTAAAGGTATCTGTCCAAGGTAATACGTTAAGCAGAGCTGGGCCAAAAATAAGACCAAATAACCCAGCCAATACAGCAGATGGAATGTACATGCGTTGTAGTAAAGGCATATGTACACGAATTACTTTTGCTGCAATTAATAGTAAGCCAGCGATGGCTAAGTCAGTCAGCATTAGACCTTTTGGCATTTCTTGTCCTCCAGTAAATGCGTTCAAGGGGCTCATCCTTTTAACCAGCCTTGATGTAATAAATAACTTCCAGCACAAAACCACGAAAATAGTCACTCATGTGACATCGCGTCATGGTTGTTCTAGTCAGCACTCTATTGCGCTGTCGAATTTGTATTAACGGATCTGTTGATCCTTAAATCTATAAAGTGAGTGCAATTGTTGTGAGTGCTCACGAAGTGTTGAGAAATTTGAATAAATTCCTCGATCAAGTTTCTGATAGTTCACTCAGGAAGGGCGTGTATCCTAGTCAGTTTGTCAGCGCAATGCAATTGAGCGTCATCAATATTTAGTGCCTAAAAACTGGACACTTGTAATTAAATATTTGATAAATAAAAATATTGAACAAGAAAAATAATTTGTCGATATGATAACTTTTTGTGATTTGAATGGGGATTTTGCCACTTTAAGGAGGGATTTTTTGGAGGAATCGAGAAAGTAGTAATATCAGTAAGAGCTAAAGTAGAGTGATTCGCGCAAATATCATGCGTTATAGGGGGGCCGGAATTTCGCCCCCAGAGCTACAAAGTGCTTGTTTAAATTCGGTTGTCACCAGTACTAAACGCGATAATTTGACTGATTTCGGTCAAGCTTCTTCCACTTTCTTGCTGCCACTGAATAAAGGCTTTATTAGCAGAGTCCAAGGACTTTTTCGTGTCTTTGCCACCTTCAATGATCTTGCAATTACGCAGATAAGCTTCAACGTCGCTAGACAGGATAAAAGTGTCGACGCCCATTTGACGCAGTGTGTAAGGGCCGGTATTTCCGCCTAGGCGATTTCCGCGTTTCTTCAAATACGCCCATAGGTCGGTGATTTTCTCTTGCGGCCAATCGGCAACCATTTTGCCAAACGAGCCGTGTTCTATTTTTGCTTCATGGATCATGCGAGCGTTGGCCGGAATCGACATGACTTTAGTGAGGTGGCGAATGATGCGTTTGTCGGTCGCTTTGGTTTCCCATTGTTCGTCTGACAGCATCAACAACGGCTCAATCTTAAATCCGAAGAACACTTCTTCGAAGTTCGGCCACTTGTTGCGAACCACGCTCCACGAAATCCCACTTTGGAATACCTTCATCGAAAAAGCGGCCAGCCAACGGTCATCGGGAATCGCTGCTAATTCCTCTTTACTTAATGGGTGAGACAATAGCGCTTCAAGCTGATCTTCTCCGCCTTTTCGCTTAGCAGCACGTTGATAAATCGCGTCAAATTTTTCGATACTCATAAAAGAAGTTAGTCCTAGTTTATGTCGATATTTGCGAAACATACTACGCTTAAGTGGCTGAATCGTAAATTGATGGAGTGTCACAAATGAAGAAGGTCACATTAACGTTTGTCGGGGAAGGTTCGGAGCGTATCGCGGATAAATTTTATACTTGGCTGGCTGATGGCGGATTAGAAGACAGCTTAATTGAAACTCTATCGGACAGAGAAGTATCGGTGGTCGGTATTAGCGATATGGATAACGAAACGCGCGATGTAGTGATTACGACAGAAATGAATTAGCGCGTTGTACACGATCAAAACCAAAAGAATGCGATACAACAAAGCCCTTCGTCGGAAGGGCTTTGTACGTCTAACTCGTCTTCTTGTGTAGAGTGGATTTAATGATGAACTAGCGTTAAACCGCTTGGTAAAGCATCACCGAAGACGCGTTTTGATTCGCTTTCTGAAAGCTCTTTCACTTCTTTAACTAGTGATACCCAAGATTCGGGCACTTTACTTTGTTTCAGCTTCGTTAGAACTTGCTCTCGGTAATCGTCAGAAATATCAAACAGGCGGTCACCTGTCTTACGACAAATCATTACGGCTGCGAAAGCGATCATTGGTTCTTTCTGCCAGTTTTGTTCCAGTAATTTAGGTAGCCACTGTTCCGCTTGTTCACGAGGAATGACGTTGTGCTGGCTGCCATAAAGTGGCGTTCGCGATGCCAAGCGTCCCAATGCCCACCAGTGCGCTTGTTCAAACTGGTTTTGGTTGATGGCTTTGCTCAAGAACCACGTTGCCAATAGAACTTTGTCTTCGACTTCTAGGTGTTCAAGCGACGCCGCCAATCGAACCATGGATTCATAACCCATATCTTGTGCCGCTTTAGCTGACTGTGGGTTTTTCATCGCGCCAGGGTGTAGGTATTTCGCGATGTCCGCCAAGATGGTCTCTTGCTGCTCTTGGCTTAAACCACCGGCAATACGACGCCAGAATACCCACCAGTCAGTCCAACCTTGATGGTTTTTAAACTGAATGTTTTGTTGGTAGAGGCCCCAAACTTGCTCAATGCGCCAAGAGTCTGTTGGATCGCCAAAGCCCGGACGCAGTGCAAAGCCCGCCAAACGAAGCCAGTTTTTCTCGTGTTGTTCAGAGCGACGGCGACGTTTACGACCTTGTGCAAAGGTATCAAACAGTTGACGTAGGGTAGTGAAATCCCACTCGTCACGTTTACCGAGCTTCTTCTCAAGATCTTTGGCTAAGGTTTTGATCTCTTTGCCTTCTGCGCTTTTTTTGTTACCGCTGTATAGGCGAGCGATTAGCTCCTTACATTCGTCCAGTTTAGGGTGAAGCTTAACTTGTTCACTGTCGTCGGTTTGCTTGTTACGGACTTCGAATTCCAGCTCCCAACGTTTGTTGTCGTCTTCTGCGCTGACACATTCCATCTTAAGTGTGCCGACTTCAGTCAACTGACACGCCAGTTGTACTTCTACGCGCTCTTTCTGGTTGGCTTGCAGTTCGGCACCTTCACCTTCAAGGGTGGTGATATAAGGCGGCAGAGGAGCAAACAAGTCTGGGTCAACATCAACCATCACGCCATTTTGAATGGCGGTGTTATTGGTTAAGGTATCGTGGGTAGAAGTCAGCAGGTTAAAGCGGACTGGCTCTCCAAGAGTGAGCGAGAAACGACGACCGCTTAAACGGATCTCATGGCCTTCTTCTGTTCCTTTTGCAAGCAAACAGAGCGCTTTGCCCATTTTGTTCTTTTCTTGAAGATGCAAGAAGTAAGAACGCGCTGCACCGCCACCAATTTTAAGCTGCGCACCACGACGTGCTTTACCAAACGCAACAGCACCTAATGCAACAGACCAATCTGGATGTGGGTTATCTAATACCGTAACTGGTGCGCCGCGCCAGTCAGAAAGTAGGGAGGTGACACGTTCAGTCACCAGATCACTGTTAAACACGCCTCCGTTCAACAACACGCCAACTGGAATCGCGTTTTGTTTATCGTCTTCAATGCCAAGAGCGGCACGAGCGACTTGCTGGTGCTGAGTTAAGAACTCGGCAACGTGCTTGCTAACCGCTGGGTCAGCAACGTATGGAAGGCCAAACTCGACAACCGCGCTGCGGCGTTTGTCTGGTACTTCACTGAAATCAGAAAGCGGGAAGAAGCCATCTAATGCGATTTGGTGTACTTCTTGTTTGCTCAGCCCAATACTTTTTGTTCCGCCAAGAAGTTTTGAGCCGCTGCCCAGCATGGTGATTTTCACTTCTTCAGGTGCATTCGCTGAAAGCAGGTTCTCTTTCGCTTTACGCGTTTGCTGAATCAGCTTAGTCAGGCTTGCTGCAGTGAGTTTCTTACTTTGATTGAAGCGGCTCTCTGCAAGGTGTGCTAATGCTAAGTCGAGGTTATCACCACCCAGCATTAAGTGTTCGCCAACGCCAATACGATCAAGTGCTAGCTGATCTTGAGAAGAGAAACTTGCTTCAATCAAGCTTAAGTCGGTGGTACCACCGCCCACATCGCACACCAG
Organism: Vibrio sp. J2-4; assembly: GCF_021728155.1. Classification (NCBI taxonomy): domain Bacteria; kingdom Pseudomonadati; phylum Pseudomonadota; class Gammaproteobacteria; order Vibrionales; family Vibrionaceae; genus Vibrio; species Vibrio sp. J2-4. The sequence goes on from NZ_JAKKCN010000001.1 coordinate 999,130, forward strand.
AATCAGCGGTAACTCTTTGAGCTCATAAGCTGCGGTTTGCTGATGGCGTGCGTACCAGTCGTAACATACGGCTTGTGGCTCTTCGAGCAGGACGATTTTCTTTAAACCTGCCAACTCTGCGGCTTCAAGCGTGAGCTTACGAGCCGTCTCATCGAATGATGCTGGAACAGTCACAACCACATCTTGGTCTTCTAGCTTGTTGCTAGGGTGACGGTAGTTCCATGCTTGACGAATGTGGTTGAGGTAGCTTGCGCTGGCAATGACGGGTGAGACTTTATCCACGTATTGCGCGCCAGCCCAAGGGAGAATGTCTGAGCTACGATCTACCGCTTGGTGCGATAGCCAGCTTTTTGCACTGGATACCTGACGTCCTTCCACCTTCGCGCCTAATTCACGAGCCCATTCACCCACGATCACATTACTAATGTCGCCAGCAACAGGTTCGTTGTCCCAAGGAAGAGTGAGGTCAGAAGGGGAGATTTGACCTACAGCTGGATGATAGCGGAAAGAGGGCAGAAGTGGTTTACGAACGACTTCGCCCGGACCAATCAGTTGGTCGATGTCAAATAGGGATACTTCGGATTGTTCAAGGTTGTCGGTGATTTCACAGTAGGCCACCACAGTGTTTGTGGTGCCAAGGTCAATACCAACAAGGAAACAAGGAGATGCCATACAAAACCAAACCTTCGTGTATTTAAAAACGGCACCCGATTGGATGCCGTTTGACTTCTAATTATTGTTCTTCGTTTGAGTCACTTTTCGCGTCTTCGCGCACATCGAACTCAACATGCCATTTTTGCCCGTTATCAGCGGCAATGGCTTCTAAGTAAAGCGTACCAAGCTCTGTTACGCGAGAAGCTAGGGTAACTGGAACCACTTCACCTTCACGACGACCTTCTGATACAGGCAGCGTTACTTGGATTTCTGGTAGCTCTTCAAGCTCTTCTGGTGCCCAGTAGTCAAGGTGAGTACCTGCTAGGTCGTCACGACGAACGGTTGAGCCGAAGAATTGGAAGTTAACTGGCTGGCCGATGATCAAACCAAACTCTTGGCTTGGTACGTCAACGCTTGAGCCTTCTTCCATACCAAATGGTGCTACACACAGTGCTTCCATTGGAGGCGCCATGCCCGGAATCGCAGGCATCGCACTTTCGATACCCACGTAGTACGCCGAAGCAATACCGCCGCGGATACGAACGCCTTGACCACGACGCACAGAGCCGTAGTAAGCCGCACCGCTAGCAACTGCAAGGTCTAGATCCACACCTGTTAAGCGTTTCGCCATTTCTGCGTCTGCTTCAATTAGCCATTCGTTGATCGTGTCTTCTAGACGAGTGGCTAGAAGTTTTGATTTCAGCACACCACCGTTGAATAGGATTGCCGTTGGTTTGATAAAGTCAGCCGATTGCGCTGCCTCCGCGCCTGGCATACCTGGCATGTTTGCAAATGGGTTGAAATCTTGAGCTTGCGCTGATTCACCACCGCTTTGCGCGTGTGCTTGCTTAGACAAGAACGCTGCGATGTGACGAGTAATACCCGCATCTTGTGCGTAAGGCAGACCCATTTGCGTTAGTGCGCCACGGTTACGTTGAACAGGGTGGTCCGTAATCGCAACTTGAGGGAAGAAGCCGTCAACCAATGTTTGTTGTACTTCTTCTTGAGTCAGTTCTGTTTTCAGTGTTGCGCCAAGCAGTTTAGAACCGCGGCTTGGTACCACGATTGGTACTGACTGAAGTTCGCTGTCGTTCAATAGCGCTTCTTTCGCGTCACGACATGCGTGCGTCATCGCCTGAACTTGCCACGGCTGTAGCTCTTTGCCTTCTTGCGCTAGCTTCATCTTCAAGCGGTACGCAAGTGCAAGGTCCATGTTGTCACCGCCAAGTAGGATGTGTTCACCTACCGCGATACGGTTCAAAGTTAGGTTGCCGTCGTCTTCAGTTACTTCAACCAAAGAAAGGTCAGTTGTACCACCACCGATATCGACCACAAGCACAATGTCGCCAACTTCAACTTCGTCGCGCCATTTGTCGTTGCTGTTATCAATCCAGTTGTAAAGTGCAGCTTGTGGCTCTTCTAGAAGCGTTAGGTGCACAAAACCAACGTTGCGTGCAGCTTCTGCAGTTAGATCACGAGCCGCAGGATCGAAAGAAGCCGGAACCGTAATGGTAACGTCTTGATCGGCAAGGTTGTGATTTGGGTTCGCGTGATTCCAAGCATCTTTTAGGTGCTCTAGGTAAAGCTCTGTCGCGCGAAGAGGGGATACTTTTTCCACTTCTTCAGGGCTACCTGCTGGCAGGAAGGAATCACGACGATTCACACCTGCATGGCAAAGCCAAGATTTCGCACTTGCAACAAGGCGAATCGGTGTTTTTGAACCTAGGTTACGCGCGATAGCACCAACCAGAGCTTTTGGCTCACTCGACCACGGAAGAACGCGTGATTGCGGGTTCATTTCGTGTTCGTGTGGTTGGTATAGGAAAGAGCCTAATTGGCTACGAGTCTCTACCGTACCCGGCGCAGTCAGCTGCGGGATAGGCATTACTTCTACGCGAGCGTCTTCGTCGTGCGTATCAACAAAAGACATGACACAGTGTGTTGTACCTAAGTCGATACCAACACTGAATTTAGGCGTCTGTTGAGTTTCAACAGACGCTTCTTGAGAATGGTTTTCTTGGTTCATGTGTTCCATTACAGCTCAACCTCGGCTGGAGCAATCACAGATGCATCGTAGTTTTCAGCCAGTTTAGGCAGGTTCATAGACGTTGCCTTCCAACCTTTGTGAACTAGAGTGCCGTGGAACGGCGCGCTGCCTGTCACGTTACCAGTTAGGCGGATTTCTTGTGGGTTGAAGCCTTCTTCAACCGTAATACGAGTTTCTTCTTCTTCGTTACGAACGTGCGCAAGTGTCACGTAATCGTTCAATACTTTTTGACCGCCAGTGTGAATAACACGAGCCGCAGCGCCTACTTCTTCATCAGAGAACGAAGTTAGGTCTTCTTGTAGGAAGTCGATCAGACGAGCTTCTTGCTGCATGATAGAAAGTAGCTGCATTGCAGAATCAGTAGAAGCTGTTGCGAGTTTCGATTCAACTTCAACGACTTTTTCTACGACCTTCTCAACTTCAACGACTTTTTCTACTTCGACGATCTTCTCAACTGGCTTCTCAACTTCGACGATTTTCTCGACCGGTTTTTCTACGACTTTCTCAACCACTTTTGATTTGCGAGAGACCGCGACTAAAAGAAGCAAAACGCTCGATGCGGTTAGGCCAGCGTGAAGCATATCGAACGTTTGAGGAATTAGGTTCAAATCAATGTTCATGACGTTTTTTCTCTTTCTATTGATTATTGGTGCTCAGTATTGGCTCATATGTGTTCACTAAAACGATCGTCTTTGCGATCTTGCACCAAGTTTAGACATTAAAATGATGACGGATGGTAGCATATTCAAGGCTTAAGGCTGTAATAATTCGTGACTATACCGTACGAACAGCGTGAAAAATCGACGATCGGACTGCCCAGCATAGGTTGTTGCTTGATGTTTGTGCGTTGCTAACGCAGTATTTCAATAGATCCCGAAGTTTAACTTACGGAAGTATCAAAATTACGATATGACACAAAGCACCGCTCACAAGAGCGTTATCAAACGACATTCAGACTCTATTCTAGCTTTTGCAGCGACGTTGTGTGTCACTGCTGGTGTGGTCGGTGCCGCTTATACGATGCAGCAACGGTATACGCAGACGACGTTTGATACTTTAGCTGACCGACAAGCAGAATCACTGAAAGCGAACGTCGAAAATGATTTAAAGTTTATTGGTGCAGGTGCAAACTTTTTTCATTCGATTGAACGCACCTATTGGTCTTCGTTCCCAATGTATGCGGAACAAGTAATCAATAGCTCGCGAAGTCTAATCGGACTTCAATGGATGCAAAAGGTCGAATTCGAAGACCTTGATGAGCATATTTTAAAGACCCGTCAAACATTTCCTGATTTCCAACCGTTTACCGTTCCTAAAGATGGCCCCAAAACCTACGGGTACATTTTTGAACACAAAGAGCCAATTTTTATCGCATCGGATATTTATCCAAGAACACCAGAAAACCTTTCTCTATTAGGTTTCTATTTTTCACGTAAACGCTTCGATCTCATCTTGGATGATATATCCACAAATGGGAGAGCAAATGTCTCGGATAAAGTTCGCTTACTGCAAGATGGGTATGACAAGTCCATTCCTAAAACTGGGCTGCTAGTGTTCCATCCAGTGTTTGACTTCGAGAACAAACATTTATTAGGTGTAGTGACAGGGGTGATTCGAAGTACGGTTTACTTTGAGGATTTGATCACGAAAACCGCGACTGAGCTAGATATGTCGGTGCGCGTAGAAGATTTAGGCTTTGACGCAGCAGATGACCCCGTTCTCTTCCAAAGTTCAAACTGGGATAACATTCGAGGAACGGTTATAAGCCGTACCATTCAACTGCCTAATCGTGAGTGGCGGATTGATTTTAAACTTTCTGATGCCGTCTCTGCTTGGGAGCGTTCTATTTTAGCGGGCACGACATTAGCCGGGTTGGTAATCGCCTTTTTGATTAGTTGGATTGTGAATTTGCAGTCACGAGAAAAAGAGCGCTTGGCGGTCATGTTAGAGCTTAAAACCGTCGAATTAAAAAGGATGGCTGAGCGTGACCCTCTAACTCAGTTACTTAATCGCCGAGCGTTTAACGATCATTTGCTTAGCCAGATAAACAAAGGTGTTAGCTTCGCATTGGTTGGTTTTGATATCGACCACTTCAAAGTTATCAATGACAAGCACGGTCATTTAGGGGGAGATGAAGCATTGCAGCATGTGACTAAGCTAGTCAGTGCGAATCTAAAGCCTGAAGACCGATTTTATCGTGCTGGTGGTGATGAGTTCTGTATTATTTCTAAAGTCATTGATAAAGAAGCACTGGAAGCTTATCTGGAAAAGTTGCGGAGCATCGTGGCAAGTACGGCTTTTGACTATGGCGATGCCTCAATCATTTGCACGTTAAGTATCGGCGCGGCTGTCCATAAAGATGAAGATCCTGAAAGCTTGTATCACAAAATGGATAATCAACTTTATTTGAGTAAAAAAAACGGTCGTAATAATGTGTCGATTGGCGATTAAATGGGCGCGCAAATTCGAGTTTTACACCGTGTTACGGTAGAATCCCACGCTTTAAAATTTTATGTTAGGAATCAAGACAAACTATGAACCATAACCGTATTGTATGCTTCGATTTAGAAATGTGTTGCTGGAACGAAAATGGTGTCGGCAGCACGGGTGAAATTATCGAAGTTGGGTTGGCTGAAATAGATTTGTCTAGAGGCGAGATAGTCAAGCGAGCTCAATACTACGTAAAACCTGAACATGATGAAGTTTCGCTGTTTTGTGCCGAGCTAACAGGTATTACGCCGCGTAAAATTGAAAAACAAGGACGCCCATTAGAAGAAGTGCTTAAATCCATGGTTAAGAACTTTGGTGGTCGAAACAAGATTTATGCATCATGGGGCCGAGATGACCTCATCCTGCTTGAAGAGTGTAAGCAAAAAGGTATTGAAGCGCCATTTACGGAGTTCATCAACTTAGCGACGCTTTATCGCATTCAAAATCGTCTTAAGGATAAGCGTATTGGTCACCGAGCCGCTCAAGAAGCAAAAGGCATTGATTGGGAAGGGCGCCAACATTCTGGTTATGTGGATGCGTACAATTTAGCTAAGCTCGCTCTGACTATGCTTTAATGGTCCGCTATAGATAGGCAAACTTGTAATCAAATCGTCATTCAACCATTGTCGTTTTGTCATGGAATCTGTTTAGTGTTGAGTTCGTCAAACACATTCATATCTTGACCAGTATTTTAATAACAATGTCGTTGGCTTATCGAAAAACGCGCGTAATGCGCGTTTTTTTGTGGCTATAGAACTCAATCTTCGCCATCATTTCACGGTAGACTTGAAATAGCTTGCGCGACTTACATGTTTACCTTGTTTCCTTACTGAGATTGCAACTTTGCTCGAATGAACTCACTGTGATCAACGTAGAGTAGTTCTGCTGTTTTGCGGATCACTGCATCTTCTAGTGGATCAATTTCGCCATCGGCATACGCCACTTCCCACATGCTTTTGATTAAGTTGTAGCGTGTTTCTTGAGTCAATTCTCTCAGTTGAGAAGTAAAATCGTACAGAGACGCGGAGTCTTTTATTTTCTGTTGCGCTTGATCTAACAAAGCATTTGATTCTTCTTCATTTAATGACAGAAGCTTCATCAATAATGAACGCTTTGTTTCTTGCTCTTTATCATCGACGTTATGGTCTGCGCCAGATACTTCACACAGCAAGCACGCGATAGCCATATTCGGAGAGAGTGTGTTGGTTTGGCTTAAATCAGAGCCTTCAATGAGCTGTTTAAATAATGAGGTAAGAGAGTTAAACATATTGAACACCGAGCTATTGTTTATTTGGTTAACATGGTCATAAATACGGTAGATCTCAAGGTGTAGTATCAAAATTAGCACGCCGTTGACAGTCAAGAGCTTTGCTCATCTACCCAAATCCCTCGCACTTTTAAGTTCAGTCAGAATGACTTGGCGTCAAGAAAGGGCAAGTCATTTTGGGAGCGAGATTTAGCCTTCGGCACGAGTTGGTGGAAAATGTACCTCTTCACCATCGCTCGTTAGAATGCTAATTTGGCTCGGCTTTCCTTCGTCATCAAGACGTAGCTCACCAATGGCGCTGTGGTTAACTAAGCGATAAAAATTGTGCGAACTTGGTGCGCGTTTGTAGATCTTTAGCCGCTTACGTTTTGTGAACCAGTTTAAAGGCGAACGAGGGCTATATAGCAGTCTATCTAGACCATCACAAATATTGAGCAATTGGGTTGGGAACTGATTTTTAATCCCGCTACAGGTGATTTGATAGATATTCGGGCTATTTTTTCGGTAGCGAAGTTTAATGTCGTATGCAAAAGAGTAGTGCACGTCGCCAGAGAGAATAACGAAATTGGTCGGCGTCTTAGTATGTGTAAAAATACTAATAAGCGTATTCGCACTCCCGGGGTGCGCCATCCAGTTTTCAGCATCGACCATTAATGGTTTACCAAGCATCGTTACTACTCGCTGCAGTGCTTCGATAAATTTCACTCCGAACATTGGCGCGGCAGAAACAATGATAACTTTGTCTTGATGAACAAGTTCTTGGTGGAACTCAATCATTGCTTCCCAGTCCATTAACCCAGAGGGCTTGTTCATTTTAGACTCAGAACGCCAGCGTCTGGTTCGCGTATCTAGCACGACAACTTTTGGCGTCGTCGGAATGGTGTAATGCCAATTCTCAAAGCGATACAAATATTGAATAAATGCATCTTGAGTTTGTGAGGAACGCTCGTTGAAAAAGCGTTGAGCGATACTCATAAACTCATCATTGAATTTTTCTGGCGCGTTTCCCCACCCTTGGCAGAGCCAGTAGGCAATCAGGCTGTTCCCGATAATACGTTTCGCAAAGGCGTTGCTGTACGCGGCTTGTTCCCAGCCTATGGTAAGGTTCCAATCGTCGGTGACATCGTGATCATCAAAGATCATGTAGGTTGGAATGTGAGCAAGTAAGCGTTGAACCTTATCCAGACCTGAGACGAATTTATCTATTTGAGCTTTTTCTTCGCGCCATTGCTGTTGCCATTTGGGTTCGAGAGTTGCTCCGCCGACAGTAAACTCATTTTCTAATAAGCGATCTGTCCGAATAAGCTTCCATAAGGTCGGAGACCAAACCAATAAGTACATTGCAAAGCATTCGGCAAAGCTTATTAGATGGTTTTCACACTCTTTGGCGCTGAATATTGGCGTCCCTCTGTGCGGGAAAAACGTACTCAGTAAACTGCCATCATTCACATAATGAGGCAACAATTTGTCCCGACCATAATAACAAGCTGAGTGCTGGTAGAGGGCATTGGTATTTTTTATCGGCGCTTGCTCGAATTCTTCGCCCGGTAAACCGAGTAGGGCAATGACTTGTTCGATGGCGTCCAGAGTAGGGCCTGCAACATGGTCTGCGTAGATTTGGTCACCACTCATGATGAGCATATCTGGTCTTTCTTCGATGGTTTGAGATGCGATTTTATGATCCGCAGCGACCAATGTATCTTTACTGAAGTGGTGGGGATTCCGGCACGAGCCATGCAGGACATAATCTGCTTTTTTGCTGATTAGGAACTCAACGCCCAAATTTGGACTGTTATCTCGTTCATAAGTCAGATGAGGAAGCAGTTCCGTTACTAAACCGTGTTGCGTTTGTATTTGATAGCGTAACGTTTGATGGGGCGGAAACTCGCCCTTTAATTGCAACAAACAGCACCACGCATTGAGACCGATTTGAAGCTGTTCTTTTTGCTCACTTAAGGGGGCTTGATGAAGGACGGAGGCGTTTTCATCCGTAATTTGCACCATACCCTCCAAGCGTTGGGTGGTGACTAGCCAAATATTGATTTCAGTTGCAGTCACTTTGCGCAAAATCGGACCTGCAACGATAAGAGGAAGTGAAGATGTTTCAGTCGTATTCATCAATGCTGGCAAAACGGCTCCTTATGTGTCAGCTTCTTCTTCTAATATTTCGATAACTTGTGAACTGCTAAGTTCATGTCCCATAAGGAATAAACCTAGCATGGCATCGGCTTTTGACGCGTTATCACTGTCTTCATCCAAAATCTGCTGAAGTCGCGTTCTGATTAGATCTATTTCGTGCTCGACGAAGCCGCGTCCCTCTTCGTCTCCCTGACCATCTTCTGGAGCATTATCAAAGTGCAAAAATAACATGTCACCATCAAGTTGAGTCCCTATCAACCTTTCAGGCAGCCATGCTTCTCCCATCACAATGTCTGGGTCCGTGTCTGCGGGTATATGATTCAAGGTAGAGATAAGTTCTGATGCTTTCACTTTTTACTTCATTATGTTTGATTTGGAACTAAGCTAGAGTTTTAAGAGCTTGTTACGATAGTAAAAATATTCACAAATAAGCTCATCTAGTCGTGCAATATTAATATAATCTTGGGACTCAAACTGTCACGAGGATGACAACATTTGTCATTGTAACGGCTATCATCAGAAGAACATAAGCTTTAAATGGCAAATCATTGATGTTTGCCTGCTTCTCAACCAACATTTTTCGAACTCATGAAGAGATTAATTCTAACAACACTCACTTTGCCTTTAGCTGCGATGGCTTCTTCTGCGTATGGTGTAGAAGAGCAAACGTGGGGAATTGCAGCGATGTATCGCACTGCATCGATCCCGTTTTATACCGCCGATAATGACTCGACGGTGAGTACATTTGTACCAATGATGTTCTTTGAAAACGAGCATTTGTATATCAATGGCATCGAAGGCGGCGTTTTTCTGTATGACGAGAGTGATTCTGATTGGCGCGCGAGTGCGATCATGCGATTGAGATTTGTTGATATTCCCATGTCGCTACAAAATGCCAATGAAGGGGACAGAGTCGACTTTGGTGGTCAAGTTCGTTATAGCATTAACGACAACTGGCGCACAGAAGTAGAAGTAATGACGGACGATGAGCTCCAGTTTCACTCTAATTATCGCCTTGCCGCTAATTATGCGTTTGGTGATTGGGAGTTAGAGCCATCTATCACGATTCGATACAAAGACGCTGACTTCAACAGTGAATATTATGCGTTTAAAGATGTTACTGGGGAAAGAATTGGAGCAGGACTTGATGCCAACCTCGGCATCAAAGCGCGTTATCATGTGACTTCCAACTTGTATTTATTGGGGGAGACGAGTGTCACTCGCTTAGATGATAATGCCTACAACAGCCAGCTTGTAGAGGACCGATATCAAGGTGAAGTGTTTGTCGGTTTTGGCTTTTTCAACGATAAAGGCAAAGCTCCGAAATCAACACTGAGCAATAAACCATACCTACGTATCGCGCATGGTTGGGCGACGCCTTCAAATATTGGTGAAATATTTAGCTTTGAGAGAGAAAAAGACCCATACGACAATCAACTTACTTCATTATTTTATGGGCACCCGCTAACGGACGAGTTGTTTGGCTTTCCTCTTGATATTTATTTAACGCCAGGTTTGGTTCATCACTGGTCGTCCAGTGTTCAGTCCGCGAGCACAGAATACGTGATGGCGATTAAGGCTTATTATACAGTTAATTGGCCAACGACTTGGCGATTTGGTGTTGCGGAAGGTATGTCATACGTCGACAACATTACCTACATCGAAGGAACCGAAATGGAAGACAAGGGTTATACACCAAGTAAGCTACTGAACTACTTAGACTTCTCGTTTGATGTAAATATAGGTGACTTATTCAACCAAAAAAACTGGGAAAATATGTGGGTGGGTTATTCATTGCATCACCGCTCAGCAATTTTCGAAAGTGCGTCCCAGTTTGGGCGCATTAAAGGCGGGAGCAACTACAATACCATTTACTTCCAGTTCGAGTTTTAGAGCATCGTAAGATGCATATAGGTCGGATTTGCAACTGACTTCTTTATCGCCCATTATGAGTAATGATGAATAATACAATGCTGCTTTCAACGCGAACCTTCGTGTATCGTGCCAAAGTTAAGGCTGTTTGTGATGCATCTGATGAATCGGATGGCATGAGCACCATGAGTATCGACTCCTCATTCAATATTCAAATTGAGGCGATAAACTGTACCAACGATGAATTTGCCAAGCGCTTTTTTGTCGTCCACGGGGAAGGACATTTAGAGGGTGATGAATGGTTAGTGTTGTACGTCAATTCTCTTGAGGTTGACGTTGGAGACGATCTCGAAATTCCGAGTGATGTCGCGTTTGATGCGATGATTGAGAATATGATAAACGAAGCTGAGCAGTCTTTGGAGAAGCTCTATCACGAAGCGCTACACAACTTAGAGAAAGTGAATCGCTCTGGGAGAAATAAGATAACTTCTAAACACGATTAGGGTATTTTGATCGACAAGGGATTGGCGCGAACCAATCCCTTGTTATTTGTATTCTACTTGTTCTTGAACTTAGGCCAATTTACGCTATCGCTGCAAGTTGGCTCTGCGCTTCAGAAATGCCTTTCGCAGCGAAATCTTCACCCATGTTTAGCGCTTCCGCATAAACAAATTCCACATCAGTGATACCAACGAAACCTAGCACGGTACGCAGGTATGGTGTGACGTTGTCTGTTGGTGAATCTTTATGGATACCACCGCGAGTCGTGATGACAATCGCTTTCTTACCTTCGATCAGGCCTTGAACGCCGTTTTCTGTGTATTTGAATGTCACGCCAGCGCGAGCAATCAAATCAATCCAGTTTTTAAGCTGAGTCGGAATCGTAAAGTTATACATTGGTGCGGCAATAACCAAAGTGTCTGCGGCTTTTACTTCTTCAATAAGGGTATCCGACAGTTCGACAACCGCTTGTTGTTCTTGTGAAAGATCTTCCGTTGCGCGAAGTGCAGTGGCAACGGCGAAGTCCAAAACTGGTAATGGGTTTGCAGCCAAATCACGAACAGTTAGCTTGTCTTGGTCTACATTTTTGATGAAGTCTTCAACCAGTTTGTTTGATTGAGAGTAATCGCCAAGGATGCTTGATTTTAGAGCTAGTACACGAGACATAATGGTTATTCCTTAAATAAGTGCTTTTGACTATGGGAGCCATTATAAGCGAGGCACGTTGGTTAAAAAGTATAGGGATTCGCTGAACATGTTCGAAAAATTTGAATGTGGTTTCGGTTATCTTGTTGCAGATCTTGTGTGATACAATCCGCGCAGTTTTTGTAATGAAAAGAATAGGAAACGCTTTGACTTCGTCACAGCCCCCAAAAAAGAATCCCGCTGAAGAGCAAGCGACACCGTCAAATGGTGTGCAAAAGGCGACAGCGAAACAAGATAAAGCACCTCAGGCTCAAGTGAATAGCGCGGCGTCTCTACGCAAAGCGTTAAGCCAGTGCATGATGCGTGACCGCTTCCGTTTAAGTAAACGCATTTCTGGTGCGAGCAAAATTAAGAAAGACGCAGCACGTAATGCTGTGTTTGATGAAATTGCACTCGACATTGCCAAATCAATGATGGTTGCGGAACAACGCAGCAACTACAAACCAACGATTGAATACCCAGAAATTCTGCCCGTCAGCCAAAAGCGTGACGACATCGCTAAAGCGATTGAAGAAAACCAAGTGGTTATCGTCGCGGGTGAAACCGGTTCAGGTAAAACCACTCAGTTGCCAAAGATCTGTGCAGAACTTGGTCGCGGTAAATTTGGTCTGATTGGTCATACTCAGCCTCGTCGTCTTGCAGCGCGTTCGGTTGCTAACCGTATTGCCGAAGAGATGGAAACCAAGCTTGGTGAGTTTGTTGGTTACAAGGTTCGATTCAACGATCAGATCTCTGAAAATACCCAAATCAAATTGATGACAGATGGTATCTTGCTGGCTGAGATTCAGCACGACCGTTTCTTGAATCAATACGACACCATCATTATTGATGAAGCGCACGAGCGCAGCCTTAATATCGATTTCATCTTGGGTTACTTAAAGGAGTTGCTACCACGTCGTCCTGATTTGAAAGTGATCATCACGTCGGCAACCATTGACCCAGAGCGCTTCTCAAAACACTTCAACAATGCACCAATTATTGAAGTGTCAGGTCGTACTTACCCAGTAGAAACTCGTTACCGCCCATTAAGCGGTGATGACGACAATGATCGTGACCAACTTGAAGGCATCTTTGAAGCGGTAGACGAATTGTGCGATGAAGGTTTAGGTGACATCCTGATCTTCATGAACGGTGAGCGTGAAATTCGTGATACCGCAGATGCACTGTCTAAACGCAATCTGAAGAGCACCGAAATTGTGCCGCTTTACGCGCGTTTGTCGGCGGGCGAGCAGAACAAGATTTTCCAACCTCATGCTGGTCGCCGAATTGTACTGGCAACCAACGTGGCAGAAACCTCGCTAACCGTTCCGGGCATCAAGTATGTTATCGACCCGGGCACGGCGCGCATTAGCCGCTACAGTTACCGAACTAAGGTTCAGCGTCTTCCAATTGAGCCGGTTTCTCAGGCGAGTGCGAACCAACGTAAAGGTCGTTGTGGTCGTGTGGAAGAGGGTATCTGTATCCGTCTGTACTCAGAGGAAGATTTTGAGTCGCGCCCAGAGTTTACCGATCCCGAGATCCTGCGTACCAACCTAGCATCGGTTATCTTACAGATGACCGCACTTGGCTTGGGCGACATTCAAGCCTTCCCATTTGTGGAAGCGCCGGACAAACGTAACATCCAAGATGGTGTTCGTTTGCTGGAAGAGCTTGGCGCGATTAATTCTGAGGTAAAAGACCCGAAAAAACGCCTGACTTCCATCGGTCGCCAATTAGCTCGTTTGCCAATCGACCCACGCTTGGCGCGTATGGTTTTGGAAGCGCCAAAATATGGTGCGCTTAAAGAAGTGATGATCATTGCAGCGGCCTTGTCGATTCAAGATCCACGCGAGCGTCCTTCAGACAAACAACAATCATCAGATGATAAGCACCGTCGTTTCTTCCATGAAGAGTCGGACTTCCTGACGTTTGTGAATTTGTGGGAATACATACAAAAGCAGCAAAAAGCGTTGTCTAGCAACCAGTTCCGCAAACAGTGCAAGCAAGATTATTTGAACTACTTGCGCGTTCGCGAGTGGCAAGACGTGTACTTCCAAATTCATCAGTCGATGCGTGAAATGGAATTCAAACTTAACGATGAGCCTGCGTCGTACCATGGTGTACACAGTGCGATCTTGGTTGGTTTGCTGTCGCACATCGGTATGAAAGACCAAGAAAAGAATGAATATCAAGGCGCGCGCAACGCTCGTTTCCACATCTTCCCTGCATCGGGTCTATTTAAGAAACAACCTAAGTGGATAATGTCAGCCGAGTTGGTGGAAACCTCGAAACTTTGGGGCCGTATCATTGCCAAGATTCAGCCGGAATGGATTGAGCCATTAGCCAAACACCTTATCAAGCGCAGTTACAGCGAACCGCATTGGTCGAAGAAACGTGCGGCGGTGATGGCGCACGAAAAAGTCATGCTTTACGGCGTGCCAATCGTACCGAAACGTTTGGTGAACTACGGCAGTATCGATTCGACCGTTAGCCGAGAAATCTTTATTCGTAGTGCGCTGGTGGAAGGCGAGTGGGAAACCAAACACGCGTTCTTTAAGCAAAACCGTAAGCTTCTGCAAGAAGTGGAAGAGCTTGAACACAAATCTCGTCGTCGTGACATCTTGGTGGATGATGATGAGCTGTTTGATTTCTATGACCAACGTGTTGGTACCGAAGTGGTGTCTGGTAAACATTTCGATACGTGGTGGAAAAAAGCATCGAAAGAAGATCCTGAACTGCTGAACTTTGAAAAAGAGATGCTGTTCAAGGGCGACGCTAGTCATGTCACCGACTTGGATTACCCGAACTTCTGGCATCAAAATGGTTTGAAGCTCAAGTTGAGTTACCAATTTGAACCAGGCGATGATAGTGACGGTGTAACAGTGCATTTGCCGTTGCCGATTTTAAACCAAGTTGAACCAGCGGGCTTTGACTGGCAGATCCCGGGTTTGCGTCATGAGCTTATTGTTAGTTTGATTAAATCGCTGCCGAAGACGATTCGTAAGAACTTTGTACCTGCGCCGAACTATGCCGATGCATTCTTAGCACGTGTAACACCAATGGAAGCACCGCTGCTAGACTCGCTAGAAAAAGAACTGCGCCGTATGACGGGTGTAGAAGTATTGCGTGAAGACTGGAACTTGGAACAGGTGCCTGAGCACTTGAAAGTCACGTTCCGAGCGGTTGATCATCGAAATCGCAAACTGAAGGAACATAAAGACCTTCACGAATTGAAAGAGAGCTTGAAAGACAAAGTTCAAGAAACGCTTTCCAAAGTGGCAGATGACGATATTGAGCAGAAAGGTCTGCATACGTGGAGCTTCGGTGAATTGCCGAAAGTGTATCAACAAAAACGTGGTGGCTACGATGTAAAAGCCTATCCAGCACTTGTTGATAGCAAAGACAGCGTTGAAATCAAACTCTACGAAACGGAGTACGAGCAGATAACGGCAATGCGTGCTGGTCAGCGTCGTTTGATTTTGTTGAATGTGCCGTCTCCAATTAAATATCTGCACGCTAACTTACCGAACAAATCGAAGTTGGGTTTGTATTTTAACCCTTACGGCAAAGTGCTTGATCTGATTGATGACTGTATCGCCTGTGGTGTCGATAAGCTTATTGAAGAGCAGGGTGGCTTAGTTTGGGAGCCAGAGAAGTTCGAAGCGTTGAAAGAACACGTTCGTGCTGAACTGGGTGATACCGTCGTAGAGATCGCGAAACAGGTTGAGACTATTCTGACAACGGCGTTCAGCATCAATAAGAAGCTAAAAGGCAAAATCGACTTCACAATGGCGTTTGCTCTGTCGGATATCAAAGCACAAATTGAAGGCTTGATCTTCAAAGGTTTTGCGACGGAATGTGGCTGGAAACGCTTGCCGGATATTCTTCGCTACATGCGTGCGATAGAGCGTCGTATGGAGAAGTTGCCAATCGATCCAAACAAAGATCGTTTACACATGCTGAAGATTGAATCTGTGACTCAAGACTATAAAGAGTTGCTGAACAAGATCCCGAAAGGTGTGGCCATTCCTGAAAACGTAAAGGAAGTGCGTTGGATGATTGAAGAGCTTCGCGTGAGTTACTTTGCTCAACAATTAGGCACTCCTTATCCTGTTTCTGATAAACGAGTCAAAAACGCGATTGATGCTTGCTAATCAACCAGTAAAATAGCGTCAGATTTGTAATTCTCGCGTATGAGATTACTGGTACACTAATTGCTAGTAACTCAATAAGCGTTATTTTTTAGTTCTGGGAGGCAATGGTTCGCCTCCCTTTATTTGTAGTACCAACGACTGAGTTATGCAGACGTGGGAATAATAAAGAGTAAAGGTAGATGATGAAAAAAACTCTATTAGCAGTGGCGCTACTTGGCGCATCTTCTGCGGCAATGGCAGATTCTTGGATTTACGGTGGTGCAACAGTAGGTCAGTCTGACTACAAAGGTGAGACGGATACATCATACTCTGTTCACGTTGGTACAGGCATTCTACCTATCATTGGTATTGAAGCTGGTGTGACGCAACACGGTGAATTTAACGTAAATGGTCAAGACACTAAGCTAACGTCTTACTACGCAGCACTTAAGCCAAGCATCGACTTTGGTCCACTGCATGTATATGCAAAAGGTGGCTTCCACCAGTGGGACAAAGAAGTGAAAGGCGGCAAAGACGATGACGATTTGGATCTAATGTACGGTGTAGGTGCTGAGTACTTCATTTTTGGTCCGATGTCTGTTGGTGCTAGCTACATGAACTACACGGCGGGTAAAGACGATATCGGCACGTTCTCTGTTAACGCAACACTGCATTTCCTATAAGCGTCTAGCTTTCTAACACCCATATGAAAAACACCGACTTTATGTCGGTGTTTTTTGTCTGGAAGTCACAAAACAAAAGTTGAACATAAATTATTCACTTTTGGATCTTAAAATGCTCATGCTTTCCAATATATAGTGGCGATTAAATACGCATATTTGCGTAATGTTTCGCTTAGGAATCGCTCAGGAAGGGATAGTATGAAAAAAACACTCTCGTTATTAGCTCTAACGTTGTGCTCAACATCAGCAATGGCTGACTCATGGATTTACGCTGGCGGTCAAATTGGTCAATCTGATATCGATAGCGAAAACGATACAACCTACGGTATTCATGTAGGTACTGGTATTTTGCCATTCATTGGCATTGAGGCAGGTTACTTTAACCACGGCAAAGTGGATTTATCACTGAGTGGCAGCAGGGGTAGTGCTGATTTTGATTCATTCTATTTAGCAGCGAAACCAAGCATCGACTTTGGGCCGCTTCATGTCTATGCCAAAGGTGGCATCAATGCATTCAACGTTGATTATGACGGCGGACTGAGAAATTTAGATAAAGATGATGGTGTCTCCTACATGTATGGTGTCGGTGCCGAATACTTCTTGCTCGATAATGTTTCTATTGGGGCAAGCTATCAAGCGTTTGGCGTGGATATTGACAGCGATAGTGACACCGTGAGCAGTGTGACGGGGAATATTACCTTCCATTTCCTATAATAATCAGTCTCTATGAAAACTTTACTGACTTGGTTTCATCGCTATCTTTGAAACCAAGTCAGTGTTACTTATCTCAATTTACGCGCCCATCAATGATAAAGCCACAGAGCGCAAGTATTTCCAGTGCTTTTCGAACGATCAAATTACGATAAAATCAATCGTTAGACCTCATAATTTTTGTATTGATATTACTTTGTTCTTATCTGCCTTTAACTGAGCCAAAAATGCAATAAATGGCGATTTTTTGCAAAAATATGTGATTGCTGCTAAACTTCGCCCCGCTTTAAAACTTTAGAGTTCAAATTAATGGAGGGCGGTATTGGAGTTCTTCTCACCTGAGGGGCGTTTCAAATTCACGTTAAATTTGTATTTATGGATAATGCATTTAAAAAATATAGTATCGACACAACAGACTATCAGGTTGGACAGGACAACGTTCAAAAGTGGGGATTCGACATACATAACCCCGTTTTTGGCATCAGTGCGGGTCTCGTTGTTTTCTGTCTAATTTCACTTCTTCTTGTTGAGCCAACCACTGCTCGTGATGTATTAAACGGTCTGAAAAACGGAATTATCGAACAGTTTGATGCGTTCTTTATGTGGTCGACAAACTTCTTCTTATTATTCGCTGTTGCTCTTCTTTTTTCTCCGCTGGGTAAAATCCGCTTAGGTGGCAAAGAAGCAACGCCGGATCACTCAACTGTTTCTTGGTTGTCGATGCTTTTTGCTGCTGGTATGGGTATTGGCCTTCTGTTCTGGAGTGTGGCGGAGCCGACCGCGTACTTCACTGATTGGTGGGGAATGCCACTGAACGCAGTGCCATACACAGAAGAAGCGAAATCTCTCGCAATGGGTGCCACCATGTTCCACTGGGGTGTGCATGGCTGGAGTATTTACGCACTCGTTGCACTAGCACTTGCGTTTTTTGCTTTTAACAAGGGTTTACCGCTTTCATTGCGCGCGGCGTTTTATCCAATTTTTGGTGACCGAGCATGGGGTTGGCTAGGACATGTTATCGACATTCTTGCCGTTTTATCCACGCTGTTTGGTCTTGCAACGTCGCTGGGTCTCGGTGCTCAGCAGGCGACCAGTGGTATTAACCATGTCTTTGGTCTAGAAGGCGGCATTGGTACACAAATGATTGTGATCACCTTTGTTACCTTTATCGCGGTGCTGTCAGTAATTCGTGGTATTGATGGTGGTGTTAAGCTACTGAGTAACGTCAATATGGTGGTTGCGTTTGCCCTGCTTATTTTTATTACCTTTATCACGTTTGATACGGCGTGGGGTTCGCTACGCGACACAACAATGGCTTACATTGAAAATATTATTCCGTTGAGCAACCCCCACGGTCGTGAAGATGAAACTTGGATGCACGGCTGGACGGTATTCTACTGGGCTTGGTGGGTATCTTGGTCACCGTTTGTTGGTATGTTTATCGCGCGTGTGTCTAAAGGTCGTACGGTTCGAGAATTCCTGTTCGCAGTGATCGTTATTCCTACTGTCGTTACCTTGATTTGGATGTCTGTATTCGGTGGTATCGCGCTTGACCAAGTGGTGAATAAAGTCGGTGAGCTAGGTGCAAATGGTCTAACTGATATTTCACTGACTCTGTTCCATGTTTACGATGCGCTTCCGTATAGCTCAGTGATTTCAATGCTTTCTATCGTGCTGATTCTGGTGTTCTTTATTACATCATCAGACTCTGGCTCACTGGTTATCGATAGTATCACTGCGGGTGGTAAGATTGATGCACCAATTCCACAACGTATTTTCTGGGCTTGTATTGAAGGTGCAATTGCAGCCGTTATGCTTTGGGTTGGTGGTAAAGAAGCCTTGCAAGCATTGCAGTCAGGTGTGGTTGCAACGGGATTACCGTTTACCTTTGTTCTGTTGTTGATGTGTGTAAGCTTGGTTAAAGGGTTAAGAACCGAACTGTCAGCTTACAAATAAACACTATCCACTATTGAATTTAAATGCCGAGCCTAATGCGCTCGGCATTTTTTATTTCTACTTTTCTTTTTCAATAATTCCGTTACAGTTTGGGCTTATTCCCACCTCATTTAACAACATTATGTCACTGGCTAAACTCATTCTTATTCGTGGACTTCCAGGTTCAGGTAAAACAACCTTAGCAAAGCAACTAGCGATAGAGCTTGGTGCTAAGCATTTTGAAGCTGACATGTATTTTGAAAATGATGAAGGTGATTATCACTTTAACCCAACTCAATTGTCCCAAGCGCATGAATGGTGTTTTCAGCAAACTCGAAAGTGGTTGAACAAAGGGAAAGTCGTGATTGTGAGTAATACGTTTGTTCGTCACTGGGAGATGAAGCGTTACTTGGACTATTGCGTGAAGAAGCGAATTGAGGTGGAAGTTAAGGTGTGTCGCGGCGCGTATCAAAGCATTCATGATGTGCCACCAGCGACCATCGAAAAGATGCGACGCCAGTGGCAAGAGTGACCGTTACCAGAACTAGGGGTTACTGACCTCGTCCGTCAATCATCACAACGAAAGTTTTGCTCATGATTGAAAGGTCCATTGAAATCCAAGAGTAGAACGAACCTAAGCTTAGTGCGTAACTGTGGTCAAAACCAACTTTACGTCTTACATCTTCAATGCATGCATCATAGCCTTGGTTAACTTGCGCTAGGCCTGTAATTCCTGGTAATACGCCATATGTGCGTTCTACAAAATAAGGGATTTCATCTTCCAACTTTTGGTAGAAAGCAGGGCGCTCTGGACGTGGCCCGATCATCGACATTTCACCTCTCAACACATTAAACAGCTGTGGTAACTCATCTAAACGCGTCTTACGTAAAAAACGTCCTACTGGTGTGATTCGAGGATCATTCTCGGTTGCCCAAACTGCACCGGAGCGTTGTTCCGCATCAATATACATGGTGCGAAACTTCATGATTTGAAAAAGATCCATTTTTTCTGGTGTACAGCGCCCAACACGCAGTTGACGATAGATCACTGGGCCTTTTGATGTGATTTTTATAGCTAGCGCGATAAATGGGAATAGTGGTGCAGTGACGAGCAAAATAAACATGGCAACCAGTACATCAAACGTTCTTTTCGCGTGGCATACATTTGAATCGTAGCGTGAGTTTTTCATGATGCTTTCCTTATTGGTTGACGCGTTTCCAACGTCCATTTTCCATTCCTAGCAAGTACTTCATACCGCCGATGAAATTGGCGAGATGACCAATGACGATGTAGCTAATCAGTTTAAAAGGCTTGACTGTGTTAAGTGCAGGCACCAAGTAAGTGACAAGTGCGATACCATAAACACAGGCTTGAGCGAGCAGCATTATTTGAAACAGCGGGTTGTGTGCCAGTAGTAGTGAACAAACCAAGCAAACAATCATCAAATAGGGTGTTGCTAAGCGCAGAACCTTTCCCGATAGAAATGCAAAGGCAGTGCCACGATAGCGAGGTAGCAGTAATTTCTTTAATTGCATGAGCTGCTGCATGTTACCCGCTGAAATTCTTAGGCGTCGCTTGAAGTCTGCGTCGTCTGAGCTTTGTTCGAGTTCAAGAGCCAGCATGTTAGGTTCGTAGATAGCGTTATAGCCTCGCAAAACGATTCTCATAGGGAGAATAAAATCGTCATTGATGGTGCTGACTTCAAGTGGTTCAAATAGGTGGGTTCTGAATGTATAAAACGCACCGTGAGAGCCAATCGTTGAACCTAGTAAGGATTCTTGGTGCTTCACTCGAGACTGGTATTGCCAGTACGCTGCTTCACCTTGATTATCGGTACTCATTATTTGATATGTCGCGTTAACCACTCCAACCTTCTCATTTTGATAATGCTGACTAGCTAGCAACAGAGAATCGCAAGAAATCAATGCCGATGTATCACTCAATGCGGTAATGTCTGAGTTAACATGACGCATTTCTTCGTTGAGTAGGGCAACTTTACCGCGATTGACTTGGTGGTCATTAATGATGAACAGTGTGTCGGAGCAGATTGCTTCTTGAATCGTCGCTTGAGCAATCTCGGCTGTGTTATCTGTGCAGCCATCACATGCGATCACCACTTTCAATTTATCTCTTGGGTAATCTAAGCTCGCAAGGTTGCGGATCTTTTCTGCTATCCATTGTTCTTCATTGTAGGCGGGCACGATGACAGTAATAGATGGTAACTGACTGTCTGTTTGAGAGGCTTTGTAAGCTCGCTCTACAAATGGTGCTGTGATTTTGTGCTGTTTTAAAGGAAGCCATTTAAGTAGTAATGGATAACCAACATGATGATAGACAATCAAAAATGCGGATAAACCAAAACCTGTAATCCAAAGTAAATCATTCATAGCTAGCCTCCTTGGCCAAACGTGAGTAGCGACCCACCATGTCTCTGATATCAAAATGTTTGAGAATAAAAGTTCGAGGAGAACCATGGGTTGATTTCAATTGCAGCGACAAAGCTTCCGCCAAAGAGAACACTCGGTTGGCTTCAACCAATGTGCTGTTAATCGGGCAGAGCGTCTCTTTCACGCCACCAACATCGGTTGCGACACAAGGAATGTCACATGCTTGAGCTTCTAGTGTTGAGAGGGGGAAACCCTCTTGAAGCGACGGTAAACAAAATAAATCGAGGCTTTGGTAAAAGCTGGGCATATCATCGACCAAGCCTAAAAAGGTAACGCGATCCTCAAGTTTTAACGTTCTAACTTGTGCTTCCAATTGAGCTCGCTGAGAACCATCTCCAGCAATGGCTAGGTGTGTGTTTGGCGTAAGATGAGAGAAGGCTTCGATAAGCACTTTATGGCCTTTAACAGCTTCTAAACGTCCAGCTACTCCAATTACGGTTTTGTTGGCTGGAAGCCCAAACAAGTTTCTCTTGGTTGCTTGGTTACCGCTTTGAAATTTCTGGCAATCGATCCCATTATGTATGGTGCAGACTTTGCGGTAATTCAGTTTTGTCTGGATTTGTTCGGCAACAAAGTTCGCATCGGCAACCACATGTGGACGAATCATTTTTAGCAGTAGGGACTGCAGTCGAGCTGACTTTCTGCTATTCAGATGCCAGGCGTCGTGCTCAGTATGGATAATTACTGGCACCTGCGCTAAGCGTGCTGCAATCCCACCATATAAGAGTGGACCGATATGGTGAGTGTGGACCACATCAGGCTTAAGTCCTTTGAGCATGGAAGTCAGCGTACTGATGGTTGTCCCGCTGAATCCAGGTTTCTTATTGAGAAAGTGCAGTTGGCCTTGGTAGGCCGAGAGTTTTGACCAGCATTGCAGTGCTTGCGCTTTGCTTCCCTCTAAACTTACGACAAACACGGAATGATTCGGTTGCGCAAAACGAAGCATCTCTAATACGAGCGTTTCCAAACCGCCAGGAGCTAAGTGCTGCACGACGTGTAATATCACTTTTTTATTGCGTTGAGTGCTATTTTGTTTTTGTCTGAATTCCATTCTCAAACCCTCGTTGAGTTCTTTGTTTATTCAGGAATTGCAGACTGCGTGCCAAAAAATTAAGTGTTTAAAAACATGAAGTTAATGGTGATGCATGTGAATGGCGATGTTTATTCTCAATTTGAGATTCATATTAGTGGAAACCTTACACGGAGTTAGAATAAGCACAAAAAGAAAAGCACTCGCTGAACGAGTGCTTGTAATGGAGTGTTAACGGCTGTTAGCTTCCGTATACCATTTTAGGTAGAGTGGTGATCACAGGAACGCCAAGGTGCTTTTCTAATGCTCTTTTAGAGCGGATAGAGTTATCGGCTAACTCAAGTATCGTCGCTAATCCAATGCCCAAACCCGCGCCACCGATAAACCCTAAAATGACAAACACAAAGCTAGGTAAGTTAGACGGAATGGTTGGTGTG
Organism: Vibrio sp. J2-4; assembly: GCF_021728155.1. NCBI lineage: Bacteria > Pseudomonadati > Pseudomonadota > Gammaproteobacteria > Vibrionales > Vibrionaceae > Vibrio > Vibrio sp. J2-4. The sequence continues at coordinate 1,022,161 of NZ_JAKKCN010000001.1, forward strand.
AAAGGTTCATCAATGATTTTCACGCGTTTATTCTCTTCAAATACGCCAAGTGAACCAGTTAATTGAGCCATTTCATAACGCTCCACAAGGTCATCATACATTTCTCTTTTTACCGCTACATCACGAGCTAGGCGGTTGATTTCTGTTGCTGTGCTACCAAATCGATGCGCATTACTTTCTAACTCTTGAATCATTGTTCGTAAGCTATTTGTTTCTTCTGTGAGGGCTTCAAAGCGTCCGCGCATAATTTGCAGTTGGTGAAGCTGAGAGACCAGAAGAGGCTGAGCTTCTCCAAGACTGTTTACGGTCGTATTGCTTGCGATATCCCAAAGTTGGGCGCTGTTTAATTCCGGTTGTTTAGAGTTCAATAGTACTGAGCGCTCTTGCTCCAAGCGGTTTAACTCTCGTAGCTTGCCTTGAACCATGCTATGCGCCTCAGTGTACTTGGCGCGAAGCAAAGTGAGCTCACTACGAATGTCTATGATTTGTTCTTCAAGCTTACCGATAACCGGGTTGGTTTTAGAAAGTTGTTGGTCCAAACTACCTAGGCTTCGGGTAACACCAGCAAGCTCCGCTTCTTTTTCTGCCAAGGTTTGTTTAAGGCTTGCCAGACGAGTCAGGCTTTGTGCTTGCATTTCAGGCGTCGCGTGAGAGTAAGTATTCTTGTATTCCGCGAACGCTTGCTCTGCTTTATCCAGCTCTTCTCTGCGTTTATTAATATGGATGGTTAAAAAGTGACTTGAATCTTTAATTGAAGATCGTTCAGGAGCTAAAAGCTGTTCGACAAAATGTTCGCTGACGGAGAGTAACATCGACTCCATGCCATTCGGTTTGCCACTTCGTAGTTGGATTTGAATGAAGTCCTTACCGAGCTGCTGAACAGACAAACGCGACGCGAGATCTTTAATGATGAACTCTTGCTCTTTGGCACTCATTTCGTCACTAATCAGCGCTTGTTCTTTGGCAACTGAGTACAAAACATGTCGGCTTTTAAGCAGGGTACTGAGTGCGCTCAATCGATCTTTCAGCATGGTCGAGACGGCAAGATCTTGAAGGAATGGGTTCATTTTCGCTGTCTCTTGGATAAGCATACTTGTGTGAGCGACATAAGTCGTCGGAACCAGTTTACTTACGATGAAACCCAGCACAGGCAATACAAGCATAGGAATAACGATCATGTAGCGACGTCTCCAAGCACCATGTAACAGTACGCTGAGGTTTTCTCTTAAATCGTTCATAGCGCCCTCACTAATTTATCAACTTGGTTGGCTCTTGCTTCCCAGCTTTGCTGTTGAACAAATGACTTTGAATCTGTCGGTGGCGGTAGGAGGTGATCGAGACTGGCACGCACGTCTTCGACATCTTGAACCACATGAAGCATATGTTTGTAGGGTATTAATGCAGGAAACGGTGTGCTGATAACAGGGGTTCCTGTTGCCAAGTACTCAAGAAGTTTAAGCGGATTACATGCCTTGATTTGAGCGTTATCAACAAAGGGCAACCAACTGGCATCCCAGTGTTGGGAGTAACGTGGCAGAGTGTGATGCGCTCTCGGGCCCAGGTAGTATATGTTGCTTCTTTGTGGAAGCGGATTATCACTGAACTCGTTAGGGCCGATGAACACGAGATCCCAGTCAGGCGCTTGGTCTGCGACTTGGGCAATTAAGTCGTAGTCTAACCATTCAGACAAACTGCCATAAAAGCCCAGCACTTTGCGACCATTATTAGGAAAATCTTCAGCCTTAGGTGCTGGCTCAGAAAACAGACTAAAGTCGACACCGTGAGGCAAAGTGACGGTTTTACCAGATGGAAATTGAGTGGCGAGTTTGTCACTTGCTGTAAAAATCACATCAGCCGCGTTAACCAGTGTACGTTCATGCTTGGCAACCGTGTCGTGGTCAACACCAGCTAAAGCGCTAAAGTCATCGCCACAATAGTAAATTAGCCCACGTGAATTCATTTCCGCACAAACATCTGCGGCCGTCGGGAGCGATGTCCAAAATATAGGCTTATCAAAACTAAGAGCGTGTAATTGTTTATTGAGCTGGTATTTCATCATCTTAGCCGCTACTTTTCTTGCCAGCGCAGAACTTGGAGCAGGAATAGTGAGTAGGTTAATGGTGTGAATATTTGGGTTTATTGCAGACTCTAACGTTGGCTTATGCGATCCAGCGTTATTAAATACACGAGTGAGCTTGTTTAACGCACGTTGCATGTCTTTAGCGGTCAGCCTAGGTTGACGCAGACCGATTGAGTTAACCCAAAGGATGCGGTGGCTAGTTGCTAGTCGTTTGACAATGTGTTGAGTGGAGGAGGGTAACCCACCAAAATCTTCTCCAAATACTACGATGTCTGTCATGTGGCTCTCCTTGAGTCTTCGTTATTTGATTACTAATCAAGAGAGCAATCACAATACGTGCCAAGGATTTATTTCTTATAAAACAGCTAATTGGACTTTCTGTTGGTATTTGAAATTAGGGTTTCTCATTTTGACAATCACTTTGAACGATTCGGCTAACGACAACTGTTAATGCTGCCAGAATGTAAATTGGCCAAGTGAAACCTTGAGTGAGGAAAGTGCCTGATACGATGGTCCCGATCAGCCCACTTAAGACTGCGTTTGCTCCAACAGAGAGGGTGTAATCCGATGTTGGCGTCAGTAGTGAAATAGAATGCAAAGAGGTTCGAATCAATGACACAATCAATGTCATGAACACGGCGAGTCCAACAAACCCCGTTTCTGCTAATACGCCAAACCAAGTACTGTGTACGGCGTGATTGATGCCATCCCAGTGAGGGCTATAGAAATAGTAATTGAAGTAGAAATTATCAAGCCCAACCCCAGTTAACGGATGGTGGAGAGCCATTTTAAATGCGGCTTCCCACGCGTAAAGTCGCCCCATCGCAGAGGCATCTATACCATCCTCGGCTGCGCCACCCGATTCTCGTCCTGAGATACCAGCAAATGCGTAGAGTACGATGGCTGCGACGGCGCCTAGTACTAAGACTAACGTTTTGCTTTTGATGTGCTTAAAGGCAAAGTACGCAAATACCGATAGAGAGCCTAACAAGCCCCCGCGGCTTTGTGTCTCAATAATCGCAAAAAACAACACCAAACAGGTAACAAGTGCGAAGAGCCGGAGATGCTTAGGTGAACGTTTCTCCATTAACTGACTAACGGTAAAGGCGAGAGGAAACATTAACACCAGCGCCAAGTCGTTCGGATCGCCGAGTACTGAACCTATGGAGCGTCCAATCGATACGCGTGTCCCTTCCACTAAATCAATGCCATTCGCTGCGTTTTGTAATGCGACTAAACCAATCAACAATCCGGCGAAAATTATTGCTTTCGACATTTGTGCTAACTGAGCAGGCTTGGTAATAAGCCAGGTGATCGCCAATGTCATAATGATGATTTTCCAATAGGTATTTTTGAAAACTGTAATGGCAATGTCACGACTGGAGGCGAAGACGATACCGATGATCACCAGCCCCCAAAATATGCACAGCCATTTTAATGAAGGGTGCCAAAAAGCCGTAAGCTGGCGACTTATCAAAAGGTGGAAAGCAAGTGCGGCCAGTGCCCCCAATGATAGTAGCAATGGGATTTTAAAGTTATAGATAATGGGAAACGCTTCATGAATACGAAAGAATGAAAAAATAACGAACAGCGTGACGAGCCAAAACGTTTGGTTGAGAACGAACAGTAAAGCCAGCGGGGCGAAACATAGTGCGACAATTAAAATAGGGTGAGGCATAACAATCCAAAGCAGGCCGATACAGACGGTAATCGTCAGCGCTGCGATGGACTGCTTTCTTCTCACCTTGGTTTCAGTCATAACGAGTATCTCTTCACCTGTCCACGCCATTTCACCATGTATCGAGTGAGCGCATTTAGCGTCTCTTTACTCATATAGCGAGTGGCTATCCCTGCCAGCAAAGTGCATGTCAAAATGCAAATTGCGATGGCGATGCCTATTGATTGTGAAGAGTGAAGCAGGAACAGTGCCACACCGGAGATAATCTGCAATAAAACCATCAGACTTAGGTGAAAAGGCAACGGCATGCATTGTTGGCCTACCACATAAGTAAGGCCAAGCTTACACAGTTGAGCGTAATAAAGCGCAATGAAAACTCCATAGATACCTAGGGACGATAGGCCAAACAGCAAAGCAATTGCAACGCATGCTGAGACGACATTAATACCCAGTAACCAGCGAGTACGACGCTTGTACAAAATGGAAATATTAATGAGCTCGCTCCACTCTTTTAGCATAGCGATAGGCAGTAAGAACAAGCTGAACAGTACCGCCTCATGATAGGTTTCTGGTAACAGGTAAGTGATCATCATCATTGCTAATGTGCCGACTGTAACACTTAAACCTGTAATGTAAATCATGCCTAGATGAGTGATGCGCACAGCTTCTGTACTCTTACGACCTTCTAGGTAATTAAATCGACGTGGCATCCACCACATGCCAAATGGCTGAACTAAAATACACATGCCAACCGCAAATTTTACGGCTATCGCGTAAATCCCTAAGGTCGCAAGTGAGGCGTTCGCGCCGATGAACCAGCGTTCAGCGCCATTGAGACAAAACGCAACCAATCCAGCCATCATCATTGGCAGACAGTAATTTAGGTATTGTTTCGCCACTGTCATACTTGGCAGAGTCATGCTGTAGCGGTTAATGATGTGGAGCCAGACAAACTGAGTAATAGCAGCCAACAAGCCACCCCATAAAACAGAAATAACATGTGGGTGAACAGACAGCGCCGTGATGATGAAAATGACCTGAAAAACAGTGGTAGTCACCATGACGTTGAGTAGGGTTCTTGCTTTGTCGTCCTGTGTTCTCAACCAAGCTGTGCCGATTGCGATACTGCCTTCTAGAACGATAGCAAACATAACAATAGCAAACTCGACTCGCGTAAAAGGTGCAGGAATAGGCGCGAGCATAATGATAGCGAGTAGGCATAAAGCCACGATGCCAGCGATGAACAAAGCAAGTGAGTACAGCTGGTTTAGTAGGCTTGTGCGCGTATTTTGATCCTTTTCAACCCCGACGAATCGATACAGCGCTTCATGCAAAGCGAAACTGACGAATAAGGTTGTGACAACGCCAAAGGTGGTAAGCAGTTCAAGCTTGCCCATTTGTTCTGGTGAGAGAAAGTGGGGCAATACAGGCAGCATGATTAAGCTGATGCTTTTGTTTATCACTAACGCGATAGCGAACAGCGACATATTGGTCATTGCTTTAGACATGGTCATATCCTTTGATGTATCGCGGTGTTTTGAGTTTACAATCGCCATTCGGTGCGGATTCTGCTGCAAGGTGCTGAGCGATTGGCAGATAACAACGTTCGGCCGTATAAAGTTGAGAAACGTTGAGAGCTTCGATACCCATTGTCACTTTCATCCATGGAGACTCATTCAAAAGGCGAATTGCGTTATGTAACGACGCCACATTGTTTGGTGTGTACTTGATGCAATTGCGGCCGTGCGTTAATACGCGATCCCAGTAGCTATCATCATGTGGGATGACGATGCACATGCCTGCTGCGAGAGCTTCTAAAATGGATAATCCAAAAGGTTCGTTAACACTGGTGGAAACAAACACACCACACTGAGAGCGTAGGTCATCGAGGTTATCTGGGCATTCATGCCATTCAACACCTTTTGTGGTGAAGTCTGGTGTTGAATATTCCACACCTGCCACATTTGGTTTGATGTAACACACGGTAGATTTGATCTCTTTTGTCTTATCAAGTGTTAAAGCATCAAGAAAAAGATCGATGTTCTTCCATTTTAGTAAGCTGGCCGCCCAGAAGACGCGGTTTGAAATCGGATTTGCTTGTTTTGGCCAACGGTCTCTCGATAGTCCGTTAACAAACGTAGACGCATTCAAACCACACCAATAGCGTTCAGTGGCTGGCTTCTCTGTTTTGAGGTAGACCTGTAAGGCCTCTAGCATCGATTCTCGGGTGTTTGCCAAGTAATAAATTGCGGATGCTTTTACCAAGCAGTAGCCGGAAGATCTTGAACGACCAATTGGACCATGAACCATTTGTACCACAGGCTTTTTGCTGATTAATCTTAGTAAGTACAAAGGCATATCATTACTTGGGCAAGATAGACCTAAAAAGCTATCTATCTTTGGTAGTTTCATGCACGCAAAAATCAGTTGGATAAAGTAATACGCGTTCATTAACCAGTAAGTGAGGCCATGAGTGGAGCTCAATGGTGATGGTTTGATTTTGATAATCTGCACACGAGGCGTATCGCTAAGTAGTGACTCCCAATGCTCTGGATTCGTGGTCAGCAGATAACCAATTACGTTCAGTTTATCGCACTGTTTGAGGAGCTCTGCATTCGCAATTTTAGAACCACCTTGCATTGGGATGGCGTCGAACATTAATACACGTTTCATGACTGGCCTCCTCAATTGATGCTCAACCAGCGTGAAAGAGGCTTCATGCAGTGAGTCATTGGCATTGGTGTAATACTGTTGTTCTCAAGCTCACCTTCATAAATACGTTCAATGGCGCTTATGGATGCTGCAGTCGTGAGGTTTTGGCTAGCATGAAGATAGGCGTTTTCAGCTAGCTTGTTTCTTAGCGCTGCATCTTGCATGACTTGTTGGATAGCGTTTAATAAGCTTGCCATTCCGCGATTCTGGTACAGTAGTGCAGAGTGATTATGCTCGAACAACTCAGGGATGCCTCCTGTTTTAGGAGCCACGATAGGCAGTTGAGCTAAAGCCGCTTCCCCGAGCACGAGACCAAAGGCCTCTTCATAGGCGCCGCTAATAAAAGCGTCTGCATTCCCAGACATCCATGCACCAGCATTGCTTTTTTCCCCTACAAAGTGGACTCTGTCTTGGATACCGAGATCCGAAGCAAGTTGTTGCAATGTTTCTCTTTCCTCGCCATCGCCAACGATAACAAGATGAGGGTTATCGTGATGGTAATTGTGCATGCGCATAGCGCGAATAAGGCGGTCGAATCCTTTTCTTTTAATCAACGAACCTACCGAGAGAAAGGTAAATGCTTGTGGAGGTATTCCGAGGTGAGTCTTGATATCAATGGGCGTATCAGAGTCCAGAAGCGATACACCGTTGTGCACAACATAAAGCTGGTCTTCTGGGTAACCGTCCTGAATAATTTCACGACCGACATCTTTACTAACGCAAATCAATTTTGGGGAGAGGTGTAGCCCAAGAGAGAAGCGATCTCGCAATGTATAGTGACAATGAAGTTGAGTGACAAGTGGGATGTGATTCATGCGTGCAGCCAAACACATCCATTGACAAGGACCACCGCTATTAACGTGTACCAAGTCGATATTGTGTTTTTCGATCAGTGCTGAGCCCTGTTTGATAAGGCTATTCCATCCGCTAATATCCCAGCGAGGCGCACTCCAGCCACCAACGAGATTGAAAACAGAATGTTCCGCTTCAATTCCGAGCGATTGACACTTATCGATTAGTGGCTGGCAGTTTGACCACACGAATGGCTCAAACTTATCACGGTCAATCCCTGAGATGAGATCCAGAAGTACCACTTCACTGCCGCGAATCCAGTTATCACCATAATGAACATATAGAATGCGTTTTGGAGTAGTCATAAGTCACCTCTGTCTCATCATTAACTTGTGTTAACTGCTGAGTTGCAACAGAGATGCCAAAATATGCCATTAGTTTATGTGTTTGAATATTATTAGATATTTGTGCTTGGCCTTAAGGGGATAAGCAATATTCTCATATTGAGAACCAATATGGCTTATTGCTCCGTTTCAATTTGATATTTTCGTAGCAATACAGGAATAACGCTTTGCGCCGAGAAATCATCAATAATGGTCTGCCGAGCGTTTTGACGAATGAGAGATTGCTGCGCTTCATCAAGAGACATCCAATGTTTAAGGCATTGAGCGAGAGATGGGACGTCATCGACAATAAAGCCATTTTCGCCAGTTTGGATAATATCGGGCAAGCGACCCACGCGTAGGCTCATCACTACTATTCCTCTAGCCATTGCTTCAAGCGCCGCCATAGGCAGGCCTTCATAGCGAGAAGAAATTACCAGCACGCTAATGTTTTTCCAAACGGTCTCCATTTCAGTTTGATGACCGAAAAATGTCACATTTGAAGGGGCAATGTGGGCGAGTGATTCTCTTTCGGGTCCATCACCGTAAACACTAAAATGCAATGTTGGGCAGAGCTTAGCCACTTCGATAAATTGGTCGGCACCTTTTTCTTGGCTCAATCGGCCGACGAAGGCGATTTCTTGATAGTTGAGATTACAATCGGGAATCGAAACAAAGTTATTCAGCAGTTCCGAAGGGAAAATGACTTTGCGCTGAATGCTTGGGCTGACGGAAAAGCAGTGGTTAGAGAGGTAGCCTGAACTTCTATCAAGCCAATCATAGAGCCACATTTTGCCCGAGGATGATTCTCCTGCATGATAAGTTGAAATCAAGCGAGGAAATGTGCGCGTGAGTAGCTTGGCACAGCGCGCTAAGATTGACGCTTTGTAACCGTGGGAGTGAATGACCGATGGTTGGTGATTGGCGACCGCGCTTGTTAGGTGTTTGATCTTTAATGCCTTATGTGGCTCACCAGACAAATGGTTCAAGTAACTCACAGGGATGGTGGATTCTTCTGCTTTCTCTACAATCTGTGCTGGTGGCGAGTACTCAGTCGTTAAGACAACACGTGCTTTGTGCCCAAATGTCATTAATCCACGAGCAAGCTCTATGACGTGACTTTCGATACCGCCAAACAGGCGGCTATCAAGAAAAATCCAAATTTCACCAACGGCAAGTTTCTCAAGATTGTTCGAGATTAATTTCATCCGCTTCCCACGCTTGTTTTTTTCGGTAAACCGTAGATGGGCTTAGCTCCAGCATTACGGCGGCATTGAGTACGTTGCCATCACAGTATGCGATTGCGTTTTGAATCGCCTCACGCTCCACTTGCCACATAGGGCGAATGGTTCCATCAGAGTTAAAGTACGGCGAGGCAGCCGCTGATGATTGTATGTTAGGTTCCGGTGTCGGTATTGACGGCTCTCTAGCGGGGGCCGACTGTTCCTCAACATACACAGGTTGGGATGTTATTGTTGTAGGGTTTGCTGGCTCTTGAGTTACATGTGTGGGAGTGGATGTTCTCACCGTTTTAGACTTTCTAGTCAGTTGAGCGGGTAGGTGATTCACCGTGACTTTTTCGTCATTATTAAGCACTACAATGTTACGTATGATGTTTTGCAATTGCCTTACATTACCCGGCCATTCGTAGTGCTTGATGATATGTTGAGCTTCGCTGTCGATTGTTGAGAATTTCTTTTTGTCCTGTTTGGCATAAGTGGTCAAAAAGTGCTTGGCTAGCGTGACGATGTCACTTCCTCGCTCGCGCAGAGGGGGCATATCGATAGGTATTACGTGTACGCGGTAATACAAATCTTCACGAAAACGACCTTCTTCCACTTCTGTTAATGGATCTCGGTTGGTGGCACAAATGATTCGAACATCCACCTTCATCTCTCGAGTGCCACCAAGCGGTGTGTAGGTTCCTGTTTGAAGAAAACGGAGCAACTTCTTTTGCATCTCAAGTTCCATTTCACACAGTTCATCGAGAAAAAGCGTACCACCGTGAGCCAGCGTCGCAGCACCTTTTCGGTCTGTTGTGGCTCCGGTAAATGCGCCTTTAACATGGCCAAAAATCTCACTTTCCATTAAATCTCGTGGGATAGCCCCGCAGTTTATAGCAATAAAAGGTTTGTCTTTACGGTCGCTCTGACGGTGCACGGCTTCAGCACAGACTTCTTTACCTGTGCCGCTTTCACCCACAATAAAGACACTGGCAGATGTTGGAGCAACGGCATCAATGGTTTTATATACCGCCTGCATTGGGAGACTTGAACCGATAAATCCGTGATAGTTATGGCGATCAAACTTGGACTGAATGTTTTCTACTAAATCTTCCAATTTGGCGCGTTTGAGGTGTAATGCAACAGAAGTTTTTAGGCGATCGGCGTTAATAGGTTTTTCTAAGAAATCTTCCGCACCTTTTTGAATTAGGTTAACGGCTAAGTCTACGCTGCCGTGCGCTGTAGCAATAATAACTGAGGTAGGAATGTCATTCTGGTTGATCCAATCCAATACGTCTTCACCAGACATATCGGGCAGTTTCAAATCGAGAATGATGAGTTGAGGTTTGCTTCTTTCAATAAATTGAATTGCTTCGCGACCTGTTTCAACATGAAAAATGTCATAAGGTTCGTCTTTGACATACTGCTTATAAAGTATGGCTAGTGAAGTAGAGTCTTCTACCAGTAACACCCTTGGTCTCATAGTCCTATCCCAACGTAGTTCGTTTCACTTTTATGTTTTTTTGTCAGCACTATTATTTGTATTTGGCGTGATGAGCGAGTTATATGACTTAGTGCTCTCTAGTGCTGAATATTCTCAATTTGAGAAAAGCGTTATCTAAGTATTAGCACAAGGTGGGAAATTTGCGAAAAATCCATACTTTTTAATTGATTAAGTTAAATTGTAAATGTCTTAGATGATATCGGTATCGCACTTTAATAAGTGCGATGATTCATAAGATAATTTATCATTGAAACTGTTACTCGAACCCTTGATCTTTTCGCTTTTCTAGCGCGTCAAACGATTCATTGGCCAGCTGGGAGAGAGACTCACAGAGAGCCAATGCTTCTAGTGTTTTTCCTTCCACACAATATTTCTCAATCATTCTTGCTTGTCTGGAAAGCGTTCGGTTACCTAAAGCAAGGGCAGAGCTGCCGAGTGTATGAACTTCGAACTCTAATGTTTGGAGGTCTCTCGCGCTTAATGCTTGCTCTATTTTCTCCATGCGCTCTCGTGACTCTTCAATATAGTGTTCAATCAGCGTAGGGATGATTTCGGCGCACGTATCTTTGATCATTTGCTGGAGAATGTGTTCATCCACCAATTCTTGTTCGATAGTCGGTGTGTTATTTGCAGTCATATTGGCGCTCCCTATAACATAAACAGTTCACTTTTCTTAATTTGTTGAGATATCTTTTCTTTCCACTTTTTGGGTAAAAAGCGTAGCTTGGAAACTTGGCGGATCAACTCATCTTTCAGGCTAGGTGTATGCTTCATATTCAGCACGGAACCAATCAAATTCGCATCGCTAGCATCAAGTAGTTTTTTGGCTTGTTCGAGTTGGGTTGCCGTCGTAGAGCCATAATGTGCGACTAATAAGGTGGCATCACATACGCCCGCAATCACTTGAGGGGTAATATTGCTTCGGTTGACACTCAGAAGTGGAGATGTGTCTATCACGACGCGCTCGTATTGCGTTAACCACTCTGCAATATTGCGCTTCAGCATTGTCGGGTCTCGGTACGCCAATTGAGTGCTGGCGAGAGATGGAGCAGGGAGACCGACTAAGGTTTGATGCGTATTTTCTCTTGTGATCAGGTGGCCAACTTTTTCGGCATCATCAAACTCGTGAATGGTGCGATAAGCGGGCTTGAACAGGTTAAGATCCACATACAAAGTATTGTGCCCAGCTAAAACCAGACGCTCTGCTAGAGATGAAGCCACGGAAGTGACGCCGTCTTCAGACTTACAACCCACAACACAAATCGTTTTGTGGCCTTTCTGTTCACTCTGAAGATAAATTTGCTCAATCTCAGCGTGAGTGGCAGGAATAGTCATTACAACGCTCCTATTAACACGATGGTTGTGGTGATTTGTAGAATATCTCTTAATCCGGCTCTCGCTTTTTCAGCAAAGCTTTCGTCTTTATGTGGAATGTAAATAGTGTCGCCTGCACGGATGACTGGTAAATCATAAATGTTGGCGGTTTTGCTAAAGTTCACCAAATCAAATGTTCGAGCTTGGCCCTGACAGCAAGACATGTTGACCACACTGATTTTTTCAAGATACGCATTGTTTGTCGGGCCTCCTGCTTCGGCCAGCAAGTCAAGTACCGTCATGTTGTCATTAAATACATAGCGCCCAGGGTCTCTTACTTCACCTAATACACGCACGGTGGATTCTTTGGAGCGATCCAACCAGTTTTTGTTTTTTTCCGGAATGTAAATGGTATCGCCGGGACGAACGTGGGGCAGAATAGACTCATCGCCCGTTTCAAAGTACATCGACAAATTCAATTTACTCACTTTGGCATAGCCTAGGCCACGGTGCGTCACACGAATATTGTGAATATCGGCATCCATTGTTGGTCCATCGGCGGCAGATAAAATATCCAGAAAGTGCATCTCTTCGGTAAAGCGATAGCGGCCTGGGGCATTGATTTGACCGAAAACATATATCGAGGCATCAGAGCTCTGGCTTACCCATTGCGATTTGTTGTCTGATGGATCGTCAGGTAATGCATGGACTCTTACTACCGTGCCAGCAGAAACTCGGGGCAGATTCGATGTTGGTGAGCCATCTAAAATGTATTGATCTAAATCGAACTGTGTCATTTGACCATTATTGGCGACTTCAATTTTGGTGGTGTCAGCTCTACGTGTTGGGCCGCCAACATGCGCAAGCAGATCAATTAAATCCATTTCGTCTGACCATTCAATACGTCCCGGGCGCACGACTTCTCCCATCACAGCGACCGCTCGACTTGGCGCCACTTTTAGCCATGACTTCTCGTTGAAATCGGTTTTCTCAGGGACGAAAATCGCGTCGCCAGGTCCGACATTCGGTGGTCTAACCGAAGACAGCCCCTCGGTATGCGCGGTTAGGTCGAATTTGATGACCTTACCATCGGCTTTTATGACACGAATTTGGCGAGATTCTGCATAGCGAGTAGGCCCGCCTGCATTGGCGAGAATATCCATGAAGCTAGCGTCTTGCTTTCCTTCATACGCGCCAGGGTGGGCAACTTCACCCATGACATAAACCACATTTGCACCCGCTTTGATTTCTTCTTCCTGTTTTGGAACAAAGATGGTGGCACCCGGTAGGATTTCTGGTAGTAAGCTTTGATCACCCGTATCTAGATACTTTTTCAGATTAAACATGGTTGGGTTGTTATTTGTGATCACGCGAATTTGCTCAACACTGGCATATCGTGTTACGCCGCCAGCTCTCATCACGACATCAACGAGCGTGGTGTTCGGTTTGTAAGAGAATGAGCCGGGTGCATTCACTTCACCAAAGACTTTTATGGCACGAGTGGAGTCTGCGCTGTCGCCTGAATTCGCGAGTTTTGCTGCATCAAATTCCTGCTCAATATTCCCAACGAGTGGAGATGCTGGAACAAACAGTACGTCCAGCGATTCCAATTTCGGGAGCTGGCTATTGTCACCAGTATCAAGGAAACGTTTGTAGTCAAACTCGATATTTTTGTCGCCGCGTTTAACGATCATTTTATCGAGCTGAGCACCAGCGCGAAGGCCGCCAGCTTCGTATACAAACATTTGAATATTGGAACCTGAAGGTAAGGTATATTCCCCGGGTTTGACCACGTAGCCTTGGACTGACACTAATAACTGTTGTTGTTTGATAAAGACTCGAGCGTTGTTTACGTCACGATACACGGTTTTTAGCGTTTCGATAATCACGTCTTGGAGTTGTTGCTCATTATATCCAGCAACAAATACAGGGCCGACTTCCGGTAAGTTAATACGCCCACGGCGATCGACTTGAAACCCTTTATTTAAAGACGCTTCTCCAGGTAGGTTAATCTGAATTAAATCGCCGACCTTAACAGTATTGTTTTCATCAGCTGACGAAGTAGGTACCCAAGCGACCAAGCACAAAAGAACTAAGGTGATAAATGGTTTCATCGTGTTCATAGCGCACCTCCTACAGATAGATTGCGATTTACTGAGGTATCGCTATCTGAATTAGGGCTAATAACCTCGATGCTTACGCGGCGATTGGTTAAACGCACGGCAGGTGTTTCACCCTCGTAAAGCGGCAGGCTATCTCCCACAGATTTGGTGGTTACGCGTTCTGAAGTGATGCCAAATACAGTCAGGTAACGCTTCACTTGTTCTGCACGCGCTTGAGCGAGTTTCTGGTTGTAATCTGGTGAGCCAGTGACATCGGCATGCCCAGTCACCACAAGAGTTAGGTTAGGGTGGTCACGTAAAGTGTAGGCAGCTTCTGCCAAATGTCCCATGTACTTTGGATTAATTTCTGCTGAATCGACAGCAAATTGATTATCAATATTGAGGAGTGCATAAATTTCAGCGACGACGTTCAAATCGCTACGCAATGCTTCAATATCATCGGGTGGCGTACAAGTGGTTTGGCTTAATACATAGTCGAGTTGCTGTTCAAGTTGGTTTAAACGTCGACGTTGAATCACCAGATCGTTAGCTGCATCGAGTAGAAGTCCGCCTTCTAGCTCACGTGCGATTCTGTTTTGCTTCTCTAGCGCTTGCACGACTGCTGCAGGAAAGCACCAGCGTGCGCCTTCTTGAATCAACGCGTCTAGGTGTAGCTTGGTGAGTTGCCAATCAAACCTCAACCCATGCTCTGGACCTAACGGTTCATCGGGCATGACTGGGGAAAACTGATAATTTTCAATTGAGATATCTTGATAGTTTTCCGCCAAGCCACCTTTTCCGTGGTCTGGGTAGTCAAACGACGAACAACCAAACATGCCGACAACAAGACCGCTTACTACATATCGTCGTATAAGATTTACCATGCCAACCTCCGTTTAAACCGGTATTTTTAGTGTCCTTTTGAGTTAACGGGAATAGCATGGTTAATACGAAGCAAGCTCATGATTTCCAAAGGTTGGCCTGATACGTTTTCAATACTCATGCTTCTTTCACGTTCAACTAGACGCTTATATAAGTAAACAATGGCACCAATCCCTGAAGAATCAAGAAATTGGACGTGCTGTAGGTTAATTTCGACTTCTTTGTGATGATTGTCGTGAATTACTTCATCAATGTGATGTTGTGCTTGTCGACAGCCACTTGCGTCTAAGTCACCAAAAAACTCAATGGCTAATTTGTCTTGATTAATTTCTAGTTTGCGTAATTCCATGACTCTATCTCCGTTTGTTTTCTCTACTTGGACATAGAGCAGGTAACGTGCCAGATTAAAATGCGTATAAAATCAGATGGTTATGATTTTTTTGGTGGTGTCATTCAAATTGAGAAGGAATAGGTTCTCAATTTGAGAATCAAAAACGCATAGACAAACGGCTTGTTCAGGAGAGAGGTCGAATTAATATCGAGTGCTAAAGCAAGAGTCTCATCGAGATTAGATTGCGACTTGATTTGAGACTCACCCATCTTATTGTGAACAATGTGTAAATATTAAATGCAAAATCTGTCTAAAGTTTATGATTGTCCTTGCAAATCATTACTTAAGTTGATTGTTCTGAGTCGAAGAATGACTAGTAACAAATAGGTCATCGAGAGGAGTTACGGTTCAATAAAGGCGCTTTTTTGTACAAGGTCTTCTTATGCCATTAAAAATGACATTAATCGCGCTGGCTGTTATGACAGCGTCTTCACAGCTTCAAGCTGATACTTCTCTCACGCCTCCAGTTTCTCTTGCGCAAAGCTATCAAGATGGCATCGATGTATCTGAATACTGGTATAGCGAAAAACTCGACGGCATTCGCGCCTATTGGACAGGACAACATCTCGTGACGAGAAATGGTAACCGAATCTACGCTCCAGATTGGTTTATAGATTCACTCCCTGACTATCCGTTAGATGGTGAGCTATGGGCGGGACGAGGCAATTTTCATCTCGTACAACAAACGGTTTTGGATAAAACGCCTGTGGAGTCAGCTTGGCGAAACATTGATTTTATGATCTTTGATATGCCGTATTCTGCTGGTGATTACCGGAAGCGTTATTACAACATCAAAGACTTAGTGCTCGAAGTAGACCAACCTCATATCAAATATGTCGAACACCGAGCGATCCAAAATGAAGCTCACATGTTTGCGCAATTGGATAAGATTTCAATATCCGATGGTGAAGGGGTGATGCTACGTAAGGTATCAAGCCGTTATCAAGCTGGACGTGGTAGTGATTTACTTAAACTGAAACGATACGCGGATGATGAAGCGCTAGTCGTGGGCTATAAGCCAGGCACGGGGCGTTTATTGGGTATGATGGGGGCGATGTTAGTTCGCTTACCAGATGGTACTGAGTTTTACATTGGTAGTGGGTTTACCGATGAAGTGCGTCGTCAGCCTCCGAAAATAGGTTCAACCGTCACGTTCAGGTACAACGGTTTTACTCATACCGGTAAGCCACGTTTTGCCCGATTCTTGCGTGAGAGGCTGAAGGAATAGAACGCTCTGCACTTACTAGTTGCCAACGGTTACGCCGCACCGCTTGAAGAGACCCTGCCAAAACTGAACGTGGTTTAGGGTTTCTTGTCTAAAGGTTTTGTGTGCTTCTTTTATCCCATATTGATGACCATGAAGTTGCATACGCTTTTCTATCAAGGTGGCGCCATCATGAAGTTGCTGATAGGTACTGTCTAAATAGGCTAAGTAAGGTTGCACTTCTTCAACGTAAATAGATTGGAAGACATTTCTTAGGTAGCGGAACTGGGTGGTGTCTCGATTTGGCCCGCACAATACATTATTCTGATGTTGTTCAAGTAA
This sequence comes from Vibrio sp. J2-4, assembly GCF_021728155.1. NCBI lineage: Bacteria > Pseudomonadati > Pseudomonadota > Gammaproteobacteria > Vibrionales > Vibrionaceae > Vibrio > Vibrio sp. J2-4. The sequence goes on from NZ_JAKKCN010000001.1 coordinate 1,038,768, forward strand.
CTGAGTCGTAGCTTTTAGCCAGTGAGAAGCGTTTATCATCGAATAGTAAAGCCGTCCGATTAAACGAGATTTCTCTAGCTCTTCTTGATACTGCACAATCTCAATATCGGGCAGACGTGAAATGGCGCGATGAGGCAAGCCGTACATTTCACTGAAAAGGCGATAGACGTCGTTAAGACGTGCAATATCATTCGTCGTTTCTTGAGATAGCCAATCCGACGCCGTTAGCTGCTTTTGCATTGCATCACTCGCGAGTAGCAAGTTGTCAAGATGAGTACCTAAATGTTGCCACTTAGTCGAATAAAGCTCTGTTAATGTGGTACGTTCTTCATCGCTGAGCTGAAATTCGGATAGACATCGATTCATGACTCGTAACAGTGAAGTTTGGTAATCAAAATCATGAAATGCATCCTGCACCTTACCAAGTTGCGAGTTTTTCTCGGCAAGTAGATTGAATAATCCACACTGGCGTAATTGGTAGCTTTCTAGTAAACCAATCGATAGCCTGGGAAGTGGCTCGAATAAGTCGCGTTTTGCAGGTATGGTCACCGTAGGTTGCGATTCGATTGGAAGAGTAGGAGCGTCCAACACATTGGCGACACGTTGGTGATACTTGTCAAACATTGCTCTTTCTGGGTTGAACCAGTTATCGCAACCGTTAAGAAACAAGACTAAAAACAATAAAATAGACCGCACAAATATCCTTTTTATAACTTCGTATTCGTCACCAAAAGAGCAGGCTGAACTGGCTCACAAGCTTGTTATAAGTATACTCAACAGCGTTATTATTCGATCAAAAAAGCCAGCGTGTGCTGGCTTTTTCTTATTATCACTGAACTGAAAAGTTCAATTGCACCTCTGGTTCTTGGCGGTGCATCCAGCGCATTCTTACCCCTAACATAAGTGCGGCAGAAGAAAGGCCGATGATAAAGCCTAGCCAGAAACCTTGCGCACCCATTGGCTCGACGATCCAGTCTGTGCGGCCAAGGACGTAACCCATTGGTAAACCAAGAATCCAGTAGGCGATAAAAGTACGGTTGAAGATGGCTCGCATATCTTTATAGCCACGCAGTGCACCTGCCGCGATTACCTGAACTGCGTCCGTACATTGATAAACAGCAGCAAATACGAGCAGTTGCATCGCTAGAGTGATGACCTCTGGGTTGCTAGTGTAAAGTTCGGCAATCCATTCACGAGACAATACGGTTAATATCGCTGTAAGAACAGATAAACCTAGACCAACCATTATGCCCACTCGTGAAGCAACGCGAGCGCCATCAACGTTTTCTTCGCCAAGTCGGTGTCCAACACGAATACTTACTGCCGCACCGATACTCATTGGAAGCATAAATACTAGCGACGAGAAGTTAATCGCAACCTGGTGCGCCGCAACGATGATTGGTCCTAGTGGTGAGACCAATAGTGCAACGACAGCAAATAGTGTTACTTCAAAAAACAGCGCTGCTGCAACAGGAAAGCCGAGCCTGAACAGACGAACTTGCGCTTTCCATTGTGGTCGATGCCATTCACCAAATAAGTTGATGCTTTTAAGTCGATCTGATGTCATTACATAAAGCAATAGTAGGGCAAACATAACCCAGTAAACAATCGTAGTTGCAACACCACAGCCAACACCGCCTAATTCAGGTGCGCCAAACTTGCCATACACGAAAATCCAGTTTAGAGGAATGTTGAGCAGTAAACCGATAAAGCCAATGACCATTGCTGGTTTCGTCAATGACATACCATCCGTAAAGCTTCTAAGCGTTTGAAAAAGCAAGAAGGCAGGGACTGCTAAGATAACAGCATGAATGTACCCCACTGTTTTTTCTGCCATCAGCGTTTCAACATCCATAAATCCGAGAATAAATTGGGTTTGAAGCAGCACTGCAATAATCGGCACACTGATCAACAATGCCAAAACGACGCCTTGTTGAATTTCAAACGGGATTTTTACTCGACGACCAGAGCCATTTAACTGTGCGACAACAGGGACTAACGCCATTAACAAACCCACACCAAATAAAATGGATGGAAGCCAAATACTTGAAGCGACAGAAACCGCAGCCATGTCGGTGGCACTAACGCCTCCGGCCATAACGGTATCAACAAACCCCATACCAGTTTGAGCAACAGATGCGATCAATACCGGGGTCGCCAATTTGATGAGACTTGATGCTTCTTCTTTATAGCGATGCACGAAAAATACTCCAGAGCGGAACAATAAGTTGAAAGAATGAGAGCGCTCGAGGACAAAAGATGTGGTGAACTGACCTGATGGTTGATTTTAGTCACGATAAGGTGAAAAAATGCCTCGGAGAAACTCCGCGCAAATGATAAACAATTGTATGTTTATATTCCATAGTTAGGTTGCGAATAGTGGATAACACTAACTTAATGCTCGCTAAGCTCAGGATACGCTAATACTGAGAGCTGTAATAAATCATGTTAATGTAAGAAGCATGTATGAGAACAAGGCTCCATTTTTCAATAGGTCGTTGCTCTATAATCTACAGGTTTTATCTCGATACACAGTGCTGTGCTTCAGGCTCTGTCATCGATTGCAGCTTGTATGAAATCAATAGGTAAAAAGAATGTTTACAGGAATAGTTCAGGGTACGGCTAAGGTCGTTAAAATTGATAAAAAAGAACGCTTTCAAACGCATGTTGTCGAGTTAAGCGATGAGCTTTGTAAAGGATTAGAAATAGGGGCATCTGTCGCTCACAATGGCTGCTGCCTGACCGTGACCAATATAAATGGCAACCTTATCAGCTTTGATTTAATGCAAGCGACATTGGCTCTCACCAACTTAGGCGAGCTAGTTGAAGGTGACAGCGTAAACATTGAGCGAGCTGCCAAGTTTGGTGATGAAATTGGCGGACATAGCATGTCTGGCCATATTAGTTTGATGGCTGACATTGTCGAGATCATCGATACGCCTAATAACCGCACTATTTGGTTCCAACTGCCGCAAGAATCAATGAAATATGTGTTAGCGAAAGGCTATATCGGCTTGGATGGTTGTTCTTTGACGATTGGTGAGGTTGAAGCGTGTCGTTTTTCAGTACATCTAATTCCAGAAACCTTGCAACGAACACTCTTTGGAGTAAGACAAGTAGGGGACCGCGTTAATATCGAGTTTGACCCTCAGACTCAAGCCATAGTTGATACTGTTGAGCGAGTTCTCGCAGCAAAACAGCTTTAGAATGATAAAAAGGAGCCAAGCGCTCCTTTTTAATTCAAGTGACTTTGTGTTTCCAACGCTTACATGCTCGAGTTGTTATTCGTAATTGTCATCGATAAACAGTTCGACTTTATCTTGCAGCTCATCTACTCGCATATTTAAGTGAATGGCATGGCAACAAGCTGGGCAATCATCATAAAACTCTTGGTCACCATTACTTGCATCTAGTGTAATGCCGATTGAATGTCCACAATGGGGGCATTTGACATGCCTTTCGGTATAATTTTTCATACAACAACTCCTAATATCGCAGGGCTTTTAAACACTCTATTCTTTAAGGAAGTACAGCCCTTCACTTACTTTGCCTACAAGGAAAATAGGCACAATCCAAAGTTAAGTCTCCTTTGATATTAGGTGGAGTTGTTGCTAATTGAGTCGAAATAAGTATAAAACTTGACCCCAAACTCAACCTTGAGCTTAGGGTCATTTTCTGTAGTGATGTGCCTCGAGGTTTTACATCTTGAAATATGCAGTGGCTTCCAAATTAATAAGAAATAATTTTATTAATAACTTGTTGAGCCTGCTCCAAGTAATGGCCGCCAAATAAATTGCAATGGTTGAGAACATGGTAAAGGTTATAGATATCTTTACGCTCTTGATAACCAGCAGAAAGTGGCATAACAGATTCATAACCTTGATAAAATTCCGGTTGAAATCCACCAAAAAGCTCAGTCATCGCAATATCACACTCCCTGTCACCCCAGTAGCAGGCGGGATCGTAACAGATAGGGCCACATGCCGTGAGAGCCGCATTCCCGTTCCATAAATCGCCATGCAGCAAGGAGGGCTCTGGAGCATGGTTTGCTAGCAGTTGTTTTACGACATCTATAAAGTCGTCGATATCAACTAAAGTGACGCCTTTTTCTTTAAGGAGCTGTAATTGCCATCCTATGCGTTGTTCAGCAAAGAAGACACACCACTTCTTGTGCCACTTATTGGGTTGTAGAGTGGACCCGAGATAGTTATCCGTATCAAAACCAAATTCCTTTTGCTCGCCCCATTGATGAAGGTGAGCTAATTGCTGTCCTAATTTAAAGCTGTTTGGGCCATCTTCTAATGGCTTTGTTGGAAGGTAGTTAAGAATTAGGAATGAGGCATTTTTGGTTTTACCAACCAACACAACCTCTGGAACAAATAGGGTGGATGTCTCACGCAAAAGATGCAGACTTTCTGCCTCAACTTCAAACTTAGACAAAAACTCGCGATCGTTAATTTTCACGAAATAGCGCTGTTCGCCGTCATTAATCATGTAGCTTTCACTGATATCCCCGCCAGACAGTCTTACTTTTTCCGTGATCTGGTACTCGAATAATAAAGTATCAGAAAGCTGTTGCGATATTGCTTGCCACATACAAAACCTCGCGAATCTATTTGACCACCAACAGTTTAGGATAAAAAGCAAGGTGTTGGCGCTACGTTGAGCATACTTCGTAAAGAAACCTTCCTCTCAGTGTAGTCAATTTGTATAAATGTGAATCAAATCGCTTATAAGCCTCTGATTTGTCGGCATAGCATATGGAGATGAATGTATACAACAGGTATTATTATTTTTTTGACGTTAGTTCCATTGGTGACATGAAAATACTGATATGTGATGACTCAGCGGTTGCAAGAAAGCTCATTGCGCGCTCCATCGTACAAGATACATCATTGCACCTGATCGAAGCTCAAGATGGGTATGAGGCGCTAAATATTCTTGCGGAGCAAAATATCGATATTTTGTTTCTCGATTTAACGATGCCGATCATGGACGGTTTTGAAGTCCTCGAGTCATTACCTGTTAGTCACTACCAGACTAAAATCGTCATTATTTCTGGAGATGTTCAACAAGAGGCAAAACAGCGCTGCATAGAGCTCGGTGCTCAAGCTTTTATCGCTAAGCCTCTGACAGAAGAGCAGGTGATACCGCTCTATGAACAATTGGGGCTGCACTATGCGTTCAAGCCTAGCCATTCGATTGACCCTAAAAGCCAGATTTGCGAGGAGTTCTCCTCATTAGCCAAATTCCGCGAGATTGCAAACATTGCCCTTGGTAAAGGGGCTGCGATTATGGCAGACCACTTACACGAGTTCATCCAACTTCCTGTTCCACATGTTGGTCCGTTATCCTACGGCGAACTTCATATGACGCTTGTCGACGTTGTTGGGCGTGATGGCTCCGTCGCGGTTGCACAGAGGTTTGTTGGTGGCGGTATTCATGGTGAAGCTCTGGTGTGTTTGCGTGGTAGAGACATCAATCAAATTGGCGAGAAGTTAGGCTATCTGCTTGAGTTTACACCTCATAATGAAATCATTTTGAATATCTCGAACTTACTGGTTTCTTCATTTCTCACATCGTTAGGGGATCAGCTCGACAAGCAATTCTCACTTCGTCAGCCAGGCATTGTGGATACGTTAACGCCTTACTGTGAAGAGCAGGGTGAATTAGGTGAGCTGTTTACTATCGAATACACCTACATGGCAGAAGCGCTCGATTTTGAGTGTGAGGTACTGTTTTTAATTGATAAACCATCCGTAGAAATTATTTATGAAATCATGGAGCTAATCTAATGTCCGATATTACGCTGGACATAGCAGACTTTCATTGGGTCACACAAATTCTCGATACGATGGATTCAGGGCTTATCGTGTTGGATCAAGAGTATAAGGTCTGTGTGTGGAACAGTTTTATGCAGTCATACAGTGGCGTTCTGTCACAAGAAATCCTTGGCCAATGTTTATTTGATCATTTTGAAGAGCTGCCAAAAACTTGGCTAGAAACCAAGATAAAAACCGCCGCCGATCTGGAAACTCGTTCCTTCTCTAGCTGGGAAAACCGACCGTACCTTTTTAAATTCAACAATTTTTCTCCGGTTTCAAACAGCAGTGATTTCATGTATCAAGACATCGTAATCACCCCGTTAATCGGGCTCTCAGGAGAGGTCAGCCACATTGCTATTCAAGTGAATGATGTCTCTGAAACGGCAAGAAATCGCATTCATTTGAAAGAAACAAATCAACATTTGTCTGAAATCAGTCGCAAAGATGGTTTAACAGGTTTATTTAATCGTGCTTATTGGGAGCAATCTCTGAAAGAAGAGTTTGCTCACCTAAAAGTTATCGACGGACCATGCTCATTAGTAATATTTGATATCGACCACTTTAAAAAAGTGAATGATACCTATGGTCACCCGACGGGAGATGAAGTCATTCGTCGTACTTCTTCGTTATTAAGAAAGACAGCAAGAAGCAGTGATGTGTGCGGTCGTTTTGGCGGAGAAGAGTTTACGGTATTGCTTCCTCATACGAATCAAGAACAAGCTTGCTATTTCGCGGAGCGTTTACGTAAAAGAATTGAGCAAGAGATCGTGAAAGTGGAAGATTTTTTGATTAATTACACGATAAGTATTGGTGTTTGCGAGTATAAACCTTATTTTGAAACTCACACTCAATGGTTAAAGAGTGCCGATGCTGCGTTGTATCGTGCAAAAGAAAACGGTCGTAACCAAACTTGTTTGCATGAAAATGACTGAAATACAAAAAGGTTTGAAGAAACCCTGTATCCGAACGCAGTGAGGCAAAGCGCAATTGTTTGAAAAACATCCAGTTGGTTCGTGAATGTTTGTTAATATGAAATAAGTTAATGAAATTTTCTCGGCATGTCTTACTATTGAAACTATTCCGCTTTCAGCTTCGAAGGCTTGCAATAAACGGAGAAAAACAGTGGTTTTAGAAACCGATGGATATCTCGCTCTTATCGAGCACTTGTCGCTAAATCTAGATATTTTCACGACTGAAATTGGCGACACTGGATCCGAAAGCATCGAAGATGTCGTCACCGATATGGTGGCTTCAAACATCATGGCGATCTTTGAGCAAAACCCAGAGCTTCACTCAAGCGTACGCTTCAAATTACTAAAAGAAGCGGATGCGGTTGTTGAAGATCTTGGTGAGATATTGGCTGGTGTATGGCATAAAAAAGCGACTAATGAACAGATCACGTTCCTTGATGAATACATCGCTTTGGTTAAAAACCTATTCGATACTGCCGTTGCTACTTACGATTGATATTGTTTGATACCAGTCATCTCCAATTCTAAAAGTAAGAAGAGTTACATTGTAACTCTTCTTACTTGCCAAAACTTAGATGCCCAGTATGGGTTGTCGATTCTTGAAATGATCACACCTTTAGACGTTGACGCATGCATGAACTGCTTGTTACCCAAGTAAATCCCTACATGATAGGTCGTCCGTCTTGTCTTAAAAAACACCAAATCTCCTTGTTTGGCGTCCGTCCAATTTAATTCCACACCTTGTTTCGATTGTTGTCTCGTTGTCCTGGGTAACGATAGCTGATAAGCCTCGACAAAGGCTTTTTGCACAAATGCCGAGCAATCAATACCAGATTTTTGTGTGCCGCCTAAGCGATAAGGTGTGCCATGCCATTCTGTATAAAACTGGAACAAGTCAGGGTTATTGTCCAATAACTGATTTGTAGGTGTTGTCACTTGCACTTGCTCGTTAGGTTCAGGCCCAGAAGAGCAGGCGCTTAGTAGCACACTGATTATCAAAGGAAAATATACTCGACGCAAATCACCACCTGTCATCTCTACGACTCACAACTGAAATATTAGTGTCATAACCAATCCATAGTATGGGCTGAAAATCACGGTTTTGTCTCACAAATGTGACGGAATCACTGCAAAACCGATTCAACCTTAAGAAAGAATAAAAATTGATTATGGCAAAGCGAAAACGCTCACGCACATCACTTTCACTGATTCAGGCTGTTAGTGCAACATTTTTAACTATCATAGCTCTTGTTATAGCCCTTTCTGTCTCAAGTTTCAAAGGAATGGAACAGGTAGGAGAGCAATTTGAAGACTTGTCGCAAAAAGCGTTACCAATCGCGATGGCGAACGCAAAGTTAACCAGGAATGTATTGGAGATGGTTAAGCTACTCAACCATGGTATGCAAATTACTGAGCCAAAAGAGTTGCCTCTAATAAAAGAGCAAATCGATTCACTTGCGACTCAAAGTAAAAGTTTGGTTGGAGAAGCTTCTGGTGTTGCTGAGCAACTCTCTGAGGAGTTAGATACAAATTTAGCGCGTTTACATAACATCACGCAGTCCATTTTACTGAAGCAATCTTCAGTGATAAAAATTCAAATGGATATTGATGCAGGAGTTGGTGGGTTCCGCTATGGACTCAGCTCTATCGGCCCGGAAATGAATCGAATTAGCTCGTTTCTTAGTGCCGAAAATCCTGAATCGAGTGATGCCGCCAACCGATTTATTGCCTCAGCGAGCTCAATGGAAAGCACGTTCTTAGTAATGATGATGCATTCTGAGCTGAGCAAAGCCGAAAAAGAATACCGAGAAATGCGTAACCGTATTGCAGGTATTAATCTCGCCTATGAAGATTTCCAGTCTTTACATCCAGAAGTAAGCGAATACGCAAGCCTAACGGCACCGTACGAGATGGTGAAGCAAGGCTTTAGTGAAAAGGGCGTGCTGCGTTTGATCCTCGCCAAACTAGAACAAGGGGAACTGCAACGTTCAGAGTTTAAACAGGCTTCGATTCTTGCGGATGAAACCATGCGGTTGCTTGATCAAATATCACAAGCTGCTGGTGAGTTGATTGCGGATAAAGAGAGTGTGGTCAATGACACTATTCAGTCAGTGAGTGTTATGATCGTTTTTGCAGCGTGTGTGATATCTTTCATTATTCTGATCACTTGGTTCAGTCTGAAGTCATGGACAAACCGAGGGTTAAGGAATGTACTAACGCGTCTTTCCGCACTTACCGAACATGACTTCCGTGACAATGCACAAGAGGTTGGTCCTTATGAGCTAAAAGAAGTGGCACGAAAACTAAACCAAGTGATTGATTCAACAAACAACTCTATCCAAACAGTTACACGTAACTGTGAGACGCTTTATCAGACGGCTGAAGTAAGCCACAGTGCAGCTGAACAAACGAGCGATGGGTTGACGACACAAAATGAAGCGTTGGCGAGCATGATCACGACCATTACGCAACTTGAAGCCTCCATTCGTGAAATAGCGACAGTGACAAATGCCTCGTCACAGGACTCGATGCTTGCTACCCAGCACACTGAAAAAGGCGTTCAAGTTGTGGAACAAAACCGTGAACGTTTGGAATCACTTGAAAGCTCTTTGGATATGAATGAGCAATCTATTTTAGAGCTAGACCAGCGTGTTAAGCAGATTCGTGAAATGGTCGATATGATCAGTGGTATTGCTGACAACACAAACTTGCTTGCTCTCAACGCAGCAATAGAAGCCGCTCGAGCTGGTGAACAAGGGCGTGGGTTTGCAGTTGTCGCGGATGAAGTCCGCAAACTAGCAAGTGATACTTCTCAACAAACAACGAACATCCGAGCAATGATGAGCGAGCTTATTACTGCCGCAGAGCGTTCGCGCCAAGCAGTCAATGATTCAAGAGAAGAAATGGCCCACGCGCTGCATTCCAGCAATGAAGTGAAATCGACGTTCTCTGACATCAACCTCGCGGTTAAGCATATTCAAGAGCGTGTTGAGCAGATCTCTGTTGCCACGGAAGAGCAAGAACGTGCGACGGCGGATGTGTCTCTATCCATCAATAATATTTCCGAGCTTGGAGAGCGTACAAAGCTACAACTTGAATCCATGGTTGAAAGCTCTGAACAAGTGGCAGAAATTGCAGGGCATCAACAAGCGATGTTGCATAAATACGAGCTACATCAGTCCGCCTAAGTGACATGTTTTTATCTTCTACAAGCAGAACTTCGGTTCTGCTTTTTTGTTGCTTCTACGCAACTTCTCATTGCTATTCAAATCGCAAAAGTGAGTTATATCGCATCTTGCTCATTTCTTAAGGGCTGAGTTATCACTACGTGGTGTTAATGCTATGTCGGTAAAACAAGATGGCTAGAATGTTGTCCGAATTCAAAGGAATGGATAATGCAACTTCATGCGATTCCTTTATATCCAGAACAAGCCAAAGATTTCTGCTTAAACAACGAGGAGTGGTTTTGTGATCATCGATAAAGTTTGTCCCGTCGTTCTGCGTAAGCAAAACCAAGAGCTCCTACTTTTTAAACATCCGTTGGCGGGTATTCAGCTCGTCAAGGGCACTATTGAGACGTTTGATGAAAGTTACATCACGGCTGCAAAGCGGGAGCTTGCTGAAGAATCTGGAATTACGCACGTTATCTCCGCTCGGTATTTATGCTCATGGGACAGTGGCTTTCAAAATCAAGTATGGCACTTTGTTTCGTGCGAGTGTGCTGACCTAGCGGATTCATGGACGTTTCATACGCAAGACGATGGCGGACATGATTTTGCGTTCTTTTGGCACGATATAGGGAGCGATATTTCCTCACAAGCGCATACCGTTTTTCAGAACGCGCTGGAAAAAGTTCGAAAACTGATAGACCAAGGAGTGGTGTAAGTGAAGTTGCGAGTTGGAGGTTTAACAAAGACGAATTTGTTAAAGCGCCTGAGTCAAAAGGGTGTTAAATTGAATCCCTTCGCCCAACAACTATTCGATGATGACAAAGTCGAGTGCTCAGATGAGATTCAATCGTTCTGTTTAACGATAAAAACACCGTCTGACTTCGGACTTTATTTTGGCGCGACCCTTGGAGAAATGATTGAAGCGGCGTCGACACAAAATCTATCACCTTGTCCTTTAGCTGTTGCGCCATACCTCCGTTTGCAAGAAATTGATTTGGAGAAGGAAGAGTACCTTACTGTGGTGTCTTGCCTGCTTTCGAATGACAAATCTTATCCACGTGGTTTGTATTTAAGGGAGCTCGACGACGGATTCTGGCTACGAGGCTTTAGATGCTCGGAAGATTGTATCTTTCCGCCGTCGAAAAAGTTTGTTTTTGTGTCTGAAATAGTGAAGGAGAGTAGAGTGTGACATGCCTTTATCATCGCGCGCCTGACAACCTTTCTCACCTTATCACTTGGGAAAACTAGCGGATTTGAGCGAAATGCCAAAGCTAACACTATGCTTCTATCAGGAGCGAATAAATTTCTTTCGCACGCCTCTCGTACTGTTTAAAGGCACTGTCGATCTCAAAAATGGCTATGAGATTACAAATGTTTAACTGACTTCTATATGCTTTGCGCATTCATTCAGATAAGGAAACGATAATGGATAAATTCGTCGTGTTTCTCTTATGCCTTTTTATGACAGTTGGCGGTGTGGTTCATCTTTATGACAACATTGCTAACGGTTTTTTGCCTTATGATTTTGCGCCACGCTGGTTGAATATTTATTGGAGCTCGTTGGGGCTGTTAGACTTACTAGCGGTGTATCTGTTGGTGAAGCACCGTCGTTCCGGATTAGTACTTATGCTATTGATTCTGACGACCAATGTTATTTTTAGCTCGCACGCTCACTATACATTAGAAATATTGGACAACAATGCCGCACTTCAAATGAAAACACTCTTTTTAGGTTTTTCATTCGGCGTATCTATCTGGTTATGGAACGCGCGTAAACATCGACAATCACGCCAGATATTTCGTTAACTTTCACTTTTCATCACTCAATTAAGGATAGTAAACAGGGATTCGTTATGAACGATTTTAAAGACTTGGCCAGTTTCGCTGGTTTCAGCGTACTGACAGGTTTAAGCTTTGGTACCACTTTCTTCAGTCTGGCTTTTCTATACAGCTCAATAGAAGCACAACAAGCAATGAATACTAATGCTTTGGTGTGCACGGTGCTTGGTGTGGTTGGTTTATTTGTTGGTATTACTCAGTTAAACAAAAAACGTCAACTAACGGAGAGTGAATCCACTAGCTAGCATCGCAAGGATGAAGTGGTGTTTAACTGGTTGGTGTTTAGGTTTAGTCTATTCGCTTTGTTTACGCACTTCATCCACAAAAACTTTTCTTCAACTGTTGCGTCTTCTTCGGTTATAGCGAAAAGGTTGAGTTAACAGCTTGTCTAATCGTTGTTCTGCTTCATTCCTAATTTCCGGTATACCAATTACGACATCATCATGGCCAAGTTCAGGCTGAGCTCGATATGTCCCAAAAAGTCGGTCCCAAACAGAAAGGAAGAAACCGAAATTCGAGTTGGTTTCTTTTGCTATCACGGAATGATGAACGCGATGCATGTCTGGCGTCACTATGACGTTTCGCAGTTTCTGATCCGCTGATAAAGCCAGTTTTGCATTACTGTGATTAAACATCGCACTGGCATTGAGCACTATTTCGAATACCACGATAGCGATAGGAGAAACGCCTAAGATAAATACGGTGGCAATTTTGACACCCATCGAGATGATGATTTCGATGGGATGAAAACGTGCGCCAGTAGTGACATCAATGTCGAGATCGGCATGATGCATTCGGTGAATCTTCCACAGCGGTTTTACATGATGAAAGACAACATGCTGAGCGTAAATGACGAAATCAAGCAAAATGACGGTTAGGAAAATGTTTAACCAAGCGGGCAGGGAGAGCAAATTAAATAGTCCCCATTGTTGCTCCTGAGCGATAATTGCAGCTTGAAAGGCCGCGATAGGCATGACTAACGCAACAATCAAGCTATTCACAGCAACCAGTGATAAGTTATTGACCCAGCGAAACCCGCGTGAAGCGGTAAGTGTTTTTCTCGGCAGTTTGTTTTCCCAAAGGGCACAAAGTAATAATACGCCGAGAAAAAAGCCTAATCTTATCCACGAGGGATCTTGAAACGTCGTTTCTGTCACTGTCATTTCCTTATTTATTACTTTATCTATGACCGAGATAAGAGTGAAATTATTTCAACAAACAGTAAGGTGCTTTGAAGGGCTTATCTTGAGGCGAAACCATAATGTCAGTAGAATCGCGCTCTACTTTTTACTTGGCATTACTTACCATGAGAATTCACGCTTTCCACCGTTTATATCAGTACCGACAATCTATCTCAACCAAGCCTTTCAACGCGCGTGGATGTAAAGTGGTTCGTTGCCAATATTGCCAGGTTTCTGAGCAACACTGTTTGTGCGATCTTCAGCCAAACATCAAGGCTAATATTGCATGTATGTTGATTGTTTCTGAAAACGAAGTATTTAAGCCAAGTAATACCGGTCGTCTAATTGCTGATACGATTCAAGAGGCTTACGTGTATCAATGGAACCGAACAGAACCGTCTGAGGAGATGCTGGAGCTACTACAGGATGACAACTACCAACCAGTGATTGTATTTCCTGCAGACTATGTGGATGACCCATCTCGTTTAATTGAAGATCTGGAGCCTGCGCGATTAATAAACGAAGAGGCTCAGAACAAAAAATGGTTGCTGATCTTTATTGATGGTAGCTGGCGTGAGGCACGAAAGATATTCCGTCGTTCTGACTTTCTTAAACCTTTGCCTGTGCTTTCTATTGAGCCAGAATCTCTGTCTGAATACATCATGCGCCGTTCTGAGAATGAGCAGCATCTTTCAACCGCCGAAGTCGCGACGTTAGTTTTGAAACAAGCCGGTGAGAATAAAGCATCGGAATGCCTTCAGTTGTGGTTTGAAGCCTTTAGAGAAACCTACATGTTGACCAAGACCCGAGTCAAAAACGATCCCAACCGACCGCATTTAAAACGTTTCAAAGAGTGGGTGAAAACCGAGAGCTGACTCTAAGGAATGAACTTTTGTTGATGGCATGTTGTTCAACTGGCTGCGGTGAGGGGATAAATCTGCATTCGGTCACGGTTTGCAGGCGTACAGATATGGATAATGCCACTAGTTTATACTTTTGACTCCAGCCATTTTTGGAGTCGTTTAAGCATTTTTTAGGAGAGAAATACATGTATTACGGCTTTGATGTCGGTGGCACTAAAATTGAGTTTGGTGCATTTAACGAGAAGCTTGAGCGTGTAGCGACGGAACGTGTACCTACACCAACAGACAACTACGAGCTGCTGGTTGATACCATTGCGGAATTGGTTAACAAATACGATGCAGAGTTTGGTTGCGAAGGCACAATTGGTCTTGGCCTACCAGGCATGGAAGACGCAGACGATGCAACGGTATTAACGGTTAACGTTCCTGCGGCGAAAGGCAAACCACTGCGCGCGGACCTTGAAGCGAAAATCGGTCGCAGCGTAAAGATTGAAAACGATGCTAACTGTTTTGCGCTATCAGAAGCATGGGACGAAGAGCTTCAAGATGAGCCTTCTGTTCTTGGTTTGATCCTAGGTACTGGCTTTGGTGGCGGTTTTATCTACGATGGTAAAGTTTTCTCTGGCCGTAACCACGTAGCAGGTGAGGTGGGCCATACTCGTTTACCTATCGATGCTTGGTTCCACTTAGGCGAAAACGCACCTCTGTTGGGCTGTGGTTGTGACAAAAAGGGGTGTTTAGACAGTTACCTTTCTGGTCGAGGCTTCGAGTTGCTCTACGCCCATTACTACGGTGAAGAGAAGAAAGCGATCGACATCATTAAAGCGCACGCAGAAGGTGAGGCGAAAGCCGTCGAGCACGTTGAGCGTTTTATGGAGTTGCTGGCTATCTGTTTTGCAAACATCTTTACAGCGACTGACCCACATGTTGTTGTGCTGGGTGGTGGTCTTTCAAACTTCGAATTGATTTATGAAGAGATGCCAAAACGCATCCCTAAACACTTATTGTCTGTGGCTAAGTGTCCTAAGATCATCAAAGCAAAACACGGTGATTCAGGCGGTGTACGCGGTGCTGCGTTCCTAAACATCAAGTAGTGACTGAAACGTTACTCGATATAAAGTAAGAAGAAATCTACGCCCCGTTTAGACCATCAAGGTAAAAACGGGGCTTTTTACTTATATATAGAAGTAACTCATATACCCAAGTAACTTCTATATGCTTGGGTATAGAGCACGAACAAAAATAGCATGCATAAAAAAACTCGCGACGAATCGCGAGTTTTCTGTTTACAGCTAAGCTTATTTGTTCTTTTTGCCTACGCCTAGGTTTTCTTTTTGAGCTAGGGTAATTTTGCTAAAGCCTAATTTTCTGAAGTAGTTATCGCGGTAGTTGCGCACCGCTTTAGTGTCAGACACTGCTTCGATTTGTTGCTCCATCTTTAGGAACTCAGTGATATCGATACCTTCTGCTTCGGCAACCGCTTCTTGAATGTTGCGGTGCTGCTGGTATGAGAACGTCAGTTCTTTGTCTTGGTCTTTGTAAGTGTAAAGAATGGTACGAGCCATAGCTGTCTCTCTGAAAAGGTTTCTGTATTAAACAAAAAGGCCAGACTCGCTGACCTTTGAATTTCTAGTTTGGGCTAGATTCTGCCTTGAAGTGGGATAATTGTCACGCTTTCTCCCGCTTTTACTGTATCAATAGCTGGGGAGATTTCGATCAAACAGTTTGCCTCACTCATTGAGCGCAAAATACCAGAGCCTTGCTTTCCTGTTGTACGAACGGTTAAACGGCCAGTGTCATCCAGTTCATAGACTCCTCGACTAAACTCGGTACGACCTTGGCGAGAGCGAAGATTCTCAGTCGCGATGGCATTCACTTTCAGAGGCTTCCAGCCTTGTTCGCCTTGCATCTTACGCAGTGCAGGCTCAACAAAATTAATGAAAGAGACCATCACGGCAACAGGGTTGCCCGGCAGACCAAAGAACGGCTTGTTGTTGATTTGACCAAACGCTAGTGGACGTCCCGGACGCATGTTGATTCGCCAAAAATCGATTTGACCAAGTTTATCCAAGGCAAGTTTGATGTAATCCGCATCACCAACGGATACGCCACCAGAAGTCATAACCACGTCCGCTTGCGCCGATGCGTTTTCCAACGCTTCAATCATTAACTGTTCGTTGTCTTCCAGAATACCGAAATCCAAAATCTCGCAGCCGAGCTTTTCAAGCATGCCCATGATGGTAAAACGGTTGGAATCGTAGATAGAATTCGCTTTTTGCTCTGTTCCCGGCGCTTGTACTTCGTCACCGGTGGAGAACACGGCAACTTTCAATTTGCGGAACACATTCGCTTCACCAAAACCGAGAGAAGCGATCATGCCCATTTCTGGAGAGGCTAGGCGAGTGCCTGCGGTAAAGACGTCACTGCCGATAACGAGATCTTCACCTGCTTGACGAACGTTTTGGCCTGCTTTGATATTCGCACCGTTAAAGGTGACCTTGTCACCTTCTTGAGAGGCTTGCTCACGCATGACCACTGTGTCGCCGTTAAGTGGTGTCGGTGCGCCGGTCATGATCTTCACCGCTTGACCAACTTCCAGAGGCTGATCGTAAGCATGGCCCGCCATCACTTCAGCAATCACTTGGTAGCTATCGCGGTCAACATCATCACTGCGGATGGCATAACCGTCCATCGCAGAGTTGGTGTACTGCGGCACGTTTACTGGTGAAATGATATGTTCCGCGAGAACGCGGCCATAGGCGTTTTCAATCTTGCATGCTTCTATTTCCGAAACCGTGTTCACCAAAGAAAGGATTTTTTCTTGGCCTTGAACCACAGAAAGGAAAGCAGGAGAAAGTGTGTCGCAACATGCGGCTTCTTTCTCTTTGTTTTTTGGCGCTTTCGCTTCTTGAACATACTGAATAACGAACTGAGCAATCGCTTCAAGATCATTGATGTTCATTTGTGGCAGTTCAGAATCTAACTCAGCACTGTCGGAAGCGATAGCAATGATGTTTTCATCGTTTGGATAAAGCCAAGGTTTTCCCACTTCTTCACGATGCAATTCAATTTTAGGAAACGCGATGTTTTTACAGCCTTCAACTAAAACCACATCAAGCTTGTCTTCATCAAAACGTGTCAAGAGGTATTCAAACTCTGCTTCGGCCTCTGGCGTTTCTGTCATTAACGCAAAACGGTTGCGAGAAGCAATCAGCATTTGAGATGCGCCAGCTTTGCGTAAACGGTAGCTGTCTTTACCCGGCTTATCGACATCGAAGTTGTGGTGCGCATGTTTTAGCATGCCAATGCGTAAACCTGCTTCAGTCAGCTTTGGCAATAGGGCTTCAAGTAGCGTGGTTTTGCCTGTGCCTGAATAAGCTGCAAAACCAAGAATAGGAATGTTTAGCGTGTGTTTCATGATTCTAATTGTCCAAATTGCGCCAGTTCTTCCGGAGTGTTCAAGTTGACGAAACAGTTTGGTGAGTCGCTAAAGTCAACGTAACTGGTGTTGCACTCTTTGTAGAGCAGAATGATTTTGCGGTCACCACGTTCTAAAAATGCGGTGAGTTTTGGCAGTACGCGTTTGTGGTAGAGCGTGAAAACAGGTTGCTGATGGTCACCATCATGCGCGACCAAAATATCACTGTCTTCTTTGGCGGCTTGGCAGAAACGCTCGACAAGGTCGGTGTTAATTTGTGGGCTATCGCAAGGTACAAATCCGACCCAGTCAGTTTCAGCATGCATCAAACCCGCGTGAATACCGCCCATAGGCCCAGGGAAATCTTTGAATTGATCACTAAATACGAAACCAAATTTGCTGTACGCATCTTGGTTTCGGTTGGCATTAATTAAAATGCGTGGTGTTTGTGGAGATAAACGTTCAATAACGTGTTCGATGAGTGGCTTCTGATTTAATTCAATCAGACCTTTATCTTTTCCACCCATACGGCTGGCTTGGCCACCAGCTAAAATGACCCAACTAGTTTGTGTTGGTTGAAGCATATGCATTCTCTTGGGATATTTCTTTTGGTATGACATACAACAGAGGAGACTCTATCAAAGTCTTGTCTTTAATCCACCACTGTTTTTTACACAAGTCGGTCAGTGCGTTGGCCTGATGGCTTGTCACCACGATACTCGAACCACGATCCAAAAGATCTTTCGCCATCACCACCAATCGTTCAATGGATTCTTGGTCTAAAGACGCACTTGGCTCATCCATCAATAAAATCGACGGTTTTAAGATCCAAGCCCTTGCCATGGCAACGCGCTGTTTTTCACCGCCGGACAACACGGAAATATGTTCGTCCGCTAAGGTTTCTAAACCTACCATGCGCAGCGCGTGAATAACTTGAGCTCGCTTATCTTTTGGTGTGTCTTGTTGATATTTCACTCCATAAACTACGTTCTCATATACAGTGCCGTCAAAAAGGTAAGGAGATTGATGGAGATAAATCACATCGACACGACCATTGCGACGCGTCAGTCTTTTCAGCCACGTATCTTTTGGCGCAACAACATCGCCAGTAGAAGGTTTGAGCAAGCCGGCAAGGATTTTGAGTAGGGTAGTTTTGCCCACACCATTGTCCCCCTTGAGATAAATGGCATCATTTGGGCCGATGGCTAACTCAGGGATGTGGAAAAGCACACGCTCTTTAAAGCGCATGGATAACTGTTCGGCGGTGATTTTTATAGTCATAATGCGCCTCTACATGGGGTTAATGGTGAGTCGTTTGTTTGCTTCATGTTCTATGTTCTGAGGTAGCCTTTGCCTCTCATGCTTGATAAGAAGAAGTTTAGTGCCAACGCTAAAGATAGTAATACAATTCCTAATGCAACTCCTTGCGCAAAAGCACCTTTGCTGCTTTCCATTGCGATAGCGGTCGGAATATTGCGCGTTACGCCCATAATGTTTCCGCCTACCATCATTGAGCAGCCCACCTCGGTTACGATACGTGAGAACCCTGCAATGATAGCTGCGAGTAGAGGAAAGCGGGTTTCCCAAATCATCGTAGCGGCCACGCGCGGAATGGAGACGCCTAGGGTGATGGCGGTTTCCACTGCACGACGGTCGCTAGATTGCAATGCACCATGCATCATCGATACCAAAACAGGGAAACAGATCACCATTTGGCCGAAGATCATCGCCTTCTGAGTGAACAGCATTTGCCAGTCTCCCCAAGGGCCAGCGCGTGATAGCAGCATATACAGCAACAGGCCAATCACGACGGTAGGAACCGCTTGCAGCGTATTCACGATCGACAGCAAAAACCATTTACCGCGAAAGTCGGTATACGCCAGTACAAAGGACATCAAAATAGCCGGCAATACCACTAAAGATATTGCCGTGATAGAAACACTAAAGGAGACCGCAACGATCTCCCATAGGTCTGCATCAAAATTCACCAGTAAGCGAAGCGCTTCCAGTGTTGTATCAGCAAGATTCATATTGCGTTATTTGCTCTCAGCATTCGCAACAAACAGTTGTTTACCGTTTAGGCGGAAACCATTGATAAGTTCCTGTCCGCGAGGGTTCACCAACCAATCACTGAATGCTTTCGCGCCTTGGTAGTTGATTGTTGGGTAACGCTCAGGATTAACAAGAATAACTTGGTACGGGTTAAACAGTTTTTCATCGCCTTGGAACAGAATTTCTAGATCCAATTTGTTTTGGTAAGCCAGCCATGTGCCGCGGTCCGTCATGGTGTAGCCTTGCATTTCAGACGCCATGTTTAGAGTTGGGCCCATACCTTGACCTACGCTACGGTAGCCACCAAAGTTCGGTTCGATTTTAGTTTGAGCCCAAAAGCCCATTTCTTTTTTGTGCGTACCAGAATCATCGCCGCGAGAAATGAACGTTGCGTTTTTGTTTGCGATCTCTTTGAATACATCTAACACGCCTTCGTCATTTTTGATTTTTGCTGGGTCAGCTTTCGGGCCAACAATTACAAAGTCGTTATACATCAGTTTACGAGGTAGAACGCCGTAGCCTTTCTCAACGAATGTGCCTTCGGCTTTTGGTGCGTGTGTCATCACCAAATCTACGTCACCGTTTTCGCCCATTTTTAAGGCCTTGCCAGTACCCGCAGCGATAACATCGACTTTGTAGCCCGTGTCTTTCTCAAATTGTGGAAGCAGGTAATCAAGTAACCCTGAATGGTAAGTACTGGTAGTGGTTGCTAGGCGAACGTGCTCGCCATCTTGAGCGGAAAACGCAGAGTAACTTACAAGCGTGATTGACGTCGCAGCCAGAGTTAGCGCAATTTTTTTCATTTTTATGTGTTCCTTTCCAATGATTCTGTGGCTTTTCTCCCGATGTATTGGGAGAGGCCTCTTGGGCGAGAGCGATTAGTTCAAAGTGCAAGTTGTCTTAGGGTGTTGGAATAACAAACACCAACATCCTGAGATCACTTGAATACGCCCTGTAGCCACCTTATAGCAAACAAGATGCCAACCTTTTACAAGCGAAAAGTGCTCGATTTATGCACTAAATCATGGGGTTATTTGCACAAAAGTTTGCGTTGGTACAAAATGTCGCACTTTTTGTAGGGTATCTCTGTTTAAACTTGGTACACTCTGTCCCATCCGAAGCCATCTGGGGTAAATATGTCTACTCAATCCCATATTAGTACAAACCAACAATATAACGCCTTTTCCGTACTGGTCGTTGATGATGAATTGGGCATGCAAGCCATTTTGAAAAAGGCATTGGGGAAGCTTTTCTCACATGTCGACACTGCTGGCAGCATCGAAGAAGCAGAGCAACTGCGTAATTCTCGACATTATGATCTGATTTTACTGGATATTAATCTGCCGGGGCGCTCTGGGATTGAGTGGGAAGAAGCGTTTGAAGATGACGACAAACGTGCCGATGTGATCTTCATGACGGGCTATGCGGATTTAGAGATTGCTATTCGCGCACTTCAACTTGGTGCTTCCGACTTTATCCTCAAGCCCTTCAACCTTGAGCAGATGCTAAAAGCGGTCAGCCGCTGTATGGATCGCCGTTTGAACGAGCGCATGCAGTACGCAATGAAGCGTGATTACCAGCGTCACAATACTTCCGAGATCATCGGTGGTTCAGAAAAAACGCGTCAGCTTAAGCAGCTGATTAACCAGTTTGCACCATCGCGAGCTTCTGTTTTGGTGGAAGGTGAGTCGGGTACGGGTAAAGAGCTGGTTGCGCGAGGTATTCACCAGGCGAGTGGGCGAACGGGCCCATTTGTGCCTATCAACTGTGGAGCAATTGCGCCAGAGCTACTTGAAAGTGAGTTATTTGGTCATACATCGGGCGCGTTTACCGGTGCTAAAAAATCTCGTGAAGGTTTGTTCCGCGTAGCAAATGGCGGCACCTTGTTCCTCGATGAAATCGGGGAAATGCCACTTGCAATGCAAGCGTCGCTGTTACGCGTTTTGGAGCAGCGTACTATCCGTCCTGTTGGTTCAGAAAAAGAAATCAGCATTGATGTCCGTATCGTGGCGGCAACCAACCGTAATCTGCAAGAAGAGGTCAACCAAGGCAATTTCCGCAGTGACCTGTATTACCGTTTGAATGTGCTCAAAATCGAAGTGTGTCCTCTGCGTGAGCGCAAAACCGATTTGTTTGAGCTCGTGCCATTTTTCAGCAATATGCTGACGCGGGAGCTTGGTATGCCTGCGCCAAAATGGGCGCACGAAGATATGGAAGCGATGAGCGAGTACGATTGGCCAGGCAATATTCGTGAACTGAAAAACTTGATTGAGCGATGCATTTTGCTTGGCAAACCGCCTGCGCATTATTGGCGGGAGCTGAATGGTGGACACTCATTGCCTAATGTGTCGATTACTGTTTCTCATTCTGCTGAACTACCGACGTTTAAAGAAGGTAGAGAGTTCACCGGTGAAGGGTATCCAAACAACTGGACACTGAAAGAAGTCGAAAAAGCCCATATAAAACAGGTCGTTAATTTGCACGAAGGCAACAAATCAGCCGCTGCTCGTGACTTAGGCGTGGCGCGTAAGACCTTAGAACGTAAGTATAAAGAATGGGATTCTGAGGATGAGGAATATGCCGACTAACGGCCCGCAGCACAAAGGATTGTCGAAATGGACGCACCGTTTTAAAACTATGGTGCGTTATCGCTTATTATTTTTAACCTCCGCACCTATCTTCCTCACTTTGATAGCCCTGATCGGGATTACCATTTATTGGTCCATCCATTATACGTGGCAAAATGCACTGCTGGATGTTTCTGAACGTTTGGGTGTTGCGAATAACAGCGTAACGTTGTTACAGCAAAAGCAATCGAATTACGTACGTGCGTTTGCTGACTCATACGATTTTCGTATTCGCATCAATCAAGGGATACCGCAAGATGAGTTGCAAAAGTGGGTCACTGAGCAGAAGAAACGATATGCTTTAGATTTTCTCTCTTTCCAACGCGTTAACTCGATGGAAAACAAATTCCGCTTTATGGATCTCACTAAGCGAGAATCGTTTTTTGATGTACTCAATAAAGAAGAACTCGAACGCCTCGATCCTGAACTCGCTAAACGAGCGGAAGTGCCTATTCTTGCCGATGGGGGCATGGAAGCACGTGGGCTAGTCAGTCGAACCGTGATTCCTGTGCATAGCCAAACGAATGATTTGATCGGCTTTCTTGATGGTGGTTTGCTTCTCAATAACAGCACTGTATTGGTAGATCAAATTCGCGACTTAATCTATCTCAGCGATAATGATCGCCTTCGTCCGGTTGGCACATTGACCGTATTTCTTGATGATTTGCGTGTGAGCACCAACGTTCCTCTAGACAGCGAGCATAGGTTAGGGCGCGCCATAGGCACTCGCGTGAGCGCAGAAGTGTATAACCAAGTACTTTCAAAAGGTGAGCAGTGGGTTGACCGAGCCTATGTGTATGACGCTTGGTATATTACGGCGTATCAACCGATCAAAGACCAATACGACAACGTCATTGGTATGCTTTATACCGGTTACCTAATGTGGCCATTCGTTAAAGCCTACATGACCAACATTGCAGAAATTAGCTTGATTACGGTTATGTTATTGCTGGTTTCCGGCGTGATGGTATATCGCGGTTCTTATGATCTGTTTCGACCGATCGAACGCATCCATAAAGTGGTGAAGCAGGTCCAACAAGGAAAAGAAAAACGGATTGGTCCGTTGGGATTGGATGCCGATCATGAACTTGCGCAGTTAGCCAGACAGTTTGATGATATGTTAGACGCGCTAGAAGAGCGCAAAATTGAACTGAAGAACTCCGCAGCGCAACTTGAATGCAAAGTTCAAGAGCGTACGGCAAGCCTTAGAGAAAAAACCCAAGATCTAGAGCTGCATATTCAATTGCTTAACCAAACCCGCGACAAACTCGTTGTTCATGAAAAACTGGCAGCACTGGGAGAACTCACCGCGGGGATTGCTCACGAAATTAATAACCCAACCGCCGTGATTCTTGGCAACGTAGAATTGATTCATTTTGAATTGGGTGACGATGCAAGTCGAGTACAAGAGGAGATTGATGCGATTCACGCGCAAATCGACCGTATTCGCAATATCACGCGCAGTTTATTGCAATACAGTCGCCAAGGTGGTGTTCAAGATGAAATCACTTGGCAACATGTCAATCCTATTATTGATGAAAGCATCACCTTAGTTAAAACGGGCACCAAGAAACGCGACGTTGAGTTTGTGACTGACCTACAAGCGCATACTTCCGTTGAGATAAACCGTCACCACTTGCTACAAATCTTAGTTAATTTGCAAATGAATGCCATTCACGCAATGAACGGCAAAGGCACGTTAACAGTAGTCAGTGAAGACTGGATTGAAGAGGGCGAAGTGAAAGGAGCTGCGATTCATGTTATCGACGAGGGTTGCGGTATTAAACCAGAAAACTTGAGTCGAATCTTCTCACCATTTTACACAACGAAGCGAGAAGGTACAGGGTTAGGGCTGTCGGTCTCCCAAAGTATCCTCAGCCAAACGGGTGGTGAGCTAAAAGCCGAGTCGGAATGGGGAAAGGGCAGTAAATTTAGTATTTATTTACCTAAAAAAGCCGAGCTGATCCTAGAGGTGACGAATATCGCTTAGTCACTTTTTGGAAGTATTAATGAAAAAAGAGCCAGTGATGATGCTGGCTCTTTTTGGTATTCAATGACGCATTTATGCTTGAGTTTTTTG
The DNA here is from genome assembly GCF_021728155.1 of Vibrio sp. J2-4. Classification (NCBI taxonomy): domain Bacteria; kingdom Pseudomonadati; phylum Pseudomonadota; class Gammaproteobacteria; order Vibrionales; family Vibrionaceae; genus Vibrio; species Vibrio sp. J2-4. The sequence goes on from NZ_JAKKCN010000001.1 coordinate 1,062,794, forward strand.
CTTTGAAGAAGCACTGCGATGGTTTCACTAGCGATGAATTAATAAAAACAACACTTGCAGTATGTAGCATGAACAAGTACCGTTGCCCGGTTTTTCTAAATACACCCCAATTGCTAAGGTAAAGGTTTTGATCTCCACAGCGAATATTACTCAACAATTCGGCGCTAAGCCGCTATTCGAAAACATTTCAGTTAAGTTCGGCGAAGGTAATCGCTACGGCTTAATTGGAGCTAACGGTTGTGGTAAATCAACCTTTATGAAGATCCTCAGCGGCGAGCTTGAGCAAACCAGCGGTAACGTGAGTTACGATCCAAACGAGCGCGTTGCAAAACTAAACCAGGACCAGTTCGCTTACGAAGAATTTACGGTAATCGATACCGTTATCATGGGTCATAAAGAGCTATGGGAAGTGAAGAAAGAGCGTGACCGTATCTACTCACTTGCTGAAATGAGTGAAGAAGACGGCATGAAAGTGGCTGACCTAGAAGTTCAGTTTGCGGAAATGGACGGCTACATGGCAGAAGCAAAAGCGGGCGAGCTTCTTCTTGCGGTGGGTATTCCAATGGAACAACACTTCGGTTTGATGAGCGAAGTGGCGCCGGGCTGGAAACTTCGTGTGCTTCTAGCGCAAGTTCTATTCGCAGACCCAGACGTTATGCTGCTTGACGAACCTACCAACAACTTGGACATGGATACGATCCGTTGGTTGGAAGACACGCTAAACGCGCGTAACTGCACGATGATCATCATCTCGCACGACCGCCACTTCCTAAACTCAGTATGTACGCACATGGCTGACTTGGATTACGGTGAACTGCGCATTTACCCAGGTAACTACGATGAGTACATGACAGCAGCTTCTCAAGCTCGTGAACGTCTATTAAACGACAATGCGAAGAAGAAAGCACAAATTGCAGAGCTACAAACGTTCGTTGCACGTTTCTCAGCAAACGCATCGAAAGCAAAACAAGCGACATCTCGTGCGAAGCAAATCGACAAGATCAAACTGGATGAAGTTAAAGCGTCTAGCCGTCAAAACCCATTCATTCGTTTCGAACAGTCGAAAGAGCTGTTCCGTAACGCTCTGATTGTTGAAAACCTAAGCCAAGGATTCGAAGAGGACTTGTTCTCAGACTTCAATGCAATTTTTGAAGTGGGTGAGCGCGTTGCGATCATCGGTGAGAACGGTGTGGGTAAAACAACACTTCTAAACACGCTTGCTGGTGTGCTTGAACCGCGTGCGGGTGAGTACAAATGGTCTGAAAACTCAAACATCGGTTACTACGCGCAAGACCACGCGCATGACTTTGCAGAAGACATGAACCTAACGGATTGGATGGGTCAATGGCGTCAAGAAGGTGATGACGAGCAAGTCGTTCGTGGTTTCCTTGGTCGTATGCTGTTTGGTCAAGACGACATTAAAAAGTCAGTAAAAGTACTGTCTGGTGGTGAGCAAGGTCGTATGCTGCTTGGTAAGCTGATGATGCACAAGCCAAACATGCTGCTAATGGACGAACCTACCAACCACATGGATATGGAATCGATTGAATCTTTGAACACCGCGCTTGAGCAATACAAAGGCACGTTGTTCTTCGTATCTCACGACCGTGTATTCGTAGACTCGCTAGCAACGCGTATTATCGAAATCCGCGATGGCAAGATCACGGACTTCAAAGGCACGTACTCTGAGTTCCTAAAATCTCGTGGCGTTGACGCGTAATTACTCGCGAAGCGTTTAAAAAGCAAAAGCCTCGCTATTTAGCGAGGCTTTTTATATTGGTCTTAATCCTTAAATTGACCGGTTATATACGCATATATGCCGACGACACCAAATGTAATGATCATTGAGAGCATGATGCCACTGGGCGTGAGCAAAAAATTCCACAGTTGGTCATTGTCCATAGTTCACATCCTTTGTGAATGAGCTGTAGTTAGCATCAATTAAAGCAAGCGTTGTTATTGCTACAACACATGTTGCTATTTCTGACTTATATCGTTTAATTAAGCCTTCATAACGTGATGATTTACTTATCCCAATTGTTATAAGTTTACACGAATCGACGGTTTTGTATTATTTTCTCGTTAACGAGATGCACTTTCGCCTTTCACATCAAACTCAATCTTGTCGGCTCCGGTAAATACTTGGAAGCGTAAACCTTTTGCTCGCGCAATCGTCGTAATGCCAAATTGTTTCGCAAGATCTAACCCCATTTGAGTAACGCCAGAGCGAGAAAGTAGAACAGGAATGCCCATTTGGGCCACTTTAATCACCATCTCTGAAGTAAGGCGACCAGTTGTGTAGAAAATTTTATCTTCACCTGTTTCTTCTTTGAGCCACATCTCACCTGCAAGCGTATCCACAGCATTGTGGCGGCCGACATCTTCCACAAATGATAATACCTCATTGCCTTTGCAAACCGCACAGCCGTGTACTGCGCCCGCTTTTTTGTAGGTGTCGTTGTAATGAGTTAACGCTTCCAGCGCAGAATAAATTTCTGATTGTTTAAGCGGAACTTGAGGCACTTGGTAGTTCTCAAGTTGTTTCATCACATTGCCATACATGGTGCCTTGACCACAGCCAGATGTGACGGTTTTCTTTTTCAGAGCGCCTTCTAAATGTTCGGTATTTTCTTTAGTAATCACCGCTGCGGAATGCGTTTCCCAGTCAATAATGACGGATTCAATCGCTGCTGGATCAGACAGGAAGCTTTGGTTTTTTAAATAACCCAGTACCAGCGCTTCAGGACGCGAACCTAGCGTCATGAGCGTGACCACTTCTTTCCAGTTCAGCATGACCGTAAGAGGGCGCTCGCACGCGATTTGCTTTGTCAGTTTTTCGCCGTACTCGTCGTACACGTCGACTTCAATGGTTTGCAGGGGATTTTCACTGGTTTTAATAATATTTGGTTTCAGCACAGTCGTGTCCTAGTGATTAAGAGCGTTAGGTTGCTACGCATTTAGCTTGCTAAGTGGTTAGCAAAGCAAATCTCGTTCCAAAATAGCGGTTCCCACAAAAATTGCGAGGTATTATGTCAACAATGCATTAAAACTGCGAGTTCGCAGTAATGACACATCAGTACATTTGAGTTTCGGCTAGTTTGGTACTTATAGCCAGAGGACATGAATAGGCTAAGCTTTATCAGTGTGGCTCGTTTATTGCTTATAAGTCAATAAAATGGTCGAAAGTAAGGTCAAAGTGTCCTGCTTGCTTTCAGACCAAAATAGAAAAACTGGGTGAGTTATGTCGGATAAGAAAGATTTCGAGAACAATTACGAGAAGACCGAAGACGCATGGCCAATTGGCGTAGAGCTTGTTGAGCATGAGATCAGTACAGGGATTTGGGTAACAACCCAATGGCAGTTGACGGGGTTTGCACTAAATCCGACGGAAGAGACTCCCGATGTTTGTCTGTTGCAATTGCACAAAGACGAACGTACAGACTACCGCTTTAACTTAAGCTCTCAGCAACCTAAACTTTTTTTAGTGATGGATAACGTCGAGTCTGGTGAAAAACCAGCGATACAGTTACTAACGGCTTCACAATCTGTCGCGGCGCAATATATGGATGGCGACAACCTTGTACTATCCAACGATATGCCGTTAGCCGTTCAGGCTTGGATGGAAGCCTTTATTGGTCGCCACGGTGAGTTGTTAGAAGTAAGACGTAAGAAACGCAAAGGAGCGGGCAGAGCAAATGGCAACTAGTTTTTTAAGCCGTTGGTCGAAACGTAAGTTAGAAGAATCTTCCCAACAGGATGAAGAGATCACGCCGATAGCAGAGACGGAGCAATCCGAAGATTGTGTCACAGCGCTTTCAAACGCTGACGAAAGCTCAGACGCTTTGAACGTCAACGAGGTTAGTCAGTCACCAGACATTACCGCGAGTGTAGAGACTGAAAAGCCCGAAGAAATGTCTGTGGCGCAACTGCTGGTTTCTGAAGCTTCAGAAAGCGTTAAGAAAGCCGCGCTGCGCAAAATGTTCTTGTCCGAAGAATTTAACGTGCGTGATGGCCTAGACGATTACGATGATGATTACAGTAACTTAAAGTCACTTTCTAAAGACGTCGCAGAGACGCTGCGTGATTGGGTTAAAGAAAAAGTGGAAGAAGAACCAAACGTTGAAACGGCGCAAGGATCTGAACTTAACGCTGACGATATCTCATCTGAAGTGGTTGAAGACGCAGAACCAAACGCCGAAAAAAGTGCCGGAATTACCCAAGATGAAAATGAACTGTATATAAATACAGTATCTGGTGAAAGTGATACTTTTGCTGAGGAATCACCGCCTAACGAGGTGAGACAAAATATACCACACAAAGAATAGGTACATTTTGACTAAACACTCAATGAACCGGCTGGGACAAAATGTCTCAACCGGTTTTTTTATCCCTACTATTTGTCGGTGAAATGTCTAACTGATTGAATTTTAATTGATATTTTATTGGCATGACATTTGCTTTTTGTTGCTCAATACCAATCTGGTTGAAGTTAGTACGGACGCACTGCGTAGTATTCATCGCCTATAGATGGCGGAATAAGAATGCTCATTGATAAGTTAATCAGCAGAATCTCCGGCGCTAACTACACTAAGAGATGGAAAAGACTATCCATGTTCATAAATGGAATTGAGCAATGCTGAAACAATTATTAGAACAAGCAACTTCCAATAACGGTAAAGCGAGGCTGTACGCTTTCGCAAATACCGTAGAGTTGACCAATCTTATTCCACCAACCGTAAGCTATGAAAGCGGCGGTAATACTTTGATTGTAGGTCCAACGGCAATCATCGAAAGTGCGGCAGCGCAATTGTCGCAAATGAACAGCCTAACGCTGCTTTCTACCGACGGCGAAAAGGGCACAAATCCCGAGCTTTACTACGCCAATTCGGTTCAGGTTTCAGGGTTCTTAGGTACGTTTGAAGTTCTCATTGAAAATCATGGTTCGACCAACAACCTTGCCAAGGTCGCGATCAATAGCGATTGTTTCGATATCGTACTCGATCTTTGCCTAAACAGCTGCATGTCGGAAGAAGTACCAGTACCAGGCTACTACCCAGTCGGTCGTGGCTATCCGAAACTGGCTGAAGCGTTGGAAGAAATTCCAACCTTGATGGGGACGTTCGATAAACCGAAATTCTTCCGTTTAGATACCGATCTATGTGCACACAGCTCTCGTGGCGTAAAAGGTTGCGAACGTTGTGTGGATGCTTGTCCGGCAGGGGCACTATCGAGTGAAGGCAGCGACAAAACGGGCCATCGCATCGAGATCAACCCATACCTATGTCAAGGCGTTGGGACTTGTGCTACAGCGTGTCCGACGGAAGCTATTCATTACGCATTGCCAAACCCCGAAGATACCCAAAAGTTTATTGAACGTACGCTCGCCAACTATGAGCAAGCGGGTGGTTTAGACCCTATCGTATTGATTTGTAGTTCTCGCCACGAGAGCTACAACGTGATGGCACTAAAAGCACTGCCAGATAACGTGATTCCAATTGTGGTGGAAGAACTGCCTTCGGTTGGTATTGATACTTGGTTCGCTGCGCTTGTGAACGGTGCCACTCAGGTGCTGTTTGCGGCTTCGCGTTTTATGCCTCAAACCATTATTCGTGTGCTTAATAGCGAAGTAGGTATTGCTCAAGAGTTGCTCGACCAGCTTGGTATCGCTAAAGAAACCATCGACATTCTGTATCTAGAGTCACTACGTGAAAGTGCTCCGACACTTTGTACCGAGTCTTTTGATTTGGCATTAGGTGATTTGCAAGGTAACAAACGTCAGCGTCTATTTACGGCGTTGGATGCGTTGTCCGCATCACGTATTCCAGTTGAGAACATTGTTGAACTGCCAGCAAACGCACCTTACGGCACGGTCTCTTGTGAAAGCAAAGATTGTACGTTGTGCATGAGCTGTGTAGCGGTGTGTCCAACACGTGCATTGCATACGGACGGTCAATCTCCGTCGCTTAAATTCGTCGAGCAAGACTGCATTCAATGTGGGCTGTGCGAGAAAGCGTGTCCAGAGAAAGTGCTGACGCTTACTCCTCGTATGAACTGGGTGAAAGAAGAACGCCAGAAAGCGGTTGTGATTCATGAAGAAAAGGCAGCCGAGTGCATTCGCTGTCACAAGCCTTTTGCTCCGCAATCGATGATCGACATGCTGCAAAACAAGCTTCGCGGTCATTCTCATTTCTCTGATGAAGCCGCCATTAATCGCATCGCCATGTGTGAAGACTGTCGTGTGATCGACATGTTTGAGTCGATGGCTGCTGATCCAATGAATCAATTGAAATACTAGGAGCTCGCAGTGGATACACAACAAGAACAAACACTGAGAACGGACATTTATCTCGTTCTATCCGCACTTTTTCGTAGTGCGCCAAGTGATGAAATGCTGGCGTTCTTGAAATCGCTAGAAATTGAACCGTCTGAGAGCGCGATGCAAAAAGCTTGGCTCGCACTGCAACAAGCCGCGAACGAAGCGCAGCGAGAAGCGTTAGAAGAAGAATATCGAGATCTGTTTATTGGCATTGGACGTGGTGAAGTTGTGCCATTCGGATCTTGGCATCGCACTGGCTCGATGATGGAAAAACCGTTAGCGGAAATTCGTCGCGATTTGGAACTTTTAGGCATCGAACGAGAAGAGAACGTGAAAGAGCCTGAAGACCATATTTCTGCACTGTGCGAAGTGATGGCAATGCTGACGGGTGAAGAGGAAGAACTTCAACAAGCGGTGTTTAACAAACACATCGCCCCTTGGTTCCAATCTTTTACGCGCCAACTAGAGAACGCAGAAAGCGTGAACTTCTACAAGCCAGCTGCACAGCTTTGCGATGCATTTTTAACGTTAGAGCAAGTGCGCTTTAGCGTGAACACCAAAAGCAGTAAGAGCAAATTAAAAATTGATGTGAAAAACGTCACTGATTACGAGTAATCGAGCAGTACTTGGTCATATCGATAGAGAGGCATGAGTCTCCAAAGATCTACCGTAAGGTAAGGAAGCAATGATGAAAGATAATAAAGAAATAAACACAAGCCGTAGGGATCTCCTAAAAGGCTTCACAACCGCTGCCGTTGCTGGTGCTGTTGTTGCGGGAACCACAAAAGTGGCCGTTGCTTCAGAAACGGTTGAGCCTTCTGAAAAAGACGTGAAGAAGAAAGGGTATCGTGAAACTCAACACATTCGCGATTACTACGACACACTTTAGGAGATAACGGATGAAACTTGTCAAACGCTCCGACAGTGTGAGCAAAGAAACGAACCAGCTTGGCGTATCTCGTCGTGCATTCATGAAAAACACTTCGCTTGCCGCTGGTGGCGCAGTGGTTGGTGCTAGTCTATTCGCACCGGGAATGATGAAAAAGGCGCAAGCAAAATCCGTCGATCCAGAAGCGAAAACAGAAGTTAAACGTACTATCTGTTCTCACTGTTCAGTGGGTTGTGGTATTTACGCAGAAGTTCAAAATGGTGTTTGGACGGGTCAAGAGCCTGCATTCGACCACCCATTTAACGCCGGTGGTCACTGTGCAAAAGGCGCAGCACTGCGTGAACATGGTCATGGTGAGCGCCGCCTTAAATACCCAATGAAGCTTGAAAACGGTAAGTGGAAAAAGCTTTCTTGGGATCAAGCGATCGAAGAAATCGGTAACAAGGTGATGGACATCCGCAAAGAGTCTGGCCCTGATTCGGTTTACTTCTTGGGAAGCGCAAAGCACAGCAACGAACAAGCGTACTTGTTCCGCAAAATGGCATCACTTTGGGGCACTAACAACGTTGACCACCAAGCGCGTATTTGTCACTCAACAACCGTGGCGGGTGTAGCGAACACTTGGGGTTACGGTGCGATGACCAACTCTTTCAATGACATGCACAACTGTAAGTCGATGCTGTTCATTGGTTCAAACCCAGCTGAAGCACACCCAGTAGCGATGCAGCACATTCTGATCGCGAAAGAGAAGAATAACTGTAAGATCGTCGTAGCGGATCCTCGTCGTACACGTACGGCAGCAAAATCGGATCACTATGTATCACTTCGTCCTGGTTCTGACGTTGCATTCATTTGGGGTGTGTTGTGGCACATCTTCGAAAACCAATGGGAAGATAAAGAGTTCATCCGTCAACGTGTATTCGGTATGGATGAAATCCGTGCTGAAGTAGCGAAGTGGACGCCAGCAGAAGTTGAGCGTGTAACAGGCGTAAGCGAAGAAGACGTTTACCAAACAGCAAAACTGCTTTCTGAAAATCGCCCAGGCTGTATCGTTTGGTGTATGGGTGGTACTCAGCATACTACCGGTAACAACAACACACGTGCTTACTGTGTGCTTGAGCTAGCACTTGGTAACATTGGTAAATCAGGCGGCGGCGCAAACATCTTCCGTGGTCACGATAACGTACAAGGCGCAACCGACCTTGGCGTACTTTCTGACACGCTACCGGGCTACTACGGCCTTTCTGAAGGTGCTTGGCGTCATTGGTCAAAAGTGTGGGAAATCGATTACGAATGGATTAAAGGTCGTTTCGATGACAACGCTTACGGTGGTCAAAAACCAATGCACAGTGCAGGTATTCCTGTATCTCGTTGGGTGGATGGCGTACTGGAAAACAAAGACAACATTCGTCAACGCGAAAACATCCGTGCAATGTTCTACTGGGGTCACGCAGTGAATTCTCAAACACGTGGTGTTGAGATGAAAAAAGCGATGCAGAAGTTGGACATGATGGTGATTGTGGACCCATACCCAACTGTTGCTGCGGTAATGAACGACCGTACCGACGGCGTTTACTTGCTTCCTGCAACAACACAGTTTGAAACATACGGCAGTGTTACCGCTTCTAACCGCTCTCTACAATGGCGTGATCAGGTGATTGAACCTTTGTTCGAATCAAAACCTGACCATGAAATCATGTACCTGCTTTCGAAGAAACTGGGCTATTCAGATCTTCTGTTCAAAAATATCCGTGTTGAAAACAACCAGCCGGTGATTGAAGACCTAACGCGTGAATTCAACAAAGGCATGTGGACGATTGGTTACACAGGCCAAAGCCCAGAGCGTTTGAAAGCGCACCAACAAAACTGGCATACGTTCCACAAAACCACATTGGAAGCGGAAGGTGGCCCTGTCAACGGTGAAACCTACGGTCTACCTTGGCCATGTTGGGGTACACCGGAAATGAAACACCCAGGTACACACATTCTGTACGATACGTCTAAGACGGTTGCAGAAGGCGGCGGCAACTTCCGTACGCGCTTTGGTGTGGAATTCGAAGGCAAGAGCCTTCTTGCAGAAGACAGCTACTCGAAAGGCTGTGAAATCAAAGATGGTTACCCAGAGTTCACTGACAAGTTATTGAAACAACTTGGTTGGTGGGACGATCTAACTGCTGAAGAGAAAGCGGCAGCAGAGGGTAAAAACTGGAAGACTGACCTTTCTGGCGGTATTCAGCGTGTCGCGATCAAGCACGGCTGTATTCCATTTGGTAATGCGAAAGCGCGTGCGATTGTTTGGACGTTCCCAGACCGCGTACCACTGCATCGTGAACCACTATACACACCACGCCGTGACCTTGTAACGGATTACCCAACTTGGGACGACAAAGATGCCATCTTCCGTGTTCCTACGTTGTATAAATCCATTCAAGAGCAGGACAAATCGGGCGAGTACCCAATCGTTCTGACTTCTGGCCGTCTGGTTGAATACGAAGGTGGTGGTGAAGAGACGCGTTCAAACCCTTGGCTTGCCGAGCTTCAACAAGAAATGTTTGTTGAAGTGAACCCGAAAGACGCGAACGATCTTGGCTTCAGAGATGGTGACGATGTTTGGGTTGAAGGTGCAGAGAAGGGACGAATCAAGGTGAAAGCGATGGTAACACGTCGTGTGAAACCTGGCTTGGCGTTCATTCCGTTCCACTTTGGCGGTAAGTTCGAAGGTGAAGACCTACGTCCTAAATACCCAGAAGGTACACAGCCTTACGTTGTTGGCGAATCGGCCAACACGGCAACCACTTACGGTTACGACCCGGTTACCTTGATGCAGGAAACCAAAGTAACCCTATGTAACATTCGTAAAGCGTAAGGAGTCTGACAATGGCACGAATGAAATTTCTATGTGACACCAAACGCTGTATCGAGTGTAACGGCTGTGTTACTGCATGTAAGAACGAAAACGACGATGCGCTTGAATGGGGCATTCAACGTCGCCGCGTGGTAACACTGAACGACGGTGAAGCTGGTGAAAACTCCATCTCTGTTGCTTGTATGCACTGTACCGATGCGCCTTGTATGGCAGTTTGTCCAGCAGACTGTTTTGAACATACCGAAGACGGGATCGTTCTTCACAATAAAGATCTGTGTATCGGTTGTGGTTACTGTTTGTTTGCTTGTCCGTTTGGCGCACCTCAGTTCCCTAAACAAGAAGCGTTTGGTGAACGTGGCAAAATGGATAAATGTACTTTCTGTGCGGGCGGCCCAGAAACAGAGCCTGGCTCTGAGGAAGAGCGCCAAAAATACGGTGCGAACCGTATCGCAGAAGGCAAGTTACCAATGTGTGCATCGCTTTGTTCAACCAAAGCGCTGCTTGCGGGTGACGCAGAGAAAGTCTCTGACATTTTCCGTCAACGTGTGGTAGAACGCGGCGCGAAAAACGCAGGTTGGACAGACGGAAACGATCTTTCTTACGATGCGACGAAAAGCTAAGTAAGGAGAGGCACATGTTAAACACGCTTAAACGTGCGTCTCTAGCAATGCTGTCAATGATGACGGCATTGCTGCTGACTTTCGCAATGCCTGCTTCAGCAGAGGAACAATCTTCTAAAGTTATTCAACAGGAGATCACGCAACTCGCCGGGGCAGACTATTGGCGCGAGGTCAGAGAGGGGCAAGAAGGCTACACCACGTCTCAATCGCCAGAACATGGCGTATTGATCAGTAAACCTGGTGAGACTTGGTACATTCTAAAAGAGAAATGGATGTCTCCAGCTGGTGCTGTCGCGATTTTCGGCAGTATTGCAATGGTAATCATGGCTTACGTACTCGTTGGCCCTTTAATGCTTAGCAAGCCGCGTACTGGCAGAAAAATGAAACGTTGGTCTCGTTTAGACCGCGCGCTTCACTGGAGTATGGCGTTTACATTCTTAACGTTGGCATTCAGTGGTTTGATGCTGGTTTACGGTAAGCACTTCTTAAAACCGTACGTTCCTACTGAGTTCTGGGGCTTTATCGTCATGTTGGCGAAGCAGTACCACAATTACATGGGACCATTGTTCTTCATTTTGCTGATGCTCGTGCTCTTTAAATGGTGGCGCAAGTCGATTCCAAACATGACTGATGTTCGTTGGTTCATGAAAATGGGCGGTATGGTTGGTAAACACAAAGGCACACATCCGTCAGCTGGTTTCTCAAACGGTGGCGAGAAGGCAATCTATTGGTTATTGATCTTCTTTGGTGCTATCGCGGCAGTGAGTGGCTTAGTTCTAGATTTTCCTATCTTTGGCCAAACTCGCCGTGACATGGAGCTTTCTAACTTAGTTCACGCGATTTCGGCACTGATTCTAATCTGTGGCTTTATCTTCCACATCTATATTGGTCTATTCGGTATGGAAGGTGCGCTAGAAGGCATGGTGACAGGTGAAGTTGATGAAACATGGGCGAAAGAGCATCACGATCTTTGGTATGAAGAAATGAAATCCAAAGAAGCGATGGGCGAAACAGATACGGCACAAACGGAAGCAAAAGGAGCGAAAGCGAATGAACAAACCTCATAACGGGATTTGGGTTGCGTACATCCTGAGCTGTCTGACTCCGTTTACGTTTCTGATCTCAGGCGTTATCGCAATTATCTATGCTGGTTACCGATTAGATAAGGGAGAAGACAGCGACGTAGTGATTTCTCATTACTACGGTTTAATTCGTACCTTCTTTCTCTACCTGACGTTTTTTGTTGTGTTGATCGTCACCGTCGCGACTTCTAATGGTGTACTCGTTGGCGTGAGTGATTATTGGTTGCATAGTACTTTGCTTGAAACCACCGCTTACTTTATTCCTTGGGTAGGGATGGTGTTTGCTGCATTAGCCATCTTGGTGTGGTTTATGCGAATGTTTCAAGGGATGCAGCAACTGCGCAATAACCAACCACACAGACCATCGACAGGTCCAAACCTTTAATCAGTATTCTTTAAGCAAAACCGCCGTAATAGGCGGTTTTTTTGTTGCTGTCATGTCTCAAATATGAAGCGCTGAGTCCCACAGGTGATACTTGATGCAACTTATTGAGTGAATTTACGTAACTGGGCAGAAAATCATAGTTAAGTAAGAAACATGTAAAAAAATCGCGTCGCGATGAGACATTAGTCTCACTCACGCTATTGTTCATTTACTCAGGATTCATCGTCCCGTTAAAGTACGCTGCGCTCAGAAATTCAAAGAGTTGCATACGTGAAAATTGCCATCAATACATTCAGTCTACGCATACAGAGGAATCTCTATCGGAGGATGTTTGATTAAGGCATCTTGCTCTCACAAATAAAAAGAGCGAAACGAGCATTAAATGATGCGGCAAGGTAAGAAAAGGACAAACACGTTACGGCTATGATCCCTCAATTCGTCATTCCTATCACGAATCGCTTTGGCGAAAGTTATCACTTCTCTGGTCAGTTACTTACTAGCGGCGAACCTAAAACATTCGTGACCAAACAAGAGGCAATAGAGTTTCTTGAGAGCTTTGGTGAGCTTGACCTTCGCTCTGTCGAAGACTTGTTCTATTTGATTGGTCAATTCAAGCCAAACATACCTGACGGTGAGCTTACTTCCCAACACTATAATTCAACGTTTGCCAATGCTTTGGTGAACGGTGACTTGCATGTCGCTCGAATTGTACCGACCGGAGAAAACTACGCACTCTCCTCTGCGGTTACGCCTCCACCGACTCAAAATACCGTCAATGCAAAACCATCGAAGGGAAAGGGGAAGTCGAATAAAAAGAGTGGCAGAAGTTCCGCATCCGCCAAGCCTCAGCAACAAAGCAGCGAAAAACATGAGAAAGCCGGTGATCCTGTATCACTTGTGACGGGTGAAGAAATTCTCGAACTCTATGATATCGAGCTACAACAAGGTACTACTTGGCAGCGTACTTACCGCTCATCGCAGTCGGATGTAAATCATGGAATGGGCTTTGGTTGGCGACATGCATTTCAGTTTGAATTGCACGAGAAGACGGACGAGAAAGACAACGTTATCGCTTGGGAGTTTGTTGACGATAAGGCAGATATCGCAGAATTTGAGCCAGTAGATATTGGAGCAACAAGTTACCAGATATACGCTGGTGCGAGCTGTTATTTCCTAAATTCAGCAACTCGAATCGTGACGCTAGCTAATGGGCATCAATATCGATTTGAACAGAAAGATGATCGTTGGCTTGTTAAACAAGTCAGAAATGGCACGTTTTCAACGTTTCAACTGCAGTATTCTCGAAACCATCGATTGATCGAGATTGCATATAACAAGCGTCCGGTTCTTGAATGTCAATATGATAAGCAAGGACGCCTTGTAGAGCTGCTTAATGCAAAGTCCCAAAAAGTTCTGACAACTTATACCTATGATGAGCACGATGATTTGGTCAGTGCAACCAATCATTTGGGCTTGAAGGAACAGTACCAATACCGCGGCCATTTAATTGTTAAGCGTGTACGACCAACTGGCTTTACTCATTATTTTGAATGGGATGGCGAAGGTGCTAACGCGAAATGCATCAGGAACGTTGGGGACGCAGGAATTTATGACTATCGCTTCCATTATCAGGGAAATCATTCTTCTTATTCTGACTCGTTAGATCATCAATGGTCTTTCTTGCATGACGAGCAGGGTAACTTACTCGAGAAAATAAGCCCCACCGGTAAAACTTGGCGATGGCAATATGATGAATTAGGACGAAAAGCACAAGCTATCTATCCTGATCAGTCAACGGTCAATTATCAATATAATCAGCATGGTCAATTAGTTTCTAAGTTTCATTCCTCTGGCAAAGAAGTTCAATATGGTTATGACGGCTTAGGTAAGTTAGTTAAAACGGTTTCACCTGACGGGGATATCGAGAAGGCGTACTACAATAGCCTTGGTCAAAGAGTTTGGGATACCGATCAGTTCGGCTGTGTCACGGAATATGATTACGATAAACACGGTCAAGTCGTCAAAAAAGAGTCTGAAGATGGTAAGAAAAGTCAGTGGTGGTGGGATGAACAACAAAGACTTATCGCGAATGAAATAGACGGTACATTACTTCGTTACAGCTACAACGAAGAAGATCTAGTGAATGGCGTCGCTTATCCCGACGGGTGTATTGCTCAACTCGCTTATGATCAATTTGGCAGGCGTACATCAGTTCGTTATTTTAACGACGAAGACAAAGTCGGTTATAGCGAAGAATATTCTTACGATGAGCACAGCCGTGTTGCTCAGATTCGAACTCCAGCAGGCATTACCTCGTATCAATGGGGAGCACTCGCACAACAAGAAGCAGTCATCTTTCCCGATGGCAGCCATATTTCTTACGAATACGATCAACAACGTAACCTGACTAAATTAGTTCGGAGTGACGGCTTAGAATTCGAATTCCTGTATGACGATGAAGGCCAGCTATCAGGAACTGTTGGGTTTGATAATCTACAAAGCCAATTTGATTATGACGATATGGGGCGGATCCATCGTAAGCAAGTCGCCGATAGGACTGTGCTGTATCGCTATGACGCTGCGGGTTATCTCAAGCACGTCAAAGCAGGAAATGGTAGCAGTATTGTAGAGAACCACTTCAACTATACGCTTGGTGGTCGACTTACTTTCGCATCCAATCGCCATCAAACATTGCAATACCAATACTCTTCATTCGGGCATTTAACAAAGCGCATTCAAGGTCAGTTTGAGATAGCGCAGGAGTTTAACAGAGTTGGCCAACGCGTATTTCAGGTACTGCCAGATAATACGGAGCTGAACTTCTCTTATGATCGATATGGGCGTTTTTCAGCGATTCGGTTTGGAAACCTAGATTTACCTCAAATCAAATTTCATTACGATGAAATGGGACGAGTTTCCCAAATTGAAACGGCACATTTTAATGAGCGCATCATTTATGATGGTGTTGGTCGTTTGGTCGAACAACATTGGCCTGATAGAGAGAAAAAGTACGTTTACAATGCGCAAAACCGTATTTCATCAATCATTGATAATACGGCAGGAGCAACACACTATCAGTACGATGCCTTAGGGCAACTGAAACGAGTCAATGCTTCCGGAGAAGTGACTAAGTTTGAATACGATAGTTTTGGCAATCCTACTTTGCCATCTTCAGAGGTATTCGCTGATCGTATTGAAGTACACGATAATGTCCGGTTCAAATATGACGCGCAAGGAAATCAGACAAAACGTGAGGGGCAAGGACACGTTCAGACTCGAGTGTTTGATGCGTTAAATCAGCTCATTGAAGTTCACACCGACGATGGCATCAGTCAATATGAATATGATGCTCTAGGGCGCAGAACGAAGAAAATTACACAAAAAGGCGTTACAGAGTTCTTGTGGGAAGGTGAACGTTTAATTGGTGAACGCTCTTCAGGTGCTTTCCGCTGGTACCTATATCAACCTGAAACCTACACGCCAGTGGCACTGCTAGAAAATGACGTTATTTATTGGTACCAGTGCGATCAAGTTGGTAAACCAGAGCGACTAATCGATTGCGAAGGGAATGTTGTATGGAGTGCAAGTTACGATGCTCACGGTTTTGCTCATGTACATATTGAAAATGTAGCAAATCCATTGCGTTTTCAAGGGCAGTATTTCGATCAAGAAACCGACTTACACTACAACCTCGCTCGGTATTACGATCCTAAGCTAGGACGTTTTATCCAACAAGATCCGATATCTATTGCTGGTGGCATTAACCATTACCAATATGCAGTCAACCCAATTCAATGGATTGACCCAACAGGTTTCCTATGTGAAGAAGGGCTAAAACGCTTGGGTCAAATGTTGGCAGAGTATCAGGCGCAAAGCGATGTCCCCCAAGAGGTTTGCGATCAGATTTTAGAGGCAGCAAAAGAGTCATCTGTCGGAGAAGATGGCGTTCGCTCGCAAGTCAAAATCCGAAAACCCAATGGTAAAAACAATATTCGATATGAATACGATTTAGACCATATTGATTGTGAGAGAAACGAGATTACTTTTTATCGTCATATTAATCACTCAGATGGCAGCAGACACGAAGTGCAGTATGTTGTTGGGATTGAGGAATTTGTCAATGCGCATGTTTTTGACTCAGAGAAAGTTGGCGGGGAAGAAGGTTGCACGATCTTCACTGAAGATCTTGTGCTGAATAAAGCAGAGTATAAAGAAAACTCTGAACTCAATACGAGTGATTATGAGCTAACAGAAAGAAACAAAGAAAAAATTGATGAATGCTTGAAAGAGCGTCAAGAGGCAATCGACGCTCGAGCTGGCGAAGAGGGATATAACGCTCAAATTGGCAATATTAACCAACAGTCTGCAAAAATTGGTGAGTTAGCCGCGGATGACTTTGTCCGGAGTAAACGTCCTAATGCTAAGCTGCTTCATCCCAAAGATATTGGAACCTCAATTTCGAAGCCGGGCGACTTTGATATGGTTTACGAGGTGGAAGAGCCACCACCAGGTGAAATTATCATTGTTGAGGCTAAAGGGGGTAGCAGCCCGCTGGGTAGCAGAAAAATTGGAAATATGGCATATCAGCAAGGGACAACGGAATACACTGCAGAAATCACCAACCTAATGTCTGAAAAAAAGGAAGGGACGACTGAAAAAATAACAGCAAGAAAAATTCAACATGCAGCTTCGTTCGGTATACCTATTCGATATATACATACTCAAGCAAACATCCCTGAAGGTGGGAATGTCTCAGATGTAAAAGTAGAAGTGGCAGAATTTAAAATTGATTCCAAAGGACTAAGTTAAAATGCAAAGTAAAGTTGTAGAACGCAAAGCAAACCCTGAGTTGAGTGAAAGTGGAGTTTCTTCTGAGAAAGAATTTATCAATAAGATACTAGATCAGCGAAAAGAGGGTCTTAAAATCAGGCGGGAAAACCTGGTCAGTCTTGGTGATTTCGCCATTGACCAGGTTCGCTGGTATACCTGGTTTCAAACCTCGCATGAAGACGAACAAATTTGTACATTACGTCTTTACGAAACTTCTCTAATGGGCGCTTGTTATCATCGACTTGCTATGAATCCCAATGATGAATTAACTATCAAGATTCTCGACTATCCTGAAGTAAAGTGGGACGGGGAAGGCATTTTAAAAACGGGGTGCATAAATCCTAATAGATGGATTGATATGTATTTCATATCGACAATTGTGCGTGACAGGCCAAGTATGGACATATTGGCGAACTTTCCAATTTCTTTGATGAGGCAGAGCTCTACCAAAGCGGGTGAGCTGTCTTATATGCTAGTAGACGTAATTCAGTCGTTCCACAACCGCACACCGGATTATCCTGATAAGCTGGTTGCAGCAATGGACGCAGCGGTAGCTCAAGGGGATAACTGGGCGTTGGAAATTGCGATGGGGATCCTAGAAACCTTCGCAGCGCTCACTACTGACATTGGTTATGATTTTGAGGAAGTGCTCGTTAAAAACCTACAGTTTCAAGAGAAATATCATCTTAGAGAATTAGGACCAGATAGGATAGGCATCCGAACTTTTATTAACTTCCCTCTTCTTGGTATGGCCTGTATGTGGTACGACAAAGGCAACCGTTTATCTATTGAAACCGGTTGGCTTCCTCCTTATCTCGTCGAGGGGCGTTGGCTAGAAGATGTAAAAGCAGGGAAGATCACTCGATAAACTCCTTTAGTTAGCAATTCAGTATATAAGCCACCTCTCATGAGGTGGCTTTTACGTTTTGTTGAGCTATATGGTGCGCATTATGTTGGTGCACTAAAACCATATTGGTGCATTTATTAGCGTGTTAAGCACCATTTCAAGAATGCCTAATTTTATTAAAGTTCATACAAAACAATAAATTAAAGTGTAAGTGTTAGAAATGTAAATTATGGAATGAGAATTGCTCTGTTAGACGCTCTATAAATTAAGTTCACCAAATTGGTGATGAGCCTAACTTTGATGCACAGGATAAGTGCGCTACAGATCAACGGAGACAATCATAATGAGTGTAACTGCCAATCAGGTACACGGCGCTGTACAAACTCTCACGCAAAGTTCCGACACACTTTTCTTACTACTTGGCGCAATCATGGTTTTTTTGATGCATGCTGGTTTTGCTTTTCTTGAAGTAGGAACCGTGCGCCAAAAGAACCAAGTTAATGCTTTAGTTAAAATCTTGGCCGATTTCGGTATTTCCGCCATTGCGTATTTTTTCATTGGATACTGGGTCGCTTATGGCGGCACCTTCTTTGCTGATGCAGAGACGTTATCTCAAGGCAATGGTTACGAGTTGGTGAAGTTCTTTTTCTTGCTGACCTTCGCTGCAGCGATTCCCGCTATTGTTTCAGGTGGTATCGCAGAGCGAGCTCGTTTTTATCCGATTCTAATCGCAACATTTTTCACTGTCGGCATCGTATACCCGTTATTTGAGGGAATGATCTGGAACGGAAACTTTGGTGTTCAAGCTTGGTTTGAAAATACCTTTGGTTATGGATTCCACGATTTTGCAGGTTCAGTCGTTGTACATGGTGTTGGCGGCTGGATAGCGCTGGTTGCCGTTGTGTTTTTGGGCATGAGAAAAGGCAGAGTTCGAGCAGGAAAGCATACCAACTTTGCACCTTCGAATATTCCGTTTTTGGCTTTGGGAGCTTGGATCTTATGTGTGGGGTGGTTTGGCTTCAACGTCATGTCAGCTCAAACCGTGTCAGGCATAAGTGGCTTGGTGGCTATGAACTCATTGATGGCAATGGTCGGAGGCATTGTCGCGTCATTGTTGGCTGGTAAGAATGACCCCGGCTTTATTCATAATGGCCCACTGGCTGGCTTGGTTGCTGTATGTGCGGGTTCAGACTTAATGCATCCTATCGGTGCTTTAGTGACAGGTGCGATTGCTGGCGTGCTATTTGTTTATCTTTTTACCTACCTACAAAACAAAACCAAGATTGATGATGTGCTAGGGGTTTGGCCTTTACACGGTTTATGTGGTGCTTGGGGGGGGATTGCAGCAGGGATCTTTGGTCAAAGCGCGTTGGGTGGGCTAGGTGGCGTGAGCATTATCGTTCAGCTTCTAGGAACGCTTTTGGGCATTTCTATCGCAGTGATTGGGGCGCTTGCAGTCTACGGCGCGATCAATGCCAGTATGGGACTAAGGCTTTCGGAAGAAGACGAATTCAATGGCGCTGACCTAGCCATTCATAAAATATCTTCTACCAACGAGGATTGAGGCCAATGTGGGAGCGGCGTAAAGCCGCTCTTTTAGCAATTGCCTTTTTTTGCTTGGCCAGGGGGACAGAAATCTCCATTACCACGATGGTTATCGTCATTGGTGCTGACTCTTACTTTTACGTCGTCCACTTCGCCTTCAACATTGGTTAGTTGGCAACCTGCTAAAGTCGTAAGTAATATAAGCGCTAGAGATACTTGTCTCATTGCTGTTCCTCTTAAATTGTAATTCTAATAGTGACCATTACGACCATGGTCTAATCCATATTACTACTGTTGCTATTCTTTCAGTGTTAAGCTAATGAAAAAACAGCAAGGATGAGTTATGAATTTCCCTTATAGAAATATTGTAGTACTTACTGGTGCAGGTATCTCGGCCGAATCTGGTATTCAAACATTTCGTGCGCAAGATGGCCTTTGGGAGAATCACCGTATTGAAGATGTAGCAACACCTGAAGGGTTTGCTCGCGATCCGGACCTTGTTCAAGACTTTTACAACCAACGCCGCAAGAAACTTCAAGACAATGCGATACAGCCGAATGCCGCGCATAAGGCACTGGGCCGCCTAGAAACCGAGTTAGAAGGTAAAGTGACGGTCATCACTCAAAATATAGACAACCTTCACGAAAGAGGCGGCAGCCATAACGTCATTCATATGCACGGTGAGCTTTTAAAAGCGAGATGCAGTGAATCAAACCAAGTTATAGAACATAGTGAAGACATTAAGACTGGTGAGCTTTGTCATTGCTGTCAGATCCCTTCACAAATGCGACCACATATTGTTTGGTTTGGTGAAATGCCACTACGAATGGGGGATATCTACGCAGCATTAGAAGAAGCAGATTTATTTATTTCTATCGGGACTTCTGGCGTCGTATATCCCGCAGCAGGTTTTGTTCATGATGCAAAAATGCATGGCGCGCACACCATCGAAATTAACCTCGAGCCTAGTGCGGTAGAAAGTGAATTTGAGGAAAAACGCTACGGAAAAGCAAGCGTCGAGGTTCCAAAATTAGTTGACGAGATACTGGCTCTAGAAGGAAAAGAAAGAGCGTAATAATTCTCACAGAGGAGAGCTTTTGTCTTGTCATTAAGAACAAAAAAAGCGGCTCATGAGCCGCTTTTTCATATCTTTAAAACTAACGAATTAGTTGTTCACTTTTAGCTTTTGGAAGTACTCATCGTACATTACGCTCGCTTCGCCAACTTCATCTTGCCAAGTACCGCTGTCCATCACTTCTTGTGGTGGGAAGATGCTTGGATCGTTAGCAAATTCTTTCGGTAGCAGTTCGTGTGCCGTTTTCACTGGAGTAGGGTAACCAATCTCTAGTGCGATCTTAGCTGCGTTTTCTGGGCGCAGTAAGAAGTCAATCATCTTATGAGCCGCATCAACGTTCTTCGCGCCAGCTGGAATTGCCAGGCTGTCCATCCAGAAGATCGTTCCTTTTTCTGGCCAGATGATGTCGATGTTCGCGCCTTCTTGACGAGCCATGTAAGCAGAACCATTCCAAAGCATACCAAGTGAAACTTCACCCGCTAGGTAAGGGTTTGCAGGAAAGTCTGAGTTAAATACTAATACGTTTGGCATTAGCTTTTTCAGTTCTTCGTAAGCGGCTTTGATTTCTTCTGGGTTAGTCGTGTTTGGTGAGTAACCAAGCTTAGTCAATGCAATGTGGAATACTTCGCGAGAATCATCCATCAACATTAGTTGACCTTCCCACTTGCTATCCCAAAAATCATCCCACTTCGTAACAGACGATTTGTCTAGCATGTCAGCATTGATACCAATACCTGTCGCACCCCAAATGTAAGGGATAGAGTAGTTGTTGTTCGGATCGAACGGCTTGTTAAGGAAGTTAGTATCAAGATCGGCAAAATGAGACAATTTCTCTTTGTCGATCTGTTGCAGCATGCTTTCTTTACGCATTTTAGAGACGAAATAGGTAGACGGTACTACCAAGTCGTAACCAGAACCTTGGGTTTTAAGTTTTGCGTACATACTCTCGTTAGATTCATATGTAGAGTAAATAACTTTGATTCCAGTTTCTTTTGTAAAGTCTTCAAGAACTTCGTTTGGAATGTATTCCGACCAGTTGTAGAAATACAGTTCTTGATCAGCAGCCATTGCAGGGGTAGCGATGAGCGTCGCTGCACATAGAGCGCTTGCGTAGAATTTACTTTTCATTTGTTTTCCGTTTTGTTTCGCGATTGGACAAGTCAATACTAGCTGGAGTTATCAAGTTGATCCAAATCGCAGTAAGCACAAATCTGTTTATTTAGCTCGAGGGCTGTATCTCCGCTTTGTGAGAAGATAAAACTAGACATCGAGCCAGATAAACCTAGCAACGCATAATTATATCAGTCAATTACAAAAATAGGCAGCGTATTGCTGCCTATTTTCTTTTAGTCGATGACTTGTTACACAAGCTCGATTACTGTCCCGCTTTCAGCTTTAGGAAGTAATCTTCGTACTTAACGGTTAGATCACCAACCGCATCTTGCCATTCCACTCGATCAAGATCTTCTTGAGAAGGAAATAGCGGTGCAACATCTTTAAACTTAGCGTTCGATTCCTCTACCGCTGTTAAGTAACCAGTATCACGTGAGATTTGCTCTGCGATTTCTGGACGTAGTAGGAAGTCGATCATCTTGTGAGCTGCTTCTACGTTCTTCGCACCGGAAGAGATAGCGAAGTTATCAACCCAACCGATACCGCCTTCTTTAGGAAATACGAGTTTAAGGTTTAGGCCTTCATTTTGAGCAGCTGCAGCGCTGCCGTTCCAAAGCATACCAACGCCAACTTCACCAGACATGTAAGGTGCGCCTGGGTTGTCAGAGTTGAAAACTAGAACGTTTGGCATCAACTTTTGTAGCTCAGCGTACGCTTCATCGATTTGTTTAGGGTCTTTTGAGTTGCCTGAATAGCCGAGTTTACGAAGTGCGATGTGGAAGACCTCACGAGTGTCGTCCATCAGCATTACTTGACCTTCAAGATCAGGCTTCCATAGGTCTGCCCAGCTTTGGAAGTCGTTTGGATCGTACATGTCTGCGTTAACCGCTAGACCTGTAATCGCAACAACGTGTGGAATAGAGTAGTCGTTATTTGGATCGTAAGGCTTGTCTAGATAGTTCTTATCTAGGTTGCCGAAGTTTTTCAGCTTAGTCTTATCGAGCTTTTGCAGCATACCTTCATCGCGCATTTTTGCTACGAAGTACGTTGAAGGTACCACTAGGTCATAACCTTGGTTATGAGTTTTTAGCTTTGCGTACAAAGTTTCGTTCGACTCGTAAGTCGAGTAGATCACTTTGATACCAGTTTCTTTGGTAAATTGCTCTAGGATATTACTGTTGATGTAAGGCCCCCAGTTCATAAATACCAATTCTTTATCGTCCGCTGCCGCTGAACCTGAGAACAGAGAAAGCGCACATGCACTACCAGCTAATAGAGTAGCCCATTTTTTCATTGACGTTAGCTCCAAACCAAACGTTGTCCAAATCATTTTGGACGGTAGATAGAAAAACAGAATGGCATGTAACCATTCTGTTTCGTGATGTTAACGGATGTGGATTTTACTTTACTTTTTCTCTTGCAAGCAACTGAGAAATTACGACAAGAATTAAAGAAACCACCAACATGACCGTTGCAAGAGCATTCACTTCCGGTGAAATACCCACCTTAACCATCGAGTAAATTTTCAATGGTAGGATTTCATACGTTGGACCTGTTACGAACGAACTAATAATTACGTCGTCCAGAGACAGGGTAAAGCTAAGCAGCCAGCCTGCCGCAACTGCTGGTTTTGCAAGAGGAAGGATGATCTGCTTTAAGATAACCCATTCACTTGCGCCAAGATCTTTTGCTGCTTCCAACATCTTCACATCGAAGCCATTTAAGCGGCTGTATACTGTTACCACCACAAATGGCAAACAGAAGGTGATGTGGGCAATCAATAGAGTAAAGAAGCCCAGCTGTGCGCCTAATACTAGGAACAGAGCAAGTAATGAAATCGCCATGACAATATCTGGAGACATCATTACGACAAACAACATGCCGTTTACAGCACCTTTGCCTTTGAACGAGTATCGGAATAGGGCAACAGCTGTTAAGCTACCAATAATAGTAGCCGCTGTCGCAGAAAATACCGCCACGTTCAATGAGTGCCATGCAGCCTGCATTAGGCTGTCGTTGTTGACTAGGGTTTCATACCATTTCGTGGTGAAGCCACCCCATTTCATACCAAATTTATTGGCGTTAAATGAGTTTACGATTAGTACAACGATTGGCAGGTACAAAAATGCATAAACCAACGCCATAAAGCTAAATCTAACTGTGCGTCCCATTAGTCTAGCTCCACTTTCTTATTCAATAATTTGCCTGCTCGGTAGTAAGCGTAAAGCATTACCGCCATTGCGAAGGTGAGGGCGATACTGGTCGCAGCACCAAATGGCCAATCACGAGCGTTCAATACTTGGCTCTTAATTACGTTACCAATCAGTAGGTTCTTCGCACCGCCTAGAAGATCTGAGATGTAGAACATACCCAGCGCAGGCAGTAGAACCAACAAACAGCCACCGATAATGCCAGGCATTGTCAGAGGTAGAATTACTTTAGTAATGGTTTGGAGCTTGTTCGCACCGAGGTCTTTTGCTGCCTCGATGTAAGTGTTGTCCAACTTCTCGATTGCCGAGTAAAGCGGCAGAATCATGAAAGGAAGTAGGATGTATACAAGACCAATCATTACAGCCGTTTCGGTATACATAATACGCAACGGCTTGTCGATGATTTCCATTGCCATCAGCGACTTGTTCAAAATGCCCTGTGTACCGAGAACAATCTTCAGTCCGTAAGTTCGAATCAAAGAGTTCGTCCAAAATGGTACGATCACCAAAAACAGCATAAACGGACGCCATTTTTCAGGCATTTTCGCTACGATATAAGCAAACGGGTATCCAATGACTAAACACAACAACGTTGCCACAATTGCCATGTAGAACGAGTGCATCAGCACTTTCGCATACAGTGGGTCCAGCAGACGCAAGTAGTTGTCGAAAGTGAATGTCATTTCGATTAAGTTTGCTTCATCACGCGTTAAGAAACTGGTACCAATAATCATCACGTTTGGTACCAACACAAACAGTGTTAGCCAGCCTACGATTAAGGCAATGATCGCGTTCTGAAGATTAATCTTCTTGCTTATCATTGAGTACTACCTCCCAGCTCTCAACCCAAGTGATAGCGACTTTCTGGCCAAGTGAGTGGTCCACATCAGGATCATCTTCGTTAAAGAATTCGCTTACCATTACACGCATACCTGAATCCAATTGGATAACAGAATCTAACGTCATACCTTTATAAGTACGCTCAGTTACGTGACCAACAATGCCTTTTTCTTCAGACTCTTTGATTTCTTCGATACGTAAGTCTTCAGGGCGAAGTAGTACTTGTAGTTTGTCGCCTTTCTGTGCTTCCTTATCGTAGTAAACGACGGATTCAACACCTTCAATTTCTGCGCGGATGCGTTTGTCATCGATGCGCTCTAGCATGGTTGCATTGAATACGTTGATCTCACCAATAAAGCGAGCAACAAACAGGTTCTTAGGCTCTTCATAAATCTCACGCGGAGAGCCATCTTGTTCGATAACGCCATCACGCATCACGATAATGCGGTCTGACATCGATAGGGCTTCTTCCTGGTCGTGTGTTACAAAGATAAAGGTAATACCAAGTTGACGCTGAAGCTGCTTCAACTCGATCTGCATTTGTTTACGCAACTTGTAGTCCAGCGCCGATAGCGATTCATCGAGCAGAAGTACTTTTGGTTTATTAACAACTGCACGAGCAATTGCGATACGCTGTTGCTGGCCACCAGAAAGTTGGTGCGGTTTACGCTGTGCCATTTTTTCTAGACGAACCATACGTAATGCTTCCATTACTCTTGGTTCAATCTCTGCTGCAGGTGTTTTCTGCATACGAAGACCAAAAGCGACATTGTCAAAAACGGTCATGTGTGGAAACAGTGCGTAGCTTTGAAATACCGTGTTGACGTGTCTCTGCTCAGCAGGAACCTGTGTTACATCTTGGTCATCCAAAATGATTTGACCGTTATCCGCCGCTTCAAAACCAGCAATCATTCGTAAAACTGTCGTTTTACCACAACCAGAAGGCCCAAGAATCGTCAGAAACTCACCATGATTAACATCCAGATTTAAATTACCGATGATTTCCTTACCATCGAAACTTTTACTAATACCAGATAAACGAATAACTGGCTTTCCTGCTTGCGGTTTTGCGTTCAACGTCTGTATTTCCCCCACGTTCAAGCTGGAATAATCCCAGCTGATGTGACACTAGCCATTCACTTTTGAGGCGCGCATCATAATCACCAAAATTGTGAAATTAAAGCATTTTCTTATCTTGAAACAGAAAAAATTTTGCAGGCAAAAGTCATCATTCCTTACCATACTGTTTTTATAAGATTAATTGGCATTTAAACACAGTTTGATAGCACTAGCCTCTGTTCAATAATTGTTTTCAATTTCATAACTTTGAGAGTGGTTAATTATCAACCATACAGTTGAGATTGCAAGGATAGTACGTGAGTTGTGATGTTAGATGTGGAAAGATTTCTTTATAATAACGGCCACATTAATTGACTGGAATTCCAGTGAAAATTTTACAAGTTAATCTTGGATAAACTATGAACGACGATTTTGAGAAAGATTTCAATCTTGGGGGGAGTGTAGAGCGAGCTTTGTCTGGCAACTACGAGCTTAAAGCTGGGGCTGTTTTCAATGAGGCTTGGCGAGCAACCATCCAGCACTTTTTATCCTTTTCTCCTGCTATTATTGTATTGCTTTTTGTCCAGTTAGGTATTTTCTATATCGCGTTACAACTACAGTTGGGTGATCTGACTGTTATTCTTGATGCATTTGAGAATCCAGAATCATTCACTAACGATATTGTGTCTTCTATTTATGTCGCGAACTTTAGTTATGAGGTGATCAGCGCTCCAATTTATGCAGGGATCAGCTTGATGGCCATGAGCCATATCGCGGGCCTAAAGACTAAGTTGCGCCATGTAGGCAAAGGGCTGCAGTTTACTATTCCCGTGATCCTAGCAACGCTGATGAGCCTAATGCTGCAAGGCGTAGTTGGTATGATCTTCCCTCTACTGTCCCTGTATCTTTCTTTAGCGTTTAGTCACTCTATCTTGTTGATTTGTGAAAAAAGAGTGCCACCAATGCAGGCGCTATTGTTATCACTTCGCGCTATTAACAAGAAGATTTTTGTCGTCGCAGGGCTTTACTTAGGCGTGATGTTGATGTTTATTATCGCTGCGATGTTCTACGGTATTGGCTTGATTTTTGTGTTGCCATTCTTCTTTCATTTGAAAGGCATACTCTACCGAGAAATGTTTGGAATTAAGCTCAAGATCGTTGCAACACAGAAAAACGACAATGATCACGATGGTAACTCACAGGTGTTTGATGCCTAATTCTTTAAAATCAATAAGTTTACGAGTGGCGGCTACCTGTATAGCCGCCACTTTCATTTCTATTGGACCGTATTTACACTACGAGCAACAGTTTAAATATGTTGAGAATCCTGATGTGCTGTCCGGGACAATTAAGCATGTCGATTTGTCTCATTTGCCACACATTGGTGATATCCCTGACTTCAACGCAATAAAAGACACCAAAGAGAAAAAAGCGGCGTTTTTTGATTTTTTAAGGCCTAAAATAGCACTTGAGAATCAACGAATTCGCCATGAACGAGCGTTTCTTACTTCTTTAAAGGTGGGACAAATCACTCAAGAGCAAGAAGAGTACGCTCAGCGACTAGCGGCTCTGTATTCTTTGCCTTTGAGCGACAACAAAGTCGATCACGCGTGGTTGGGTGAAATGCTTGTGCGAGTGAATGTCTTACCAGAAGCGCTGGTTCTAACTCAAGCAGCAAATGAATCTGCGTGGGGCACTTCTCGTTTTGCCACTCAAGCTAACAACTTGTTCGGCCAATGGTGTTATAAAAAGGGTTGTGGAATTGTTCCTGCGCAACGTGGCGCAGGCAAAGCTCATGAAGTTGAAAAATTCGATTCTGTACAGCAGTCGGTTCATGGCTACTTTATGAATGTTAATCGAAACCCAGCGTATGCTGAACTACGTGAAATCAGAGCTTCTCTAGCCGAAAAGAACAAAGACCTGTTATCGGTCGCAACGGCGTCAGAGTTAACTCATGGATTGCTAGCATATTCTGAACGTGGCACTGCTTATGTACACGATCTTCGCGCTATGATTCGTCATAATAACGCCTACTGGACACAATAAAATAACGGATAAAATGAAAAAGTTAAGCCTAAGTCTATTGGGAAGTGCGGCGCTAATTCTTGTATCGCCAATAACCCAAGCTCAAGAGTACATGTTCACGTACTCGAAGTTATACACCCAACTCAAAAACAACAATAAAGAAGGGCATGACGACGTGAAAGTTGGTGTCTTCTTTGTGGATGCGAAAACTAAGCAAATTTGTACAATAGAAAAAGCTTGGATGGAAAAAGAAGAGCACTATGAAGAGTTTGTTATCCCTGCTTCACAAGAGTTGCCTCTGCCAGTCGATAAAAACTTAAAGTCAGCGAATCCGTTGGTTTTTGTCGATACTCCAAAAGATACTCGCTGCGATTACTCACTTGTCGTGATGACCAAAGAGCCATTACAGGGTAACGTTTCTTACGAGCAACTTAAGCCTCTTCTACCTCAAATGCAGACGATGCTGGAAGATTTAGGCGGTATGTTTGCGGGTTGGTTTACACCTGAAGTTCAAGGTGTGACGATGGAGTTTGCAAATCAACTGAATGATAAAGTGATTTTCTCAAACGGAACCGAAAAGCCAATTGTCAATGGCAAGATACAAGTCGCACTAAGTGAAATAGGGCAAGGTGGCACAATGACACTACCAGAACCGACGATGCGAGTGCTACCTTATCTGCCTAACGCAAAGAAGTGAACACTGAGAGTTTAGAAAGGGCTGCAATTGCGGCTCTTTTTTCAGTTGTGACAGTAACTAAAGTATCTTTCACACTCTTTTCTTAAAGACTCAATAAGACAAGCATTTAATCCTGCGTAAAAAGCTCGTATAATCCACGCCCCAAAGAAACCCATGTTAGGAAGTCCTAGTCGATTTATCGGCGATGTGAGAGCCCGCAATGAACCAAATAGATACAAGAAAAGAAACCCTAGAATTCAACAAGCTTCAGAAACGCCTGAGAAGACATGTTGGAAATGCCATTACTGATTACAACATGATCGAAGAAGGCGATGTTGTGATGGCATGTATTAGCGGTGGTAAAGATTCATTCGCGATGCTTGATATCCTGCTGAATCTTCAAAAAGCCGCACCGATCAAATTTGAAGTGGTTGCGGTAAACCTAGACCAAAAACAACCGGGCTTCCCTGAGCACATTCTGCCAGAGTATTTCGAAACACTGAATATCCCTTACTATATTGTCGATAAGGACACTTATTCCGTCGTAAAAGAGAAGGTGCCAGAAGGCAAAACCACTTGTGGTCTGTGTTCACGCCTGCGACGTGGTACGCTGTACTCATTTGCAGAGAAGATTGGTGCAACTAAGCTTGCGCTAGGTCATCACATGGATGACATTGTCGAAACAATGTTCTTGAATATGTTCCACGGCTCTCGCCTTAAAGCGATGCCACCAAAACTACGCTCTGATGATGGTCGTAACGTGGTAATTCGTCCATTAACTTACTGTCGTGAAAAAGATCTGATCAAATACGCTGAACACAAGGATTTCCCAATTATTCCGTGTAACCTTTGTGGCTCTCAAGAGAACCTTCAGCGTCAATCTATAAAAGCAATGTTGATTGAATGGGATAAGAAGACGCCAGGGCGTGTGGAAGCGATTTTTAAATCAATTCAAAACGTAAGCCCAAGCCAACTAGCAGACCGCGAATTGTTCGACTTTGTTAACTTACCGCTAGATCGCGAAGGTAACCGCGAAGAGTATGAATTTAATGAGGCTGTCGTTTCTTCGACGAATATTGATGAATCAATGTTCATCGATGTTACGAACATCTAACTCGTAAAAAGGAGGTCAATTAGACCTCCTTTTTTGTGCCTAACGCTCTAACTGCTCCAAACAAAAATCCCCCTGTATTGGGGGGATTTATTAGCGTCTGTTTGAAAGCGCTCAATATAGCAATGTTACAAAGAGATTAGGTTGCTGTGTTTGGATCAAGAGGACTAATGTAGCCTTTTGGTTTTAGAGCCAATACATCGCAATTTATTTTATCGATCACGTGCTCAGCTGTATTACCAATAAAGACAGCAGAAAGCCCGGTTCGCCCTGTGGTGCCTAAAATAACCATTGCAGCATTCAAGCGCTCTGCTGCTGCTGGAATGACATCTTCAGGTAAGCCTTGCTCAACAATCGTTTGCTCTTCATCAAGGCCGTGTTTTTGGCGTAATGCTTTCATCGCAGTTAAGTGATGACCTCGAACGGCATCGGTATAAGTCGTTGGATCAAACTCAGGAAGTTCAATGGTAATGTTCGCCGGTGTAACGGGATACGCATTAACAAGGTATGGTTTGGCATCCAGTCGGGTGGTGACTTCTTTTAGTCGCTCGACCATGGCATCGTTGAGATCAATATGAGTTGGATTTTCAGAGCCTACGTGCACCGAGGCAAGAATGCTTGCTTGTTCTGGCCAATCTGCATTTTTAATCAGAAGTACTGGGATAGGGCATTTACGTAACAAGTGCCAATCGGTCGGAGTGAAAATCACAGATTCTAACACGTCGTGCTTACGTGTGCCTTTAATGACTAGGTCATGGCTGCCTGCATAGACCTCAGCGATAATTGCTTCGTAAGGACGGTTGTGCCAGACGACACATACATCAAAGTCGAAGCCATCGTTTAGATAAGGTTGAGCAATTTTACGCATCCACTGCTCACGTTGATGGATAACACCTCGACGCATAGCATCTCTTTCATCCACTGATAGCATTGACGTCATGTCATAAGAGAAATCGTAAATGGATAAAAAGAAAGTGATTCGGCTTCTAGATACACTTTTTTGAGCTAATTGAACAGCTCTTGCAAGTGCGGGCTGCTCATCATTATTGATGTCAGCTACAACAAGGATCTTACTGTATATACTCATAACTAAGCCCACTTCTATTGCAAAACCAGATACTGAATATAAATTAAATCAGTATTTTGGAGTACTCACCGTACATTTTTACTGTAGCTTAGTTTGGGTAACTTTTTGAGGACTTTCGAAAGGAATTTATGAGAAATATGATGTAGCTCATTTTCGAGCTACATCAATAATTGGGGTGTATTATTCTTTAGTTACACCAGCAAGTTCCATCAATGCATCGTGGTCTAAGATAGTGATATATTTACCTTTTACACTTAGGATCTCGGATTTCTGGAAACGACCCAACAAGCGACTGATTGTTTCCACTGTAAGACCAAGATAGTTACCAATATCACCACGAGTCATCGTTAAACGAAACTCTCTAGGGCTGAAGCCACGTTGAGAAAAACGAGTTGATAGGTTGTATAGGAAAGCCGCTAGACGTTCTTCTGCATTCTTTTTAGAAAGAAGCAAAATCATTTCCTGATCACCTTTAATTTCGTTACTCATCAAACGCATAATTTGCTGGCGAAGCTTAGGCATTTTACCTGATAGGTCGTCTAAAATTTCGTATGGGATTTCACATACCATCGACGTTTCAAGCGCTTGAGCAAAGCTAGGGTGGGAGTCACCTGTAATGGCATCGAAACCAACTAGGTCTCCGGCCAAGTGAAACGCTGTGATTTGCTCATCACCTTGCTCTGTGATCGTATAGCTCTTGATGGTACCAGAGCGGATAGCGTACAGAGATTTTAGCTCGTCACCAGCCTTAAAAAGCTCTTGTCCTTTTTGGATAGGCTTCTTACGTTCGATGATTTGGTCAAGCTGATCAAGTTCTGCCTCATTCAGAGTGAACGGGATACACAGCTGACTAATGCTACAATCTTGGCAATGAATGGCGCAACCGCCTGATTGGATACGCTTTGTTGCAGGTTTTTCAGAAATCATAACAACCTTTCACTATTTGATATACATCAATATTTTAGCATCGCTTAATCCTAAAGGGTAGCAAAAATGTCACCTCAATAGAGTTTAACGTTATATGAAACCGAGTAACTCTAAAGCTCCTACAGCAGTGTACGAACCATATCCAATAAGGATTAATGCTGAAATATTTCTAAATATTAACGATTTTTGTAATTTCTGAAAATGGTTGGCACCATATCCAATAATAAGCATTGCCGGAAGTGTTCCGAGGCCAAACGCGAGCATAATAAGACCACCGTTTATTGCGCTGCCTGAAACCGCCGACCAAGTTAGCGCAGAATAAACCAAGCCGCATGGTAACCAGCCCCAAATGAAGCCAAATGGTAAAGCATGAAGAGGGTGCTTTAACGGCAGCAAACGCTTACCTGCAGGCGAGATAAAGCGCCAAATGTGCTGTCCTAATTTTTCTATTAACAGTAAACCTTGCCACCATCTAGCAATATAAAGCGCAACCAGAATCATGAACAGTGCGGCAATCAGCCTTAACCAAGCAAGAGAATGCGTTAATCCACTTAGCTCAGATAAACCTGATATTGCTCCGCCTACTAATGCACCGATTACGGCATAGCTGCTCAATCGCCCTAGGTTGTAGAAGAGTGGAATAAGGGGGGAGCTTTTACTTGTAGAAGAGCCCATGGTAAGCAGAGACGCGATACCACCACACATTCCCATGCAATGACCGGCCCCGACGAGGCCGATCATCAAAGCACCAATAAAGTCAGGAGTCATAAAGGTTGCTATTTTTTATCACTATTAGATTTGTCTTCTTCATCAAGAAGAATGTTATGTCCTTGTCGTTCTAGATCTTCAAACTGATCACTTCTTACTGCCCAAAGAAAAACGGCAACAGCAACACAAACGAGAACGATAGCGATGGGAATCAATATATAAAGACTTTCCATGTTTGCTTTCTCTACTTATTTCTCTTTGAGCAGGCGCAAAGAGTTAGATACAACGATAATTGAGCTTGCAGACATGCCAACTACTGCAATGTAGGGAGCCACTAAACCAGCGACAGCTAAAGGCAAAATTAACAGGTTGTAACCCAAAGACCAAGCCAAGTTTTCTCGAATAATCTTTCTTGTACGCAGTGCAAGCAAACGTGCCTCTAGTAGCTTTTCGAGATTATCCCCAAGTAACGTCATATCTGCAGATGCTTTAGCGACATCCGTACCACCGCCCATTGCAACAGAAAGATGAGCTCCGGCGAGAGTAGGTGCGTCATTGATGCCATCGCCAACCATCATTGTGATACTGTCTTCATCAAGACTCTTAAGGTACGCGAGTTTGTCTTCTGGTTTTGCTGACGCAACGACGTGATCGATACCAATTTCATTCGCTACAGGTCGAGCGTTTGAGAGAGAGTCACCTGTTAGCAGCGTTGTCTTAATTCCAGCGTCGGCAAAACGTTGAACAAAGGCTTTGCTTTCTTTTCGGATAGGGTCGCGGTAGTAAAAACTAGCGACATGCTCGCCATCAACTGAAAGATAGACCGCGTGGCTTTCTTCGCTTTCCTTGCCTTGAACAAAAGCCGCACTGCCTATCTTAACGACTTTGCCATTCCAGATCCCCTCAATCCCTGAACCAATCACGTTTTGCACTTCATACACAACAAAGTCATCATTGGCGTAACTTGCAAAAGAGCGAGCGATAGGATGGTTTGCATGAGCTTCTAATGCCGCGGCTAGAGAGAGACAATCTTCTTTTGGAAGATCACTCAACACTTTTGTATCACAGATCTCAATATCGCCTTTCGTTAGAGTACCTGTTTTATCTACAACTAAGTGGTTGATCTTACATAGCGTCTCGAACACATGACCTTTACGAAGCAAAATGCCAAAGTTTCCCATACGAGAGGTAGCACAGGTGAGAGCAGTTGGAGTCGCAAGAGATAGGGCACATGGACAGGTGGCTACCAACACGGATAGCATGATCCAAAACGCATCATCTGGTTTTGTTTGATGCCAGTACAACCAAGTACCAGCAGAAATAATAAGAATCGCTCCAACAAAGTAACGAGCAACAACGTCTGCAATTTCTGCGATTTTAGGTTTGGAGTGTTGAGCTTCATCTTGTAAACGCACGATATTGGAAATCATTGAGTCGGCTTTGCAACTCATGACCTCTAGCTCAAATGACTCATCACCGTTTAGTGTTCCTGCATAAACCGCATCGCCTTCTCGTTTCACAACATGTACGGATTCACCCGTTAGCATGGATTCATCAATATGAATACGACCCGAAATAACTTTGCCGTCAGCTGGGATATGTTCACCAGGAAGGACGCGAATACGATCACCAACTTTTAGAGTTTTCACTGGTATTTGCTCGCCATCCAGCGTCGTGGCGATCGCTGGGATCAACTTTAATAGGTTACCACTCGCCGCTGCGGCTTTGCGACGCGCTCGCATCTCTAAAAATCGTCCAACCAATAGGAAGAAAGTGAACATTGAAATCGATTCGAAGAAGACTTCGCCCTGTTCTGTAACGGTTGCTATTAAGCTGGCTACGTAGGCAAAAATAAGTGCAATCGAGACAGGCACATCCATACCGAGGGTTCGGCCTTTGATGCTTCGCCACGCATTTAAGTAAAACGGAAGAGCAGAGTAGAGTAGGACTGGCGTAGCAAAGATCAGACTTACCCAACGAAAGTAATTTTTAAACTCCGGTTCTAGGTCACCAAAAACTTCTAGGTACAATGCGACGGCTAGCATCATAACTTGCATGGTAGCTAAACCAGCAATACCTAATCTGTATAAGTATTGCTTCATCATTCGATGATAAGAGGCTTCTTGCTTATCAGCTTCAAATGGTGCGGCTTTATAACCCAATTTATGAATGACAGATAGGAGCTCACTTAATCGCACCTGAGTTTTGTCCCAGGCTAGTAATGCGCGGTTAGTGGTTGTATTCACGCGGATAGACACTAACCCAGCCGTATTAGAGACTTGCTTTTCGATTAACCACGCGCAAGCTGCACATGAAACGCCTTCTAAAGAAAGAGTTACTTCAGAGACATTTTCACGATTTCGCACAAATTCTGATTGTACATCTTCATTATCATAATGAATTAAAGCTTGGAGTTGCTCTGGTACTAAATCTGCTTTTTCCGCAGGCGCAGTTCTAAATTGATAGTAGGATACTAAGCCGCTGTCTACGATGGTTTGAGCAACCGTCTCGCAGCCAGGACAACACATCTTGCGGGATTCACCGAGTATATCAACTTTAAAATCCGTGTTGGCTGGTACATCTTCACCACAGTGATAACAGGATTCACACATATGCTTACTTCATTAACGGTGTTGACGAGGCAGGAAATTCAACTTTACCTTGGATCATCCATTGTTGGTCATGTGGTTGTAGTTCGACAAACCAAGGACCTTGAATAGATTCTTCTGCCGTTAGGCGGTAATTACCAGATGCATCCGCCGTAACGAGCTTTGTAAAGTCACGATCAGGAAGAGTACGATGAGTGAAAGTGGCCGTTAGAGCAGGGTAATGAGATAGCTTCCCTTTAGCGAAAACAATCACAACATTGTTATTTTCAGAAGAAATCTCTGCGTTAAGACCTAGGTCACGAGCGACATTCATTTTACTAATGTCGATGTTAATGCCTTTGCCTTTTTTATAGTAATCCTCGGCGACTAAAGAAACAGAGTTGTTCGAGAAAACGACCACAGTAATCACAGTCCAAACTACGACAGTAAGAGGAAGGATGATTAGGAACCACGGCCAAAATTGTTTATACCAAGGCTTTACCATAAAAAAGTTCTCAACAGCTAAATGAAAAAATGTAAGGCGTTAAATTTAAAGGAAAGACAGCCCCTATGAAAGGGGCTGTTATTGCTATGTTACTTAATATCTCAGTTACTTACTCTCTGAGTTACTTAAGCTCCAGACATAAGAGGCAACGAGCTGAACTTTATCTTCACCCAAAATGTCTTTCCACGCGGGCATTACACCTGAGCGGCCGTTCATTACGGTTTCGGTTACAGCTGCACGAGAGTCGCCAAATAG
The DNA here is from genome assembly GCF_021728155.1 of Vibrio sp. J2-4. NCBI lineage: Bacteria > Pseudomonadati > Pseudomonadota > Gammaproteobacteria > Vibrionales > Vibrionaceae > Vibrio > Vibrio sp. J2-4. The sequence continues at coordinate 1,098,353 of NZ_JAKKCN010000001.1, forward strand.
CCAATCTTGGTCTGTAAGGTCAGGTGCACCGACTGCAGGGTTACCCTTACCATCAGTACCGTGACAAGCTGCACACACGACGAAACGTGCTTTACCTGCCGCTGCTTCACGAGCATTCACTTTACGACCAGATAGGCTAAGTGTGTAGCTTACAACTTCTTGCACACCTTGCTCACCAAGCGCATCTTTCCATGCTGGCATTTGACCAATACGGCCATGCATGATGGTTGTTACGATTGCAGCTGGTTCACCGCCGTATAGCCATGCATCATCAGTTAGGTTAGGGAAACCTTTCTGACCACGAGCATCAGAGCCGTGACATTGAGAACAGTTTTGCAAAAACAAACGTTGGCCAACTTTTAATGCTTCAGGATCTTGCGCAATTTCAGGAATTGGGCGTAGACCACTGTCATTGTGCGCGAGTTTACGGAATGCTTCGCCGAAGTAAGCGTCGGCATCATCCAGTTCTTTTGCATATTGGTTTAGTTGCTTGTTCTCTTGTGCTGCAGCGATGGCTTCTTTTGACTCTTCTAGTGAGCGAACGGTTTGAGCCGAACTCTGCCAGTTTAAAAAGCCCTTGAAGCTACCTAGACCTGGGAATAGGGCAAGGTAAACTGCTGCGAACACAAATGTGCTTACAAACAGGTAAGTCCACCACTTTGGTAGAGGGTTGTTTAGCTCGCGAATACCATCGTACTCGTGGCCCATGTCTTCCCCTTCCTCGACGCCCATTTTATCTTTAGCGCACCAAGTCAGGAGAATCGCACAGCCTACTAGCGTACCGACAGTAATCACGATAATCCAGAGACTCCAGAATGTAGTCATTACTTCTTCACTCCTTGGTTATTAGGGGTCTTTTGTTCTTCGTCAGCAAACACCAGGTTGGCATCTTCTTCAAAGCGTGCTTTACGCTTTTTACTAAATGCCCACCATACGATGCCAATAAAACTAGCGAAGAGTACAACGGTATAAATACTATGAATTGTACCGAAATCCATATGATCCCCTTACTTCATTGCATGACCAAGAGACTGAAGGTAAGCGATGATTGCATCCATCTCTGTTTTACCTTCTACTTCTTTAGCCGAATTCGCGATCTCTTCATCAGTGTATGGAACGCCGAACTGATCACGAAATAGCTCAAGTTTCTTCTGAGTTAGCTTACCGTCTAAAACGTTTTCAGCTAGCCACGGGAAACCTGGCATGTTTGACTCAGGTACAAGCTCACGAGGATCTAACAGGTGAACACGGTGCCATTCATCAGAATAACGACCACCAACACGAGCTAAATCCGGACCTGTACGCTTAGAGCCCCAAAGGAATGGGTGTTCCCAAACACTCTCACCAGCAACAGAGTAGTGACCGTAACGTTCAGTCTCTGAGCGGAAAGGACGAACCATCTGGCTGTGACAAACGTTACAACCTTCACGGATGTAGATGTCACGACCTTCCATCTCCAGAGGAGTGTAAGCACGCAGATTCTCTACAGGTTCAGTCGTTTGCTTTTGGAAAATCAGAGGAGTGATCTCTACAAGAGCACCCCAGCTGATAGCAAACACGATAAAAATAGCCAACAAACCGACATTACGTTCTAAGATTTCGTGGCGATTATTAGAATTATTACTCATTCTTAAATCTCCTTATGCCGGATGTGGGATAGCTTTTAGGCTTTCTTTTGGTGCACTTACCGTTTTGTACGTGTTGTATGCCATTAGGAACATACCAGATAGGAAGATAAATCCACCTAAGAAACGTACAAAGTAGAACGGATAAGACGCTTCTACAGACTCAACAAAGCTGTAAGTTAGCGTACCGTCAGAGTTAACCGCGCGCCACATCAGACCTTGCATTACACCAGAGATCCACATCGCAACGATGTAAAGAACGGTACCGATTGTTGCTAGCCAGAAATGCACATTCACGAGACCAACAGAGTACATACGCTCTTGGCCAAATAGGCGAGGTACTAAGTGATATACAGAGCCGATAGAAACCATCGCAACCCAACCTAACGCACCAGAGTGAACGTGACCAATGGTCCAGTCTGTGTAGTGAGAAAGTGCGTTAACCGTCTTAATCGACATCATCGGGCCTTCAAAGGTAGACATACCGTAGAACGACAGTGAAACGATTAGGAAACGTAGGATAGGGTCATAACGAAGCTTATGCCATGCACCAGATAACGTCATAATACCGTTGATCATACCACCCCAAGAAGGAGCAAATAGAACCAGCGACATCACCATACCTAGAGACTGAGTCCAGTCCGGTAGCGCTGTATAGTGAAGGTGGTGAGGGCCTGCCCAAATATATAGAGAAATAAGCGCCCAGAAGTGAACGATAGATAGACGGTAAGAATAAACAGGACGTTCAGCTTGTTTAGGAACGAAGTAGTACATCATACCTAGGAAACCAGCGGTCAGTAGGAAACCTACCGCATTGTGTCCATACCACCACTGAACCATCGCATCCACTGCGCCTGAGTAAATCGAGTAAGATTTACCAAGTGACACAGGAATAGCCATGCTGTTCACGATGTGAAGTACTGCTACTGTGATAATAAAGGCACCGAAGAACCAGTTTGCCACATAAATATGTGACGTGTTTCGCTTCACCAGTGTGCCAAAGAACACCACCGCATATGATACCCATACTAGCGCAATTGCGATATCAATAGGCCATTCTAGCTCAGCATACTCTTTACCCGATGTTAAACCGAGAGGCAAAGTAATGGCTGCTGCCAGGATGATTGCTTGCCAACCCCAAAAGGTGAAGGCAACGAGTGGGCCACCAAAAAGACGTGTTTGACATGTGCGCTGTACAACATAATAAGACGTTGCGAACAGAGCACTTGTACCAAACGCAAAAATTACCGCATTAGTATGCAGTGGACGTAAGCGACTGTACGTCAACCACGGCGTATCAAAGTTTAGCTGTGGCCAAACTAATTGAGCGGCAATCAAAACACCAACAGCCATACCAACTATGCCCCATAAAATGGTCACAAGGGTAAATTGGCGAACGACTGTATAGTTGTAGTTTTGTTCAAGCTGCTTTACTTGGCTCATTTGCATGCTTCCAATTTCTAATTAACTACACTTTTACTTCCAACACGACTTGCGTCGTAACACCACCCAAGTAAACTCTAGAATTCAAGTGTTATCATCACCTTATTTCCATTGCTGACTTTAATAAAAAGTGGCATTTTCAGCGTGACACTATACTTGAATTAACAATTCAATGACAGGGTAGTAACCTTACTGGCCCCCTGGAAATCATTTTTTATTTAAAAAGTTTGAAGTTTGTAACAAGGATATTAGTAATTATGCCTGCACAAAAGTTAACAAAGGCGCGACTTGCACAAATCTTAATCATGCTCAGTGTGTTAATAGGCGCATTTTTCTGGCGTACCTTTACACACGAGAGCGTTACTAGCATTGACTGTTCACAAAAAGAACGATGCGATGTAACAATTGAAGGTGAAATAATCACAATTAATCGTGACTCAACGGGAATTTCGCTCGAAACGATAAAAAGTAGCACTCTAAAAATTGATCCAAATCAATCTGGCGAATTTATCTATCTCGATCGAGAGCATAAGAAAATAGAATGGGACACAATGCCTGAATCAAAAAAAATCACCTTTAAAAAAGGCGAAAACATTGTTGTAGTTCAATTATAAATACGATCTGTCACGAGATAATCGCAACTTCTTAATGAAATTTTCACCTTCTTACCTAGAGAAAATTGGTTGGAATGGTATAACAGCAGAGTGATACCCAATTATAAAATCGTATGCATTGCCAATCAGTTTTTACTCATATTAAAGATGAAGACTCAGCGATAGAAACGCTTAGGTCCGAACTGACACAACAGAACTTGTCTTACGTGATGTGCTACTACACGGAAGAGTACGACTTCGAGTTAATTCGAGAAGCGTTTCTTGAGCATTTTCCCGGTGTGCCTTTTCATGGCGCCAGTTCATGCCAAGCAGTAATGACAGACCAGGGGTTTCATACGGGCCCAGTGATTGCGGCGCTCGCAATTTATGACTCAGGCCCTCATGCTTATGGCACTGGTATTTCTAACTATGATTCAGGTGACAGTGTAACTAGAGCCTTAGATATGGCTCTTGAGAACGCTAACCGCGTAGGAGAAGTGCCAAACTTAATACTGCTTCATGCAACTCCAGGGCAAGAGGAATCAATCATTGCATCTATAGATGAAAGGTTTGGTACGCTGATCCCAATTATTGGTGGTTCAGCCGCTGATAATCATATCGCGGGAAAATGGTCTGTCATTACCACCCAAGGATCTCAAACTGCAGGTTTAAGTCTGACATTATTTTACTCCTCACAGCCTGTTGATATTGCTTTTAGTGCTGGGCACACTCCAACCAATATCAAAGGGGTTGCAACCAAAACTAACGATAGGTGCTTGCTAGAAATTGATGACGAACCGGCCCTCAATGTTTATAGAAAGTGGACAAACCATCAAGATAACCAAGTAGGTAAAAACAACCTGCTATTTACAAACTCGAGTGCTTATCCACTAGGGCGTGTCGCTGGCCACCTATATGAGCGTCCATATTACAAATTGTCCCATCCAATTCGTGAGGCGCGAGATGGAGGAATTGAGCTATTTACACGAATAGAAGAGGGTGATGAACTCACTTTAATGAAAGGAAGCAGAGAACACCTCGTTGCACGCGCCGCTAAAGTTGTAAATGCAGCCTTTAATCAAAAATTAGAAGAATCTCGAAAAATTGGGGTGATAAACATCTTTTGCGCAGGTCCTATGTTGCACTTAATGCAAGACATGAATAGCGTTTGTGAACAAATTAACCAAGAACTAGAACAGTTACCTTTTATTTGCCCTTTTACTTTTGGTGAGCAAGGTAGATTTATTGGTGGTGAGAATGGACATGGAAACCTGATGATTTCATCAGCGATATTCCATAAACCTTATGAAAGATAAATACTTAGACATATACCAACAGGAAGCGCTGCAAGAAGCGTTAGTCGAACTAAAACAGGCTAGGCAAAGAGAGCGACTGCTCGCCGATGAGAATAAAGCTATTCTTTCAGCGATATCCGCGATGAGTGAAGCAAAAAACCGGCACGAGATATTTACGGGATTAAATAATGTCCTTAAGAAGTACATCAACTTTGATGATTTTATCGTTCTAACTCGTGATGATGAGAGGTACCCCTTCAAAACGTTGATATCGACAAATAGTGTATTTGATAACATATCTTGGTTACACGGTAACGCATCTGAGAGGGCGCTGAATGGCGAATGTATTCTGCTGTTCGAACCAGATAGGCTTGCGGAGTTTATTAACCTGAACAGCTTTATAAAAAGCCATGTAAACTCGGTAGTCCTAACGGGCATACGTTCAGAAGTAACACAAACGGTCATCTTACTTATTGGTGCTAAGAAAGGGCACTTTAGCATAGAAAATAAGGAAACCTTAAGACGCTTTCGGCCTTTAATTGAGAGGGCTGTCATCGATATTGAGACCAAAGAGAAGTTACAACGTATTGTTGAAGTGCGAACAACTCAGCTTGCTAAAGCAAGAGAAGAAGCAGAGCTTGCAAATCGCTCAAAGTCAGAATTCTTAGCGATGATGAGTCATGAAATTAGAACCCCTCTAAATTCCGTCCTTGGAATGCTCGATATTCTGAAACAATCCACCTTATCAGAAGAGCAAATCGATGCCCTGAGCCAAATGGAATGCTCAGCGGAGTTGCTTCTCGCGATTATCAGCGACATCCTTGACCTCTCAAAAATTGAATCAGGTCGCTTTCAACTCAATGAGCAGTGGGTTAATTTAAGAGACACTGTCACTTTTGTTATTTCTCAACAAAAACAAATAGCTAAGAAGAAGAGCCTTCAATTTAAACTCAATTGCATGGTAACTACCGACAAACAGTTTTGGATTGACTCTACGCGATTATCTCAAATCCTGTTTAATCTTATTGGGAATGCAATAAAGTTTACTGATGAAGGAGAAGTAAAAGTTTCAGTATCTGAGCAAGACTCCGAGCTTGTAATTTCAATATCAGACACCGGAATTGGTATATCTAAAGCCAAGCAAGAACATCTATTTACGGCATTTCATCAAGGTGATCGTTCCATCACGAGACGCTTTGGTGGTACAGGACTAGGGCTAGCAATAACCAAGCATTTAGTTGAAATGATGCGCGGCAAGATTATCGTTAAAAGTGACGAGCATGTCGGCTCAACATTTACTATTAAGATTCCCGTTTTAACTCGGTGCAATCAAAATCGTCCAGTTAAAATAGAAAACAACCAACCAATAAAAGCGATGGATCTTCTCGTAGTCGAAGATACCGAGTCGAATCAGTTTGTAATAAAGCTTATTTTAAATAAGCTTGGTCATAATGTTCATATCGCAAGTCATGGAGCAGAAGCATTAACGTTCTTAGAGGAAAATGAGGATTTAATCGACCTGATTCTTATGGATGTCTCGATGCCAGTGATGGATGGGATTACTGCAACAAGGCTTCTCCGAGATAAAGGCTTCAAGACTCCAATCATCGCATTAACCGCTCATGCGCTAGAAAGTGATAGAGATAAATGCCTTGACGCAGGTATGGATGGATTCATTTCCAAACCAGTTCGAAGACAAGATATCTTTGAAGCTATACAGCCATTTCTGTAAGTAGAAAAAGCATTAATATAGATCTTAACAATCGATAGATTATTAAGATCTATATTAAGTATTTTATGGTAAATAGCCATTATGTTTAATGGTTATGATGGGGACCTTAAATTTCAAATCCACAGGGGAATAGGAGTGCTCATTGGCAACATTTGGCGTACGAACACATTCAATTTAACATAACACATATAATGCGCACTTAGATATAGCTACTTTAAGGTCGCCAAGCCACAATGCGAACATGCCACAAACCATTGAAATACTTGATAATCCTAGCCCGTTAAACTTTTTTGCAATGTTTTCCCACATTCCTTTTATGTGTGGATTTTCGTTGCGATCAGCGTGACATCCCAACAAAGCTATCTCTGGGTCAATTCCTGAATTCTCCGCTAGAAAAACTGCTTCTGAATCAGATATATAGCGTCTTCCTTTTCGCATTTCGCTGATTCTGGACGCGTTTACATTCAAATCATGTGCGATTTGCTTGTCTTGTACGTAGTTTTTCGCCTTTTTGTAGGCATCTAACAGCTCACTTTGATACATGGGACTACCTCCGTTTTCTTGATTTTAGCTTAGTAGTTACGGAAATTCGCATCTAGTAATTACGAAAATCCGTAATTACACTTACGACAAATCGTAATTAAGACCGCCTTGGCTTGGGGCGTTTGCCCTTGACGCTTACGTCTTGGCTTTGGCGGTCGCTCTCACAACTAGTCAAGGTGGTTGTTATGTCAGAAGTCTCCAATACAAAAAAACTAGAAATATATCTGAATCGCGCTTGGAGTTTGTTCCTTGTCTCGGTTATTGCGGCGGGTATTTATTTCTTTGGTTCCCTTATCTACGACTCGTTTGAAATCCCATACGACGATTACGAAACTTTTTCGTTTTATCTTGACCATGAGTTTTGTGGTGATTTGGCTCGCGACTATGCCTCTGACGGTCGCGTCACCGTTTACGAGTATCTGGTTGTTTCACATTGCTCTGGCAAAGATGAGAAGCGTAAATTCTACTCAGAGCTTGAGGCTCAATAATGCGTGAACTTGTTATTGATTTGGCATCAGGCAAACAAGAATGGATTGATTTTGTTCCTGTCCATTCTTGGGCTTCATGTGAGCACATTCCTGACAACTTATTCGACCATCGTTTTGAGTACGTCGACCACAGATTCACAACGCCTGAGGATTTCATTCCGTCGGTTGTGAAATCGGCAATGAGTGCGCCAATCTACTCACACGACCTGTCAGATTTTATTGAGCGCCCTACTTCTAACCCTTGTTTGGAATTGCCGAAATCATTACACCGTAACGGCGACTTTGCTCGACACATGACACGCGCTTACACCGACATTCTGAAAACACGCAACGCTCTGGAAGCTGTACGCGCAGTTAACGACGCTCACGACCGTTTGACTGAGCACGGCTACAGCTACGCGATGTCAGATGAGCAAATTACCAATCTAGCCAAGCGCAAATCACGCGACTTTTCTCGCGTGTTAAGTGCGATTCCTCTTGAAGAATCACAAGCGCGTTTTGATAAAGCGGTTCAGCTTCTTGATTCATTAGGCTTGGCATTCTCACCTGAGCAAATTCAATACGCAGAAAACAACTGTGAACTTTTCGCATTGGTGAACCGTGCGCTTGATGAGCATTGGCTTGTTCGTCAACTGCGCCGTAAATGTGCTTACGAGGTTGAATGTGTTGCGCGTGATTTAGCGCTTGTTCAACGCCGTAAGCAAGTTTACTGCTCGGATTTTTCTCTAAGCCGTCAACGTGACCGCAATACGTCTAATCGTATCGCGCTAGAAAACACGATTGCTTACGATGAGGCTGACCCGTCTAACTACTTCACACTCAGTGAGCTATCCGCTAAGTCGGTTTCTAACGCTGAGATTCGCCGCGCGGAAATGTTTGTTCGTCTGCGTGGCTTTGAGGAAATCGCTCAAGAATCGAATCACGATGCGGTGTTCTTCACTGTGACGGCTCCGTCTCGTTTTCACTCTGTTTCTAAGGGTGACATCAACCCGAAATGGCTTGAGGCTGGCAAGCCTGACGCGAAATCAGCTCACGCTTACTTAATGGGCGTTTGGGCGAATCTTCGTAAGTCGATTGATAAGAGCAAAATCAAGGTTTACGGGATGCGCATTGTCGAGCCTCACCAAGACGGCACACCGCATCACCACTTGTTGCTGTTCATGGAGAAATCCGCACGCAAATTTGTGACGTCTGAGTTTCGTCGTCTTGCTATGGCTGACTCTCCTGACGAAAAAGGTGCAAAGAAAGCCCGTTTCAAAGCCGAAGTTATCGACTGGTCGCAAGGTTCAGCCGTTGGTTATGTCGCTAAGTACCTGAGCAAAAACATCGACGGTCAGCACATTGATTCTGACAAAGGTTCGTCTTTGTCTGGCTCGGATGCGGCGGAACGTGTCGTGACTTGGGCGCGTGTGAATCAAATTCGTCAATTTCAATTTATTGGTGGTCCATCTGTCACGGTATGGCGTGAGCTTCGTCGTCTTCGTGATGAATTCAAAGAGGACGATGCTTTGTTTACAGATTTATCTCAAGACGAACACTTTCTATTAGAAAAGGTTCGCCGCTCTGCTGATGAGGGCGACTGGAAAGCGTTTTGTTACGCAATGGGCGGTGTGTTCGTTAAGCGCAAAGACCAACCAGTAAAAGCGGAATATTCCGTTTCAACCTCTATCGAAAAATTGATTGCTTCGGGCGGTGAATACTCATCAACTCGTTACGGCGATATGGCTCAAGCGCGTTTGAATGGCTTGATGTTCCATAAGATTTTTATCGCGACTCGCTTCCGTACTTGGAAGACCGAGAACAAGCAACAATTCATCCGCGCTCAACAAGGCATCATGTCTAACGTGGTCGATTACTTCGACGCGCTAGAACGTGAAAAAGAATACGAGCGTATGTATGACGACCTGTACGAGCAATACGAAAAACACCTAGCGCTCTATGACGAAATGGAAGCGCTGTTGCTCACCGACCCTCAGGAAATTAATGCGTCTTGTTGGGTGGGCGCAGCCCCGCCCGACATGATGCATTAATTTCCCTTGGACTTGTGTCAATAACTGTCATTTCAATTTTCAACTAACCAACAACGTAAAAATAAGGGCAAAACACTATGAGAATGGAAGGTTTAATTCTAGATGCTTCGGACATCGTGCAAGAAACCAAAACAGACCGTAACGGCGAACAAAAGCAAAACGGCAAGCTCCGTCTTATCACGACCAACCCAACAGACACTATTGAAGTGCGCGTGTCTCCTGAGCTTTGGGAAAACGGCAAGGCTGGCGAACTGCTCAAGCGTTGTGTGGGTAATCGCATGATGTTTGATGTGGAACACAAGAAATTCAGCTTTGGTAACGATGAGGGTAAACACGTCTCTATCGACGGTTTCCACCTCTACGCCCTACCTCAACTTAATGAAAAGTAAGGGCTAAATCATGACCGAGACGCAATTTGCAGAGCTAATGGCTCGACTCGATAACTTTCAGTTAATGGTGTTCTTAGGCATTTGTTTCTTGCTAGTTGCGCTCGGTTGGATGGTCGGAGGACAAAGATAAATGCTGTCATCAGAGTTCATGCTCGGCTGTTTCGCGACAGCCTTTATCCTTGGCTTCTCGATTGGCTTCCACATTCTCGGATTCAAGAAAGCGGCTGAGGTTTCAACTTCTTCATAAACCATAACATAGGAAATAAGACTATGGAAAAGCAAAGCAAAGTACGCGCAGCAATGGCTAAGGCTGGCGCAGTAGTAACAGCAAAACGTGCGGCATTTGGTGGTGCACTTCTTATGGCAGCATCTTCTGCGAATGCAGCACTGCCAGAAGTGGCAACACAAGCCTTTAGCACACTGGCAAGTTACGTCACTGAAATGCTCACCTCGACATGGGGCATCGCCGTGCCAATGACGGTTGGCTTCATCGGCATCAAGCTATTCAAGAAAGGTGCAAACAAAGCAACGTAATTCTAACGACTGCTTTATACACCCATTGGTCAACGCCTCCGAATGGGGGCGTTTTTTATGAGGAATACAAATGAGTATTAAACAAAGCATTGCGTCACTGGTTATTTTGCTGAGTGTTTCGTTTAGTGCTTTTTCTGCTACTGAAACTATTTACTACATGGCAGATGCTAGGGCCTCTTGTGGTAGGAATAACGTGTATGGTTTATCACACTCTGAATTGGCTGATAATTTTGCTGCTGAAGTGGCGACTTGTACTCACAATCCACCTGTAACTAGACAGCGTATTTTTTTTCAAGGTGGCGGTCAATATGGTGTTGAGGCTTATGATGCGGCTAACACGCGCTTTTCTGGTAATGTCTACGAGCGTTCTGCAATATGTAACGATGGTGAAACGTTTAATCCTTTTACGGGGCAATGTGAGGGTGCTCCAGTTCCTTTCTGCGAAAAGCAAGATACAGTCAATCAAATGAATCAGTTTAAAGATGCTTGTTTCGACAAGGGTTGGAACCCTGTGGTGTCTTGTACTGATTCAACTGAATCTTTAGAGATGTCATGTAACCCACCTCCAGAGCCTGAAGAGTGCACCCCTGATTCACCAGATTGGCCTGCATGTAAAGATCCAGAGCCAGAAGAATGTACACCTGACTCACCGGATTGGGACCCTAGATATGGTATGTGTTGTAGACCAGAAAACAATTGGTGTGATACTCCCAAGCCAGAATCCTGTGTTATTGGCGGTCCCAATTGGCCAGCTTGTGCCACTGATACCGATATCGACCCTCCAACGGGCGGTGATTTGGGCGACCCTGATAAACCAAGTGGCGGCGGTACTGGTAATCCTGACCCAGAGAAACCCGAGCCTGATGTCGATAATACGAATGATACCCTCGCTGCTATCAAATCCATGAACAGTGATTTGAATGCGCAGCTAACTGGCATCAATAACGACATGAATAGAAATCAGGCTGAAACTAAATCGGCTCTCGATGCGCTCAAAGCGTCGGTAGATTTGAATACGGATACTGTCGTCGATAATGCAAACCATGTAGCGAATGCTATTCAAGGTCAGTCCGATATGCTGTCTGATATTGGCAATAATACAAACCGCTTGCTGACTTCGGCAAACAACCAGTTAAGTAATGGTTTTGGTCAGCTGTCTAGCGACCTTGGAGATTTGCAGGAAACCAACCAACAAGGTTTTGATGACCTTTTGAACAAGCTAGACGATTTAAAACCATGCGACCCTACTCCTGAGAATAGATTCTGTGAAAGCCCTCATGGATTGGATAGTAACTTTGTTGGTGATGCACTAACTCAAGCGGATTCGATTGTTTCTGGTGCTTTAGGCTCTTATGAATCGACGGTTGTTGGTGCGGCAAATGATTTGCTTGAAAAGAATATTACGGCTGAATCTGAGGCGCATATTACTGCGGTTTCTGATTCATTCCTTAACTTGCTTCCACAACCTAGCGAATGTATGCGGCTTTCTTTGCCAACACTCAATGGTGGGAACGTTTCAATCTCTTGTGAGTTCTCTCATAAGTTAAAAATGATCCTCTCCATTCTGATTTACATCTACACGATTAAGACGCTTGTTGAAATCCTGCTGACTGAGGTCACGCCTGTACCAAGTAACAAGCCAGGTTCGGGGAGATATTACTAATGATTCAGCTATTACCTATTGTTTCAGGCATTAGTGCGGCGTTGCGTTTACCTGCTTTGGTCGCGTTTATAGCACAAATAGCGACGACTCTGTTTGGTTGGTTCTTTATCGCCAAGGCGCGCAACGTCACGATTAACTTGGTGATTATTACCTTATTGATTGGGCTTACACTCGCGCTCACTCTTGCCATTTATACGCTTGCAACTGGGCTTTCTTACGTCACGCCCCCGTTTTGGTCACAAGCGGCGGGCATGTTTATCCCAAATAACGCAATTCCTTGCGTGAGTGCGATTTACTCGGCGCGTCTGCTGCGTTGGGTGTGGGAGTGGAAGTTCTACGCGATTGTGAGGGCGGCGTAATGGCTTCGGTCTACTTTGTCACGGGTAAGCTCGGCTCAGGTAAAACACTAACGGCAGTCGGTAAGATTCGCGAGGCATTTATGCGCGGTGTGCCTGTGGCGACAAACCTCGATATCAACTTGAAAGAAATGCTTGGACGCAACAAGCGCAACACTCGCCTTTATCGCTTACCGGACAAGCCTCAAGTGGAAGATCTGATGGTGATTGGTTCAGCAAACAAAAGCTATGACACCAAAAAAGACGGCTTGATTGTGCTCGATGAGTGCGGAACGTGGTTTAACTCGCGCACATGGAACGACAAGAATCGACAAAAGTTAATTGATCACCTCTTGCATATTCGAAAGCTTGGATGGGATGTCATTTTCATCGTTCAAGACATTTCGATTGTTGATAAACAAGCGCGTCTCGCACTGGCTGAACACACCGTATTTTGTCGCCGCTTAGACCGTCTTCAAGTCCCTATCATCTCGACTGCGGTATCCGTTCTGACGCTCGGTCAACTCAAGTTGAAAATGCCTAAGCTGCACGTTGGCATTGTGAAGTATGGTGACAACGCTAACTCGCTCACCGTCGATAAATGGATGCTCTGGGGTACGGACTTATACAGCTCTTATGACACTAAGCAGATGTTTAGAAACAACTATGAGGACGGCGTTTTTTCAGTATTGCCGCCCTATTATACCCATGGACGTTACACTGTCCCGTATACGTTGAGAAATATCATGCGCATTACGAAAATCTATCTCCGTAAATACTCTCGATTCAGTGTGTTTGCGGCAGGTGTTGCCGTCTCGTTTGCGGTGTTCACCTTAGTTGGCACACCGAACATATCGACAGAACCCGAAACGGCTCAAGCCTCGGAGCCTCGCGAGTCATTGAGTGACTTGCTCGACGGCTATCGAATCGAATCGTCAATGAATCCCCCAAACGTAGCCCCGTCTTTTGTGCTCGTTAAGGACGATGTGCGTCTGTCGTCGTCGCAACTATACGCAAAGGGCTTTACGGCTCAATCTAACGGCTCTTGCTCCATTACGGTTAGCGGCAACGGTCAATCATTCAAAGTTATGTGCTAGGGAATAAGGTGCGCTTTATGTCATGGATAATCGCAAAACTCACAGCTTGTCTTTCAAAAAAACAAAAAAAATCTTATTGTGCCGGAGGCTTATTATCAGCGCTCTCGTTGCTCACTATGCGCTGTGGTAAAGTTGAGAAACAAACTACGGCTTGTTCCAACTTTTCCACATCCAGCATTACCACCTTTCTGCTCGCGTGCACCCTGCTCAGCTCCCCTTCTTTTGCTGCAAGCTCTGCGCCTTTTGAGGCAAAGAACACACCGATTGGAGACTTTGCATCGTGGTTCTCGGTTCATACTGGGAATACGGTGGTGCTCGGTCAAGGTGTTACTGGTGAGGTCAGCTTTACCGCGCCCGATTTGAAAGATGAGGACTATCCAGCCTTTTTCCTTTCCGTGCTTCGCGCGCACGGTTACGAGCTTACGCATGACCACGGCGTTTTTACCATCATTGCTGACGCTAACAAGGTGGAGACGTTCGAACCCTCTCAAGTGAAGCTGTACTTCTTTGAGAATGTTCGAAATACCAAGGTCGTTGATTTGATTTCCTCGATGCTTGCTGCGACGCAGAATCAAACACTGAACAACAAAGCGATTAAGAATTACAAGGTTGAGGTACTACCGACCACAAACAGCATTATCGTGACTGGCTCTGAGAACCAATTGAAGCACATTGATGTCCTCATCAAAGGAATTGATAGACCACAAAAGCAAGTCTTTATCGAGGCGGTAATTACTGAAACTGAGCTCGGAGACTCTCAGGAAGTCGGCGTAAATATGGACTTGGCATTTAGTGAGGCTGGCTTTGTTTCGCAACCGACCGCAATCAAGAAAGCCGTTGATAACCTACTGTTCTATGAGGGCGGTGATTTCAATGCGCTTATCAAAGCTGTATCAAAGAATCAGAATACCAAGCTCTTGTCACGACCAAACATGTTCATTATGGACAGGGAGCGCGGTTACATCACGGTTGGTCAGAACGTGCCGTTCCTCACTTCGTCTGAGGTAACTGACGGCGGTAATCGAGTCCAGCAAATTGAACGTAAGGATGTGGGCGTCTCACTTGAAGTGGTACCGCATGTAATTGGTGATCATGTGGTGTTACAGATTATGCAAAAATCCGACTCGGTTACGGATTCCTCTATCGCATCCGACATCATCACCAATACGCGAACACTGCAAACTGTGGTCAAGGTCAAAGACCGCCAAACGATCTCTTTAGGTGGTTTGATTTCCCAAGAGCAGCGCGACTCGGTAAGTGGTGTGCCTGTCTTGATGGATGTTCCGTTACTTGGTGCGTTATTCCGGTCAGAAAAGACCAATACGGTAGATAAAGAACTGAAAGTAACGATAAGAACCACGATACTTTGAGTTAAAAGAAAAGCCGAACAATTGCTGTTCGGCTCTGCTTTAGCTGTACTGTAATACGCTCTCCAATTCTCTACACTTTATTATCGTGTCACGCTCTAATACGGTTGCGATATGTGTTTTATCATAAGAGTTTCTAGCTTCAAACCGGAGCAACGGGTGGTGTCCGTTAAGTGCATTATTTACGTATATATCTCGCTCTTGTCTCTTCTTCTGCCTATGAGAGGAATCATCTAGCTCGATGACCGCCAATACTTTTGTATCTCTATCCGTTATCACGTAGTCCATTCTTTTAGCCCAAGTTCGTGAGTTGTCTTTAAAGTTGGTAGGTTGAACCAACGCCATTAAAGATACCTGACTATGAATGACATATTCTTCCGATAGAAGCTCCTGCAACACTTTATAGAATCTGCGTTCTGTCTTGGTAGCCAAGTATGTACTTTTCTTGTGAGGTACAGAACTAGTCTTATTGCTAGTGTTTGGCAGAGGTACTTCGACTATCTTTGGGTTCTTTTCTACAGCTTTTGGCTCAAAAGAATGTATGCTGTTCGGTCTTCTAACCGTTGCACCTTGCTCCCATTCGTTAAGCCTACGTTTAGGTTTCTTACCCTTCTTTGTGAATAGATACACAATACACGCTAAGGATATAAGTATCAGTAATTCAGGCACTTTCTGTTCCTTACTCATAAAAATGAGTGCATGGTAGCATATCGGTTTTGTTCGGTGTGTTATTGAAATCAGCTTTTATGCGCCCCTGTAGTATATTTCGGGGGTAAACTACCACCCGGCGCTAGTTGTGAGCCACTGGTTAGTATGAGCTTGTCAGCTTAGAGTGTGGTGGCATATGCCTTAGGACTAACGTATTATTGTAATCGGTATCTTTAGTGAGATGCATCGTCACCCGAATTGATTCTAAAGGGATAAGTTTAAATTCAATTATTTTTAACTGGAGTGTTTTTAAAGCTTCAATGAGAATTATAAAATATGTATAAAAGTCAAATAATAAGTGTGGTAGTTGGTGTATTTATTACATTCGCTTTGAATTTATCAATCTCTTACATCCAATTGAATAAGGGGTATGTTTTATTCGGTGAGCCGTTTATCCAACAGAAACAAAAACTATACCCTGTAGATATAGTCAATCAGTCAAAAGAAACATTAAAGTCGTTACAGTTTTTAGTTCCTGAAAAGTTGGATATTAAGTCTATATTAACTAGTAGACCTTTAATAATTAAGGAGCTAGATAATACTTTGACGTCAACGGGCCAAAAGGTTATTGAGCTTTCAGGCATCACCTCCGAGTCTTCAGTAAGGCTACTCATTCCTATTGAACCGCCTCTAAATTCATGCTGTGAGTTATTAAACTTCCAAGAATTGAACCTAGAAAAGAGGAATGATGCTGATATTGAAAACCCTGTCTCTGCTATGTTCCTTAAAGCGATTGTCAACAGCTTGGTGTATACAGTTGTTCTTAGTGCATTTTCATTTTGGATGCACCTAAAAATAAAAAATTCATTCAAAGAATATAAGCAAGAAATAAAAGAAATCAAAGAGAGCGTTAAGGAATACAAGCAAGGATATAAAGAGTTAAATATCTTGTACAAACGTCAGCGTTACATGCTTTTACGTCGAATTAATGAATATTCTAAGGAGCTGAACTTTTGGAGAATGTCCATTAGAAAGCAATTGTTAGGTGCTATGACATCTAAGGAGGTGGATGAGAAGCTACTTTCGGTGAGTGCTAATTTAGATACACGTTCAACTCATGGAAATATAAATAGAGAGTATGAAGACCTAGAGATAAACATACAAATGGCCGAAGAAATTTCCGAAAAAATACGGTAACCATCTTTCGGAATTCAACCAAGCGAGCCGATTATCAAAGAGATATTATGGATAATTTTTTTATAGCGTTGATAACATTTTTTTCCGTAGCCAACTTAACATATGTATTCACCTACAAGGAATATAAGATTCCAATACTTTGGTTATTTTTAAAACTTGATATTGCAATAATTATATCAATTTTAGTTATCGCAATAATACAAGGAGTAAGCAACAATTTTTCTGATTTTGACTTATTTATGTATGTTTTGAATAACTGCTGGCATTACTTTATATATATGTGTCTTGTTCAGTGGTTTTGTTTGAACATTTCAGAAAAACTGTCTTCTAGTTCATAAATTCTAAAAAGAGGCCCCTTTAGGGGCCTCTTTTTACATCATATTTCTTAATGCTCGGGCAAATTTCAATACCTTCCCAGCAGCTTCTAAGTCAGTCAATGCTCCTATCTCTAATAGAGCAATTCCAGTCAAAACTTGTTGAGCTGTTACCAGCTGCCCTGTTGGAAGTTCTAATCTATCGTAATGCATTTTGAATTGTTCCCATTGCTCAGATGAGCTCAATTCCCTTCCCTTTGTCATTCTCATTAACCGTTTACACTCTGGGGGAATGGTTTTCCCTTTATCCCATTCTTTGACCGTTCTCACAGTTTTCAAACAAAGTTCAGCAGCTTGTTCGACGGATAAACCACATTCAAATTCACGAAAAATATAGTTTTTAGTCATTTCGTGATACTTCATTGAATAGTCCCTCAAAAGAGAGACATTTTATAAGACACACATATGCAATCGCATTCAACATAAGCAGATATAATGCGCACTGCAATAGTGGTTCCTGTGGACTTGCAATCACTAAAGCCAATCCGGCACAAACCATTGAAATGCTTGATAATCCAAGTCCGTTATACTTTTTTGCAATTCCTTCCCATACTGCTTGTATCTGCAGATTATCATTTCGAGTTGATTGGTTTATCTCACCTAGCCTGCATTCCCAACCAATTACACGAGAGCCACTTCATTTTCATTTAGTTCATCGGGTCTGAAAGCTTTGCGCTCTTGCTGCCCGATGCTTCTAATCAACATTGCAATCACGAACCTGTGGCTATATGAAGCCGAATATACTTTTCTGGATATTTATAACGATAGCGTTTTCCTTTCCTCAAGTTGGATTTCACATACCGACAAACTTTTTTGTCACCACTACTGGTTACTCTTTTTATTACTGCTTTTTTACCTTTGTGTTCCATCTCTATCATGACATCACAATAACCTTGGTAGTCATCAAATTTATTGTCTGCTTTCCTTTGAATCTTAGTTTTAATCTTTTTAGCCAATGGATTCGTTTCCGAGTCGTCAGACAAAGCTGAAGCACTTACAAAGAGAAAGACCATTAAAGTTACAACGTATCGCATAGTTTAAGTCCGTTTATCTTATTGATTAATCAATGATAAATAATTTTTCTATAGATACGAAAATGGGACGCTATATTGCGTCCCATTTAACACGATTAAGTAACTGATATGTAATTAAGCTCGCTTCTTGCCTTTGCTCGCTTTGAAACCTTGATGCGGAAAAACGTTGCGAATCCGCTGTTGGATTTTTTTGGGAACGTCCTTGGAAAAGCTCAAACGCATGCCAGTTCGTTGGCTATATACCTTCATTTCACCACTAAACGGATTATGTTCACTAATATCTTGTAAGTTATGTTTGAAAGAAGGTGGTAGATGCCCTTTTACGTTACTGATATGGCCGTTATCAAACTTTACTTTTAGCACTGGTCTATCAACTGCGATCAACCAAAAGATTACGATGGCAGCAATTAAGATTACATATAACATTTGGCACTCCCTATCCTAGCTAGATAGCAATTTACTCAAATCCTCTTTGATCGAGGTAACTTTTTGACTCGCTTTTTCACTTCTCGATGCTTCAGAAAGTAGATATTCAATTGCGTCAGATAATGTACAACCGAGCTCGGTTGCTCTGCTAGAAAGCTTTTCCCAAACTCGATAATCTAAGTCAATGGACTTTTTCTTTGTATGGACTTGCTCTGCATTGAAATGACGCTTCCTTTTCGCTCGGATAGCCTGCTTGAGTTTGTTGTCCAACTCTTCTGACATGTGGTTTTCTATCCAAGCTAATACAAGCGTAGGTTCGTGTTCAAGGCGTTTTAGCTCTGCAACCGCGGCATCTGCTTCACTTGTATCAATATGTCGGGTAATCGCTTCACCATCTTTCCATTTCTTGATGAGATACTTCCATTTCCACCCACACTCTAGATTCTCAAGCTGCTGATATTTCATTTATTCCGACCCATAAACATAACCTAGTGACAGCGTAACCCAGATAATTTACTTGGGCAAATAAAACTCTTAGAAGTATCGATGTTGATCACTCATTTGTCTAAGTATTGTTCATTGAGTGTTGAATGCCGTGAGCGAGCCAAATTGGTGCTAGGGTGTTATAGTCCATTTCGTTATAATGTCGGCAAGATTGAATTACGATGAATTTTAATGAACCAACTTAATTGGCAAGACGTAACACCTTCACTTGAGCAGTACGAAGCACTTTTAAAGTCTGCACCTTCGTTACCAAAGAAGTCTTTTACTGATCTTCAACCGAGGATGTCGGCAACGATATCTCGCTTTTCCAAAATGTCGGGATTGACACGCGTGCTACTCATTAACTGCGTCGATAATTCTGTCTATAGAGAGTTCATCAGTAAAGCTCTTCAGAGTCATTCTAACGCTGCGATTGTTTTGTCGGAATCACTTGATGCCAAACGTTTATTTGACCGTTACAGTGTTGATGTAAGTGGTGATATTGCCTTCCAACCTGGCTTGATTTCACAAGCTGACGACGGTTATTTGATTGTACCTGCTAATCTCATTCTGGCTAACCCGGGACTTTGGCCGAATATAAAGTCTGCAATTCAACAAAACCTTATCGAGCCACTGAACCTAAGCCCTACTCGCTTACCTACTTCAGTACCGCCATCTAAAGCTTATGATGTAAAACTGATTGTAACTGGGGAAAGAAGTCAGTTAGCAGAGCTAGAATATATCGACGAGGACTTTTGTTCAGGCTTTGCCATGTATACCGAAGTTGAAGAAGATATTCATTTGTCAGAGCAGAATTTGACAGATTACTTTGGTTTGGTGAACTGGGTATGTTCTCAATATCAGCTGCCTCACTTAACGGAATGTGGCTTTAGAAGACTGTTGCTAGCTGGTATGAGATTTACTGAAGATCAACATTATTTGCCGTTAGGTGTAATGTGGCATTCTCAACTTCTAACACTTGCCAGCCAGTTCAGTGATTGCCAAACATTAGATTACGAGTCATTAGATAAAGCGATTGACGACAAGTATTATCGCGAATCCTATCTTCCTCAGCGTGCCGTGTACGATATTTTAGATGGACAAGTCATTATTGAGACAACTGGGGAACAAGTTGGTCAAATCAATGGCCTAACCGTCATCGATATGGCTGGACACCCTGTCAGCTATGGTGAGCCTGCCAGAATATCGTGTGTAATTCACTTTGGTGATGGCGATGTTTCCGATGTTGAGCGCAAAGCTGAGCTTGGAGGCAATCTACATGCGAAAGGCATGATGATTATGCAAGCTTTCTTAAGCTCTGCTCTAAAACTGGATGAACCACTGCCTTACTCTGCCTCGATTGTATTTGAACAGTCTTATAGTGAAGTTGACGGTGACAGCGCATCTCTCGCAGAACTTTGTTGCTTGGTGAGTGCGCTATCTGAATCTCCAATTAATCAACAAGTTGCGGTTACAGGAGCCGTCGATCAGTTTGGTCGAGTGCAAGCAGTCGGTGGCTTGAACGAGAAAATTGAAGGTTTTTATCAGGTTTGTAAACATCAGGGTTTTACGGGAAATCAAGGCGTTGTCATGCCGAAATCAAACCTTAAACACCTTGCATTACATAAAGATGTAATAGAAAGCATTAAAAATGGTGAGTTCCATATTTGGTCCGTCTCTACGGTAGATGAAGCTATTCCGATTGTTATGAATAAACCTTTTAGAGGCGAAGACGAGAGCATTATTGGCAAAATAGCGGAACGTATTGAAAACTTTGAAAGACATGAGCATCCAGAAGGAATTGTGCAGCGCATCAAAAACTGGTTTGTCTAGTACTGATCGGAGTTGTTTAGCGTACACGTGTTCACTAAGATGCAGCTATCAAAAATTGGAGTAATTGATAATGCAAAACAAACGTGATTCTTATAACCGTGACGATCTACTTGCTTCTAGCCAAGGGGAACTGTTTGGGCCTGGTTACCCTCAGCTTCCTGCGCCAAACATGCTAATGATGGATCGTATTACTAAAATGTCTGAGACAGAGGGCGATTTTGGTAAAGGTTTGATCTTGGCGGAATTGGATATTACTCCAGATTTGTGGTTCTTTGATTGCCACTTCCCTGGTGATCCAGTAATGCCTGGCTGCCTTGGCCTTGACGCGATGTGGCAACTTGTTGGCTTCTTCCTTGGCTGGGTTGGCGGTAAAGGTAAAGGTCGCGCTCTAGGTGTTGGTGAAGTGAAGTTTACAGGCCAAATCCTACCGACGGCGAAAAAAGTAACCTACGAAATCCATATGAAACGCGTCGTAAATCGTAAACTAGTAATGGGTTTGGCTGACGGTCGTGTATGCGTAGATGGCAAAGAAATCTACGTTGCGAAAGATTTGAAAGTTGGTTTGTTCCAAGACACTTCAAACTTCTAATCACGACTTTAATCGATTTATAAAGGCTCCTATTTAGGGGCCTTTTTGTTTGCCTAGTCTATAAATGTAGAAAAGGCTCCGTAGAGCCCTTTCGAATCCTTCTTTTTGTATGTGGAGAGTTTATTTGTAGAGACCAGATTGTCTTTCATCTCTGGCATCACGCCAACCACCTAACCAATACGACCGAGCATCAACTTGTTGATATGGGCAAGCCTCTTGAGACCTTCCATTCAACCCAGCTTTATAGCCTTGAGATTGAGCTCGTTCTAGGCGATCACGCTTTTGTCTCTTCATAGTTAATTCCTCATACAGGTCCATTTACTAACGTACAGCTGTTATTGTGAAACTTTGATGGAGTTTTTATGACTCCACTTATAAGAGTCGATCAAGTTGAGTGATTTCTCAAGGCATAAAAAAAGCAGAGGCTCAAATGTGTGAGCCTCTGCTTGATTTAAAAATTACTGACGATTTTTGACTATTTTCTACGGAACCCAAACAATCCAAGCATGGTCAAAGCTAACCAACCAAGGCCTGCACCTTGACGCTCTGTTGTCGTTGAGTCAACGCTTCGAGACACAATGTCCTTCTCAGTCGCACCTGCAATAGGCACCAATTTTACGGCTACGATTTGCTCATCAGAACTACATGTCGCATTGTTTGCTGTTGTACTGTAACCGCCAGCACATTTCATAGCAGTACCAGAGATCACACCTGCATCATTGATATCAGTTGCGTCGATAATACGGAACTGATTGTTTTGTTCAGAGTAATCACCGCCATTAGTCAAACTGTCTAGGAACCAAGCTTTTCCATTAAACAATGTTGCAGCACGTTCACTAGTCTCGCCACCTAGGCTATATGGATAGATAAAACCGCGCTTACGACGTGGCTTGCCATCGTCTTCACGCGTCGTTTCCGCATCAAGTTGTCCGACAATTTCATTGTAAGAGTTGATCCCGCCCATCTTACCGCCCGCACCGCTGAAGAAAATTCCGGTACTTGGGTAAAAAGCGTTAATAGAATCCTTACGAACATCATTTACGATAAAGAGACGATTCGGAGCAGAGCCCGTTGGCATTAAGTATCCGCCCGAACGTTTTGCTTCACCAATAGCAACAAAATTTGAGTTAACATCGGTTAATCGTGAGTTTGTATGAACCGTATCATCGCCCTCACGCTGTCTCGCTCCTACAACAACTTTGTTTTTCCAAGTTGCGTTTTCAACGCTACCTTCTGCCTCTAGGGTTCCGACAAAAACAGTAGCATTCAGATAGTTATCATCACTGTATGTGTTGTAACCCACGCCGTAAACCGTTGTTCCATCTGTGACAAGGTCACGCATGCTTCCTTGAGCCAGTCTTTCTCCGTCTTTAGATGTGCCACTTGGCCAAGCCAACTCACTGACGGTTCCACTTTGATCCCAAATAGCTGCTTTCGATGTGTGGTGAGCGCCATTGGTATTGCTTGCCGTTCGAGATACACTACCAACGGTAAAAATGCCATCGGTTTTCCAAGCGTGGCTTTGCACAACGCTTGCGTCGTTATCACCTGTAACAAAATTTGGTTCAATAGGTGCTACGACTGTATTTCTTGTTTCCAGTGTCGACTGGTTTTCACTGCTGACTTTACTTTGATTACCGACAGCTGCACCATCTTCGGTAAGCTGATTGATAACATTGTTATATTCATTTTTATAAGCAGCAGAATCGCCTTCTACAAATGCTAACGCATTAGAAGTAAAGTCTTTACTACGCTCTTTGTTCCATGGGGTCCAGTTTACAGAAGCCCAAGAGTCACAAGTAGAATAGCGAAGCTGGTTATAACAGTAACGTTCAAAATCTTTGAGTTCTTGGATGTAATAAAAGCCCGCGTCCAATCCAAATGGAATTTCCTCACGATAGCTGTTCCCATCCACGGCTTGTGTCGCTGAAATCGGTGTTGTGCGAGTTTCCATCGCAAGCTTAAATTGGTCTGGTGTACAGTTTGCTGCTGCATCAAAACAGCCCAAAGCGAAAGGGGAACCTGTTGAAGGATCTGTACCCGCATCACCTTGCTGAATTGCAACGCCGTAAGCCGTTTGGTAGTCACCGTTTGAACCATGATCCTGAGGTGAAACCTCAACCACTTGATACAATGCCGCCTGTGCGTTCATTGCGGTACCAACCATCATCGCAATGGCGGTCAATTTGAATTTATTACTACAATTCATTGAATTCTTAACTATCCTGTTGCATTGCTTCGAGTTCTTCCCATCTCTCGAATGCGATTTCCAACTCCTGCTCTAGTGCAGCAAGCTGTTCCAATACCGGCTGAGTTTGCTCTACAGGTTTAGCAAAGAACTCTGGATCGTTCACTTGCTCCTGAAGGCTCTCGATATCCGACTCTAATTGTTCTAGTTTAGCTGGTAGAGCTTCTAATTCTCTTTGCAGCTTATACGATAACTTCTTCGAGTTGTTCTTAGGTTGAGTTGTTTTGGGAGTTTCCTCAACCACTTTTTCTTTTTTCGCTGGCTTTTCAACCGCTTGACGAACCGCCAATACCTGCTCACGCTGCTGTCTTGCATCGTGATAACCACCAACAAACTCTTCAATCACTCCGTTTCCTTCGAAGATCCAGCTTGTGGTAACGGTATTATCAACAAACTCTCGGTCGTGGCTAACTAAAAGCAACGTGCCCTGATAGTTGGCAAGCATTTCTTCTAAAAGTTCCAACGTTTCGATATCCAAATCGTTGGTTGGTTCATCAAGAATAAGTAAGTTGTTTGGTTTCAACAAGATACGAGCTAGCAGTAATCGGTTTTTCTCACCACCAGAGAGTGCCTTAACCGGAGTCCTTGCGCGCTTAGGTGCAAATAAGAAGTCTTGAAGATAACTCAGCGCATGACGCTGACGTCCCCCAACCATTACTTCTTGTTTCCCATCCGCTAAGTTATCGATCACTGTCTTTTCTGGATCCAAAATCTCTCGGTACTGATCAAAGTACGCGACTTCTAATTTTGTTCCGCAGTGTAAACGACCAGACTGCGCTTCCAATTGCCCTAATAGCAATTTAAGTACCGTACTCTTACCGCAGCCATTTGGTCCGATAAGTGCAATACGGTCACCGCGCATAATGTTAAAGCTAAAGTTGTCGACGATTGTCTTGCCTTCGTAAGCAAAAGATATGTTTTCTGCTTCAAATACAATTTTCCCTGAACGTGAAGCATCATCGATATTAAGGTTAACTTTGCCTTGGACATCCCGGCGATCGCGACGCTCTTCACGAAGTTTCTTCAATGCGCGTACACGACCTTCATTTCGAGTTCGGCGTGCTTTAATGCCCTGCCGAATCCAAACTTCCTCTTGAGCAAGCTTTTTGTCGAATTCAGCATTCTGCATTTCTTCAACGCGGAGCATCTCTTCTTTTTCTTCTAGGTAGTTGTCGTAATCACCTGGGAAAGAAGCTAATTGCCCGCGATCTAAATCAACAATGCGTGTTGCCATTGATTTGATGAACGCACGGTCGTGAGAAATAAAGATGATCGAGCCTTTGAAGTCTTTTAAGAAGTTCTCTAACCATTCGATAGTTGTTACATCAAGATGGTTTGTTGGCTCATCAAGAAGTAATACATCAGGGTCACAAACCAGCGCGCGAGCTAAAGCGGCTTTACGTTGCCAACCACCGGATAAATCGGTCAGTTTAGTTTCTGGACTTAGTTTTAAAGCACCAAGTACGTTCTTAACACGGTCATCAAAACGCCAAGCATTAGAATGGTCAAGCTGCTCTTGAACCTTGGCTAAACGGTTGATGTTTTTCTCACTCGGGTCTTGAGCAACAAGATCGAGAAGATCGTGATAGATCTTCAGTTGTTCGCCGATTTCAGCCAAACCGCCAGATACGTATTCGTAAACCGTACCCTCTTGATTACGCGGTGGATCTTGTTCAAGTCGAGAAACAACGACGTCTTGAGTGATTTGAATCTTGCCGTCGTCCAACAAAATGTCGCCGGCAAGCACTTTCATTAACGTGGACTTACCTGCTCCGTTGCGACCCACTAAACAAACGCGTTCGTTTTCTTGAAGAGCGAACTCCGCTTTGTCCAGTAATGGGTGGTCACCAAATGCAAGTTGTGCGTTATGAATGGTAAGTAATGCCATTATTATCCAACCAATGTGTGAGTTGTTCTAAGTCAAACGGCCAGTTCAACTCAGAATCTTGATACTTTAATACGGGTATTGTGACGCCGTAACGAGAAAACAGTGCATCATCGAACGCAATATCAATGATATCTGTTTGCTCGGCCAAACCAATTTGGTCTACTAGAGCAAATGCCATCTCACAAAGATGGCATCCCTCCGTGCTATACAATATCAGCACGTATTAATCCTTTTGTTTATACTACGCGTGCGTTACTAGCCAACAGTTATGAATCTGTTTATTACGCGCAAAATCTAATGGTAACGTTTGAGAAGAAATATTCTGAGCCTTCAAACCAAGTTCGGCCAGCGACTCTTCATCCATCTTGAAGTGGCGCTTGTTATTCGAGAATACGATAGTGCCTTCACTTCTTAGTAAACGTTTAAGATTCTTCATCAGTTTAATGTGGTCACGTTGTACGTCGAATGATGTTTCCATACGCTTAGAGTTAGAGAACGTAGGTGGATCAATAAAGATCAAGTCGTACTCACCTTTCGCGTTTTCTAGCCATTGCAAACAGTCTGCTTGTTCATAGCGATGCTGACGTCCTACACAGCCGTTAAGCTGCATATTGTCTTTCGCCCAGTTCAAGTAGGTATTTGACATATCAATAGTCGTTGTGGAACGAGCGCCACCAACCGCTGCGTGAACCGTCGCACTCCCAGTATATGCAAACAAGTTTAAGAAATCTTTACCTTGCGCCATTTCACCTAAGCGACGACGAGTGATCTTATGATCCAAGAACAAGCCAGTGTCTAGATAGTCATGAAGGTTTACGATCAGCTTCACACCGTACTCGTTTACTTCAAGCGTCTCTGACACCTGACCTAATTTTTGGTATTGGCTGCGACCCTTCTGCTTTTCACGAACTTTAAGTACTACTTTGTTCGCCTCTACACCTGTCACCTGAATCGTTGCACGAATGATATCCGTTAGGCGACGTTTTGCTTTTTCTTCTGGAATGTTTTTTGGCGCAGCATACTCTTGAATTACGATTTGATCGCCGTATACGTCTATCGCCACATTGTATTCAGGAAGATCAGCGTCATAGATTCGGTAGCAATCAAGCTTCTCTTTACGAGCCCACTTGCCAATCTTGCCAATGTTTTTCTTTAAACGATTTGAAAAATCTGGTGCGATTTGAACATTAGTATCAGCACCCTTCACTTCATCAGCACTGCGCTCTGCAATACTGTAGTTCTTTTGGTGACAAGGTAACGCACCATTATTCAATTTAAATTGTTTATCAGCACGCATACGAAGACAGCTCAGCAGCTCGTCTGAACTCGAGAAGATAGAGGCTTTGCATCCACCAAACTCAGATTTTAGCTGTCCACCAAATGCGGTGTAGAGCGCAATTAGCCCCGGCTCAGTTCCTAGACGTTCACCGTAAGGTGGGTTTGAAACGATAACACCGTGTTCGAATCCTGCAGGACGAGTAATGGTTGCAGCATCACCTTGTGCGAACTCAATCAATTCTTCAACGCCTGCTCTGCGCGCGTTTTCTTGAGCAACTTTTAATACTTTAGGGTCGTTATCGAAGCCAAAAAACTTAGCGTCAACTTTCTTGACACCTCGTCTAGCTTGAACATTAGCCTCTGATTTAATCTCTGCCCAAGTCTCTGGTTCAAAGTCTTCCAACACTTCGAAACCCCATTGCTTTCGCTTAACGCCAGGAGCCATGTTGGCAGCCATCATCGCAGCTTCAATAAGCAAAGTACCAGAACCGCACATTGGATCGAGTAATGGTTGATGCCCATCCCAGCCACAACGCATGATAATCGCAGAAGCAAGCGTTTCACGTAACGGGGCACGACCCGATTCTGGTCGGTAGCCACGTTGATGCAAACCACTGCCTACCATATCTATCCCAAGCAACGCTTTATCTTTATGCAAACGAACGTGAATACGAACATCTGGGCGTTCTTTACTGATGTTGGGACGCGGCAAACCTTTATTTTCAAAGCAATCTACGATGCCATCTTTGACTTTCATCGCACCGTACTGGCTATTTCTGATCTCACGGTTTGTGCCGTTAAAGTCCACGACAAAACGTTTAGAGCTATGAAATTGGTTAACCCAGTTAATAGCAGATGTAGATAAATACAAGTCCATGTCGTTGTTACACGTGAACTCAGATAAAACACGTACAAATCGAGACGCTAAACGGCTCCACAAACAACAGCGATAAACCTGTTCGTTTGTCGCTTTAAATTTTACGCCTGCCTGTACTGGTTTCGCATTTTCAATGCCTAGTTTAGTCAGTTCTTCAACAAGCAAATTTTCCATGCCATTTGAAGTTACCGCGAGATATTGATTCATAGTGTTCTTTCGCTGATAAAAAATGGCTTCAATTATACCTGACTTTACGATCAATGCCTCGTTTTTAAAGGAATTTCCCCACCTGTTAGTTCAAATCATCACCAACAAAATGATCTGAAACTTTCAACATCTTCAATTTGAGTGTTTTTTATTCACGAACGAAATTATGTCCCCTTGAAAAGAAGTGAATACTTATTTACATTAATTTTGGTATATACCAAGGCAAAGTTATTGATGTAAGTTACTTACATTTTTTCCTTATAGGGGAATAAATGGGGTCATTTTAAGCGCTAGGTTGCCTAGTTAAGGGAGTCATCAGATTGAAATAAGTAAAATAAAAGTGACCAGCTTCATGTTTGCATGCATAGAAAACATACAGTTTCATGGCTGATGGGGCTCTAGTATCAAAGGAAAGGACAAAAAAAATCGACCTAACGAGGTCGACTAATGCAAACAAAGGAACGAAATAAAGAAAAAATTAAACAGGTTTATCCCACCATTGCCATAGGGGTTATTGCAAAGAGGTGATTTGCACAAGCCATGCGGTCATGCATTACTTTAATCGGCTGCCCAAACTGAAGCGCCTTATTGCCATCAAGCACAAACGCTTCTTGGTTAACATAAGCACATAAGCTCGACGTCTCGCCTGGTTCTAACACGATGAACATGCCATCAGAATATTGGTTTGTTAGAAAGACCATGTCCCCTTCTTCAGGCTCGTAACCTGAGGACTGTGCGTCAAAGAACCAGCTTTTAGGCTGTACAGGTTTATGAAAGCGCTTTGCAGCAACACAATACAGTGTTAACTCAGCTTGGCGGTATTCGCTGATGTCGAGGCATCGAATACGTTCATTAAACGTTTGGAATGCACTGGCGTCATCAACGGTAAATTCATTGTTTGAGAAGGCACAGTTAACCAACAATTTTCGGGATAAATTGGTTTGGAAAATCATTTCCTCCCCCAGATCCAGCATTAAGCAAGCTTTTTGCTCGTCAAAATACCAATTCCATTTGTCGCTGGGTTTAAGCATTATTCCGTTCTCTCTTGACTAGTTAAATCAGTGGTAAAGAGGTAAGACGCTTAATTACCTACTCGTGATTTTTAAATTTTACAAACGAACGGATAAAAAAAAAGAGGAAACAAAGTCCTCTTTTTTTATGTAATAGCTACTGATTTTTCAGTGGTTTTTGATGTGTATGTTAAAGGTTCTTAACAATATCACGTACTAGGCCTGGGCCGTGGTAAATAAAGCCGGTGTAGACTTGAACAAGTTTAGCGCCTGCCATCAGCTTTTCTTTGGCTGCAACATAGGAATCCACACCACCAACACCGATAATTGGAAGTTTGTCTCCTAGCTCTTCATGAAGCTTACGTACGACTTCCGTAGAGCGTGATTGCACAGGGCGACCACTTAAACCACCTGCCTCATTGGCGTGTTTCATTCCTTCTACGATCGTGCGATCCAGAGTTGTGTTAGTCGCGATCACACCATCTAAATTGTTTTTCAATAAAGAATCGCAGATTTGGCAGATTTCTTCGTCACTCAAATCAGGCGCAATTTTTAATGCTAGCGGAACGTATTTGTTGTATTTCTCTGAAAGTTCCGCTTGTTTCGCTTTTAATTCAGAAAGTAGTTCATCAAGCGCTTCACCATATTGAAGTGAACGAAGACCCGGAGTGTTTGGTGATGAGATATTAACCGCAATGTAGCCTGCGTACTCATACACTTTCTCCATACAAATCAGGTAGTCCTCTGCCCCTTTCTCAATTGGTGTGTCTTTGTTTTTACCAATATTAATTCCGAGAACACAGTTGAATTTTGCTTGCTTTACATTCTCGACCAAATTATCAACGCCTAGGTTGTTAAAGCCCATGCGATTGATGATACCTTCAGCTTCGACTAAGCGAAATAAGCGTGGTTTATCATTCCCTGGTTGCGGACGAGGTGTTACTGTGCCAACTTCGACAAAGCCAAAGCCCATGGCATCAAATGCTTCAATGCATTCACCGTTTTTATCTAAGCCAGCCGCAAGACCTACTGGGTTACGGAATGTTAGTCCCATACACTCAACTGGACGAGTTGGTAATTGTTGGCGGTAGAAGAGATCAAGTGGTGTGCCGTTAAAGCGTTGGAAGTTCTTGATTGCAAGATCGTGTGCCTTCTCGGCATCGAGTTGGAAAAAGCCAGTTCTGGCTAGACGGTAAAGCATTGTGCCTCCGAAAGAAAAAAGCCCCGTATAAACGGGACAATATTATTTACTGTTTTTCATCGTAATTCAATGAAAATGAATGTATTAAGTAAAAACCTATATCTTTCTAATATTTTCAAATATAAAACAAACAATTAGAGTAAGATTTCAACAATAAAATTTATAACTAACCACCCTAAAGCAATCGATTTCAGCCTATTTTAACTTCCCCGCGCCGTTACGCTGTAACTCACTCGGCGCTATAATAGAAAAGATGAGCAACAAAAAAGCCTCGCTAAATAACGAGGCTTTTACTTACAATTTGACTAACTCATCTACTCTTTCGACGAACAGTTGAGATTCAAGAGTACTAATTCTCGAAGTGCTACAGAAAACTTAGCAAATTCGTGGACAGAGCCAACTTTGAACTCATTCAAGATGCTTTCCCAACGGTGCAGTGATTGCTCGTTAGTTTCCATCCAATCTTCTAACGCTTTCATCACGTCTAGCTCTTCCGTTGCACAGCCGCAATTTAATACCTGAGCCGTAAGTTGACGTTGTTGCCAGTCCAGATCTTCTCGGAATGCAGCTCTTGCCAGTGCCTGCCAGTTATTATCAACGGCTTGGCTGTTAATTTGCTTCAAGAACCAGTGTAACGACAAACGGTCACCTAAGTTAAAGTAGAGCTTCGATGCTTGCTCAACCGTTTTACCTGTTTCACTCGCCACTGATGAGATATCCAGTGCAGATTGTAAGCTGGATAAACGAGCGACTTGATGTGCAAGTTTCTCTTCTACCCCTTTCTCAATCCACCCTTGAGCAAGTTCATTGTGTTCTTCTACTTCAGACTCAACCAGCATAGTGTCTAAGGTTTCAGTGATAACATTGACATCTTGCTTGTAGATAGCAATCAGCTCACCAACTGTGCATTTACCACTGCGGTTGCGAAGCAACCAACGTGCAATTCGACGTAGTGCTCGACGAACATAAAACATGATTTCGTACTGAGCTTGAGCTGTGGCGATATTATCGAGTTCACGAGTCTGCTTAAGAATTGCTTCTAGATCGAAAATTTCACGAGCCGCACTGTATGCGTTTGCAACATCGACAACACTTGCACCGGTTTCTTCTTGCAAACGAGTGACGAAATTACAGCCCATTTCATTAACCATCTGGTTAGCCAATGCTGTAGCGATAATTTCAGCTCGCAGTGGGTGATTAACCATTTGATCTTTATAGTTACGTCGTAACGCACTTGGGAAATATTCAACAAGCTGTTTCGCATGGAATTCATCATTCGCGATTTCATCCGTAACAAGTTGCTGTTTAAGTACCATTTTACCGTAGGCAACTAACACTGATAGCTCAGGGCGAGTCAGACCTAGTCCCTGTTTTTCACGCTCGATTAGCGTTTCATCATCAGGGATGTATTCGAGAGCACGATCCAAGTACCCTGCTTTTTCCATGGTATGGATGAATCGAATTTGTTCCTTAACAATGCCAACACCTTGCTGTTCAGTCACAGAGATCGACTCCGACTGACGGTAAGCATCATCTAATACAATTTCACCCACTTCGTCTTCCATAGACTCTAGAATTTGGTTACGTTGCTTAACCGTAAGATCGCCATTTGAAACCAGTCCATTAAGGAAGATCTTGATGTTGACTTCATTATCCGAACAGTCAACGCCACCCACGTTATCAACGAAGTCTGTGTTCACTCGGCCGCCAGTCAGTGCGTATTCAATACGACCAAGCTGAGTCATACCCAAGTTACCGCCTTCGCCAACTACTTTTGCTCTTAAGTCACGGCCGTCAATGCGCAGCATGTCGTTAGCGCGGTCACCAACATCCGTATGAGTTTCTGTCGAGGCTTTAACGTAAGTGCCGATACCACCATTCCAAAGCAGATCGACTTTCATTTTCAAGATCATCTTAATCAGATCATTAGGCGCTAAAGATGCTTTCTTAGTACCTAACATTTTCTGAATTTCTGGTGTCAACTGGATCGATTTTGATCGACGAGAGAAGATGCCACCACCTTGAGAGATCAAATCTTTATTGTAATCTTCCCAGCTTGATCTTGGCAGATTAAACAAGCGGTTACGCTCTTCCCAGCTGGTGGCTGAATCTGGATTTGGATCAATAAAGATGTGCATGTGGTTAAAGGCAGCTTGCAATCGAATGTGCTTCGATAACAGCATACCGTTACCGAACACGTCACCTGCCATATCACCTACACCGATTGCGGTAAAGTCAGTGGTCTGGCAGTTGATGCCCATTTCACGGAAGTGACGCTTAACAGATTCCCAACCACCTTTTGCAGTGATACCCATCGCTTTGTGGTCGTAACCATTAGAACCACCTGAAGCGAATGCGTCACCTAACCAGAAGTTGTACTCTGCAGAAACAGAGTTCGCTAGGTCTGAGAATGTTGCTGTGCCTTTATCTGCCGCCACTACTAGGTATGGGTCATCTTCGTCATGGCGCACAACGTTCTGTGGTGGCACAACTTCACCTTCAATGATGTTATCCGATACATCAAGTAGCGCACGAATAAATCGTTTGTAACAACGTTGGCCTTCAGCAAAGATCTCATCACGGGTTGTGAGAGATGGCTGGCGTTTACAAACAAAGCCGCCTTTTGCACCCACAGGTACGATAACGGTGTTCTTAACTTGCTGAGCTTTTACGAGACCAAGAATCTCTGTACGGAAATCTTCTTGACGGTCTGACCAACGTAAACCACCACGAGCCACTTTTCCGCCACGAAGGTGAACACCCTCAATATCTGGTGCGTACACAAAGATCTCGAACGCGGGTACAGGCTGCGGAATCTCTGGAATATCGCTCGGTTTCATTTTCAAAGATAACCAAGGCTTAGGTTGCTTGCTTTCGTCTAATTGATAGTAGTTAGTACGAAGTGTCGCCATGATCATGTCGATGTAACGACGAATAATACGATCATCATCCAAGCTCTCTACACGATCCAACTGCTCTGTTAGCTTTTTAATCAGATCGTTTTGGCCTTTTTCACTGCCTTTGTGTTTCGGATCGAATCGCTTGGTGAACAGCTTGACTAGACCTGTTGCTAAGTCTGGGTAGTGGCTTAGCGTGTCTTCGATGTATTGTTGACTGAATGGGAAACCGACTTGGCGCATGTATCGAGCATAAGCACGAAGAATGGAAATCTCACGCCCAGATAGCGACGCACCTAGTACCAATCGGTTAAAACCATCACTTTCAAGGTTGCCCGCCCAAATTGCGGCAAATGCTTGTTGGAAACGATCACGAGCCTCACGAAGATCAACCGTTTTCTCGCTCTTATGCAGCATAGAGAAATCAAGGATCCAGAATGTCTGTCCGTTATTTTTCTCGATCTCATACGGTGATTCACCGATCACTCGTAAGCCAAGGTTTTCAAGCATTGGCATTACGTCAGAAAGATGGATTGGCTCATCGCGGTGGTATAACTTCAAGCGAACAGCTTTTGAATCCGCCCCCTCTTCTTGAGGTCGGTAGAACAACATGCCAAGTTTATTATCATCACTTAACGCTTCTAAGCGTTCAATATCTGCAACCGCAGAACCTGGCATCATGTCCTCTTTATATGAGCGAGGGAACGCACTCATGTATTCTTTTGAAAGAGGAAGGCCTTTGCTTTCACCAAAGTTAGCAATGATGGATTCTTTTAGTCTGTCATCCCAAGAGGTAGAAACTTCCATTAGGTTTTGCTCGATCTTTTTCACGTCTACGTCAATGTTGTTATTGTCTACACGAACAATGTAATGTGTTCTCGCTAGTGGGCTTTCTGAGAAGAACGTTGTAAATTCAACCTCTTGCTCGCAACCAAAGTACTGCTTAAGAATGCGTTGAGTTTGACGACGTAACTCTGTGTTGTAACGATCTTTAGTGACATAAACCATGCAGCTAAAGAAACGACCAAATGGGTCCTTACGAACAAATAAACGCAGTAGGTCACGATCTTGCATTTGTACAACACCCATACCCACCTCAAGCAGCTCTTCTTCATTTGCTTGAAGTAGTTCATCGCGTGGGTAGTTTTCTAAGATATTGTGCAATGCTTTGTATGAATACGATCCGTGACGATATCCGCTCGCTTCAAGGATACGGTCCACTTTTTCACGGATCAGAGGGATGCTTTGTACCGCTTGGTTATACACGGCAGAGGTATATAGACCAGTAAAGCGATGCTCACCTATTACTTTACCGTTTTCATCAAACTTCTTAATACCGATGTAATCAGTATAAGCTGGACGGTGAATACGAGATGCTTTGTTACCTTTTGTGATGATCAGAGCGTATGGCTTTTTCGCTTCTAACCGCGCTGAATCTGAAAGCTCAGATAGCTTGACGCTACGCACACGCTTGTCATCAGCAAATAGACCAAGTCCTTTTTCTTTAGCAGGAACAAGCTCGGTATCACCATTGACTTCTTCTAAGTCATAATCTTTGTAACCCATAAAGGTAAAGTTATGATCTTCTAGCCAACGAAGAAATGCGATCGTTTCGTCCATACGATCCGTTTGGATAGAAACACGATCTTTATTTTTCTCAAGTTCATCAGTCACAAGCTTAAGCTTATCAACCATTTGCTTCCAGTCATCAACGACTAAACGAGTGTCAGATAGAATTTTTAACAGCTCTTCTTTAAGCGCTTGCATCTCTTCTTTACTAGTAAGGCGGTCTACCTCGATATGGAACAGTGATTGAAGAACACCACCCTCACCGTTTACGTCGGTAACTTGGCCTTTTTTATCACGCTGTATCTGTGTTGGGTTGTTTAACATTAAGTGGCAAACAAGATCCAAACGCGCTAAAGCCATTTTGACTGAGTCCACTAAGAATGGACTATCTGGAACAACAATTTCTACGATTGTGTGTGTGGATTGCCAGCCTTGACGACTTACGGTCGGGTTAAATACTCGTACCGAAATCTCTTCTGGTTTTTTTTCATTGATATGGTGCCAAAGGCTGACGACAGCACCATAAAGATCGGATTCGTTTCGCTGAATCAGGTCATCATCAGCAATGTTACTGAATAAGTGTTGAGCAAGTTTAGTTACAAGCGTTTGGTGAGAAAGCTCGAGTTTGTCTTGAATCAGTTGGTAAACTTTTTCAAGCAGAACCGGCACTACATTTTCACGCGCGGTCATATTCACACTCCACATTAGAATTGTTGTTTTGTAGGGGGACTTAGTAGCTAGGTTGTTACCTTAGAAACTAAGCATAGGTAATGCATGTGCCCATTGTAAAAGCATAATTACAAATGTTTAACAACTAATCGTGGTGGTAAGAGGTGAAATGTCCGATTCTGTGACTAAGATTCCTATTTAACTCTCTGCAAATACAATACATCACAGAGTTTCTAACTTAAGAAACTTATTATTTTGGTCAGTTGTTAGTCTAAACTGGCCTTTAATGCCTAATTGACTAAGAAATGGTCTAAATCGTGCTGCGGGTAACTGCAAACGTAAACCGTTATGTGTGACGACTTGAACAACACTTGCCGCGCCAGAATAATGGGATAAAAACGTTTGATATGAAATGTTGAGGTTGAAGTAGTAATAGTTCATGAAGTAAAAACTAAGTGACATAAACAATAAGGTGGCCTTAATGACCACCCTATTGTGTTGTTTACTATTCGTCTAGTGCTTTAGTCACTTTTTCGAATAAGTCTTTAGCAAGATTATCCATTGCTTTGAGCTTTTCAAGTTCTGCTTTGATCAAAGCTTGGCGGCCTTCATCGTATTTACGGAACTTAAGCAAAGGATCAATCATTCTAGATGCGACTTGTGGGTTCGAATCATTAAGTTGGCGAAGGATTTCTCCTGCAAATTGGTAACCTGCACCGGATTTATCATGAAAACGTACAGGGTTGGCACTTAAGAACGAACCAATCAAACTGCGCGTACGGTTCGGGTTCTTCAAACTAAATGCTTCGTGGTTCATGGTTGCTTTTACTTTTTCAAGTGCATCCTCTGCAGGATTGCTACCTTGAAGTGCAAACCACTTGTCCATAACCAAACCATCGTGCTTCCATTTATCGCTATAGTCTGCCATAAGAGCTTCACGACACTCAAGCTGAGCACTATTTGCCGCACTCATCGCTGCAATCGTATCTGTCATGTTATTTGCAGATGCGTATTGTGCTTTCACTAAATCATTACCTTTTTCCGTATGTGCTAGGTATTGCAGACAACGGTTACGTAATGCACGCTTGCCAATCGCAGCATGATCGATCGTGTACTCTGTTTGCTTCAGTGTATGATAAGTTGCACTTAGCTCATCTTCTAACTCTTGGGAAAGTGACACTGTAATGCTGTTTAGAACTTTGTCTACGGCATCGATGTCAATTTGCTGGTACCAGCCAGTAATCTCATTAATTGAAGGCAAAGAGAAAACTTGAGCAATGAAAGCTGGCTCAAGCGTCTCATCCAATAGCACACCACGGAACGCATCTATCACGCCTTCAGAAAGCGATACATCTTGTCCGGCTTGAACGTTTTTCACGTTCTGACGAATGTACTTAGCCAATAGCATTTGGCTTGCATCCCAACGAGCAAAGTCATTCGTCGCGTGTTTCATCAAGAAGACTAATTCATCATCACTGTAGTCGTATTCTAGTTTTACTGGTGCCGAAAATTCACGCAACAAAGATGGCACTGGTTGTTCTTCGACATTCTCGAATACGAACGTTTGCTTATCTTGTTTAATATCTAGCACGTTGTGAACAGATTCACCGTTAATCAGCAACGGGATAACTCGACCTTTCGAATCGTACAGCTCGATATCAAACGGAATGTGCAGCGCTTGCTTCTCAGCCTGGTCTTGCGTTGGCTCCGTAAATTGCTCTACCGTTAGTGCGTAAGTTTTTGCATTGGCATTGTATTCGCTATTTACGCGCAGCGTCGGTGTACCAGACTGGCTGTACCATAGACGGAATTGTTTTAAATCGACACCGGTGGCATCTTCCATTGCATAAACAAAGTCTTCACATGTGGCAGCAGTACCATCGTGACGTTCAAAGTAAAGTTTCATCCCTTTTTGGAAGCCCTCTTCGCCAAGGAGTGTATGGTACATGCGAATAACTTCGCTGCCCTTTTCATACACTGTTAGCGTGTAGAAGTTGTTCATCTCAATGACTTTGTCAGGACGAATTGGATGTGACATTGGACTTGCATCTTCTGCAAACTGAGGGCCACGGATGATACGTACGTTATCGATACGGTTATCTGCGCGAGAGCCTAAGTCAGAAGAGAATTCTTGGTCACGGAACACGGTTAAGCCTTCTTTTAGACTTAATTGGAACCAGTCACGACAAGTGACACGGTTGCCAGTCCAGTTGTGGAAGTACTCATGACCGATTACAGCTTCGATACCTAGGTAGTCACGATCGGTCGCCGTTTGGTCATTCGCCAGAACATACTTTGAGTTAAAGATGTTTAGGCCTTTGTTTTCCATTGCGCCCATATTGAAGAAATCAACGGCAACGATCATGTAAATATCCAGATCGTATTCAAGGCCAAAGCGTTCTTCATCCCACTTCATCGAGTTGATCAGCGATGTCATCGCATGGCCTGCACGATCTAAGTTACCTTTATCAACAAAGATTTCTAAATCAACACTGCGACCTGACATCGTTATGTATTTGTCACGCAGTACGTCAAAGTCCCCTGCGACAAGAGCAAACAAGTAAGCTGGCTTTGGATGCGGGTCCTGCCATTGAACCCAATGACGACCGTTCTCTGCATCGCCTTCTGCAATTCGGTTACCATTGCTCAGCAAATATGGATAAGCGGATTTATCTGCGATCACTTTTGTCGTGTATTTTGCCAGAACATCAGGACGATCTAAGTAATAAGTAATACGACGGAAGCCCTCGGCCTCACACTGAGTACAAAATGCGCCGCCTGATTTGTATAAACCTTCGAGTGCTGTATTCGCTTCAGGATCAATTTTGGTGACGATTTCAAGTTCAAACTCGGATGGAAGATCGGTCAGTACAAGCGATGATTCTTTCACTTCGAGATGAGCCCAATCCTCACCGTTTACTTTTACAGCGCGCAGCTCAAGCCCCTCGCCATCGAGTTCTAGCGTTGTTGTATCGCCTTTTTGAGCAACCTTTGATATCGCCGTAACGATGGTGTCATTGTCATAAAGATCAAACGTAAGATCGATATCGGTAATCGCATGAGATGGCTCTTGATAATCTTTACGATATTTGGCCTGGGGAGCTTGGGACATGAGCATAAATCCTTGTATGTCGAACAACAAAAATACCAGACTGCATGATCAAAAATGCAGTTCTGGTATCACTATATAAGCTATTTGTAGGGGTTGTGGTATCAGAATACAAGTCTTTCCATAAAAAAACGGAGCTTTTAGTGCTCTAGCTCCGTTTTTTGATTAACATTTAAACAATATTGACAATTTACCGTATGCTCGCGTAATTTGTCGTAGCAAGATAAGCTATCAAGGCGTTACCCGATTAAGTACCGCGTACATATCGCCATTTGAATCTTCAATCGTTAATTCATTTTTGTTGAGCTTATAGGTGGTCCCGTGCTCGCCATTTTCATAGAGCAAGACTAAATATTCATCTTCTGTGTAGAAAACACCTTGCTTGATTGACTCATCCCCTTCTTCGTTGGATACCCGAAACATAAACACGAAGTCAGGTTGAAGTATCAGATCCATATGGTTGATGTTGTTTGCCACAAGGCCATCTCCGGATACATAAGAGCTAGACCATATGCCCGCTAGCGAGTTAGACAACCCTTTAGTAAAAGTCACACCATTAAGATCAAGCGTATTGTGATTATTGCGATAGGCATAAATTTGAGGCTCATCTGTGTTTAAGCCAAGAACGATGGTGTCTTCATTGGCGTTATACAATCCTTCCCAATGATCGACAGAATAATCTTTCTTTTGAATATCAATAGAAAAGCTGTAGTCGGAACCCAATGACAGTTTTATCGCACGAAAATTTTCAGCCGACTCTTCGGGGTTTGGGTTCATTAAATACCAGTCTCCGATGAGAAACGGCGTGTCAAAGTGACTTAATTCATCTTCTCTGGTGTTTTCTCCGCTAAACACACTAAAGCAGCAAAAGCTAAGTAAAATAAAGAACCATTTCATATCGGCATCCTTATCGTTTTCTTTTAGCTTAGGCAGTAGTCCTCACTTTCGCGAAATTTTAGATGTAGATCACGTAAATTATTGGGAAAAAATAAGCGAATATCTTACTTGATACTCAATACAAACAAAGATGAAAAGACATAAAAAAAGAGTGAGCCTGAAAGACTCACTCTTTTTACTTTGAATTGCCAGTTATTATGACTGATTTTTCTGCTTGAGTAGATCAACCATAATCGCGACAGACTCATCTAAATAAACATCAGGCGCTTCATAATCTTTAGGTATATCATCCAATGTTTTGAACGCTTCCTTACCTAAAGCAGCTTGACGCTCATTGATGCGTTGCAATCGAAGGGCTTCCGCTTTATCCGATTCAGCCTTACGAACTTTCTCGTTCAAAGACAACATATTATCGTCTTTTTCTTTACGATACTTCTCTATGTCTTCATTGATGAAACGGAATTCCATCTCATCAGAAATACGCTTGTTATGAAGAGCGGTGAGTTTTTCAACTAATGCTTCGTTGCTTGGGAAGGCTTGATATTTTGCTTTATCAATCTGATCCCAAGGTAGTGCATTGTCTTCTACACTTTCACCCGTTTCAGAAGCTTCAATTGGTGTTGGGTACGAAATATCGGGAGCAACACCACGATTTTGCGTACTTCCACCGTCAATACGGTAGAACTTCTGAATCGTGTACTGAACGTAGCCTAGCTCTTTATCGAAAAGATCGTAGATATGATTCAGTGAGCGATGCTGTTGAACCGTACCTTTACCGAAAGAGTTTTCACCTAAAATAATTGCACGATTATAATCTTGCATCGCTGCTGCAAAAATTTCAGACGCCGAAGCACTGTAGCGGTTAATCAACACCGTCAGCGGACCATCGTAGCTCACTTTTCCGTCAGTATCGGCGTTCACCTTAATACGACCATAGCTGTCACGAACTTGAACAACAGGACCTTCTTTAATGAATAACCCTGTTAATGCTGTCGCTTCCGTTAATGCACCACCACCGTTGTTACGTAGATCAACGATTACGCCGTCAACGTTTTTGGTTTTTAACTCAGCAAGCAGTTTATCGGTATCTTTCGACAAACCGACGTAGAAACTTGGCACTTCTAAAATACCAATCTTCTTACCATCTTTTTCGATGATCTCCGACTTCACTGCGCGATCTTCTAGACGAACTTTGTCACGAACAATTGTGACAATGTAACTCTTAGCATCGTTACCTTCTGGCAAGATCTGTAGATTAACCTTTGTGCCTTTTGGGCCTTTGATTAATTGAACTACATCATCCAGACGCCAACCGATCACGTCGACAATCTCTTCACCGTCTTGTCCAACACCGATGATTCGATCCCCTTCGCCAAGCTGCTTGCTCTTCGACGCAGGGCCACCAACAACAAGTGAACGAATTACTGTGTAATCGTCAGTCATTTGCAGAACGGCACCAATGCCTTCCAGAGAAAGGTTCATTTCCGATTGGAATTGCTCAGCATTACGTGGAGAAAGATAGCTAGTATGAGGGTCGACTTGTCGGGCGAAGGCATTCATATATAACTGGAATGCATCTTCGTTATTAGTCTGTGTGATCCGCTTCATCGCGTTGTTATAACGCTTCTCTAAAACCTCTTTAATCTCTGGCCACTCTTTGCCAGTCAGTTTCAGATTTAACGCGTCATATTTCACACGCTTGCGCCACAACTCGTTGAGCTCTGCTTCGTCTTTTGGCCATGCAGCTTCAGAACGGTCTAACTCTATCTCGTCATCAGTATCAAACTTGATCTCTTCGTCGAGTAGCGTTAACGCATAAGCAAAGCGCTCGAAACGCTTTTGCATTGAGAGGTTATAAACATCAAAAGCAATTTGGTTGTTACCAGCTTTTAGCTGATCATCAAGCTCAATTGACCAGTCTTTAAAAGAGTCGATGTCCGCTTGAGTAAAAATATTTCTATTATAATCAAGCAATTCTACATAGCGCTCAAAGATCGCTTTGGAGAAATCATCATTGAGGCTGAAATGCTTATAATGAGAGCGGGTAAATCGAGAGGTGACTCGTTTGCTAGCTGTTTCGTGCTGAACTTCAGGAGCGAGAACCGGCAAGTCATCTTTATGTAGTTTGGCTTCGAGAGCCTGAGCTGATGCCGCTAGCCATAAGCTAGCAGCAATCAGTGTCACTTTTGAACGGCAATTCATGCGTAGGAGTATCTCCTTTATGCGCGCAAGTGCTCCGCTTTCACAACCATTTGTAGGCCGTTAGCAAGTTGAACACGTACATCATCCTTATTGATTTCAACAATGGTCGCTGCCATGTTTCCTTTGCCCATGTTCACGTTAACTGCGTTACCTACTGTGATTTCGTCAGCATTTAGAGCGCGCGTTTCTACAGGCTTAGTTGGTTTTTGTACTTTTGGTTTGTTAGTACGACGAGGCTGTTGAGGCTTTTTAGCCGCTGGTTTCGCTTTCGCCTTACCCTCTTCACGAGCTTTTTGTGCTTGTTCTTTACGACGAGCTTGAACTTTTGCCTTGCTTTCTGCAAGTGTCGCTTTCGCGTGTTCAACGTGCTCTTCTTCTAGCTCACCACAAGGGTTGCCGTCTAGGTCTACACGTACTGCACCTGGTTTTACACCATGTAGGTAACGCCATGATGAAGTGTACTGTCTTAACGCTGCACGAAGCTGTGTTTTGCTTACTTTTTCGTCTTCACTTAGACGTTCCGCAAGATCTTGAAAAATACCAATTTTCAGAGGTTTTGCTTCACCTTCTAAAGTAAAGCACTTAGGGAAACATTCAGCAATATATGCAATAACTTCTTTGCTGTTTTTTAACTTTTCAGTCATGAGGGGTCCTGATTTGAGCGGATTTCCGCGAGCATTAAGAAAAAATATTCTCGTATTATAGTGACATGCCAAGGAAAAACCACACTCGAAGGCTAATTTATGCGTCGTTCGCGTGTGAATTAAGCAGCTTTTCTACTTCAGCCATGAAATGAGTGAGACCTTCTTCGTCTGTTTCATTGAATCGACCAATACTTGGGCTGTCAATATCAAGGACACCAACCACCTTTCCATTAATAGAAAATGGAATCACAATTTCTGAATTGCTCGCTGCATCGCACGCTATATGTCCCTCAAATTCATGAACGTCGTATACTCTTTGTATGGTGTTAGTTTTTGCAGCAGTACCACAGACACCGCGCCCCATAGGAATGCGGACACAAGCTGGTTTTCCTTGGAACGGACCAAGAACGAGCTCTTCACCTTTTGCTAGGTAAAAGCCAGCCCAGTTAAGATCGTCCAATTCCATGAAAAGCAGTGAGCTCAAGTTTGCTAGGTTAGCAATAAAGTCTGGCTCAGACTCAATTAGAGCAACGGCTTGTTTGGTTAGTCTATGGTATTGTTCTATGTTCATATTAACTTCCTACTTACTATAAAAGCTTCCATTCTCACTGTATGGCGCTAAAATGCAGCCCTACTTTATAATAGGACTTATTCTCAATTACGATGCTTCTGAAAAATGACACTATTAGCCGTTCTTGGTTGATAACACAAGTAAAAAAGCACAAGTCCAAGCTGATCATAGCGAACTTGATAGCGGTGCTTGCAACCTTGATTAGTGTTCCAATCCCCCTTCTCATGCCGTTGATGGTTGATGAGGTTTTATTGGACCAACCAGCAAAAGGCTTAGCTGCTATGAATGCCATTCTCCCTGAAGCGTGGCACACTCCGACGGGTTATATATTTTTCACCCTTTTCTTGGTCGTCCTGATGCGAGCTGCAAGTCAGGGGTTAAATATCCTTCAAAGCCGACAATTTACACTTGTTTCTAAAACGATCACGTTTGAGATGCGCAGTAAAATGATCGACAAGCTTGGTCGTATCAGCATCCGCCAATACGAAACCAAAGGCAGCGGAGGCATCAACGCCCACCTTATCACTGACATTGAGACCATTGATAAATTTATTGGTTCTACGTTAGCAAAATTCGTTATCAGTTTTTTAACGGTC
The DNA here is from genome assembly GCF_021728155.1 of Vibrio sp. J2-4. Classification (NCBI taxonomy): domain Bacteria; kingdom Pseudomonadati; phylum Pseudomonadota; class Gammaproteobacteria; order Vibrionales; family Vibrionaceae; genus Vibrio; species Vibrio sp. J2-4. The sequence goes on from NZ_JAKKCN010000001.1 coordinate 1,141,934, forward strand.
ATTGGTACTGCCATCGTTCTGCTTTGGCTCGACTGGCGACTTGGTCTATTTATTTTGCTAGTTAACCCTATTGTCATTTACTTCTCACGTAAACTAGGAAGTATGGTTAAACATCTGAAACGGAAGGAAAATCATTCTTTTGAAATTTTCCAAAATCGTTTAGTTGAAACATTAGATGGCATTTACCAGCTGCGCGCAGCCAATAAAGAGCGAGAATTTCTCCAGCAACTCAAAGACAGTGCGAACCAAGTTCGTGTGGATGCAGACAAGTATGCGTGGCAATCAGAGGCGGCAGGTCGCGTCTCTTTCCTACTCTTCTTAATCGGTTTTGAGTTATTCAGAGCCGTCGCCATGCTGATGGTTATGTTTAGTGACCTCACTATTGGTCAAATCTTTGCTGTTTTTGGTTACCTATGGTTTATGTTGTCTCCTGTTCAAGAGCTGCTCGGCATTCAGTTTTCTTGGTACAGCGCGAAAGCTGCGTTAAAACGCATCAACGACTTATTAGTATTAGAAGAAGAACAAAGACCGGCACCTAAGGTAAATCCTTTCAAAGAAGACAGAGAAGTCGATGTTAAAGTAGAAAACGTAGACTTCTCTTATAATAATGAAAACAAAGTCCTAGATAACCTTTCTTTACATATACCGGCAGGAAAGAAAGTGGCGCTAGTTGGTGCGAGCGGAGGCGGTAAGTCGACCTTAATACAACTACTTATTGGGGTTTATCGTCAAAACTCCGGTAGCATTCGCTTTAATGATGAATTAACAGAAGATATTGGTTTTGAAGTAATTCGCGACAAAATTGCCGTGGTATTACAGCAACCTATACTATTTAACGACACCTTGAGGCATAATCTAACACTCGGTGGGAATTTTGACGAAATGTCACTTTGGCGAGCTCTTGAAGTAGCCCAGCTGCAAGATGTTATTTCTCAACTGAACCACGGTTTGGATACTCAAGTCGGCCGTAACGGCATTCGTTTGTCAGGTGGTCAACGACAACGCCTTGCCATCGCAAGAATGGTGCTGAGTAATCCTCAATTTGTTATTTTAGACGAAGCCACGTCTGCGCTTGATACCGCTACTGAAGCGGCATTGCACAAAGCATTGACTGAATTCTTACGTGGTAGAACAACATTAATCGTTGCGCACCGTCTATCAGCCGTAAAACAAGCCGATTTGATCTACGTGCTTGAAGATGGAAAAGTGACGCAAACAGGTACTCATGGTGAGTTAGTTGAGCAAGAAGGCTTATATCAAACCTTATATGGGGGCATACAGTCCCACGCTTAAATCGTTCAAGTTAGAGAGGTCGTTGTGACCTCTCTGTCTAAGCACGCCATGCAGCCAAATAATGTGCGCTTGTGCCAAGGTTGCGAATTGCCTGTCGATATCGTCGACTTACCCAATGGAAAAAATGCACACTGTCCTCGTTGTGGCACACAGTTGTATCGAGGCGGTAGCCCTAGCCTCTCAGGTAATTTAGCCGTCGCGATAACCTGTATCCTGCTATTTATTCCATCACACTTTTTTAACTTTATTAGTATACGACTCTTTGGTGTGATGATTCCGGCAACCCTACCTTCAGGGATGATCACATTGATGGAAGAAGGCTTTGTTCTTCTTTCACTGCTTATTCTATTTTGTAGCTCTCTAGCGCCGCTGACGGTTTGTGTTTCAGTGGTTACAGCACATATCTCGCTGCATCAACGGTGGTTTCGAGGGCTTCGTGTTTCACTGTGGCTAATTCAACATTTGAAACATTGGGTAATGCTGGATGTGTTCTTAGTTAGCATCGCCATTTCCTGCTTCAAACTCCAAGATTATTCCGACATTTTTGTAGGCCCAGGGTTAATTGGTCTGGTTCTTTTGCAGATATTTACCGTTTTGTTAGTTTCTCGAATCAGTGTGCGTCGTTACTGGGAAGCCTGGAAGCCAGAACGTCTTTATTCCTTTGAACACAAAGACGTGCATTGCCATGAGTGCCACCTGTCTCAACCTGAAGGTGACCATTGTCGGCGTTGTCACCACGAGTTATATCATCGCAAGCCCAACTCCATTCAGAAGACATGGGCTTACCTCATTGCGGCAACGATAGCGATTTTCCCAGCCAACTTGATTCCTATTTCCATCTTGCTGACCAATGGCAAACGTTTGGAAGATACTATTTTCTCAGGCGTAGCTGGGTTGGTAAAAAGCGGTATGTATGGCATCGCAGTGATCATTTTTGTGGCCAGTATTGTTGTGCCAGTTGTAAAAATACTTGGCCTTGCCTACATCATGCTTTGCATTCAATTCAAACGTTCGGTGTTTAAGAGACAACGAATGATGGTTTACTTTGTTGTTAAATGGATCGGTAAATGGTCTGTGATGGACTTGTTTGTTATTTCTATCATGATGACCTTAGTCGATCGTGGTCAGATACTTGATTTCACACCAGGATATGGCGCCGTGGCCTTTGGTGTTGTCGTGGTATTGACCATGCTTGCAGCGGAAAGTATTGATCCAAGGCTAATCTGGGACCAAACAGGCCCAACACAATCAGAAAAAGAGTCAATGAATGAGTGATCAGAACAGTTCTCAAACGTCATACGTACCAGATGTAAAGCGGAGCAAAGGCATATCTCCTCTTTGGCTTTTGCCAATTTTGACCATGGTCTTAGCTGGCTGGCTTGTGGTGAAGTCGATACACGATGCCGGACAACGGGTGCAAATCTATTTTTCTGACGCTGCTGGCTTGGTCGCCGGGCGAACCACTATCCGTTACCAAGGGCTAGAAGTCGGTATGGTGAGAGACATTAACCTCACTGAAGATCTCGGCAGTATTTATGTTGATGCCGATATCTACCCTGAAGCGGCAAAATTGCTGAACGATAAAACTCGCTTTTGGCTGGTAAAACCAACAGCAAGCCTAACGGGAGTTTCTGGGCTCGATGCGCTCGTGTCGGGTAATTACATCTCGATTCAACCTGGAGATGGTCAAGAGTTTGAAACAACGTTCCATGCGTTAGACTCTGCACCAACAGATTTGCGCGTTTCACAAGGTTTGAACATTAAACTCAAAAGCCGCGATTTAGGTGGTGTGTCGATTGGATCTCAAATTGTATATAAGAAAATTCCAATCGGTGAAGTCTACAGCTACCAGCTGGATGAAGACGCAAAATCTATCACGATTCAAGCCAACATCCAGGATCAATACCGACATATCATTAACAACCGCAGTCGGTTCTGGAACGTAAGTGGAATCGGTGCCAGCATCGGTTTTGAAGGCGTCGATGTAAGGCTAGAAAGCATGAGTGCTCTACTCGGAGGCGCGATCGCCGTCGATTCTCCGGATGACGGTGAGCCTGTAGAAGAGAATACTGAATTCCGTCTGTATAAAGATTTGAAAACTGCAGGTCGAGGTATCGCTGTTAAAATCGTCCTCCCTGATGACAGTAAAATCAGTGGCGAAGGCGCACCCATTATGTATCGCGGAATCGAGATTGGCCAAGTTACAGACTTAAACCTATCCGAAGGGCGAGAAGTGATATTAGCGTCAGCGGCAATTCAACCAGCTTTCAGTGACATGCTGACGACAGGTACCCGATTCGTCTTAGAAGAAGCAAAAGTGTCTCTCTCTGGTGTTGAAAACATTGCCAATCTCGTGAGAGGAAACTTCTTAACCATCGTGCCAGGTGCTGGTGATCGCTCTCGCCGCTTTACTGCCATTCGTAAAAACGTTTTTAACCAACAGCAAGAAAAGTCCATCGCTATTCGTTTAGTGTCTGACAACTCGTTTGGCCTAGATAGCGGTGCCAACGTACTTTACAAAGGCATCGTTGTCGGTTCAATTATCAACGTAGGCTTAGTTGAAGAAGGTAAAAAATCACAACATGAAGTATTTATGGACGTATTGATTGATCATGAATACAAACACCTGATCAAATCAAACAACCGTTTTTATGTAACCGGAAGTGCCTCTGCAGAGTTAACGGAATCGGGCCTCAGCGTTACCGTTCCTCCGGCAAAACAGTTGTTAACTGGGTCCATTAGCTTTGTAAGCGAAGGCAAGCAAGATATTCAAAAAGAGTATCAACTGTTCCAAAACGAATCATTGGCAGAACTAGCACAGTACAACCAAAGTGGCTCTAGAGCACTCACACTGTTTGCTTCTGAATTGCCGCCGATTTCCAAAGGCAGCCCTCTACTCTATCGTAATCTTCCTGTTGGTAACGTCTCCGATTTCCAATTGGTTGATGGCGGTGTGTTAATTAAAGCAACCATTGAAAACCGTTTTGCTTACCTCGTAACGCCGAAAACCGTCTTTTGGAACCGTTCAGGGCTCGAGATAGATGCATCGTTAGCTGGCGTGAGTGTGAAAGCTCACCCTTTAAAATCATTAATCGAAGGTGGCATCGCTTTTGACTCTGTTCCTGGCGTTGAAAACAAAATTGGAGACAACTGGAAGTTATATACGGATCAAAAAACCGCACGCAAATTTGGACGCGTTATTGCGTTAGAAACAGACGGCTCACAAGAAATTGCCAAAGGAATGCCGATAGAGTATCAAGGCGTCAAAGTTGGTGAAGTCACACTGGTTGTACCGAATTTTCGTCGCAATATGGTTGAAATCACCGCAAGAATCCTACCTGAATACGTAGAAAACATTGCGGTTGAAGGCTCACATTTTTGGCTAACTGAGCCAGAGATTGGCTTAGGGGGCGTGAAAAACCTTGGCGCATTGGTGTCGAAATCCATCAGTGTTGAGCCAGGTAAAGGTAAAGCTAAATTTGATTTTCAATTGGAAAACGGTTCAGAACGTGTTCAGGGCATGATGTTTACTTTACAAAGTGAACAACGAGGCTCAGTACAAGTCGGAACGCCTATTCTTTACCGCCAGATGGAAGTCGGCCAAGTCACCGACGTGAGCCTAGGAGAATTTGCCGATCGCGTCGTCACGACCATCAAGATACAGCCTGAATATGCTTACCTCGTTCGTCAAAACAGTGTGTTTTGGAATGTTTCAGGAGTAGATGTCTCCATCGGAATTACTGGTGCGAACATCAAAGCGGGCACATTTGATAGTTTAGTTCGCGGAGGAATTGCGTTTTCAACGCCAGAGCAATCGACTATTCCACCAGCGGCAAAAAGTGGGCAATCTTTCTTTTTATATCCACAAGCTGAAGAAGGTTGGACTCAATGGAGTACAGCGATTCCTAAGCCGTAGAATAAAGCTCAATTCACATACAATTGAAGTTTGATCACTTTAAAAGAGCAGCAATCGCTGCTCTTTTTTATTGCTCGGCCCTTGTCACTATTCGTTTCTGCTTCGCTTTCGTATATTATTTGCCACAAATTCTGCAAAAGAGATCCCACATTGCATCCTAATGTTTACATCCCAGACGCGTTTCTGGAAAAAATCCAAACTATCCTCCCAGCCCATCTCAACATGGAAGACTTTATCGCATCGTGCCAAAAGCCACTGCGCAAAAGTATTCGTATTAATACGTTGAAGAGCAGCGTTGAAGCGTTTCTAGAACGTGCAGACGCAAAAGGCTGGAAGCTTTCCCCTGTGCCTTGGTGTGACACAGGGTTTTGGATTGAATCGGACGAGTCAGTTGTACCATTAGGCAACACTGCAGAGCACATGTCAGGCTTATTCTACATTCAAGAAGCCAGTTCAATGATGCCAGTATCTGCGCTGTTTATGAATGACGAATCGTACGATGCCGTGTTAGATACAGCAGCTGCACCAGGATCAAAGACCACTCAAATCGCGGCTTTAATGAACAATGAAGGCGTTCTCGTGGCTAATGAATACGCCGCAAGTCGTGTAAAAGTGCTGCATGCCAACGTGGAACGTTGTGGTGTACGTAACGCCGCACTAAGTAACTTCGATGGGCGCGTTTTTGGCGGTTGGCTACCAGAACAATTTGATGCGGTTCTGCTCGACGCGCCCTGCTCCGGCGAAGGCACCGTTCGCAAAGACGAAGATGCAATGAAAAACTGGACGCAAGCTTCCGTGCTCGACATCGCTGACACACAGAAAGATCTTATTGAAAGCGCCTTTCATGCACTAAAGCCCGGTGGTGTGATGGTTTACTCAACGTGCACACTCAGTACCGAAGAAAACCAACAAGTTTGTCATCACTTGAAAGAAACCTTTGGTGATGCCGTTGAGTTTGAAAGCCTTGAGACCTTGTTTGAAAACGCAAATGCTGCTCTAACTGAAGAAGGTTTTTTGCATATCTTTCCACAGGTCTACGACTGCGAAGGGTTCTTTGTTGCAAGAATTCGTAAACTGGCTGCTGTTGAACCACCAAAGGTCAAAAAGCGCATGGGCAAGTTCCCGTTTACCAAAGCATCGAAAAAAGAATCGGTTGAAATTGCCCAACAGCTGCAAAGTGCGTTAGGTATTGAACTTCCGAATGACAGTTCTGTATGGCTTCGCGATAAAGATGTCTGGTTGTTCCCTAATTCTTTAGAGCCAATGATCGGCGAATTACGCTTCTCCCGTATGGGTATAAAGATCGCGGAAGCCCATAAAAATGGCTACCGTTGGCAGCATCAGGTGGCAACGGCATTAGCGACGGGCTCTGAGGCAAACGCCATCGAGCTAACCATTGAAGAAGCGCGCGAATGGTACATGGGACGTGATGTTCGCCCACAAACGATTCCTGAGGGAATGAAAACAGGTAAAGGCGAAGTGCTTGTCACCTATCAAGGCGCAGTCATTGGCCTTGGAAAGTGGGTAAGCAACAGAATAAAGAATGGTCTTCCTCGCGAATTAGTACGAGATAAGAACTTATTTTAAAGAAGTAACGAATCATAAATAAATGAAAAGCCATCGTATTTGCGATGGCTTTTTAATTCGTAAGTATGAAAGCAACTGGGCTCGCTAGCGATCCGGATACGCTGTACTAAACTAGTTGTATCAAAGTAATGCTTTGATATGGCATTTCTCTCTATGTTCACCAACAAAATTATTGTTGGAAAAAGTTTAGCGCAGGCTCTGCGGAGCCGTTTCCCCTAGGCCCAAAAAAAGGAAAAGTTTGGGCCGTTTTTTTGGCTGCAGATCCGCTATACGTGAGTTTGGGCTACGCCAGGCGAATACCGTCTTTCTCGATAACAATCTTGCCCTGCTTGTACAATCCACCAATGGTCTTTTTGTAAGTACCTTTACTTGTACGGAAAGCATCAAAAATCGCTTCAGGAGAAGACTTATCGTTCAAAGGTAAAAAGCCGCCTTTCTTCTCTAACAGATCAAGAATCTTGCTAGAAAGATCGTCCATTTTTGCCACGCCGACTTTTTGTAACGCGAGATCGATTTTGCCATCTTCACGAATTTGCTTAATAAAGCCTTTCAGTTTCTTACCGATGTAAAGCTTACCAAACACATCTGATGGGAAAATCATGCCCCAATGCTTTCCGTTAACAATCGCTTTGTAGCCAAGTTGACTGCGCTCTGCGATGATCAAATCAACTTGTTCGTTAACTTCATAATTCGCCGGAGTTTTGTCTAACCATTTGTTGAACTTAGTCGTACCAACAATGCGGCCTGACGCTTTGTCAGTATAAACATAGACAAGAATAGTTTGTCCCGCAGAGAAGCGAGTGCGTTGCTCACTAAAAGGAATAAGTAAATCCTTCTCTTTGATGCCCCAATTTACAAAAGCACCTGTCGCGTTGACGCCCTCAATCTTCATTAAGCCCCATTCACCCACTTGGGCAATAGGTCTTTCAATGGTCGCAGCAAGCTGGCTTTCTGAATCGAAGTACAAAAATACGTCTACATGATCACCAATTTCAGTACCCTCTGGTACATACTTATTAGGCAGTAGAACAGAACCGTAATCATCACCATCCAGAAATACGCCAAAATCAGCCTTTTTAATGACTTCTAAGCTGTTAATTTGACCAATTTTAATCATTGATTTTGTCTCTTTTTAAATTTACGCGGAATTATACCTAAACTAACAAGAAAATCAGAGAGAAAAGCATAGTGCTCTGTTATGCTGTTGTCGTTCAGCTATATGCCCCAGTCACTCTTTTAGCACTTTTATGCTTACCTGCTCAACAGTACGCATAAGTTAAGAATGCTTTAACAAAGTCAGGAGCTTTCTTTGGTCACCGTCGATAAACAAGACTCAATAACATTAAAAATCAGTCATGCACTCGCAAAGAGCAAAAGTGTCGACCTAGATATTTACTTTTTTATACCTGGTGAGCTTGGTTTAAACGCCGATATCATCAGTGAATCCGAATTTTATTACACTTCAATCACACAGCAACGTTCTTATTACAGTACTGAAATCCTTCTACCGCTAGTACACAGTCGACTTGCCAAACGTGGACGCCTGTCGAATCAACAATACCGAGTAAGTTTGAGTTTGTTCGCGTACCAATACGTTATCGCGCTAGACAAAGCGGTAGCAAGTTTAAACAAGCATCAGAACAACTCCGTAACGGAAGATGAAGTAGACGAAGTTATCGAGCTCACGCTTGAGATCTTAAAGCGCTTGCGACGTTCTATTCCTTATGAAGAGAACTTAAAACGGTACTACGTTAACATCGATAACTACCTGTCTTGGTATACCGAGCAGAAGTTTTTATCTCTAGTGGCTCATCTCCTGCGTGAAGGCGATTATGGCACGATTAAGAAACGCTTGATCACGCTCTGTGAAAAAGAGCAAGCCCATCGAAAACTCAACAAGTACAACTCTCCAAGAGTCGTTGAAGACGTTACTCGCCTATCTAACAAAATGCGCTTGCTAAGACGCTTGATTGAACACCCTATCGTGCTTCGTGAAGAAACCATATCAATGGGTAATAACATCAAGCGTGCTATCAAAGGTATTGCTACTGGCTTGGTGATGGTTGTCGTGACCTCAACCGTGATTCTCGCTCGCGATTATCTTGGGGAAATTTCCGCGTCCTTCATTATCGCGATGTCATTTATTTATGCTCTACGAGAAATCTTTAAAGATGATTTGCGCGATGCAATGTGGCGATGGATCCGTAAAGGTAAGCCAAAGTGGCGTAAGAAGTATGTTGATCCAACAACGAAAAAAGTGGTCGGCAGAAAATTAGAGTGGCTCGATTATCGTACGTTAAGTAGCTTGCCAGATAAGATTCAAAGAATACGTAAGAAGCGCGTCGTGCAGCGCGAAGAGCAGATACTTCATTATCACGAGAAAACCGAAATGGCGACCTCTCTATTCTTGAGTGGTTATGAGCAAACAAGAGAAACACTGAACATCAGTTTGCGCCCTATCATCCGCTTGATGGATAAAAGCTCAAACCGAGTTTACCGTTTAAATGAAGGGCAAGTGACCAAAGAGTCGGTAGAGAAACGTCATTTGCTCAATGTGATTGTCAAAGAAGACAACCACACCGATGAGCCTGTTTATTACCGTTGGAAAGTGGTCTTAAACCGCTCCAAAATCGTCTCGATTGAGCAGATTGAACTCAATTAAAGCGATATTTTTTAAAAACAGCAAACCACTAAGCAGCCTCTTTTCTTTGTTGAGCTGCTTTTTTTATCGAAAGAGTCAACGAGAATTCAGCCATAGGTTCGTCACCATGTAAGCTAGGACACAACGCGACGATTTTTACATCGCGATTCACTCGTTCACCCGTTGCCAACGTATGATCGAGCATCTCATCAATGACATGACCATCGTTACACACAAAGTGTACATCCGCTTCCGGACGTTTTAAAAACTCGGCTTTGACGCCTTTAAATGCTAAAGAGATCGCTTCTCCTTTTTCTTGCGCCTTGCTCATAGCAAGAAAACCACCAGCTACATCCGCCCCAACAGCTAAAGCGCCGAAATACATGCTATTCAAATGGTTCTTTGTTCTTCTTCGCAAAGGAATTCGAACCTCAACGTGCTCGCTATCTATCGCAATGATCTTAGGATGACAAAGCCAAATCAGAGGCACTTTAGAAAAGCCGAATAGATTTAGATACAAATTTGCACGACGTACAGCTGATAACATTTTGGTCTCCTTACCAATCTAGTCAGACCAGTTAATCAACGAAAGAAATAGATGTCAAAGAAATGTTAACAAAAGCTCGATCTCACGAGTTATTTACCCACCAATTTAGTGACATTGTCACACAGATAAACATGAGGTTTGCCGCTGTTATCTTGATTACCTAACGGTGAGATAGATGAAATGGTTATAAATTCAAATGTATATATATTGATTTAATGATCAAGTTTTGTCATTTATACATAAGTCATTTAAATGAATACCTACACCTTTGTATACAATTCGGTATTTCCTGGCGAAGATTCCCGTGAAACGGTTTATTCCTGCCTGTAATTCCGTTATCTTTACCCCTTCGCAATAGAGAATAAAGCTATAACATGCCTATAAAAACAGATGAATTGAGAACCCAACCTTTGGGTCCAATGCCTACCCCAGCAGAGCTAGGTAGTGTACATCCTATTACGGATGACGTTGCAGACCGTATCGCTCAATCTCGTCGTCAGATTGAAAACATTTTATCGGGTGAAGACGATCGCCTTCTTGCGATTGTAGGTCCGTGTTCTGTTCACGACACTGAAGCTGCCATTGATTACGCCACTCGCCTGAGTGAAATCCAAGACAAGTACAAAGACGAACTGTTTATCGTGATGCGTACTTACTTTGAAAAGCCTCGTACAGTAGTTGGTTGGAAAGGTTTAATTACCGACCCTAACCTAGATGGCTCTTACGCGCTTGAAGCTGGTCTCCATAAAGCACGTAAACTACTACTGGATATCAACAAGCTTGGTCTTGCGACTGCTACTGAGTTTCTTGATATGATTACGGGTCAATACATAGCGGATTTGATCACGTGGGGCGCGATCGGTGCTCGTACAACAGAATCGCAAATTCACCGTGAAATGGCATCGGCGCTGTCTTGCCCAGTTGGTTTCAAAAATGGCACAAATGGCAACGTAAAAATTGCAATTGATGCAATTCGCGCATCGAAAGCCTCGCATTACTTCTACTCTCCAGATAAGAATGGCCGCATGACGGTTTATCGTACAAGTGGTAACCCATATGGTCATATTATTTTACGCGGCGGAGAGAAAGGCCCGAACTTTGATGAAGCGTCAGTAAAACAAGCGTGTGATGCTCTAGCCGAGTTTGGCTTGCCACAACGTTTGGTTGTGGATTTCAGCCACGCAAACTGTCAGAAGCAGCACAGAAAACAAATCGACGTTGCTCAAGACATTTGTAACCAAATTAAGTCAGGCAGTACTCGTATTGCGGGTATCATGGCTGAAAGCTTTATTCTTGAAGGCAATCAGCCAATGACTGACATCAACAACCTAACGTATGGTCAATCTATTACAGACCCATGCCTAGGCTGGGAAGATACTGCTACAATGCTAGATATGCTGGCAAACGCCGTTAAATCCCGAAAGTCCCTATAACAAAATAATCAAGGAATCTTCATGCCATCGTTTGATATTGTTTCTGAAATCGATACGGTTGAACTACGTAACGCCGTTGATAATGCTAACCGTGAATTGTCTACTCGTTTCGATTTCCGCAACGTTAATGCGAGCTTTGAGCTAGTAGAAGAAAACGTAAAAATGTCTGCGGAAGGTGACTTCCAACTTAAGCAAATGCGCGATATTTTACGTGGCCACTTGGCAAAGCGTAATATTGATGCAAACGCAATGGATGCACAGGACCCAGATGTAACTGGTAAGAACTGGCACCAAACTCTGCTTTTCCGCCAAGGTATCGATACACCAACAGCCAAAAAAGTAGTGAAACTTATCAAAGACGCAAAGTTAAAAGTACAAGCCTCTATTCAAGGCGACAAGGTACGTGTTACCGGTAAGAAACGTGATGACCTGCAAGCGACAATGGCAGCGATTCGTGAAGCAGAGATGGGCATACCATTCCAGTTTAACAACTTCCGTGATTAATCTGTCTGAGAAGTAACTTAGTTTAAAAACGCCAGCGCATAGTTCGCTGGCGTTTTTGTTGGCCTTTTAATCGAGAAGCCAAGTGCCCACTTTTTAACGTGGTTATATCACCAAGTCCTGCCCTTGCAGCAATAAGAACTCGCTCGTCCCTTTAGGGATAAACACGCAAACTCGAAGCTTTTCAGATTTAGCCTTGGTCAACATATCAGAGAGTTCAGCTGCGCTGGAGAAAGCTTCTCGCTCTGCATCTCTTCGTATTAGCTCTAACACGTTCGCTTCGCATCGAGTTGAGTAAAGTGCTAGCTCGGCTTGTTGCATGTAGCGCACAGCCTTAATTGGCAACATCTCAACGTCTTTCCCTACCTGTATCCAAGTACAACTTCCTTTTTCATCCAAAGGTGTTGCCATGGTCGCTTGGTAAATCGTTTCTAACTCTCTATTATCCCGCGCGTTTTCAACCTCAGGATTCGAGAAGAATTGCTCCCAAAACTTACGACGTAAATCGACGCTAGGTAGTGCTTCTTTAATCGAATTACGCTTTGAGTTAGCAAAGTCCGCCATCAACCCCATGTTTTGTGGAAGTATCGATTCAAGCTTTTCACGGATGTTTCGAATTAAAACTGGTGAGGCACCGCCACTAGAAATAGCAATTTGTATGCGGCCACGATTGATCATAGAGGGCGTAATGAAGTCACAATAAGGCTTATCATCAACAACGTTCACTAGGATGCCTAATTCTTTCGCATCTTTATACACTTGGTGATTTAGCTCAGGATTATCTGTCGTGGCCCACACTTGAACAAAGCTTTTAGTGACAATGTCACTTGAATAGAAACGTTGCACCCAGCGCACTTGATGCTCTGCAGCAAGCTTAGACAGAAAGTCGACCAACGTTGGAGAAACGATAGTGACATCCGCCCCTGCCTTTAGCAACGCTTCCACCTTTCTGCTTGCCACTTCACCGCCGCCCACGACAAGAACGGGTTTATTGATTAAATCTAAGAACAGAGGAAAATATCGCATTTCAATCCATGATTACTCTAATTAGCTGTTGCAGACCATGCTACCAAAAATGGGGCAAGCTCATCACCCTGTTTCGGTATCACAAATAATTTTTGTTCGAATTTTTACTGAACTTCACCAAGCTCAGCTAATGACAGTTTTAATAACAACTTTTTATTCTCTTGTATTGTTCACTCTTCTATTGATTGTTCTGATGCACCAAATTGTCCATGATTTGCACTATTTACAAACAATTAACATTTCGTCATTCTAAATCTCAAGGCGCTTTGTAAGTTCTCTCAAAACTTCATTTAAATTATATATTTGAGAATTAACAGATCCTTTCCTACGCTTATAACTGGTTGATCTATCGAATACCGTTTCTTCGAAAATCAATCACGTAGGACGATAACTCTAACGAATTGGACACGTTATTTCAGGTCACTCCTGATTAAACATGGATCATACAGGAAGGATACAAATGGCAAATAAACTCACAGTTCTTGCTTCCGTCGTAGCGGCTTCTACTGCGATGATGGCAACATCAGCTCAAGCAGCAGACACTACTCTGGACAAAGTCACAAAACAAGGTTTTCTTACTTGTGGCGTAAGTACCGGTCTACCTGGTTTCTCTAACCCTAACTCAAAAGGTGAATGGGAAGGTATCGACGTAGAATATTGCCAAGCACTGGCTGCAGCCGTTCTTGGGGATAAAACGAAAGTTAAATATGTACCCCTAACCGCGAAAGAACGTTTCACTGCGCTTCAATCAGGTGAGATTGATGTGCTTTCTCGTAACACCACCTGGACACTGCATCGTGATACTGCACTTGGCCTCAACTTCGTAGGGGTAAACTACTACGATGGTCAAGGCTTCATGGTGAAGAAAGATCTTGGCATCTCAAGCGCAAAAGAGCTTGATGGTGCATCAGTTTGCGTACAGTCCGGTACAACAACTGAGCTGAACCTTGCTGACTACTTCCGTAATAGCGGTATGTCATATAAGCCAGTCGTATTTGATACAGCAGCCCAAACGTCAAAAGGTTTCGATGCAGGACGTTGTGATGTGTTAACGACTGACCAATCTGGTCTTTATGCATTGCGCCTGAACCTGAAAGATCCCTCTTCTGCAGCCGTTCTTCCGGAAATCATTTCTAAAGAACCACTAGGTCCCGTCGTTCGTCAAGGTGATGACCAATGGTTCAACATTGCGAAGTGGACATTATCAGCAATGATTAACGCCGAAGAGTATGGTATTAGTTCGAAAAATGCGGATGAAATGCTGAAATCGAAAGATCCAAACATCAAACGTATTCTTGGTGTTGACGGTCCGAAAGGCAAAGGTTTGGGTATTCGTGATGATTGGGGCTACCAAGTTATCAAGCAAGTCGGTAACTATGGTGAAAGCTTCGAACGCACAGTCGGTACTGGTTCGCCGTTAGAAATTTCTCGTGGCGTTAATGCGCTATGGAATGCAGGCGGCTTTATGTACGCGCCACCAATCCGATAGAACAAGTTAATCAGGGCGGTTCATGCCGCCCTTTTTCTTGATTTTATCCATCTGTATGAGTAAGGACCGCTCATTGAATGGTAAGAAGTATTCGCTTAGGTAGGCTATTTCAACTCGAATATCGCCGTTTAACTCTGGTGAAAACATGCTTCGACCAGCAAGGACGTGACTATTTATACAGGCAGATATCTATAACTAAGGTTTGAGGTTATCGCTGTATGAAACCGACAAAAGATGCATCGCCAAGTACGATGTCCAAACCGAGCGGAAGCAAGAGCTTGATTTATAATCCCGCCTTTCGTTCTGCTATTTTCCAGATCATTGCCATAGCTGCACTGGTATTTTTCTTTTACACGATTATAAATAACGCACTGAACAACTTAGATGCTCGTGGGATCGCTACGGGTTTCGGTTTTTTAAATCAAGAAGCCGGGTTTGGTATTGGGTTAACATTAATTGAATACGATGAAACGTACTCTTACGGTAGAACATTTATCATCGGCCTTCTTAATACGGCGTTAGTCTCCGTATTAGGTATTATTCTGGCTACCGTGATTGGTTTTACAATGGGGGTCGCTCGCCTTTCTTCTAACTGGTTAGTAAGTCGCTTGGCTGCTGTTTATATCGAAACGTTCCGAAATATCCCACTTCTTCTACAAATATTTTTCTGGTATTTCGCTGTTCTTCAAGCATTACCCTCACCTCGTCAAAGCTTGAGCCTTGGCGAAGCCATCTTCTTGAATGTTCGTGGTTTATATTTTCCAGCACCAGAAATGGAGCCAGGCAGTGGCTTTGTTATTGCTGCATTAATCTTCGGGGTGATCGCCAGCTTGCTGATCAATGTATGGGCGAATAACAAGCAACGCCTAACTGGACAACAAACGCCAATGGGAAGAATAGCTTTAGGCTTAGTCGTTGGCCTTCCGCTGATTGTCTACTTCCTTGCTGGTATGCCAATTTCACTAAATTATCCTGAACTGAAAGGGTTTAACTTCCAAGGTGGTATTAGCATTATTCCTGAACTTGCTGCACTACTTTTGGCACTGAGCGTTTATACCGCCTCCTTCATTGCCGAAATTGTACGTTCTGGTATTAATGCGGTTAGCCATGGTCAAACGGAAGCGGCGATGTCGCTGGGCTTACCACGCGCGAAAACTTTAAAGCTTGTTGTCATTCCGCAAGCGTTACGAATTATTATTCCACCTTTAACCAGTCAATATCTCAACCTCACCAAAAACTCATCGTTAGCGATGGCGATTGGTTACCCAGACCTTGTCTCTGTCTTTGCTGGTACTACCCTGAACCAAACTGGGCAAGCGATTGAGATCATTGCGATGACGATGGGCGTGTACTTAACCTTAAGTTTGATTACGTCTGCATTAATGAACTTGTATAACCGTAAAGTCGCGCTGGTGGAGAGATAATATGAGTACTCATCAATTTCAACCGGATCTCCCGCCACCAGCCAATACCGTCGGCTTCGTTGGTTGGATGCGGAAAAACCTATTTAATGGACCTGTCAACTCCATTGTTACCGTAATTCTTGCTTATCTTGTCTTTAGTGCAGTTTGGCATATCGTTGATTGGGCGTTTATCAACGCAGACTGGATTGGTTCGACGCGTGACGACTGCAGCCGAGAAGGTGCTTGCTGGGTATTTATCAGCGTGCGCTGGGAGCAGTTCATGTACGGTTTCTATCCTGAGTCTGAACTGTGGCGCCCTCGCCTTTTCTATATCACATTGGCTATATTTACTGTGTTGCTAGCGTATGAAAAGACACCGAAACGGATTTGGATTTGGCTTTTCTTCGTAAACATCTATCCATTCATTATCGCTGGGCTGTTATATGGTGGGATATTTGGGCTAGAAGTGGTCGATACACACAAATGGGGCGGATTACTCGTTACGCTCATCATTGCGCTAGTTGGTATTGTCGTTTCATTACCTATTGGTGTGGTACTCGCGCTCGGTAGACGTTCGGAAATGCCCATCATTCGCAGTATTTGTACCGTCTATATTGAAGTTTGGCGTGGTGTGCCACTGATTACCGTTCTGTTCATGGCTTCCGTTATGCTGCCTTTGTTTATGTCCGAAGGGTCCGAGACAGACAAACTTATTCGCGCTCTTATTGGTGTAGTGATGTTTGCCTCGGCTTACATGGCCGAAGTAGTACGGGGGGGCTTACAAGCGATTCCAAAAGGCCAATATGAGGCTGCCGACGCACTTGGGTTAAGTTACTGGAAAAAAACAGGGCTTATTATCTTGCCACAGGCGCTGAAGATTACGATCCCTTCTATCGTGAACACGTTTATCGGATTGTTTAAAGACACCAGTTTGGTTCTTATCATTGGTATGTTTGACGTACTAGGTATAGGACAAGCAGCAAACACCGACCCTGACTGGCTAGGCTTTGCTACTGAAAGTTATGTATTTGTCGCGTTAGTGTTTTGGGTATTTTGTTTTGGCATGTCGCGTTATTCGATATGGCTTGAAAACAAACTTCATACCGGTCACAAACGATAACTCATCAAGCTCAAGGACGTATTATGACGCAACAACAAGACTATATGATCCAATTGAAGGACATGAATAAATGGTATGGTGAGTTTCACGTACTAAAGAATATTAACCTCGATGTTAAGCGCGGGGAAAAGATCGTAATCTGTGGCCCATCAGGGTCAGGAAAATCAACGATGATTCGCTGTATTAACCGCCTCGAAGAGCACCAAGCTGGCAGTATTTATGTTTCCGGTACGGAATTAACTGAAGATTTGAAAAATATTGAAGCTGTGCGCCGTGAAGTGGGCATGTGCTTTCAGCACTTTAATCTCTTCCCTCATTTAACCGTACTGGAAAACTGTACGCTCGCGCCTATTTGGGTGAAGAAGATGCCTAAAGATGAGGCAGAAGCGGTCGCGATGAAATATCTGGAACGCGTTAAAATTCCGGACCAAGCAGAGAAATATCCTGGCCAGTTGTCTGGTGGTCAGCAACAACGCGTGGCGATTGCTCGCTCTTTGTGTATGAACCCTAAAGTCATGCTTTTTGATGAACCAACATCAGCACTTGATCCGGAGATGGTTCGCGAAGTGTTGGATGTAATGGTCGAGCTCGCCGAGGAAGGCATGACCATGCTCTGTGTGACACATGAAATGGGGTTTGCGAAAGAGGTTGCCGATCGCGTGATATTTATGGACGCAGGAGAGATCATCGAAGAGAACAACCCTGTTGATTTCTTTGAAAACCCTCAATCAGATCGAACTCAAAATTTCCTAGCGCAAATCTTACATCACTAAGATCTTTTGCAATTCGCATAATAAAAGCACTGATTTCAATGAAGTCAGTGCTTTTTGTTAGTAAATTCAAAATTCTGTGTGACAATCACTGTGACTTTGCTCTGCAGTAATATTGTGTTACAAGTTGTCAAATACATAACATCTTATTTCTATTATTATTTTATCTAAGTTACGCATGGTTAGGGCTTGATTTTTTGAACTTTCAGCCCCATAAATGTACCAATAGTAAACTCCCTTACTGAGGATAATTATGAACAGTCCAATGTTTACTCGTTCAACAAGTGTTCCCAACACACTTGAAACTAACAAAGTACTGAAAAACACTTACTTCCTACTGTCGATGACACTGATGACCAGTGCGATCGCAGCAGTAGCAACAATGGCAATGCAAATTTCACCAATCATGGCGATCGTGATGCAAATTGCAGCGATTGGTATTTTGTTCTTTGTCATGCCAAAAGCAATCAACTCATCATCTGGTATCGTTTGGACATTTGTTTTCACAACTCTAATGGGTGGTGCTTTAGGTCCAATGCTTAACTACTACGCATCGATTCCAAACGGTCCAACGATCATTGCTCAAGCTCTAGGGTTGACTGGCATGGTGTTTCTAGGCCTATCGGCTTACACCATTTCGAGCAAGAAAGATTTCTCTTTCATGCGTAACTTCCTGATGGCAGGTTTGATCATTGTTATCGTGGCGATGCTGATTAACATTTTCGTTGGTTCAACAATGGCCCAACTAGTAATAAGCAGCGTCTCTGCACTAGTGTTCTCTGGTTTCATCTTGTTTGATACAAGCCGTATCGTTCGCGGCGAAGAAACTAACTACATTAGTGCGACAATTTCGATGTACCTAAACATCCTTAACTTGTTCACTAGCCTACTAAGCATTCTAGGTATTATGAACGACGATTAATCGTTCAACACAAGATGAATTTAAAAAGCCCGAAGGTATTTTCCTTCGGGCTTTTTCTTTGTCAGTGATTAAGTACATTACGCCTGTTCGACTGCTAACTCGATAACTTCATCAGCCTCAGGGTTTTCTCTAAAACGTCTCACTTTAATCGTATCTTCACCCAACATGATTTGCTTGGCGATTCGATGCATACCATCAAAAACGCGGTAATCATTGGTTAAAATTACGGGATACGACAAATCGGCATTGTTGATGCGTTGGCAATGCTTCGCGATCTCACGACAGGTTGGCTGTGGTCCATCATCACTAAACCAGGTCACTTCATTAGGGCCTTTGATATCATCAATAGCAATTTCTTCTACAGGTAGGGACTCCGCGAGCTCCCAAATACGCTCAATAGACCAAATGGATTTTACGTTGTCATTTATTTCAATGTAACGTTGTTTCGACATGACTAACTCCTTGTCATCGTTATTGTTTACAACCAGAATGTAGGTTGCTTATCACCCAAGAGAATATCGGTCTATAAGAACAAACACAACGTCGTAAGCTATTCATTCACCGATAAAATTCCATATTCAGACAAGTAGCCAAGAAAAAACCAACACAAAAATGAATAAGCCTAGATATCCATGCAATTTTATTGGTACTCACCCCGAAAAATTTCTAACAAACTGAATAGCTTCCTATTTATTTGAATAAAAGAGCATTTATATCAAAGCACCTGACTCAGTCAAAAAGCACTCACCATTTTGTATGCTTTTGCTTCGCTCGGCACTACTTCGAGATTCTTTTGTTGAGAACATCCTCACCTGTCGCTAATCTATAAACATCCATGTTCACTTAACGGATAAAACGTTATGTTCGTTTACAACGGCAAAGAAATTGAAACTGATGCTCAAGGCTACTTACTGGATCATACTCAATGGGAAGAAGGTATGATTGAGCTTTTAGCAAAAGAAGAAGACATCGAGCTTACGGATGCTCATTTGGAAGTTGTGCACTTTGTGCGAGATTTTTATGAAGAGTTTAATACTTCCCCTGCTGTGCGTATGCTTGTCAAAGCAATGGAAAAAGCGCACGGTCCAGAAAAAGGTAACAGTAAGTATCTATTCAAGCTGTTTAAAAAGGGGCCAGCCAAACAAGCGACTAAATTAGCCGGCCTACCAAAGCCAGCTAAATGCTTGTAGAGTTTACAAAATCTTAAAACCGCGCAACGGCTTATATGACGCAGACTCCTGTATCACACTCTCTACTGTTGCCGTTCGCGGGCCTTCTTTCAACCACTCGGAAAACGCAGCTATTTGTGCGTCTGTTCCACACGCCATCACTTCAACATCACCATCGTTTAGGTTCTTCGCGTAACCCGTCAAACCCAGTTTCAATCCTTGATGGGAAGTATGGTAACGAAAGCCGACGCCTTGAACGTGACCTTTTACTATAAATCTCTCACACTTTACGTTCATCTTTGTACCGCTTCTTTTTACTGAGTGATATATTCTTTTCGTCTATTCACCCCACTAAGGATAGTGGGTTTTTGCACGGTTATTATAATTATGAAAGAAATTCCATTCCGCTGGATTGATAAGTATCTCATTCACTTAAAGATTCAAGAAAAGTTCTATTTGCTCTTCGTTCTCCCTCTTCTTGCTTTAGTCATTCTCACTCTCGTCCTTAATAGCGCGGCTAATACGTTGATCTCAAGTATGTACCAAGAAGAGCTCATGCTTATGAAAGGTCTGATAGAGGCAGGCAACCTTTCTCAATCGCAAGTAGCAAACCTCATAGCTGGTTCAGAAACCGTTTCTCTTGGCTCTGGTCCGCAATCCGTGTCTGTTCTAAATGGTGCGTACAGCTTGGTTGCAAACCATGAACTTTCTCTATGGACTGCCCTATCAACGACTCAAGTGAGCATCATCTGTGTGAGCTTGTTTATTCTCGCGCTTGGCGTTTACTACATCATGACGTTTATCGGCGGCGCAATGTTCACGATGAATAAAGCATTAAACACCCTAGCGGATGGTGACCTAACCGCGAGAATGAACTTCTTCCCAGTTCGCGACGAGTTTAGTGAAATTGCTATTACGATAGACAAAGTTGCAGAACGAGAGCAACAAATGGTGCTGTCGATTCAAGAGTCTGTGGCGTTAATGCAACAAATTAGCTCAGACCTGAATCAATCAATTCATCACAGTTCAGATATTTCTGCGACGCAACAAGAGCACCTCAACTCTCTTGCGAGTGCAACGGAACAGATGGCATCAACGATTCGAGAAGTCGCGACATTAGCTCACGATTCAAGCGCACAAACCGATGATGCGCGCAGCGTGGCTCAGTCTGGACAAGTAAAAGTAGAGAATACGCTTCACTCGATTTCGAACCTCTCTAATGAGATTCAATCTGCGTCTCAGGCAGTAGCGGAGTTAGATGCCAATGCCGCACAAATTGATGAAGTCGTGACAACCATTAATGGGATTTCCGAGCAAACTAACCTACTTGCATTGAACGCAGCCATTGAAGCAGCACGCGCTGGTGAGCAAGGTCGTGGATTTGCGGTCGTTGCGGATGAGGTTCGCGCTCTTGCGGGACGCACTCAGCAAGCGACGGTTGAAATCCAAGCGATGATCGAATCATTACAGCGTAACAGTCAATCACTTACTAAACTGATGGAAGTGACTGTGAACAATGCAAATGAGGGACAAAACCTCATGACGGAAGTGAATCACGAAATCGGCTCTTTGGCAGATAAAAATCAAACTATATCCGACAGTAGCATTCAAATTGCAACAGCGGCTGAAGAACAAGGTGTAGTCGCGGACAATATCGCCTCAAGCGTTGAAGAGATTCGAGTTCAAGCAGATAACGTGTGCAATATGATCAGCACGACTTCACAAAACGTGGATCAACTGCGTAAGCAAAGCGACACCATGGAGTCGCTCCTTACTGGACTTAAAGCATAGCAACGTAATCTGTTACGACCAGTTCAAATAAAAGGGTTACTTTAGTGACCCTTTTTTGTATTTAAAAGTCACTACAATGTACTGGATTGCCGAGGGATATTGCTTTTACCATTCACATCCCGGACAATACGCCCCTTTCAAAATTCAACAAGAGCTAATGAAATGACAGCTGCTATCTATTTGGTAAAAGGTCGTGAGAAATCGGTCAAGCGCAAGCACCCTTGGATCTTCTCTCGAGGCATCAACAAAGTTGAGGGCGAACCCGCTCTTGGCGAAACGGTTGATGTATTCACTCACGACGGTAAATGGCTAGCTAAAGCGGCATATTCGCCAGCTTCACAAATTCGTGCTCGTATTTGGAGTTTTGATAAAGAAGAAATCGACACCGCGTTTTTCGTAAAACGATTAAAAGACGCACAACTTCTTCGTGAAGACATTATCGAACGTGATGGCCTTACGGGTTACCGCCTTATCGCGGCAGAGTCTGATGGTATGCCAGGCGTTACGATTGACCGTTACCAAAACTTCTTTGTGTGTCAACTTCTCAGTGCTGGCGCAGAACACAATAAACAGGCCATTGTTGATGCTCTAGTTGAGTGCTTCCCTGATTGTAATGTGTACGAGCGTTCTGACGTCGCGGTACGTAAGAAAGAGGGTTTGAAAGAAGCCACTGGTGTACTGCACGGCGAAGAGCCACCTAAATCGGTCGTCATCGAAGAAAATGGCGTAAAGATTAGTGTAGATATCGTTGGCGGTCATAAAACAGGTTTCTACCTAGATCAACGTGATAGTCGCCAGCAAGCGATGAAATATGTGAAAGGCAAGGAAGTTCTTAACTGCTTCTCTTACACAGGTGGCTTCGGACTTTACGCTCTGAAAGGTGATGCAAAGCGTGTGATAAACGCTGACGTATCACAGCCTGCTCTAGACACTGCGAAGTTCAACGCAGAACTGAATGAATTTGATATCTCGAAGAAGCGCGCCGTGTTCCTAAACGCAGACGTGTTTAAACTACTTCGTGAGTATCGTGACCAAGGAACTCAGTTCGATGTGGTTATCATGGATCCACCTAAGTTTGCAGACAGTAAAGCCCAACTAAACGGCGCATGTCGTGGTTACAAAGACATCAACATGCTAGCAATGCAAATCCTAAAACCTGGCGGTACGCTACTGACCTATTCGTGCTCTGGCTTAATGGATCAAGTTTTGTTCCAGAAAATCATTGCTGACGCAGCCTTAGATGCTAACCGCCAAGTAAAGTTTGTGGAGCGCTTTGAACAAGCTGCTGACCACCCAACCGATACAGCATACCCGGAAGGTTTCTACCTGAAAGGTTTTGCATGTAAAGTTCTGTAATCACAGTGTTAGTTTACCGTATTTTTAAATAAAAAACGGAGCGAAAAAACGCTCCGTTTTTTTATTTTTGGCCATCTATTCTCGTAATTGCTCGAGATTAGAAATCAGACTATTGGCAATATCGGCTGCAGAGGCACCATCAAAGTTAACCTCTAGCTGTTGTCCATCTTTGTTGATGGTCAACGTCGAGTTACCTCCACTTTCAGTCACTTCAACGGAAATGTCATCCACGCTTCCGTGATAATCGCCCGAGCCGAGATCATCAAGTAATGTGGAAATATCAGTACCACTCATATCATCAAATACATCGGTAAAATCGAGCTGATCCCCGTCACTGAAATCTGTCACGGTATCCGTTGCGGATTGCATTTCTGTCCATTTGAATACGTCATCACCTTCACCGCCAGTCAAGATATCATTACCTAAACCACCGATGATCAGGTCATTGCCTTCAGTACCAACCAGAATATCATCGCCATCTGTCCCCATAACCAGATTCAGATCCGAATTTAAGGCCATGGTTTGATAACCAAGCGCCGTGACAGCCTCTACCGTGACGTTCTCGAAATCAACCGCTACCGTAGCTTCGTTACTTACCGCACCATCAGTGTCGATTGCCTGATAAGTAAAGTCATCGTTCACATCAGTAAAGCTGGTAATTTCAGTCCCCACCAAGGTAAAGCCCGCTTTATCACTCGCGCTATCGGTTTCTGGAGTAAGTCGAATTTCATCAAAGCTGCCATTTGCTAACGCAACGGTAATAGAACCTTCGTGGTTGCTGGTATAAGTAATATCCGTTGAGTAAAACTGCTGAACATCAACAAGTGCACCATTTAGGAAGATGTATGCCGTTAACCATGCACCACCACTGTTGAAGCGGTCATTCAGACTGGCTAAATTCAGTTTCGCTTCGTTTGCTGATAAATCCTCATCCAGTTCTAACGTAATATATTCACCAGTACTGATTTCATCACCCTGACCCGTTTCATTTGGCGAAACGACAACCAACCCGACCTGTTGATTCGCAAAATCGACTGAAATCTGAGCGTCGGAATCAAAGATGATGCTGTTGCCAATGGTGGTGATCTGACCTCCAGTGAACGTTAAGTTCGAGTTAGGAGGAGTGTAAGAACCAACCAAGATATCTTTCCCTTGATCTTCAAGAAGATCGGCTGAGTCAAAGCTCTGCTCCTCAAAGAAATCTTCAGTCAGACGATACTTAACCTCTGTGTTTTCAGGGAACTGTGTGGTTTCGTCTATAATGACTTCCTGTCCATTTCCATCCACATAATACAGTTCACCGTGTTCAGGAAGGCTAACGACCTGAATTAAAATATCATCATCATTTGCAGTAACTGCGTCATCTTCGAGATCTTCAACACGCTGTTCCCCAGACGTCGTTAATCCATCAAACTCAACATCCTGAACCGGGAAAATACCATTTTGAACATCGAGCGAAATGATGAAATCACGGGCTGTAGGTGGTGAGTTATCCACGATGATCGCCAGACCAGTATCGCTGCCTTGCACTGCTCCCAAGCCAGTTACTGTAACGCTGAAATCTTCAGGGCCTTCGTACACACCGTCATCAATTGATTCGATGCGTAGATCAAATTCCGTCATACCTGCCGGCACCGTCACAATGCCACTTACAGGTACACTTACCCAACCTGAACCGGTGTTGTACTCTAGAGTGCCAAGGTCACCTACTTCTGTTTCATCCAGATTCAGCGTTAATTGAACCTCGACCGCTGCTTCTGAGGCATTACTCAATGACACGGTAAATGTAGCGAAACTACCTTCATCAATGGTACCCGCATCCGAGATAGACACAGTTGGTCGATCGTCGTCCGTTTTAGTGCCATCATCCACAATGGTCGCCAAACCAGTATCGGTGCCCTGAACTGCGCCCAAACCAGTCACGGTCACGCTGAAGTCTTCCGGACCTTCATAAACTTCATCATCAATGGTCGCAATGCGCACATCAAATTCGGTAAGCATTGCTGGCACTGTTACGATGCCATCGACAGGCACAGCAACCCAACCTGCTCCGGTGTTATATTCTAGCGAGCCAAGATCATCCACTTCTGTTTCATCCAGATTCAGCGTTAATTGAACCTCGACCGCTGCTTCTGAGGCATTACTCAATGACACGGTAAATGTAGCGAAACTACCTTCATCAATGGTACCCGCATCCGAGATAGACACAGTTGGTCGATCGTCGTCCGTTTTAGTGCCATCATCCACAATGGTCGCCAAACCAGTATCGGTGCCCTGAACTGCGCCCAAACCAGTCACGGTCACGCTGAAGTCTTCCGGACCTTCATAAACTTCATCATCAATGGTCGCAATGCGCACATCAAATTCGGTAAGCATTGCTGGCACTGTTACGATGCCATCGACAGGCACAGCAACCCAACCTGCTCCGGTGTTATATTCTAGCGAGCCAAGATCATCCACTTCTGTTTCGTCTGGGTTTAAGGTCAACTGCACCTGAACTGTACCTTCCGAAGCATTACTCAATGACACGGTAAACGTCGCGATATCACCCTCATCTACGATACCCGCATCTGAGATAGATACGGTCGGGCGATCATCATCCGGGTCAGGACCAGGGCCGTTACCGCCGTCGTAAATAATGCCCAACGCAGTGTCAGTACCAAGTACTCCAGTTGCACCTTGCACTGCAACCGTGAAGGTTTCACCTCCTTCATACACATCGTCGTCCGTGGTTGGGACAAACAGTTTGAGATCGGTTTCACCTGCTGGGATAGTATACGTGCCATCACTGTTGGCGGTCACCACAGTTACTCCATCAGATAATGTCAGCTTAATAGCACCAATGTCGCCAGGCTCTGCCGTATTAGTTCCTCCTGTTGATGTGCTCAACCTTACCGTCACGTCAATATCGGCAGTCTCCGACAACCGGACGGTATACACAGCCTCAGTACCTTCATTCACGCCCACGCTATCTTCGACAATATAGACACTTGGACGGTCATCGTCTGGATCGGGACCAGGGCCGTTACCACCGTCGTAAATAATGCCCAGCGCACTGTCACTGCCTAGGACGCCAGTGTCACCTTGTACCGCCACAGTGAAGGTTTCATCCCCTTCGTAGACGCCATCATCTGTGGTTGGCACAGTGACTTTCAGCTCTTTCTCACCGGCGGGAATGGTATACGTACCGTCACTGTTGGCATTCACCACTGTCACACCATCAGCAAGGGTCACCACAAAGCTACCTATATCGTCCGCTTCTGCCGTGTTGCTGCCGTCGGTTGAGGTGTTCAACCTGACGGTCACATCGATATCGGCCGCCGCCGACAATCTAACGGTATACACAGCATCGGTACCTTCGTTAACACCCACGCTATCTTCAACGATGTAGACATTCGGACGGTCATCATCTGGATCGGGACCTGGACCACTGCCGTCATCCACAATCGTCGCCGTGCCCGTATCACTGCCTTGTACTGCGCCAATGCCCGTTACCGTAACACTGAAATCTTCCGGACCTTCGTACACCGCATCATCAATGGAAGCGATACGCACATCAAACTCAGTCTGCCCGGCAGGCACCGTCACCACGCCATCGTTTGGTACTGTGACCCAGCCACTTCCCGTGTTGTATTCCAAGGAGCCTAAGTCTCCGGCTTCGGTATCGCCTAAGTTGAGGCCGAGTTCAACTTGAACAGTTGACTCTGAGGCGTTCGATAAGGTGACTTTAAAGTTAGCCGTATCACCTTCATTAATGATGCCAGCGTCGGTAATAGTCACACTTGGACGGTCATCATCCGGATCAGGCCCCGGGCCACTGCCGTCATCCACTATCGTCGCCGTACCCGTATCGCTGCCTTGCACCGCCCCAATGCCAGTTACTGTCACACTGAAGTCTTCAGGGCCTTCGTAAACGGCGTCATCAATGGAAGCAATGCGCACATCAAACTCGGTTTGCTCGGCTGGCACCGTCACCACGCCATCGTTTGGCACTGCAACCCAACCACTTCCCGTGTTGTATTCTAAGATACCTAAGTCACCAGCTTCGGTGTCGCCGAGATTAAAACCCAACTCTACTTGCGTTTCCGCTTCAGACGCATTCGATAACGTAACTTTGAAGTTAGCTGTTTCACCTTCATTAATAGTGCCAGCATCCGTAATAGCCACACTAGGACGGTCATCGTCTGGATCGGGATCTGGGCCGCTGCCGTCATCCACAATCGTTGCCGTACCTGTATCGCTGCCTTGCACCGCCCCAATGCCCGTTACCGTAACACTGAAATCTTCAGGGCCTTCGTAAACGGCGTCATCAATGGAAGCAATGCGCACATCAAACTCAGTTTGCCCGGCTGGCACCGTTACCACGCCATCGTTTGGCACCGTGACCCAACCGGAGCCCGTGTTGTATTCCAAGGTACCTAAGTCGCCGGCTTCTGTATCACCGAGGTTGAGACTTAGTTCGACCTCAATATCTGTAGCTGATGGATTCGATAAAGACACTTTAAAGCTGGCTAACTCACCTTCATTAATCGTCCCTGCATCGCTCATCGTTACCGTTGGACGATCATCATCAGGACTTAAACCAGACCCACTACCATCATCAACAATGGTTGCAATCCCAGTTGCAGGTGTACTTTGTTCTTCTGTGTTGCCAGAAAGCGTAAATGTTTCTGGACCTTCGAATATAGAGTCATTTATAGAGTCGAGAGAAACCGTAAAACCATTTTCACCTAACGGGACCGACACAGTAAAAATACCGTTGTCATCGACTGAGATCTCTTCTGTTGTACCATCGGAAAATGTTATGAGAACACTCTCGTTGACGTAGTCACTTCCGCTCTCGTCAGTAGATCCACCAGTCGCAGTCTGATCGAACAGAGAAAAAGTGATATTGATATTGTCTTCCGTTGGTTGGTTAAGTGTGATGTCGAAGGAAACTAGATCACCCTCATTGACAGTTGGGCTGGAAATCTCTTGAACAATTACTGTTGTAGGAACTGATATTGCTGTTGGTTCTGGTGGTTGTATTTGGAAAATATCGAGTAGCGTCTCTACCTGAGTACTTGAAAATCCTGTTCCGTCAGTTCCCACTGTCTCAAAATTGGTACTGGCGAGTAATTCAGCACCTGTGCGATCTATAGCCCCCGTATTTTGTGGGCTAGACCCGTTTCCTTCACCTGCAGCAGGATCAAACTCTTCACCCAGCTCAGTCGGGTCTTCCCCACTAGCAATTGCTTCAATTAACGCTGTGATATCATCAGTTACGTTTATCGAACTTCCTTGTGGTGTCACCTGCTCGATCACAAGCTCAGAAGTATCTGATACCTCATCAATTATTAACTCTCCTGGTTGAGGTAGTTGTCCCTCTTCTAGGGTCCTAATTTCCCCATCCAGCCCGATAACCACGATGTTGCCCATCAATGAGCTCAAAGTTACTCGATCCATATCTACCTCGCCCCACTTCAAACCAAGTCAAAAGTTTGTCACCCCTACATTTACGTCTATAGTTTAGTCAAAATCATCATTTTTTCGTTGTATGCGCAGCTCGTGGGATGCTTGGTAACTCAAGGGGCGGAGTTATTCAAAAAGTACAGAGTTACGCTAGCTGCGAAACGCTATGATATTAAGAATTCACGCTTTTTTCTGGCCTAAACATGCTGTGTTGCTGAGCAACATTTGCCATATGTGCTAAGGTTTAAAAAGGCGAAATTCTGGAATTTTTAAACAAAAGCCTAGTTTTAACAGTAGGTTGATAAATCCCTTACTCAAGCACTGTTATTTATGATGTTTCGTCTCAGTTATGAGATGAAATAGCAAAAAGCAACACGAATTTTTAGGAGAAATACCGTGAAATGGAACCGACTAAATATTGCTTGCTGCTGTAGTTTAATAGTGTCTTTACCCGTTTTCGGTCAAACTTTAGAGCAAGCCGTGGCATTGACGTTAAAAAACAATCCTGACATTAAGAGCGCATTTAACGAGTTCACCAGTCGAAAATACGTAAATGAAGCCTCTTCGGGCGCCTACTTACCTTCTATTGATTTAGATGCGGGCATTGGTTACGAGGGATTAGACCCTTCTGACGAGGTGGGACGTGGGGATACAGATTACACTCGAAAGGAAGCTTCGGTAACACTAACTCAGCTCATATGGGATGGCAGTGCAACCTTAAATGATATCGATCGTACCGCAGCCGATGCAGAGTCAGTTAGATTTCAACTTTTGGCCGATGCATCAGATAAAGCGCTTGAAGTCACCAAAGTGTATTTAGACGCAGTAAAAGCTTACGAAATACTCAAGCTTTCTGAAAATAACTTGGCGGTTCACAAAGATATTTACGAAGACATTAAAAAACGAGTCAACTCAGGTATCGGCTCTACCGCTGACTTAACACAGGTAGAAGCACGTTTGGCAAAAGCGCACGGTAATTTGGCAGCTGCTCAAAATAATTTGTACGACTCTCACACTATGTTCACTCGTTTAGTGGGTCAAACCCCGCAAGGGTTGATCTTTCCAAGAGCGGATCAGAATTTCATTCCATACACCATTGATGAAGCGGTAGGTTTGGCATTTGAGCTGCACCCTGTCATTCAAGTCGCGCTCGCAGACGTGGACTCTGCTAAGTTTCAATACAAACAATCTAAAGGTGTTAATTACCCAACCATTTCCATTGAAGCTTCACAAACATGGCGTGACGACGCTGATGGCTTAAAAGGCCGCAGTGATGAGACACTTGCCATGCTACGTCTACGCTACAACCTATTTAATGGCGGCAGTGACGCTGCAAACTCAGAAAACTTCGCCTATCAGTTAAATAAAGCGAAAGACTTACGTGAAGGTGCTTATCGCAATGTTGAAGAAGGGTTAAGGCTTTCATGGAGCGCACTGGATTTGACCCTACAGCAAAAAGAGTTCCTGTCAGATCATGTAGACTCGGCATCTGAAACCGTTATTGCGTATGAAAAACAATATCGCATTGGTAAGCGAACGCTGCTTGATCTATTGAATACTGAAAACGAACTCTTTGAGGCACGTAAAGACTACTTAGATTCTAAATACGCAGAGCAGTACGCCAAATATCGAGTGATGAACGCAACAGGTCAACTGTTGAGTGCATTAAGGGTTGAAATGCCTAAAGAATGGCTAGAAGAAGTGGAGTATTAATTATGAAATACATAACTCTTATTGCACTCTCATTGATGATTTCGGCATGCAGTTCATCCGATAAAGGCGATGAATATGATTATATTGATACGCCAATTGCCGATCAGTGGGCAGATCATCTTGATGATGATTCTGATGGAGTCATTAATGAGCGCGATTTATGTCCGGGTACTCCTTTAGGTGCCGAGATTGATAACGATGGCTGCGGTTCGTATGTCGACTCCTCGCAAGAAATGCAAATTCGAGTTCTGTTCGCGAATGATTCCGATGTGATCAATCCTATCTTTACGGAGCAAATTCGAGAACTATCCGACTTCTTGAAGGAGTATCCAAATACATCGATAGAGATTCAGGGCTATGCCAGTCGTACTGGTACTGCAGAACACAATCTTGACTTATCTAAACGCCGCGCTGAGAACGTTAGAAAAGAACTCATGATGAATGGTATTAGTGGAGATAGAGTCACCATTGTCGGCTATGGAGACACGGTGCTTGCAACACAAGGCACCGACCAAGTGAGTCATGCGTTGAACCGTCGAGTCACCGCAACGGTGATTGGCCACAAAGGTGAAGTGAAGAAAGAGTGGACCGTTTTCACGACACTTCCTAAGAGCTAACATCGCAATGAACGGAGTTTAAAAGTAAAAGGTCTAGCAAAATGCTAGACCTTTTTTGATTTTCAATTTCACCTGTGGCTAGACATGCTACATGTCTTTGTATTGCGCTTCTAAACTTGCAATCAGACTTTGAGTCACATCATCGACACTTGCACCATCAAAATGGATGTCCAATGTCGAGCCACCTTTCGTAATACTCAAGTTCGCTTCCGAGCCGCCATCTGGTGCCACTTCTACGTGATACTCTCCGACATCACCAGTATGATCACCGGACTGAAGATCAGTAAGAAGCTCTCCAATTTCATCTTTAGATAAGTCATCAAACAGATCGGAGAAGTCTAACGTATCCTCATCTTTATTGAAATCAGTAACGGTATCAACCTCGTTGGTCACTTCACTCCACTTAAAGATGTCAGAGCCCTCATCTCCCGTTAAGATATCATTACCTAAACCACCAATCAGAATATCATCACCTTCACCACCAACGAGTATGTCGTTACCACCCTGACCAAACAGTAAATCGTTGCCAGCACCACCAGATAAGTTATCCGACTTATCACCTTGGTGAGATTGGTTGAATTCTTCTAGGTTATTTTTAACGTATTCATGGATGTCTTCACCATCAATGGTAGAAACATCTTGACCCGTTTGCTGTGCCACATGTGATTGAATCGCACTCAAACCTTGCTCATTACCGCCAAATTCAATTAAATCACCCAGCAAGATATCGTCACCTTCTCCACCCTGAATAGTGTCTGAGCCTTGTTTTAGGGGCACATCTTGACCCAATATCGTTTCAGCAAGTTTAGTAACATCGATATCTGACTCTACCACACCATCAGTGTCATACTGCTTAAGTGTTTGTTCATCAACACCACTACCAAGACCTATCGACTCTACTGAAGACAATGCTGCTAACACTTGATACATATGTTGAGCTTGTGTTGAGCTACCACCTTCATCGTAGTAACGGATAGAATCATTATATCTGTCGATATCACCAAGGGTTCTGCCTGTTAGCGGTGAATATACCTGACCGTAACTATCTATAACGACGTCACCTTTGTAGGTAACCGTCTGTCCGTATGAATAACTACTGTTACTAACTATATCTTGCAGGGTAACAAGCTTGCCAGAATCATCGACATCCAAAATCACTTTCGAGAATTCATTCGGCGCTAAATGATAGAGATGCGTTGCTCTATTTGGTTGACCATCAGTAACAAAGTACGTGATATTTTGGCCATTAGGGTTAGGTTGACTGCTAAACCATTCAACAGCTGACTGTAAACCCGCCTCATAGTTTGTGCCGCCGTCACCCTCATCACCTATAGCACTATTCAGTTCTTTTACAAACTCATCTCTTGCTGTTGGAGAACTCAAGTCAACGGAAATAACTGCTGACGCACTTGAAGCAAACTCACTGAGGTGAATATTCACTGTTCCAGGCTTCTCACCCTGATTTGCAGCGCTTAACAGTTCATCAAACACATCTAGCACTTCTTGCTTCGCAGTTCCTACCCAGTTACCCATGCTCCCTGAAGTATCCAAAACAAAGGCGATGTTGTAGTCCTGACCCGCAATAATCTCCAATCCTTGGACATCGCCAACAATAATATCGTGATCGTCACTGCCCGTTATCTGATCGTTCCCATGTGAACCCGACTCTAGAACATAGTCACGAGCTGTAAGCTCAACAGACTCTGTTGTTGAAGCAGCATCATTATTTGCTTCTTCAACCGACGTCGCGGTAACGCTTAGTGGGAACTCTAGACTACCTTCATAATCAAACGGCACTCTGATATCTAAAGAGACCTTACCGTTAGCATCCAGAGTGACAAGGTAATTACCGTTTGCGTCCTGATTAACGGCATGTCCATCGATATACAGCTCTACACCATCCGGCAAACCTTCCACAAAAACAGTTTGCGCCAAGCTTTCACTTCCATCGACATCAACCAAATCAACGTTAATATCAACGGGAATCCAACGCTCTTGAAGCACTTCATAGGTGCCGTCGGGCTTCAATTCAACGACTTTGTCTGCAAAAACAATTCGTTCAATTTCATATAAGTGATCACCACGATCATCACTACCTGTGTGGTCGTTTACCGAATCGATAGAACGATTATCTAGCAAAATCCAATATGGGACTTGACCTCCATGATCGTCTTTGAAGGTCATTTTGTAGTCACTGAAGTTTCCAGTTAAGTAAACCGTATCTTGGCCATCATAATCTGTAATAGTGGACGCATCATCACCATAGAAAGAGTCGTTATTACCACCGCCAATAAATACGTCATCA
Source organism: Vibrio sp. J2-4 (assembly GCF_021728155.1). NCBI lineage: Bacteria > Pseudomonadati > Pseudomonadota > Gammaproteobacteria > Vibrionales > Vibrionaceae > Vibrio > Vibrio sp. J2-4. The sequence continues at coordinate 1,174,984 of NZ_JAKKCN010000001.1, forward strand.
CCGCCGCCACCATAGAAGGTGTCATTGTAATCAGTCCCAACGAATAAACTATCGGTATCACTTCTGTCGTTGTTGTCTCCTAGCATCACTCCGGCGTATGAGTGATTTTTTTGCTCGACATCATCCAAACCAAGATCAGCAGCGACGAGTTCATTCTCTGTAGGCGTTTTATCTATCGCAGAAGTAGCTAAGTTGTGATTAGGATCAACAGCATCTCTTTTTACTAACTCTCCAACATTAATCGTGATCGCAGGGGCATCTGCAACTGCGACAACGTTGATATCAAGCGTATTTGTTGCGCCAGTATTTGTGGTGTAATTAATTAATGGAACATCACCTGACCAGTGCTCGGTAGGTTCAAATACGTAACTACCATCTTGGTTTACTAATAAAGTGCCACTGGTCAAAGATACGTTTTCACCTACCGCATAGTCAGTGCCATTAATAGTAATGTGATCAACCATCAGGGTGTTGTCGTCATCAAAGTCATTACGCAATACGTTACCCTGTAGCGAACTATCTTCGTTGGTCTTCCCAATATCACTTTCCGTTTCCGTCGGTAAGTTCTCATGTACTACAACATTGATCGCTAAGTTAGACTCCGCTGAATCACCATTCGCGCGTTCTGTACTCGTTGCCGTCAAATTGATTGTGAAGTCATCATGGGAGCCAGCTGGTGGAGTCACAGTAAGTGTATCTAATGCCCAACTTGTCACGTCCAGTTCTTCATCAATGGTTGCTACAGTAATAGAACTGTTTCCATCTGAAAGGATCGCACCTACAGGTAAGCCAGTTAGCGTGACTTTAAGTGATTCAGAGCCATCTTTATCATTTAAGCTTGTTTTTATTTCAGAGAGCGGTATCGCTGTATCTTGTAACCCTTCGTTCAGCTGATATGTTTCGTAAAACGCAACACCATTAACTTCTTGTAGTTCAGACGTTCTGATATCAGTTGCTTCTAGTGCACTTTCATCACTAACTACGTAAAGACTGCTGTTGCTCAGATTGACAGGTGCTTGTCCATTAATGGATACATCCACATTAAAGTTACCCGGACCACTTTGGTTATGGTGATAAATTTCAATTGGATAAAAGCCAGATACCGAAGGTGTAAAGCTAGCACCCTTAATATCACCACTGTCGCTACCCCAACGAGCTTGATCAAGTAACGTACCACCCAACTTGATTGCAAGGCTATCATCGGCTTGGCCAACAAAGTCGTAACTCGAACCAGCTTCCAGATAAACAAGAGATGTAACGAGAACGGCCTCATTTGCTAAGGTCGCATTAGTCCCTAAATCTTCCACATTTGACCAACTCAATTGAGTACCATCTGCTGCATCAAGAGCGTTGATCGCTGATATTAGAGTCTCTCCATTGACCCCCATACCATCACTAGAACCAACTTGAACATTACTCCATGTCGTAACGTTAAACTCTTGTTGGGGTAATGAGTTCTCGTGCGTCACTGCGATTAAGTTCGGTTTATCAGCGATAGGGTTTACGTCTATTGTTAGTGTTGACTCTTGACCGGTACTCTGTCCATCTGTTGGTTTAAAGCCAATTTGAGCGTAACTAGACTCCTGGTCTCCGACTTGATTTCCGCCGAAACTGTCACTGCCAGACTCATTTAATTCAGGTACAAAACGAACACTGTTTTCATCAAAGAGCGATTTATCAAGCACTTGATGGATTTGGACAGACTGCCAATCGCCTTGCGAATCTTTATACTCTAATGACCCATCGCTAGGAAGCGTTGTGATTTGGACGGAGAGCTCTGATACGTTAGAGTCCACATCGCTAATACCGAATGATGACCAATCAAGCATCACTTGGGTATCTTCACTCATCTCAACCGCGGAAGGCGAAGATTCAGGAGCATCATTCACATTTACCAGAGAAACATTGACCTCGGCAGTATCAATCCCGCCAGTTCCATCGATAACCTCAACCTGAAGCGTATAATCGCCCAAGTCAACATCATCGATTGTCTTGTTCAATGAAATCTCTCCGCTTGTCGGGTCGATATCAAAAATACCATTAGTGGTCGAGCCATCTGCAAAGCGGTATACAAGCACGTCATTATCGTGATCTTCAGCGACGACCGTACCAATAACGGACCCACTCACCGTGTTTTCGTTAACTGACCCGAAGTCGTAAACATCATCATTTGGTTTGTCACCAGCACTATCGCCGCCAGAAATAAACTCTGGAGCGTGCTGAGCATCTATAATAGATACTGTTGCTTCATTCGAGTCACTTGCAAGCGTCGAATCTGCACCAACCGTATCAATTAGAGTCACGGTTAGGTTTTCAAGATCTTCGTAAATACCATCATCGAGAGTTTTTATATCAATCGGCGCCGACGTTTTACCCGCTGGAATCGTGACTGTGTACGTACTTGGAGCAATATAATCTTTGTCATCAACATTCCCTCCGATTGTGAATGTTACCAGTACATCTTCATCTGCTTTTTGGTCAATGTTGACGATAAATTTTGCATCACTACCTTCATCAACTGAGGATTGATCTGAGCCAATAGTCACTTTCGGTGCACTTTGGGCATCAACGATCACAACACTTGCGCTGTTATTTGAAGCAATGCTCGCATCAGCGCCATCCACCTCTTTAATGGTTACTGTGAAAGATTCTGCGCCCTCATAAATACCATCGGTGACCGTCAGTAAGTCAAGAGCCGCTGAAGATTGACCCGCAGGAACTTCAACACTCAGAACGCCAACAAAATCTTTTCCATCTTGGGCCACACCACTATATTCGACATGAACCGTAACACTCTCATCTGCAACTTTATCAAGTGTCAGCGTAAAGCCTGCCGTTTCACCTTCATTTACGCTGTTTTGATCGGCACTAATACTAACTAAAGGTGCAGGATCAGAATCCACAATATTTGCGTTACCAGTTGCAATACCATTACTGGTGACACTACCGATTTCCGTAACCGTCAGACCAAAGCTCTCATCACCTTCATGGACATTATCTAGTTTGGTCGGGACTGCGACTTTAATTTCAGCGACACCTGGAGGTATAGTAACGTCTCCATTAGGCGCTATATCTAATGTTTGAGTTTGACCATGAGTATCCACATAGGTCACTACCATAGTGCCTAGATCAACATCTTCCGCAGTATAGCTATCATTTGTTGTTGACTTCAGATTGACGACAACGGCCTCTTGAACAGGGTTAGAGAGTAAAACGGTAAATATTGCGTCAGTTCCTTCAATGACATCGCCAGCATCTATTACGCTAAGTTCTGTACTATCATTATCAAGAACTGTTGCCGTCCCCGTTTCACCTCCGAGCTCAAGAACGATCGTTTCGCTGCTTTCCACAACCAAGTCATCAATAGTCGGAATCGATATTTCGAAGCTACTTATACCTGCTGGAACAATCAAGTAACCACCTAAGAAAACAACACCATTTGTGTAGGTTGCATTCGATAGATTTACGTCATTCTTATCAACTGAAGAACCTTGAGCAAGCATATCAACTTGGTACTTAACAGCAGTGCTGGTGACTTCATCTAAAACAACCGAGAACGTGATATTGTCACCCTCGGTCACACTATCACCGACCACAGAGAGACTTGGCCCGTTCTCCGCAACATTACCATCTAACATTTCGTTAACGATATTGACTGTAGATGGATCGCTAACGCCATTTTCAGAGTCGACTGCCACATATCCAAAGCTGTCTTCGGCAGGAACACCTTCTACATAACGTAACTCCCAGTTACCTTCATTTTTCGTAGAAAAATCTAACTGAGTAATGACCGAACCTTCAGGAAGAGCTAGATCTTTCCCATAACCAACGCTTGTTTCTTGGAATAGCATGAAGTTGCCTTCAGGCTTCAAAAACTCGAACGTTTGAGTCTGTTGGACATTATTTGAATCTAAGTATGTAACCGTAATAAGTGCTGCGTTGTCATCACCGTAATCAAACAATCCACCTAATCCATCTAAGCCAAGGTTTACGCTGCCCACAGGATTATTAGACAAATCGATCGTAATCGTTTCACCTTTCTCAATACCCTGCCCATCATTGTCAGCGATACCATTGCCGATGTGTGACACCTGGCGGTTGTACTGCGCAAGCTCACCGCTATCAGAAGAAATGGTGATAGAAGCTCCATTTGCTAAATGCTCAGTACGGGAATGTGATGAACCACCATCCTCACTTAATCCCCAGTTATTGAAATCTGTTGTAGATTCCGAGCTATTAGGCGTATTAGGACGATCTTTGATACCTAATAAGAAGCCAACATTATCAGCTTCATAGTAAAGGCTGTCTTTGTCATAAAGCGTATCGCTTACTTCTTTAATTTCGTGCAACTCACCATCACTATCTTTAAAGAACAACGTACCTGAGGTTGGCAGTTCAGTAATTCGGACATGTAGATCGTTGCCTTTTAAGTCGTCTTCAACATCCGCGATATGATCCTTAGGGTCACCGCTACCCAGAGGTTTCGTATCGGTATCAAACACAACGTGCGTAAGCTGATCATCGGCGACATGCGTAAAGTCTTCACTGTCAGGTTTGTCGTTTACTGGCGTGACATCAACTTTAACAATGGTGGATTCACTGACACCACCAGAGGTGACGATATAGGTGAAGCTGTCTGTACCGTGGTAGTTGTCGTTTGGCGTGTAGGTTACGCTACCATCAGGGTTGACCGAGACCGTGCCGTTAGCTGGGCCTTTACTGGTATCAAGCGACACCACTTTATCGTCGCCGTCAAACGTGTCGTTACCTAAGACGTTAATGATGGTTGGCGTGTCTTCCACAACCGTCGCTTTGTCTGCCACGATGTCCGCCACAGGCGCAACCGTAAAGTTCACGGTTTGACTAACACTCTCGCCGCTTGGATCGGTAGCCGTAAAGGTTAGGATTTCTGATCCGTTCCAGTCTGCCGTTGGTGAGATGGTCGCGATGCCATTTTCAATCGAAACCAACACGTTGCTGTTACCGGCTACTGAGAAGCTAAGCACGGAGTCGCTGTCTTTAAATGCGTCGTTTAAATCAATCGTGTAGGTCGCGAAATCTTCCGATAACACTTGATCTGTAATGACATTATCAACTGTTGGCGCATCGTTAACACGATTCACAACCAAGCTATCACTGTCGCTAGCCGTTGGATTAACACCATCCGACACTGACGCGCTGATAGTCAGGTCTTTAAGGTTAAGTTCATCGTTGGTAATCGCATCGACGCCCGCTTGAGTCAGCTTGACTTCATTGCCAACCAACACGAAGTAACCGTTTGAGTTGTTTTCTAGCAACACCGTAAGCTCATCTTCCGGCGTGTCAGTATCGTGAACCGTTAAGGTTGCGACTACCGTATCAGTGCTCACTGCGTTTTCAGTGATGCTTTCTACGGCATCAACCTTGATGGTTGGCGCATCGTTCACTGGATTAACGGTAACGGTCACCTTCGCTTCATCGGTCAATTGACCGTCCGTTATGATATAGGTGATTTCAGCGTCACCATTGAAGTTTTCTGCCGGTGTGAAGACGAGTTTTCCATCCTCCACTTCAACCGTACCCTGCTCTTTAGGTACAGAGGCTGATTCAATACTCAGCTTATCGCCATCCACATCATTATCGTTTGGCAGGACATCGATCGTCACTGCGGTGTCTTCTTGTGTCGTAGCGATGTCATCTTTCGCCACAGGCGCATCGTTGACCGGTGTCACATCGACGTTCACCGTGGTGGACTCACTGACGCCACCGGAGGTGACGATGTAGGTGAAACTGTCTGTACCGTGGTAGTTGTCGTTTGGCGTGTAAGTGACGCTGCCGTCCGGGTTGACCGAGACCGTGCCGTTAGCTGGTCCGTTGTTGGTATCCAGCGACACCACTTTGTCGTCGCCTTCGAACGTGTCGTTACCTAAAACCTTGATGGTGGTTGGCGTGTCTTCCGCAACCGTCGCGTTGTCTGCCACGATGTCCGCCACAGGCGCTACCGTGAAGTTCACCGTTTGACTAACGCTTTCACCACTTGAGTCTTTAGCTGTGAACGTAATTGTCTCTTTGCCATTCCAATCCGCAATCGGAGTAATGGTAGCAACGCCATTCACAATAGAGACTTGGATGTTGTTATTGCCAGAGACGGAGAATTCTAGCGAGGAATCGGAATCTTTAAATACTTCATTCAAGTCGATCGTGTATGCATCGAAATCTTCCGATAACACTTGATCTGTAATGGCATTATCAACTGTTGGCGCATCGTTAACACGATTCACAACCAAGCTATCACTGTCGCTAGCCGTTGGATTAACACCATCCGACACTGACGCGCTGATAGTCAGGTATTTAAGGTTGAGTTCATCGTTGTTAACTGCATCGACGCCCGCTTGAGTTAGTTTGACTTCATTGCCAACCAACACGAAGTAACCTTTTGAGTTGTTTTCTAGCAACACCGTAAGCTCATCTTCTGGCGTGTCAGTATCACGAACCGTTAAGGTTGCGACTACCGTATCAGTGCTCACTGCGTCTTCAGTGATGCTTTCTACGGCATCAACCTTGATGGTTGGCGCATCGTTCACTGGATTAACGG